>JAQGOP010000061.1 GCA_028293545.1 Verrucomicrobiota bacterium | reverse complement strand
ACATCTTTCATTGTGGTGGGTCTCCATGGCATCCGGTTCTTCTCTTCGAAAAACCTTCCGCCTTCGCTACCCGACTGGATACGATGTCCTGATACTATGCGGTGACGATGTCCTGACACAGGACCCGCCAGCCAAAGCACTATGGACGACGATACCCCCTTCGCCCTCCAATCGCCGTCCTGACAATCCGGATACTCGTCCCCTCAAACCTCGACGTCACTTTTCCCGACTTCGAAGTTCGACGTTCAAAGTTCAAAGTTCGACGTTCTACCGCCATTCCCCCCTCGGTGAATAACCGGTGCACAACCTTGCCCCCAACTTATTCACCGCCCCGCTCCGGTGAGTCGATTGTGAGGAACAAAGTCTTCAGTTCTCGCGCCGCCTCTGCACGCTCTGCCTCGTTCCTTGATAGAACAGTCGCAGCGCAGCGGCCTGAAAAACGTCGCTGAAAGCACGGCTGGGATAAGCCCGGGCGACCGGGGAAAGGTGGACGGAAGCTGGTTCCGACCGCCCCTGCCAGCCGCGGAAGCGGTGGGCCAGGCAGATATCACCAGCTCCTCTGGCCGGAGTCGTGTCCGGCCCAGTTCCACGAAGAAAGGAGTTGAGCGGCGAGCCGTGATTAGAAACCACGCGCGAGTCGAGTCAGGTCCACGGGAAGTTTCGACCCGTGCGCCGACGCAGTTACCCCAGAGGGTTTTGGTTGCTACTGCGCAGACCAGAACGCAGTCGCGTTGTCCGGCGGGCCCACCCCGCCAAAAGGCCCGGCCCCAAGCCGGGCGCGAAAGGGCGGCGCGAGTGCGGGGAGCGAGCGAACCTGGCAAAGTTCGCCCAACCTCCTCGATGGGGCGGCGTGAAAAACACGTCACCCCGCTGCAAAAGCAAAAGCAACCTGAGAGGTAAGAGGTCAGACCCGTAACACGGGGCCAACGGCCAGCCACAAGCTGGCGCCGTCCCTGTGGCAACGGTACGGACGCGAGAAATTGGTATTGCAGACGTGTCCGCACCACGTCCGGCGAGCCGCCCCCGGCAGGGGGTGACCGAACCGGGCGCAGAGGCCTCACTCGAAAGATCCCGACCGGCAACGGTCAGGACGGTCCCGCCATGAGACCGATACATCCGCATGCCGCGGACAGTGGCGTCGGGAAGCACACCGCCCGCGAAAGCGAGCGCGCCCAAGCGTGTGCCATCGGGAAAGAGCACGTGGCGAACGCCCACCCCCAAATTTGGCCCCGGGACCGCAAGGTCTCGGGGCCTTATTTTTTTGAATTGCGGATTGTGGATACCGGATACGGGAGAGCTTCGGAAGCTGCGCCTGAACAACACGGCGCCAGCCGTCGGTGGAATGCGGTGAGCGGCTTGTCCGCGTCCATTCTCCAGTTGCGACGGCTAAATCGGCGTAAGAACAATCTCTCCTCCTTCAAAGTTGCCTGTCCTATCCGGTTTCCGGTATCCGCAATCCGCAATCTACTTCCATGCCGATCCTCCTCTACCACTTCCGCGCTCCCGGTTCCCTCGGCGACCAGTCCCACGACCGGCCCACGCTCACCAGCTTTCCGCCCACCTCGAAGCCGACCGGCGCCAGCGTCATTGTTTTTCCCGGCGGCGGATATGGGATGCTCGCGCCCCACGAGGGCGAGGCCTACGCGCAATGGCTCGCGAGCCACGGCATCCACGCGTGGGTGCTTCAGTATCGTCTCGGCACCCACGGCTATCGACACCCCGCCATGCTTCATGACGCCGCGCGCTCGGTGCGCATGGTGCGACACCTCGCCCGCGAACAAGGACTCGATCCTTCCCGCATCGGCGTGATGGGTTCATCGGCGGGCGGGCACTTGGTCGCGACCATCATTACAAAATTCGATGCCGGCGATCCCAAGTCGACCGATCCGATCGAACGCGAGAGCAGCCGTCCTGACCTCGGCATCCTCTGCTATCCCGTCATCACGATGAAAGCGCCGCACGCCCACGAAGGCTCGCGCGAAAACCTACTGGGCGGGTTTCCGTCGGCCGAACTTGTCGAACTCCTCTCGGCCGAACTGCAGGTTACCGCCCGAACCTCCCCCGCATTTATCTGGCACACGGTCGCCGACAACGCCGTGCCGGTGGAAAACGCCCTCGCCTTTGCCCAAGCGCTTCGCCGCGCCAACGTCCCGTTCGCGATGAGCCTGTACGAAACCGGCGTGCACGGCCTGGGACTCGGCACCCCTGAACAACCCGCGCCGCCTTGGGCGAATGACCTTCTGTTCTGGTTGGCCGAACACAAGTTCGTCTGAAGTAGCGCAGGCGGCCCGCCTGCTCCGAAAGGAGCGAACAGCGAATATACGGCGGACAAAAAGAAAAGCCCCGGTGTATAAGACCGGAGCTTCTTCGCGTAGCTAAAAACTATGCTTTCGCCTCTCATGCTACATCCTGCCGCGGATTCGACTTTGAAAGTGGGGTCCGTCCCTCGATAGCGCTTGAGATTATGAGTCAGCAGGAAAAACCCGAAGTCATCGACCTTGAGGTCGTCGGTCCCGAGCACGAATACGGCTCAGCAGGATTCTTTCTAGACGCGATGATCAACGCGGCAGGTGCGGCTCACGCTAGGAAAGTAGCTTCAAAACGTCGGTCAAAAGTTTCTTCGATTCCGCTATCCCGGTCTTCTTCCCCTTCCTCGAACGACGCTTCGAGGAGCCTAGAAAATCGGACGGCCTCGTAAGCTTTCATTTCCGAGCACTGCTCTCCGAATTCTTGGACAATCGCCAAGGATGCTCTGGCATCGCGCGGTTGGATGATACCCTTTCGCCGCTAACAAGTATGAAATTCTTCGAGTATCAACGGATGCCGTGGAAAAGCCCGACACGGCCACTCTCAGCTCAACAACGAGTCCCATTTACAGGAAAGTGCCGTTCGAAGCCGTCTCAGGGTAGTGATAAGGATGGTGATCTGCCCCGCCTCAATCCGTTGGACTACGCGAGGCGCTAAATCCGCTTTCTCGGCCAGTTTCTCCTGCGTCAACCCCGCAGCTTTCCGTTCGCGACGCAGGTTCTCGCCGACCGCTTTCAGCCACGGGTCGGTACTGCGTTTGGGTGATTTCGACGGCACGACCCATTAGGTCGCTTTTCGTTCTCGCGCAACACGACCCGTTAGGTCGTATTTGGGTGCGATGAAAATCCTTCTATGCTTCGGCGCTGCCTTCGCTGCCTTCCTTCCTTCAGTCCACGCCGATTTCGTCGATTCCTTCGCGGGTGCAACACTTGATCTCTCCCATTGGAGTCCAAGCACCTTCGCGAGCGACAGTTCCGTGGCCGTTTCTGGCGGCGACCTAGTTCTATCGAATCGTGGCCGAGTCCTGACGAATCAGGGATTTTCAGGCACAGTCGATGTGCTCATGGCGTTTCGGTTCACTGGCAGCCTCCATGATGACTTACACGTTGCCCTCCGAACGGACGGTACATCGACCAATCTATCCGGCGAATTCGACAGCGGCCTCTTCGCGAACTTCAGTATGCAAAGCGACACTGGTAGTCCGACTGGAAACATTTCCCTCGGAAGTTATGATTATCCGAATTCAAGCGCCGGAATTCTGAGCCTCGGGACGTTTAGCATGGTGCAAAACCAGACCTATTTGGTTCGCATCTTGGATGACGGCACCAACGTCAGCCTGTTCGTCAATAATCTCATCATACCTTTTCTCACCGCGTCATCGACCGCCTCCTACGGAAATCAAATTGGATTCTATGATCGGGAAGGAGCAGGGGCGGGCAGTTTCATTAGTGCGGGATCGCAGGTGAAGGTGGATTTCTTCTCGGTTACGGGTTCGCCCGAGGAGGTCGCGAGCGTGCCTGAGGGCGGAATGACCGCGGCATTCCTCGGTCTATCCTGCGTCGTCATGGGTTGCGCTTTGCGCAAGCATCAATGAACAGAGTTAGCCTGCGATAAGACTCTTCCATTCGATTTTTGGAAACGTGCACAGCCCTCCAAATCCAACATAGCCGATGAAGTCCATTCCGGTTTCTTCCAGTTTTCTCAATTCAATGTTCGATTCTTTACTCCCATCATGGCGAGTTGCGAGGTAGTGATAGACGGTCTCTTCGGACATATTTGGAGATTATTTGAGTTATCGAGGCTAGTAGCGATTGGACCCCTGTTACCGTTGGAATCAAGCGGATAGGCTACCGGATTTCCGGAAGCGGCTAAGCGCCAAACCACACAAATTATTCGTGGAATTCGCAGCAGCCAAAGTGGCAGATTTGAAAAGGAGCAACGACCCCGTCGCCTTCGGCCTTGCATTCACCGGGGCCGCTCAGCACGGTCTTCTTTTTTCCAAAGACCAGAACGCGTCCGCGCCATGAACCAGAACATCCGTAACATCGCCATTATCGCCCACGTCGACCATGGGAAAACCACCCTCGTCGACAAATTGCTCAAGGAAGGCGGCGTCTATCGCGCCAACCAGCAGGTCGAGGAACGCGCCATGGACTCCATGGACCTCGAGAAGGAAAAGGGCATCACCATCAAGGCCAAGAACACGTCCGTCCATTGGGGCGACAAGACCATTAACATCGTCGACACCCCCGGCCACGCCGACTTCGGCGGCGAGGTCGAACGTGCGCTTCGCATGGTCGACGGCGTTCTCCTCGTCATCGACGCCTACGATGGTCCCCAGGCCCAAACCCGTTTCGTGCTCCGCAAGGCCCTCGCCCACGGCCTCAAGGTCGTGATCGTCATCAACAAGATCGACCGCGATAACGCCGAGCCCGCCAAGATGTACGACAAGGTCCTCGAGCTCCTGATGGAACTCAACGCGACCGAGGAACAGTTCGACGCCCCCGTCGTTTACGGGTCGGGTCGCGATGGCTACATGATGTACCATCTCGGCGAGAAGAAGGAGAACATGTCCCCGCTGTTCCAGACGGTGCTCGACCACATCCCGCCGCCGTTCGCGAAGCCCTCGGAGCCGTTCCACATGCTCGTCTCCAACATCGATTGGAGCGATTACGTCGGCCGTATCGCCGTCGGCAAGATTCTGGGCGGCGTCGCCAAGATCGGCGAAACCGTGTTCGTCGTCCGTCACTCCGACAGCAAACGCGTCCGCGCCAAGATCACCAAGGTGTTTGAATTCACCGGCCTCGGCACCCGCGAAACCGAAACCGCGGTCGCCGGCAACATTGTCGGGATCTCGGGTTTCGAGGACGTCGATATCGGTGACACGCTCACCGCCGACGAAGCCGGCCACGCCCTGCCCTTTACCCAGATCGATCCGCCGACGCTCGAGATGCAGTTCTGCGTGAACGACGGCCCGCTCGTCGGCCAGGAAGGCAAGCTCGTCACCTCCCGCCAGCTGCGCGAACGCCTCATGCGCGAGCTCAAGCTGAACGTTTCCATCCAAATCGAGGACACCGACAAGGCTGGCATCTTCAACGTCAAGGCCCGCGGCGCCATGCAGGTCGCCGTCCTCGTCGAAACGATGCGCCGCGAAGGTTTTGAACTCCTTGTCTCCCGCCCGACCGTGATCGAGAAGATCGTCGATGGCGTGCGCCAGGAGCCGTACGAAACCGTCTGGATCGAAGTGCCCGACGAATGCGTCGGCGCCATCATGCAGAACCTGGCGAATCGCAAAGGCCAGCTGACCAACATGGAGAAGCTGCCGCACACGACCATGATCGAAGCCACGATCACGACGCGCGGTTTGATCGGCATGGAAATCGACGTCGTCAACGCCACCAGCGGCCGCGGCGTGTTGAGCCATCTCTTCAAGGAATACGGACCGTTCGCGGGCGAAGTGCTCACGCGCCTGACCGGCACCCTCATCGCCACTGAGGCCGGTGAAACCACGCCCTACGCGCTCGTGATGGTCCAAGAACGCGGCAAGCTCTTCACCAGCCCTGGCGAGAAGGTTTACGAAGGCATGATCGTCGGCGAGAATCCCCGCAACGAGGACATCTCGGTCAACGCCGTCCGCGAAAAGAAGCTCACCAATTTCCGCTCGCAGGGTGACGGTGTTGCCACCGGCCTGACGCCTGCGCTCAAACTCTCCCTCGAGCGCGCGATCGAGTACATCGCCGTCGACGAACTGGTCGAGGTCACGCCGAAGAGCCTGCGTCTCCGCAAGCGCATCCTCAACCAAGGCGAGCGCCAGAAAGCCGCCAAGAAGTCGAAGTAAAGTAGCGCAGGCGGCCCGCCTGCTTTTTGAAGTAGCGAGTAGTGAGTAGCGGGTAGCGAGTAGACGGATCCGGACCGCAGGGAGTCCTGCACCGTTACCGTAGGCGTGTCCGACTACTCACTACACGCTACTCGCTACTTCGGGCAGAAGCAGGCGGGCCGCCTGCGCTACTCTGGCTGGCTGGCCACGTCCCGCGCGATGTCGCGCGCCGTGCTCAAGCCGTGCGCGCTCGACTTGCCCGTGAGCTTGAAACTCAGGCGATCCATCATCACGTAGAAAATCGGGACGACGAACAACGTCAGGAACGTCGAAAGCGTCAGCCCGCCCACGACGACGATGCCCATTGAGTTTCTCGTCTCGGCCCCGGCGCCCGTCGCAAAGGCGAGCGGCACGGCCCCGAGGATCGTCGCGATCGCGGTCATGAGGATCGGGCGGAAGCGCACCGAGGCCGACTCAAACGCCGCATCAAGCGCGTTTTTCCCCTGCAGCTGGAGCTGGTTCGCGAACTCCACGATCAGGATGCCGTTCTTCGCGACCAAGCCGATCAGCATGATCAGGCCGAACCGCGAAAAAAGATTGTCCGTCACGGGCTCGCCCCACCAGCGCGTGCAGTACAACACGAGCAGACCGCCCGCGACCGCGATCGCCACGCCGGTGAAAATCGTGATCGGGTGGATCCACGATTCAAACTGGGCCGCCAAGATCAGGAACGTGAAGATCAGCGCCAGGGTGAAAATCAGGAAAGTGTCGTTGCGGCCTTCCACGAAGTCCCGCGTGCCGCCATCCCAGGCGTAGCTGTATCCGTCCGGGAGTAGAGTGTCCGCCTGCTTCGAGAGAAAATCCACCGCGTCGCCCAGCGTGTGACCCAGGTTGATCTGCGCCGACACGGTCACCGACCTCAGCCGGTTGAAATGCGGGTAGCTTTCCGGCACCACGTCTTCGCTGTACGTCACCAGATTGCTCAGCTGGACCAAATTGCCCGTGCGGGATTTGACGTAGAGGCGCGTGAGGTCCCCCGGAGTCACCCGATCGGCGTCCTCGACTTGGATCACCACGTCATACTGTTGGTTGCCCCGCTGGAACTCGGTCACGTTCCGTCCGCCCAGCAGCGTTTCCAGCGAAGCGCCAATATCAGAAATCGACACGCTCAGGTCGGCGGCCTTCGCGCGGTCAATGCGCACGACCAGCTGCGGCTTCGTGGGTGAAGGGTCGAGGCGCGGCTGGCTGAAGATCGCGTTGTCCCGCATCGCCGAGGTCATTTTCCCCGCCACTTCCTGCAGCTTGTTGAAATCGCTGCCCTGCAGCACGATTTGCACCCCGCCGTTTCCGCCGCCGCCGAGGGGATTCGACGGACTGACCGTCGCCTGGCCGCCCGTGATGCCGTTGCGGAATTTCCCACGAAGTTCGCCGATGATCTCCTGGGTTTTCCGTTTCCGTTCCTCCCACGGCTTGAGCGTGACAAAAATATAGCCGCGGGTCCCCTCCCCGGCGCGGTTAAAGGTTCGGTCGACCTCCGGGACCCCCAATACGATCTGCTCCATCTGGCGCGAGTAGGCGATGTTGTAGGCCGGCGTGGAGCCGACGGGGGAAATGAAATTCGCCGTGAAGATCCCGCGGTCCTCCAGCGGCGCCAGTTCCCGCTGCAGCTTCGTGTAGGAAAAAAGTCCCGCCGCCGTGAAGAGGGCGACGAACAGGATCACGAATGCGCGATGGGCGAGCGCCGCGCGCAGGGCCCGCGCGTAAGTGCGGTTGAGCTTGATGAAGAAAGGCTCGCTCCACTCATAAAGGCGATTGTGACGAGGCTTGCCGTCGACCGTCCGCATCTTGAGCAGGCGCGAACACAGCATCGGCGTGAGCGTCAACGCCACGAACGCCGACACGAGCACCGAGATCGCGAGCGTGATGCCGAATTCATAAAAGAGCCGCCCGATCTGCCCGGACTGGAACGCCACCGGCACAAAGACCGCCGCCAGGGTCAGCGTCGTCGCGATGACCGCGAAGGCGACTTCGCGGGAGCCGAACACCGCCGCGCGGATCACCGGTTCGCCGTGCTCCATGCGGCGGAAAACATTTTCGAGCACCACGATCGCGTCGTCGACCACGAGGCCCACCGCCAGGACCAAGGCCAGCAGCGTGAGCACGTTCAACGTGAATCCCATCCAGCTCATCACGGCGAACGCGCCGACGATCGAGATCGGGATCGCGAGCAGCGGGATCAGCGTCGCGCGCCAGTCGCGCAGGAAGACGAAGATCATCAGGATCACGAGCACCGCCGCTTCGAACAGCGTGAAATAAACTTCGCTGATCGAGCGCTCGACGAAGACGCTGGTGTCGAAGCTGACCTCGACGGTGACGCCATCCGGCATGTCGCGCTGGATTCCCGGGAGCAGGGCCTTCACGGCGTTGGCGACGGAGAGCAGGTTCGATTGCGACTGGCGCTGCACGGAAACACTTACCGCCGCGCGGCCTTTGAAGAAGGCGTCGTTCCGATAATCCGCGGCACCCAACTCGACGCGGCCGATGTCGCTGAACTTGACCTGGTAACCTTCGCGCGTGGAGAGCACCAGGTTCTCGAATTCCACCGGTGAATTCATCGTGCCCTCGAGCCGCACCGGGAATTCCCGCGACAGCGATTCGATGCGCCCGCTCGGCACGTCGATGTTCTGCTGCTGCAGCGCGTTCGCCACGTCGGTCACGGTCAGGTTGTACGCCGCCAGCTGCGCGGCATTCACCCACAGGCGCATCGCGTATCGTGGACCGCGAATGTTGACCGCCCCGACCCCGGGGACCGTCTGGATGCGCTGCACGGCAAAGCGGTCGACCATTTCCGTGAGTTCCAGCCGGCTGTAGCGATCGGAGTAGAATGAAACCGTGATGATCGGCGACGAGTCCGCATCCGCCTTCGTCACCTGGGGTTCGTCGATGTCGCGCGGCAGGCGGCTGCGCACCCGGCTGACGCGGTCGCGCACGTCGTTCGCCGCCTCGTCGATATTCTTCGCCGTCGTGAATTCGAGGGTGATGTTGGTGCTCTGTTCCGAGGACGACGAACGCAGCGTCCGAATGCCGTCGATCGAAGAGAGTTCCTTTTCCAGCGGCTCGGTCACCTTCGACTCCATCACTTCCGCCGAGGCGCCGACATACGAGGCGCTGACCGAGACGATCGGCGAGTCGATGTTCGGATATTCGCGCACCGGCAGGCGCGAGAACATGATGCCGCCCACGAGGACGATGAAGATCGACGCGACGAGGCAGACGACCGGCCGCTTGATCGAAAGATCAGAGAGGATCATCGCTCAGTTCCCGATGGAGAATTCGGAACGCTGCGGGCGCGGCTCCAACTTCGCGCCTTGGTAAAGGATCAGGGCGCCTACCCCCGCGGCCACGATCTGCTGGCCTTCGTGGAGGCGGCTCTTGTCGATCGGTTCGATTTCAACGAGGCCGCGCGAACGCAGGCCCATCGTGACGGGCACAAAATCGGCGGTGTCCACGCCGCCGATTTTCTTGACCGCAATCAGTTGTGGTCCGCGGGGCGTGACGAGCACGGCGCCTTCCGGGACCGTGAGCACGCCCCGATGGACATCGAGGACGAGTTCGACGTTGGCGAACATGCCGGGTTTGATCTGCTCCGGCGGGTCGATGAGGTAACCCTTCACCTCGCTCGAACGCGAAGTCCGGTCGATCACCGCATTCACGAAATAAACCTCCCCCATGATCGTCGTGGGCTCGCCGCCGCTGCGCGCCTGCACGGCGAATTTCGAGCCGGGTTTGACCTTGTCGAGGAAACGCTCGGGCACCTGGAAATCGATTTTTAGGCGCGAAAGGTCGTTGATCGTCGTGATCGCCGGCGTCGCCGCACTCGAAGTCACATAGTCGCCGAGCGAAACCGAGCGCGATCCGGTGACGCCCGCGAAGGGCGCTTTCAGCTGGGTCTTGGCGAGGCGCGTGCGCAGCAACGCCAGCGCGGCCTTGCTCGAGGCGTGCTCGGACCGCACGCCGTCGGCCTCGGCCTGGGAAATCAGGTTGTTCTTCGCCAGGTTCTCCGTGCGCTCGAGGTTGAGTTCGGCGAGGCGAAACGCGGCGGTGGCCTGCGCGGCTTGGTTGACCAGCTCCGAGTCGTCGATCTTCACGAGGATCTGCCCGCGGGTGACGCGCTCGCCTTCGTTGAAGAGGATCTCGCGAATCTGCCCGGCGATTTCCGCGCGGATCTGGGCGGTTTCGTTGGCGGCGACGGAGCCCACGAGGTTGATGGCCTCGGTCAAGTCACGGCGGTTGACCGGCACAACCTCGACGGGCTGGAGCGTGGCGCTGTTGGCGGTGGCCGCCGGGGCCTTGGCCTTGGGGGAACATCCCGCGGAAGCCAGGATCGTGGCGAGGAGCGCGAGGACGGCGCCACGAAAAAGAAAACTTGGCATGATTTTAGAAACTCAGGGCGTGGACAGCAGGTGCGCAACGGTGAAAACCGAATTGCCGAAGAAAAGCCGACGTCCCGCCGGTCTTCGACCGAATGGCGTTTATTTTTCTAGCCGTGAATGGACGTGAATGAACGCGAATCCGGAGCCGAAATTTTAAGCAGGTAGCGGCGAGCGACGGGGCGCGTTGTTTACCTTGAGCCTGTCGGATAGGTCCTAACGGGCTTTCGGTTCCGTCGAGGTTTAATTGCGGGCGAAGTCGCTCAGCGCGTTAGGGACAACGCGCTCCACCACTCGCTCACGCTCGGCTAAGAAACTTACGCGCTTTTCGGAGGCGGGTCGGAGCCCGCGCCTTACTTAGCCGATCGCTTTTTCGTAGGCGGCGGCGTCCATCAGAGCCGAGGCGTCGGCGGCGTTCGCGGTCTTCATCTTCAGCATCCAGCCGTTCTCGTACGGCGAGCTGTTTACGGTTTCCGGGGCGCGATCCAAAAGGGGATTCACCGCCACGACCGTCCCGGCCACGGGCGCGTAGAGATCGCTCGCGGCCTTGACCGACTCCACGACACCAAAGGTTTCCCCCGCTTTGAGCGTCGCCCCGACTTTGGGCATCTGGACATACGTGATGTCACCGAGGGAATTCTGGGCGTAGTCGCTGATTCCCACGGTCGCGGTGCCGTCGCTTTCGAGTTTCAGCCACTCGTGGGATTTCGCGTAGCGGAGTGCGGCGGGGACGTTGCTCATGGGGATTTTTTTAATTCGACGAAGGGCGGTTTGACCAGTTGCAAATTCACTTTGTCCCCGCGGATGTCCACCGCGAGCGGCTGCGTCGTGGCGGGGGCGGAAACCAACGCGGAGCCGATCGCTTCGTTGAGCAGCGGCGAGAGTGTCCCCGAAACGACCTTGCCCACGACGCTGCCGTCGCCGCCGAGCACCGGAGTATCGGCGCGCACGATGCGGCGGTCGCCGGTTTTGAAAAACACGATCTTATTTTTCGCGCCGTCCTTCTTCTCGGCGACCAGCGCGTCTCGCCCGACGAAGTCGGCGCCCTTTTCCAGTTTCACTGTCCAGCCCAGGCCAGCGGCCAGCGGGGAAATATCCTCCGTGATTTCGTGCCCGTAGAGCGGATAACCCGCTTCGAGCCGCAAGCTGTCCCGGGCGCCGAGGCCCGCCAGCTCCAGTCCATACGCCGCGCCGGCGGACAAAATCGCCGCGGCCAATTTCGGCGCGTCGGCGGCGGCGTGATAAAGTTCAAAACCGTCTTCCCCGGTGTAACCGGTGCGGCTGACCAGGCACTGGATTCCCGCGACCGTTCCTTCGACGAAGTGGTAATATTTCACCGCATCGAGTTTCGCGTCGGTCAGCGATTGCACGATGCCCGCCGCCTTCGGGCCCTGGACGGCGAGCAGGGCATAGTCCGCGCTGCGATCGGTGATGGTGACATCGAACTTCGCGGCCTGCCCGCGGATCCACGCCAGGTCCTTCGCGATGTTGCCGGCATTGATGCAGAGAAAATAATCGTCCGTCCCGCGCATGTAGACGAGGAGGTCGTCGACGACCCCGCCGCCGGGATAGCACATCGGCGAGTACAGCACGCGCCCGGGGAAGAGCTTCGCGACGTCGTTCGTCACCAGGTAATTTAGAAACGCACCGGCTTGGGCGCCGCGTACATCGACCTCTCCCATGTGGCTCACGTCAAACATCCCGGCGGTTCGGCGCACGGCTTTGTGCTCTTCGAGGATGCTGCGATACTGGACCGGCATTTCCCATCCGGCAAAATCGACCAGGCGGCCGCCGTGGGCGGCGTGGAAATCGCGAAGGGGTGTTCGCTTAAGTTCGCTCATGCCGGTGACTACGGGCCCGGGTACGGAGGGCAGCAAGGTTGTTTTGGGCCGCAAGGGAGGCGCGCAGTTTATATTCGCAACGCCCACACTCTCCATAAACTGCCGTCATGCACTGGCTCATCACCACGATCGTCCTCACCGTGGGCCTTTCCTTTTTTTGCTCGCTGGTCGAGGCGATCGTCCTGAGCACCACCACCGCCGACATCCAGGCGTTGAAACGCCGCCATCCGCGCCGGGGCGAACTGCTGGAAATGATCAAGCACAGCCTCGACCAGACGATCTCGGCGATCCTCACCCTCAACACCATCGCGAACACCCTGGGCTCGATGCTGGTGGGCTCGCTGGCGGCGCACTTGCTGGACGACACCGAACTCGGGATCCTCACCGCCGCGCTGACCCTCACGATCCTGATTTTTTCCGAGGTGCTGCCGAAAAACCTCGGCGTCGCGTACCGCAAGGCGCTCCAGCCCCAGATCGTCTACCCGCTCTGGTGGCTGCGGCGGCTGCTGGTTCCCATCACCTACGTGTGCAACCTGATCGTGCGCCCCTTCATTCCCTCGCAGCCGATCACGCACGATTCAGACGAGGAGATCATCCTACTCGCCGAACGCGGCGCCGAACAGGGGACGCTCAGCATGAGCGAATCGAGCATTATCACCAATGCGCTCGCACTCGATGACATCCGCGTGGGCGAAATCATGACGCCGCGGACGGTGGTCACGGCGCTCAAGAAATCCTCGACCATTGGCGAAGTCTTCCGCGAATTCCCGAACCTGCCGTTTGGACGGATGCCGGTGTTCGGTCGGAATCTCGACGACATCGTCGGCCTCGCGCGCCGTCGCGACCTGCTGAAGGCGAAGGCGAACGACCAGGACCTCGCGCTCGTCGAATCCGTGATGCACGAGATCCATTTCATCCCGCAGACCGTGACGGCGGCGAACGCCCTCCAGGTTTTCCTCAAGACTCACCAGCAACTGCTCGTGGTGGTCGACGAATTCGGGTCGATCGCGGGCGTGGTCACGATGGAGGACGTGATGGAGCAACTCCTCGGCCGGGAAATTTTCGAGAAGGACGACATGGCCGTCGACATGCGCGAACTTGCACGGTCGAAGCAGCAAAAGATCGCGCGCGCCCGCAAGCCCGACGCGCCTGCCCCCGGACCGGTTTCACCGAAAGCCTGAACCAATGACTCTCGCGTACTGGGTGCACGACATCAGCCCGTTCCTCGGGCCGCACTGGGGAAATTTCGGGATCCGCTATTATGGATTGTCCTACGTCCTGGGCTTCGTCGTCGGCGCGTGGCTGCTCGCGCGCTACACGCGGGCGGGTCGTTCGCAACTGCCGGCCAACCGGATCGCCGATCTGATGTTCGCGCTCGTGCTCGGCGTGATGCTGGGCGGCAGGCTGGGGTCGTTCGTGCTCTACCATCCGGAACAGCTCTGGCAAGATCCCCTCAGTTTCTTCCGAATTTGGGAAGGCGGCATGGCGAGTCACGGGGGAATGATCGGGGTGACGATTGCGATCATTTGGTTCGGACGGTCGGCGAAGATCCGCGCGGTGCACCTCTGCGACCTGATCGCGACGGTCACGCCGGCCGGCCTGCTCTTCGGGCGCATCGCGAATTTCATCAACGGCGAATTGTGGGGCAAGCCCGCGACCGTGGCTTGGGCGGTGATTTTTCCCGCGAGCCCGACCCCGCTTGTGCCGCGCTACCCGTCGCAGCTCTATGAAGCCGCGCTGGAAGGCGCACTGCTGCTCGCATTCATGCAGTGGCGCTTCTGGCGCAGCGATGTCGTGACAAAATCCCCCGGGCGCCTGACGGGCGAATTCCTGATCGCTTACGCGATCGTTCGCATGGTCGGGGAAACCTTCCGCGAACCCGATGCGTCGCTAATCCTCGGGCTGAGCCGCGGGACGTTTTATTCGCTCTTCATGATCGCGGCGGGATGCGTGCTGATCGTGCGCAAATCAAAGCCGTTGGAAATAAAGTAGCGCAGGCAACCTCCCCTGCTTGGGTCGAGCAGTGGACAGGGATCGAACACCGAAGGAGCGACGCAGGCAGGAAACCTGCGCCACGTCAGACGATCGTCCCGGAAGGCAGCACGGCGCCCTTGGGCACCACCAGCACGCCATCGCGCACCACCACGGCGCCGTTGGCGTAGGAGCCGTCGGCCTTGCCCTCAGCGTGCAGGATGCAGCCGTCGCCGATGCGGGCATTCTTGTCGATGATCGCACCCTTGACGTTGCAGTTTCGCCCCACGCCGAGATGCGGGCGGCCTTGTTCCAGGTTCGCGGCCATCTGCTCGTCGGTCTCGTAATAATCGGCGCCCATCAGGACCGTATCTTCGAGCACCGTACCTTCACCCACGTAGGAGCGGATTCCGAGGACACTGTGCTTGATCGAGGAGTCGGTCAGGATCGAACCGTCGCCGATGACCACGTGGTCGATCGCGCACTTGTTTAATTTCGAAGCCGGCAGGTAGCGGTCCTGCGTGTAGACCGGCGCGGTCGCGTCGAAGAAATTAAAAGGCGGCAACGGTTGAGCGAGGGCGAGATTGGCTTCGAAGAACGCCCGCACCGTCCCGATGTCTTCCCAGTAACCCTCGAAGATATAGGCGTGAAGGCGCTTCTTTCCGAGGAGGCCGGGAATCACTTCCTTGCCAAAATCGGTCATGGTGTTGTCGAGGGCGTCGGCCAGGGCCGCGCGGTTGAACACGTAGATGCCCATCGAGGCCAGGCAGTGCTTCTCCTCCGAATGCGCCTTGAGTCGCGACTCCAGGACCGGACTCAGCGTGAGGCTGTCGATCACCGCCGGATCCTTCGGTTTTTCCACGAAGCGCCCGATGGAAAGATCATCGTCGACCTGCATGAGCCCCAAGCCGGCGACCTTGGAGACGGGAAACGGCACCGCCGCCACCGTGACATCGGATCCGTTCGCCAGGTGCTGGTCGATGATCTTGCGGTAATCCATCCGGTAGAGTTGGTCGCCGGAAAGGATCAGCACCAAGTCGTGCGGAAAGGAGCGGAAATGGATCAGGTTGCGGCGCACCGCATCCGCCGTGCCTTGGTACCAATCGGAGCCTTTTTCGGTCTGCTCGGCCGACATGATGTCGACGAAACCGCCGCCAAAAGGATCAAAGTGGTAGGTGCCCTGGACGTGGCGGTGCAGCGACGCTGTCTGGAACTGGGTCAGCAAAAAAATCCGGTTGATGTCCGAATTGAGGCAATTGCTGATCGGGATATCGACGAGACGGTACTTGCCCGCGAGCGGCACCGCGGGCTTGCAGCGCTCGGTGGTCAGGGGATGCAGGCGCGTCCCTCGACCGCCGCCCATGATTACGGCCAACACGCGTTTTTGGGTGGTAATGGAAATCAATGGTTTGGCCACGGTGCTTAGTCCTTGCTGCCACCTTTAGGAGGCGCAGTAATTTCGTCAGTAAAATTTATCACGAACTATTATGTGCGGCATCGTCGGCTACGTCGGAAAACAAAACGCAGTTGCTATCATCCTCGAGGGTTTGAAGCGCCTGGAATATCGCGGCTATGACTCCGCCGGCATCTGCGTGCAGAAGGGCCGCAAGCTGAACCTCATCAAGAAGGCGGGCCGGGTCGACAACCTTTCGAAGGAAGTCGCGAAGCACCGGATGGTCGGCACGACCGGAATCGGCCACACCCGCTGGGCCACGCACGGCGGGGTCACGGATGCCAATGCCCACCCTCATGTCAGCAGCGACGGGAAGTTCGCCCTGATTCACAACGGCGTCATCGAAAATTACGCCCAGATGAAGGCCTTCCTGCTGAAGAAGGGATACAAGTTTAAGTCCGAAACCGACACCGAGGTCCTCTGCAACCTGATCGCCTACCATTATGCCAAGGAAAACTCGCGGACCAAGGGCCAGAGCCGGTTCGTGGAATGCGTGCGAAAAACCCTGCGGCACGTCGAAGGCACGTACGGCATTGCCGTGCTCTGCGTCGATTTCCCGAGCGAGATCGTGGGCGCGCGCAAAGCCTCGCCGCTCATCCTCGGCGTCGGCGAAGACGAATATATCCTCGCTTCCGATGCTTCGGCGCTGGTGAGCCGCACGCAGAACGTCGTTTACCTCAAGGACGGTGAGATCGCGCACCTCACGCCGAAAAATTTCTTCATCTCGACACTCGACCAGGCCGATGTGTCGCCGGTGGTCGACAAGATCAATTGGTCCGTGGCCGACGCCGAGCTCGGCGACTACGCGCATTTCATGGAGAAGGAAATTTTCGAGCAGCCCGCGGCGCTCGAAAACGCCATGCGCGGCCGTTTCTCGGCCGACGGCAGCACCGCCCAGTTCGGCGGGCTCAACATCACGCCCGGCGAATTCCGCGACCTCGAGCGCTTCATGTTCTGCGCGTGCGGCACGGCGTGGCACGCCTGCCTGGTGACGGAACACCTGATCGAGCGCTTCGCCCGCATCCCGGTGGAAGTCGATTATGCCTCGGAGTTCCGCTACCGGAATTCCCCGCTCGATCCACGCACCTTGTTTTTCGTGATGAGCCAGTCCGGCGAGACGATCGACACGCTGGCGGCGCTGCGCGAGGCAAAGCGCAAGGGTTATCGCGTAATGGCGGTCAACAACGTCGTGGGCTCAAGCATCGCGCGCGAGGCCGATGGCGGCATTTACCAGCACGTCGGGCCCGAAGTCGGCGTGGCGTCGACGAAAGCCTTCACCTCCCAGCTGCTGATCGGCGCGATGATCGCGCTCTACGTGGCGCGGATGCGCGACATGAGTTTCAGCGACGGCGTGCAGTACGTCGAAGCCCTCAAGGCCGCCCCGGCCCTCACGCGCCGCGCTCTGGCCCAGGCGCCGAAAATCAAGGCGATCGCGAAACGTTACGCGAAGTACCAGGACATGCTTTTCCTTGGGCGCCTCTCGCTGTTCCCGCTCGCCTTGGAAGGCGCGCTCAAGCTGAAGGAGATTTCGTACATCCACGCCGAAGGTTATCCCGCGGCGGAAATGAAGCACGGACCCATCGCGCTCGTGAGCGAAAGCTGCCCGAGTGTTTTCTTTGCGCCGAAGAGCGAAATCTTTAACAAAATCGTGTCGTCGATGCAGGAGATCAAGGCGCGCAAGGGCCCGATCATCGCCATCACGACGGAAGGCACCGAACTGCCGGAAGGTTTGGCGGATGAGACGATTTTCATCCCCGAGTGCCACGAAGCCGTGCTCCCGATCGTCGCGGCGATCCCGGTCCAGCTCTTGAGTTACTATATCGCGGTCGAACGCGGCTGCGACGTCGACAAGCCTCGCAACCTCGCCAAGTCCGTCACCGTCGAGTGACCGGCCCCGGCGCACCGCCCCATGCGCCCGCTCCTCGCCGTCACTGCCGCCGCGATTGCGGGAAGCTCGGCGTTCGAGACGCGGGGATCGCTCCAGGACGTCTTGGTCGCGCGCCAGGTGCTGGGCGACTTGGCGCGCACCTGCATCGTCAAGGTTGAGTTCGCGCCGGCGCATCCCCTCCGCGCGCCGATGTATGCGGCGGCGTTCTCCTTTGAGAATGTGTTCTGGCTGTATTCGCCCGAAGGCGGCACGCAGGTGCTCGGGGCGGCGACAAGTTCCTGGCCCGATGCGCCCACGCTTTCGCGACGCCTGCATGAATTCGATCCTCGAGTGGAAAAGGTCACGGTTTACGCGAACCCGGTCGCGACGATCTACAAGGCCGACCAGCTCTACCTGAACAACGCGTGCGTGATTGGTTCGCTTCATGCACTGGCCGCCGTCCTGCATCGTGAGTCCCGCGTGCACGAGGCGGGATTGATCTTGATGTCCTACCATACGGGCGACGCGAGCACGGCGGCCGCGCTCCAAGTCAACCACAGCCTCCTCGCCTATCGCCTTGGGAAACAATGGTGGTGTGTCGATCCGAGCAAACCGGACGCGCCGTTTCGCCTGGAGGATGTCAGAGTCGGGGCGCCGCTGGATCCGCAGCTCGTCGCGCGGGCCCTGCAGCGGGATTACCCGGTCAGGAGCGTATGCCTGCTCCCGCTTTCGCCGCAGACGCTGGCGCGCATCGAGCAAAACCTCCAGTGGCGCACGCCCGCGTTCACGGAGTGAGGTTTCGGCGGCGGACCGGGGCGGCTTGCATTCGCCTTGCCGCCTTCCGGCCGGTTTCGCATAAGGCCAGACCCTGCCGATGAACATCCACCCGACCCGCGACGACTTTCTCCGTTTGGCCGCACAGGGCAACGTCATCCCGGTTTACACAGACTTGATCGCGGACTTCGAAACCCCGGTGTCGGCCTACGCGAAACTGAAGGAAGCGGGTCCGTCGTACCTCCTCGAATCAGTCGAAGGCGGCGAACGTCTGTCGCGTTATAGCTTCATCGGATGCCGGCCGCGGAAAATTTTCGTCTGCGGCCCCACGACCACCGAGATTCGCCAGTCCGGGCAACCGGTTCAGGTCATCCCCACGCCGCAGGATCCGCTGGCGCTGATCGAGAAGGAAATGAGCGGGTACAAGCCCGTCGTGCTCCCCGGATTGCCCCGCTTCACCGGCGGCGCGGTCGGGTTCGTTGGTTACGAATACATCACGCGCATCGAGCCGACCGTGCCGATGGCGAAGGTGGACGATCTCAAGGTCCCGCTGCTTTATTTCATGCTGTCGGACTCGCTGGTCATCTTCGACCGCGCAAAGCAAACCCTGCGGCTGTGCGTCAACGCGCACGTGCGCGGGGAGCCGGGCGCCGCCTACGACGCGGCCGTGACCGAGGTGCGGGCGCTGCATGCCCTGCTCCAGCAACCCCGTGAACTCGCCTCGGCGGCGCTGGTCGAGCCGGCGAAACTGGAAATCCCCCCGGGGAATTTCACGCGCGAGCGATTCGAAAAATGTGTCGAGGACTCCAAGGAATTCATCCGCGCCGGCGACATTATCCAAGTGGTCGGCGCGCAGCGTTTCGCTAAGCCCTTTAGCAAGACGCCGCTCGACCTGTACCGCGCGTTGCGCACGGTGAATCCGTCGCCGTATATGTTCATCCTCGAAGCGGGCGACTTTTCGATTGTTGGCGCTTCCCCCGAAGTCCACGTCCGCCTCACGGACGGCCTCGTCGAAATTCGCCCGATTGCCGGCACGCGCAAGCGCGGCGCGACCGCCGCCGAAGACGCTGCGCTGGAAAAGGAACTCCTCGCCGACGCGAAGGAAAAAGCCGAGCACCTCATGCTGGTGGATCTCGCGCGCAACGACATCGGGCGCGTCTGCCAGTTCGGTTCCGTGACGGTCCCGGATTTCATGACGGTCGAGCGTTACTCGCACGTCATGCACATCGTTTCCCAAGTCGAAGGTCGCATCGACCCCGCGAAAAACGCCTATGACCTGATGCGCGCCACCTTCCCCGCCGGCACCGTGAGCGGCGCGCCGAAGATTCGCGCCATGCAGATCATCTCGGAGATCGAACAACTCCAACGCGGCTTCTACGCCGGCGCCTTGGGCTATTTCGGTTACGACGGAAACATGGACACCTGCATCATGCTGCGCACCGCGCTGTTGAAAAACGGGCAGGTTTATATCCAAGCCGGCGGCGGCTGGGTGGCCGATTCATCCCCGGCGGAAGAGTACCAAGAGACGATCAACAAGGCTTCCGCGCTATTTAAGGCAGTCGCGATGGCCGAGCAATTTTAGGGTTTTCTTACCCATCCGCTTGGCATGGTGGGCGCGAAATGGGACAGCATGGCGCGTTTTGAACAGTAAAGTGGGACAATTTCGCGCCGTTCCCGCGCGTTTTTTGTAGCGTAGCCCCGTCGCGGGCGTCTGTGGGTTGGAACGTTGCAAGCTAAAGTGGGATGGGAACAAAACGCCCACTCACGCCTCTTTAATAACCAAGGAGTTTCATCATGCCCGCTAAATACAAGTCCCTCACGACCACGGCAGAACCCGACGAGTCCCGCAGCACGACCGCCCTTCGCGCCGAACTTCCCGATGCGCCACCTTCCTTTTTGGAACGCGCCGAGCCCGCAGCCGCCGAGGCGTCCATCGCCCACGGCGAACGCAGCAACCTCCAGCTGTATCTTCAGGAAATTGGGAAGACCGCCCTCCTGACCATCCAGGAGGAAATCCAACTCGCCAAACGCATCCGTCGCGGCGACAAGGCCGCCCGGGATCATATGATCTCCGCCAACCTTCGCCTGGTCGTGAAAATCGCGATGGACTATAAGGACTTCGGCCTGCCGCTGCTCGACCTCATTAGCGAGGGCAACATCGGCCTGATCAAGGCCGTCGAACGCTTCGACCCCCGCAAGGGTGGCAAGCTTTCAACGTACGCCGCCTGGTGGATCAAGCAGTCGATCAAGCGCGCGCTCGCGAACCAGTCCAAGACGATCCGCCTGCCGGTCCATCTCGTTGACAAGATCTCGAAGATGCGTCGCACCGCCATGAAGCTCACGGAAGAGCTTGGCCGTGAGCCGACTGACGAGGAATTGGCGATCGAGCTCCAGATCCCGACCAGCAAAGTCGCTCACCTTAAGTCGGTCAGTGTCCGCCCCGCTTCACTCGACGCTCCCGTCGGCGAAGATGGCGATTCGGCCACGTTCGGCGAAATCGTCGGGGACGACAATGCTATCAGCCCATACGACGGCCTGCGCGACAAGAACCAGAACTCCGATCTCCACGCCATGGTCGATTCGCTCGACGAGCGCGAAGCCGAGATCATCAAGCTTCGGTTCGGACTGGACGGCAAGGACGAGCTCACCCTGGAGGAAGTCGGTAAGAAGTTCCACGTCACCCGCGAACGCATTCGCCAGCTCGAGTACCTCGCGCTGTCGAAGATGCGCCGCGCGATGGCGAAGCACGAGGCCGTGCGCACCACCGAAGAGGTCGAGGAAGATGACCGCGTCCGCCAACGGAACGCCGTCATTCGCGAATTCGTCGAGGCCAAGGCCCGCAAGGGCATCAAGGCCGGGCAGAATTAATCTTCACTTCAGTTCAGTTTCATTGGCCGGCAGCAATGCCGGCCTTTTTTGTGCGCATTCCGCCGCAGGCCCGAGTCACGCGGCGCCCGCCGCGGGAATGCGGGTGGAGTCGATCGGCGTGTTGGGGGATAACGCGCTCACTCTCGGGCTTTCCGAGCGCATCGCAGCCCCACGCAGTCGGACGAGCCAGCTGCGCCCTTCTTGCCCTCAATGACTGTCCGACACGATCAGGCAGAGATTCTGCGTGGCTTGGCGGCTGAGCTTGAACTTGATGTCACGCGCGCGGTTGGCGGGAAAATGGACGTTCTTGGCGTTGTACGAGACCTTGTCCTCGCCGACGGCAAAGATGATGTCGAGGTTCTGGGGCGAATCGGAACGGTTGTAGACGCGGGCCTGGACGAGGATTTCCGTCGCGCTGATTTCGGTGGCGATGAGGTTCGGCATCGAGACACCACCGGTGAGGAGCAGGCGGTAGCCCATCTTGTTTTCCGGGAAGATCGTGCCGGGTTCGGTCTTGAACGGCGACGAAACACCCTTCGCTTCGCTCACGCTGATGTTGGTGTATTCGGTCGACTGCTCGGCCTTGGGGCCGGTGACTCCCATGGGCTGCGCGGGTTTCGGCGCGGGTTTGTTGGGGGCGCTTTCACAACCAACCAGGGCCAGCGCGAGCGCGCCGACGAACACGAGCGAGGAATAATTTTTAGGCACGATAAACGAAGTTGAAGGGTGGACGATACGGTCGGGATGGACGATCCCGACGGTCTCTTCTTCGTCGCGCGCGATGCACTTTGCAATCCGGATGGCGCGAGCACGCAGAGCAAAAAAAAGCCGCCCGGATTGCTCCGGGCGGCTTGAAATCAAACGAATGGATCTTGCGGCAGTTATTCCTTCTTCGACGCCTCGTCGAGGATGTCGCCGAGGTTCATCATGTCGGTGCCGCTCTGGCGGTTGAGCGCCTCGTAGGCTGTCGTTTCGGCGGCGAGCTGCTCGGCGCTGTAGTTGGCGGCCTTGATGCTCAAGCCGAGGCGACGTTCGTCGCGGTCGATCTTGATCACGCGAGCGCTGACCTGCTGGCCGGGCTTCAGGACGTCCTTCACTTTCTCGATGCGGTCCTCGCTGATCTGCGAGATGTGCACGAGGCCGTCGATGCCGTCCTTCAGCTCCACGAAGGCGCCGAACGACGTGATCTTGGTGACGGTGCCCTGCACGACGTCGCCGATGCGGAAGAACGAGTCGATATCCGACCACGGATCCGTCGCGAGCTGCTTCATGCCGAGGCTGATGCGCTGCTGCGAGGAATCCACGTCGAGGACGATTGCGTCCACTTCGTCGCCCTTCTTGAGGACTTCGGAGGGATGGTTGACTTTGCGCGTCCACGACATGTCGGAAACGTGCACCATGCCGTCGATGCCCTCTTCGAGTTCGATGAAGGCGCCGTAGGTGGTCATGTTGCGGACCTTGCCGCGCACGCGAGCACCGATCGGGTAATTGTGGCGAACCATGTCCCACGGGTTGGGCTCGAGCTGGCGGAGGCCGAGCGAGATCTTCTGCTCGTCCTTCTGGATGCCGAGGACCACCGCATCGAGCTCCTGTCCGACCTTGAGAAGTTCGGAGGGCTTGGTGATGCGTTTCGTCCAGGACATCTCGGTGATGTGCACGAGGCCTTCGACGCCGGGTTCGATTTCAACAAACGCGCCGTAGGGCACGAGGTTGACGACCTTGCCGTGGACCTTGGCACCGACCGGGAACTTGCGGTCGATTTCATCCCACGGATTTTTCGTGGTCTGCTTGAGGCCGAGGGAGACGCGTTCTTTCTCGCGGTTGACCTCGATGATCATGACCTGGATCTCCTCACCCTGCTTGAGCATTTCGGAGGGGTGCGAGATGCGGCCCCAGCTCATGTCGGTGATGTGGAGCAGGCCGTCCATGCCGTCGAGGTCGATGAACGCACCGAAATCGGTGATGTTCTTGACGACGCCCTTGCGGACCTGGCCGGGCTGGATGCTCTCGAGCAGGTTGCGGCGCTTGCTGGTGCGCTGCTCCTCGATGAGCTCGCGGCGGGAGAGAACGATGTTCTTCCGGTCGAGATTGATTTTGAGAACCTTGAAGTCGTAGGTCTGGCCCACGTACTGGTCGAGATTCTTGGGCGGCTGCACGTCGATGTGCGAAGCCGGCATGAAGGCATCGACACCGATGCTGATGATGAGGCCACCCTTGACCTTGGCCTTGACGCGGCCGGAAACCACGGACCCCTCGGGGAACTTGGTGAGGATGTTATCCCAATTCTTCTTTTGCTCGGCGAGGTCGAAGGAAAGAACGGGCGCGCCGTTCTTGTCCTCAAGCTTTTGGACGAGGACTTCGATCGTGGAGCCAATTTGAAGCTCGCCGATGTCGATGAACTCGTTCGCGGGAACGAGGCCTTCGGATTTGCCGCCGATATCGACGACAACTTCGTTCTGGCGGATTTCGGTGATGGTGCCCGGGACGATTGCGCCTTCCTTCAGTTTATCGAAGGACGACTGCTCGAGCAGATCTTGCATGACTGAACTCATATGCGGGAACCGGCAAACAGGCACCCTGCTCCAGAAGCACCAATCCACCGGAGATGGCCCCGCCGTTAAGCGAGGCCGTTGGTTGACTGTTTAACTGACGTGAAAAGCCGGCGGGAGCATCGCGGCGACGCCAGCTTGACCAATAACTAATGCCGCGAACGGTCAGAGTCGCCCACGGCCCGCGCGACCAGCAAGCCAATTTTTCGAGATTCCACCCGCGAGCGGAGCAATTGTGAATGGCGAATGCCGGCTACCGCATAGTTCCAAGCTACTGGCCAAGAAGCGATAAGAGCGGGCCTCGGCTTGGGAGCTCGTCCCGTCCGGTTTCCGATATCCGCAATCCGCAATTCAAAATCCGCAATCCGCAATTTCACCCTGCCGGCTGCTGCTGGGAGATGCAGTGCAGCGTCCCCAAGCCCCACACCAAGTCCAAGCAATCGATCGCAAGCACCTCCCGCCCGGGAAAACAGGCTCCCAGGATCTCCGCCGCCTCGGCGTCGCGCTTCGCCTGCCGAAACGTCGGCATCAATACCGCGCCGTTGATCACCAGGAAATTGGCGTAACTCGCCGGGAGTTGCTGTCCTTGGCAGAAGCACGGACGCGGCATCGGCAATTCGACGATTTTGAATTTTTTCCCGCCTGGGGTCCGCAGGCCGCGCAGCCTTTCCAGGTTCTCCTGCAGCGGCGCGTGGTTCCGATCGCGGCCGTTTTTTTCCACCGCGGTCACGATTCCATCCGGGCGGAAAAATCGCGTGATGTCATCGACATGGCCGTCCGTGTCGTCGCCCACGATGCCCTCGCCCAGCCAGATGATTTGTTCAACGCCGAGATTGTCGCGGAGCATCTGTTCGATCTCGGACCGCGACATCGACGGGTTCCGATTCCGGTTCAACAGGCACGATTCGGTCGTCAGCAGCGATCCCACGCCATTCACGTCGAGCGACCCGCCTTCGAGGACGCGATCGATTACAAATTTCCGGAGGCCCAAGGCGCGCGCGATCTTTGGCGGGATCGTGTTGTCCTTGTCGAACGGCGGGTATTTCCCGCCCCACGCATTGTGCTTCCAGTCGGTGACGGCGACTTCACCGGTGCGGTCGTTCTTGACGAAAATGGGCCCGTGGTCGCGGCACCAGGCGTCGTTCGTGGGGTGGTTGAAAAACGTGACGTTCGAAAGGTCGGCGTGGGCGCGCTCGATCAGCGACCGCGCGCGCGACTGGAGTGGCGTGGCGATGTTGATCCGCACTTCCTCGAAGCGGCTGATGGCCGCGACAATCTCCGCAAACTTGGGCGGGATCGGCCGGAAGTGCGCGGGCCAGGTTTTCCGGTTATGCGGCCACGACAGCCACACCGCCGATTGCCGCTCCCATTCCGCCGGCATGCGGAAGCCAAGCGCCGCGGGCGGCTTCGCTTTCGTCGCGGCCATGGCCTAGTCGACGAAGCGCTTCGTCAGGTCCCCGTACGCGTCAATTCGCCGATCGCGGAGAAACGGCCAGTGCGTGCGCGTCGTGTCGATTTTCCCCAGGTCGACGGACACCAGGAGAATCTCCTCCCGGTCCACGCTGCCCTTGGCGAGAATCTGTCCGCTCGTGCCCGTGACAAAGCTCTGGCCCCAGAATTCGATGCCATTCCCGCCGATCGGGGTTTCCAGTCCAATGCGGTTCACCGCGGCCACGTAACAACCGTTCGCGACGGCATGGCCTTGGTGGCTGATCTGCCACGCGCCGTGCTGGTTGGGCCCGTATTCCTTCTTCTCGAGCGGGTGCCAGCCGATCGCCGTGGGATAAAACAAAATTTCCGCGCCTTGGAGCGCAGTGAGGCGCGCGGCTTCCGGGTACCACTGGTCCCAGCAGATCAGGACGCCGATGCGCCCGTATTTGGTCTGCCACGCCCGGAACCCGGTGTCGCCCGGCGTGAAATAAAATTTCTCGTAGAAGAGCGGGTCATCCGGGATGTGCATCTTCCGGTAGATGCCGAGGAGCGCGCCGTCCGCGTCGATGATCACCGCCGTGTTATGATAAAGGCCGGCCGAGCGCTTTTCGAAAAGCGAGGCGATGATCACGACTTTATATTTCTTCGCGATCTTCTGGAACGCCACCGTGCTCGGTCCCGGGATCGATTCCGCCAGTTTGAAATTCTCGTGGTCCTCGCTTTGGCAGAAATACTGGGACCGAAACAGCTCCTGCGTGCAGATGATCTTCGCGCCGCGCTTCGCGGCCTGCTCCGCCAGGCTCAGCGCCTTCTTCAGGTTCGCCGCGGGCTTCGCCGAACAGGCGTGCTGCAAAAGTCCGAGGGTGACCTTCATACCAACGCCGTCCGACCTTTAATAGACCACCTTGTTCAGCGGATATTCCACGATGCCTTCCGCGCCGAGGGCCTTCAGCTGGGGAATGATTTCGCGCACCACGCTCTCATCGATGATGGTCTCGAGCGCGATCCACTCGGGCGAACTCAGCTGCGAGATCGTCGGGTTGCGCAACGCCGGCAGCGCCTTCACCACGGAATCCAGCGCCGCTTTCGGGAGGTTCATCTTCAGACCGACCTTGCTCTCGGCCTCCAGCGCGCCGCGCAGGAGGAGCGCGATCGTCTCAATCTTCTTTCGCTTCGCGGGATTCGCCCAGCTGGCCTTGTTGGCGATGAATTTCGTGTTGGTTTCGAGCAGCGTGTCGATGATCCGGAGCTTGTTCGCGCGGATCGAATTGCCCGTCTCGGTGATATCGACGATCGCATCGACCAGGTCCGGCACCTTCACCTCGGTCGCGCCCCAGGAAAACTCCACGTCGACCTGGATGCCCTTTTTCTCAAAGTAACGCTTCACGGTTCCCACGAGTTCCGTGGCCACGCGCTTGCCGGCCAGTTGTTCCGGACGGGTAATCTCGGACGCCTCGGGCACGCACAGCACCCAGCGCGATTTCTGCACGGAGGCGCGGCTATAGATCAGGTCGCAAACCTCGACGACGTCGGAGGCGTTTTCCTGGATCCAATCGTAACCGGTCAACCCGCAGTCGAAGAACCCGTGCTCGACGTACCGGCTGACTTCCTGCGCGCGGATGAACCGCCCGTCCAGTTCGGCGTCGTCGATCGACGGCTTGTAGGAACGCGAACTGGTCGTGATTTTCCAACCGGCCTTCGCGAAAAGGTTCTTCGTGGATTCCTCCAGGCTGCCCTTCGGCAGGCCGAGCATCAGCAATGGCTTCTTGTCAGACACGCGGCCAAGGCACACTCCGCCATTTGAACCTTCAAGTAAATTCGGGGTTCCCCGCCCGCCGCGGTTTCCGATCTCCCTCGGGGAAACGCTTAGCCAATAGGCTTTAAGCTCAACATTCGTTTGTCTCGTCTTATTGACATCACACTTTGCCGACCTAGTAAATAAGCGCCGTCGAGTATTGCATTCACATGCGCACTGAACCCAAACCCCTCATTGTGGTCGTCGAAGATGAAGTCGAGCTTGCCAACCTGATTTCCATCCACCTCGAAAACGCGGGGATGCAGACCCAGATCTGCAATCGCGCCGCCCACGCACTCGCTTTCCTCAAGAAGAATTTTGCGAACCTGATCCTGCTCGACATCAACCTCCCGGACCAATCCGGATTCTCCCTGCTCGAGCAGCTCAAGTCTTCGGATATCACGGTGCCGACGATTTTCCTGACGGGGAACGTCGACGAGCCGAATAAAGTCAAAGGCCTCAACATGGGCGGTGATGACTACATCACGAAGCCCTTTAGCTACGCCGAATTGGTTGCGCGGATCCACGCAGTGCTGCGGCGCACGGAGTCGAATCGCGACCAGAACGTCACCAAGAACGTCCGCCTGAGCGACGACCCCTTCGATTTCTGCGGCGCCCTGGTCAACCCCGAACGCCTGGAAATCACTTTTCCCGGCCATCCCGTCGAAAAACTCGGGCGCAAGGAACTCGGCATCCTTTCTTATCTCAACGCCCACCAAGGCGGCGTGATCACGCGCCAGGCTCTGATCCATTCCGTCTGGGGCGTGCACGCCGACATCAAGAGCCGCTCGCTCGACCAGTATATCGTGAAGGTCCGCGAATTATACGCAGCGCGCGGGCTAAACCTGAATTCCTTCCGGACGGTTCACGGCATCGGTTATATTTTCGATCCCAAAGGGGCCGTAAAATAACAAGCCCGCAACGTGCGGGCTTCAGCGTCGCGGACCGCGACAATCGCTTGGGTGCGGGCGCAGGCTCAGGTCGCCAATTCGCACACTTCGAGCACGCGCTCCATCGCCGACGCGAAATGGTCCCGGCGCTGCGGGCCGCCCAACGGCTTGTTCGCCTCGATGCGAGCAATCCAGGTGGTGAGCAGCTCGGTGTTGTAAGCTTGGAGGACCATCTCGATCGCCTTCTCGCGGCCGACCTTGTCCACGATCGCCTGCATCATTTGTTTTTTATCCATGGGAAACTGCGCGCCTTTCTCGGCGCTTCCACTGCGCTTTGCAAGGTCTGCCTTGCTTCGCCGCCGAGAAAAACGCACCGATCCAATTCCCGCCGGCACCGCTCCTGCGAGCCCCGCCCCGACCCTGCCCGAAGCGCCCGTTCGGGACGTCGCACCCAAACCGTTTCGGCCTTCGCGCCTCCTCGGTCAGAACAACTCCGGCTGGTCGTAGCGTTTCTTGGCATCGGCCAACGCGGTCTTCATCTCCATCTCGGCCAGGAGCCGATACAGTTCCGCCGCCTGCACCGGCGTGGGATCTGCCGCGACAGTGGGGAGATTCAAGTTCAAGGTCGTGAGGCGGAGATTCAAACGCAGCCGCTCCACGCTGCTGGTCACGACCGCTTGGAACCGGTCCGGTTTGAGTTCGGTGGCGTGCGCGATGACCCCTTCCAACGTGCCGAACTCGGCCAGCCATTTTGAGGCAGTCTTGGGACCCACGCCGTCGAGGCCCGGAATGTTATCCGACGTATCCCCCACCAGCGCCAGGTAGTCGGCGATCTTCGCCGGCGGCACCCCAAATTTTTCCATCACGCCGGCAGCATCGAGCACGCGCCAGCCCAGTTTCGGATTCGCCGTGGGCGGCGGCAGCAGGATCTTGATCTGGTCGTTGACGATCTGCGCAAAATCCTTGTCGGCGCTGACAATCACCACCTCGTGTCCCGCGTTCCCCAGGGCGATCGCCTGCGAGGCGAGGAGATCGTCGGACTCGACGCCATCCTGTTCAATCCCCACCAAGCCCATGGCGCGGGTGAAAGCCTTGATCGGGTCGATTTGTTTCTGGAGCGCCGCCGGCATTTCCTCGCGCTGCGCTTTATATTCAGCATGCAGGGCGAGGCGGTCGTTGGAGCCGCCGAGGTCGAAAAACACCAGCGTCGCCAGCGGATGTTCCTGGTCGGCGAGACGCCAGAGGGATTTCACCCACCCATGCAGCGCGCCAGTCGGAAAGCCGTCGGCCCGCGTGAGCTCGGGCACCGCGTAGAAACAGCGGTACGCTAAATTGAAACCATCAACGAGGAGCCATTTGGCCATGCCCGACATGAGCCAACTCAATGCAGCGGGTCAAGGGACCGCGCGCCCAAATCCAAAAACGCGGAGCGAGGCACCACGAGCCATGGGAAAAAATCAAGCGGGAGTAACGGCGACCCGGAGGTGGCAGCGGTTGTCCCGACGTCAGCGCTGCCTGATGTTGAAAAGTTCTATGACGATGTCGTTTTCGAAACCCACCCCGGCGTTCCTGACGTTGCCCTGCGGGTCGACCCCGCGTCCGTCGTAGGTCCAGATCATTCCTCGGCCATTCGTCGAATCGATGCTCATCGTGCGCGAAGGCTGCCCCCAGGACCGGCGCACCTGGCTCATCGACATTCCGACCATCAACCGATGCTGCGAAACGGCCGCCTCATACGCCGCCGCCGCGTCCTGCCGCTGTTGTTCTGACATGTCGTTCAACGCCTGGATCTGCTGCCGGCCCTGCTCGACCACGGCCGCGTGCTGGAATGACTCCCGTTGCGCATTCAACCCCGCCTCCTGCTCGGCAATGAAAAGCCCGCGCTGCTCCAAGATGATGTGCTCAAATTTAATCGGGTCGGTTCCAGCCTGGTGCTTCAACACCACTTTGTCGTAATACCAGTGAACCACCGACGCCTTGTGCAGCGTGACGCCGTTCGTGAGTTCGACCTCGGTCGGGAGGCCGGGCCCCGTTTGGATTTTTCGTTTCGGCGGCGCGGTTTTGGCGGTGACACTCGCGGACGGATCGTTGTGTGAGACGATCTTGTCCACGACCAGTCCCCGATCTGTCCGCAAGAATTCGTAGTCAACGCTTCCGGCCAGCGTCTTCCCCGCCCCAGGCTGGTAGATCGCATAGCGAATCCAAAAATTGTCGGATCGGCTTCCCCGCTGATACCAGAAATTCTTGCGGCTCAGCACCGGCGGGGTCGTGGAGTTCTTGATATAGTTGTCCATCTGGGCCTGTCGCCGCTGGCGGATCGCCGCGGCCTCAAACTTCTCGGGATTCGCTCCCTCAATTTCCTCCGTCACTTCCGCCGTATATAAGCCCATCACCAGCTCGATCCGGTTGTGGGCGAGCGCGAGATCCATCGTGGTGAAGTAATTGTCGATCTCCCGCGCAATGTCCGCAGGCACCGGATACCACCGATCCGAGCCCTGCCCGGCCGTCGTGAGGTACGCCGCGAGGCCGAGGCAAAACGCTGCGAGAAAACGGATCTTCATTGGCTCAAGTCGGAGTCGGACGCCGGGGGTACCCGCGCAGACTCGCCGCGTTTGGAACCCACTGGCAAGCCGCGAACTGTCCTCCACTAAAAATGTAGCGCAAGCGGCCGGAAGAACCCGAGCCAAGGCTCCAAGCCGTTTAACCACGTATCGGACACGAGTCCCCAGAATCCGAATCAAGCCACCTCTGCCCTACCGGGCGCGAACTGTCGAAATCAGCGGGTTCCTGATCGGCGCAATACTCGCCTTGGCCGCCCGCAGCGGAGCACCACCGGGATTCACCAAAGTGCCTTTGACGAAGATCAGGAGATTTCGCTTTTGGGTCGTGGTGCCTTTCGATCGAAACAAACGCCCAAGCACGGGGATGTCTCCAAGCACCGGGACTTTGTCGCTCACCTTCTTCACTTCCTCGCGGGTCAGGCCGCCCATCACCAGCGTCGCGCCATCCCAGATCGTGACCTTCGTCGAAATATCGCGGACGGAGAAAATCGGCTGATAAAACCCCGAGGGCACCGTCACCGTGGTACTCCCCGAAATCGCGATGCTCGGGCCGCCGTATTCCACAAATCCATCGAACTCCGTCACCCGCGGATTCAGCTCCAGGCTGATGCTATGGTTGTCGTCCTCGACCGTCGGCGTGACCTTCAATTCCACCCCCACATTTCGGGAAACGAATTCCTGCGGCGTCCCCGCCGTGATGGCCACGCCTGCCGACCCGCCCCCGCTCGCGTTGCCGGTGCCAACCTGGCTCTGGGTCTGGCCGAAACTCTGCGGATAGCGCATTTCCTGCGCCACGGTGATCGTCGCGGGATTCCCGGAGAGCACCGTCACGCGCGGCGCGCTGAGCAAGTCGGTGCCTTGACGCTGCGAGAGCGCGCGCACCACCGCGTTGACGTCGAATTCTCCCACCACGCCAGTCAGGTTCGCGACCGGACCCGCCAGCGATGCCAGCTCGGTCGCTCCCGGCATTTGCGGAGCATTGTTAATGATCGGGAGCTTGAACTCCGGCGACACCGTCATCGCCCCATCGGCGGACACCGTTGTTCCTTCCGGACGAATGATTCCGCCCTGCTGGCTCGTGGATCGACCCGTGAACGCGCCAGCGAGCGAGCGATTGCCGGAAGTGTAAGCTCCGACCGACCCCGCGTTGAGTTGGGAGGCTTTGGTGGTGGCGCTCCAGTTGAGCCCGAGCTCCTCCAAGGCGCCTTCCTGCACTTCCATGAACTTGGCTTCGATCTCGACCTGGCGGACTTCACGATACCGCGAGACAATCGTGCGGATGCGGTCGAGATTCCTCGGGGTCTGCGTGGCGATGATCGCAGCTCCGTCGTAGGCCATCGTCGCGCCAGGCGTATCGTCGAAATTCACCCCGGCCAGCTGGAGGAAACGTCGCATCGCTGCCGTTTCGATGTTCCCGGCCGGATTGGCCAATTCCGACGAGCCGCCCGTCGACGAAGCATTCTCGCGCTTCGAGGCCGCTGTCGATGCCGCCGGTGGCGGAGCAGTGAGTCCCGACATCCGCAACACCGCGGCACGCGTAACGGAAAAAAATTCCGTTTCGAGGGTGGCGACCTTTCCCTCCGGTCTTACCACCACCGCATCGGCCTGCACTTCATAGGAATAGCCGACCGCCTCGGTCAGAAAATCCAACACCCGCCGCAGGGTCACATTGCGCAACGTGAGCGAAACCTCCGGCGCGCCCTGCTCGGGATCCAGCAGAAGCACGTTCACCCCCTTCGTCGTTCCGTTTGCCTGATCAAATTCCTCCGACATCGCGCTGATCGTCGCGACCGCTTGGCCCACTGAAATCCGTGCGAAACTGACGTTCGGGAACACGATCTCGTCGAGCTTCACGGCAATTGGCGAGGCCGACCGGCGCAGATCAGCGGTCGAACCCGGCGAGACGATGGATTGGGGCAGACGCCAGCTCTCCCCGACCTCATCGATCAGCGCTCGCTGGGTTTCCTCATGCAGCTTCGAAGCGACTTCTTCGGGCAACGGAATTGCCGTTTCTGGGTTATCCTGGACGGGACGTGCGGGTTCAGCGCGCAGGGCAGAAATCGCCAGCATGGCGAGGGCGCACCGTTTGAATCGGCACAACAATTTGGGATCAGTTTTCATCGTTAGATTCGTCCATCACAGCGGCCGTTTTTTTGGACTGTCCGTCCTCCTTGCGCCTCAAGACGAATTCCTTCGTGTCACGGCCGATGGAACCGATTCGCCGCAGCCACACGGTCGGAGGATTCAATTCAACGCGCGCCAGTTCAAAGCGAGCGTCCAACCCGGTGACTTCGTCCCCTGCGCGCACCCCATACTCACCGGCGTGGCCGCCCGTCGCGCGGAGTGTCGCCAAAAACTCCTCTCGATCACACCGCGTCCCAACAGTGAGCGGGATGCGCTCTCCCGTCTCGGTGGCGATGACCATGGCCTCCATCTCTCGCCGCGACGGAAAGTCCTCCGCTGGTCCGGGACGTCCGATCGGTCGCATTTCCAAACTTTCGACTTCAAACCCCGTGCCCGGCAGCTCGTCGCCCGACGCCGCCAGCATGACCTCCCCAGTCCCGAGTTTCTCAAACGATCCCACCCACCGCTGAGCACTCCCGCCATACGCGATCAGCTGGATCGCACACGGCTCCGCCTGCACGTCGACCAGCTCCAGCCCGGTAGGATTCGCCGGAGGTTTCGCGACTCCTTCCTCCCACGCCGTAACCGTGAATTCGCGCGCCAGTTCGTCATAAAAAATCTCGGGCGGCGTGAAGACTTCATAGATCCACCCATCGCCCCGCATTTGGGCCCGCGGTGGATCCCAGCGAACTCCATTCGACGCAAAGTCGACCGCCGCCTCGGGATAGAATTCGCTCCCAGTGGCACCCGGCCCTTGGGAAACCCGCGGTCGGGGAGCCTTCGCCTTTCCGGTAAAACCAAATCCAAGCGCCGACGCGACGGCCGCGCTCATCGCCAGATAGAAAAATAATTTATCCGCCCGCAATGGTTTCATGGCGCGAGCGGGGTTTTCAGTAACGCAGTCAGGTCGATCGACTCAAAGGTCACGGTGAATCGTGTCCGCGGTGCCGACACGAGCGGCTCCCCCAGGGAATCCGTCGTTTCGCTGCGGCGATTCCGCGCGACATCAAACGGCTCGGCTTCCACCGCACCGACCGACACCGGCAGCTTGTCACCAGCCAAACGCTGGAGGAATTCACGCAAGGTAGTCGTCGTGCCGACGAAGGAAACCCGGAATCCCGCCCCGCCGACGTGCAATGCGTTTCGCAGGGATAGCCGCGAATCGAATTCGAAAAAGTCCTCCGCGTTCGGCTTCCGCGCCACTCGACCCGACGCTTCCTTGGCCGACAGTTTTTCTCGGCCCGGCGCCGATTCGCGGTGCACACCGATCAGTTCATCCGCGCCGGATTGGAATAGTTCTCCCAGCACCCGCCCCACGATCTGCCGCGCCAGGAATGCCCACCCGAGGTCGTCCATCTCCGGCGCGTCGTGGGCATACGCGGAAAACCCGAAGCGCTCGTCGGCCTTCAACTTCACCGCGGCATTTTCCGCGGCCCGGCGCATCGATTCCACAAAGGACGCAATGTCGAAAAACCCCTCGGCACGCTGCAAGGGAGTCCTTTGGGCCCCGCTTCCCGCACCGTCTCCCGCGCCCAAACGCTCACTCCGCTCCTCCCATAAAACCTGAAGCCGCAGCAGCTCGTTTCCGATCCGCACCGCATTCTCCTTCGTCGGCGTTGGCGCAGTCGTCGACAACGTCCGCAGCTCCCGACTCACGTGTTCCAGGCGTTTGCGCGCCGACTCCGACGCCCGGTACGCTAAAACACCCAACGCGATTTCACCCACCAGCATCGATCCACAGAGACCCATCACCGCGCTGAAACCGGGAAATGTTTTCCAAAGGACCATGGCTTCAGCGCGTCGACCCGAGGTTGAGCACCATGGAAAAATCGAACTTCAACAAACCAGGCTGCGAATTATCGAAGCGCTCGTTTTTGATCGCCGCGATAAACGGGGATTCCAGCAAGTGCGAAAAAAGCAAGCGCACGCGTTCGTACGATTCCGCGCTCACTTTCGAAACCGGGTTTTCCGCGTCGAGCAGTCGTCCGCTCACCAGGAACTCCAGCGGAGCCTCCGCCGGTTTCACGGCGTTTCGCTGAACCACGCCGGCCGGTCGCGCCGGCACACATTGCAGGCGATCGAGCCAGACGTCTTCGACATCGACCAATGTGTCCTGCAAATCCGACAAGAGATCGAGCCACTCCGTCTTCGCCGTGAACCACCGCGTCAGCGCCCGGTCTCCTTCCTTTATCTCTGCAATCCTCCGCAGATTTTCCGCGTTCGTGCGCGCCCACAACCGCATCGGCCCAAGCTCGGCCTCGATCGCCTTCGCCTGGTCCTCCCGCTGTTTCAGGAGGCCTTGGAAATGCCATGCTGGAAACCCCAGCGCGATTACCAGCAACGCCGCTCCCGCGACGAGGAAAGGCCGACGCCGGGCGAACGCTATTTTCTGTCGTTCACCGGCGGGGAGCAGCGCGGTCGCACGCTCATCGGTGCCTTCCCCCGCAAGCGCAGCCAAGCCGAACAAATTCACGAGCACGTGATCGCCGGCGGCGTTTACCTCGGCGCTCACCGACTCCGGAATCGTCAGATTTCGCAGGACATCGAAATGCCGGACTTGGATGCCCAATTTTTTCTCCAACCGTTCCGCCAATCCCGCCAGGCGCGAGCCTCCGCCCGCCAGGTAAAACGACTCCGCGTTTTGACGCTCATTTCCCGCCGGCGCGATTCCGCGGAACCGCGCGAGCTCAAGTTCCACCTGCGTCGCAAACGCGCCCATGGCGCGCTCCACCTGGTCGTTCGCCTGCGCGTCGCGATGGCCGCTTCGCACCCTTGGCCGGGCCTTCCACGCTTCCGCTTCCTCGAATGAAATTCCCTGGAGCGCGGCAAGCTCCGCGGTCACGGCGTTCCCGCCGAGCGCAACCGAACGCAGGGCGTTGCGGCCGCCTTCGACCAGCATGAGAGTCGACGATCTCGCCCCAATATCGACCACCATCGAGCGTTTGTCTCCGTCCGGGTAACTGCCACGAAACGCGGCCAGCAGTGCCTGCGGCGACGACACCGCGCGCCGAATCCTCAGCCCCGCCTCTTCGGCCTGCGCGCACAGGCGCTCCATCGCCTCGGATTTGATCGCGGTAAAACGAATCTCCATTTCGTGCCCGTCGTCGGCGACGACTTCGTAATCCCACGTCACCTCCGCGAGCGGAAACGGGATCACCTGCGACGCCTCGAACGGAATCACCTTGGTGCGCTGGGCCCGTGCGACCGACGGCGTCTTGACCGTCTTCGTCAGCACCATATGCGGCGGGACAGCGATCAACGCCGGCGCCGCCGTTAACAGGCGCTGCGCGATCAGTCGCAGCGCGTCCGCGGTGCGAGCATCCCACTCCGCATGCTTGGCGGGGTCCGCGGAGTGCGCAGCGCAGGCGAATTTTTCCAGCGTGAGGTGCTCCCGCGCGTCGCGGCGAACCACCGCGCCGACCACGCGGCTCGCACCGACATCGATACACGTAAATTTGAAGGAAGGCATGGTTGGCTCGTTGATGGTTTCGATTCGAGGCCTGCATGGATGAACGCCGGCGCACGCGAACCAAAGTCCCGCGACTACCGAATTCCCGGTAATTTTGGCATTCAATGCAGCCTTGTTGCGGACATCTCGCGCGTTACCGTCGCGGTTCGTTATTCAAATGCAGATGACACCCGCGCTCTCCTACAAAATTGCCGTCCTGGTCTTTCTCGAAAACGCCGCCGGCGAACATCTCCTGCTGCTGCGGGCGAAGCCGCCCAATCTCGGCGTGTGGAGTCCCATCGGAGGGAAACTTGAAACTGCGATCGGCGAATCCCCGTTCGAATGCGCGGTGCGCGAGACGCAGGAGGAAACCGGTTTTGAAATCGCGACCGACGACCTTCACCTCTTCGCCATGATCGCCGAGAAAGCGTACGAAGGTGAATCGCACTGGCTCATGTTCCTGTTTCGCTGCCGCAAGGTGATCGGTGACCTCCCGGTCGAAATCGCCGAGGGACGCTTTGGATTTTTTTCGCGCGATGCCATCAGCCGATTGGAAATTCCCGAAACCGACCGCAGTGCGCTCTGGCCGATCTACGACCGATACCGCGATCGCTTTGTCGCCTTGCGCGCGGATTGCGCCCCCGGCTCGCCCGTCGCCGTCACGATCGAGGAAATCACGCCACGAATACTCTGACTCCAAGTATCGGATTTTGAACAGAAGAGAACGAAGGTAACAAAGCGGTTTAGGTCGGCGTAATCGTTCGTGCCTTTCACGATTTTGTCCGGAGGTATCGGAACCGATACGTCAAGGGCACGATTGATCAGGCGGATGCGCCTCGCCGCGTTCTCTTCCGTTCAAAATCCGACGCCTGGGTCCTGCGGTTCCCGCTTTGATCCGCGTGTCTGAATTCCTGGGAAGTTTCGTCGGTTGGGTTGCAGCCCTCCTGGTCTTGGATTCGAGTAGAGCGCAGGAAGATGGTCGGCTGGGACTAAACACTTGATTTCTGAGGTATCCGGCGAAGACTTTTCCTTTAACCTACCGAATCCTTCCTCCTGTGACTAAAAAAACCAGCGCCACTGCTGATAAAAAAGCCGACGAAAGTGCCAAAAGCACCAGTCCGTCCGCCAGCGCCGCGATCAACCGACAGCTGACGAACGAGGCGCGGATCGACCTTTTCCGCACCATGATGCGCATCCGGCGTTTTGAGGAACGGTCCCTGCGCGCCTATCAGGCCAAGAAGATCGGCGGCTTTCTCCATCTTTACATCGGCCAGGAAGCGGTGGCCGTCGCCTGCTGCTCACTCATGGGCAAGGACGACCATGTCATCACGGCGTATCGCGACCACGGACACGCGATCGCGGTCGGCATGGGCCTGAACGAGCTGATGGCGGAGCTCTACGGCAAGGCCACCGGTTGCTCCAAGGGCAAGGGCGGCTCGATGCATTATTTCGCTCCCGATCGTAATTATTGGGGCGGCCACGGCATCGTCGGCGGCCAGGTTCCGCTCGGCGCCGGCCTCGCGTACGCGTTGAAATACAAGGGACTCAAAGGCGCGGCGATGGCGTTCATGGGCGATGGCGCCGTGAACCAGGGCGCCGTACACGAGGCCTACAATCTCGCGTCGCTCTGGCAGCTCCCCGTGGTGTTCGTGATCGAAAACAACGGGTACTCGATGGGCACCAGTCAGTCGCGTTCCTCCGCCGGCGAACTCGCGAAGCGCGCCGAAGGCTACAACATGGCCTGGGGGACCTGCGATGGGCACGATGTCTATGACGTTCGCGCCGTAATGGACAAATTCCTCCGTCTCGCCCGCGAGGAATCGAAACCCGCCGTCGTCGAGGTTCGCACCTACCGGTATCGCGGTCACTCCGTCGCCGATCCCGACAACACCTATCGGGCGAAAGCCGAGATCGAGGAATACCGCCGCACCAAGGACCCTCTCCTCGTTTTCCAGAACATGCTCACCACCGAGGGCGCGCTCGACGAAGCACAAATCGAAAAAATCGACCAGGCCGCGCGCGCCGAAGCGGATGCCGCCGCCGAATTCGCCGAGGCCAGCCCGTTCCCCACTCCCGACGATATCCAGAAGGATGTTTACTGGGAAGCGGACAATCCCTCCGAACGGAAATCCCAAGGCCGCCTCTTCTTCGACTGAGAAAAGTGCGCCGTAAATCCGTGCTGTCCCCCGCCAGCCTCCACCGCGCCCGACCCATCGCAAATCGTCCCTCGTAAAACGTAAATTTTCCATGCCTGTCATTTCATATCGCGAAGCGATCCGCCACGCCCTCGCTGAGGAACTCGAGCGCGATGCCAACGTCGTCGTGCTCGGCGAGGAAGTCGCCCAGTTCAACGGCGCCTACAAAGTCACCGAGGGCCTGCTCGCGAAATTCGGCCCCAAGCGGATCGTCGACACCCCGATCTCCGAAGCCGGCTTCATCGGCATGGGCGTCGGCGCATCGATGCTCGGCATCCGCCCGGTCATGGAATTGATGTTCTGGAGTTTCTACTCCGTCGCCTTCGACCAGATCCTGAACAACGCCGCGAACGTCCGCTACATGTCCGGCGGCTTGATCAACTGCCCGATCGTGATCCGCGGCCCCGCCAACGGCGGCACCAACGTCGGCGCCACCCATTCCCACACGCCGGAAAACGTCCTCGCCAATCATCCTGGCGTGAAAGTGGTCGTGCCTTCCACCCCCGCCGACGCCAAGGGCCTGCTCAAATCCGCCATCCGCGACAACGACCCCGTTTTCTTCCTCGAAAACACGATCCTCTACGGCGACAAGGGCGAAGTGCCCGAGGGCGAGCACATCGTCCCCCTCGGTAAAGCCGACATCAAACGCGCCGGCACCGACCTCACGATCGTCACCTACGGACGTTGCGTTCTCCACTCGCTCGCCGCCGCCGACCTGCTCCAGAAGGAGCACGACGTCTCGGTCGAGGTTGTCGACCTCCGCACCATCCGCCCGCTCGACATCGACACTGTGCTCGCCTCCGTCGCCAAGACCCACCGCGTGCTCGTCGTCGAGGAACAGAAGCCCTTCGCCAGCGTGGGCTCGCAGCTCGCGTTCATGATCCAGCGCGAGGCCTTCGACGAACTCGACGCCCCGATTCACCGTCTCTGCACGGTCGACGCCCCCGCGATCTACAGCCCCCCCGTCGAAGCCGAGCAGCTCCCGAACCCGCAGCGCATCCTGAAGGCCGCGCTCGAGGTGATGGCCTGATTCCGAACTGCGAACTGCGATCCACGAACTACCTCCATCCCACCTCCGACCATGGCCCAAATCATCGATATGCCGAAACTCAGCGACACCATGACGGTGGGCACGCTGGTCAAATGGCTCAAAAAAGAAGGCGATGCCGTCAAGTCCGGCGACATGCTCGCTGAAGTCGAAACCGACAAGGCTACGATGGAACTCGAGTCGTTTTTCGACGGCGTGCTCGTGAAGCAATTCGTCGCCGGCGGAGCCCAGGTCGCGATTGGCGATCCGCTCTGCGCCATCGGCAAGGCCGGTGAGAAGGTCGACGCGCCCGCCAACAAATCCGCCCCCGCCGCCAAGGCCGAAGCGCCCGCCCCCGCCGCGACCCAGCCCGCTGCGGCGACTCCGGCCGCGGCGCCTGCCGCGGCGCCGAAA
>JAQGOP010000057.1 GCA_028293545.1 Verrucomicrobiota bacterium | reverse complement strand
CCGAAATGGGTCATCGCCATGGGCGCCTGCGCCAGCACGGGTGGCATGTATCGCAGCTACGCCACCCTGCAGGGAGTTGACCGCATCGTGCCGGTCGACGTCTACGTGAGCGGCTGCCCCCCGAGGCCGGAGGCGCTGCTCGATGCCCTCATCAAGCTTCAGGCCAAGGTCAAACGGGAGCCGTCAACCAAGCGGCTGATGTCCGCCTGAATTGCCGGTTCGGCGCTTAGGCCCCGGACCTGCCTCTGATTCTCCTCATGCCCGCTGAAGCCACGACTGCTCTCAAAGAGAAGTTCCCGCAGGCGACCGATCGTCCCTCGTCCGATCATCCGGCGGTCAACGTGCCCCCCGGCGAACTCGTGGCGGCGCTCAAATACCTGCGCGACGAATTCGCGTTCGACCTGCTGATGGATGTCACGGCCATCGATTGGGCGGAGGGCGTGTCACCGCGGTTCACGGTGGTGTATCATTTGTTGTCGACGACCCGAATGGCCTATCTGCGGGTTGCGGCCAATTGCGCCAGCGATACCGCGCCGGCGGCGCCCAGCGTCGTGAGCCTCTGGCCCGGCGCCAACTGGCACGAACGCGAGTGCTTCGACATGTTCGGCATCACGTTCGAGGGGCATCCCGACCTCCGCCGCATCCTGATGTGGGACAGCTATCCGTATCACCCTTTGCGGAAGGATTTCCCGCTCGCCGGCATCGAGACGCCCTTGCCGGACGCCGAGATCACCGAGGAAACCGGCACGAAAGTCATCCCCGCGCCGATGGCGGGCGGACCTTTCGTGGCGTCACAAGGCGAAATCAATCTGACCGACGCCGAGCCGCGGGCCAAGGACGAGAGCTGGGCGGATCGCCGGCCGCGCCCGGATCAAGAGGGGCTGAAACAGGTGAAGGAATGAAAGGCGCGCCCATGACACCCATTTCCAGTCCGGCCACGAGGGACCCCCGTCTTCGACGGGCGACGCCGTCGATCGCCGGCGGTCTGGCGGCCGGGAACTCGCGCCACGCTCAAACCTTTCGGCGGACGACTCCGCGGAAATCCATTTCCTAATTCGATGGCCACCGAATTTGCATTTCCCGACAGCGCGGCAAAGGCGGCGAACGTCCCCGAGGAATTCCAGACGGAGAAGATGTCCCTTTCGATGGGGCCTTCGCACCCTTCAACCCATGGCGTGCTCCGCCTCCAGATGGAGCTCGACGGCGAGATCCTGACGAAGTGCGACCCCGTCCTCGGTTATCTGCATCGCGGCGACGAAAAAATCGCCGAAAACATGACGTACAACCAGTTCGTGCCCTACACGGACCGGCTGGATTACCTCGCACCGCTGGCGAACAACATGGCGTACGCCATCGCGGTCGAGCGCCTGGCGAAACTCGAAGTGCCGGCGCGCTGCCAGGCGATTCGCGTGCTCACCGCGGAAATGGCGCGGATCTCGGCGCACCTCATGGGACTGGGAGCCTTCGGGCTCGATGTCGGCGCGTGGTCGGTGCTGCTCTATTCCCTCCACGAGCGGGAAAAGCTCTATAAGTTATTCGAGGAACTCACCGGCGCGCGTTTCACGACGAGTTACACCCGCATCGGCGGCGTGGCGCGGGATGTGCCGGAGGGCTGGCTGGGACGCGTGAACGCGTTTTGCGATCAATTCCTGCCGATTCTGGAAGAGACGCTGAAACTGCTGACGCGAAACAAAATCTTCATGGACCGGACGGCCGGCATCGGCGTCATCTCGAAGGCGGATGCGCTGGCTTACGGCCTGACGGGGCCCAATCTGCGCGGTTCCGGCGTCGCGCTCGATCTGCGCAAGGACAAGCCGTATTCGGGTTACGAGCAGTACGACTTCGATGTGCCGGTCGGCACCAAGGGCGACTGCTACGATCGCTATCTCGTCCGCGGCGAGGAGATGCGCCAGTCGGTGCGCATCATCAAGCAGGTGATTGCGAAGTTTCCCGAGGGTCCGTGGTATGCGACGGACGCGAAGCGGATTTTTGCCCCACCGAAGGACAAAGTCCTCTCCTCGATGGAAGAACTCATTCAGAATTTCATGATCGTGACCGAGGGACCGCAGATGCCCCCGGGCGAAGTCTATTTCGAGGCGGAAAACCCCAAGGGCATCCTCGGCTTTTATGTCGTCAGCAAGGGCGGCGGCGTACCGTGGCGGCTGAAGATCCGGTCACCCTCGTTCTGCAACCTTTCGATCCTGCCGAAGATTTGCGTCGGTTGCCTGATCTCGGATGTCGTCTCGATCCTGGGCTCGCTCGATTTCGTCATGGGGGAATGCGATCGCTAGGAGCGAGCATCGAGTAGCGAATCGTGAGCATGAAAACAAAAACCAGCAGCGAGTATCGAGTAGCGAGTAGCGAGCCTCACGCTGAGGCCTGTCCTACTCGCTGCTCGCTACCCGCTACTCGCCACTGCGGCCCACGCCATTCTTCGTTTCGACTGTGAACCTAAAGCCAGACACGCTCCGCAGTATTGACGAAGTCATCCCGCATTACCCGGTGAAGCGGAGTGCGGTGCTGCCGTTGTTGCACCTTATCCAGGAGGATGCCGGCTACATTTCGAACGAGGCGATCGAATGGGTGGCGCAGAAGCTCTCGCTCCAGCCGATCAACGTGTTCGAGGTGGTCACGTTCTACCCGATGTTCCGGCAGAAGCCGATTGGCCGCCGGCACGTGAAGGTCTGCCGGACGCTCTCGTGCGCGTTGATGGGCGGCTACAAGACCTGCGAAACCTTCGAGCAGGAATTCAACACGCACCGCGGCGAGATTTCGCCGGATGGCGAAGTCACGATCGAGTTCGTCGAGTGCCTGGCGAGCTGCGGTACCGCGCCGGTCGTGATGATCGACGACGACCTGCACGAACGGGTGGATGTCGCGAAGGCCAGACAGTTGTGTGAAATGATCAGGAGACAGGAGTCAGGAGACAGGAGTCAGAATCCATGATCTCCGGTATGAAATTCTCCGAGGCCTTCCTGCTGACTCCTCTGCTCC
>JAQGOP010000043.1 GCA_028293545.1 Verrucomicrobiota bacterium | reverse complement strand
CGTGTTACGCACCCGTTCGCCACTGCTTTTATATCCACTTGCGCTTCAATAAAAACCGTTCGACTTGCATGTCTTAACCACGCCGCCAGCGTTCATTCTGAGCCAGGATCAAACTCTCCGAAAAGAGAGTTCAGAAACCTAGTGATTCTTGAACTACTGAATTTATGAGCCGAAGCTCACATTGATTCTTCTATATTTGGAATTGTTGATTGGGGGTCCCAATCAATCGTACAAAGTAAATTTCAAAGAGCTTCCGATTAGGGAAAGAGTTTCAGCAAGAATTCTTTCGTGGGCTCCGTCAACACATATTCCGAAAATTTCTTTTCGGACTAGTCGCCGAGGCTTCGATTCCGCTGCCCTTCGTTATCACTTCCAACTCATTTCTGCGCCGAAGTAACTGAAGGGAGGCGGGAACATGTTAACTCGAGATGCCTGTTCAAGTTCTTTTTTAGATAATTCTGAAAACGCGTTTTATCTTCTTGATAACCAATTTGATATGAAACGACCGTTTTTGGGTTTTCTGTATGCGCCAGAAAATCCATTCGGCCAATTCTCTCGGGAAACACGGATTTTCACCGGTAGATAATTGAAAATCGGATACACCTGAAAACACTCCACGTCATTTGTCGTGATTCGTCGGATTCGATGATCTGCCTGAGGAAATGCTTTCAACGACTGTCGCGTTCCGGACCCAAATCGAACCACGCTAAAGTTTCGGTCGGATCGGTGGATTTAGGTAACTCCAGCAACGGCGCAGAGTTTTTTAGGGCTGTTTAGGCCGAAGTGCCGTTGAAGCATCGGCCAGGCTCGAAGCCAAAAGGCTCGCTGCCAGATTCCGGCCACGCCGAAACCAAGGGATTCTGATCTCGCTTTGTCCCGGAAGGAGTTATTGCGAGCTTCTGCCAATGGGCGCGGGGTACCGCGTCCATTCTCCCGAAAAGTTCACCACCCGCCAAACGCAGACTTCCAGTGTCTTTGACCCAGCCCCGCGGCATCGCGTGATTTCCGCCTAGCGACGAGGTTCTTCAGTGGCCTCCCATTCGGTCGCTTGATGGAGTCGCTGCGCCAGTTCACGTCTCCCATTGGTGACTATTGATGAGTCTGCCAAAAATCGGGCTGATTCTGATCCAAAAGACCCAAATCGACCTCACTTTCACTTAAAACCATTAAAAATGGCCCGTATTCTACGTTATGGTTCTGATATCCAGTACTCAAAAGATCTATGGACACTCGAGCTACCGCACCATGAAGCTTGATTAGAAATCAAGGCATTTGAGGAATTGAGAGCAATCCGAGGGCGTTTTCGGGTCAAAACCTATTCTAATTGCGTCGCAGGCCAAAATTCTTTTGAACGACCCACTCGATTTTTCAACTAACCCCCAAGCCTAACTCAACGAAAGCAAAAAACTTGGACCTCAAACAAATCAAACAAATCATTGAGCTCATGAAGCGCTCTGAACTGAGCGAATTCGCGGTCGAAGAGGAAGGTTTTAAGCTGAAAATCCGCCGTGGAGGCTCCGGACAGCCCATTGTCACTCAAGTCCGAGGATCCAATCCCCCTTTCCAAAATGGCGGCGACTCTGCCCCAACGGGCGCATCTGCCACCGCTTCCACCGGCGGGGGCACGACAGCCGCACCCAAAGACGAAGTGGGCGTAATTTATATCAAATCTCCCATGGTCGGTACATTTTATAAGGCCGCATCCCCCGAAAGTAAGGCCTTCGCTGAGTCGGGTACCAAGGTCGTTGAAACCAGCGTGGTCTGCATCATTGAAGCGATGAAGATCATGAACGAAATTCAGGCAGAAATAAAAGGCACCGTCGTCGAGGTCTTGGTGGAAAACGGTCAGCCAGTCGAATACGGCCAGCGGCTCTTCAAAGTCCGGCAGGGCTAATTCCCTCCCCATGCCAGGAAGTGCCGCTCGGCAATCCTGTCGTTGGACCGCACCATCGCATCCCAATGATCCAGAAAATCCTCATCGCGAATCGCGGTGAAATTGCCCTTCGTATCGTTCGAGCTTGTCGTGAGTTAGGCATCAAGACCCTCGCGGTTTACTCCGAAGCCGATGTCCAATCGCTCCACGTCCAACTCGCCGATGAAGCGATTTGCATTGGTGGGCCGAAGAGCGCCGACAGTTACCTGCGCGCCGATCGAATCATCAGCGCGGCTGAAATCGCCGACGTCGATGCTATCCATCCGGGCTACGGATTCCTCTCGGAAAATGCGAAATTCGCGGAGCAATGCGAGTCGTGCAACATCAAGTTTATCGGGCCTAAATCCAAATCCATCAAAATGATGGGTGATAAGGCCGTCGCCAAGGATACGGTTAAAAAGGCCGGCGTCCCCACCGTCCCCGGATCCGACGGTCCGGTCGACAATGAAACCGAAGCCGTAAAAGTTGCCCGCAAAGTCGGCTATCCCGTCATCATCAAGGCCGTCGCCGGTGGCGGTGGACGCGGCATGCGCATCGCTCACAATGACATTTCCTTCGCCAAAGAGTACCATGTGGCCCGCGGCGAAGCCGAAAAGGCCTTTGGCAACGGCGCCGTCTACATCGAACGCTACATCGAAAAGCCCCGCCACATCGAGTTTCAGATCCTGGGCGACAGCCATGGCAAAATCCTTCACCTCGGCGAACGCGACTGCTCCGTGCAACGCCGCCACCAGAAGCTCATCGAAGAGTCCCCTTCGCCCTTCCTGACCTCGGATTTGCGCAAAAAAATGGGCAAAGCCGCGATTCGCGCCGCCGAAGCGGCCGAATACGAAAACGCCGGGACCATCGAATTCCTCGTCGATGCGAAGGGAAATTACTTCTTCATCGAGATGAACACCCGTATCCAGGTCGAACATCCCGTGACCGAGGAATGCACCGGAATCGACCTCATCAAACAGCAAATCCGCATCGCGAACGGCGAAAAACTGGATTTCGACCAAGGTGACATCAAATTCGAAAAGCACGCCATCGAGTGCCGGATCAACGCTGAGGATCCCGCGCGCAACTTTGCCCCGTCCCCTGGCACCATCGGCCTCTACTACGCCCCTGGCGGCCACGGTGTCCGCGTCGATTCACACGCCTACAGCGGCTACGTGATCCCGCCTTATTACGACTCGATGATCGGCAAGCTCATCAGCTTCGGTTCCACGCGCAAGGTGGCCCTCGAGCGCATGTACCGCGCCCTCAGCGAATACCTCATCCGCGGCATTAAAACGACGATTCCCCTCCACAAAGCCATCATGGCCGACCCCGTTTTCATCGAGGGCAAGGCCACCACGGCTTATATGGAAGACTTCATGAATCGCACGCCACCCGACCTGTTTTCCTAAGGAAACGCCTCGCCGGCCTTCCAGCCCGCCCTTCCGGCGGGCTTTTTTGTGCTCAATTCGCTGCGGACGGCCTCGTCAGGACCACATCGCTCCACTCGCCCATGGTGCGATGATCCATCCCCCAATCCGGTTTCACAGCGGCAAACGCCGCTCGAACCTGCTCGTTCTCCGCCGCCAGGATCCCACTGAGGATCAATACCCCGCCCGGCGCCACCGCGCTCACGAGCTCCCTCGCATAACGAATCAGCACGTCCGCCAAGATGTTCGCCATCAGCACTTCGGCCGCCCTCCGCTGCAAACCCGTCACCAAATCCCCGGTAAAGAACTCCACTTTCCCCACCAATCCGTTTAGCGCCGCGTTTTCCTCACTCACGCGTACCGCCTCCGGATCGTTATCAAACCCCACCGCGTTCTTGTAACCCAGTTTCGCGGCCGACAGCGCCAGGATTCCGCTTCCGCACCCGGCATCGATTACCGTCACCGCCACGCGATTCTTCCCGGCGCCCTCCCGCGCACGGTCAAATTCCACCAGCCGCTCCACGCACAAGCGCGTCGTTTCGTGGTTTCCCGTCCCAAACGCCAGGCCCGGGTCCAACCATAGCACTTCGTCGCCTGCCGGCGCCCGATACGTGTCCTTTTCCCAAATCGGCACCCAATGCAGGCGGCCAAATTGCCACGCCTTGAAATGAGCCTTGTAACTGTCCCGCCACTCCGCCTCGGCCAGCGCCCGCAGGCTCTCGGCGCCGATCTGCGCGGCGGGCAAGTCCGCCTGCAGTTCCTGCCAGCGCGCCCGGGCCTCGGCTTCGTTCGCGAAAATCCCCACCACCCATGCCCGCTTGGCAATCGCGTCCTCAAGCAGCGTCCAACCCTCCACGCCCGACTCCAACATCAGGGTATCCACGGCTTCCACCGCGCTTACCGGGATCTCAACCTTCAGTTCAAACAAATCCATCCGCCAAAAATTCCCGCGCCACCCACCCATCGCAACGCCAATTCCCTCAGCTCTCGCCGCGACGCCGCCGATACTCCCTCGGGCTCATCTTCGTGGTCGACCGGATCGTCTTGTTGAAGAAATGCAGGTCCGGCAGCCCCACTTCCCCCGCAATCGTCTTCACCGTCAGCGTCGTGTGACTCAATAAATGCAGCGCCCGCTCGACGCGCCGCCTCCGGATGTACCCCTCTATCGTCACTCCAAACTGCGCCCGGAAGAGCCTTGTCAGGTGATTGTGCGAAATCTCCGCCCGCTTCGCCACCACCGGGATCAGGATTACATCCGACAAATGCAGTTCGATCTCTCGCACCGCCCGGCTCAACGCCGGATGTAGGCGTTTATGCGGCTCCTGTTCCGCCATCGGTTGACCCGCCAGCTGCCATAGCACGTCCCAAAGGCGCACCGATGCCCGCCGCGGCTGCGACGGCAGCCACCCCGCCGCTTCTTCCATGGCGCGACTCAGCGGCTCAAACGCCTCTCCCAGATCCTGCATCACCGGCATGGTCACCAAATCCCCACCCACTGGCAGGCGAAAGTGCGCGAAGATATGCCGGGATTCCCCGCTGAACCGGTAAACGACCTTCGCATTCGGTGGCGTCACACTCGCCCACCCGCGCTTGATCGGAAACTCGTGCCCATCGATCGAAAACAGCCCGTCGTACCCATATAGATGCAGGCTCCACAGCTCCGGCAGTTGAAACTCCTCCACGCGACGCCGTCCTCCGTGCACCCCCCGCCCGGCCTGCACCAGCTGCGGAGGATTCTTCAGCGGCATCTGCCAGGTCGCGATTTGCATGCGCGCGTCCTAACGCTCGCTCAACCGCGCGATCACTTCCGGCAGCAATGCATATTCCAAACGGTGCACCTTCTCTTCCAGGCTCCCCGCCGTTTCACCGTTCTCCACGCGGACCGACGCCTGGTCGAGAATCGGGCCGCCATCCACGTCGACCGTCACATAATGCACCGTGCAGCCCACGATCTTCACTCCCCGCCGAAACGCCTGCCCCACCGCATCGAGACCCGGGAAACTCGGCAGTAAACTCGGATGCAGGTTGATGATCTTCCCCTCAAACGCATTCAGGAAACCCGGCTTCAGCACGCGCATGAATCCCGCCAGCACCACCAGATCCGGCGCGCAGGCACGGATCGCCGCGATGAAACGATCTTCGCCCTCGCCCTCCAGCTTCGTTTTGAATGGCGCCGGGTCCACGTAGTCCGCCGCGACGCCAAACCTCGGCCCCAGCGCGAGGATTCCCGCCTCCGGCTGATCCGAGAAGAGATGCACCACGTGCGCTCGTCCGAGCTTTCCCGCCGACTGCGCGCCGAGGATCGCCTCGGCATTTGTCCCTCTCCCCGATCCAAGGATCACCACGCGCATATTGGTTAAACGCCTCCCGCCGCCTTGATTTTCGCAATCAGCGCCGTGGTGCTGAACCCCGGCAAAAACGGCACGAACACGATCCGCGTCCCCGCCTCCTCCAGCGCCGCTCGCTCTTCCGCGTTGAGCTTATCCAGCGTGTAATCGCCCGCCTTGCAGTACACATCCGGGCCCAGCGCGCGAATCTCTGCCGTCAAACGCGGTTCGCCAAAAATCACCACCGCATCGACGCACGCCAGCGCTCCCAGCGCGTAAGCCCGCTCTCGTTCGCCCTGCACCGGCCTCGTCGGCCCCTTGATCGCCCGCACACTCGCATCGGCATTGATGGCCACCACCAGTACGTCGCCCAGCGCCCGCGCCGCTTGCAGCGAATAAACGTGCCCCGTGTGCAGCAGGTCGAAAACCCCGTTGGTCAGGATGACCTTGCGCCCCGCCGCGCGCCATTTCTCGCGTGCTTCGACCGCCGCAGGGAGCGCCAGGAGTTTCGGGTTTTCGAGGTTCACGCGGAGCCGAAAGCGTCACAGGCCGCTCTGCCGTTGTAAATTAACTTTCCCTCCCTTTTCTCCAATCACCCCTCGATGAAACCCCGCATCGCCCTCGTTGCACTGTCACTGGTGCTCTCCCTCCTGATCGGTTTCACGCTCCGACGCGGCGCCGGCAGTGGCGCCAGCCAAGCGAGCGGACGCCCCATTATCGGGCTCTCCATGGACACGCTCGAAGTCGAGCGCTGGCAGCACGACCGCGACCTGTTCGTGGCCCGCGCGAAGGAACTTGGCGCCGAAGTCCTCGTCGTTTCCGCCAACGGCAACGACACCCGCCAGATCCGCGACTGCGAAGCGCTCATCAGCAATAAAATCAGCGCACTCGTCATCATCCCGCACGATGGCGCCGCGATGGCCAAGGCCGTCAACCTCGCCCATGAGGCGAAAATCCCCGTCCTCGCCTACGATCGCCTGATCCTCAACAGCGACCTCGATCTCTACCTCACCTTCGACAACGTCCGCGTCGGCGAACTCCAGGCCGGTTACCTCGTCGACAAGCTCAAGGGCCGGAAAGCAAAGATCGTCCGCCTCCTCGGCTCGAAGACCGACAACAACGCGTTTCTCTTCAAGCAGGGCCAGGACAATGTGCTGAATCCCGCGATCGCGCGCGGCGACATCGAGATCGTCCACGAGGATTGGTGCGACGGCTGGCGCCCCGAAAACGCAAAGAAAGTCCTCAACGCCGCGATCACGAAATCCGGGCGCGACATCGATGCCGTCCTTTGTTCCGCCGACATCCTTTCCGCCGGCGCCATCCAGGTCCTGCTTGAGGAAGGCCTCGCCGGCAAAGTCCTCGTCACCGGCCAGGACGCCGACCTCTCCTCCTGCCAGCGCATCGTCGAAGGCACGCAGAGCATGACGATCTACAAACCCATCAAGAACCTCGCCAACGCCGCCGCCGAACTCGCGGTCAAACTCGCACGTCGCGAGGTCGTCGTCGCGAAGGAGGAACTCAACAACGGCAAGATCAACGTCCCCGCGATCTTCCTGCCGGTGCACGTCGTCGACAAGGACACGATGGAAAGCACGGTCATCGCCGACGGCTTCCACACCCGCGAGTCGATCTATAAGCAGTGACGACGCACCTCGGTGGAGCGCGTTGTTCCCGACGCGCAGAGCGACGCCAACCACCCCAAAACGGCGCCGCAGCCAAGCAACGCATCCCAGGCGACATGGTCCACCCCGCTTAGCGCCGTGCCAGCTCCCATGCCTTCCCTCCTCGAAGCTTGCGCGATCACCAAGCGCTTTCCCGGCGTCACCGCCTTGCGCGAGGTGAGTTTCGACCTGCGACCAGGGGAAATCCACGCGCTGTGCGGCGAAAACGGCGCCGGGAAATCCACCCTCATCAAACTGCTCTCCGGCCTGCATCCGCACGGCTCCTACGAAGGCGAACTGCGCCTCGCCGATCGCGTCGCCCATTTCCGCTCGGTCGCCGACGCCCAGCGCGAGGGCATCGCGGTAATTTACCAGGAACTGGCGCTCGTGCCCGGCTTGTCCATCGCCGAAAATATTTTCCTCGGCTGTGAACCTCGGCGGGGACTCCTCATCGACTGGGAAAAACTCTACACCGATGCGCGTCTTTTCCTTACGCGCGTCGGCCTCGAAGTTTCCCCTGAAACCCCGGTGGCCCAACTCGGCATCGGCCAGCAGCAACTCGTCGAGATCGCAAAGGCGCTTAGCAAACAGACACGCATCCTGATCCTCGACGAACCCACCGCCGCGCTCGCCGAGCGTGAAGTCGCCACGCTGCTCGACCTTCTCCGCGGATTGCGCGCACAGGGCATCGCTTCGATTTATATCTCGCACAAATTGGATGAAGTTTTTGCGCTGGCCGATCGCATCACGGTGCTGCGCGATGGCGCCACGATTTCCACGCACGATCGCGCCGCGACATCCAAGGCTCGCGTGATCCGCGACATGGTCGGCCGCGAAATATCGGAGCTCTTCCCGCGTACCGTCTCGCCGCCCGGCGCAGTGGTGTTGCGCGCTGACCGGTTAAACGTCGCGCCATCGGCGCACGCGCCGACGCGCTTGCACGACATCAGTTTCGAAGTGCGTGCGGGCGAAATTCTCGGCATCGGCGGGCTGATGGGCGCCGGCCGCACGGAATTGCTCATGCACATTTTCGGGGCCTGGGGCGCGCGGATCAGCGGGGCCGTTGAAATCTCCGGCCATGCGCTCAGCGGGAACGATCCCGTCACCGCGTTGCGCCACGGCCTCGCGCTCGTGAGCGAGGATCGAAAACGTTACGGCCTGGTCCTCGACCGCGACATCGGCTTCAACCTCTCGCTTTCGTCGATCACGCACCTGTGTCGCGGTGTCTTGGTGGACGAGGAAACCGAAGTCCGCACGAACCAGAATTTTTTTTCGTCGCTGCGGGTGAAAGCCAGCTCGCTCGAAACCGTCGTTGGCACTCTCTCTGGCGGCAATCAACAGAAGGTCGTGATCGGCAAAGCGCTCATGACCGGCCCGACTGTGATCTTCCTCGACGAACCCACCCGCGGCATCGACGTCGGCGCGAAGCTGGAAGTCTACGAACTGATGAATCGCCTTACCGCCGAAGGAAAAGCCGTTGTCCTCGTCTCGAGCGAGCTGCCCGAGCTCATGGGAATGAGCGACCGCATCCTCATGCTCCACGAAGGCCGCGTCGGTGGGGAATTCACGCGCGCCGAAGCGACTCCAGAAAAACTCCTCGCCGCGGCGATGTAGGCTACTGCGCATTTTACCATGAATGAACGCGAATCAGAACAAATCGCAGGAGATGCCGACTTGGGGAGTGGCTCGGCCGATTCGTGCCTATTCGCGTCCGTTCGTGGCTAGAAAACTCCGATGAAAACCCGCCTTTCGCCCCGCGACTTTTCCTTGTTTCTTAGCCTCGTTGCAGTCTGGGCATTCTTCGCCGTGGCGTCGCCCCAGTACCTTTCCGCGCGCAATCTTTCCGCGCTCTCGGTCGAACTCGCAATCACGGCCACTCTCGCCCTTGGCATGCTGCTCGTGATCCTGCCGGGCCACATCGATCTCTCGGTCGGCAGCGGCGTGGGGCTCGTTGGCGGCATCGCCGCGGTCCTCGTCTTCAATCACGGCTGGCCGGCGCCGCTCGCGTTTATTCCCGCCGTCGCCGTGGCGCTCCTGCTCTGGCTCGGCCAGGGAGCTTTGATTGTCCGCCAGCGGATTCCCGCGTTCATCATCACGCTCGGTGGACTGCTGGTTTTCAAAGGCGTCTTCTGGCTCGTGATCAACACGCACACCGTGCCCGTCGCGCCCGGTGGGCGCCCGAATATGTTTTCGCTGCTCACGACGTACTACCTTCCGCCGTTCGCGAGCTATACCGTCATCGCACTCGTGCTGGTTGGGCTGGTGATCGTAACGCTCCGTGCGCGCCGCCGCCGCTTTTCGATGGGATTCGAAACCGACGATGCCGAGCTCACTTTTCTCAAACTCTTCCTTACGGGGCAGGCGCTGCTCCTGTTTGTCCTCGCCGTGAATCAGTTTCGCGGAATCCCACTGCCGGTGTTGATCCTGGGAGTCGTGGCACTCCTCATCCAAATGATCACGCGCCACACGCCCTTCGGCCGGCATCTCTACGCCATCGGTGGCAACGAGGAAGCGGCTTTCATTTCAGGCGTGCCGGTGCAGCGCGTGGTGATTGGCGCGTATGTGCTGCTCGGCGGAATCGTTGCGATCACGGGGTTGCTCCAGACCGCCTACTCCGGCGCTTCCACTACGACGGTGGGCGACTCGATGGAGCTCGACGCGATCGCCGCCTGCGTGATCGGCGGCACCAGCCTCCGCGGCGGGCGCGGCTCGGTGCTCGGCGTGATCTTCGGCGCGCTGATCATGGCGAGCCTGCTCAACGGCATGACGCTCCTCGCCGTGTCGCCCGAATTGAAATTCATCGCCCGCGGCGCCGTTCTCACCCTTGCGGTGTGGATGGATGTGAAGCTCGCCAAACGCTGAGCTCAAGCCGTCACAATTCATCGCCCGCTTCTCCCCGTAGCCGCAAGCGCCATAGACTGGGTTAAAACACCCGCGAGGGTTTTTTTAACCGCGAAGTTTCTATCCGCGTATTCCTCGGGCATGCCTTGGCGATATCAAAGACGGTCTGTCACGTCCGCGTCTCGCCGTTCTGTACCTACAAGCGCCGGTTCGGTCGTGTTTGTTCCGGCCGGTGATCGACGCCCCAACGGGACACTCCAGCCAGAGCCCAGGGCAGCGCCCTGGGTTTGATTCGAGAAATCCGGAGCCCTGAAGGGGCGGCCCAAAGAAAGTTTCGAAAATATCGACGCCCGCTAAAGCCTCGATTCACGACCGAGGCGATGCCGGAGCAGGCGGGCCACTGGCGCTGCTTAAAAAAACTTTTTCGCCTTCTCGAAAAACTTCTTCGACGTCGGCTCGTTCGCGTCGCCGCTTACCCGCGCGAAATCCTCCAGCAGCTTTTTCTGCTCCGCGGTGAGCGACTGCGGCACTTCAACTTGAACGCGCACGAGCTGGTCGCCCTGCCGTCCGCCGCGCAATGACGGCATGCCTTTGTCGCGCAGGCGAAATGTCGTGCCGCTCTGCGTGCCCGGCGGGATCTTCAGCGATGCTTTGCCGAACAAGGTCGGCACCTCGATCGTGCCGCCGAGCGTGGCGAGCGTGAACTTGATTGGGATCTCGCAGAAAAGGTTGTCTTCCTGGCGCTCGAACAACTCGTGCTCCTTTACCGACAGCACGATATAGAGGTCGCCCGGATGACCGCCCGCGAGGCCGGCTTCACCATTGCCCGTCGAACGCAGGCGCGAGCCCGTGTCCACTCCCGGGGGGATGCGCACGTTGAGCTTCGTGGTCTTGAGCACGCGACCCTCGCCGCGGCAAACAGTGCACGGTTTTTCAACCTTGGTGCCCACGCCCCCACAAGTCGGGCAGGGCTGCGTGAAGGTAATGATCCCGCCGGAGCGCCGGATCTGCCCGGAGCCGCGGCACGTCGGGCACGTCACCCGCTTCGAACCCGGCTCGGCGCCGGAACCTTCGCAGCGTTCGCACGTCGCGTGCTTGCGGAACGTGATTTCCTTTTCCGCGCCCTTCGCGGCTTCCTCCAAGGTGATTTCAAGGTCGTAGCGCAGGTCGGAGCCGTCGCGGCCCGCCTCGCGGCCACCACCCCCGCCCCCGAACATTTCCTCGAAGATTCCGCCGCCGCCGCCGGCCGCCTGCTGCTGGCCAAAGACCTCGCGAAAAATATCGAACGGATCGTGGAAACCGCCGCCACCGGGACGCGGCACACCGGCCCCCCCGCCTTCAAATGCCGCGGCGCCATAACGATCGTAGGCGGTGCGTTTCTCCGGGTCCTTCAGCACCTCGTAGGCGTGCGAGACTTTCTTGAACATCTCCTCGGCCTCCTTGTTGCCGGGATTCTTGTCCGGATGATACTGCACGGCCTTCTTGCGGTAGGCCTTCTTGAGTTCTTCCTCGGTCGCACCCTTTGCCACCCCAAGGAGTTCGTAATAATCTTCCTTCGCCATGGTTGTTCGGATTACCCGCTCCCCTTCTGGTCGGCTCCAGCGGAAACTACCACCGACGCCGGACGCAGCAGGCGCCCATTGAGCGAATACCCGGTACGCACCACCGTCAGCACCTTGCCCTCGGGCACGTCAGCGCTCGGCTGCGCCGAAATCGATTCGTGCAGGTTCGCATCGAAGGACTGGCCCAACGGATTGATCTCCTTCAGGCCGTGATTGGAAAGCGCGGTCTTCAACTGCGTGAGCACCATGTCGACGCCGCCCGCCAGCACCTTCAGGTCCGCACCGGGCTGTTTCGCCGCGGCGAGTCCGAGCGCGAGGTTGTCCATCACCGGGAGCAATTCCTCCAACACGCGCGACGTGGCGTACTGGCGAAGCTCGTCCTTCTCGCGGACGGTGCGCCGGCGGAAATTCTCGAGATCGGCCACGGACCGCAGGTAACGATCGTAGTTCTCGGTCGCTTCCTTCTTCGCTGCCGCCAGCGCATCCACCGGGGTGGACGCTGCTTCGGGCACAGGCGCGGTCGCGCCTTTCGTCGCGTCGGGACCGTCGTTGGAAGGAGTGTTCGGAGTTTCGGAAGAGTCAGGGCCAGCCATAGGAAGCGGACAGTTAATTACGGCTTTTTACTTTCTTCAAGCGCGTCGAAGTATCCCTTGATCTTTTCACCCGCCTTGTGACTGGTGTCGCGGATCAACGCCGCCCCCGATTTGGTCGCTTCCTTCACGACGTCGGTGAACGCGTCGCCGAGCGCTCCCGGCAGCAGGCCTTTGAGTGCCGACGCCACGGGCAGGAGGCTTTGCAGTGTCGACGGGGCCAGCAGCTGCCTCACCCCCGTCACATCCGTATAGGATTGGTTCAGCGCGAGCTTGTACGTGTGCACCACCGGGACTTTCGCCGAATGATCGGAGATCACCAGTTCGTCGATCCGCACATTCAAACGACGAATCAGGAAATTCAGCGCCTTCGGTTTCGAACTCGGAGCCGCCGGGTCGCCGGCGATCGCCAGGTTTTGCTCGAACGATGCAGCATTGGTCTGCACCGCGTCGCGTCTCACCAAGGTCACCCGGGCCACCTCCACCTCCATTGTCGCGAAGATCGGTCGATCGGAAAAAAGCGAAAAGAGTTCGGCATTCGCGGAAAATCGACGCACCTCGAGGAAATCGTGCACCGGGAAGGTCGGTGGATTGGTCACCACCAGCCCGCGGATTTCAACGGTCCCGCTGAAGGGGTTCACCGCCAGGCTCTGCACCTGCGCATCGAACCCGGTGCGCTGGCGCAATTGCGCCGTCGCCACCACCGGCAGGAACAGCATCCACGCCAGCGCGAACATCGCGAACACCACGGCGAGAAAGACCAAAAACTTAACTCCCGCCCCTCCGCGCACGCCCCAATGCAGCGGCGCTATCTCGCTGCGCCCAAAATCCCCGCCAACCCCGCAGCTACGGAAAACAAAACCCGCGTCACCGAACCGGGCGCAGCCAGGCTGCGCCTCGACCCCAGGAATAGAACCCATCCGCTTCACATGCTCGGGACTCATAACCCAGAAAAATAGGATTTCGCGCTCGCGCGAAAACCTAGGCGAAGTTCTCGGTCACGAGCATGATCGCGGTGCTCTCCGCCGTAAAAGTAAACGCCCCGGCATAAGGCAGCAGCACGTTTTCCCCGCGGGCCAGCGCCTGCCCAAAGGGCGCGCGCGATCCGGTGCTGCCATCCGCGCCACAACGCACCGTGCCGCTGACGATGCTGAGGAGCCGCGGCTGCTCGCCCGCGCTGACGGAAAATCGTTCGCCGCCGCCAAGCACGACGCGGCGGATGCAGAATTCCGCGCAATCCGCGATCACCCCCGAGGTCGGCGCGGCGCGCACCGGGGCCGGCTCGAAATCGTTCCACTGGATCGAGCGCAGCGACTCGGCGATGTGCAGCTGGCGCGGCTGGCCGTCCAGCCCCATCCGTCCCCAGTCGTAAACGCGGTAGGTCGTGTCGGAATTCTGCTGGATCTCCAGGATCAGGTTGCCCGCATCGATCGCGTGGACTTGCCCGCTGTGCACCAGGATCGAATCCCCCGCTGCGACGCGGAAATGATGGATGCATTTTTCCAGCGTGCCATCGGTGATCGCGCGCTCGAACTGCTCGCGCGTCACGCCCCGTTTCAAACCGACGAGCAGGTGCGCATCCAATGCCGTGTGCGCGATGTACCAGTTCTCGGTCTTGGGTTCACCCTTGAGTTCGGGCGCCACATTGGCCGGCGGATGCACCTGCAGGCTGAGGCGCTCGCGGCAATCGAGCCATTTCACCAGGATCGGGAACGGCCGGTCCGCCGACCATTTCGGGCCCATCACGTCGGCGGCGTGTTTGGTCACGACGTTGTGCAAGGTTTGGCCGGCCAGATGCCCGACCCGAACGACAGACTGCGCCTCGGGACGATCGACGATTTCCCAGCTCTCCCCGATCGGTCGGTCCTTGGGCAGATTTCGCCCGAGTGCCGACTCAAGGGCGCGGCCACCCCAAACGCGCTCCTGATACAACGGTTCAAAACGCAGAAGGTCTCGCATGAAATTGAAGATTAGATTTCGCAAAAACCCCCGTCGAGGGAGTTTACATTTGACCGCCTAAGGGGTTAGCATGGAATCCGCGCTGTTTCGGTTGGTTCACACAAATGCCCAAGTCGGAGACTTCAAACCCAAACGACGGACCGTCGTTTAAAGCCCAACGTTATCGTCCCAATTGGCTGGCGGCGGTAATTAGCTTCCTTCTGGGCAGCTTTTTGACGGTCGCCTTGGTCGATTATGACCCCGCGCAGGCCACGCTTCGCTCCACCGCCGCCGCCACCGCCACGAATCTCATGGGTTGGGTCGGCGCCGACACGGTCTGGGTACTTTACTTCTCGGTCGGCGTAAGCACTTGGCTGCTCCCGGTTTTCCTTTTCTGGATGCTGTATGTCGCGATGCGCAACGCTCGCCACTTGGTGATCACGCGCATGATCGCGATGATCGTGGCCATGATCGCCCTCGCGAGCATCGCCGCGATGGCAACGGACGCGAAGTGGAGCAACGATTATTTCCCCAACGGCCCCGGCGGTCTCTCCGGCCATCGGATTTATCACGGCCTGCTGGAAAACGCGATCGGCTTGATCGGTTCGGGACTGATCCTCAGCACGGCTTACGTATTCGCGCTGATGTTCATTTTTACGAAGGACATCGGCCTCGAGCTCGAAAAGTACCTCGCCGTTTTCCAAGCCTGGTGGGCCGAACGCCGCGCCCGCCGCGCGGCCTCGCAGGAGCAGGGGCGAAAGGACAAGGAACTCGCCGCCCGCGTCAAAGCTCCCGTCGCCGTCCCTGCGGTAACGTCCACCCCTTCCCAAATCGGCCCTTCCGGTAAAAAGGTGTTTGTCCCGAAAGGACCCGAGGAATTGGCCAAATTGACGCCGGTCGAATTGGCCCCCGCGATGGTCACCAAATCGACGAAATCCGAAACGACTTCGACGAAGGCCGCCAAGGCGACCGAACCCGCGGCGGAGGCGAAGACGGCCGTCCCCGCGAGGAAGCTTGAGCTCAACATCGTCAAGCCCGAGGAAACCAAGAAGGCCAAGTCCGCCACCCTGCCGATGCACGGCGACGAGAAGGACTACATTTTCCCTCCCCTCTCGCTGCTCAAGGAACAGGTCAAGCCCTCGGCTTCGAACAGCGAGGAAGAACACCGCCAGAACGCAGAGAATCTCCTGCGCATCCTCAGCGAGTTCGGCGTCGAGGTTTCACTCGGCGAGATCCACGTCGGCCCCGTCATCACGCGTTACGAAGTCGTGCCGGCCGCCGGCGTGCGGGTCGAAAAGATCGCGGGTCTCGACAAGAACATCGCGCTCGGCATGCGCGCGCAGTCCGTGCGCATTCTCGCTCCGATCCCGGGCAAGGCCGCCGTCGGCGTGGAAGTGCCCAACCAGAACCCGACGCCCGTCGGGCTGCGCGAAATCCTCGAGAGCGAGGACTGGAGCAACGCCAAGGCCGAACTCCCCATCGCGCTGGGCAAGGATGTTTCCGGCAAACCGCTCATCTCCGACCTGACGAAGATGCCCCACTTGTTGATCGCGGGCGCGACCGGCTCCGGCAAATCGGTCTGCATCAATTCCATCGTCGCCTCGATCCTGTTCAGCGCATCGCCGAAAAATGTCCGCCTGATCATGGTGGATCCCAAGGTCGTCGAGTTGAAGATCTTCAATTCGCTGCCGCACATGCTGATCCCGGTCGTCACGGAGCCGAAGAAGGTTCCCGGCGCGCTCAAATGGCTGCTGAGCGAAATGGAGCAGCGCTACCAGGTCTTCGCGAAGGTCAACGTTCGCAATATCATCGGCTTCAACTCCCGCAAGAAAGCGGACGACGCCAAGGCCGCCACCGAAGCACAGGCGGCGCTCACCGGCGTCGATCCGGCCGTCGCCGACGAAATCGAGATCCCCGACCGCCTGCCTTACATCGTCGCCATCATCGACGAGCTGGCGGACCTCATGATGATCGCGCCGGCCGAGATCGAAACGAGCATCGCGCGCCTCGCCCAACTTGCGCGCGCCGCCGGCATCCACCTGATCATCGCCACGCAGCGCCCGTCGGTGAACGTCATCACCGGCGTCATCAAGGCCAACCTTCCTTCCCGCATCGCGTTCCAGGTCGCATCGCAGGTCGACTCCCGCACCATCCTCGACACCAAGGGCGCCGACACGCTGATCGGCCGCGGCGACATGTTGTTCTCCCCTCCCGGCACGTCCCGCCTCGTGCGCGCGCAGGGTGCGTTCGTCGCCGACGATGAAGTCACGGCGCTGGTTGAATTCCTCAAGAAAAACGGTCCCCCGCAGTACGCGCAGGCCGTGCAGCAGCAGATCGACCGCGCCGCACGCGAGGACGACGAGGAAGACGGTGCCGAATCCGGCGACGATGGCGAAATGGGCGACGACGAGGAATTGTACGTACAGGCGCTGGACGTCCTGAAATCCACGAAACGCGCCAGCACCTCGATGCTCCAGCGGCGCCTGCGCATCGGCTACAACCGGGCCGCGCGCATCATGGATTTGATGGAGCAGAAAGGCGTGGTCGGCCCGGAAAACGGCTCGAGTCCGCGCGAGATTCTCATGGACCTGGATGCGTTGTGAGCCGGCCGCAGCCAGCTCCAGCTTAGGCACCAAGCTCCAAGCTATTCAGCCATCAGCCTGCCGCTCCAGCCTTCAGCCTTTCATTTCTCCCCCATCTCCCTTACTCACACCCTATGCAATCAATCGGTGAGCGCCTCGAGGAGGCGCGGAAGAAAAAAGGCATCTCGATCCGCGAGGCTGCTGAAGCCACCAAGATTCGCGGCGACTATCTGCAGCAGTTCGAGAACAACCGTTTCGACATCAATCTCACCGAGATCTACGTGCGCGGATTCCTGCGCGGCTACGCAACGTACCTCAAGCTCCCGGCGGAAAAATTGCTGAACGACTACGCATCGCTCGGCCGCGGCGAGGCTCGCCCGCGCCAGCCCAGCCGCGAAGTTTACGGCCGCATGGATGTTTCAATCGCGTCCGCCGAGGAACGCGGCGACTCCGCGGCCGAGGAACCGCCGACCCCGCCGCCCGCACGCCGGCCCAGCCCGGTAACTCGCGGCACGCGTCCCGCCACCGGCCCGGCCATCGATCCGGCCACGCTCTTCAAATTCGGCAAATGGGCCGCCGCGATTGTCGTGATCGTCCTCATTGTTTGGGGCATCTCGTCGTTGTTTCGCGGCAGCAATCCCGCGCCCGCGAATCGCCCGGTCACGTCGCCGGTTGCGCCGGCGAATTCGTCGCCCGCGGTGCCGACGACGGAACGCACGATCACGCTCGTCGCGCTCGACGCCGTGCGCGTGACGGTAACGCAGAAAAACCCGGACGGCAGCGAAGGCGACATCCTCTACCAAGGCACCCTCGCGCGGAACCAGACGAAATCCGTCTCGTGGCCGGGCCCGATTTATATTTCAGCCAGCGAAGGCGCGAACCTCACCATCGAGTACAAAGGCAATCGCTACCCCACGCGTTTCACCGGTTCCGGCCGCGCCCAGATGCAGTAGCGGGCGCAGGTCTCCGACCTGCCTCTGAAAAACAGCGCGCCGGCCTCCGACGGGCTGATCGGTTCCGACGATCAACGTGCGGCTTCGTCAATAGTCGCTGCCCAGCGCTACTGAGCCGGTCTAAACCCGGTGCGACGCTTCAGCGCAGCGCAACCGGCTTGTCCAGGATTTCCCTCAACAGGATCGCGCGCCGCGCCGTCGGCGCACTGCGCAGATCCGCGAGCAAATCGCCGCGCATTACTCCCACCGCCGCCGCCTGCTCGCGATCGGCCCGCGCCACCGAGGCGACGGCCGCCGCGCGGCGTTGTTGCTGACTTCTCGCCTCCTCCAATTCCCTCATCTGTCGGGCGAGCTGGTTCTGCCGCTCCAAAACCGCGCCGTCTGACCACGCCAGCGGCGGCGGAACGGCTTCACTCTCCATCACCGGCGGACGCTGCCATTCCGACTCCGGTGGCTGCGGGGCTTCCACGGACTCGTCCAACACGGATCCCCCGCGCCGCGCCGCGATCTTGCGGCGGATCTCTTCCTGGATGCGCCGGGTGCGCTCGGCTTCCATCGGGTCAAAGTCAGCCGACCTGCGCGGCGTTTTCGCCTGGTTACCCGCCGCCTTCGCGACTTTCGCGGCGGTGCGGATGACCGAGATCACCACGAAGATGACGATCAGGATCGGCAGGAAACCGAATATCCCGGCGACGAACATGGCGCCTTATTTTTTGCCTTCGGGCTGGGCAATGCTCGCGCGCATCGCCGTGTCGGCCTGCACGTTTTCCATGCGGTAATAATCCATCACGCCGAGCCGGCCCGAGCGAAATGCCTCGGCCATCGCGAGCGGCACCTGCGCCTGCGCCTCAACCACCTTCGCCTGCATCTCCTGCACGCGCGCCTTCATCTCCTGCTCCACCGCAACCGCGGCCGCGCGGCGAATTTCCGCCTGCGCCTGCGCGATGCTCTTGTTCGCCTCCGCCTGGGCTTCCTGCAGCTTGGCACCGATGTTTTCGCCGACATCGACGTCGGCGATGTCGATCGAAAGGATTTCAAACGCCGAACCGACATCGAGGCCGCGTTTCAGCACGGTCTTGGAAATCGTGTCCGGCGACTCGAGCACGGTCTTGTAACTCTCGGAGGAGCCGATCGTCGAAACAATGCCTTCGCCGACACGGGCGATGATCGTTTCTTCCTTGGCGCCGCCCACGAAGCGATCCAAGTGCGTGCGCACGGTCACGCGCGCTTTGACTTTTACCTGGATGCCGTCTTTCGCGACGCCGTCGATGGTGGTGCGGCCGCTCGCGGGATTCGGGCAGTCGATCACCTTCGGGTCGACGGAGGTGCGCACGGCTTCCTCGACGGATTTGCCGGAGCCTTTGGTCGCGAGGTCGATCGCGCAGGCCCGCTGCCAGTCGAGCGCAATGCCTGCCTTCTGCGCGGCGATGAGGGCGTGCACGCATGCGATCACGTTACCGCCCGCGAGGTATTGGGCTTCGATCTCGTCGATCGAAAGCTTGATCCCGGCCTTGGTGGCACGAATGCGCGCGTCGACCATCACGCCGTATGGCACCTGCCGCAGGCGCATGGCCACGAGGTTGAACATGCTCACCGGCGCGCCGGCGAGCAGGGCCCGCAGCCACACGCTGAAAAATGAGAAGATGATCGCGACGAGGATGAGGACGAATACCCCGATGATGATGAATGCGAGATTGCTGGTGTTCATGGAAGTTTGGTGACGGTGAGCGAAAAATTCTGGGAGCCGGTGACGGTCAGGCGTTCGCCTTTGTCCACGTGCCCATCGAGGGAAAGGCCTTCATAACGCCGCCCATCGATTTCGATCTGGCCCGTGGGCATCAGCGGCGTGAGCGCCGTGGCCACGCGTCCCGTGAGCGCCGCCGTTTCGGACGCGGGGGCCTGGGTGGTGCCATGGACCTCGGCGTGGAGGAAAAACTTTTTCCCAAAGCGCGTCTTCGGCAACAGCACGTACTCGACGTACAAGGCGATCGCGACCAGGAGCACGCCGATCAAAAACGTCAGCAACCCGCCGACGGTCCCGTAGAGCGTGAACGCCCGGGCGGTGCCAGCCAGCATCACCATCGCCCCGATCACGCTCAAGATGAAGGTGGGAAGAAAGAGGTCGAGCACGAGCAGGACGATACCGAGCACAAACAGGAGCAGGATCGTGGTCATGGGAGAGTTGGAGGGGAAGGAACGCGGCGAAGCTCACACCGTCCCCCCGCAGTCACAAGCGCGAACCCCGTGGAATGGACCGCCGCGTTTCCAGTAGGACCGCAGGCGGCCGCCTGCGCTGTCCCTGATTGTTCCGCGCAAAAGAAATTGCCCGCGCTCCGCGCGCCTCCTTACTCGCTGCCCATGGAGAAAATCTCCCACCTCGGCCAGACGCTCACCCAATGGCGCGTTGGCTCGTCCACGTTTCTGGCCTGGCCGGAGAAAGGCGCACGGCTCATGAGCTGGACCGTCGCCGGCGCCGACGGCGCCACGCGCGAGGTCATCTACTGGCCCGAGTCGAAGAACCTCGACGACTTTTTCAAGGCGCGCGGCGGCAATCCCATTCTCTTCCCCTTCAATGCCCGCTCCTATGATCGGGGCGACATCCATTTCTGGCGCGATACCCACGACGTCCGCCGGGTGATGCCCATGCACGGGCTCGCGCGCCAAGGCGATTTCAAGGTCACGCGCGCGGACGACACGGGCTTCACGGCCTTGTTTGACCCGGGCACCGAGGCCCGAGCCTGCTATCCCTTCGACTACGAATTCACCGTCACCTATCGCTTCACCCCGTCCAGCCTGGTTTGCGAGTTGACGCTCAAGAATCTCGGTGCCGAACCGCTGTCGTGGAGCGCGGGCCACCATTTTTATTTCGGCGTGCCTTGGCGCGCCGGAGCTACGCGCGGCGACTACCGCATCCGGATCCGGGCCACGAAGCGATACAACCAGGATTTCAAAACCGGCCAGTTGATATCCGGCCCGGTTTTACAGACGGAGGAAAGCCTCGCGAATCCCTTGCTGATCGACGCGATTCACACCGCCCTCAGCTCGAATGAAATCGTGTTCGGCGAAAAAGGCCGCGCCGAAAATGTCACCGTTCGCCTCGGCAGTGCGCTTGTGCCGCCGCCCGGCGCCGCGATCGTCACGTGGTCGGGGAGCGGCGATGCGCCTTATTATTGTGTGGAACCCTGGATGGGCCCCCCGAATGCGGCCGAGCACAAGCTTGGGCTGCATTTCGTGCCGCCGGGAAAATCCGAAACCTTTATCGTCAGCATCGAAGTCAGATAATCCGCATCCCTTCCTCCATGGCCCAACGTTATCCTGTCACCTCTCTCGCCGCAATTCCGCCCGGCACCGCCCTCGGCTTCAACGTCGCCGGCAACAGCGTCGCGGTCTTCAACGTCGACGGAAAACTGTACGCGATGAACAACACCTGCCCGCACGCTGGCGCACCGCTTTCCGATGGCTACATCAAGGGCTGCATCGTGAGCTGTCCGTGGCACGGCTGGGATTTCGACGTGACCACCGGCCGCATGTCCGGCCAGGCCGAGGATTGCCAGACGACTTACCCCGTCCACGTCAACGGCGACCAGGTCGAAGTCGAAGTCTAACACGAACCCCGGATTCCCTCGCCCGGGGATCGCGGTTCGCATCGCCGAGCGCCGCTCGCGGGGGACAACACGCTCCATCCTCGGCTCCGCCGGGCCCAACTCCGGTAACGACGAAGCGGGAATCAGTGCAGCGAACCCGTCCAACCTTTGCCACACGGACCGCCTGAAGTCTGCGCCTCGACGTCGTACTCCGTGCCGTCCATCCGGGTCAGCGGCCGATAACCGCCGGAAATCTTCTGCAGGTTGCCCGCCGCGTAGTGGCTGATGAACGCGCGGCGGAATCGCGTCTTCGAGCGATTCGGCCCGGAGCCGTGGATCAGGCTGCCGTTGAAGAACAAAGTGTCGCCGGCCTTCATCGGGACAAGTTGAGGTTTCAGCCCCTTCGGCACGGGCACGAAGTGGGACGTATAACTCACGTTCGCATCGGCGACCGTCGGGCAGTAGATCTCCGCCTTGCTCGTCTTCGGCACCACCATGATCGCGCCATTCTCGACATCGGTGTCGTCGATCGCGGTCCATGCCGCAATGCAGGAACCCGGTTCGACGAGCAGGTAAAATTGATCCTGGTGCAGCGCCTGCCCCCGCGCGCCCGGCGGCTTGAAATAAAACATGCTCTGTGTCGCCACCGGCTCCTCGCCGAAAAACACCCGCAGATGGTCCGCCACGCGCGGCAGCGTCATGTAGTGCTTCGCCCGGTCGTTGAACCGGTGCGGCATCATCACGCGCGGATACTGGAAAAGAGGGTCGTCGGGGTTTGCCACGCCATCGTGGACCTTGCGCGGCTCATAGTGCCCCGGGACTCCTTCGTCGTGCATCCTCGTGAAAAGCTCCCGGATTTCCTCCACTTCCCCGGGATTAAACATGCCGGGCACATTCACGTAGCCTTCCCGGGCGAAAAATTCCGCGTGGGTCGCGATGTCCTGGCCGGGGGTGGGATTAAGATCAGCAACCATGGAAATATCCTAGCATCGAACGCCTTTTCCGCCAATAAACCCGTCCGTCAAATACCTATAATATCCTACTGCCCGATTCGATGCCTGCCCGCGCCAATACCCCCGCCCCGCCGCCCGGCGCCCTGGTCACGGGCCATTTCAACAAGGGTCCGCGTTATAAAACCTTCCGCGAGCACGGCACGCGCGACTGGCTCCTGGTTTACACCGTCAGTGGCCAAGGCCGCTACGGGCATGCGGGCGGAGAGTTCATCGCGCGGCCCGGGGACATGGTGCTGGTCCGGCCCGGGACGCTGCACGACTATGGCACGGCGCGCGGGCAGCGTCATTGGGAGCCGCTGTGGGCGCACTTCATCCCCCGCCCTGGCTGGCTGCCGCTGCTCGAGTGGCCTGAGGTTGCGCCGGGCATTCACCATCTCGCATTGCGCGGCCACGAATGCGCGGCGCAGGTGACGCACCGGTTTCGGGAAGTCATCCGGCTCAACGCCGGGCCCAGCCGGCAGCGCGAGGCGCTCGCGCTCAACGCACTGGAGGAAATCCTGCTGTGGTGCGACCTGGCCAATCCGCGGCGCGAAACCGCGGGGCTCGACAGCCGCATCCGTCGCTCGCTCGATTTTATCTGCGAACGCTTCGCGGAGCCGCTCAGCGTTTCGCGCATCGCCGCGCACTGCGGCCTCTCGCCTTCACGCTTCGCTCATCTCTTTCGCGCGCAGACGGGCGAAACGCCGCAGCGTTACCTCGAACTCCAACGCCTCAATCGCGCGCGCCAGCTGCTCGAGTTCACCCAGGAACCCGTGACCGCGATCGCCCGTGCCGTCGGCTTCGAGAATCCCTTTTATTTTACGCTGCGGTTCAAACGCCACAGCGGGACCAGCCCCCGTGCCTGGCGCCAACGTAGCGCCGGCTCCCGACCCGCGCGGTCGGTGACCTCGAATTGAGAACCCGTTGAAGGCGGAGCGGACCGGCCGGAGCCCGGCGGGGCGTCAAATCCAGAAATTTTCCGTTACATTCCGCACGAAGTTCGGTCAGGTTTTTCCCATGTCGCCGCTGCCTTCACTCTTTGCCCTCCTGCCCAGCTTTGGCGGGGGCGAACTGGTCTTGGTGCTGGCCGTGGTCCTTCTCCTCTTCGGCGGCGACAAGATGCCGCAGCTGGCCAAGGGCCTGGGCAAGGCCGTGCGGGAATTCAAGAAGGCCGCCGGCGATGTTGAGCAGGAATTCAAGCGTGCGCTCGACGAAGTCCCGGACAATCCCGTGAAACCCAGTCCTCCGGCTACGCAGCCGACGGTGCCTCCGCCCAAGCGCCTCGAGCCGCCCGCGCCGCCCGGCACTTCGCCGACGCCGTGAGCGCGCCCTCGCCGATCGATGCCGCTGTCCCGCTCCCGATCACGGGAGAACTCGACCTGCACACGTTCAACCCGCGCGACGTCGACGAGCTCATTCCCCTGTACCTCAGCGAATGCCACGCGCGGCACCTGCGGGAGGTGCGCATCGTCCATGGGAAAGGAACCGGCCGGCTTCGACTCAGAGTGCACGACATCCTGAAAAAATCCCCGCTCGTGCGCACCTATCGCCTGGGCGACGAACGCACCGGCTCCTGGGGCGCCACGCTGGTCAATTTGCGCTGATGAAAAAAATCCTCCGCCTGCTGGGCGTCGTCAGCGTCTGCGCGCTGCTCGTCGGCCTGCTTCCGAGTTGTGCGACGACATCCGATTCCGCGACGCCGCCACCGGTCCTGTTGATTTCGCTCGATGGTTTTCGCTGGGACTACTGCCAGAAATATCCCAACGAGACGCCCAATCTCCACGCCATCATGCGCACCGGCAGCTATGCGCGTGAACTCATCCCGGTCTATCCATCGAACACGTTTCCGAATCACTACACGATCGTGACTGGGCTGTATCCGGCCCACCACGGGATCATCAACAACGAGATGTTCGATCCCCCGACGAATACTTTCTTTCATTACGCGCGCGCCGCCTCCGTGCACGAGAGCTCATGGTGGGGCGGCGAACCGATCTGGGTGACCGCGATCAAACAAGGACGCCCCGCGATGACATCGTTCTGGGCCGGGTCAGAAGCCGCGATCAAGGGAGTCCGGCCGACATTCTGGCATCAATACGATTACAGCATCCCGTTCGAAAAACGGTTCGACGAACTCCTCGGCTGGCTGCGGCTGCCCGAGGCGCAGCGCCCGGCGGTGGTCGCCTTCTACCTCGAGGAAACGAATTCGGTCGGGCACAAATTCGGGCCCGACTCCCCGCAGCTCGCGGCCGCGGTCAAGTTGTTGGATTCACGCGTCGGTGCGATCCGCGAGCGGCTCAAGCAGGAAAACCTCCTCGTCAACCTCGTGGTCGTTTCCGATCACGGCATGACGCCGATCAGCGCCGAGCGCGTGCTCCTGCTCGACGAGTACCTCGATCTCAGTTCCGTGCAGCTCGAGTTCTATGGGCCGCAGGCCGGCCTTCGCCCGCTCGATGGTTCGCCGGAGTCGATCGTGCAGGCGCTCTCCGCCCTGCCCCATTGCCAAGTCATGCTCGCGCGGGACCTGCCGGCGCGTTTTCACCTCACCGACAATCCGCGAATTCCACCGGTCTGGATCATTCCCGATGAGGGCTGGGAAATCGATACCTCGAAGCACTTCGAACCCATTCGGAACAAATTCAACCACGGTGACCATGGCTTCGATCCCGCATATCAATCGATGCATGGCATCCTGATGGTGGAGGGCCCCGCGTTCAAAACCGGCGCCGTGATGGACCCCGTGGAGAACATCCATGTCTATAATTTGTTGTGCGCCGCCGCGCGCTTGAAAGCCGCGCCGAACGACGGCGACGACCGCTTGATCCGCGCGTTCACGCGCTGACGTAGCGCAGGCGGCCCGCCTGCTTCTGCCCGAGTAGTGAGTAGCGGGTAGCGAGTAGCGAGCATGCCCAAGCACCTACGGTAACGTTGCACGACTCCCCGTCCGGATCCGTATGGGGGTATGCTCGCTACTCACTACCCGCTACTCGCTACTTCCCAGAGCAGGCGGGCCGCCTGCGCTACGCTACGCTTCCGATCCGCCTATCCCGGCGATTCGCCGCTCCTCCAACGACGAAACTTTTCCTGCAACTATTCCGGCGCTGCTGAGTTCTACGGGGGTAACCATTACTTCCACGATCGAAAACTCTTCCCGCCATGAAACTCATCTCCCTTCTCTCCGCCACCGCCCTCCTCGGCCTCGGCGTTTCCTTCCTCGATTTTTCCGCCAACGCCCAGTCGCTCGCCGTCTTCGGCGCCACGGCCTCCGTGCTATTCCTGATGGGAGTCGTGCGCGACTACGCCCCGCGCCGCCCTTACTGGCAGCCGCGCGCCGCCGCGATGGTCCGCTTCCCTTCCGCGCCCGCGCGTTCGCTCACCCGGTTGGCCGCTTAAGTTTGGTCAAGTAGTGTGTATGGAATCGGCGGGATCCCCGGATCCCGCCGGTTTTGTCTTCGGGAGGGTCGCAAGGTCGCGCCGTTTATCCCGCGTCGCCGCCATCCTTCACGGCAGGATTGTTTTCCCCGCGGCACCGGGCATGGTGGGCGCGCAATGAAAACTTACGTTACCTACGGCTTCTTCATGGCGCTTGGCGGCCTGCTCCTGACCCTCGTGTTTTATTTCGCGGGCTTTCACAGCGATCCCGCCAAGATTGCCTCGTCACAGTGGATGAGTGCCTGCGGCCTGCTCATCCTCGGCATTACGATCACATCCCTAGGCGTGAAAGCCCGCCGCGCCGAAGTGCCCGTGACGGAACCGTTCGGCTATGGTCGCGCCCTCGGCGCAGGCGTGATGATCACGCTCTTTGCCGCCCTGTTCGGAGTCGTGACGGGATACCTGTACTTTCACGTCATCAATCCCGGCTTCATCGACCTCCTGGTGCAGACCCAGCTCGACAAGATCGAGGCCAGCGGCGCCAGTGGCGCCCGCTTGGAACAGGCGGAAAAAATGACGCGCATGTTCATGAGCCCGGTCGCACTCACGATTGTCAATTTCCTCAGCGGCATGTTCTGGGGCACCCTGATCTCGCTCGTCGTTGCTGCCTTCCTGAAGCGCAAGCCGGCCGACGAAACGGTCGTCAGCGTCTGAGCCTCGTTTGATTTGATCGTAGAAAGCCGGGTCGCAAGACCCGGCTTTTTTATTGGGCGAATATATCCGCGGGTGGAGCGCAAACGCGGGCGCGCCGACCGCGTTGTTCGCGGATCAGAAGGAGGGCGTGTGCGGGCGGGCCTCCGGTGCCGGAAGATCTCTCGGCGCCGTGATTTTCGTTTTGCCGGGTTTCACAATGTGCGCCTTGCCACCTTCGAAGGCTTCGTCGGTCTGGAAGCTGAAGTCCTGCATCCCCTCGAGTTTATCGAGGCGCTCCCGGACTTCCGGCGGCAACGCCTTGCGCTCGTCGGGCGTCGTCACCGGGCCTGAATACAGCTGCTCGCCCTTCGCGTTCTTCGCGACGAGGGTTTTCTTCCCGTCCTTGATCGTCAGATCCAGCGAACCCTTCTCGTCGCTGAAAACCATATTGCTGTTGTCCACGCTCACCGTGGTGCTGCGCATGCCGGGCGCGCCTTCGCGGTCGACGTGAAAGCTACGGTGCTGGTAGCCCGGCGCCTTATCGATGAGCGCCAGGACCCGGTCCATGTCCTCACGGTCCATGCCCGGACCCGTATCGTCGTCGTTGAACAGGTGTTGGAATTTCATGTTTCCAAGGCCGCCCTCCATCATCGCCATCCGGGGGAAGTCATGCTTCACGAGCTTCACCTTGGCCGTGGCTTCCTTTCCGCCGCGGATATAGGTGAGCGTGATTTCATCGCCTTCCTTGTGGGAGCGAATCAGCACCGACAACTGGCGCTGCTCGATCAGGAGCTGATCATCCATTTTGACGAGCACGTCGTTCTTCTTGAGTGCCGTGGAGGCCGGGCTGTCGGGTACGACATCGCGCACAATCAGGCCCGTGCCGGCGGCCAGGTTGAGCTGCGCGGAAAGCGCGGAATCCGCGGGGCGGGTTTCCACGCCGAGGAACGTGCCGGATTCCAATTCCTGCTGGGCGCCAATGCGAATGACCCGACGGTGCGGATGGTCGGGCGCTTCGTCGTCGCCGTGTGCGACAAGGACGCGCATTTCTTTCTTGTTGGGCGCCGGGTCGTCCGCGCGCATCACGGGCAGCGCGACGGCGAGGCCGGCGGCGGGGATTAGGTAACGAGCGATCGATTTCATGGTCATGATGGTTTTGTCAGTTTTGATCCTGAGGTGGCTGTGTCCTGGAAATTACTGGAAACGAACAGGCACGACGCGTTCCTCGGTACGGGGCACGCTCCAACGCAGCGACGCCTGGGTGCGCGGATCGCGCCAGGTGATCGTGTCGACATACGAGCTCCGATAACGGCGCGCCGTCGAGCCGTCCGCGAGCGTCACCAAGCCTTCGTCCGTGCGGTCGTATAAAACGTTGTCCGCCGAAACCGGCTTGTAAGTCGCAACGGACTTCGGGGCCAGCGGTCCCGGGACGGCCCGGGCCGCCCCCGGTTTTTCCCGGAACGCAATCAGCCCGACCAAAGCCGCCGCCAGCGGGAGCGCGGCCCAGGCCAGGAAACTTCGACGACGCGACGCGAGCGCGCGTTCGATTCGCTCGACGGTAAAGGTCGACGGCGCGATCGGACGCAGGCGCTTGAGCTCGGCCTCGAGTTCCTGGAGATCGTTATCCATGGCAATCGGCCGCGGTCAGGACGTGGCGCAGCGCACCGAGTGCGTAGCGATAGCGCGAGGCCGCAGTGTTCGGGGAAATCCCAAGCTGCGCCGCAATTTGTTCAAAAGTGAGTTCGCCCCAAATCTTGAGCGTGAGGACTTCGCGCTGTTCAGCAGGAAGGTGGCGCAATGCGTCCTCGATGGCCTGGCGGCGATCGTCGCCTTCAAACGGAGTTTCAAAAACAGGCCCGGTGTTTTCCAAGCCACCGTCAGCGAGTTCTTCGCGGGCTCCGCGCCGGGCGTTGCTGCGCGCGAGGTCGATGGCGGCACGACGAAGCGAAGTGATGAGGAGAGCCTGCGGCTCGCCGCCGAGTTTTCGCTGGTGACGCCAGAAGCGGATGAACGCTTCCTGGACCACGTCTTCGGCGTCCGCGAGCGACCTCGTCCACTGCCGGGCGCACAGCAGTAGTTTGGGTCCGTGTCGGTCAAACCAGTTTCTCCAAGAATCATCGTCAGGAACGTCCTCCATGCGGTCGGTGGTGGGGGCTTTCCTGAAAAGCGTCATCGCGGCGGGGATTTGTCTACCCTGTGACAAAAAAGTTTCCCCGCAATCGTCAGGCAGGTTTAAGCGCGAAAGGACGCGAATCCGGAATTCGATCAGACGTAACCGGAATCGAAGCGGGCAAAGCCGAGCCTCAAACAACCAAGATTGGAGGTTAGGGATTCGCGTCCGTCGCGGTCAACGACCGGGTCGACCCCGCCATCGGAGCAAAAAAAAAGACCCGGATTGCTCCGGGCCTCGATTCGTAACCGCCTTTGCCGAGCTTACCGCCCGATCAGTTTTCTCCAGGTGATGCGGTATTCCATCGCCACGAGGGCGATGACAGCCGCAACGACGCCGAATCCGATCAGGGAGTCCGCGGTCAACGCGGGGTTAGCACGGGAAAGCAAATATGCAGCGGAGCCGGTAAGGCCGAGGGAGACCGCTAGGAGGGTGATTTCGTTCTTCATGGTGTTTCTGGTTTTTATGTCGGCCCTTGGTCGAACCGACGTGCAGGATAATACGGCAACATCTTCAATAGTTGAAATAATCACTATCTATCGCTTCCATTGGCTCAGCCTATGGAACTACATCAACTCCGCTATTTTGTCGCCGTCGCCGAAACCGGGAATTTCACCCGTGCCTCGGAGCGCAGCCATATTACTCAACCGTCATTGAGTCAGCAGATTATGAATCTTGAGCGCGAAATCGGCCATAAGCTGTTCCATCGGCTTGGCCGCAAAGCGGTGCTCACGGAAGCGGGCACAACCTTCCTGGAGCGGGCGCGCCGGATTCTCTTCGAAGTCGAAAATGCGGCGAAGGAACTTCAGGACCATCCTGCGCTTGACCGCCGAATCACGGTCGGCGCCGTGCCGACGATCGCGCCGTATCTCGTTGTCCCACTGATTGAACGCTGCCGGGAAACCTATCCCAACTTGCTCGTCCATATGCGCGAAGACTTCCGCGCTGACCTAACCCGTGCGGTGGTCGAAGGCGATCTGGACCTCGCGGTGGTGACGCTGCCGGTGAAGGACCACCGGATTTCGATCGAGCCTCTACTCACGGAGCCCTTGCTGCTGGTCGTGGGGAAGAATCATCCACTGGCCGGGCGCTCGGAGATCACAGCTAATGACTTGGCGGAGGAAACGTTTGTGACGCTGGGTGATTCCAGCACGCTCGCCGCGCAAATCAGGAGTTTCTGCGGCGATCACAATTTCGCGCCGAAGGTCGGGTATCGGTGCGCCCAGGTTGCCACCCTGAAGCTGTTGGTGGCCATGGGCGCCGGCATTTCCATCCTGCCCCAAGTGGCGCGTCGGCCAGAGGATCGGGATACCCTGAACTACCTGCGACTGTCGGGCAGCGCTCCCACGCGCGAGATTGCCGTCATCCGCCACTTGCAGCGCTACCAAAGCCGCGGCGCCGAGCAGTTCCTGACACTCCTGCGGGAGCATGCGAAAGCGCAGGGCTGAAGACGGGCATTTCGCCTTCGAATTTCCCGCCGCAAGCGGGTCATCGAAGTTGCGGTCTGCCGAAATAACACAACCTTCCCCGCTTTCATGTCCACCGCCGGCCACCACCATGCCCTGACCCCAGCGCGCGAGCGCGCTACCCTCCTGACGCTCGGCGCGGTGCAGTTCACGCACATCCTGGACTTCATGATCATGATGCCGCTCGGCGCACAGCTGATGCGGGTTTTCCAGATCACGCCGTCGCAGTTCACGCACTTGGTGGCATGCTACGGTCTGGCCGCCGCCATCAGCGGGTTCATTGGCGGATTTTTCATGGACCGATTTGACCGCAAGCGGGCGCTCATCGTCCTCTATATGGGCTTCGGTTTGGCGACGTTGGCCTGTGGGCTCGCGCCGACCCATCACTGGTTGATGGCGGCGCGCCTCGCCGCCGGGGCTTTTGGCGGTCTCGCGGGTTCACTCGTCAACGCCATGATCGGCGACATCGTGCCGCCGGCACGTCGCGGGCGCGCCATGAGTTTTGTGATGTCCGCATTTCCGGTCGCTTCGGTGCTCGGCGTGCCAGTGGGGCTCGTGCTCGCGAGCAAGTATGGCTGGCACGCGCCATTTTTCCTGCTGGCGGCGTGCGCGGGCGCCAACGCCATCCTTGCGATGATTGCCCTGCCCCACCTCGCCACCGCGGTGCACGGCCATGATCCCCGCCGGCAGATGCGCGAAATCGTTTCCCACGGACTTCATCTCCGCGCCTTCGCGGTCGGCGCGGTGCTGGTGATGGCCGGCGGGGTTCTGATTCCCTTCATCGCGCCGTCTTTCGTCGCCAATGTCGGCCTCGACGAAAAATTCCAGCTGCCGCTGACGTATGCCGTGGGCGGGTTGGCGACGATGATCAGCATGCCGATCGTTGGCTGGCTCAGCGACCATATGGATCGCCTCCACCTGCTCGCGTGGCTGTCGGCGGGAGGCGCGGTCGTCGTGTTGTTTCTTGTGCGCCTCGGACCGTCGTCGGTCGCGGTCGCCGCGACCGTCATGGCGGCGTTCATGATGACGATGTCGGGGCGTTTCGCACCGGCGATGACGATGGTGACGAACGCCGTCGAGGCCCGCTATCGCGGCGGATTCATGAGCGTGAACGCCGCGCTGCAGCAGGCCGCGAGCGGCTGCGCGAACGTGATCGCAGGGATGTTCGTCACAAGCGATGCGCAGGGGCACCTGGTCGGATATCCGGTGCTCGGTTATGTCTCGGTGGGATTTTTCATCCTTACTGTACTCTGCGCGTATGAGCTGAGAGCGGCGGCTCCCCACGTTTCCACGCCGGCGAAAAAAGACCTGCCCGCGCCGGCGCACGCGGAAGCGATCGCATGAACGGCTGGAAAGTTCCAAGCTTCACCACCCTCCAAGCTCCAATGAAATTCCAAGCCGGAAAAATCCATGCCGACGGGACGCATGGAGCCTGGCGTTTCACCGCTGCGTCATGACCTCGCTCGACTCCATTTCAACGACGACGGACTCGAAGCCAACGACCACGCCCGGTCCGCGCCGTCCCGAGCTCCTCGCTCCCGCGGGCGATTGGGAATGCGCCCGCGCCGCCGTCGAGAACGGGGCCGACGCGATTTATTTCGGGCTCGAGCGATTCAACGCGCGCATGCGCGCGAAGAACTTCACCCAAGCCGACCTGCCGGCCTTGATGGAATTTCTCCACCGGCGCGGGGTGCGGGGTTACGTGACGTTCAACACGCTCATCTTCCCGGGTGAACTCGCCGACGCGGAAGATTATCTCCGGACCATCATCGCCGCCGGGGTGGATGCCGCCATCGTCCAGGATATCGGGGCGTGCCGCCTGATTCGTTCCCTCTCGGCGGAATTCCCGATTCATTGCTCGACGCAGATGACGATCACGAGTGCCGCCGGCGTTGCGTTTGCCCACGAGCTCGGCGCCCAGCTTGTCGTGCTGGCGCGCGAAAATTCGCTGGATGACATCGCGAAGATCAACGCGGCGCAGGCGGGCGCGCCCGTACAGATGCCGCTTGAGGTTTTCGTACATGGCGCACTTTGCGTCGCCTACTCCGGCCAGTGCCTGACCAGTGAGTCGCTCGGCGGGCGCTCGGCCAACCGCGGTGAATGTGCCCAGGCGTGCCGCCTGCCCTACGATTTGATTTCCGATGGGCAACAGGTGCCGCTCGGGGATCGCCGTTATTTGCTCAGCCCGCAGGACCTCTCGGGTCTCGACGTGCTGCCCGAGCTGGTACGGGTTGGAGTGAGCTCGCTGAAAATTGAAGGCCGGCTCAAGTCCCCGGAGTACGTCGCAAGTATCACGCGCGTTTACCGGCAGGCTCTCGACCGCGTAATGGCGGAGATGACGGGCGTCCCCACTCCTCCCTTTGAGCCGAAGGCCGCGCGCTATGAGCTGGAGATGAGTTTTTCGCGCGGGCTCTACACGGGCTGGTTTCGCGGGATCAACAACCAGGAACTCGCGCACGCGCGGTTCGGCACCAAACGCGGCGTGTTTCTCGGTGAAGTGATTCGGGTCGCGCAGGAAAGCGTGACGCTTCGACCCCAGGCGCCGCTGAAACCGGGCGACGGCGTGGTGTTTGACGCGGGCAAACCCGATGAGCGCGAGGAAGGCGGCCGGATTTACCAGGCGACGCCGGCGGGAGGGGGCGAAGTAACGCTGAGGTTTGGGCACGGCGATATCGACTGGCGGCGAGTCCGCGTTGGGCAGCTCGTCTGGAAAACCAACGATCCCGCGCTTGATCGCGATGTGCGCGCGTCGTTTGAGGGCGATCAGGTTCGCTACCATCGGCCGATCACGATCGAAGTGCATGGACGGGTTGGCGCTCCGCTGACGCTGATCGCAAATGACGGGCTCGGGCACGTGGTCAAACTCGAGTCCTCAATTCCGCTTGCGGTCGCGGAAAAACAACCGCTCACGACCGAACGCCTGCGCGAACAGCTTGGACGACTGGGCGGCACACCATTTGAACTTGGCGAGCTGCGCTCATTTCTGGAGGGCGAAGTGATCGTGCCCGTCAGCGAGCTCAATCGCCTCCGTCGCGAAAGCGCTGTCGCGCTCGAGCAATTGCGCGCGGCGCCCAAGCGCTGGAAAACATCGGAATATGCCCGCACGTCGTTCGCAGTGGAAAAGAGCGCTCCGTCGGCGCCTGAGCTTATCGCGGTGATTCGCCTGCCTGAGCAGCTCGATGCCGCGTGGGTCGCCGGCGCTCGCACGTTGTACTGCGAATTCGAGAATCCAAAATTCTATCGCGACGCCGTGAACCGCTTCCGCGAGTTGCAGGCTTCGGAGCCGTCGACGGGTTCGTCGATCTGGGTCGCGCCGCCGCGCATTTTCAAGCCGGGCGAGGAGTGGATTCTCAAACAGGTGCGCTCCTGCGAAGCCGACGGTTACCTGGTCCGCAATTACGACCACCTCGCTTTCTTCGCCGGCGACCGCAAGCGCGGGGATTTCTCGCTGAACGTCGCGAATCCGCTGACGGCCGATTATTTCCTGCGCCAGCACGGGCTGGAACGCGTCACGGCGAGCTACGACCTCAATATTTCGCAGCTTGAGTCGCTGCTCCAGTCAGCGCCGGGCAGCTGGTTCGATCTTACGATCCACCAGCACATGCCGATGTTTCATATGGAGCACTGCGTGTTCTGCGCGTTTCTCTCGAGCGGCAAGGACTACAGGGATTGCGGGCGGCCCTGCGATACGCACCGCGTGGCCTTGCGCGATCGGGTCGGAGCGGAACTGCCGCTGCGCGCCGATGCCGGCTGCCGCAACACGGTGTTCAACAATCGCGCGCAAACGGGCGCGGAGTATGTGGCGCGGCTGATGGAGCTCGGGGCGCGGAGTTTCCGGGTCGAGTTCGTGAACGAAGGAGCCGACGAAGTCTCGCGAACCTTGGAGCGTTACCAGCGGCTGTTGCGCGGCGAGATCGGTGGCAGCGAGCTTTGGCGGGAATTGAAATTGCTGAACCAGCTCGGCGTGACGCGCGGCCAGATGGAAGCGCCTGCACAAATCATCCAGCGGAAAAAGTAGCGCAGGCGACATCGGATCAACGGTGGAGCGATGGTCCTGCTGATTCAGCCTCCGCCAGATCAGTGGCAGCGCCAAATTCTATGGCTGGCGAATATGCCGGATCCTTCGCGCCGGCAGACGAATTAACCTGTCCCCCGATCGGAAAACCGATTCACAAAAAGCCCGAGGGAGAATTTCCCTCGGGCCAAAAAGCTGTCGGAGCAGCTGGACCACCTGCGCGGCTGGCCTTGCTTATTTCTTGCGGCCGCCGAGCAGGCTCACAGCCCCGATCAGAATGAGCACGCCGCCACCGACAAAATACCACGTGGCATCCGTGACGTGCGGGTCACCGCTTACTTTGTTCGCGACCGTGGTCGTCGCGCTGTCGATGCCGCCGGCGACGGAATGGCGGTGCTGGTTGCCAACATAGCAAAGATAGACGCCGGCGATGAGGAGGATAAGGCCAATGAGCTTTTTCATGGGATCGAGGGTTGGGGTTTAGAAGCGGATACTAACACAGAGTGATCAAGCGAAACGCCCGTCAGGCCTTGTGGGCGCGAAAGGAGCGAAACATGGAAAACGCCATCGGGGCAAATTTGATTAGCGACGAGAAAATCCCGATGCGCGGGAAAATGGATTTCTTGAGCATGAAGCCCAGTGGCACCGCCGCGATTTTCATGAAGGGCGAAATCTGGCGCCATTTTGCTATCACGCGGTCAACCCACTCGAGCGGACGAACCAGCTCGACCGCCGCCTCCCGCATCTCCCAACGATTGCGGGCGATGCTGCTGCGCAAAAGCCGCTTGCGCAGCGCGAGTTCGTCTAGCTCTCCTGCCGGATACATTCGCGATCCTCCTTGAGTTCCGTCAACGTGGCCGCGAACGGCTTGGGCTGGCGGGCAATATAGCGGCGGAAAGAAATCACGATCGCGGCGAGCGCTCCGAAATAGATCACAGTAAATCCCACCAGCACCGCCAACCGCGCTGTGTCCCAGAACAGGTAAACAATCGCCAGGCTCGCGAACGTGATCGCAAGCATGCCGGTAAAGACCGCGGCGCTAATCCAGATGAAGATCTGGATCAGGCGGAATTTTTCCTCCTGCAGCTCCACCGCGAGCAGCGACAGGCGATCCTCGATCGAACCAAGGATGCCGTCGCCAAAGCTGCGCAAGGCGTGCAGCAGGCCAGTCGAAGCGGGAGGAGTCGAATCCATGTCGGCCAGGCGCCGGCTCAGTGATTGTTGCTGCGACGAATCAGCGCGCCAATCAGCACACCAACACCCAGCGCAATCGCGAGCGACTCGTAAGGATGGGAACGGATCGTGTCGTCAGTGAACTTGGCACCCGCGACAACTTTCTTCTTCGCCACGCCGTAAAGTTCGGTCACGCGCTCCTGCGCAGACGATAAGCGGGCCTTGATGTCAGCGAGCTTGTCGCTGGTGTGGGATCCCGCCGGACCGGCAAGCATCGCCTCGGCTTCAGCCATCAGGCTCTTGATGTGCTCGGCAATATCTTCGGGAGATTCGTGTTTATCAGCATGTTTCATGATGTGTAACGGTTAGTGGGTTGAGGTTTCAGGACAGAAGTGGGAGCGCCTCGCTGCGCCGCAGAGCGTGAATTCATTCATGCTCATGCTCCCGTTGTTACCATGAGACGTGCCACGCCGACGCACTATCGCTTAAGTCACTCCCAACAAAGGGCTAGAAAAACTCCAACTGATCGCGGGAGACGATTTGGCGCCGCTCTTTCTTGCAAGCTGCACGACCTCTTTCTGGGGAACGGGCAATGCGCATTGCACTCTGCTCCCGTTTCTTGGACGGCGGATTTCGAGGGCCGCCCGGAATTTTTCCCCCGAATCTCGCGGTAAAAATTTCGCTCCGTCACTCCTCCGATTGCTCGTCCACCGCTCAGGCTCAACGCGGCAGCAGGAAATAAAACGTCGTCCCGCGCTGCGGATCGCTGGTGCCGCCGATGCTGCCACCGTGAGCAACGACGATTTCCCTCGCGATCGCCAATCCCAACCCCGCCCCCGTCTTCGTCTGCCCGGGCGCCCGATAAAAGCGGTCGAAGATGTGCGGCAGCACCTCCGCGGAAATTCCCTGACCGTGATCCGAAACGGTGAAACGAATAAATCCCAGCGGGGCGACCGAAGCTCCCAGGATAATTTTTCCGCCGGGCGGCGAATACTTCGAAGCATTCGTCAGGAGATTGACGAAGACATGGCGGATCCGTGCGCCGTCCACGCTCACGCTTTCATCTTCAAGGTCCGCTTCGATTTCCAGGTCAAGCGTCTGCCCGGCGGGCCCGATGAAGCCGCGCGCCTCCGTCGCAACCTCACCCAACAGCGTGGCAATTTTCACGCTTGTCCGATCGAGGCTCGACGCGCCGGCCTCGAGGCGGGCCAGATCGAGCAGGTTGTCCAGGATCCGCAACAGTCGGTCCGCATCGTCCCGCGCGGTTTCCAGGAGATCCTGCTGGGTCGGCGTCAGCCCGGGGATTTTCTGCTCGACCAACAAATACACCGCCATGCGCAGGCTCGTGAGCGGGGATTTAAGCTCGTGGCTCACCGTGCCGACCAAATTTGTCTTTGCGTCGTCCAGCAGCCGGAACTTGGTCACGTCCTGCAGGATCACCGCCGCGCCTTTGAACTCCGTCAGCTTGTCGCCGATCGCCAGGATTCTCGGCAGGTAGTGACGATCCTGCCGCGCAATGCGGAATGTCACCACGCGGGCATAGTCCGTCGGCAGGTAATGGGCCCCCGTCTCGAGCACATGGGCCAACGGCTCCGCGAGGCTCGGCGGAAACCCGTGCACAAACTCGGGCGCCATCGCCAGCTGCTCCGCGGCCGGGTTGCGCACCTCATGCGTTCCGTCCCGGGCCACGACAAAAACCGGTTCCGGCGTCGAGGTCAGCGTGGCTTCCATCGTGCGCTGCGTGCGCAGGACCTTCGCCACCGTCGCGTCGCGGTAGGAACGCAGGTGGACCGCCATCGCGTTGAACGCCTGCGCGAGCTGGCCGAGCTCGTCGCGCGAAGTCACCGGCACCTCGCGTTCGAGGTCCCCCGCCCCCAGCGCCGTCGCCGAAACCGTCAGCGCCTGGATCGGCTTGAGGAACGAATTTGCCATCCGCCACGCCAGGTAGAAAAAAAGCAGCACCGCCAGGAGCATCGCCGCGAGAAGCAGGCGCAGGGAATCGTCGATCCGCGCCTTCATGCGCGCCTCGGCGCCGAAAATTTCGCGGTGATCCCACTCCAGGAGTACGTCGAGCGTGCGATTGACCGCGAAGAACGAGGTGCCGGTCCGCTTGAGCAGTTCCAATCCCCCGAGCGAACCCAGGCGCAAGGCCTCGCTCCCGGCGGCGTCAAACGCCCGTAGCTGCGCATCGAGGGTGTTGAGCATCTCCGCTTTCTCCGGCGCCGGCTGCGCAATGAGCTCGTCGTTCAACGCCCGCTTGAACCGGGCGCCGTGCTCGTCGAATTTCCGCCGCGCCACGGCGAGACTCCCATTCTGCCGAGCGTCGCCAAGCGCGGCGTTCATCTGCGCCGCGGCGTCGCGCATCTCCTGCACGACTTCGATCGAACGGAAGTTCCGCGCAAAGATCGCCTCGACCGAGTCACCAAGTTCCTGGCTGGTGCGCACCGCGTACACGCAGACCACGAGAAAGAGCAGCAGCAGCGGCAGCAGGCCGACGGTGAGGCGCGTGCGAAGCATGGTTCAGGTAAGCTTTACCACGATTGCACCCGAATCGACGCGAAACCATCCCGCGGAAATCGACTCCGCCGCTTCCATGCCCGTCAGATCAGGCCGAGTTTCTGGCGCTTCCGATAAAGCGTCGCCGGATCGATGCCCAGCGTCCGCGCGGCTTCGTCGAGATTGCGGCAAAGCGCGAGGATCCGGCGCAGGTGCTCGGACTCGAGCATTTCCAAGGTTACCCGCGCGCCGACCACCACGTTCACGTCGGGCCGCGCGCCAAATTCCTCGGGCAGGTCGCTCAGTTCGATGACTTCGCCCGCCGCGAGGATCATCGCACGTTCGATCACATTGCGGAGTTCGCGGAGATTGCCGGGCCAGCGGTACCGCGAGAAGGCCGCGAGCACGGTCGGTGAAAACCCGCGGATTTTCTTGCCCAGGCGCAGGGCGAAAAATTTCCGGTAGCTTTCCGCCATCCGCTCGAGGTCGGCGGGACGCTCGCGCAGTCCCGGCAATTCGACCGTGATGACGTTGAGCCGATAGAAAAGGTCCTCACGGAAACGGCCTGCCTTCACTTCTTCGGCAAGGTTGCGATTGGTCGCCGCGATCACGCGCACGTTGGCCTTCCTCGTCTTCGCCTCGCCCACGCGCTCGTACTCCCGCTCCTGGAGCAGGCGGAGGAGCTTGGGCTGGATTTCCATCGGGAGCTCGCCGATCTCATCGAGGAAAAGGGTGCCGCCTTCCGCGGAGGCCACCTTGCCCTGTGAATCCGCGACCGCCCCGGTGAACGAGCCTTTGACGTGGCCAAAGAGTTCGGACTCGAGCAGTTCCCGGGACAAACTGGGACAGCTGACCGTGACGAACGCCGCGTCGTGCTGTGCGCTCCGATGGTGAATTTCCCGGGCCAGCACGCTCTTGCCGGTGCCGCTTGGCCCGAGGATCAGGATGTTGGCCGCGGTCTGCGCCGCTTTGAATGCGATCTCCAGCGCGCGCCTGGTCGCGGGCTCGGTGGAGTCGAGGTCCGCCGGCGGCGACTCGCGCGCGAGTTCGCTCTCGAGGGACCGCACGCGCGTTTCGAGGACGAGGTTTTTCTCGATCTTGGCGAGGACGGCCCGGATCTGATCAGGTGTAAACGGTTTCGGGATGAAATCGAAGGCTCCGCGCCGCATGGCCTCCACCGCGGTCACGATATTCGCGTAAGCCGTGAACATCACCACGACCAGCGACGGCTGGAACTTGATCATCTTCTCCAGGACATCCAAGCCGTCGTCCAAGCCCAGCTTGAGATCCAGGAACACGGCGTCGAATGCCTCCTCTTCGAGCATTTTCAGCGCCCGAGCCGCATTGGGCGCCTCGCCCCCGACATGGCCGGCGCCTTCAATGGCGATGCGGGTGGTTTTTCTGATCGCTGGTTCGTCGTCGACGATAAGGACGTGCATGGGGAAATCCTGGAAGCGGAAGTGACTGACTCGAAGAAAAGCCAAGGCGGGGCCGCCATTACAGCAGCCCCGCCAGGTCCAGCTTCAACTAATCTCCCACGAGCTAGGCTCGCGAGAGATGTCATGAGAATCGACCAACCGGGTGGTCATGAGTTCCGCCCGGGTTGCGCGCCGGCATGATTTTTTTCCGGGGAAATTTCCGCGTCTTCCGACGAAGAACCCTCGGTGACGCGCCGATCCGAACTGATGAGGAGGCAGAGGAGCCCACAAAGGCTGCAGAATAAAATGACGAGGGGAGTCATGTCTGCATTGCCGCGATAATTGTGCCAGTCATCCCGCGGGGAATCCTCTTCGTTGAGGTTCAGTGATTTGCTTCAATCATCGCATCCACGGACAAATTCTCTCCCGAACAAGTCGTGCAAAAAACGGGAAAAAAATCCGGCCCGCCGCAGGCTGCACGAAGGATTTTTTGGTCGGCGTTCGCCCGCGCTTTCCTCGGAATTTACGGGCAACGCGGATTCAAGCCTTCGAATCAAATTTTCCAAGGAAGCCCAAGGCGTCAGATTGGCCGCAAGCCGGCCCCAAACTCGAAGCTCGAAATCCTCCGATCAAAACCTACCTTACCCCGCAATCCGCCCCGCCTCTTCCCGAATTTAATTTTTCCCGCGAAATCCCACCCGCATGAGCACCCCCACCGTGACTCCTCCGAAGCCGGTCCCCGTCGCCCCCGCGCCGGTAAAACTGAGCGATCTCGAAATCAAGGATGCCCAGCTGATCTTTGAATCGGTCTGGCAGGACATGGAGGCGGACTTCGGCCGGGAGAACCTCCGCTTCCCGAAGGAAATCATCCTTCTCGGCGGCGCCCCCGGCGCGGGCAAGGGCACGAACACGGCCTTCATCACGAAGACCCGCGGACTCACCTGCCCGCCGATCGTGATCAGCGCCCTCCTCGATACGCCCGACGCGCGGCGGCTCAAGGACGCGGGCAACATGGTCGGGGACCGCGAAGTCGTCGGCCTGCTCCTGCGCGAGCTGATGAAGCCGGCCTACCGCGACGGCGTCATCCTCGATGGGTTTCCCCGCACGAACGTCCAGGTCGAATGCTTGAAACTGCTGGTCGACAAGATGCACGCGTTGCGCCGGGAGTTTTTCAACAGTCCCCTCGGCATCCAGTTTCGCCAGCCCACGATCCACATCATGGTGTTGTTCGTCGACGAACGGGAATCGATCGCGCGCCAGCTCAAGCGCGGGCGCGAAACCCGCGTGCACAACGAGGAAGTTCGCCGCACCGGCGTGGGCGCGATCTGGGAGGACCGCCCGACCGACCACGACGAGACTCTCGCCCAGCGCCGCTACCGCGTTTTCAAGGAGCAGACCTGGGACGCGCTGCAGTCGCTGAAGGAAATTTTCCACTACCACTTCATCAACGCGCAAGGGTCGTTGGAGGAGGTCGAGCAGAACATCCTCAAGGAACTCGAGTACCAGAGCACGCTCGAGCTCGACCCGCGCACGGTGGATCGCCTGCGCTGCCTGCCGGTCGCCAACGAGATCATCATCCACGCGCGGCAGGAATTGGTGAAGCGCCTCGACAGCTATGAATTCGGCCAGCCCGAGTTGTTCGCGAAGGTGGTGAGCTTCGTGGCGAAGAAAGTAATGCCGATCGTGCGGCGCCATGCGATTTCCGGGGCGGCGCTGATCAACACGGAAGAGGCGGTGCTCGACGACCCGACGGCGCTCGCGATGTTGATCGACGTGTTTTCCGAGCGCGGATTCCACGCCGTCGTCGACCTCCATCGCATCGAGGTGCCGGAAAAGATCGACCTCGCCACCGGCCAGATCATTTGCCGGATGAAGAAAGTCTTTCGGATCCAGGTTCGTTTCCAGGGATCGGAAATCCGCCGCGGATGAAAAGTAGCGCAGGCGGCCCGCCTGCTTTCGGAAAGTAGCGGGTAGCGGGCAGGCCGCTCAACGCGTTGCACCCGCGGGCGCCGCCTACTCGTACCGCAGCGCCTCGATCGGGTCGAGCGATGCCGCTTTCCACGCGGGATAAAACCCGAAACTGACGCCGATGCCGCAGCAGACGAGAATGCCGACGGTCGCCCAGAACCATGGGAAAACGAGCGACGCCTTGAGCATGTAGGCGATCGCGTTGCCCGCGCCGACTCCAAGCAAGATTCCCACCAGCCCGCCCAGCACGGAGATCGCAACCGCCTCGATCAGGAATTGGGTCAGGATGCTGGCCTTGCGCGCGCCGATCGACTTTCTCACGCCGATCTCCTTCGTGCGCTCGGTCACGCTGACCAGCATGATGTTCATGATGCCGACGCCGGCCGCGAGGAGCGCGATGGCGCTGATCACGAACGCGCCGGCGCCGATGACGTCCGCGACCTTGCCGAAGGCGGAGATCAGCGAATCGTTCGAGTACATTTCAAAATCGTTTTCCTGTTCCGCGCGCAGCTGCCGCACGATCCGCATCGCGGTGATCGCCTTGTCGAGCGTGTCGTTGTAGGCCTCCTGGGAAGCCGCCTGGGTGGCGATGTTGATGCTGCGGTTCTCCGCCCCGTAGTCGGCGAGGAAGCGCGTGATGGGCACCATCACGATGTCGTCGCCGCTCGCCCCGAACGACGAGCCCTTGGCGGCGTACACGCCGATCACGGTGTAGGTGCGGCCCGAAACCTTCATGATCTTCCCGAGCGGCGTCTCACTCGGAAACAGTTTCGAGACTATCCCCTGGCCGATGATCGCGACCGGACGCACGAGCGCAACGTCCTCCGGTGAAAAATTCCGCCCAAGCTCCACCGCGTACTGGTTCGCGGCGAGGAAATGTTCGTTGCTCCCGCCGAACGTGATGCTCGGGGTGCTCTTGCGGTTCTGGTAGGTCGCCTGGGAAATGCTGTCGTTGTTGAACGTCTTGAGGCAGATGACGTCGGTCCACGGCTCCATCAGCTCCTTGAAACGCATCGCCTGGGGCAGAGTGATGTCGCGCCGCAAATCGAACCGGCGGCGATTCGGGCCCTCCTCGCTGACCCCGACCGGGCGTTTCGAAATCTGGATGATGTTGGAGCCGAGGAAACTGATGCCCGTCTCCACGGACTGCCGCAGCGCCGAAACCGCGGTCATGACGCCGATCACGGAAAAAACGCCGATCGTGATGCCGAGCATCGTGAGCGAGGAGCGGAGCTTGTTCACCCCGAGCGAGCCCAGGGCCATGCGGAGAATTTCGATGAAGCGCATGGGAAACTATTCGTACCGCAGCGCCACGACCGGATCCAGGCGGGACGCGCCCCACGCCGGGGCGAATCCGCTGGCCACGCCCACGACGACCGAGACGATCACGCTGACGAACACGAGGCTGATCGAGAACTCGATCGGGAACGCGGGAAAGATCGCGCCGACGGCGAGGACCAGGAAATAGGTCAACGAAAGTCCCACCAGGCCGCCGATGAGGCAGATTGAGACGGCTTCGATCAGGAACTGGAGCAGGATCGTCCGGCGCCGGGCGCCAAGTGCCTTGCGCGTCCCGATTTCCTTCGTGCGCTCTTTCACGCTGACAAACGTGATGTTCATGATCCCGATCGCGCCGACGAAGAGGGAGAGGCCCGTGATGAAAAGTCCCGCCATCGCGATGCCCTGTTTGATGGGGTCGAGCTGAGCCTTGATGGCGCCCTGGTCGTTGATCGAGAAATTGTCGCGCTCACCTGGCAGCTGCGCGCGCGCGCGGCGCATCGCGCCGACCAGTTCCTCCTTCGCTTCGACGAGCCGCGTCTTGTCGCGAACCTTCACGCGGATTTCCGACCCGCGGCGCGTGCCGAACGCCTTTCGAAACGATTCGATCGGCATGATCGCCTGGTTGTCGAAATTGAACAGGCCCAGGAATGACCCCTGTTTCGCGAGCACGCCGATCACCCAGTTCGGGTGTCCATTGAGGAAAATCTCCTCCCCGATCGCCGAGCGCCCGGGGAAAAGGGCCTCCGCGATGTCGAAGCCGATCACGCAAACGGGCCGGCCGGCGACCGCTTCGGTATCGTTGAACAAACGGCCTTCCTTGAAATCCGCGTTCAGGATCCGACCGTAGTCGGCCGAGGTCCCAAAGGTCATGACCCCGCTGATCTTGTGGTCGCCATATTTCGCGGTCGTGCCGCGGCCGACCATCGGCACCGCGAGGTCGAGCAATGAGTTCGGGGTGTCGGCAAAGACGACGTTCAGTTTCTCCGCGTCCTCGGGTTTGATCGGCGGGCGGCCGACATAATTCCACCAGTCCTCGACATTGCCCCACGGCCATTTCCCCACGTACAGGATGTCGTCGCCGAGCATGTTCAGGGAATTCTGGAAGCCGGTGTCGATCCCGCGGATCGCAGTGCCCATCAAAGTCACCGCCACGATTCCAATGATCACACCGAGCGCAGTAAGCGCCGACCTCAGCTTGTTCGCGCGGATCTGCGCGAACGCGATGCGGAAGGACTCGGTCAGTTCGTAGATCAGGCGAGCCATGCGATTTACGATTTACGAGAGACGAGAAATGATTTTCCGGAAGAGGGCCGCGCGAATGCGAGCCGGGATCGGCCGTCGTCTTGGCGAGGAGCCATGTTCAAATGTTTTCGCTCGGGGACACATCGGTTCGGCAATCGGACTTCGACCTTCGTAAATCGTAGATTCACAACGCGGGTCCGTCGCTCTCGATCAGGCCGTCGCGGAGACGGACGATGCGACGCGCGTGGCGGGCGATGTCTTCCTCATGGGTGACGACGATGATCGTGTTTCCCTGCTCATAGAGCTGCTCGAAAAGCGCCATGATTTCCACGCCAGTCTTGGAATCGAGATTCCCGGTGGGTTCGTCGGCGAGGATGATCGAGGGATTGTTGACCAAGGCGCGGGCGATGGCGACGCGCTGGCGTTGCCCGCCGGAAAGCTCGTTCGGCTTGTGCGACATGCGCTCGCCGAGTCCGACCGAGGTCAGCGACTGCTCGGCCCGCTCGCGCCGCGCGGAAGCCGGCAAGCCGGCATAAATGAGCGGAAGCTCGACGTTGGCCAGCGCCGTGGAGCGCGGCAAAAGGTTGAAAGTCTGGAAGACGAAACCGATTTCGCGGTTGCGGATGTCCGCGAGTTCGTCGTCCGCCATGTGCGCGACATTCTTGCCGTTGAACTCATAACGCCCCGCCGTCGGCGTATCGAGGCACCCGAGCATGTTCATCAGCGTCGACTTGCCGGAGCCGGACGGACCCATGATGGCCAGGTATTCGTTGCGGCGGATTTCCACGGTGACGCCGCGAAGCGCGTGGATGATCTCCGTGCCCATCTTGTAAAGCTTCGAGACATCCGCGATATCGATCACAAGCGGGCCCGCGGGCCGGGTGACGCGGCCAGCGGTGGCCGGTGCGATGGTGGAAGACATGGTGCAAAACCTGGCGCAGGGCCCGGAAAGTTACTTCTTCTCCTCGTCCTTCTTCGGACGCTCGAGTTGGACTTTGCTGCCGTCCTTCAATTTGCGGCTGATCGCCGCGTAAGTGCCGGAAATCACTTCCTCGCCGGCCTTCACGCCGCTTTTGATTTCGATGGAGGTGTTGTCAGCGATGCCGGTCTCGACCTTCCGCTGTTCCACCGTGCCGCCCTTTTTGATGAAAACCACGCGCTCGAGCTTGTCCTTGTTGCGGCGCGCTTCTTCGCGCTCGCCCGCGACATCGAGCTCGTTGCCGGATTTCTCCTTCGCTTCCTTGGCCTTCTGCTCCTGCATTTCCTGGGTGGTCTTGCCGCCCATGCGGACGGTCACGCTCTGGACCGGAATCGCGACGACGTCCTTGGCAGTCTGGGTTTCGATATCCGCGACGCCGCTCATGCCGGGACGAAGCGTGACGTCGCGGTCGGCGACGCGAATCTTGACCAGGAAATTAGCCACTTCATCGGTCGACAGCGTTTGGTTGGAGCCAGCGGCCGTTGCGCCGGTGGTGATCGCGGAACTGGAAATCTCGTAAACCGAGCCGGAGAATTTACGGCCCGGGAAAGCGTCGATCGTGATCGTCGAGTGGTCGCCGATCTTCACGTTGACGATGTCGTTCTCGTTCACCTTCACGCGCATCTCCATGTTGGAGAGGTCGGCAACGCGCATGATTTCGGTGCCGGCGAACGAACCCGTGCCGACGACGCGCTCACCGACTTCGCTGCCGAGCGCGCTGATCGAACCGTCCATCGGCGCGTAAATCGTGGTCTTGTTCAGCAAATCGTGGGCTTGGGTCAGCGCGCCTTCGGTGCGGCGGATCTGCGCCAGCGCGTTGTCGTAATTGGCTTGGGCGACTTCAGCGATGCTCTTGGATGCGGTGTAATCCGAATCAGAGAGCAGCTTCTTGTTGAAAAGGTCTTCGGCGCGCTTGAAGTCGTCCTGTGACTTCGCGAGCTGCGACTTCGCCTGCACTGCGCTGGCTTTGGCGGCGACGAGGTTGGCGTCCTGCTGTTCGACTTGGGCCTGGTAGGTGTCGGGTTTGATCTTAACCAGGAGTTCACCCTTTTTGACGGTGGCGCCTTCCTTGAACGGAAGCTCGATGATTTCACCGGCCACCTCGGGCGAAATCTTGACCTCGATCTCGGGCTGCACCTTCCCGGTTGCCGTCACAAGTTGCGTAATCGTCTTAATCACTGCCTTTTCCGTCGTTACGGGCAGGCCCGGTTCATTGCCTTTGTTCTTGATCGCAGCAAACGTACCCAAGACGACAACCAGCACCACGATCGCGATGATCACCCACTTGGTCTTGGATTTTTTTTTGGTGACCGGCGCGGGGACAGGTTTGGAAGCAGGAGCCTGGTTCATGGTAGTCAGTGTGAGCAGTTAAAGAAACGAGGGTTCAAAATCTACGCCGCCTTGGCAAGCGATTGCGCCTCGTCCGAAAACACGTGTGGAGGGGCCCACAACGACCCCTCCACACAACACAACTGATAACTACGAACGAGAGCTGAAAAAGTGATCGGCGATGAAAAAGGAAATGCGATTGCGACGACTCGCGCTGGTTTGGCGGTGAAACGACTGGGTTTATCGCCTGGAACCGGCGTGGCGTGGACAAGCGCTGACATGGGTCGACAACACCCGCATGCCCCGGAAAGTTACATGATTTTTTGATGAGCGGCGCGCGCGTGGGATGAACGGGGCAACTTTCCAAACGCAAAAAAGCGCGCCCCGGAAATCCGGGGCGCGCGGTTAAATTACCGTCGAGGCTCGCTTAGAACTCGCGCGACAAACGGACGTACCAGAACGCCGGCTCAGCCACGCTCACACCGCCGTAATATCCGGTGCCAAGGTCAAGGTACTGCGGCGGCGCGCGGTTGAACACGTTGCGCACGCCCACCGTCACCTTCGTGCCAAAGAGGCCGTTGTAACTGACTTGCGGGTCCACGCGCCATTCGTCGGCCATTGGGAATTCGGGCACGCCCAGCTGTCCCGGGACGAAACCGCCGCTCCAATGCACGAAGACGGAGCTGGCCCACCTCCCCTTCTGCCAGGAAATGGTGCCGGTGCCGTGCCACAGCGCGTTCGGGTCGTTGCCGTCGAGATCGATGAGCGTGAGCGCGCCGAGGGAATCGACGTTCGTGCGCTCGAAGTTCGCAACGTAGCTCGCCTCGACGCCGATGCGGAATTGCCCGAGCGACGCGGACTTGAACGTATAAGCGACGCCCAAGTCATAGCCGTCGTTCAGTCCCGAGTTGGCGTTAAACCAATCCGTCGCGACGTAATCGAGCAGGCCAACCGTGAACCCTGCCGCGGCTTCCGCCGAAGTCAGCGGCTTGCGCACCACGCGACCCGCCGGGAGACGAAGCTCGTTCGTAAGCGTGAACTGCGCGATATCGCGGGTGATGAGGTTCTTTTGCTCGAAGCGGAAATAACCGAGGTCGAACGACAGGCCCTTGAGCGGTCCCTGGGGAATTTCGATCACCGTTCCGACATAGTAGGTGTCAGTCGTTTCCGGCTGCAGGCCGGGGTTGCCACGACCAAGCGTCTTGAGCTGCGTGGCCGGTTGATCCGGACGCCGCGGGTCGAGCGCCTGGCTGCCCGTGAAACTCACGCTGCCCCTGCTATAAAGGAATGCGAGGTCCGGCGCCTTGAACGATTGCGAGTAGGAACCTCGCAGCATGATCCAGGGAGCGGGTTTATAACCAAGCGCGACCTTGGGCTTCGTCGTCGTGCCGAAATCGCTGTAATCCTCGAAGCGCCCGGCAAGCTGGAGCTCGAGTCCCTTCAGGATCGGAACTTTCAATTCAACGTAGGCCGACGTCACGTTGCGCTTGCCCGTAAAACCGAAGCCTTCCCCGCCGCCGACCACGTTGCCGTTTTCGTTTTCCAACGTGCGAACGTCAGTAATCGACTCCTTGCGGAACTCCGTGCCGACCGCGATGCCGACCGTGCCACCGGGAACATCGAACAAATCGCCGCTGATCGAGGCGTCGTACAAATTTGCGGTGAACGTCGTCTTCGTCGGATTATTGCCCGAGTAGAAATCCGTGACGCGAGGATCCTCGGGCCCGAACGGATTGGCGTACAAGCGCTGGCCATCGATCACGACGCCCTTGAGCGCGAGTTGCACGGCGCTGTCAAAGGAAGTCCCCGGAGCCGTGTCGGTGAAGCTGCCTTGGGCGAACATATAAGCCGCTTCCCAAGTCCAGTCCTTCGGGAGCTTGCCCCCCAGCCCGAAGAGCAGCCGCGGATAATCCGACGTCGTGTCGTGAAACCGGGGGCCGGCGTTGACGAGACGATAGGTGCTCAACTCGATCGATTGGCCGGCGGCGCCGAAGTAACGCGTGCCGTATGGATTGTACGGGCTGTCGGCCGGGACAACCAAACGGTTGTTGGTGCCGTCACCCTTGTCCGTCGTCGTGAACGGCGCCGGTGCGGCGCCATTGACCGCTTCCACGCGGCGGAAATACAAATCCGCGAAACCATAGAGCGTATCCGTGAAGTCGTGGTGAAGGTACATGCTCAGGCTCCGCGAATCATCCTCCGGGCGCTGGTAGGTGTCCTGTTGGAAGTTATAGTAGCCCACCCCCGTCGCGCGCGACGCGGCGGCGGCGTTGGCCGGATTCGGATCGGACGTCGGGTTCAGGAAACCGCGCACGGTCGACGTGCCGGGAAGGAAGAACCGCGCCGGAAACGAGTTGCTGCTGCGCCCGTCGTAACCCGTCACGAAATTTCCCGTGGGATCAGCCTCAAGCTGCGCAGTCGACGTCGGGTCGGCGCGCAAATCGGCGTTCCGGGAGAACGAAAGGTCCGTGTCCCGGATCGCGTTGCGATGCGACAGATCGGCTTGGACCACGATGTTCGTCCGGCCCGTCGTGGCGCCAGCAATGAGGAACGCTTTTCGCTCAAACGAATCCGTGCCAAACGTGTTACCGAACGAGAGGTCAATGCCGACCCCGGTGTAATCGCGGCGGAGCTTGATGTTCAGCACGCCCGCGACGGCGTCCGATCCATAAATCGCGGACGCGCCGTCCTTGAGGACTTCAATCGCGTCGACCGCGGAAATCGGAATCTGGCGAAGGTCGATCACGGATTGGAAGCCGTTGAACGCGCCCGCGCCCGACGGAACCGCACGGCGTCCGTTGATGAGGACGAGCGTGTTGTTGTTGCCGAGGCCACGAAGATTGATGGTGGACGTGCCGGACGCGAAACCGTTGCCCGAACCTTCCGGGACGATTGCCGCGCCGTTGCTGATGGGCAGCGCGCGCAAGGCGTCATCCACCGAACTGAAACCCGTGTTGGCCAGGTCCTGTCGGGTCAGCCGAATAACCGGGCTCGGAGTTTCAGCGTCCATCCGCTTGATGCGCGAACCGGTTACTTCATAAGCGCCGAGTTTCTCGACCTCATCTTTCTTCTGAGTCGTTTCAGTCGTGGTCGCAATTTGGGCAAAGGCCGTGCCCGTCCCTAAAACGAGGCCGAGCGCGAACAATTTTCGCCGCAGTCCCGCGTGACTAATCCGCGTGGTGTCTTTCATGGTGTTGGTTTGGTAGTGTTAAGAACACGCGAGCCGCGGAGCGGCCTCGTGGTTCTTTGCCGAAGCAATCTGCCGCGCTGTTTCGCTCTCAACGCGATTGCGACCACCACCAACCGTCGCGCGCCCAATCGACGTCGGCGCACGGCCAAAATAATCCCATCGCGTCGGCGGTAGGCCGCGCGTGATGAGACGAACTACAATTGTTATGCGACAATTACCGCATGACGCGCGGCACCGCGTGGGCTTTTGAGACGGAGCGAGAAGAGCTTTCTGCGACGAATGCGGGCGTGGGATTGGCCATCGGAACCCAGCGCGCTTTTGTGATGCCAGCACCCGGCAGCGCGATCTTTGCCAAGGCCTCCGGAAATGACGCGAGCGATCCGGGCACTGCGTGCGGCCGCGACGAAACCGTCGGATCGAGCAGGTAAAATCCCTGCGTCGTCGCATAGGTGAGCACCGTGTGCCCGCGCAGCCCTTCATCCGTCTGCGCGTAACACGACAGCAAACGCGGTCGCTCGATCCGTTCGCCGCGCAGCACCCGATTGCGCAACGCCGCGACGCATTCGATGAAGCATCCGTTTGGGAGCGGCTTCGGTTTCAACAGACCCGCTTGGGTTTCGTCCGGCATGAACGAAAACGTCGTAAACCCTGCATCGATCTCGCGCAGGAGGGGCGACAAGTCGGCCTTTTCCTCAGTCAACCGGTCGCGATAGAGCGATAAACTCTGTGTGCCCTCGTTCGAGGTGTAGAACCAAAGGAGGCCGCCTTCTTCAAACACCAACGCGTCGACCGTTCGCGCGTGCGAGCTTTTCGGCGCGGAGTTTTCAATCCGCACGATCCGCGACCAGGCGCCCGGTCCCAACATCCCCTGCGCCTGATGCGCCCACTCCAGGGGAGTTCTCGCGTTGATCCCGCTCATCGGCAGGAAGGCCCAAAGCACCAGGCGAAAGAAGAATTTCACGCCTGCATAACTGCAGGCAAGACTCCGGAGTCGCAGAAATGCGATCAACCGTGCGACCTTTGCGCCCAATCAATCGACGTTCACGTCCAACGAAAAAAACTGGGATGAACGGTCGCACTATTCGCCGAAATTCCGTCCCAATTCCGGAAGTGTCATACCCACTCGCGGGAAATTTCCTGGACGGAACCATCCGGAACGAGTGAGGAAACTGCGGGAAACCAATTCGCCTGACCAAAACCGCAGAAAGCCCGGACGCTGGCGCCAACTAGAAAACCGCTTCTTTACCTGCGTTGCCTTCAGTTCAAATCCGGTGGACCGGGACGGAACCCGGAGCAGGCCGGCCGACGACGCTACTTTCCCGCTCGCGGGCGCGGCGGGCGGCTTCGGCAAGCGCCGTATCGCCACGGCGGCGGGCGGACTCCTCGAGACTGGTGTAGAACAATGCGTTTGTGCCGTCGTGCTTTCGGCGCTCCGCCCAGGAAAAATGCGCCAAGGCCTCGCGTGGTTCACCGGTCCCAACAAGCAACAACGCCAGTCTCACCCGCGGTTCGATCGCGCCGGGATCGAGCGCGACGGCCCGCCGAAAATGCGCCTGAGCGGTCCAGGTATCGCCGAGCTGGAGAGCAAAGCGCGCGAGCTCGAGTTGCGTATTCGCCGCACGGCGAATCGGCGGCGGCGGTAGACTCACGCGTTCCAACAGCATCTTCAAATTTCGATGCGAGGGGTCCAACGCCAGGCCTGTAACGGCTTCCTTTTTCGCCACGTCGTACGACCCGGCATCCTCCGCCACCGTGCCAAGTCGAAAATGAGCCTCCGCCAGCACGGTCGGGTGCTGCGCCGTTTCCGCCACGTGTCGAAATAAGGTTTCGGTGCTCCGCCAGAATCCGATCTGCCGTTCAGCCAGCAGCGCGCAACCCACCAACGCCGCGCAGGCCACCAGCGCGATCACCCGTTGGATCCGCGCCGACGCGACCCCGGCCCACGCACCAATCATCCCGATCGCGAAAACGATGCCGATCAAACCGGTGTAGCGATCCGAGGTGAAAAACGGATGTTCCGTCAGTCCCAACGCCGGTAGCGCAAGCGCCAGCGTGGCGAGCCACCACGCGCCGAATCCCCCACTCCGCCGCCGAATCGTCCAGGCCACCGCGCTTCCCGCCACCACCACCACGCCCGCAAACACGAATCTCGCGCCCATGGGATTCACTTCCAGCAGCGAACCATAAATCGGCGACGCCCCGATAACACGAAACGGCGATCCGACATAATATGCCCAGGCGTACGCCGCCTGCGCGGCCCGTTGGGCCACGCCGAATTGGGCGAGCGTCAGCGGCGGATTCCAATGACCCGCCCCATGCCAGCGAATCCACACGGCCAGGCCCGCGCTCGCGATGGCCGGGACAGCCAGCACAAAAATCCATTTCCATTGTCGCGCCGGCGCATCCGGCGTCGATTTTCGCGCGAGCCATGCCGCGAGCACGGCGAACGCGAGCCAAGCGGAAATCCCGATGGGATAAATCAGCAGCGCGATCGTATACGCCACGACCGTCGCAATTTTCCAAATCCGTCGCCCGCTGCTGAGCGCCGCCAGGCAGAAATGGAGCGTCACCAGCAGCGCACACCACGTCAGCGCATAGGTGAGCGGCAGGGCCCAGGCCACGACTTCCACCCGCAGCGGATGCGCCGCCCAGATCGCGGCTGCAAACCAAGCTCCGATCTCGCTCCACCGGGCCTCGGCATCCGGGCGGACGAAGCGCAGGATCCGACGGAGCGCGAAATAGAGCAGCACAGCGTTCGCAAGGTGCACCGCGACGTTGGCCGCGTGGTAGTACCAGGGGTTCAATCCGCCGAGTTCGAAAATCGCACTGTACGCCAGCCACGAGAGGGGCATGTAGCGCAACGACTGCGTGGTGTCAGTGAACGCCCACTCGATCCGCGACCCATTCAAACCCCCGAGGTACGCGTTTTCATAAATGCTCGTGTTGTCGTCCCAGGTCAGAAAATCGCCGTCCAACGCCGGCCAATAGAGCAGGCCGACAAGCAAAAGCAGGAGCCCAGCCCCGATCCATTTCGCCGCCGATCCGGAATCCATCTCGGGAAATGATTCGGTACGGGGGTTTGGCATCAGCGGGAAAACGGAATCCAGCACAGTTCTAGCGAGAACCGCGACGGAGAAGTAGCGCAGGCGGCCCGCCTGCTCCGAAAGATCGAACCCCAATCCATTTGAACAGAAGGCAACGAAGGTAACGAAGCGGTTCTAGTCAGCGGAATCGCTCGTGGCCCTTCACGAGATAGGTTCCGGGAACTCCCGATGCCCCGGCCGTCAATGGCACGATCGGTCACGCGAACCTGAACCTCTTCGTTCCCTTCGTTGCCTTCTGTTCAAATCTGATGGGCACGGCAGAGGGGGCCATCCGGCGCACTTTCGGCTACAGCGACTGCTTCAAGAGCGTCGCGATGCGCTCGTGGTACCCCCGGCTCAGCTTGAGCTTCGTGCCGTCGTGCAGGATCACGGCGTACTCGCCGGCGAACGAAGGGCTCAGTTTCCTCAGTCGATCGATGTTCACGATCGTCGACCGGTGGATCCGGATAAAGCGCTTCGAGTCCAGCCGCGTCTCCAGGCGCGCCATCGTCTCGCGCATCAGGTGCGCCCGGCCCGCCACGTGGAATTTCATGTAATCGCCTTCGGCCTCGATCCAGTCGATCTCCTCGGCCTTGAGGAAAAAGATTTCTCCCGACGACTTGATCAGGATCCGATCCGGCGAGGTCTCGTCCGGCGCGACCGGCGGGGGCGAAGCCTGGAGGTAATCCAGCAACTGATGCAGCCGGCTGTTGACGTGGTCGGTCTGACGACGGCGCACTTCCTCCTTGGCCCGCTGCAGCGCGGCGCCAAAGCGCAGGTCGTCGAATGGCTTCAGGAGGTAGTCGACCGCGTTGACCTCGAACGCCCGCAGCGCGTGCTCATCGTAGGCGGTCACGAAGATCACCGCCGGCGCGGCGGCGACTCCGACCTTGGCGAGTGCCTGGAATCCGTCGCAGCCGGGCATTTGCACGTCGAGGAACGCGAGCTCGGGTTTTTCGCGCGCGATCATTTCCGCGGCTTCGGCGCCGCCGGAGGCTTCGCCGACGATCTCGACGGCGGGGTCGCGCTCCAGGAGCAGGCGCAAGCCGCGGCGCGCGGCGGGTTCGTCATCGACGATGACAGTCCGGATGCGGGTAAACGCGGGGGCGACAGGAGCGAGGGTGGACGTTTTCATGTGCGGTGGGGCAGGACGATTTGGACGGAGACGCCACGGCCAGGTTCGCTGCGGAGCGAGAGCTGTCCACGAACGCCATAAATTTTTGCGAGTCGCTCGCGCGTATTCGCGAGGCCGATGCCTTCCTTGGCGCGGATCGAGCCGTCGAACCCCGCGCCGTCGTCGCGCACCTCAAGATGCACGTTGCCGTTTTCGACGTGGCCGAGGATGTCGACATGCCCCGGGCCCGCGCGCGGCGCGATGCCGTGCAGGATCGCGTTCTCCACGATCGGCTGCAGCAGGAGGTTGGGAATGCGCGCGTTCATCGCCTCGGGGCTGATCGCGATATTGACCTCGAGCCGGTCCGAGAATCGCGCTTTTTGGATCTCCAGGTATTTCTCGAGGAAATCCATTTCCTGCCGGAGCGTGACTTCCTGCACGCCCGTGTTGTCGAGCGACATGCGCAGGAGCGTACTGAGCCGCGCCACCAGGGTGACCGCCTCGTCGTTCTTCCCCTCGCGGACCAGGACCGAGATCGTGTTCATCGTGTTGAACAGGAAGTGCGGGTGCATCTGCTGCCGCAGCGCCTTCAGTTCCGTTTCAATCAAACGCGCCTCGAGCTGGGCGGAGCGGAGTTCCTCGTTGCGATACTTTCGGTAGATCTCGGAACTGAACCCGAACGCGAGGACGCCCCAGTAAAACGCCATGTCGATGATGTTCCGGCCCCAGAAATTATTGGCGGCCATCTCCCAGAATCCACTAAGCGGTTCACACAGGAAGACGGCCTCGGCGACAAGCCGGCCCAGGAAAAACACCGCCATCACGACGAAGCTGAAGAGAAAGTGAAAGGTGATCCCGCCCACCCAGTGCCCGCTGCTGAGCGGCATTTTCTCCCGCAGCTGCAGGATGAACGGCGCCATGCACGCCCACATCGCGGCGCGCACAAACTGCGGCTGGCCCACGGTGATGAAATCCACCGCGCGCATGTGGATCACGCGCACATTCAGGTACGCCTCGATCGCCAGCACGAAGCCCACAAACGCCCAGATGGCGACTAGCGTGATAACCGTGAGCCATCGGCGTTGCATGCGTCGGACGCGTTCTTCGCCTCTATTCAGGGGTACTCAAGGCGATAAGCTGATGTTTGCGACGAACGAACGGTAGAATACGACGAATATCAGATTCATCGCGTTGAAGCCTGCGATGAACGGGAGAGCTGAAAGCGACTTACATCGGCCTCCGGATCGAAGGGAACACCTTCCGTGAGGTGATTCACCCATTGCCGGGCGAGCCACGGGGCGAGGCTCACGCCCTTCGACCCCAGGCCATTGATGATTCCCAGCCGGGAAATCGAGGGGTGACGGCCCACCACGGGGCGTCGATCCGGAAGGTTCACTCTCACGCCCGCCGCCTGCCCTTCTATTATATAAGAGCGTTTCAGGAGGGCGGCCGCACTGGCTTCGAGCGCCGCACGTGCGGATGCCGTCGGGATCGTGTCGGTCGAACCCGCCTGATGCGTCGCGCCCACCTTCCCGCGGCCGCCGGCCAGCGGCAGGATCCAGCGACCGGAATTCAAAACCACGTCGGGCTCCAGTCCTTCGACCGCGATCGTGAGGATTTCTCCCTTCGAATATTCCCAAGGCACAAAGCCGAACTGGTTTCCCGCCCGTCCGCTGCAATCGATAACCAATTCCCATCGTCCAATCACGTCGGCCCACTCGATCCGCCGCTCCTCGAGCACGCCGAGTTTCAACCAACGCGCCCGGGCATGGGCCAGGAGCGCTTCGACGTCGACGTGGCCCGCTCCCTCGATCCAGCCACCCTCGTCGTCCGCGATTCCGGCGTACGGTCCGAGTTCGCCCTTCGCACTGCGCTCGGTAAAAACCCTCCGCTCGCGTTCGTCCGCGAAGACCCGGCGAACCCTCATGTCGCGCCAAAGTGCACCGCCGAGCGTCGATTCCAGCGCCCCATACGTTTTTCGTGCGAGCGGTAGGAGCTCTTCGATCTTCCAGCTCTTCACCAGGCGGCGACCGGTGACGGGGTTGACGATGCCCGCTGCCACGCGCGACGCCGCACCCATATGACCGGCGTCGACGATGCGAAAAGGAATCCCCGCGCGCTCAAACTCCGCCCCGAGCATCGTCCCGGCCAGCCCCTGGCCGACGATGAGGATTTCGCGATTCATGAGGCGAAACTACCGGGAAGGCTCCAAGCTCCAACATCCAAGGTCTCATGAAACGCAGCGCGTTGGGACAGCACACTCCAGCTTCGGATTCACCGAAGCCTAACGGACTTTTGCTGATCCGCCAGGCTTCGAAGTTTCATGGGAGCTTGGATGTCGGGGCTTGGAGCTTCTTATCCTGTTCCACCGACAGCGCCGCGCCGACGATTCCCGCCTCGTTGAGGAATTTCGCCGGCACCATTTTTGCATGCGGCTTCACGAATTTGAAAAATTTCCGGCTCTTCGCGCTCACGCCGCCGCCGATGATGATCAGCTCGGGCCACAGGATCCGCTCGAGCGTCTGCACGTATTCACCGAGCTCAGTCCCCCACTCCTCCCACGAAAGCTCGCGACGCTTCCGGGCCGACGACGACACGAAGCGCTCCGCGGATTTTCCCTTGATCGGGAGGTGGCCGAGTTCCGTCGGCACCACGATGCCGCGATAGCAGAGCGACGAGCCGATGCCCGTGCCCAGCGTGAGAAGCAGCGCCTTGCCCTGAAAACCCTTGCCCGCACCAAAGCGCATTTCGGCGAGCGCCGCCGCCGCCGCATCATTGCCGAGCGTGACTTTGCAGCCCGTGGCCGTGGCAAATAATTTCCCCCCGTCACAGCCGATGAAACGTTGGTGAAGGTTGGCGGATGTGAAAATCCGCGAGTCCTGCACTACGCCCGGGAAACCGATGCCGATCGGCCCCTGCCAGTTGAAATGACGCGCGATCAAACCCACGATCTTCGCCATCGCCGCGGGTGTGACCACCGTCGGGGTTTCAACGCGGAATCGTTCCGCCAACAGGCGGCCAGTCGTCGTGTCAACAGGTGCGCCCTTCAGGGCCGAGCCTCCGATATCGATGCCGAGGATTTTCATGGGTTTTGCAGCGTGGGGGTTTGCGCGGCTACTGGCAATGCCCGGTTCCGTCGCCCGGATGCGCATGCCCGTGCTTCAATTCCTCCGGCGTCGCCGCACGCGCGCTCACGATCTCCACGTCGAAACTCAAATCCACCCCCGCCATCGGATGATTTGCGTCCAGCGTCACCATGTCGCCGTCGACCGCCACCACCGTGACCACCGGAGCGGAACGATCCGAGCCGGCTTGGAACTGCTCGCCAATCTTAACCTCGCCGTCGACCGGCAGCACGCTGCGCTTCACCTTCTGCACCTGGCTCGGATCGCGCTCGCCGTAAGCTTCCGCCGCCGGCACTTCCACCTTCTGTTTCGCGCCGCCCGGCGCCGTGCGCAATCGCTGGTCGAGCCCGTCAATGATCTGCCCGCCGCCTTCCAGATAGGTGATCGGCTCGCCTCCTTCGGAAGTGTCCAGCACGCGGCCGGACGAATCACGGAGCGTATAGTGAAAGGTGACGACGCGCGGATTGGGCAGGGAATTTTTCATGAGCGAAAAAGCGTTAACCACGAATGGACACGAATCAATGCGAGTTGGTCGGCAAGCACTCCATGGCCTCTGCCACCTCACTTCCTGTTCTACTCCCTCTGCGACGACGGACCTAACAACCTCCTACGTCTCCTGCCGCAGGACCTCCAGCGGCGGGTGGTCGACGATCCCGCGATTGGCCGCGAGCCCCGTCAGGATGGTGATCGCCACCGAGGCCGCGATCGACGTTGCAAGCACGCCCGGCGATAGCGTGAACGGCATCTTGAAAACAAACCGGGCTAGCAGCGCATTCGCCGCGACCGCCAGGCCGCCGCCCGTCACCGCGGCCAGGACACCCAGCACCGCGTACTCGACGAGTTGGATCTGCCGCAACTGCTTCCGCGTCGCCCCGAGCGTTCGCAGCAGCACGGTCTCGCGAATCCGCTGGAACCGTCCCGTCAGCACCGCCCCCGCCAGCACGATGATGCCAGTGAGCACCGTGAACGCGGCCATGAACGAGATCACAAACGAAACCTTCTCGAGAATCCCCATCACCGTTTGGAGGACCAGCGAAAGGTCGATCGCCGAGATGCTGGGAAATTCCTTCCAAACCGCCTGCTGCAACCGCGACGAATCCGCCGGCGTTGCCGCATGCGCCGCCGCGACGAACGTCTTCGGCGCCGGCTCGAGCACACCCTCGGGGAAAACCAGGTAGAAGTTTGCCTGCATGCGCTGCCAGTCGACCTCCCGCAGGCTCGCGACATACGCCTTGACCGGCACGCCCTGCACGTCGAACACGAGCACATCGTTCAGCTTGAGCTGAAGATCCTTGGCCAGGCTCGTCTCGACCGAAAGCGGGACCACCTCCGTCCCGGGAGCAACATGACCGATGAACGTGCCCTCCGTGATTTTCTCGGTTTCGGTCAGCGTCGCACGATAGGTCGAACGATACTCGCGGCGCAGCGTCCATCCGGGCACCCCGGATTTATCATCCTTCATGATCTCATCCGCTGTCCGCCCTTTGAGGCTCGCCAGCTTCATCGTCACGATCGGGGCCTCGCCCACCACCGTCGCGCCCGTGCCGGTGATGATCGTCTTCAAGCGCGCGACCTGGTCGTCCTGGATATCGAAAAACATCACGTTCGGCCGCGAGCCACCGCCGAGGCCGGACAATTTTTCCACGAGCGAATCACGCGTGAGCACCAGGGTGAGCATGAGGAAAGTCCCAAGCCCCAGTGAAAGCAGCAGCAGCACGGTGCGATTGTTCGGCCGGTGCAGGTTGGCGAGGCCCTGCCGCCAGACATACGCCAGCGATTTTTTCGGCACGAATCGCTTCGCCGCCCACGACACCAGCGCGGCCATCCCCGTGAGCGTGCCAAAACCGAAGGCCATCATCAGCGCAAAACCCAGGCCGGTCTGCCAATGCCCGGTCTGCCAGATCGCGAAGCCGAGGACCGCGCTCGCAATCACGAAAAACAATCCAAGCCGCCACGGGTCGCGGCCCTGCGACTCGCCCTGGGCGGATCGAATCGCGAGCAGGGGCGACACCCGCCTCACCGTCAACAGCGGCAGCAACGTGAAGAGCAGGCAGATGACCAGGCCCGCCATCGCACCTTTGCCCACCGCGGCCCACGAAACATAAAACTCCACCGTGAACGGCAGGAAGTCCTTGAGCACCATCGGCAGGATCAGCTGCACGCTGATCCCCAGCGCCGCGCCGCACACCGCGCCGATCAGGCCCACGCCGGCGCCCTGGATCAGGTACACCGCGAAACTCGTCCGCGCCGACGCCCCCAGGCAACGCAGCACCGCGACGGTCGTGAGCTTCTGCCGGATATAGACGTGCATCGCGCTCGCCACGCCGACCGCGCCAAGGAACAGCGCGACGAATCCCACCAAGCTGATGAAGGAGTAAGTGTCCTTGAGCGCCTGCCCCAGGTCGCGCTTGCGCTCTTCCACGGTCGCATACTTCCAGCGCTGCTTCTGGAACTTTTCCTTCATTGTGACCACCAGCGCATCCGGGTCGCGCGTGGGCGGCAGTTTGAAATAGACGCGGTAGGTCGTGAAAATCCGGCTCTTCAGCAGGCCGGTTTCCTCCAGGCTTGCGCGGGAAATATAAACGCGCGGCGACAGCGTCGCGACCGCGGCCGATTCCCCGGGCATTTTTTTCAACGCGCCGGCGACGGTGAACGTGGCCTGGCCCAGTGAAACCTCGTCGCCCACCTGCAGGCCGAACTGCACCAGCAGCGTTTCCTCCAGTAGCGCCGAATGGCCCGCGAGCACCTGCGCCATCGCGCCCGACGGCACCGTGACCAGCTCGCCGTAAAATGGAAAATTTCCCTCGAGCGCGCGCACCTGCACGAGCTTGCGGCGGTTTTCGCGGGTCGGAAAACCCACCATTGAAGTCAGCCCGATTTCCCGCGCCTGCTCGCCGCCCAGCGTCGCGAAATATTTCTCCGCGGCCTCCGGGAAGGGCGCGCGCGCCGAGACGCTCAGGTCGGATCCGAGCAATGCTTTCGTCTGCTGCTCGACCGTGCGCTGGAGATTGTCCGCCAGCGACCCGATCCCCACCAGCGCGGCGATCCCCAGCACCACCGAAAGCGAAACCAACACCAGCCGCCGCCGTGAAGCCCGCGAATCCCGCCAGGCCATTTTCAGGATGAAATTCATCGGGCTGCAGCGAATGACCGAACCCCCATCTTTTTTAACCACGAATGGCCACGCATGGACGCGAATCTGATCCGAAAGCCTTCCGTGGTAAATTTGTGTCTCATCGGGTGCATGCGCGGTCAAACCACTTGGGTCTGCTCGTCGCTCAGCACGGCGCCGCCCCTGAGTCGGATGATGCGCTGGCATTGCTTCGCCAGCTCGAGGTCGTGCGTCACCAGCACCAGCGTCGTCCCGCGTTCGCGGTTCAGGCCGAAGATCAGGTCGACCATCGCCGCCGCCGTGTCGCCGTCGAGGTTTCCCGTGGGCTCGTCGCAGAATAAAATTTTCGGCCGGTTCATGAACGCCCGCGCCAGCGCCACGCGCTGCTGCTCGCCGCCCGAGAGCTGCACCGGGTAATGCCCGTAACGTTCGCCTAGGCCCACGCGCGCGAGCAACTCCCGCGCCTCGCCCTCGCGGCTCGAATCGCCGGCGAGCTCGACCGGCACCAGCACATTCTCCAGCGCCGTCAGCGTCGGGATCAGCTGGAAATTCTGGAAAACAAAACCGACATGCGCGTTTCGCACCAAGGCGCGCGCGTCCTCATCCATCTCCCCGATCGCCTCCCCCGCAACCGCGACACTCCCGGACGTCGGCCGGTCCAGGCCCGCGCACAAGCCGAGCAGCGTGGTCTTCCCGCTCCCGCTGGGCCCCACGATCGCGACCGTCGCACCGGCGGAAATCTGGAAGCTCACCTCCTTCAGCACCGTCAGCGCGCCACCCGCTGAACGATAGGTTTTGGTCAGACGGTCCACTTTCAACATCGGGCGGTCGCTCATAAGAAGAGTCTGGCCACCCAACACGCGAAACGGCACGAAAGCTAGTTCAAGCGGTCGATTTCCAGCATGAAGGCCCTCATTCTCAGTTTGCTCGCGGGTTTTGCGGTGGGCGTCGCGTGCGCCGCCGACGCCGCGCCGCGCACGATTATTTTTTTCGGCGACAGCCTCACCGCGGGCCTCGGCCTCGAGGACCCGGCCACCGAGGCCTATCCCGCGGTGATCCAGAAAAAGATCGATGACGCCCATCTTCCCTGGCGCACCGTCAACGCGGGCCTCAGCGGCGAGACCACCGCCGGCGGCCTGCGCCGCGTCGATTGGATCCTCCGCCAGCCGATCGACGTGTTTGTCCTCGCGCTCGGCGGCAACGACGGCCTGCGCGGGATCGAACCCGCGGTTTCCGCCGCGAATCTCCAGGGCATCATCGATCGCGTCCGCACCAAATATCCCCACGCCCAGATCGTCATCGCCGGCATGCAGATGCCCCCGACCATGGGCCAGGATTACGCGCGTTCGTTCGCCGCGATGTACCCTGACTTGGCCGCGAAAAACCATCTCCCGCTGGTGCCATTCCTCCTCGCCAACATTGGGGGACACGCCGAGTTCAACCAGCCCGACGGCATCCACCCCACCGCTGAAGGCGCCGCGAAGGTTGCAGACACGGTCTGGCAGGTCTTGCATCCGCTCCTGTGAAGACATCCTCACGGTTCCCGGGCCGCGAAAAATCATCGTTAGCTGGCGTGATCGGAGAACCACCAAATGGACCCGAATGGACGCGAACCCGCGGTTCAATCTTCGGAGCCGGCGGGCCGCCTGCGCTATTTTCCGGAGAGCGGAGGGCGCTTCGTTGCCTCCGTGACCTTCTGATCAAATTTAGGATCCATCCGCTTGGTTTCGCCGGCGTTGCCGCGCTGTTTCTTGCTCAGCTCACCGCCGCCAAGGCCGCGTCCGTCACATTCAAGCTCGCCGATGGCAAGGACCAACCCGTGGCCGACGCGGTCGTTTCGCTCATCCCCCTCGACGTCCCGGCGAAGGTCGTCCCGCCGGCCGCGCCGCTGGAAATTGTCCAGCGTGGCGAGGAATTTTCGCCTTACGTCACCGCGCTCGTCGTCGGCACCTCCGTGAGTTTTCCCAACCGCGACACGGTGCAGCACCACGTGTATTCGCTGTCGAAGCCGAAGAAATTCGAACTCCCGCTCTACGCCGGCGAAGCCAAGGCGCCGGTGCTCTTCGACCAGCCCGGCATCGTCGCGCTCGGCTGCAACATCCACGACTGGATGGCCGCGTACGTCGTGGTGCTCGCCACGCCGTGGTTTGGCCGCACCGCCGCCGACGGCACCGCGACCGTCGCCGAGGTCCCGCCCGGGCGTTACCGCGCGGAAGTATGGCATCCGCGCCTGGCCAAAACCCAGTCGCGCGAAGTCACGGTGACCGCGGACGCCGCAGCTGCGCCCCTCGCCTTCTCGCTCGCACTCAAAGCCGACCGTCGCCTGCACCGCAGCAACGCGAAGTCCGGTCTCTACAACTAAGTCGCTCGCATCGTGGCCGTCCGCATTTTCCGATTTCGCCGCTTCAGCACGCGGCTGCTCGCGATGCTGCTGAGCCTGCTCTTTGTCACGCTGGGTGTCACCTACGTGCTCGTTTCCCACGCCAATCTTTCCAACGCGCTCGCGCACAGCGAAGCCAACCTGAAGATCGGCGAACGCATCTACGACGACGCGGTGCGCCAGCAGATCACGTCCCTCGCAAAAAGCGCCGGCGTGATGACGAGCGACTACGCAATCCGCACCGTGCTGGGCGAGGATAAGCCCGACACGAAGACCCTGAGCTCCGCGCTCAAGAGTTTCACCGGCCGCGTGGGCGCCCCCGTCATTGCCCTCTTCGACACCGAAGGCGCGCTGCTTGCGAACAGCGACTCCGACATGGCGAACGAGAACCTCGGGCCCTTTCGCTATCTCATCGAGCGCGCCACGAAGGCCGACCAGCTCGAGGACAGCGGGTTTTCCTACCTCAACGGCAAGCTCCACGTGCTGGTCGTCGTGCCGCTCTATGCGCCGTATCCGAATATCTCCGGCTGGTTTGGCCTCGCCTTTCCGATCGACCGGGCGTTCGCGCAGAAGATCAAGGATACCACGGGGATCGAAGTGAGCTTCGTTTCGGTCCAGGGCGCGAAGGCGTCCGCCACGACGCTGTCCGACGAGAATTTCAAGGTGATCTCGAGCCTCGTCGCCGCCCAGCCCAACGCGGTCGAGCACACGAAAATCGTGCAGCTCGGCGACGACCGGTATGTTTCCCTCTTCAAGCTCCAGGACCTGCTGGGCGAGGATCCGGTGACCGTGGTCCTCGAGCGCCCGCTCACCGCCGAACTCGCCGCGGCCCACGCCCTCGAGCGGCGCCTGCTTTACATTTCGCTCGCGGCCTTGCTCGTCGCGACGCTCATCGCCCTCGGGCTCGCGCGCAGCATCAGCGAACCCGTGCAGCAACTCGCGTCGCACACGCGCGTGATCGCCAGCGGCGACTACACTGCGCGCCTGGACCTCGACCGCGCGGACGAGCTCGGGGACCTCGCGGAGTCGTTCAACGCCATGAGCATCGGCCTCGCCGAGCGCGACCAGGTGCGCGACTTGCTCGACAAGAATGTTTCGCCGGAAGTGGCCGCGCAGCTGATGCGCGACGGCGCGACCCTCGGCGGCGAAGAGCGCGAGGTCACGATCCTCTTCGCGGACCTGCGCGGCTTCACGACGCTCAGCGAAAAGCTTCCGCCGCCCGCCTTGCTCGCGTTGCTCAACCGCTACCTCGACCGCATGAGCGGCGAAATCGAGCGCCATGGGGGCGTGATCGACAAGTTCATCGGCGACGCGATCATGGCGCTGTTCGGCGCTCCCGTTGCCCAAAACGATGCGGCGGATCGCGCGCTCGCCGCCGCGCTCGCGATGGAGCGCGCGCTGGCGGACCTGAATGCCGAGTTCGCCGCCGAAGGCCGTCCTCCCCTCGCGATCGGCGTCGGGGTGAACACCGCGCGCGTCGTCGCGGGCAACATCGGTTCGCATCGCCGGCTGAATTATTCCGTGATCGGGGACGGCGTGAACGTGGCTGCGCGCCTCCAGTCGCTGACGCGCACGCCGGAATACCACACCAACATCATCACCAGCGCCGCCACGCTGGCCGCGGTCCGCGGCACACCGGTGAACACCCGCCCGCTCGGTTCCGTCACCGTGAAGGGCCGAGCCGGCGCCGTGGAAATCCACGCCGTGGAAAAGTAGCGCAGGCGGCCCGCCTGCTCCGAAATATCAAGTAGCCGCGAAAGCGTGCCGACCGAGTCAACTCAGGCCATCGCGTCGCGCACACCCGCCGTCATCTGCGCGCCCTTCGCCTGCTCCAGTCGCTGCCGCGCAAACGCCGCCAACCTTGCGGCGGAACCCGGGAGGGTTTCCACGCCCGTCATCAGCCGGAGGTCCGCACCCTGCGCGTCTTCAAAGACCGAGGTGATGCCTGTCATACTCGGCACGGCCCCGTTGGCGGCGCCGCGATAAAGGCCCTTCACGTCCCGGCGCCGGCACAGTTCGAGGGGCGCATCGATGAAGATCATGGAAATGGAATTCCGCTCCACAATCGACTCCACCAATCGTCGCTGTGCTTCCAGTGGGGTGATGAAGGCCGCGATCACCAGCAGTCCGCTTTCCACGCCAAGCCGGGCGACCTCGGCCCCGCGCCGCAGATTTTCCGAACGGTCCTCATCCCCAAATCCGAGCCCGCGAGACAACCCGGCGCGCAGACGGTCCCCGTCCAGCAGCAAGGTTTCGCGTCGCGCTTCCTCGCGCAGCGTGCGGTCGAGCGCCGCGGCCAGCGTGCTCTTGCCCGCGCCCGACAATCCGAAGAGCCAGAAGACGTGACCGGTGCGGGGCGATGCGGAAAACGGGAGACTCATGGCTGTTTGAAACGCACCGCAGTGAGCGCGGTGGACGTGCGCAGGCTGCTCATCACCGTCGAGGCGGTCGAACGCATTCGACACCAGCCTTCACACAGGGCGCTGCGTTCGAACCGATAGCCAAAGGCCGCGATGTCGCGGGCATAGTGCGAACCTACCAGATCGCGGGTCTCCTCATCATAATACCAGGAATAATGGCCATGCAGCCGGCGGTTGCGGCGCGGCAACCGCGTCACGGGCATGCCCAGTTGGCGGCACACCGCGCCAAAGTCCGCCTGCAGGTTTTCGATGCGCAGGACGAAATCCATCCGGTTCTGCCCGTCGATACTGATCCAATCCACCTGCGGGCTCCACCGATGAAGGCGCGGGCTGACATTGCCCGCCCAAGCCGCGGGTTGGTAGCGGTAGGGGTCGGCCAGCACCACTCGCACCCACTCGGAAAACGTCCTCAATCGGCCCGAGTCGGTTCGCACGAACAGCTTGCCCGCGCGGCTCTTCTTGCGCTGGTAATTATAGTCCGAAAAAAGGCGGTCCCAGGGATTGCGCACGATCGCGAACTTGAAGTATCGCGCAAATTTCTCGGGCGGCAGCTCCTCCGCGTACCGCGCCAGGTCCTTGTGATCCTCCCACCCGACACCGAAGATTCGATTCACGCTGTTGCCAGCGGTTTTTGGAATATGGACAAAAATGCAACGGTGCGTGTGGCTGATCATCAAGCGTCATGAGGTCCGCAGGGTGCGGAATATCTGGACCGCGATGAGACGCGTGGAAGCGCGGAGGGGATTCTGTCGTCTGCCCCGTTTTTAGAGCGGATGGCGGTGAATACCGCGCGTACCGCCGCAAGGCCGATTCCCGGCGAAGGGAATTTATCCCTAAACTTAGTAGCCGCGGACCCCAGCGACATAGGGCCATTCGCGCCAGGCGCATCCGGATTTAGGCACCACGAAATACACGAAACACACGAAAAAAATACCTTGGCCCCAAACCACCAGAATTTTTTTGGCCGCAAAAAAGCGCAAGTTTCCGGGGCTTCGAATCAAAATTTCCGCGCGCTTATAAGCGCTCCCAAATCTCCTTCGCAGCCCCGGAAAAATTTGCGCTTTTTTGCGGCTAAAAATTCTGGGGCCTTGGTTTGGTATTCTTTTCGTGTGTTTCGTGTATTTCGTGGTGCCTAAATCCGGTTTCGGGATTCGGAGCAGGCGGGCCGCCTGCGCTACGCCTATTTCGCGGCGGACTTTTCCGCTTCCTGCACGCGGGCGCGCATCGCGTCGACTTCTCCACGCAGGCGCATCACGGCGACGTGATCGGTCCTGAGATTTTTCAACTCGTCCACCTGAAGCTGGCCTTGCGTCAACCGCGTCCACTCCGCGCGCAATCGCGCGAGCTCGTTTTCCTGGCCGCGGTGCAGCTCGATTTCGCCCTGCAACTCCCGATTCGCCTGGCGCTGCAAGCCGAGCGTCACGGCCATCACCGTCACGAGCAGAACTATCAGGACCGATTGCCAACGGATGCGCATGGCGGATTAATTGAGAGGCTTTTTCTCGGGCACGTAAGGCGTCGGCGTGCCGACGACCGATTGGTTCGGCGCCGGCCGGAGCACGAGGGCGACCTGCATGTGCGTGTTGACGAGCCGCCCGCCTTTCTGGCCCGGGTCAAAAGTCCATTGGGCCACGGCTTCCACGGCCGCGGATTCGAGGTCGCGCATCGTCGACCGCGCCGCGTACGCGTTGCGCACGACGCCGCTGGCATCGACCACGAAGTCGACGACGACCTCTCCTTCCGTCACCGACTGCCGGAGCGCGGCCGGCCACTGCGGCCCAACCCGCGTCTTCGCGGTGGGCATGCGATCAAGTCCGCGCGGCTCATAAACCATCCGGTTCGCGTTCGCCGAGGCGCCGGCCGCGGTCAGCCTCGCCGCGCGCTCCATCCGGACTTTCAATGCCTCCGCCTCATCGTTCAGCTGCGCCAACGTCGCGTCGTCCGTCCGCATCGCCGCAACCTCGGCGGCGGTCTTCGCGAGTTCGAGGTTTTCCGACCTGAGCGTCTCGACCTGCGCGGTTGCGGTCCGCACCGACTCCAATTCCGCGCGGAGCTTCGTCGCCGTCCGGGCCTGCAACATGTAACCCGTGGAACCGGCGAGCACGAGCGTCCCGGCCATTCCCATTGTCATTTTATTCATGGTCATAAAAGCGGCGATCGCGGTGGCCGCGCCCGCGGTCGACCCGCCTGCCAGGGCGGCGCCCGTCACGCTCGCAGCGAGTCCGGCTGGCGCGGCGACCACGGCCTGGTTCGCGAGCACGGCGGCCAGCGCCGCCGTCGACGACGTCACTCCCCGGCGCGAGAGTTGCGCATGGAGCTTGTCGAGCGCGCGGTCCACGCGCATGCGCGCCGCGTTTTCGGAAAGCTTGAGCCGTGCGCCCACCCCGGCGAAATCACGGCCTTCAAAAAATCGCATCAACACCGCCTCGCGGTCCGCTTCGGCCAGTCCCGCCAGGGCTTCGTCCAGGACCGAGCGCACCTGGGCCCAGTCCAATTTCGCCGCCGGATCGTCGTGGGTTTCGTTCATGAGCTGAGCCTCCTGTTCCCGGGCCTGTCGACGCCGTTCGCCGCGCACCAGCTTGGACACCGCGAAGCGGGTGCTCGTGAACAGCCACCCGGCGAGCACCGCGCGACCCGCGAGCGAACCCGCCTTGCGCGCGAGGTCGGTGAAGACGATCTGCGTGGCGTCCTGTGCGAGGTGCGCGTCGCCGTTCGCCTGCCGCAGCGCCGCCGAATAAACGAGGTTCACGTGGCGGCGCACGAGTTCCGCGAAGGCCGCTTCCGAGCGCTCGTGCGCATAGCGGCGGAGAAGTTCGGAATCTTCACTCATGGCGTTTCACGGGATAGCACCCGCCGGTGAAATAACCGCACAAAAAAATTCCGCAGCCGCTGCGCGGGGGGCGCCGCGCTCATTCCCGGCACGTCCGAGAGCACGTCGCCGGCAGCGGTAAACGTGAAGGCCACATCGAAGACCCATTCCGTTGTTCCCGCGGCCTTGATCATCAGGAGGTCGCCGCCATCCGCGCCCTTCGCACCTTCCGTTCGCTGCATGCGCGCCGGGACAAATTTCCATTGCCCAACGGCGTCATCCACCGCCTCGCGAAACCCCAGGCCGCGCGCATTGTAGCTCGAGAATACCGCCAGGCTCGGGCCGGCCACCGTCGCGCGGCCTTCCGTGTCGACCCTCACCCGCACGCCCACCACCACCCGTCCCGGGCGCATCGCGAGCGCCGCCGCCGGGTAGACCGGCGCGGCCAGCGGCAGGATCGGCTCCGCGGCGAGGACGAATTCCGTGGTCCGGCCGGAGTCCGCCACGGCGTTCGCCTTCGACTCGGGCGGCTCCGGCGGCGTCACAAAGGCAAATCCTCCGCTGCCGGTTTCAAGGGGCGTGACGTGCCGGCACCCTGCTCCTCCCGCCAGCAGCGCGAGCGCGAGGACAACCCACTGAACGCAGGCCGGAGATTGGAGGCGGAGTTTGGCGCGGGAAACCATTCCTTTCAGCACCCGCTGAAATTCAAAGCGCACAGGTCATCGCGTTCTTGCGTGGTCCGCGCGCGGCCACCAGCGTCCGTCGCAGCCCCCACCCCATGAAAATCGCCCTTTCGATCCTGGTCGGATTGGTCGCGCTGGTGCTGTCCGCCGCGCTTTTCTTCTATGTCGTCGGTTTACGGATGCCCCGCGAACACCGCGCCGAAATCACCGTCACGCTCCCAGCCAGCCGGCCCACGGTTTGGGCAGCCCTGACGGATTACTCCACGATGCCGCAATGGTGGCCGGCGGTGAAATCCATCCGCATTGAAAAACTTTCCGACGGCACCGAGCTCACGTGGAACGTCGATCGTCACGGGCAGGAAATCCCGTTCGTCACCGCCGAATCGCGCCTGAACGAGAAGCTGGTGCGGGTCATTGCGAAGAACGACCTGCCGTTCGGCGGGAGCTGGACGTACGAGCTCGCCGACGCAGGCGCCGGGCAAACGAAGCTCACGTTGACGGAGGATGGTTTCATCAACCCGCCAATTTTCCGCGCGATGGCGAAATGGTTTTTCGGGTTGGACGCGACGATGAAGGATTTCATCAGCCATCTCGAGCCGCACGTGGCCGCGCTCCAGCGCAAGGAAGCGACCGCGACGCGCTGATTGCCGCGTAACCTCGGAATTGAACCTTGCGCGGGCAGCCCCTCGCGCTGAGCTTTCCCCTGTGAAAATCAGGTCGCTTCTCTGGCTGGCGGGCACACTCCTCGCCGGCGCGACCTGCGCGAAAGCCCAGTTCATCTGGACCGGCAACGGCGCCAACAACAATCTCACCAACCCGGCCAACTGGCAGGGCGGCGTGGCGCCGGTGGGAACCGGCGGCGAAGACCTGACGTTTGGCGCCACCAGCCGGAGTTCCGTGACGTTCCCGAATAATTTCGCGGCGAGCAATGTGACGATGACCGCGCCAAACGCCGGTTACTTCATCGGCGACTTCGGCCAGGTCTTCACGCTCAACGGCAACGCCACCAGCACCGCGGGTTCGGGCGGTTTCTTTGTTTTCAATTTCAGCACGCTGAACCTCAGTGCCGGGACCCACCTGTTTTCCGTCGCCGGCGCGAACCTGTACGTGTTCGGCGCGCTCGCCAGTTCCGGCAACATCGTCAAGAGCGGCGCCAATTCGCTCTTCATCGTCACCGACGACGGCGCCAGCACCTACACCGGCGCCATCGACCTTGCGGCGGGGGACCTCAGCACCGCGGGCGACGGATCGCTCGGCACCGGCGTGATCACGATGAATGGCGGGCGGCTGATCATCACCGGCTACGACCTCGATCGCACGGTGCGCCTGGAAAACAGCCTCGTTTTTTCCGCGAACGTCCGCTTCGGCAGCGAAGTCGGCTCCTTCGCGCTGCTCACCTTCGCCGGCGCCGCCAACGCCGCCTCCGGTGTTTCCAGCGTCGGGCTGCACGTCGATCCCACGACCCAGGTCGCGATTGAAGGCGATGTCGGTGAAACCTCCCCCTCTACGAGCTACAACCTGGACGGCGGCGGCACCGTCATTTTCCGCGGATTGGCGACTTATACCGGCGGCACGAATGTTTCCGACGGCGTGCTCATCTTCGGCAACGATGCGCCGCTGACCGGCCTCATGAGCGTGACGGGCAACGCCTATATCGGCACGGAAGCCACGACCAACATTCAGCCCCATTTCCTCGGGCGCTTTAACTTGGCGACGACCACCGGTATCATCGGATTCGATTCGTTCGCGGCCGACGACCCGACGACTTTCTCCGAAAACATCGACCTGACGGGCTTCGATCCCAGCGTCCGCCTTGGCACCTCCACCGGCGCCGTCCTTGCCGGCAGCATCACGCCGCAAGGCAACACCTACAATTTTGGCGGCCGTGGTGTCCTGTCCGTGTCCGATTCCCTGAACGACAACGGCCCGCCACGCCACGTGCTGGTCACCGACGGCCTTCAGCTCATTCTCCTCAGCACCAACCTTTACACCGGTAACACGACCGCGTCCGGCGGCGGCGCGGTGATCTTCGAAGGAGCTTCTTCGCTGTCGACCGGCCCGCTGATCGCAGGCTCCGGCGGGTACATCGGGTCGACGGACGACATCGTTCAGGACGCGACCCAATTCATCGGCCAGTTCAACACGGCGGCGACGGTGGGTGTCATCGGCTTCGACACCTTTAATTCGCCGCGAACGGTCAGCCTCCCCGTCGACCTGACGGGATTCCAAGATTCGGTTTACATCGGCTCGTCCACCTCGGTGATCCTCAACGGCGCGATCACCCCGCCCGGGGCCACCTACCGTTTCACCGGTTTCCGCGAAGGGCACCTGCAGGTCGACTCCACGCTGACCGACATCAACATCTCGACGCCGCGTTCGGTCGTCATCGGCCAGCCCGCAGGCCTCGTGTTCACCAACCTCGCGCCGGGCATCACGTATTTCCCGAGCGTCACCCTCACCGGCAACAACACCTACACGGGCGGCACGACGCTGCTTTCCGGCGAATTGATCATCGGTTCCAACACCGCGATGGGCACCGGCACGCTGACGATCGGGGATTTCAATCCCCTGCCTGCGGGCCTCAGCACGAATACGCCTGCGCTCACGATTTCGAACGCGATCAATTTCGGCACGTTTTCTTCCCTGAACGACATCTTCACGCTCGATGGTAACGACAACTTCACGCTGGCCGGCGACCTGTCCGGCGGCGGCTCGAGCCATTTCATCTTCAAGACTGGGGGCAACACGATCACCCTGTCGGGTACGAACTCCGGTTTGGTCAGTGGCTTTCGCGTGCGGGACGGCGAGCTCCTTTTCTCGAGCAACAACTCGGCGGGTTTGGTTGCCATCAACCTGATCAACGGCACCGACGGGGGCACCGGCGGCACCGTTCGCTTCACTTCCGCGGGCCCCGTCATGGGGACGCTGTCGGGCGATGGAAACACCATGGTCGTGCTCGCCACCGGCGGCTTGCTGACCATCCACCAGGGATTTGACGCAAATTACGACGGTCAGATCACCGGCACCGGCGGGCTCAAGCTCGACGGCACCGGCAACCTCACCCTCAACAACGCCACCAACGACTACGCGGGCGGGACCTTCCTGGCGAATGGCACGCTCACCATCACCGGCTCAGTGAGCCATCCCTCGGCCGACGTGACCGTCGCGGCCAACGCCACGAACCACGCCACCCTGGTCGTCAGCGGCGGCGGGGATTTCTCGACCAACCAAGGTTTCGTCGGGGAATCGGGCGACGGCATTGCGACGATCGACGGCGTCGGCAGCACCTGGACCGTGGCCGACGAACTGATCGTGGGCGCATTCGATGCGGCGGGCAGCGGCCTCCTCAACATCACCAACGGCGGTTTGATCGCGGCGAACCGCGGTTCCATCGGTTACCAAGGCAATGGCCAGGTCATCATGTCGGGCGCCGGCAGCGTCTGGAACAACAACACGTACTTGTACGTGGGCTCATCCTCCGGCCATGGACTCCTCCAGCTTTCCAACGGTGCGATCGTTTCCAGCGCCTCCGCCGCGGTGGGACTCAACGGTGGCGTGGGCCAGGTTACGGTGACCAACACCGCGGTGTGGAACGTCAACGGGCCGTTGAGCGGCGGCACGAACCTCGGGACGGCGCAGATCCAGCTCTCCAACCATGGCATCCTCAATGTGAATGGCGGCGCCGGCACGGTTTCGCTCGCGGACATCGCGGGCAGTGTCGCTCATTTCATCATCGGTGCCAGCGACCCGTTCGCCGACGGCAGCATCGTGAACGCGACGGCGATCAACGGTGGCGCCGGCGCCGCCGACTTCCGCCTGATGACCGGCAACACCAGCAGCGCGCCCTATTATTTCACGCGCGATGGCTCATCCGGTGGCACCCCGGTTTTGCTGACGGGCGTGCTCACGGTTTATAACAGTGCCGGCTACAACGTGCTTTCGGGCAACAACACCTACTCCGGCAACACCAACATCACGGGGGGCACCTTGGTCGCGGGATCCAACAATGCTTTCGGCACGAGCACCGTGCATCTCCAAGGCGGCAATCTCGGCCTCGCTTCGGGTGTGACCTTGACCAACACGTTGGACCTGAGCAGCGGCGGCACGCTCTCGGGCAACGGCACGATCAGCTCCCACATCAACGCCGGCACGGGCGTCATTATTTCGCCCGGCAATTCCCCCGGCACGCTGACCTTTGCGAGCGGCCTGACCTGGGCGCCGGGCGGCGAGTACGACTGGCAGCTGCAAACCGTCGCGGGCGGCATGGGCACCAGCACGGGATGGGATTTGATTTCCATCAGCAGCGGCACGCTTGACCTGAGCACGCTCACCCCGGGGAGTTTCACCCTGAAGCTCATTTCGCTCAACGGCAGCGGCGTCCCGGGCAACTCGAGCGATTTCAACACGGGCACGGGGTATTCGTTCACCATCGCGACGGCCGTGGGCGGCATCGTGGGTTTCAACGCGGCGAACATCGCGATCGACGCGAGCGGGTTTTCAAATAACCCGACCGCGACGAATTTCTTTCTCAGCGTCTCGGGCAACAACCTGAACCTGAATTTCACTCCCGTGCCCGAGCCCTCGACCTACGCCCTGCTCGGCGGCGGCCTGGCCCTGCTGCTGATCCCCGCGCTCCGCCGCAGAAAGTAGCGCAGGCGGCCCGCCTGCTTCTCCCCGCGAGGCCTCTGAAATCCGGATCCTACGGACGGCGGGCCACTCGGCTTTGGCCTTGAAGCAGCCGAGCGAATTTCGTCCATTGCTCCCGTGAAACCGCGCTTTTCATGCTCTGTTTTTCGGGCGCTCCTGGTCGCCCTTTTCGCCGCGCTCAACGCATCCGCCCAAACCACGTTCACCTGGACCGGCGGCGGTGCAAACGACGACATCAACAACCCCGCCAACTGGCTCGGGGGCACCGCGCCGACCGGAGTCGGCGGCGAGGATCTCGTTTTTGCGGCCAACGGCGACTTCCTGCCGGCGTTCAACTCCGCGTTCTCGATCCACAACTTCACCGTCACCGCCACCTCGAGCGGTTACAACTTCACCGGCACCGGCCCGCTCACGATCACCGGCGACATCGAGATGGCCTTGCCATCGCTGACCATCCTCGTGGGCGTGCCGATTGTTTTCAGCGCAGGCAATCACATCTTCTCGCAAGGCGACATCGAGGTGGGCTCGGGCGATATTTATTTCTTCGGCGATGTCGGCGGCGCGGGCAACATCTCGAAGTACGGCGCGGGGACCACCGTCTTTGACCACTTCCTGCCGAACACGATGACCGGCACCGTCGACCTCATCGAAGGCCGCATCCTGGTTCACAATGACGGCGTGCTCGGCACGGGCCTGGTCAAGATGGACGGCGGTGTCCTCGAGGCGGTCGACTATTACAACGACACGCAGACGACGACGCTCCCGAACAACTTCAGTCTTTCCGGTTCAGCGAACTTCGGCGAAGTGGACGGCAAGGGTTCGCTTGTCATCACCGGCACCACCACCGCGCAAAGCGGGCTGTCGTTGAATACCGTGTATGTGAACGTGGAGGGCGACGGCCTCCTCACGCTGACCAACGTCGGGGAAACCACCGCCGGCACCCTCTTCCGCTTCGAACGCGACGGCGCCACCCGCATCGCGGGCACTGCCTCCTACACCGGCGGCACGAAGGTCTTCAACGATGCCATCCTGGTCTTCGCGAACGGCGCGCCCACCACGGGATTGCTCCAAGCTTCGGACAACGGCTACATCGGCACCGAGGTCACCACCGGCGTGCAGGCCAATTTCCTGGCGCGCTTCGACACCGCCAACAGCGACGGCATCATCGGCTTCGATTCCCCCAACGCCGCCAGCCCGCAGACGTTCAGCGAGGCGATCGACCTCACGATTTTCCCTGACGACACCGTTCGCATCGGCACCAATTCGGCGGCCATCCTCAGCGGGCCGATCACGATCGACTCGGAGAACTCCTATTATTTCAGCGGCCGCGGGATCCTGACCGTCACATCGAACCTGACCGAAACCAGCGCCCGCCTCGAGGTGGGTGACGGGCTCCAGCTCTTCCTGCGCGGCAACAACACCTATTACGGCACCACCCTCGCCAGCAGCGGCGGCGCCGTGATCTTCGACAGCGCGGGCGCGATGTCGCCGAACAGCACCCTGAGCTCGAGCAGCGAGGGCTACATCGGTGAGACGGAAAATTCCGGACTCACGACCGCACAGTTCTTCTCCCATATCGACGTCGACGACATGGATGGCGTGGTGGGACTCGACGCCCACGATCCCGTCGCCGGCCGGACGGTTTCAGAGAACATCGACATGAGCGTTTTCAACGGCAGTTCGACGCCTTACCTCGGGACTTCCACCAAGGTCACGCTTACCGGCACCATCACGCCGGACCAGGACGCCACGTTTCGCTTCACCGGGTTTCGCAACGGCCAACTCACGGTCGACTCCACGCTGACCGGTGCGGGGAACTACGTTAACATCGGCTTGGATGTGACCGATCTCGCCAACCTCGAACCCGCCAACACCACTTATCATCCGACCGTGACGCTGAATGGCACGAACACCTACGGCCAGGGCACGGGGTTCTATTCCGGCGCATTGATCGTGAGCAACAGCAGCGCGCTCGGCACCGGGCCGCTCGAGTACTTCAACCAAGGCAACGACGTCACCTTCTCGACCTCGGCTGCAAATCTCACCTTCTCCAATGTGGTCCACTACGACGGATACGGCCGGATCATTCTCGCCGGGACCTTTGACTATACCTTCTCGGGCGCCGGCTCCGGCTATGGCAATTTCCAGAAGACCGCCATCAACACGGTTACCTTCAGCGGCGACAACTCCGGCCTTACCGGGTTCATGGACGTCGTCAGCGGGAAGGTAAAATTCACGGCCGATGCGGCCGCCGGGGTCATCGACCTCTATCTCCAGAATTTCGACAACGTCGACGATGCCCAGGTGATCTTCACCTCCGCGAATCCTTCCGTCGGCTCAATCAGCGGCGACGACCGCACCATCGTGAATTTCGGATCCGGGAACCTGACGACGTTCCTGAACAACGACTCGACGTTCAACGGTCATCTCATCGGTTCGGGCAACTTCATGATCAACGAAGGCGGCGCGGAAACCCCGCCGACGCTGACCCTGACGAATCACAACCCGGGCTACACGGGGACCACGACCTTGCTCGGCGGCAGTGTGGCCGTGACGCAGAACGACTCCCTCGGCTCCGGCGGAATCGTTTTCAACGGCGGCCGCCTCAGCGTCGGCGCCGGGGTCACGATTTCGAATGCCATCAGCTTCGGCGCCAGCGGCGGCACGCTCGGCGGCAACGGAACTTTCGCGGGCCACCTCACGATCGGCGCGGGCGCGCTGCTTGGTCCCGGGAATTCCGTCGGCTTCCTGACGTTTACCGGTGGCCAGACTTGGGGACCCGGTGGCGCATATCAGGTGGAAGTCCAAGCGGCCTCCGGCACGCGTGGTGCCGGCTACGACACAATTGACGTCACGGGTGGCCTCACGTTCACCGCGACCCTGGGTTCTCCCTTTACGTTCAGCCTGGTATCGCTCGACTCGGGCGGCTCACAAGGCGGCCTCGTGGCGGATTTTGATTCTTCCATGGGTTATTCGTGGTTGATTGCGCACAGCGACAGCCTTTCGGGATTCGCGCCGGCGAACGTCGTTCTCGATACCACCGGGTTCGGCAACAGCCTCGGCAGCGGCGCATTCCATGTCGTTGCCGTCGGCAACGACGTCTTCCTGAATTTCACTCCCGTGCCCGAGCCCTCGACCTACGCCCTGCTCGGCGGCGGCCTGGCCCTGCTGCTGATCCCCGCGCTCCGCCGCAGAAAGTAGCGCCGGCGGCCGCCTGCTTCCGCGTCAGTGACCCGTTCGACAGGCTCAAGGCGTACCACGCGTTCCACCTTGCGGCGATTGCTCAAGCCGGGAAATAGCCTTGAGCGCCAGAGCGGCGTTAAACAGGGTCGCATCCCTGTGAAACTGCGCCTCCTGTTTTTCGTGTCCCTCGGCCTGCTCGGTGCAGCGCTTTCCTCCCGCGCCCAGGTTGTCTACACTTGGGTCGGCTCCAACGACGACGGTTATCTGTTCACCCCCGAGAACTGGCTCAATGGCGTCGTTCCCGTTGACGACATCGTCAACACCCAGCTGACCTTCGGCAACACCGGCACGATCCTCGTCCACTACACCAGCGTGAGCGTGAACAAGCTCACGTTCAGCGGTAACACGAAGGGCTACTTCCTCGAAGGCGGCGTCGGCGCCACGCACATTGGCTCCAGCGGTATCCTCTACGCGCCTTCCGGCAACGTGACGTCGACCATCGAAGGTCACGTCGTGCTCGAGGCCGCCCAAACCTGGACGATCCAGAGCGGAACACTCCTGCTGGAGGATTATATTTCTGACAACACCTCCGGTTTCCGCCTGACCAAGATCGGCGCCGGCAACCTCACGCTCGCGGACACCTCCAGCAACTGGACGGGGGGCCTCACGCTCACCGCCGGCTCGGTCACGATCTATGGCTACAGCGACGGCGGAGTGAACTCCCTCGGCGACGGCGACCTCATATTCAACGGCGGCACGCTCATTTCGCTATCCGATCCGGTCAACGGTTCCACTAACGACGTGGTTTCCCTCTTCATCGACGTCCAAAGCAACGGCTTGGTCCGCGCGCTGAATTTCATCCCGCTCAACCTGAACGGGCAGCTGACCCTGAACGCCAACACCACTATCGATACCAACGGCGCCGACATGAGCATTGGCGACATCGTCGGGCCCTTCAGCCTCACGCTCAACGGCAACGGCCGTCTCTATCTCTACGGCGCGAACACCTACACCGGCGGCACGACCTCCCTCAACGGCCTGCTGGTTTTCAACGACGTGAACGCTCTGCCCGCGACGCCCGTCACCAACGCATTCACCGCCGGCGCCAACGGCTACATCGGCATCTCCGACGTGCTCCCGGATTTCCAGGCCGACTTCATCGATCGCTTCAACAAAGCCGCGACCTTCGGCACCATCGGCGTCGACTACGACGTCAGCACCCCGATCGACCTCACCGGTTTCTCCTCCACCGCGCGCCTCGGTTCCACCACCAACAATGGGTTCAGCGGCACCGTGATCTCCGGCACGATCACGCCCCAAGGCACCGACTACCGCTTCGGCGGCGGCGCGGGTTACCTCGAGGTGGACTCCGACCTTACCGGCGCGCGCAACGTGGTGGTCACCTCACCCGCGTCATTTCCGCTCAGCGTCTTCCTGACCTCCTCCGCCAACACCTTCACCGGCACCGTGACCGTGATCAATTCTGCGCTCGTGTTTGCCGACCTCGCGCTTCCCTCCGGCAGCCGCAACATCACCGTCAGCACCGGTGGATATGTCGGCACCCAAAGCGCCGACTCTGGCAGCCCGACGCCGGACGATTCCGACATCAGCGTTTTCCTTAACCACATCTCGCTCACATCCGTCGGCATGATTGGTTTCGACACGCTGGGTAATCGCGACGTCAACCGGCCGATCGACCTCTCCCCGTTTACCGGCGCGCTCTATCTCGGCACCTCCGAGGGCGGGTATTACGACGACGGCGTCTCCGCCGGCACCGTCATCAGCGGCGCCATCACCACCACCAACGGTGGCACGGATCCGTATCGCTTCGCCGCTTACAAGGGCAGCGTCCTCGAGATCAGCAGCACCTTGTCCGGCTCGGCCGGCGTCGTCATTGGCGACCCGAATTCACCCGCCACGTTCAGCTCTCCCCTGCTCGGGCACTATTCGACGGTGATCCTGAGCGGCGATAACTCCACGCTTACGGGCAACATCACGCTCTACGGCGGCCTGCTCGCGATCGGCCAAAGCAACGGCGTCACCGGCACCGATCCGACCACCGCTCTCGGCACCGGGACAGTCATCGTCCAGCCGATGACGCTGCCCGGCGGTTGGAGCGCTCTTGGGCAGACCCTCACGCCCGGCCTGATCGCGGACCTCGATGTGATCGTTTCAAATCCCTTCATGCTTAACAGCCAGCTTCGCATCTCGTCGTTGAGCGCGGACCTCACGCTTAACGGCAAGATCAGCGGCGCCCAGGGTTTCTACATGGAGTCCTTCTCCAATCTCACGCTCAGCAACGACACGAGCGACTTCACCGGCGGCATTTATGTCGGCGAAAGTGCGCTGCTCCACCTGGCGGCAAACCACGCCTCTGGCGCCGGCGTCCTTTCATTCGGCAGCTCGGGCAGCCAGGTTTACTTCGATACCGCCGCCCCCGTGATCGGCGGCTTGAGCAGCGGTTACGATGAGGACTACACATCGATTCGGATGACCGTGGCCAACGCCGTCCTCACCATCAATCAAGCCATCGACTCGAATTTCTACGGGGAATTTCGTTCCACCGATTTTTCCGACACCCTGCGCCTCGTGAAAACCGGGACCGGCACACTCACCCTGAACGCCGATTTCAATTTCAACTACGGCACGATCGAGGCGACGCTGCCCCTTTCGCCTCAAGTCGCGCTGCAGATCAACCAGGGCGCGGTTGTACTCCAATCGGGTTCGACCCTCAACAGCGGCGCCGCCATCTGGGTGCATGGCGGCACGCTGACGCTCAACCAGGTCGGGATCAGTTCCGGCATTTATGTCGACAACGGCGGCCGACTCCAGGGCAGCGGCCTGGTCTTCAACTCTGTCACGCTGTCGAATACTTCGATCATTTCACCGGGCGTGAACGGCGCTTCGCAGGTCGGCGAATTGGACTTCGACACCCTGACCCTGATGGGCGGCGCGAAAATGGAGTTCAGCATCAAGGATCCGAACAGCTCGCAGGGGATCGGCTGGGATGTCGTCGGGATCACGGATTTTTCCTTTACGCTCCATATCGACAGCTCGGTCACAGCGGCGACCCCGTTCACCATCAAGCTTTACTCCCTCGACGCCTCCGGTGCGCCGGGCACGGCCGTTGGGTTCCTCAACCAGACTTACACGTGGACACTCTTCGACGCGACCAATTCGTCGATCGTGTTTCACAACGGTTCTTTCGACCCGACCGCATTCGTGATCGATGCGTCCGCCTTCAGCGCCGACATCGGCCCCGGCACTTTTGCTTTCACGCAGAGCGGCAACCTCCTGCAGCTGAACTTCACGCCGGTCCCCGAGCCTTCGACCTACGCGCTGTTGGGCAGCGGCCTGGCCTTGCTGCTGATCCCCGCCTTCCGCCGAAAAAAGTAGCGCAGGCGGCCCGCCTGCTCCGGAAGTAGCGAGCAATACCCTCGAGTAGGTGTGTTGGAGCGTGTTGTCCCCAATACGCCGTCGGAAACCCCGGGCCTGTCGAACGAGTTTGGCTCCGTCCGCGTCCAAACGCCGGCCTTTCCCCTTGCTGGAAACCTACCTTTCCTAAAGGGTGCAACCATGACGTTCCTACGACGCGTTATGCTGGGGTTGTTTGCGCTCATCGCCGGAACCAACGCCCACGCGCAATACGTGTGGAGCGGGTTGGGTCCGAACGGTAATATCACTAATCCGCTCAATTGGTTCGGTCTGAGCGTCCCGCCCAACGATGGCTCCGCCAGCGTTTTCCTTGGACAGGCCGGGGGCATTCGCCTCGTGCTCCCGTCGTCGTACAGCCTGCAGTCGCTGACGCTTTTCGACAGCCAGAGTTATTTCATCGATGGCCTCTCACCTGTCACGCTGACGCTCTCGAACGGCGTGCACTCCGGCGATGCCAACTTCAACAATCTCTGGTTCACGTCCAACATCACGCTCAACCTCACGGGTGCGCAGACGCTCGACACCGGCGCGGGCCAGATCGTGGTCGCAGGCACGATCACCGGCAGCTCGCCGCTCACCCTGATCAGCTCTGATCTCAACAACGGCGGAGTATTTATTTTTAACAACACCGGCGTCGGCAACACCTACTCCGGCAACACCACGCTCGGCGACGGCGTGAACAGCATCGGCGCCGCGTTCTGGAATTCCCAACCGTTCGGCACCGGCACCGTCAGCCTGATCACGAACCCGGTGGCGGCGACCCCGCTGATTGCGCACGGCACGCAGACGATCGCCAATCCCTTCATCTTGTCTGGCAGCAACACCGTTTCCTTCCGCACGTGGGACGCACCGCTGACCTTTACCGGTGCATTCACCCTCGCGAGCAACATCACGTTCTCGGGCCTGGCCACCCAGCCATTCATCGCCGCACCCAACGTCGCCGGCAGCATCCCGCGCCCCGGGCTCACCAGCCGCATCCCGATCATCATCGCCGGCAACATTGGTGAACTCGGGGGCGCCCGCTCGCTCACCTCCATGGGCGCCGGCATTATTTTCCTCACGGGGACCAACACGTATTCCGGCGGCACGACCATCTCCGGCAACCTTGTCTTCGGGTCGCAAACCGCCCTGCCCGGCACCGCGCTCGTCAACGCCCAGGGCTACATCGGCTTCGCTGATGCCACGGCCGGCCAGTTCGTGAGTTTCCTGAACACAAAAATCAATACCGCGGGCTCGTCGGGCGGCATCGGCGTCGACACCACGCCCGGGAGTGCCACCGCGACGTTCACCGCCAACTTCGATTTCACCGGCTTCAATGCCGGCCTGCGCATCGGCACCGCGACAACTGCGATCATCTCCGGCACCATCACTCCGCAGGGTGCCAATTACCAATTCGGCAACGGTGGCGGCACCCTTTACGTCGCGTCGAGCCTCAGCTTGGCCAGAGGTTTCAGCCTCAATAGCACGAGTTCCGCCTACCCGCTCACGGTCTATCTCCAGGGCGCAAACACCTACAACGGCCCCACGACCGTTTCGAACGGTTACCTCGTTTTCGACGGGGCGAGTTCAATTTCTCCCTCCACGCCCGCGCTGATCGCCACCGGTACTGCCACCGCCGTCGGCGCCAGCTATATCGGTTACACCGACGTCGCCGGCGTCGCCTCCGTCGCCTCGTTCCTCTCGAAGTTCAACCAGCCCGGCACTTGGGGCATCATCGGCTTCGACACGCACCAGGGAAATTCCACGGTCTCGATCAGCAACATCAACCTGACCGGTTTCAACGACGGCGTTTTCATCGGCACCATCACCTCGGCCAACATCGACGCCACCACGATCACGCCCTCCACCGTCACGAACGGCAGCAACGCCGCCAACACGCTCCGCTTCACCGCGGCGCAGAACGGCGTCCTCACCGTCAACGGGGCCATCGGCGGCACCCTCGGCGTCGTCGTCGGCAGTCCCTCCTCGTCCCTGTCCTATTCGAGCGGCACCGTCATCATGAACGGCAGCAGCACCTATTCCGGCGGCACCACGATGAACGTCGCGAGCAACCTCGGCGGCCTCACGCTTTCGCTCGGCACCAGCACCGCCCTCGGCTCGGGCGCCCTCAACATCACCACCGCCAACGGCGGCTACGCCGGCCTCGCCGCCAACGTCCCCGGCGTGAACCTCGCGAACAACGTCAGCCTCGTCGACACCGGCACCGTGGGGCCGCGGCTGTTCTTCACCGGGCTCAACGCCTTCACCCTCTCCGGCAGCATCAGCGGCGACGCCACCACCGAGCTCGACATGTATAATTCCGTTCCGCTCAGCGTCACGCTCGCGGGCAACAACTCGGGATTTCTCGGCAATATTGCTCTCTTCAATGGCGCCCTCACCTTCGCGAACAATGTCGCCGCCGGCATGGGCACGCTGAACTTCGGATTGACCGGCAGCGGCACCGCCACGTTCAGCGGCGCGGCGACCGCGCCCATCCTCCGCGGCATTTACGGCGACCAAGGCAGCCTCATCGTCCCGTCCGGCACGACGCTCAACTTTGACAACTCCGACTCGAATCAATGGCACGAATTCGGCGGCGTCATCTCCGGCTCCGGCAGCATCGTCGCCACCGCGCCGACGGGTTCCGCCGGGTCCAACATTTATCTCTACGGCAACAACACCTACAGCGGGGGCACCACCATTTCGAACCAGGCAGTCGTCGGCCTCGGCACCAACACCGCCGCCGGGACGGGCGCCGTCACCCTCAACGCGCCCAACGGCGGCCTTCTCATCGGCCCCGGCGTCACCTTCACCAACCCCCTCACCTACACTGCCGGCGTGCTCGGCGGATTCGGCACGTACGCCCCCTCGGGCACCACGAACGTCACGTTCGGCACCGGCCGCGCCGTCGCCCCCGGTTCCTACGCAGGCTTCGGCAACCACGGCATCCTCGGCCTGCTCACGTTCAACACCGATGTGACGTTCGCCAACGGCGGCATTTATGTCTGGGGCACCCAGGATCCGTCGAGGCCTGACGGTTCTTCCCTGTTGATCGTCAGCGGAAATCTCTTCATCTCCGCGACCTCCGGCGGCTTCGTGATCAACGTCGACACCTTCGACCCCAACTTCGACCTCGGCCTCGCGAACCTCACGCAGGGCACGCCTTACTCCATTCCGCTGGTCTCCGCTTCCGGCACCATCACGGGTTTCGATCCCACGGCGTTCACGATCACGTCGGCCAATTTCCAAAACGGCACGATGGCAGGAACGGTTTTCACCGTGAGCCAGGCCGGCTCGATCCTCCTGTTGAATTTCACCCCCGTCCCCGAGCCCTCGACTTATGTGCTGCTCGGCCTGGGCCTGCTCGCGCTCCTCGGCCTCCGCAAGCGCACGTAGGGCGCGGTCTCCGACCCGCCTCTGAAAGACGCACCGCTACGAGGTTTGGCTCCGCCTGCGTTTTATGCCGACGGAGCCGCTCCCATTCGATGGGCCCAGGGTCTTCGACAACGCGTTCCACCACCGAAGTTTCGCCGGAGCTCGCATGTCGAAGCTTTCAGCGCACCTGTGCGCGCCTCGCCCCTACTGCACGATCAGGTCCACCCGCCGCGCCAGGCTGATGAACTCCCCGCGATAACCGCCGACATCCGAATTGATCCCCGCTTCCGCCCAAGCGATCACGTCCTTCATCGTGCCCGCGCCCTTGTGCGGTGAGTCGCGGAGGATCATCCCGAATTCCGCGACCGCCGCCGCGAACTTGAAATCCGCGCTCGCCTCCGCGAACCCGCGCTTCGCATCCACCAGCGGGAACTCCAGCTTCCGGCTTACCTCCGCCGACGGCTCCTTGTAACGCACCTTGAGCGTCAGCAACTCCGCCGAGCCTCGGCTCGCATTCTCCCGCTCGTCTCCCGCCTGAGTTTTCCGGTTTCCAGCCCCCGCAATCCGGTATCTCAGTTCATCGACCGCGCCCACCCGCGACTCCGCCTGGCCCTCGCCCTCCGCTCCCACCGGGACCACTTCATATAGCGCCGTCACGGTGTGCCCCGCGCCGATTTCGCCGGCGTCGATCTTGTCGTTGTTGAAATCCTCCTTGTTCAGCATCCGGTTCTCGTAGCCGATCAAACGGTAGCTCGCGACCTGCGCCGGGTTGAACTCCACTTGGAGCTTCACGTCCTTCGCGATCGTCACCAGCGTGCCGTTCACCTGCTCGACGAGCAGCTTCTCGGCCTCGCGGCGCGTATCGATGTAGCCGTAGTTGCCGTTACCCTTGTCCGCGAGCTGCTCCAGCGTCGCGTCCTTGTAATTGCCCATCCCGAAACCGAGCGCCGTCAGGAACACGCCCGACTTCGCCTTCTCGGTGACGAGACGGATCAGTTCCCCGTCGTTCGTCACCCCCACGTTGAAGTCGCCGTCGGTGCAGAGGATGACGCGGTTCACCCCGCCCGCCACGAAATTGGCCTTCGCGATATCATACGCGAGGTGCAGCCCCATCGCGCCGTTCGTCGAACCGCCCGGGGAAAGCTCATCCAGCGCCGCGAGAATTTCATGCGACCTCGCCACCGGCGTCGAAGGCAGCGCCAACCCGCTCGCGCCGGCGTACACCACGATCGCCACGCGGTCATCCGGGCGAAGTTTGCTAACCAGCAATCGCATCGACTCCTTCACGAGCGGCAGCTTGTTCGGCTCGTTCATCGACCCCGAAACATCGAGCAGGAAAACGAGGTTCGCCACCGGCCGCTGGCTCGTCGTCACTTCGCGGCCCTTCAATCCGATCCGTACCAGCCGATGCGTCGGCGCCCACGGGGCGTCCGCCACCTCCATCGAGGCCGCGAACGGCACGCCGCCCGCCGGCGGCGCGTAATGATACGGGAAATAATTCACCAGCTCCTCCACGCGCACCGCATCGGGCGGAGGCACCAGGCCGCCATCGAGGAAACGGCGGACGTTGGAATAACTGGCCGTGTCGACGTCGATGGAAAACGTGGACAACGGGTTTTCTGCCGCGCGGAGGAAATCATTGTCCCGCCGATACGCGTACGCCTCGGTGTTCGGGACGGTCGTCGGCGCGGGAGCAGCGGCCTCCTTCAAGAAACCCGCCGAACCGGCTTCGTCCTTATGAACGCCGGGGGACCACGACGCCATGGCCCGGCTGGACAGCTGCATCTTAACGACAGCTCCCCCCTGCGCATCGATGCGCTGGCGTTCCTTCAGTCCGCTTTCAACCTTGTCGCGCACATCGCGCTTCCTTGCCTGCTCGACGCCCGCCGCACCCGCCACCGAAGCGGATGCGGGCGGCTCCAGCGGCATTGCCGCGGTGTCCTTCGCCAGGTCGGCTTCAACCTCGGCGCGCTTCTTTTCATTCGCGGCCCCGATCAGGCTTACTTCCTGGTACCTCGCCTCACGCACCCGGTGGCTCGCTGGGTTCAGCGCCACGATTACGGCGAAACATGCGGCGGCCAGCCCGCCGGCGAGATAATAGAGCTGCGGGAATTTCAGCAGCCTGGCTTTTTTCGCGTAGGGACCCGCGGCCAGCAGCTCCTTCGCGGCCGGCGCCGGCGGCACCATGGGTTCCGCGGCGAGCGCGAACTCCAGGCGGGCGGCCATCGCGCGGATGGCTTCGACCGCGGCCTGCGCCGCGACGTCTTCGCGCAGCGCGGCCTCGAAGGCCGTGCGCTCCTCGCCCGCGAGCTCGCCGAGCGCGTAGGCGGTCAATTTCGGATCATCGGGGGAAATTTTGGAAAGGCTCATCGGTATTTTCTCCAGGCTTATGTTCGCTCGGCCCCGAATTCGCGGCGCAAGCGCGTGACCGCGGTGTGAATCAGGAAACCGACATTCGTCACCGACAACGCAGTGATCCCGGCGATTTCCTTGTAGCTAAAACCATTTTGGAACTTGAGCCGCACCACTTCCTGCTGGTTCGGCGGCAGGCGGTCGATCAGCCGCAGCACGGAAGCCTGCGTCTCGGCCGCTTCGAGCGTGCGGCCTGGGCGGTCCTCGGCGCCCGCGGCGCGCTCCATTTCCCCCTCCTCGAAGCGTCTCATCCGATGCTCCTTTCGCAGGACATCGAGCGCGCCGTTGCGGCAGACCGTGAAAAGCCATTCGACGACATGGCCCTCCACCTCGGCGCGCGGCTGGGCCATGAGTTTGACGAAGGCGTCCTGCACGACATCGCGCGCGCGGTCGTGATCCCCCAGCAGGCGCGCGGTATAGCGGGTAAGCGGAGCCTGTTGCTCCGCGAAGATGCGTTCCAGAAATCCGGTGTTTTCATGCGTCTGGGCCCGAGGAGTCGGGAGTTCGGTGGACATGACGTTCTGCGGATGAAACGGAGGAAGCGCGGGTTTCTTAGAAGGAACTTCATCCCCTTCCCCTTTTTTCACCACGAAAAACCCACGCGAGCCGAACCGACCGCGAATCAGCCCTGATCTTCGCCCATCCGGAGGGTCAGGCATCACGAAAGAATACCCGGCACCGATCCTTAGGATTTTTAGCCGCAAAGAAGCGCAGTTTCCAAGGCTTCGAATCGAAACTTCCGCGCGCTTATAAGCGCTCCCCAATCTCCTTCGCAGCCCCGGGAAAACTTGCGCTTCTTTGCGGCTAAAAATCCTGAGGGTTTGACCTCAGGGTATTTCCTTTCGTGTGTTTCGTGTATTTCGTGGTGCCCCAAATTCCCGACTTGCTAGCCGCGCCCACAATCCCCTTCCTCCGCACCAATCCCTGCCCTCCCCATGATGCGCGCTGAATTTATTTATATTCTCTTCGTCGCACCCGCGGGCATCCCGGCCATCTAAGCCGGTTCCAGCCCGCCGCACCGAGCGGGCCTACGGAAACTCTCCCACGTTTCCCCACCCGCTCCCACCGAGCGGGTTTTTTATTCTCCAGTTTAGAATCCCTCGTTTTCCCGCCCGCCCTCCCTCGAATTTCGAATTTTTAACCTTCGAATTTCTTCCAGATGTTTTCCCAGCTCCAAGCCATCGGTTCGATCATGCGCGGCAACCGCCTGCGCTACTGCCTGGCTCTCGCTTGCGTCGTCCTCGCCACCTTCCTCGCCTACGGCGTCCCGCTCATCGGCAGCGTGACCATCGACTACGCCGTCGGGGGCAAAGTCGTCGGCCCGGAAACCCCCGCCCTCATCGCCGCCGTGCTCCGCGCTCTTGGGGGCGCCGAACACCTCCGCACCCACCTCTGGCTTGCCCCCGTTGCCATGGTGCTGCTCAGCCTCGCCAGCGGGATTTTCAACTACCTCAAAGGCTGGCAGGCCTCCCTCGCAAGCGACGGCATCGCACGCCAGCTCAAGGACCAGCTCTACGATCATCTCAACCACCTGCCCGCCCGGCACCACGACCGCGCCGAAACCGGCGACCTCGTCCAGCGCTGCACCAGCGACGTCGAAACCGCCCGCCAGTTCCTCGCCGCCCAGGTCATGGAAATCGGCACCGCGCTCATCCTCGCCGTCACCGCCCTCCCGTTGCTGGTTTCGCTCAGCGTGCCCATGACGCTCGTCTCGTTCTCCCTGATCGGGCCGCTGATATTCTACGCCTATTTCTATTTCCGGAAAGTGAAGCAGGCATTCAAGGACGTCGATGAAGCCGAGGGCGCGCTCACCGCGGTCATCCAGGAAAACCTCACCGGCATCCGCGTCGTGCGCGCCTTCGCGCGCCAGGAATTCGAGCGCGCCAAGTTCGCCGTCCCCAACGCCCTCTACCGCGACCGCAGCCTCCGCCTCATTCGCCTGATGTCATGGTACTGGTCGATCAGTGACGTCGTCGCCCTCTGCCAGCTCGGCCTTACCCTCCTCGTCGGCGCGCAGTGGATCGTCGAGGGCCGGCTCACGGTCGGCATGCTCTTCGCGTTCATGTCGTACCTGAGCATCATGCTCTGGCCGCTCCGCCAGATGGGCCGCATCCTCACCGACCTCGGCAAAACCGCCGTCGCACTCACCCGCATCCGCGAAATCCTCGCCGTCCAGCGCGAGGCCGACTCCGCGCCGGTCGCTCCCGCACCCCCGCCGGAAACGGATCTGGCGGCCCCCATCACCGGCCGCATCTCCGTCCGCGATCTCCATTTCCACCACGCCGCTTCCGGCCTGCCCGTGGCGGGACGCGGCGCCCTCAACGGCGTGAGCTTCGATATCCAGCCCGGTGAAAGCCTCGCCATCCTCGGGCCCTCCGGTTCCGGCAAGAGCACGCTCCTGCACCTCCTCCTCCGACTCTACGATTACAGTGAAGGTTCGATCCGGTTCGATGGCCGCGAACTGTCCTCGCTTCCGCGCAAATGGCTGCGCGCCCAGGTCGGCGTCGTCATGCAGGAGCCCTTCCTGTTTTCGAAGACCCTCCGCGACAACCTGCGGCTCGGGCGCGGCGACGCGCCGGACCAGGAAATCGAGGCCGCCGCCCGCGCCGCGTCGATCCACGACACCATCCTTTCCTTCGAGCAGGGCTACAACACCCTCATCGGCGAACGCGGCATCACGCTCTCCGGGGGACAGCGCCAGCGCGTCGCCATCGCGCGCGCCGTGCTGAAGCGCCCGCCGCTCCTCATCCTCGACGACGCCATGAGCGCCATCGATGCGGAAACCGAGAGCATCATCCTCGACGCCCTCCGCGAACGCCGCGGCCGGGCCACGACCCTCGTCATTGCCCACCGCCTCTCCACCCTCGCGCACGCCGACCGCGTGATCGTCCTCGATCATGGCCGCATCATCCAGACCGGCACGCATGCCGAACTCTCCGCGCAGGACGGCCTCTACCGTCGGCTCTGGCAGATCCAGACCAACGTCGAGGACGATTTCAAAACCGAGCTCAAGCCCGCCTGAACCATGCCCGCGCCCAATCTCCAGGACGATGACTTCAAGGCCCGCGTCGACACGAGCCTCTGGCTGAAAATCTTCAGCCGGGCCCTGCGCTTCAAGCACCTGCTCATCCCGCTCCTCCTTTCCGCGGTCGTCCTTGCCATCTGCGACGCGGTTTTTGTCCAGATCACGCGCTGGGTGATCGACGGCGTCATCCGCGAAGGCGCCCACGCGCCCTTCCGCTGGTACATCACCGCCTACCTGGTCGTGACCGCATTTTTCTGCGGCTGCGTCTGGAGCTTCATCGAGCTCGCCGGCACGCTCTCGAACCGGATGGCGCACGACATCCGGCGCGACTGTTTCAACAAGCTGCAGGAGCTGGAGTTCTCGTTTTTCGACGCGCGCCCCGTGGGCTGGCTCATCACCCGCCTCACCAGCGACTGCGACCGCCTCGCGCGCGTGATCGGCTGGGGTTCCCTCGATATCGTGTGGGGCCTGAGCTACGTCACCATGATCGCCGCCAGCCTCCTCTATATGAACTGGCGGCTCGGCCTCATTATCATCGGCGTCGTGCCCCCGCTCGCGATCATCTCGAAATTTTTCCAGCGCAAGATGCTCCTGAGCTCGCGTGAAATCCGGAAGTTCAACTCCCAGATCACCGCCGGCTACAACGAATCGATCCAAGGCGTGCGCACCACGAAGACCCTCGTGCGCGAGGCCGACAACCTCGTCGAATTCCAGCAGCTCTCCCGGCAGATGTTCGAAGCCTCCGTCCTCAACGCGCGGCAGACCTCGATCTATTTTCCCATCGTGACGACCCTGGGCAGCCTCGCTGCCGGCCTCGCGCTTTGGCGCGGCGGTTACCTCGCATCGCACGACGCCATCACGCTCGGCACGCTCGTCGCCTTCATCAATTTCGCCGGCCAGTTTTTCAATCCCATCAACCAGCTCGCCCAGCGCCTCACCGAGATGCAAGGCGCCCAAGCCGCCGGCGAGCGCGTGATGGGACTGCTGGCAACCGAGCCGGCAATCCGGGACAGCGACGCAGTCCTGCGTCGCATTGCTGATTTCGGATCGCGGATTGCGGATCGCCCAAACCGCGCTGCCGCGGCCAACGGCGCCTCCGATCAATCCGCAATTCACAATCCGCAATCCGCAATTTCCCCCGACGGCCTCTCCAGCCAAATCAACTCCATCGAATTCAAGAACATCGCCTTCAAGTACGACACCGGGCCCACCGTCCTCCACGATTTCAGCCTCAAGGTGCGCGCCGGTGAAACCATTGCGCTCGTCGGCCCCTCCGGCGGCGGGAAGAGCACCATCGTTTCCCTCGTCTGCCGTTTCTACGAACCGGTCAGCGGCGAAGTCCTTATCAACGGCACCGACTACCGCGAACGCCCGCTCGCCTGGCTCCAGGCCCAGCTCGGGATCGTCCTGCAGACCCCGCATCTCTTCAAAGGCACCGTCCGTGAAAACATCCGCTACGGCCGGCTCGACGCCACTGACGCCGAAGTCGAGGCCGCCGCCAAGCTCGTCAACGCGCATGAGTTCATCACGCAGATGGAACAGGGCTACGACTCCCACGTGGGCGAAGGCGGCAACCGCCTCTCCACCGGGCAGCGGCAGTTGCTCTCCTTCGCCCGGGCGCTGCTCGCAAACCCGCAGATCTTCGTGATGGACGAAGCCACGTCGTCGATCGACACCGAGACCGAACAGCTGATCCAGCGCGGCCTTGAGACGATCTTTGCCGGCCGCATCAGCTTCGTCATCGCCCACCGCCTCAGCACGATCCGCCGCGCGGACCGCATCCTCGTGATCACCAAGGGCCGCATCGAGGAATCCGGCACGCACGCCGAGCTGCTCCAGCAGCGCGGCCACTACTACGAACTCTACACCAGCCAATTCCGCCGCGAGCGCGAAGAAGCCGTGCTCGAAGCCAAGGCAGATGCCCAATAGCGGATTGCGGATACCGGAAACCGGATAGCCAAAACCGGAAACCGGATGCCGGAGAGGAAAGGCAGTATCACGCACGGGTCCCTCGTTCGCCGGTGTCTTGGGCGGGTGCTGAGCTATCCGGTATCCGGTATCCGCAATCCGGTATTGATCGGCTCAGCCGTACAGCACGTCGACGACGTTGCGCACGAACTGCTCGTCCGAAACACCCTCCCAGATTTCCGGCGGCATCGGCGTCAGTCGCCGAAAGTGGGCCGCGAGCTCGGCGAACAACCTCACCCTCGACTCGGCCTCGAACTCCGCGCGCCGCGCCACCGCCTGCCACGCCGCCCTTGCCTCTCCCGGGTTCACCGCCTGCCGCAATCGCGCCACGACCACGCCATGCGCGCGCAACGAATTATATTTCCCGCCGCCCTCCGCCTCCAACGCGGGAATCAATTCCGGCATTTCCCAAATCACCAGCGTCCCCGCCGCCAGGTCGCCCAGGCGCTGGCCCTTGCGACTCAGCAGCGCCGTCACCCCACCCACCAGGTACGCCATCGGCAGCACATCCACCGCCCGCAATAAATTCCTCAACGCCACCTGCGCAAAGGTAAGCCGCAGCCCGCGCTCGTCGACCACGCGCAGCTGCACGAGCCGTTTGCCGACGGTGTGACCATGCCACAACCACTCCGTCGCGATGCTGTAGCCGATCGACAGCACGAAATAACCGATGGCGGTGAACATCCCCGCGAGGTCGCGGCTCACCGCGTTCACCAGCACCAGGCCCGTCGCGATCAACGACCACGCCGCCGACACCGTCGCCCAATCGATCGCCAGCGCCGCCAGGCGCAGCACCGGGCTCGCCAGGCGATAAGTGAAGGCCACGCCCTCGGGCGTGCGCACGTGCACGACGTTGACGCGCTCCGCGTTCATTTCACTGCTCCCGCCCGAGGCGTTCGACCCGCCCGCGCCAGGTACCACGCCAGCGCCGCCAGCTCGACCATCCCAAACGCGATCTTCACCGCATACGGCAACACCGGCTCGTGATACTGCGAAAAAAACGCCTCCACCATTCCGGCCCACACCAGCATCAACGCCGCCCCAAAGGAGAGCGTCACCACATCCGGCCCCGCCGCGCGCAGTCGCGCGGCGAGCCGCTCGCGATTTCCCCGGCCCAGGATCGCGCCCGCGAGCACAAATCCCGCCTGCCCCCCGACCAGCATCGCGGGCAATTCCACCACGCCGTGCGGCAGCAGCCACCCGAGGAGGAACGTCGTCTGCCCCGCCAGCACGTAGTCGATCGCCACCGCGCCGAGCACCACTCCGTTATAAAACATCAGGATCAGCGTCCCCAATCCCGCCGTCATCCCCAGCGCCACGGCCGTCAAGGTCACGCGCGTGTTATGCGTCATCAGCGATCCCGAAAACGTCGCCTTGTGATCCTGCAACTCCTTGCCGCGCTCCCGCTCCTCGCGCGCCACGCGCTCCCCGGGACTGTCCTTCAGGTTTTGAAACGGCATCAGCGCCGCCTTCGCCTCCGGGTCAAACGCGACCGCCAGCCCGCCAAAAATTCCTCCCGCCACCATCAAGAGCGTCGCCAGCCAGAAAGCGCCCGCGCGCCGGCGCCAGGTTTGCGGGAGCGTCCGCGTCAGCCAAAGCCAGGGACGAAACCGCCGTCCCGCTTCCGCATGCATCCCGTGGATCTCCGAGTGTCCCCGCGCGACCAGGTTTTCCAGGTAGCGGCGCACCTCCGGTTCCGCCGCGAACGTCGCCAGCCGCGCCAGGTCCGCCACCGCCCGCTGGTATAAACGCTCGAGCTCCCGCACCTCCTCGAGCGATTGCTGGCGCCACGGGTCGACCGCCAGCGATTTCAGGAGCGCATCGAGCCGCTCCCACTGCGGCCGCTCGTCACCGATGAATCGATCCAGGTTGACGATCACAGCGCCTGCCTCCGCTTCACCTGCAGGTACTGCGTGACCAACTGCGCCGCCAAGGTTTCATTCTCCAGCACCGCCGAGGTCACACCCAGCGGCTTCAAGCGCTGCCCCAGCGCGCGCCCCTCCGCCCAGCGGACATGGCCCGCCAGTCGCGCATACACTTCCGCGTCGTCCTTCACCTCCGCGCCCATGAACAGCGGCCCCACCCCCGGCGCACGAAGCTGGCTCACGAACACGAGATGCTGGCGCGCGAGCAGCCTCACCTGCTTGGTGAAATCTTCCGCGAGCACCGGATCGGTCAGGTCCGTCAGGAAAAATAACAGTGCGCGCCTCCGCAGCTGCATGCGCAGGTGCCGCACCACTTCCGCCATGTCCGGCGTCGAATCGCTGGGCGTCAGCGCCAGCGCCGCTTCGCGCGCCGCGCCGTAGTGGCCGCGGCCCCGCCCCGCCCGCAGGAAAACCCGCACCCGGTCGTCATACGCGACCAACCCGAACCGATCCCCCTGCCGCTCCGCCGCCAGCAGCAGCACAAGCGACGCGGTCAGGTAACGCTCGAGCACCGTCTGCGTCACGCCGTCCTGCCCTAGCGGCCGCGCGCTCAGCCGCGATCGATCGATCACGACGTAAATTTCCTGCGTGCGCTCCGCCTGGAAAATCTTCGTCACCGGCCGACCGCGTTTCGCCGTCGCCTTCCAGTGGATCTCATCGAACCCATCGCCCGGCAGATACTCCCGGAGTTTTTCAAACTCCCGCCCGCGCCCGACCGTGCGACGCACGATCGCACCCTGCTGCCCGCGCGCCAGGAACAGCGCGGCCAGCTGGCGACGCTCGCTGAGCAGGTTCGGGTAAACCCGCAGGTCGCAGGCCAGGTTGACCCGCTGGCGCAGGCGCCAGAAACCCAGCCGTGATCCGGTTTCAATGGCGGCGACCGCCGTTTCAAAACGCCCGCGCCGGCGCGGGGTGCATTCCCATTCGATCCGCGCCGAACCCGTGCCCGCCGGCAAATTCACCTGCGCCTCCTCCGCTTTCGCTTCAAAGGCGTCCGGCAACCCGAGCCCGAACCGGATGCGCCGCCCCACGCCGGCCGTCAGCGGAAATGAAATCGGCACCATCCCCGGCCGGTCCTTGCTGAAACGCACGATCGGCGGAAGCGTCGGCGCCAACCGTGTCGCGCCCAGCAGGCTCACGACCAGGTCCGCCCCCGCCAGCAGCACCGCCGCCGCCGCCAGCGCGAACCACGCGGGCATCCACTCCGCCAGCGGTCCGGCGACCGCCGCCAGCGCCGCGATGACCGCGGCCAGGCCGATGAGACGGGATGCGGGGACAAAATTCATCGGCGCTGGGAGGTTAGCGCGGGACGGCCACCTGCTCGAGGATCCGTGTCAAAACCTCGTCGACCGTGAGTCCCTCGATTTCGAATTCCGGCCGCAGCACGAGGCGATGCCCGAGGACCGGCCCCGCCAGGCTGCGCGCGTCATCCGGCGTCACATAATCGCGGCCTTCGAGCGCCGCCTTCGCCCGCGACCCGAGCAGCAGCGATTGCGTCGCGCGCGGGCCCGCGCCCACGAGCACGCTCTCGTGCGTGCGCGTGCTGCGCACGAGGTCCACGACATACGCCACGATTTCCTCGCGCACCACGACGTTGCCAAGCCCCCCGCGCAATTCCGCCAGCCCCCCGGCGCCCAACACCGGCTGCACCGCTCCGGCCGCGAGCATCGCCTCGGGCGTATCGGTGCCGAGCATGCGCTGCGCGAGCATCAGCTCCTCGGCGCGCGCCGGCGGCTCCATCTTGATCTTCACCATGAACCGATCCTTCTGCGCCTCGGGCAGCGGGTACGTGCCTTCGGAGTCGGCGGGATTCTGCGTGGCGAACACCGTGAAATTCACATCCAGCGCATGCGTGTCGCGGTCGATCGTCACCGCGCGCTCCTGCATCGCCTGCAGCAGCGCCGACTGCGTTTTCGCCGGCGCGCGGTTGATTTCGTCCGCCAGCAGGAACGCGGTGAACACCGGCCCGCGGATCAGCGTGAACTGGTTGGTCTGGAGGTTGAACACATTCGTCCCCGTGATGTCCGCCGGCATCAGGTCCGGCGTGAATTGCACGCGCCCGCTCTCCACCCCCAGCACCCGGCCAAGCGTGCGCACGAGCAGGGTCTTCGCGACACCCGGCACGCCTTCAATCAACGCGTGCTGGTGCGTGAGCAGCGCGATCAGCGCGAGTTCGACCGCGGAGTCCTGGCCAATGACAATCTTGGCAACTTCCGCGCGAGCCGAGGCCAGCGTGGTGGTGAGCGAAGCGAGGGATGGATTCATGGGTGAAATGTTTTTCAGCGCCGGCGCAACGCGCCCAGCACAGCGTTATAAAGATCGGCCGGCCCGGCCCGGCGGCCCGGCTGCGTGAGCACGGCGTCGGCCCGCTCGCGATCGGCCGGCCTCGCCGTGACCCGCCATTCCGCGGCGCAGGCTGCCATCAAGTCGGCCGGGCGCACCGCCCGCCGCAGCAATGCCCCCAAGCCCGCCGTCTGGTTGTACTTCAGCACAATGCGATCCGTCGTTTCGTTCGGCGGCACGAAATGCGCCATGCGCCGCCATGCGAACAGCCCCGCCAGCACCAGCAGCGAAAAAAACGCGGGAGCCAGGCCGTATCGCCGCGCGAGCGCCGCGATGCCCGGATTGGCCTCCACCCCGAGGTGGCTCTCGACGAATTCCACGCGGGACTGCTGGCCCACCACCAGCACGAGGAGGCTCACCGCGCGGTCGCGCTGCAAAGCTTCGTTGCTCAGGAAATAAGAGCTCCCCGCCACGACGATCGACCCCAGCCCGAGCGGGCGCTCCAGCACCATCGGGTCCGGGGCGGAATAAATCGCCTTCCACCCCGCGCCTTGCCTCGGGAGGAAATAAACGCCGCTGTTCCACGCCAGTTGCGCGGGCAGGGTCGCGTCAACGCCAACCGCCCGGCGCACGCTCCCGCGAAACGGGCGCCGCTTTAATTCCAAGCCCCACAATTTCGCCAGGTCCATTCGCGCCGGCAATTTTTCGGCGGCGGTTTCTTCCGCCGGCAGGCGCCCACGAGGCTGCGGGGTTGGCTTTTTCCCATCGGGCTTATCCTTCGCCTTCTCCTCCTCCTTGGGCTTCACCGGGGCCTCGGGATGCACCTTCAGCGGCTCAAGATCGGCCGGCGCCTGGAGGGTGATCACCAGCCGGCTTCCTCCGCGCACCGCCGCGTCGAGCGCGGAAAATTCCTCCGCGGAAAAGCTCTCCCACTGCGCCGTCGTGAGCCCCACGATCATCACGGTGCGCGCCGGGCTCGCCGGCAACTGGCCGATCGGCTTCAGCCATCGCGTCACGCGCACCCCGGGGATTTCGTCGAGACTTTCATAAAGGGCGCGCAAGCCCACCGGGTCCGCGCGCAGCGTGGAATACGTCGGGAAAACATCACCCTGCCCCATCCGCAGCCGATAGAGCACCGCGAGGCTCGCCGCCAAAGCCACGAGCAGCGCAACCAACAAGGTGACTTGGACGCGACGGCTCATGGCTTCGACCCGGGTTCGAGTTCAGCCAGCCAGGCGCGCGCCTCCGATTCCGCCGGCTCCGCCCGCCCATACCATGCCGCTTCAAAAAACCGCCGACGTTGCGCGAATCGCTCCGGCAATTCCCCGCGCGCGACCGCGCGCCGGCGCAGTTCCCGCTCGTAGTCGAGGTTGGTTTTGAATTTCGCCAGCGACACCCAGCCCTCCGCCGCCAGCCGCGCCAGCATTGCGAGGTGCAGCGCGCGCAACGCGAGCCGCCATTCCCCGCGCGCCATCTGCTCCCGCGCGAGCGCGAGCCAGCCGTCGGTCGGCAACTGCGCGGCCTGCGTGTTTTCATCATTCAGGTCCGGCACGGGCACTGCAGTCAGGCGTGCGTTCAACGTCGGCGCCCTGGTTTCACGCGCGCGTTTCCACACCGCCATTCCCACCCAGGTCAGCAGGCCCGCGCCGATCGCGATCGAGATCACGATCATCAGGTCGCCCAGCACCGCCCCGCTCACCCCGCTGTCGCTGGGGGCCGCGGGCGGCGCCGAGGATCGAAACAAATCGGAGAACCACTTGAACGCCCGGCCGATGGCGCGGCCGACCGTCCGCGCCGCCTCGACCACCCAATCCGCGCCGGCCTGGATGAAACGATAGATGGGACCGTCGCCCGACGCCGGCCTGATCACCGGCACCGGGCGAAGCCGCCACTGGAAATTGCGCCCCGCCAGCGTGTGTTCGATCGCCTGGTCGAGCCGGCCCGCGCTGATCTTCGAGGGAACCGGTGCAACGGCTTCGGCCGCGCGCAGGCCAGGGACCATCGACCCGGCCAGCATCAGCAGCATCACCGCCGCCAGCGCCCGCCCGCTCGGCCGCGCCGCGTGCAAATCCGCCCGCACATCCTCGCCCGTCCGCCGCGCGCGGCCGTGGAAAACCCGCAGCGTATAAAACGCCTTCGACAACGGATCCACCGCCAGCCACGTCAACATTGTCACCGACGCGAGCGACGTCGTGTTGAGAAACCACCGCCCGGAAAGCCCGAACACGTTTTCAATCCCCAGCACGCGGTTCGCGAACCACGGCACCATCCACAACGCCCCCGCCAGGTTGATCCACGCACACAGCGCCAGCCCAAAAAAAATCAACAGCCCAAGGTGGTTCTGGCCCGGCCAGAGCGCGGCCTGCGAGCGCGCCACCGTCGTCGCGTCCGCTTCGTCCGCCAGCACGCTGAGATTCTGGAAGTACGCGTAGACCCAGCCAAACGGCACGCCCGCCAACAAGGAAAGCGGCAGGATCACCAACCCGAACGCCTGGACGCGAAACGAGTCCGCCGCCAGCCTGGCCCAGCCGCGCCCATCCCTCGTCCGCGAACTCGCACCCAGTCGCTGCGCGAGCAACCGGGCGCAAAAATCCGCGTGCGCCGCCTTCATTGCGCCGAAGAGCACGGTCAGGCCCAACGCCGACCACGCCAGCTCCACTCCCGTCGGCGCGAACCACGTCGTGTGCGCCCAAAAAAACAACAGGCCGAGCGTGAACGGAATCGAGCCCGCGTAATAGACGAGCATCGTCCCCGGCGCCGCCGTCCGCAGCAGGTGCACGCTCTCTTCGACCAGTTCAACCGCAGTCGGGCCAGCCGCGGGATCGCGGGCCTCGCGCCGGCTCATGGCGCCGGTGCCTCCGTCTGCCAGACCGTGCCCTCGTGAAACGAGGCGGGGATCCGCAACAGCAGCAGGCCCGCCCCATAAAAAATCAGCCACGTGAACATCACCGCCGCAGCCAGGCCGAGCGAACGGCGAATGCCGCGACCCCGGTGCGCGGCGCGGCTGGCGACCGCGCTCCGCGCAAGGCAGTCCGCGCACAGGATTTTCCCGTCGTGCTCGACCACGCATTCCCGGCAGAAAAAACGCCCGCACTCCGGGCATCGCGCCGCGGCCTCGCGATCGCCATGACGCACGCAGCGCCGCGCGCGCAGCGTGCCGTCGGCAAAGGGCGCGGGCGCGATCATGCTCACACCAGCGGAGGTGGCGGTTCGACCGGCGCAGCCACCGGCTGGGTCAGGAGGTCGGCCTGGGCCGCATCGATCAACGGGCGAATCCGCGCGAGCACCTTCCGCGCCTTCGGCCAGCGCACCAGCGAAGGCAGCTTCGCCGCTTGCACGCCCGTCATCACCACGACCTGGCAACCTGCCCCCAGCAGTTGATTCCAAGTGAACGCGACCAGGGAGGGAATCAGGATCACCCCCGAAACCCACGGCGTCTCGTGGGCGAAATAGGATCCGATCGTGAACAGGCCGCTGACCGCGGCGACCGTCCCCCAGCCGAGGGCCCAATTGAATCGGCGACCCGAATCGACGATGCAGATGCCCTGGATGTCCCGCAGCTGGAGCTGCTGGTATTCCTCGGAATAACCGTTCGACTTCACGATCAGCAAATGGTCCTTCGCGACCCAGAGGCTGTTGTAGCTGCCGATCGACGATGTCGGCCGTGTGAGCCGCTGGTAAGTGCGTGGGGTCTTGGGCATGGGATTAGCGGTGGCGCGTGAATCCGAAGGCGAGCACGACAATCCACGCCGCGATTTCCATCAGCGCCAGCATCCCCGCGATGATCAGCCTCGCGCGGCCCCCGCCGACCAAGCTCCCCGGCTTGCGCCAGCCAAAAATTACGAACCCCAGCGACAGCGGCGCCGTCACCGCCGTGAAGGGCCACAGGAAAAGCGGCAGGATCGCCAGCGAAAGCGCGATGCCGCCGTACAGCACGCGGTGGGTCGACGCGGCCTTCGGCGACTTGCGCGCCAGGGCGATGCAGCTGGGACAAAGGCGCCGGCCCGAAAATTCCACCGTGCACACCGCGCACAGCATGCGCCCGCAGGATTCACAGACGGACTCCGCCTCGTTCTGCGCGTGGAAAAAACACGTCGCGTGCTCCGACACCACCACGGCCTTTGGCGTGACCCGCGTCGGGGCGCGTGTCAGCGCGGGAAATTCCACGAATACGAACTCCGCGTTGCACTGCCGGCAGCGCCCGCCCGAACTGTCATGCCACGAAAGCTCGTCGAGCGTTCGCTGGCATTTCGGGCAGGACAGCGCGGAACTCGCGATCATTTCGCGGTCAGCCCACCCGGATCACGCGGGTATCGCAGATGCGATCGTGCAAAGCCCGCCGCTGGTCGTCGAACCCCGCCATGATGTAACCGATCAGGAGGATCGCGCCGCTGATCCACTCGGCGAAGTGGCGGCCGATGATCCGCGGCGTCGACAACTTCGAGCCGTCCGGTCGCACGATTTTCAGCCCCAGCGCCATCTTCCCCGGAGTGGCGTCGAACCGGGAAATGAAAAACACGGCATAAGCGAGGCCGACGAGGATGCCCAACGGCGTCGTGATCACTTGGAAGAGCAATTGTTTCTGCGCCGAATAACCCTGCGCCGCCCGAGGAAAGTAATTGGCCGAACCAAAGACAAACATCGCGACGATCATGTTGAGGCTCACCCCAATGACGCCGCCAATGATCCCATCGATGAGCTTGGCGCAGAACCGACGGCCCACGTTCCCGTAGGTGAAGTCCATCGGCTGTCCGACGCCCTCGCGCAGCCGCTGGAAAAATTCGTCGCGGTGTTCCGCGCTGATCCATTTCCCTTCGAACTGGATCATCTCCCGCTTCGGGTAACGTTTTCCGCTGACCGCGCAGGTTTCGGTCTCCTCGCCCTCGCCCGCGATGGGTTGGGTCGTGGAATAGGCCTGCCACTCCTTCATTCCCTGGCGCCATACCAGCGTTTCGGGCCTGATCATCCCATCGCGCACCATCCGCTCAAATTCCGCCTCCGGGACCGGACCTAGCCGCTGCCCGTTAATCGAGTAGTACCATTGCATGGTGGGGTTGCGCGATCTTTGAAACGCATGCCCGGAACCCGAAGCAACGAAATACGTCCGGCGCACACCCCAAACTTGGCAGGCAACGCCGCGTGTGCATGGTGAGCCGCATGCGCTCCCGCCTGCTTCCAGTCGTGCTTGCCGTCCTCTGCACCGCCGCCGGTTGCGCGAAGCGCGAGACGCCCGCCGACGAAGGCATCCGCACCCACACGCTCTTGGTCGGAAACCAGAACGAGCCCGCCACGCTCGATCCCAACCTTCTCAACGCCGCGACCGACATGAACATCGCGATCGCGCTGTTCGAGGGTCTCACCGTCCTCGACGAAAAAACCTCGCAGCCCCGGCCCGGCATGGCCGAAAGCTGGGACCTCTCGCCGGACGGCCTGACCTACACGTTCCACCTGCGCGCAAATTCGCGCTGGTCGAACGGCGATCCCGTCACCGCCGACGACTTCGCGTATTCATTCCAGCGCATCCTCACCCCCGCGCTCGGCTCCGTGTATTCGTACATGCTCTACCCGATCAAGCACGCCGAGGACTTCAACACCGGCAAGGTCACGCAATTTTCCGAGGTCGGTGTCGCGGTCGTCAACCCTACCACGATTCGCCTCACCCTCGAACGCCCGACACCGTACCTGCTTTCCCTCGCCGCGCACAGCACCTGGATGCCCGTGCACCGGGCGACGATCGAGAAGTATGGCCGCATGCAGGATCGCGACACGCAATGGACGCGACCCGGCAACCTCGTGAGCAACGGCGCGTTCCAACTCGCCGAATGGCGGCCGAACGCGCGCCTGGTCGTTTCAAAAAACCCCGGTTACTGGGACGCCGCGCACAACCAGCTCGAACGCGTGGTCTTTTTTCCCACCGAGAAAACCGAAACCGAGGAGCTCAATTTTCGCGCGGGCCAGGTTCACATCACCTATGGCCTGCCGGCTTCGAAAATTCCCGTTTACCAGAAAGACGCCCCGGACCGGCTGCGCATGGATCCGCTGCTCTTCCTGAGCTACGTCAATTTCAACACCACGAAAGCGCCGTTCACGAACCCGAAGGTCAGGCGCGCGCTGTCGCTCGCGATCGACCGCGCGGCCATTTCATCGAGCGTCTTCAACCGCGCGCGCCAGCCGGCCTCCGCGGTCACGCCGCCCGGCTGCGGCGGCTATGTGGCGCCGACGGGACAGGGCGTGGACTACGCGGCGGCGCGCGCGCTGCTCGCGGAAGCAGGTTTTCCCGGCGGGCGCGGATTGCCGCCGCTCGCGATGCAGGTTCTCAACGACGACAAGACTCCGAAGGAAGCCGAGACGATCCAAGCCATGTGGGACCGCGAGCTCGGGGTGCACATCACGATCGAGCCCTATGAACAAAAGACCTGGCTTCAGAACCAGCAGACGCTGAGCCACACGCTCGGCCTGATGGCTTGGACCGCGGACTTCGCCGACCCGATCACGTTCCTCGGCATCTTCGTCACCGGCAACGGCAACAACTGGACTGGTTACAGCAACGCGGCGTACGACCGCCTGATCGACGAAGCCGACCACACCGCCGAACCCGCCGCGCGTTACGCCCTTCTTCAAAAAGCCGAGACGCTGCTGCTCGCCGACGCGCCGATCGCACCCGTCGTCTACGGCTCGCGCACCTACCTGATCCACCCCGCCGTCAAACACTGGGAGCCCTCGCCGTTGGGCATCCACCGCTACCAGCTGGTCGAGCTGAAACGCTAAAGCAGCCAAGACGTTTTAGTTCGCACTCGCTGGAACGCGTTGAGCCCGCCCGTCCCGCGTTTTTATCGTGCGCCGAATCAAACCGCGCCTTGCGGAGAAGTCGCTCCACCTCGCGCGGCGCCAAAATAAGTCTCCCAACCCTGCGCCCGCTCCCCCAATTTCCCTGCCGATGCGTTTTGTCCTCATCCTCGCCTTCCTGCTCGGTTCGTTCGCGGTGGCGCACGCCGCCGACGTGGATTTCGTGCGCGTGTGGCCGGAGTGGCGCGACGCGGAATCCTTCGATCGCATTTCCGAATACTTCACCGGCAAGGAAAACACCGGCCGCGAAACCGTGCGCCGCAGCCAGGTGGAAAATCGCGCGGGCTTTTATTTCGTCACCCGCGTGCGCAACAACGCCGGCGAGCAACCCGCGGCAAAAATGGTGCTCTCGGTCATCCGGCCCGACGCGCCGCAGGTTCGCCAGTACACCTTCCCAGTCCCCCTTCCGCGCGGCGAAACCGTCTACAACCTCGGCCTCACGGGCAAGGACTGGCCGGGAAATAAAGCGCGGCCGGTGGCGTGGAAACTGGAAGTCGTCTCGACCGACGGCACCACGCTCGCGACCAGCAAAAGTTTCCTGTGGGAAAAACCCGCGAAGTAAGGCTCCAGCCCGTCGCCTGGTCGGACTGGCAGGCGCTCGCCGGTGCGCCGCGGCTGAATTCCGACGTCCTCGCGGAAACGCTCGACGGCGGCCAGGCGTTCCGCTGGCACCGTGCCGAACCTGAGGTTTGGGTCGGGACGTTTGGCCCTCACCTCGCGCGGCTGTCGCTCGATGCCGGCGGCACCCTGCGCTGGTCCGCTCCGGCGGGCCGCACGGAGGCGACCGGCCCGGCGCTTGCGCTCTACTTCAACGGCGCGCGCGAGCTGGCCGAACTCACCGATTCGCTCCCCTGGCGCAGCGACGCGCATCTCGCGCGCTGCCTCGCGGAATTTCCCGGGCTGCGGATTCTCCGCCAGCCGTTTGGCGACACCCTGCTCTGCTTCCTGTGCAGCGCCACGAAGCAGATTGTCCAGATCAAGCAGATGGTCGCGCTCCTCGCCGAGAAACACGGCGCGCCGCTCCTCGCGCCGGATGCACTCGCCGCGCTGCCCGCCTCGCTCGGCTGGCGTTTACCCACTTGGATGGAGATCGCCGAAATTCCCGAAGCCGACCTGCGGGCGTGCCAGCTCGGTTTTCGTGCGCGCTACATTCATCAGACCTCGCACTTCCTCGCGGCGCATCCCGGCTGGCTCGAGGCGACCGAGCTACTCCCCTACCCCGAGGCAAAGGCGCGGCTCTGCTCGCTTCCCGGCGTCGGAGAAAAAGTCGCGGACTGCGTGCTGCTTTTTGGCGCGGGGAAACTCGAGGCGTTCCCCGTCGACACCTGGATCATCAAGGCGATGGCCAAGCGTTACGGCCTGGAAAACTGGAAGCCCGCACAAGTCGCTCATTTCGGCCGCACCCACTTCGGCCCGCTCGCCGGTTTGGCGCAGCAGTATCTGTTTTCGTGGGAACGAGCGGGAAAAAAGCTCCAAGCTCCAACTTCCAAGCTCCGTTGAAACACCGGTGGCTCATTGGAGCTTTTCTCTTCGTCAAGCTTGGGGCTTTTCCGTCATCCACGGCAGCGCATCCAAATCGACATTTCCGCCCGTAAGAATCACGCCGGCGCGGCGTCCCGCCACCAAGTACCGGCCGTCAAGGATCGCGGCGTACGGCACCGCCGCCGACGGCTCGATCACGATCTTCAGCGTTTCCCAGATCCGGCGCATGGCGTCGACGATGGCGGCTTCGCTCACGGTGACGACATCGTCCACCGCGCGCTGCATCACGGCAAAATTGGGTTCGCCCACCGTCGTGCGCAGCCCGTCGGCAATCGTGGCGGTGTGATCGAGCGGGACAATGTGACCGGCGCGGAAAGACTTTGCGGCGTCCGCCGCTTCGGCGGGTTCAACTGCGATCACTTTCATTGACGGTCGCAGCGCCTACGCCGCGATCGCCGTGCCCGCCAGCAATCCACCGCCGCCGACCGGGCAGAGCACTACGTCGAGGTTGGGGACTTCTTCCATCAGCTCGATCACCGCCGTGCCCTGGCCAGCCATCACGCACTCGTCAGTGAACGGATGCACCATCGCGGCGCCGGTTTCGGCGACAATCCGCGCACACGTTTCCTCGCGCGCTTTTTGGTTGGGTTCGCAGAAAGTGATGCGACCGCCGTAGGCCTCGACGTTGCGGATCTTCGATTTCGCCGAATTGGACGGCATGACGATATAGGCTGCGATCCCGCGAATCCGGGCCGCGCGCGCGAGGGCCGCGGCGTGGTTGCCGGAGGAATGCGTCGCCACGCCGTGCGCCGCTTGCTCGGTCGACAAAGAAAAAACCGCATTGGCGGCGCCCCGCGCCTTGAACGCGCCAACCTTCTGGAAGTTCTCGCATTTGAAAAACAGCGAACCGCCACAAAGCGCATCGAGCGAACCGCTGGTCATCACCGGCGTGCGGTGAATATGCGGACGGATCCGGTCATGCGCTTCGCGAATGGCAGTAAGGTCGAGCGGCATGAAAAATACACTGGGCAAAATCCCCACGACCGCACAGCAATTTACACGGGAGAGTTTGAACCGCGAATGGACGCGAATCGAACCCCGGGATCTTTTCGGAGGTCAAGGAGTGGGGCCAAGATTTCCAAGGAAACCGACGCTCGGCTCCGCCAGCTTTTCAATGAGGCAAACGCATACCTGAGTCCGAGAAGCGGGAGGATTTCGGGGCTTGATCCGAAGCGGAAACGCGAAATCGCTGCTCGCGCGGAAGACCTTGCCTCACGCCAGCCGGGGACGGCAGCGGGCCGCCATTAAGGCCAACGCCTAGAAACCACGCGACTCCAAACTCCTTACGATGAGAATTACGGTGCCGCCGGTATTTGGATTCGCGCTCCGTGCGATCAGGCAACGATCGACCCGCATAGGGCAAAGAACGGTGGAGGCTTCGCCCGTGCCGGACTATTTCCGCGCCGGAAGGGGCGGCTTTCCGCGGAGCACACGGAGGGTGCTGAGCGGTCCTAGGCTCATGTCAGGATAGCGGATCCGGTAAGTGATCGAGAGCGAACGGTAGTTCTCTATGATTTCATAACCACGATAGACAGTTGTGTCCGCATCGGGCCCTAAGTGCTCGGCAAAGACCAACTGGTCGCCGTGTACGACCTGGTAAATCTGCACGGTTCCTCCGCAACGGATCACTTCGCGCAGGCCTTCGTCCACATAGATACGCTTCTCGGGCGGAGGAAGTGTGACCCCATCAACGACAATGCGCTCGATCTTCAGGCCGTGCAGAGTGCTCACGAAGTATTCCTTTCCCATCGCCTCCAAATCAAGCAGCGGAAACGCGAACAATGTTCGGTATCCATCAATCCGGATCTCGCTTACAATACCTTCGCTGTCGTGAGCCGCATTACCCTTCCCGCAAGCCAATACTGCGCCCGCGGCAAGTGCAGCCAGATATCTAAGGATTTTGGCGAACATAGGCATCAAAGTTAAAGACCGACTTGCTACCGACTGTCTTCAGTAGATTCAATGCTTAGTAGTGACGGATCGGGTTTTGAGCAAGCAAGGCCGCCGCCTCGTTGGAGCCGCGACGCAGCTTGGGGAAGGCATTCCAGGCATAGCGGTTGAACGCCTGCGGATCGTTGTCGCTATCCAGATTCGAATCGGCGGAGAGAAACCGTCCTAAAACTAGATCATAGATCCGCCCGTGCATGTGCACGAGTCCGAGGTCGTCGAGTTGCTCGTGATCCGTGAAACCACGCGTATAGCCATCGATATTAGCTGATGTCGCCAGCACCCCTGGCCCCGGTGCGTTGGTCGGAAGGACAAGCCGTTTTCCCCAGGCATCGAAGGCGAACCGCTTTGCCACGAGGCCGTATTCGTTCGACACCGCCGTCAGAGAGCCCAATCCGTCCGTATGGAAGTAACGGATGTCCGACGTCACCCCGCGTTCGGTGTAGACGGCGATACGCCCCGTTGGAGAGAAATACCACGCCCTGAAAACGAACGCGAACGTGCCAGCGAAATCCGGGAGATCTGATCTCCCCTCGCGGAATACGTCTTCATTCGGGTGCACCCGTTTTCTCGCTACTGAGCCGCAGAGATTCGAAACGTGAGCCCTCCGCCGCTCCGCCGTCGAATGTGAATCGTTCTCCTAACTAACGGCTATACCTCCATCGCGATTGCGTTCGGAGACCAAAGGTAGCCACCTTCGGTTTCTTGCCGGTAGGTTTGGTTTTGGCTGACCCACCAGTAGCGCACGCGAAAATCTACCCCTGCGGCCGTTCCTCTGACCAAGGACAATGTGGCTCGGTACCGTTGACCTCTTCACGGTGAAATGCGCCTGCAGTGACAAAGCCGCTTGTCCCCCACCAAGCCTTGGAGCATGACTGACCGCAGCGCCCCATGCGGAACATCTTCATCCTCTATATGCCGCCGGGGAATGCGGAGGCGATGGTCCACTAACCGACACGTCGTAGCACCTAACCTTCCGCATGCGTCTTTACCCCACTGCATTGATGTTGGTCGCACTCGTTGTCGCCGGTTGCGAAACCGACAAAACGGGCCCCGCGCCAAAACCGAAAGTGGTGCGCGCAACGGCTATACTTCCGCCGGCCGCGGTTTCGAATCCGGTCGCAAACGAAGTTGCGGCTCCCACTGCAGTGACTGCAAATACGCCACTTCCCCCAGCACCGGGCATGGCGCAGAATTCCCCACCGGCACCGATTCCGGATAGTCGTTCCTTAGGTATTACGTTGCGGCCGATTCATCCGACTCAGGCGCTAGTGGCAGTTCTGCAGGAAGCCCCACCGCCGGCCCCCACTCCTCTGGCCGTCGCTGCGCCCCCAAGCGCCGTCGTCTCTGAAAATCCCATTCTTTCTCTCGTTGACCCGCTGACCACCGCAGCTGCGGCGCGCGCCACGGAAATGAAAGCGATTGCCGCGGCTGCCATCATCGCGGTCATCCTTGGTTTCATCGTCTGGTACCAGACTTCCGCGACCGGAATCATGCGTCGCAAACTACGTGCGCTCGGCCGCTCATTCGACGAGCTCGAAGCTCGAATCCAAGAGCAGATCTTGAGCATGCGCACGGCTGCGCGGCAAGCCGGGGAAGCGTATATCGCCGCGATGCGGAAGCGCTATTTACAGTCGGTGTCATTGGACGACATTCGAAAACTGGCTCCTGGAGCTCGCATGCAACCCCTGCGGGATATGGGCATCATGAACCTCCTCGCGTGCCAAGGTTGGTCGGCTCCTCAGTTCGAGCGCCTGCGAGGAATTGGGCCGGATTCCGCCACACGTCTTGCAGCCGCCTGCTCGAGTCTCACCAAGTCGGCGTACCGACAGCCGATTCCGCACCCGGTGCTCGACGACACGGATGCCGCTGGAAAACAACTCTTCGCGCGAATCTTCCTTCAGCACATTAATCACGAAACCCTCAAGCCGGCGCGGGCCGCGCTGGAAGCTGCATCCGGTGCATTCAAAAGTGAATGGATCCAAATTCGGGACCAAACCGGTTTCCTAACGTGGATTTTTAAATCCCAAACACGTGATCCGCTCCGCGCGGCGATCGAACATGCGCAGCGGCTGCAAAGTCGGATGGCAACCGGCAGTGACTGGGGCTTGGCCTTTAGCCAAGCCACCGCGCGTCTCACCGAGGCGCTCGCCCTCGTCCGCCTTCCCATCTCGCCATCGAATCTCTCAGCCCATGTCATTGCCCAGAGCGGGAAATATCAGGCGGCGTTCGACGAACTCTTGGGCCCTTCCTTGATGGGAGCTTCCGTTCCTCCAAACATCTCCATGCCCGCGGAAGAACCGATTCATGTCCAATCCACTGCTGCGCCGGCACGCACCTACCAGATCACTGGGCGTCCTTCGTTCAAAATCGATGTCTCCCTAAGCCAATCTTCGGTACAGCAGGCACCGACGTTCTCAGCCACCTCGGCTGAGTGCTGGATTCCAATGGGAAGGACGACCTCAGTTGGCGGCTTCAAACTTACCGGAGGCCTCCTCTATGTCGGTCAAGACTTGGGCGCCATTCACGGTCGTTCGCTGGAACCTGCGCTCATCGATCCCGAACTTCCACTTAACCTCGCCGCCGCCAATCCCCGGCAACGGATGTTGAACTACTGGTCCAATTATTCCGAAGCAGAACCAACGGCGCGGGCCTCGTATCTGCAATGGATTGCCGACGGGAAAGCAGACCCTGCCGCCGATGTCGGCTATGTTTTCCTCTATTTCTACGGACTCGAACGCCGAGCTCTCTCCGATCCGACCAATGACCCGAGTGCGGTATCCGATCGTGAGCACATCATTGCCGAGGTAAAACGCCTCCGGGCGATCTTCGCGACCAATCGTAGTTTCAACAAATACTCCGGCGACTTCCTCAACTACGTCGAAACGCTTCATGCCATTGACTCGGGCTTCGATTCAACCGCAGCGCCGCCCGCCGTCGAACGCTACCAGCTCTCTTTCGAACTACGACGCAAGCTCGGCAAATTCGCCGTCGACGGCGAACCGCTCCCGGCGAACTGGGCGTACGCATGGTACTACTCAGATCCCCGTACAAGGCTTTTGGCCGCCGCAGAGCGTTGTCCCGATCACTTCAAAAGTCTCTTCACTCACGAGTATCAGCGTAGATATGGCGAGGGGCTCCTTTTACCGGCCAATAAGACCCGGCTCAAAATCACTTATCGAGCGGCGAGTGCCTCGTTCGGAGAATTTCTAGCGCAAGCGGTGGATCTACCCGACGTTTCGGTTCTCACCGCGAGCTATGCCAAACTCGATGAAGTCGCGACAGCCTGTTTCGAGCAATTGGACGGCTACAGCCGGTTTGTGGCGCGCAATCGTGATCAGCCTGATTCGTGGGAATCCCGATTGTTGCTTCCCCCCGTCCTCTGGCCGGAATCCCTTCGCACCGAACTGGAAACCTTCATGCGCTCCAGTCGCCAGTCGGGTATTCCGGCCACGCATCCGCTGCGCTCGTTGATGGCGATCTTCGAGCACACGCTCGCTCCCACCCGCGCCCAATACGTCGCCCTTGCGCAAGCCCTGGGCACGTTGAAGATCGGCATCGAACCAAGCCTGCAATTTACCAAAGAGGTGCCCGGTATCGACGACCCTATCGCCCTCTTTCCTGTCGAAGGAACCCCAGAACTCGGCCGCGGTTTCGGCTTTGCTTCTCTTCTGCTCCAGCTCGCCTCCGCCGTCGCGAGTGCAGACCGCGATTTCTCCGAACCGGAAATTCGGCGGCTGCAAGAGGAGCTCCAAAAAACGCCCGAAGTAGAACCTGCCGGTCGCCAACGACTGCTCGCCCGCATGGCCGTCAATCGCTTGAAGTCGCCTTCAACGAACGGCCTCAAAGCGGCCATCGCACCCCTCAGCGCCGGCATCCGCGCCCAAGTCGCCGATTTCTTGCTCACAGTCGTCTACGCCGACGGCCTCGTGGATCCGGCCGAAGTTCGGATCATGGAGAAAATCTATACACTCTTGGCCCTAGATAGCTCCATGCTCTATTCGCGACTTCACGGGCTTGCGGCAATCCCTACGACAACTCCTTCACCGGCGCCGGCGCAGCGCTCCGGCCCACTGAAATTGGACATGGAGAAAGTGGCGCGCTTGCGCGCCTCCTCCGACCAAGTTTCTCAACGCGTCGCTGCGATTTACGTCGAAGATACTCCGGCCGTCGTTGAGCAGCCAAAGGAATTCGCAGCCGCGAATAGACCGGACTCCCCCCCACTCGGACTTCTTGGATTGGACTCAGCGCACGCTGAACTCTTGGCAGTGGTTCTCGGCCGCGCGCAATGGACCCGGGGCGAGTTTGAGGAAATCTGCACGGACAAAGGCTTGATGACCGATGGCGCGATCGAGAGGATCAACGACGCTGCTTTCACCCAGTACAATCAGCCGCTCATTGAGGGCGAAGACCCCCTCGATGTCGGAGTCCATTTACTCAAGGAAACCGCTGCATGACCTCTCCCATTCGCCCCAAAGATCGAGATTCCGTTGTGCAAGCACTCCGCGCCGGAGTCGTGCCCCGTGTAGGGCAATATCTGATCCAAGTCGGACGCGCGCAGGAAATTGATTCGTTGATGAAGGACATCGATCGCCTCGCCGATGGGGGAACCGGTTTCCGCCTCGTCATCGGGGAATACGGCTCGGGCAAGACGTTTTTCCTAAATCTCGTCCGCTCGATCGCGCTCGAGAAAAAACTCGTGGCTACGACCGCCGATCTCAACCCCGACCGCCGCCTGCAAGCATCCGACGGTAAAGCTCGGTCCCTCTATGCGGAACTGAGCAAGAATCTTTCGACTCGCACCAAACCGGACGGCGGCGCCCTGCCCGGCATTGTCGAAAAATTCATTTACACCGCAACGACCGAAGCCAAAGAAGCGAATCTCGGAGTTGATGCCATCATTGCCAAGAAACTCTCTCGACTGTCGGAGATGGTGAACGGCTACGATTTCGCCAAAGTGATCGAGGCTTACTGGCGAGGTCATCAGGACTCCAACGAGCAGTTGAAAGCGAATGCGATTCGCTGGTTGCGTGGGGAATTCACCACCAAGACCGATGCCCGCGCCGCCCTGGGTGTGCGCACAATCATCGATGACGCTTCGGTCTACGATCAGCTCAAACTCCTGAGCGTTTTCGTCCGCCTCTGCGGGTTCGCTGGGTTGCTGGTGTGCCTCGATGAGATGGTTAATCTCTACAAGCTTTCAAACTCCCAAGCTCGCAATGCCAACTACGAACAAATTTTGCGCATCTTGAATGATGTCTTACAGGGGACGACCGAGGGCCTCGGCTTCGTGCTCGGCGGCACGCCGGAATTTCTCCTGGACACGCGCCGCGGGCTTTACAGCTACGCGGCGCTCCAATCGCGGCTCGCCGAAAACACCTTCGCGAAAGACGGCTTAGTCGACTACCAGCATCCGGTCATTCGCCTTTCCAGCCTGAGCCAGGAAGACTTCTTGGTGCTCTTGCAAAAGATCCAGCACGTTTTCGCCTTTGGCGACCCGAAGAAATATCCACTGCCGGACGAGGCTCTGACCGCGTTCATGGCCCATTGCCACGAGCGAATCGGCGAAGCGTATTTTCGCACCCCTCGCACCACGATCACGTCCTTCGTGAACCTCCTCGCCGTTCTGCAGCAAAATCCCGGCACGGAATGGCGATCTCTCCTCAGTGCAGTCACGATCGCGCAGGATGACGGAGCCGCCCGGGAGGCCGCCCTTGAACTCGGCACCGCCGTAGCACCGTCTGCTCGCGATGACGAATTCGCCAAATTCAAACTCTGAGACGCGTTCGAGCAGTTTCGATCGGCTCGATCCCCGCATCCAACGCTGGATTTGGCAATCGGGCTGGACCGAATTACGCGACGCGCAAGAACGCGCAATTCCCCCGATCTTGGCCGGCGATCGGGATGTGATCATTGCGGCGTCGACGGCCTCTGGCAAAACTGAAGCCGCCTTCCTACCTATTCTCACTCGGCTGGCGCAGGAGCCCGAAGACATGGGCCTCGCGGTGTATATCAGCCCCCTCAAAGCCCTGATCAACGATCAATGGACTCGGCTCGAAAGCTTGGCCGAATCGCTGGAGATTCCCGTTACGCCGTGGCACGGCGACATCGCAGCCTCGCGGAAAACGAAATTTTTCAAGCGTCCCTGTGGCTGTGTACTGATTACTCCGGAATCGATGGAGGCCATGTTGATGCGTCAAGGAAGTGCGCTCCTCGCGATCTTCTCCGGCCTGCGCTACATCGTGATCGACGAACTGCACTCGTTCATGGGCGCCGAACGAGGGAAACAGCTCCAGTCACAATTGCACCGGATCGACCGCCTGCTCGATCGCTCGGTGCCACGGATCGGCCTTTCCGCGACGCTCGGCGACATGGCCGGCGCCCAGGATTTTCTCCGCCAAGGCCATGGCCCGGCGGTCGTACTGATTGAAGCCAAGGAGGGAGGCCAGGAGCTAAAAGTTTTGATTCGCGGCGTACAGCAGCCGGCAGCTGCTCCGGGCGCAAAAGCTGACGAAGTCGCCGACGCTGAGTTGATCGCGAAATCCAGCATCGCCCTTGATCTTTTCAAGGTTCTGCGGGGATCCAATAACCTCATTTTCCCCAACAGCCGGAGCGCTGTGGAATTTTTCGCCGACCGTTTGCGCCGCTGCTGCGAGGAAGCCCGCGTCCCGAATGAATTCTGGCCACATCACGGAAACCTCTCGAAGGAGATCCGCGAGCAGACTGAGGAAGCTCTGAAACAAAAGGAGCGCCCGGCCTCGGCCATCTGCACGAGTACTCTCGAACTCGGGATCGACATTGGTTCAGTCAAGAGCGTCACCCAAATCGGGCCACCGCCTTCGGTCGCGAGCCTGCGCCAGCGATTGGGGCGTTCGGGTCGCCGGAAAGGCGAATCGGCGATCCTGCGAGGCTACGTGATCGAGCGACAGCTCACGCTGCAATCGGATCTCGCTGATCAGCTGCGCTGCGATCTCGTGCAGACCATTGCCATGGTGCGGCTCCTCACGCGCGGATGGTACGAGCCCATCGGGACTGAGGGGCTACACGCTTCGACGCTCGTGCAGCAGTTGCTTTCTCTGCTCGCCCAATTTGGCGGGGCGCATGCGAGCGCGCTTTGGGATATGCTCTGTGCGCGCGGCGCATTCCCGGCGCTCGACCCCGAGATCTTTGGGTCCCTTCTTCGTGGCCTGGGAGCACAGGAGATCATCTTCCAAGATCCAACCGGCCTTATTCTGCTCGCCCCGAAAGGCGAAAGACTCGTCGAGCACTACACCTTCTACGCGGCTTTCAGTACTCGGGAGGAGTTTCGCGTTGTCACCGCCGGAAGGCTCCTGGGTTCAATGCCGGTGACCCGGCCTTTGGCTCCCGGTGGTTTTGTGATCTTCGGTGGGCGCCGTTGGGAAGTCGTGAGTGTTTCCCAAGAGGAGCTCGTGATCGAGGTCCGGCCCGGCGGTGGCGGCGCGCTCCCAAATTTTGAAGGAGACTCCGGAGCGATGCTCCACACTCGCGTGCGCGAAGAAATGCGCGCGATCCTGCAGTCTGACGACAACATTCCTTTCCTCGACGCCACTGCGCAAAAGCTGCTGAAGGAAGGGAGGGATCAGTATCACGCGTTGAACCTGGATCGCGTACAGATTCGCGCGGCGGGAGCCACTGTTCAAATCTTGCCATGGAAGGGCGACCGGATCGTCGATACGTTGACCCTGATGTTGCAGGCGAGGAAAGTCGCGGCCGAGAACGATCGCCTGTACATCGAAGTCAAGGGCGTGAGCGTGACGGAAGTCCTCGAGACCTTACGTGAAATGCTCGCGCAGCGTCCGCCCTCCGCTCTCGAGATTGCGGCAACCGTCCAGACCAAGATCCGAGAAAAGTGGGATGAGAAGCTGCCGGAAGATGTGCTCAATGTGAACTTCGCGGCCCAATATCTGGATGTCCCAGGGACGCTGTCGCTGTTGGCGGACTTGGTAAGTCCGTCCTCCAGGTCAAATGCTCGAGAGTCCCGAGCAAATCCCGATCCCCTAAATGAGAGACCGCGAGACCCGGTCACGTCCGAGGAGCCAAGTCTATGACGAAGCCAGCCTCGCTCATGATCGACAATTTTACCCTGCAGGATGTTGGGAGTACTTTCCTCGCGGGCCTGGATCCCGAGCCGCGGGTGGAAATTTTCCCGTCCAGCGCTCCTGCAGGGCACGAAGTGCGAACGGTTCGTCCGCAGGCATAGAGGTCGAAGTCCTTCTCCAGTTGCTAAACATGATCGTTCTGCAGGACGAATTGGTCGTTGAGGCAACTCCCTTCCACAGTTTTTGCGTGTGCTGTCCCTCGACGTTTGTCACGAGCAGCGAAGGAATCTTTTCCTCGGGCGAGATTCGGAAAAAACTCCGCGGAATGATGTGCGCCTCGATCAATTTCTTCTTCTGTCCGCACATTCTGCAAACCATGAAATCAGGAAGAGGAAGGCGTTCGTAAAAATCAAGTATCTCAAATCCTCCAGTATAACCTCATATCTTAGAACCGAAGAGCCCCGGGACTCGGGATTTTTTCAACCCGTTACGGCAAGTGCGTCCGCCCTCAAAGCAAGCCTGACTTCGGAGCCAGAGTTGCCCACCAAGCAGCAAATGCAGATGAGCGGCCGAAGAACCGGCCAGATGAAAATCGGCCCAGACGGGGCAACGTGGTATGAGTATGAGTATGAGTATGAGTATGAGTATGAGTATGAGTATGAGTATGAGCACAACGACGGTTCAAAATTTCGAGCGTTAAAAAATTCTACGTGAGACGCAACGCGGAGAAATGCGCCGACGCCATCAAACCTAACTGGGGAGGAGCTTGCACAACTCGGTCGCGCCTCGCAGAATTACCAACCCAATGAAAACCCCCTTGCGCGCGACGTTCCTTGCCTTCCTTTGTTTTACAGCCGTTAGCGCGTATGCCAATGGCATTTATATTCTGTCTTCCTATATCTCGATCGACGGCTACGCCAGAGACACCGCTGTTTCCGATCAAACATATGGCTACCATGCCGCGAGTTCGAATGGCACGCCCATTTCAGTCGGCGGAGTCGGTGGCGCGGTAACGATGAGCACATTCAGCTTCTCCGGCTTCGCGTATGGTGCGGTTCCAGACGACGAGGGAGATGCACACTTTACCCTTTGGAATACGACCACATTTCGTGCGCTCACGGGGCAGACGACGTTTAATTTATCGGGACGCGTAAATGACTATGCGTACCTCGACATTTTCATTCACGACCTCACGGACGGATCGAACGTGACAGGTTTTTACTACCCGAGTTATCCCAATTACAGTTTCAATGAAACTGTGGTTTTCAACTCTTTCGACACGCATCATTACGAGCTAGTGTTTTCGAGCGGAATAAACGGATACGAGGGAGGGGGAGACGGTAGCGCGAATGCGCGGATTCTCCTGAGCAGCGTTGGGACTGGCGGATCATCGGTGCCGGATAATGCGTCGACCGCATTACTGCTCCTCACTGGGAGTGCGATTTGTGGCCTCCTCGCGAGACGGCACGCGCGTAGATTGCTACCGCGGAAAAACCCGTAGGCGAGCCAATCGGCGCGTCGATATTCCGCACTAGATGCCCGTTGTACTCTACTCCTACGTTTTACGGCGAAACGCTAGAGTCGTATATGAGCCCAAAGACCTACATTGATTTTGACAGGAATGCCCGGGACAGGACTCGAACCTGCAAGCCTTGCGGCAACGGCTTCTAAGACCGTCGTGTCTGCCAATTCCACCACCCGGGCGCGGGATTTTCGCCGCGAGAATGCCGAGCCCAACTTCTGCTAGGCAAGCGGGAAGACATCCAATCGGTTCGGCGTCACCATCTGCGTTCGCCGACCCTTGACTTCGATTCCCACTACGCGCCCGGCATATTCTCCAAAAACTGAATCCACCTCGTGGAGCTCCGTGTCGCGAAAGGGGAAAAACCAATCCCCTCCTCCTGCATATCCGCCAGTTTTCCCTGGCCATTTGAAAGTCTGAACCTGGCCAATTGAAAATCTAAAGCTGGCTGGTTGAAAGTCTGGCGGGTTGATCGGTGTGGAAATCAAGGCCTGGCGGCTGGGTTTTTCCACCGCCCTGTCCGACACAAGTGCGCCCGAATCGGAGCAAGCTAGGGTGCTGAAATTTCAGCCCTGATCCGTGTAGAGACGTGTCCGCTCGTGATTAACACTGCAATCGCGCCCGGCTTGGAACGCATCGCGACGTGGTGGGTCAATCCCGCTGCCGGTGTGGAACGCCACCACCGGGATTCGGTATGCCCCCCGAAGTTATCAATCCCCCGAATACCCGCCCTTGGGCCTCGCCCCCGGGTCGGACATGGCCGTCGCAGCGGCTTTCCTCCCGCCATTTCGGGAGTGCACAGCGGATCATCACCGACCTGTTCGCCCTCGCCGATATCCGGATCGGCGGTGACCGGCCTTGGGATCTCAGGGTCAATGACCTCCGTTTTTATCGCCGCGTGCTGGCCACGGGCACGCTTGGTTTTGGCGAGGCCTACATGGATGGCTGGTGGGATTGCGCCGCCATCGACGAGATGACATTCCGCGCCCTGCGCGCCGAGCTGGCCCAGCATCTGCCGCTCAATCCGAAGACGATCATGGCGGGGTTGGTGGCGAAGGTTTTCAATCTCCAGACCGTGGCCCGCGCCCGCCGCTCGGCGTCGGCGCACTACGATTTGGGCAATCGATTTTTCGCCGCGATGCTCGATCCTTCGATGCAGTATTCCTGTGCGTATTTCCAAGGCACCGACGACCTTGCCGAGGCGCAGCGCCGAAAGATGGACCTGATCTGCCGCAAGCTCGGCCTCCGTTCCGGCCACCGACTCCTCGACATCGGCTGCGGCTGGGGCGGACTCTCACGTTACGCCGCCGAACATTACGGGTGCTCGGTGGTCGGCATCACCGTTTCGGCCGAACAGCGGGACTACGCGGTTGAAGCCAGCCGGGGCCTGCCGGTCGAGATCCGGCTGCAGGATTATCGCGAGCTCAACGAACCCTTCGACCGCATTGCCAGCGTCGGAATGATGGAGCACGTCGGATATAAAAATTACGGCGCGTACATGGCCGCAGCCGCGCGCTGCCTGGATGTCGGCGGTCTTTTCCTCTGCCACACCATCGGCGGCACGGCGTCGCGCACCGGCTCCGATCCCTGGATCACGCGTTACATTTTCCCCAACTCGATGCTGCCCTCCCCCGCCCAGGTCACGCACGCGGCGGAGGAACGCTTCGTGGTCGAGGACGTCCATAATTTCGGAGCCTATTACGACCGCACGCTGATGGCGTGGGAGGAAAATTTCCGCCGCTCCTGGGATCAGTTTCGCAATCACTACGGCGAGCGCTTTGGACGCATGTGGCGTTATTATCTGCTGAGCTGTGCCGGCGCGTTTCGCGCGCGGGATATCGAGCTCTTCCAATTTGTCCTCGCGAAGGGCGGAGTCCTTGGCGGGTACCAAGCGGTGCGGTAGCCCGACTCGGCGCAGCCGAGAGTGAAGCGACTTCTCCGCAAAGCGTTGCTTGGGTCGGACCGCGAAAGCTCGCAGCCGGAGTCGCTCCCATCCGGCAGGCTCGCGGCGAACAACGCGGACCACCTTGGTTATTCTTTCGCGAGGCTGTCATCCGGAAATTTTAGGTTTATCGCGTAGCGCGAAACCTGCTTCATCCCACCCACTCATGCCTCCTCGCAAAGTCGCCATCCTCACCGCGGGCGGGCTCGCCCCCTGCCTCAGCGCCGCCACGGGCGGACTCATCGAGCGTTACACCGCCATCGCGCCGGACATCGAGCTGATCTGCTATCGCAACGGCTACAAGGGCCTGCTGCAGGGCGACCGGATTCCCGTCGCCGACGACCTTCGCGACTCCGCGCGCGTGCTCCGCAACTACGGCGGCAGCCCGATCGGCAACAGCCGCGTCAAGCTCACCAACGTGAAGGACTGCGTGAAGCGTGGCTTGGTCAAGGAAGGCGAAAACCCCCTCGCGGTCGCGGCGGCGCAGCTGCGCAAGGACCAGGTCGACGTCCTGCACACCATCGGTGGCGACGACACCAACACCACCGCCGCGGACCTCGCGGCTTACCTCGCGAAGGAAGGCCACGAGCTGACGGTCATCGGCCTGCCGAAGACGATCGACAACGACATCATCCCGATCCGCCAGAGCCTCGGCGCGCTGACGGCGGCCCGCGAAGGCGCGCTGTTTTTCCAACGCGTCGTCGCCGAGCACAGCTCCAGTTCGCGCGTGCTCATCATCCATGAGATCATGGGCCGCCACTGCGGCTGGCTCGCCGCCGCCACGACCTACGAATACATGAAGCTGCTCGAGTCGCAGCCGTACGTGCCGAGCCTCGGCATCAGCCGCGATCGGCTTTCCGTGCATGGCGTATACCTCCCGGAACTTCCGTTCGACATCGCGACCGAGGCCACTCGCCTCCGCGGGATCATGGACCGCGAGGGCAATGCGAATGTTTTCCTGAGCGAAGGCGCCGGCGTGGAGCAGATCGTCGCGGAGATGATCGCCCGCGGCGAAGTGCCGCCGCGCGATCCCTTCGGCCACGTGAAGCTCGACCTGATCAATCCCGGGAAATGGTTCGGTGACAGCTTCTCCAAGCTGCTCGGCGCCGACAAGGTGCTCGTCCAGAAGAGCGGATATTACGCGCGCGCCGCCGCCGCGAACAGCGCCGACCTCGGCCTGATCGACCGCTGCGTGCGCCACGCCGTCACCTGTGCGCTGCGCCGCGAAAGTGGAGTGATCGGCGAGGACGAGGAAAGGAACAACGAGCTGCGCGCCATCGAGTTTCCCCGCATCAAGGGTGGAAAGCACTTCGACGTGCAGACTCCGTGGTTCACGAAACTGCTCGAGCAGATCGGCCAGCCCGTGCCCAAAGCCTAGGTGGAACACGTTGCGCCCAACGCGTTGTCGGAAACCCAGGTCCGGTCGAATGGGGAACTCGGTTCGCCATCAATCGCGGGCCGATTCAAACAGCGCCTTACGGGGAAACCGCTCCACCCGCCCGGCGTCGAAGCAGCCGCCATGGGAAAAAATACACCGCGTATACGACGGCATAGACCGCAAAATTTTCGACGTGGGTGAAACTCGCGAATGCGAAAAAGAAAATCAGGAGGTGAAGCCGGATCACGTTCCTGTACGGCGTCATCATGTTCGCCGTCGCGCCGCCGAGTGCATTTTTTGCTTTTCGCGCCGCGATGTCCGCCGGGGCCACTGACGTATTCGCGGGAGCCGTGTCATTGCCGCCAAGCCAGCGGAACGCCTGTCGCTCCGCCACCGCTGCGACCAGCACGAAGGGCCAGTAGGCCAGGAACACGGCGCGATAGAGCGCGAGCCCCGGCATGCCGTTCCTGGTCGCCCCTTCTGTCATCGGGAAAAATGCGCTCAGGAAAGCCGAGTGCACGAAGTGAAACATCCCGAAGTGAAAGGTGAAAAAACCGAGGAGAAAGAGCGCGCCGACCAAATAGATCCCGCCCAAGCCCACGAGGCGCGACACCGCTGTCGCTTCGACTCCATCGCGGTCGCGCCAAGCATGGCATGCGATGAAAAGTCCCGGGCTGAAGATCATCCACAGGATCATCGCATAGCCGACGAGCAGGCTCGAGAGCCACAAGCTCCACACCAGGTCCTTCGTCTGCCAATGGCCAAACCACGCCAGCGCAAGACCCGCCACGAACGCCGAGGCATCGAACCAGGGCGATTCCCACTTCCCCGCGGACGTCGCGGCGCCGGCGCTCACTTCGCGCGCTGGATCAATTCCACTTCATAGCCCTCGGGCGCATCGATGAAAGCGATCACCGAGCCGCTGCCGGTCTTCGTCGGGCCATCGCTGAGCTTGTAACCTTTTTTCTCGAGGGCCGCGGCGAACGCCGCCAGGTCCTCGACCTCGAACGCCAGGTGCATCAAGTCCGGCTGCACCTGCACGCTCGGGCTGTTGGGCAGCTGGCAGAGCTCGATTTCCTCCTCGCTGTTCGGCGTCTGGAGGAATGCCAGCTGCGCCCCGCGCGGCGACGTGTGCTGGCGCGACAGTTTCAAACCGAGGGCATCCTGGTAAAACTTAATCGTCTGCCCGAGATCGTTCACGCGCATGCGCGTGTGCAAAAGTTTTTTGACCATGGATGCAGCCTGTCGCGTGTCCCCGAATTTTACAGGACAAAACCTGCGGCGTGTCCGGATGTAGCGCAGGCATCCTGCCTGCTCCGGTTGAAACGGTGGACCGGCGGGAGTACTTGGGCCGGGCCTGGGCTCAGACGGAGCGAAGCAGGCAGGATGCCTGCGCTACATTGAGCCGCTACGCTCCTTCAGGTGCCAGCCCCGCGGCCGCGTGAACGTCGCAATCCCAGCGCGCGAGAGCGTCAGGCCCATCCCGGAATTCCCATAGCCGGACCAAGGCAGGCGCGGGCTCACCCGGTCGCAGCAATTCCAGTACGCCGAGCCGCTCTTCACCCTCGCCAGGATTTTTTCCGCCCGCGCGCGATCCGACGAATACACTCCCGCGGTCAGGCCGAACTCCGTGTCGTTCATCAGCGCGATCGCCGCCTCGTCGCCCGGCACGCTCATGATCCCGATGATGGGCCCAAAACTTTCATCCCGCATCACCGCCATCGTGTGGTCGACGTCCACCAACACCGTCGGCTCAAAATAATTGCCCTTCCGCTTCACGCGCCGCCCGCCGGTCAGCACCCGCGCGCCCTTGCGTTGCGCATCCGCGACCTGGGCTTCCAGCACCTCGAGCTGCGCCGCCCGCGCGAGCGGCCCGAGGTAGGTTCTTTCCCGCGTGGGATCGCCCAGCTTGAAACCTTTCACCGCCTGCACGAACGCCTTTACGAAGGATTCGAAGGCTCCTTCCTGGACGTAGATCCGCTCGACCGAGCAGCAGCTCTGCCCGGTGTTGTAAAACGCGCCGTCGGCCAAACTCGCCGCAGCCTGCGCCACGTCGGCCACGTCGTCGCACACGTAAGTCGGATCCTTGCCCCCGAGTTCGAGCTGCACCTTGACCATCCGCGACGCCATCGCCCGCGCGATTTTCTTTCCGGTCGCGACGGAGCCGGTGAAAAACACGCCGTCGACCGGCTGCCGCAGCAACTCCGCCCCCACCGCGCCGCCGCCAACGAGCGGGATGAAAACGTCCCGGGGCAGGCCCGACTCATCCAGCCTCTCCGCTATCGCGCGCCCGGTGAGGGTGGTGAACTCCGACGGCTTGTAGAGCACGGCGTTCCCGGCCAGCAGCGCCGGGAGAAAAACATTCCCGCCCACGAAATACGGGTAATTCCACGCCGAGATGTTCGCGATGACCCCGAGCGGTTCCTGCGTGATCCGCTCGACGAGGCTTCCGCCGCTCGCATCTTTTTCCCGGTGAACATCCTCGGCCGCCAAGACCCCGGGCGCTTCCGCGAGGAAAAAATCGATGCGGCCCAGCACGCCTTTGAGCTCGTTGCGCGACTGCGCGATCGGCTTCCCCATTTCCCGGGTCAGCAATCGCGCCAATTCCTCGGCATCGCGCACCAGCAGCGCGCGAAAGCGAGCGATGACCGCCAGGCGTTCCGCAAGGGGCTGCCCGGCCCAGGCGGTCTGCGCCGTGCGCGCCGCCCGATACTTGTCGCGCACCGCAGCACGGTCGTCGCAGGGAAGCGACGCGAACACGCGTCCGTCTGCCGGGTTCACGATCTTCAATGAGGCGGGCGCGGGCTTAGGCATTTTGTGACACGGACGCGGTCGTTTTTGCGGCGTTTTCCGCACGTCGTTTTTCGCAGGCGTTGAGAAATTCCGCCCGCAAGGGCGCATCGTCGACCAGCCTGCTGCCAGCGGGGCCGGGAAATTCGGGATGCCACTGCACGCCGACCAGGTAGTCGACTCCTGCTCCGCGCACCGCCTCGATCAGGCCATCCGGGTAAGACCAGGCCTCGACGGTGAGATTTTTCCCAAGGGTCTTGATGGCTTGATGGTGAATTGAATTTACCTGGATGCGCTTCGTCGGCCCATGGAGTTGCGCGAGGTGCGAGCCGGGTTCGATCGTCGCTTCGTGGACATTCGCATCGTAGCGCTGCTCGTGACGGTGATGCGCCGACGCCGGGACCTGCGTGCCCAGGTCCTGGTAAAGTGAACCGCCCTCCGCGACGTTGATCAACTGGCAGCCGCGGCAAATGCCGAGCACCGGTTTGCGCAGGCGGCGAAATTCCCGATACACCGCCAGTTCGTATTTGTCGCGCAACCGATCGCCCACCCACGCCGGGTGAAGCGCATTTTCGCCGTAAGTCTGGGGAGAGATATCGGAGCCGCCCTGCAGCACGAGGCCATCGAGCGCTTCGGCGTAGTCCGGATATGAAACCACGTTCGGCGAACGCATCGCCGTTTCGCTGATGCGGGGAATCATGAGCACCAACGCACCGCCGAGGACGAGCCAGTTCGCCGCATTTTCCTCGGCGTACTGCACGGTTTTCGCCGGCAGGACGGTGCGCGCCGGGTCGGGATACATCAGCCGGGCCGTGAGCCCGATGCGGAGCGGCGTCGCCATGGCTCCTCACATCGCCTCGGCAAAGAGGCGCTCGAAATCAGCGCGGGTGCAGGGCTTCGGGTTCGTGCGGTGGCACGAGTCGGCCACTGCGATGTCGACGAGCGCCGGGATCTGGTCCGCCCTCACCCCGACCGCGCCCAGGACGGCGGGAATGCCCAGTTCTTCCTTCAATCGTCCCAGCCACGCGACGAAATCACCGGCGCCCGCGCCCGCGCCGCACACCCGCGCCAGCTCGGCAAATTTATCGGGCGCCGCATCCGCATTGAATCGCATGACGTGGTCGATCATCACGCCGTTCGCGAGCCCATGGTGAAGATCGCAGACCGCGCTCAACGCGTGCGCGCACGAGTGCACCGCGCCGAGGTCTTTCTGGAACGCGATTGCGCCCATCATCGAACTCATCATCATCGAGGAACGCGCCTGGAGATCGCGCCCGTTCCGGACCGCGCCGGGCAGGGCGTGGGCCGCGATGCGCGCGCCTTCGAGCGCGATGCCGTCGCACAACGGATGGTAAACCGGGGAGAGGTAGCTTTCGACGTTGTGGGTCAAGGCATCCATCCCCGTGGCGGCGGTGATTTTCGCCGGCAGATCGAGCGTGAGCTCCGGGTCCGCGAACACCGCCTTGGCGAGCAGCGCCGGCGAAAAAATCACCTTCTTCACATGCGTGACGTCATCGGAAATCACCGCCGACCGCCCCACTTCCGAACCTGTGCCGCTCGTGGTCGGGAGCGCGACAAAGTAAGGCAGCGGCCGCGTGATCGCGCGCACCTGCGGATGATCCCACGCGTAGTTGAGCACCCCGCCCTCGTGCACCGCCATCATCGCCACCACCTTCGCGACGTCGAGCGCCGCGCCTCCACCGAATCCCACCACGGCGTCGGCCTGGTGCGCCTTGTACGCCGAAACCCCGGCGGCGACCTGCGTGGCGACGGGATTGCCAAACACGCCGCCAAAGACCGAGGGCGCGAGTCCCGCTTTTGTTAAACTGTCCGCGAGCTCACCCGTGAGCGGCAAGGCGGCGATGCCCTTGTCGGTCACAATGAGCGGCCGCTTCACCCCCGCGGCCGTAAGTTGCGCGGCGAGCAAATGCCGCGCCCCGGGGCCGAAGTGAATCTGCGTCGGAAAGGAGAATTGGTGAATGGCCATGTTCAAATGCTTTCAAAGTACCGCTTCAGCTCCCAGTCGGTCACGCCATCGAGCCACTGCCGCCACTCCCACTCGCGCGTCGCGGCGAAGTGATCGACGAAATCATCCCCGAGCCAGTCGCGCGCCACGGGTGAATCGCGGAAAATACGCGTTGTTTCGATCAAAGTCCTCGGCGCGCGCGCGATGTGATCCGCTCCCTGGTTCGCGCCGCGGATCGGCGGCGCCGTCAGTTTCAGCTGCCGCTCGACGCCCTCGAGCCCGGCCGCGATCACGGCAGCCATCGCCAGGTAAGGATTCACGTCCGCTCCGGGACAACGCGTCTCGAGGCGCGTCGATTTCGGCGAACCCGGAATCACGCGAAAACTTGCGGTGCGATTGTCGATCCCCCACGTCGGTTTCACCGGCGCCCAGAATCCGTCGACGAGCCGTTTGTAGCTGTTGATGGTCGGCCAGATCATCGGGCCAAAATCCATCATCACTGCCAGCTGGCCCGCGAGGTAACTTTCGAACAGAGGGCTCATGCCGTCGCGACCCTTCCCGGAAAAGAAGAGATTTTTTCCCGTGCGGGGATCGGCGAGGCTCTGGTGAATGTGGCCACTGCATCCGGGATAGGCCTGGTTCCACTTGGCCATGAAACTCGGCATGATCCCGAAACGTGCGCCGATTTCCTTCGCCGCGGCCTTGAAGAGGATGGCGCGGTCGGCCGACTCCAGCGCATTCGAAAACGCGATGGCCACTTCCAGCACGCCCGGGCCCGTCTCGGTGTGCAGCCCTTCGATCGGCACGCCGAACGCCGGCAGCTCCTCCATCAGCGCGCGACAAAACTCCCGGCCTTGTTGCATGCGGAGAATCGAATAGCCAAACATCCCCGGCGTGACCGGTTCGGGCCGCGTGTGATGCTTCGCCGCCCAGGTCTGGGGCGTCTCGGCGAAATTGAACCATTCAAATTCCATGCCGCACATCGGACTCACGCCGAGGTCCTCCGCCCGACGCAGGACGCGTTTCAGAGTTTGCCGCGGACAGAGTGGATGCGGTTTTTCCGCCGCCCGGCCATCGGCGCCATTCCAGACAAAGTCGCCGAGGAAAAACGGGATGTCGTCGTCCCACGGGATTTTCCGCCGCGTGCCGAGGTCGAGCCGCGCCAGCGCGTCGGGATAACCCGTGTGCCAGCCGGTCAGCTTGGTGTTGTCGTAGCACTGGTCGGCAATGTCCCAGCCAAAGACGACGTTGCAGAAGGCAAAGCCGCCCCCGGGCGCCGCCGCGGCCGCGGCGATGAATTTATCCTTGTGGAGGTATTTCCCGCGCAAGACGCCATCGATGTCGGCGATGGCCACCTTGACCCGGTTCGCCGGCCCGCGCCGGATTTCCGCGAGGATCGCCGCGGAACCATCAGTCGTGGAGGAACGTGGCGCGCGCACGAGGCAGCAGGGTTGGGTGGGAAGGACCGCAGCCGCCGAAGCGCGGCCGCACAACTTAGTCCCACCCCCACCCCGGCAGTTCCCACGGCGCAGGGCGCAGGGTGCCGGCCGTCGATCGAAGGGCGCGTGAGTTTTTTAACCGCGAATGGACGCGAATCCGGACTTGGTTACTCGAGTGCGTGGTGGAGCGCGTTGTCCCTAACGCGCTTTTGGCTCCGTCGATGCTTAATTGCGGACCGAGTCGTTCAGCGCGTTAGGGACAACGCGCTCCACCACTCGCTCTCGCTCGTAGCCATTCGCGTCCATTCGCAGTCAAAAAACGGAGTCGGTCGCGGTGCCCAGGCGGTCGCCCATGCGGACGTAGGTTTCCAGATGCTGCGCGCTTTGCTCGACGAGGTCGGGCTCGAAGCGGATTTTCCCGCGCTGGAAAATCGTAATCACGCAGGAACCACCAAACGCGAACAGGCCCTTCTCGTCGCCTTTCTTCACCGCGCGGCCCGGGACAAATGCTTCCTGGATGCTGCCGACATTGGTCGCACCAACTTCCAGCATCACGACCGCGCCAAATTGCGGGCATTGGATCGAGGTCACCATGCGCTTGTTTTCCGTCAGGTAGGTGAGTGAACGGCGCAGCGCGACGGGGCTGACCGAGTACAGCCAGCCGTTGATCAACCGGGGCTCGCCGGGGACTCCCTCCACCGGAAAATGGAAGCGGTGGTAATCCACCGGGCACAACCGCGAGATCAGCATCGCGCCGCCGGCAAACGTCCGCGCCAGGTCGTCGTCGCCGAGCAGTTCGGCAAGCGGAAAGGTTTTTCCCTTCACATAAAATCCCGCGGAGGACTCGACATCCGGGAAGACCAAGTGCCGTCCGTCCGCGGGCATCACCGCCACACGCTCGTCGGCCACGATCGGGCGCGCATCCGGCTTGAGGGCGCGGTAGAAAAATTCGTTGAAGGTCCGGAAGTCGAACGCGGACTTCGCGAATTCATCGACGTCGATATTATAGGCGGAAATGAACGGCAGGACCTGGAGCGCGCTGGAGCGCTTGTTCATCTTGCGCCCGTACCACTTGGAAAACCAGATCCGGCGCGCCACCGCCCACACGAAAAAACGGCCCACCGGATTGTCGTACGCGTACCGCAGCCACTTCTCCCCGTAGACCTTCTCGGTCTTAACGGTCTTCGAATAACGATCGTAGTAGCGGATAGGTTCAACGGCCATGCGGGTGAAACTCACCCAATCCCGTGACAGCGCAAAGGAGAAATCTGCGCCGTGCTGCGGAACCGAACGCATTCCTGGCTGCGAATGGAGGCGAATGCGGGCTTCGATTTTCGGAGCAGGCGGGCCGCCTGCGCTACGCTCACATTCCCATCGCCAGTTCGCCTGCGCTGCCGGGGAAAGTCTTCTCCTCGGCGCGGCTGTAACGCGTGAGCGCCTGCTGCCACACCGGCGCCACGTCCGCGGTCGAACTCGCCCACAACTCGCGGTGAAGCTCGGTCATCGACTCGGCATCCATCATCAGCGCCAGCTTGTCGCGCGGCGCGAGCGCGGCCGGCCCCTGCCGCAGCAGCTTTCGGCGCAACTCGGCAAAGCGGGCCTCGTTTGCCGGCGCCGGGTTATCCTTGGCGCGCAACTGCGAAAGGTGGACGGCGTTGACGTACGGATCCGCCACGGAGTTGACCAACCCGGCATCGGGCCCCGGCATCCGCGCATCCTGCCGATGGCGTTCCGCCAGCCTTTCCTCGAGCCGGACCAGTTCATTGGGCGGTCGGCTTTCTTCCGGGCACGTCAGCAGCCCCGCGCGTTTGAGTACGAGGCCAGGCGCGATCCGGCCGGTGAAATACGAAACCGTGATCGAAAGGATGAATCCCGCCAGGATCGGCGACATCCACGCCGCCAGCATCGGGTTGATCCACCAGGCGAGCGCGAGCCACCCGATCCCGATCAGCGTGTGGGTGCCATGCAGCGCAGTGCTCTCGCGCCAGTCCGACTGGCCGTCGCGTCCGCGCCGCTGCGTTTTCCAGCCCACGCTGCGCCGGCAAAGCGTGAGGACGATGAAGGTGCTGTGGAAAAGCATCAGCACCGGCGCGAGCAGCGTGAACAGGATCGTCTCGATGAAAATGCCCGCGATCAGCCGCAGCCATCCGCCAAACGCCGCCACTTCCTCGGGACGCGATCGCAGGTCGAGCAGCGCGAAAATCTTCGGGACGAAGAGGAGGCCCAGCGTGAGCGACAGCAGCAGCACCGCCTGGGTTTCGAACCGCCATGTCACCAGCTCCGCAAAGCTGTCGACCGGCAGCGGCGTCAAACCCGTCGCCTTGAAGCGCCACGCGATCGCCGTCGAAAGGACCAGGAATGCGAGCCAGAGCGGCGATGCGAGGTACGACAATATCCCCATCGCGAAATGCATCCGGCTCAGGGGGTGAAACCCCGGGCCGAAGACCAGTCGCAGGTGCTGCAGGTTGCCCTGCAGCCACCGGCGGTCGCGCTTCGCGAAATCGATCAGGTTCGCCGGGCATTCCTCAAAACTTCCCTCGATGGACGCCGCGAGCCACACCTGCCAGCCCGCACGCCGCATCAGCGCCGCCTCGACGTAATCGTGGCTCATGATGCGCCCGCCGAAGGGACCGTCGCCGGGCAATTCGGGCAGCGAACAGTGTTTGATGAACGGCGCGAGGCGGATGATCGCGTTGTGGCCCCAGTAATTCGCCTCGCTCAGCTGCCAGTAGTTCGTGCCCGCCGTGAAGACCGGGCCATACAGCCGGCTGGCAAACTGCTGCAGCCGCGCGAAAATTGTCTCGCCGTTCACCAGTCGCGGCACCGCCTGGATCAGGCCGACACCGGGATTGCGCTCCATCATTCGCGCGAGCGCCACGATCGCCCCGCCCGTCATGATGCTGTCCGCATCCAATACCACCATGTAACGGTACTGGCTGCCCCACCGCCGGCAGAAATCCGCGATGTTGCCCGCCTTCTTGTTCACGTTGCCGCGGCGCTTCCGATAAAAAAGGCGACCCGCCGCGCCGAGCTCCTTCACGAGCCCGGCCCACGCGACTTCCTCCGCCACCCAGCAATTGGGATCGTTGGAATCGCTCAGGATGAAAAAATCGAAACCCGGCAGCCGGCCGTCCGCCTCGAGCGATTCATAAATCAGGCGGACGCCTTCCATCACCCGCCCGGCCTCCTCGTTGCAGATGGGCATGACGACGGCGGTGCGCGCCTCCAGCGGGCCCCGGTCTTCAGCCCAGTCCACGCTCTGGGAAATCCTGATCGTATCGCCGCCCTGCACCCGGAGCATGTAGCCGACCACGGCCTGCATCGCACCGAACACGAGCAGCGTGAACAGGACCGCGAAAATCACGAGGTGCGCCAGTTTCCATCCGTCGTAACCCGTCCGGAGATGGAGGTCCGCCATGAGCACGATCGCCGGAATCGTGACCAGCAGCACCATGACGCCGACGAAGAACCGGCGCTTGGAACCCACGCCCGGCTCAAGTTGTGCAGGATCGAACAGTTGGACCTGCATCGCTTCGCTTCCTGGTTAAAGCCCGGCGCTCCAAGCCGCACCAATGACGGTGAGCGTGAGCAACAGGCCGGTCATCACGCGCGGCAGCGGACCCTGCGATATCGCCAGCCAAGGCAGGCGGCGACCAGCGGGCGCAAAGTTTTCCGGCGAGGGCGACATGTGCGTAAGCTTCACCCTCGGCCCGCATGACAAGCCGGTTTCGCGCATCACGCGCACCAGTTCCTCCGGCGGACGGTGATGGCGCAGGAAATATTCCGGCCACCGATCCGGCACCCCGCCCAGCGCGAGGGCAACCCGGCCCTTGGCGAGCAATGGACGAAGGTCGTGGTCATCCGCGGGAATCAGACTGCCCAACCACGCCATCAAACACGCCTCGGCGGTTTCCATGGCCGCGGCGACGGGCTCGGCCCCAGGACGCTGGCGAGCCCGCGCGACTTCAATGATGTCCTTCGCCAGCCGCGCCACGCGGTCGTCTCCGCGGAGGCGATGGGCGCGCAGGTAATGTTCGACGCGTTCGGTGGCGACGCCCCAATGGGCGTCGGGCGCTGCGGCCGCGAGTAAGGGTTGGGCTTTCATGACTTCCATTCGTAAATCCAGGTTTCGCTAATGGGCTTGGTGCCGGCCCGAAGGCGGCAGCGGACATTGACCGTTTTTCCTGCCACTGGTGCGTCGGTTTCGATGAAGACGCGCCAGCCCCCGATTTGGGGGTAAGGACTGATCGACTGGTGCACGATCCGACCCTCGGCGCTGACTTCAACCTCGGCCGCGAGCTGCGCCGCGTCCCGCGTCGCAAACTGTTCGTCGGCAAAATCCACCCAGAACACCCTGCCATACTTGGCCTTGTTGAGAAATCCCTCGCGGGTGCCGACGACCGTGGCAAATCCGTCGTTCGCCGGCTCGGCCAGCGACCACACGATGCGGTAATTGTATTGAACTGGCTGGCCCACCGGGATTTTTGCCGCCGGCACCCAGAACGCGACGATGTTGTCGTCATATTCGCTCGAGGCCGGCAACTGCACCAGTCGCACCGATCCGTTACCCCATTCACCCTGCGGCTCGATCCACGCCGAAGGCCGTTGCTCGTAATGGGATTCCATATCTTCGTAGCTCCCGATGCGGCGGTCGCGCTGCAGCAGGCCGAAACGCGTGACCTTTTCCGTCGGCACCACTTCGAACTCCGGATCGGCCGGGTTGTGAAGCGGCAGCCAGCTGCGGTTGCCCGCGGCATCGAGCACCGTCATCCCGTCGGAGTCATGCACTTCCTGTCGCATTTGTCCCAAGGGACGCAGGGAATTTTCCCCATACCAGTACATGCTCGTCAGCGGAGCCACGCCCGGAAGCGCCACTTCGCGCCGGAAAATCAACTCGGAGCGCACGTCGATGATCGTCGCTTTTCCCGGGCGAACGATGAACTCGTAGGCGCCCGTGACACTCGGTCCCTTCAGCAAGGCGTAGATCGTGAGCGCCGTATCGCCCGGCGCGGGCTTTCCCACCCAGAAATCGGTGAAACGCGGAAACTCCTCGGTCGTGCCAACGACGCCCGAGTCCACCGCCAGTCCGCGGGCGGAGAGCCCGTAAATCTGCCCGGCGCCGATCGCGCGAAAATAACTCGAGCCGAGAAAGGCGATGACCTCGTCGTAAACGTCCGGGCGGTTGATCGGCGTGTGCACGCGGAAGCCCGCGTAGCCGAGCGATGAATGCAAGGTGCCGACGTCCTTCGTCAACTCGTAGCTGAAGAAATCGCGGACAAACGGAATGACCTGTTCGTGCGTCGAGCTGAACTCACGGATCGTGATCTTCTCGGGAAACAAGAAGCCGCGATGGAAAAACTGGAGCTGGAACGGCAGGTTCTCATTGCGCCACAACGACTGCGCCGGCCGGAACCGGATATTGCGGAAGTCTTCATAACTCAGCGCAGCCAGCTGGGGCGGCAGATCTTTCGCCGGCGTTTGGTAAGGTCCGGAGGCGTCCGCCGCGGCGAGGTCGCGCACGTACTCGAAGTTGACGTTGACCGGCTCGATGGCGGCGGGCGCCGCGCAGCCGGCCAGGCCGCACATCACCACCATTTTGAATGCTAAAAAGAAACCGGAACTCGCTTTACTCATTGGACGTTCGACGTGACCAGCGCTCCCTATGCCAGTTCCGCATTTCTACCGCGCAGTTCGCGCGATTGGATTTTAGAGGGAAAAAACAGGGAACTGCGTGGTTATTTCGTCCTGAGTGGGAACCGATGAGTTTCAGATCGTACCATGATCGGTTGCTTTTCGGAAAAGCGCGAGCGTTGTGCCGGGGATTGTTTCCCTCGTAAGGCAAATCAATGGCGGGTGGAACTTATCGTTACGTTGCGAGCGCATTGAGTGGCTCCGTCCGCATTTAGCGGGAGGCAGAGCCAAACGACGCCTGGTGGAGAAGTCGCTTCACCTGGGGATCCGCCGGATACCGGAGTCGAAAATCCTGGATGTCTCCCAAGCCGCGCCCAAGCTCGTCGCCCCAGCTGAAATCGCCGCAGCCGATGAAAATCTGCCCGCGGTCCGGGACACGCGGCGGACCTCGGCGGGAAATTCGTGCGATTGCCATTCGCCACCAGGAGAATCCGGAATGCACGCGCGCTCCCTGTCGCCGTTGAAAATGTCTCACGCCGACCTGGAGAATCTCTTCGACTCCTATCCTGGAAAGGCTCTCTTCAGGGCTGCCCCTGCCCCGGCCTGCGGCCCGTTTCTTGCCCCTCCAACCAGACGGCAGCCGTTGCTTTTACCGCCTCAACTTCCCTCTGCCCTTCCTATGCTCAGCCGCCGAAATTTCGTCACCGGACTCGCCGCGACCGGGGTCATTGCACCCCGGTTGTTCATTCCCACCGCACACGCCGCGGAACCCGCCAGATTCGATGACGCGGTCGCCGCCGCGGGGCGGGCGAAGCAAGCGACGGGTGCTCAGTTCTGGTCCGAGATCCAGCAATCATGGGCGGTGGACCGGACGATTCTCAACGTGGAGAATGGCGGCCTGCAGCCTGCGCCGGCCATCGTGAACCAGGCTTTTTTCCAGGCTTGGACGAAGGCCAACGAAGCGCCTTCCTACACCAATGCCCGCGTATTGTGGCCCCAGGTGGAAGGCGTGCGGGCACGTCTCGCCAAGGCGTTCGGCTGCGCCACCGAGGAAATGGCGATCACGCGCAACACCACCGAAGGGTTCCTCGCCGTGGCGCTCGGGATCAAGCTGAACCCGGGTGACGAAGTGCTGACCACGACGCAGGACTACCACCGGTTTCACAACGACCTGCTCCAGCGCCAAGCGCGGGAAGGAATCGTGCTGCGGCAGATCAAGCTGCCATCGGTCCCGGCCGAGGACATCGGCGCAGTCGTGCAGACCCTCGCCGACGCGATCACTCCACGCACGAAGGTGATTCTGCTCTCGCATGTCTTCCAGCTGACCGGGCAGGTGATGCCGATTCGGGAGGTGGTCCAGATGGCCCGGCCCCGTGGAATACTCGTGATTGTCGACGGGGCGCATGGTTTTTCCCACGTCGCCGCCACCCGGGACGGACTCGACTGCGATATTTACGCCACCTCGCTGCACAAGTGGCTGAGCGCGCCCCACGGCACTGGCTTTCTCTATGTCCGGAAAGAGTTGATCCCGACGATCTGGCCGCTCCAGCCGCCGACCGACCGGGAGCCGACCGATATTCGTCGCTTCGAAGCCATCGGCACTGCTTCCGCGGCGCCTTACCTGGCGATCGGCGCCGCGCTCGATTTTTGGGAAATGGTGGGAGTCGAGCGAAAGCGCGAGCGCCTCGTCTGGCTGCGCGAACGCTGGGTTTCGCGCCTCGCGGGCCTGCCCGGCGTAACCTTGAACACCAGCCGGAAACCGGGCTTCGCCGGCGCCATCATGAGCATCGATCTGGCCGGGCTTCCGCCGCCCAAGCTCGCCACCTGGCTGTGGGAACGCCACCGCGTGCTGGTCGCGGGCGTCGTGCATCCCGAATTTCGCGGCCTGCGGGTTGTCCCCGCCCTCTACACGACGGAGGCCGAGCTCGACCGCTTCGCCGACCTGCTGCTCCTCGCCCGCAAGAACGGCCTCACCTGAGGCGCGGCGGGGATCTTGTTGTTCTACACAAGTTGGGCGCGAGGTTTGCGCCTTATGGTTCCGGATGCCGTGCGCCCCAACAGGGCAGTTTTAGGCAGAGCCCAGGGCAACGCCCTGGGAAAGTTCAGCCCTGTAAGGGCGGTTCAACCGTGGCTGCGGATCGGGCCTGATCATCGCGGAGATTAAGCCGACCCTCCAGGGCTCCGGATTAAAACCTATAAATTCCTGGAGCGTTGCCCCAGGCTACGGCTGAAATTGCCCCGTTGGGGCGTCGATCCCTCCCAGCACCTCCTCTCCCACACTTGTGTATAACAACGAGGGCGGGAACCGGTCGGGCCCTGGATGCCGTCTCGAAGTCTCCAGGCGCGGTCGCCTCTCACCTATTGGGGCGGGAGTTTCCAACGCACCACGCCGACATGGTAGCGATGGTGCGCCATGACCCCGCGAGTATAATACGCCGTGACCAGCGTGCCGTCCGGCATCACCACCGTCGACGGATAGCCGCCGTCGCGGATGGGCGCCGGGTCGGACCGCTGGTCGGTCGAGCCTTCAAGGTCGACCAGGCATACCGGTGGCGACCAGTTTTTCGCCTCGGCGTCCCCGACGCGGTAGGCGATGCTCCAGTTGCCCTCGTTGCGCACGCCGTAGGTCAGAAGGACCCGCCCATCGGGCAGCGTGGTGAGATCGGCCGGATGCTGGCGCGCCAGCGTGAGATCATGCTCGAACGTCCAAGTCGCTCCGTTGTCCTTGGACCGATAGCCTTGCAGCAGCATGAAGTTGTCTTTCGCTTCGCCAGTCCGCGAGGCCGCGAACAGGTCGCCGTTAGCCAGACGAATCCACGTGGTTTCGTTGTGACCCTCGTTGGCGACGCGACCGCGCTTTTTCCACGTCGCGCCGCCGTCGGCGCTCGTGTAGAAATCCACCACCTGCGAATACAGCATGACACCCAGCTGGCCGTCGGGCAAAGCGAGGACGCGCCCGAACGCCGTGGTCCGGCGGTCGGCGTCTTCCGGATCGACGATTTCCGGATATTGTTTCCACGTCAGGCCGGAGTCATGCGAGATGGCCGGACGGGCGCGACGGGTGCGGGCACCGGCAAAATGCGTGAGCGGACGCGACTTGTCGGAAGGATCGGGCATCCATCCCTTGGGCTTGCGATTGTCCCAGCCCGACACGAGCGCGACCAGGCTGCCATCGGCCGCGAGCCCGCCCGCATGGTTCATGCGGTTGGTCGTCGGCTCGTTTGGCACCGGAACGCTGGCGCGCTGCCAGGTGCGGCCCTGGTCGTGACTCAGCCAGCATTCGACGGCGCCCTCGGAATACCCGTGGCTCGAGTCCGGCCAGAGGTAACACGCGAGGTCGCCGTTCGGGAGCGGAATGAGCAGCGGCCAGCCGCAAACGCCGTCGATCGCGACGTAACGTTCGTACAGGGGGAAACGCGGCAGCGCGCTTTCCGGCGTAGCCGCGGGCAGCATCGCGGCCGCGGAAACGAGGGCGCAGCCCGTGAGCAAGGCGCGCGCGAAACGAGACGACTGGCAGGATGAGGACTTCATTTTGAAAGGCGTTCGAGGGCGGACACTGCGACGCCAACCACGGCGTCGCCGCCGGGCGCCTTGTACGGCGGGCGCGTCCACAAGTAGCGGAAATATCCCGCTTGGTATTCGCGATCGTCGCAGGCCGTGGCATCAGGGATGTAACCTTCGGCTCCGTCGATGTAGGTCGCGGTAAGCACGCACGGCAGCGGGGCTTTCTCCTTCAGCTGGCGCGCGGTGCGGGTGAACGCCTCCCATGGCATCCCGACAAATCCGACGTCACCGATGCGGGCCACCACGACGGGCAGCGGCCATTCCTTCGGCAGTGAAGCGGCGAGGCCCGATTCACGCTGGTCGAGCGCCCACACGTACCACGGGCGGACCAACTGCACGAGCTGGGCGCGATAGGGCGGAGTCAGGGCGAGCGGAAAGTTCATCCCCACGCAGAACAGCGTGTTCGGGTCGCCCGCCCGCCCGCGGTGGACAAAATCATCGATCGTCGCCAGGTCGCGCTTGAGGCTTTCCGCGGAGGGCAGCTCGGCCAGCGGGATGCCCACCGTGGTGCGCTCCCACGCCAGATCGGTGCGGGCGGATTTGTGCAGCGTGTCCGCGGCCTTCACGAACGAGTCGCCCAGAAATCCCCCGAGCTCGATCGCCTGCGCGACCGTGCCCGAGAGCATGTACTTCGAATTGATGTCGCCGGCGCTGCCTTGGATGAAGGCCACCGGCACGCCGCCGAGGTGCGCCGACAGTTTTTCGCACGCTACCTGGGGCCATTGGCCAAAGGCGACCGGCACTTCCGGATTATACGCCGTCACGGGATGGCCGGTGTAGAACGCGAGTGCCGCCACCGGCTTGTCATCGGCGCCGCGCAGCACGACCACCATGGCGTCGGGGTCGATCAGGCCGATGTAGTCCGGGCCGAGTTTCACGCGGTCCTCTTCCCGGATAAAGTAGGACGTGCCGTCGGCGCGCTTGCCGCGCCGGTTGTAAGTCAGCCGGCTCTCCTGGGCGATGCCCCACTCGATCGTCACCGGCGCCAGTTTCGCGCGCAGGCCGCGCGCCGCGATGCTCATGCCCTCGAGAAACTTGCGGCCGAGCTCGTTCGATTCCGACTTGGGCGGATAATCGCCCGGCTGGCCCCACGCCCGGGGGTTCTGGATCTTGATCAACGGCACGCAGTGATCGTGCGACGACGACGCGACGACGGAGGTGAAAGGCAGGCCGAGTTCCTTCGCGACGAGCGAGCGGGTGGCAATCTGCAGCGGGCCGCCATTGATCGGAAACGGCGAAGTGATGAAACACAGCTGGGTGTCGCCGCAGTCGAAGAGCACGAGCGTGGTCTTCAAGTCGCCGATCACGCGCTGGATCGTCTTGTCCGCGGCCGTATAATCCGCGGGCGAGCCCACGACCGGCTGGTTGGAAAAAGTGACCGCGGCCGCCCGGAGCACGGGCGCCGCCCGCACCTGCCCGGCAGCCAGGGCGGCAATCAGGATCACCGCGACAAAACAAAAGGCGGAGCGGCCGCGCTTGAAAAACAGCGGCGGTTTCATTGCTCGCCTCGCGCGAAACGCGTGAGGATCGGAATCGCGACGTCGCCGAGCATGCCGGGGCAACCAACGGTCGGCGCGACGGAGAAGGTCTTCGCCGACGACTCGCGGACGGGATGCGCCGCCACGGTGTCGGCGCCGGCCCGAGTCAAGGACCCGGCCGAAACCAGCGCGAGCGCGCCAAATCCAATGGCGCGCAACGAATGAGGACTTCGGGGAAGCATGGGCTTCATAACGGATTTTTGATCCGCAACGCCGGGACACCGGCGTTGCTCCCCGAACGGGGATGGGGACGGAACGCGGACGAGGGAGTCGCCGCGAAATCGGACCGCAGGTGGGGGCCGAGTATTAGAACGAGAAGTTGAGGCGGGAGAAGTAGCGACCGCCGTCGACATCGTAGGGGGCGAAGCGGGAGTAAATCAGGCCGGCGGCGACGTTGAAGAGCGCCTTTTCGGGATAGGAGTCGAAGAGGTTCTCGGCGCCGATGGAGAGGGAGAGATGGGAGTTGAAACGCCAGGTGGCGGCGGTGTCGAAGAGGACCTGCTCACTGAAGGTCTGGTGGAGGACCGGGGAATCGGCGCTCATCCAGGGCCCGAAGTAGCGCACGCGGCCCATGAGGCTCAGCTTGCCGTGGGTGTACTCGAGGCTGACGTTGCCGGCGCTCTGCGGGATGCGGTGCTCAAGGTTGATCCGCCCTTCGGCGTCGACCAAGCCAGCCGTGGCGCGAAGGAGCTTGGTCTGGTTGAAGTTGTAGGCGCCGGTAAGTGTAAGCGTGTCCTTGCTGGCGAGGTTCCAGCGGTATGAAGCAACCACGTCGACGCCGCGGGTGCGGGTATCGAGGGCGTTGGTGAAGAAGTTGATCCGGTTGATATTCAGCGCGTCAACGACTCCGGAGGCGGCCAGCTGAATGCGTTGGGCATCGGTCAGGATGAACGTCGGGGAACCGCCAAGGCGGTCATCCACCTCGATCGTGTAGGCATCGATCGAAACGGTGAAGGCCTTGGTGGGCGTGAAAACCATGCCGGCGCTGTAGTTCGTCGAGGTTTCGGGCTTGAGGGCCTTGGCACCGAAGAAGACGGCGACCGGGTTGGAGGGGCTCACCAGGCCCGTCTGGGAATTGATCTGGGTGCCAGGCAGAGGACCGGAAGAGGTGCGAGTGTAGTTCTGGATGCCAGGAGTCGGGGCGTGGAATCCGGTGCTGGCGGTCGCACGAAGGGAAAACTCCGGGCTCACCTCGAAGCGGGCCGAGACCTTGCCGTTGGTCTTCGAACCGAAGTCGGGATAGTCCTCATAGCGGCCGGCGAGCCCGAGCTCGAACTGGCGGGTGAGCTGGAGGTCGACGTCGACATACGCAGCCGAGCTGGTGCGGCCCGCGGTGGTCGCTTGGTTCGCGGTCCAGCCGGCGTAACCGTTGGCTCCAACGCCCAGGTCGACCAAAGGCCCGATGTCCCAGGAGGCGCGTTCGCCGGCGCGGATCTCGAATTCCTCGTGCCGGGACTCGAGGCCGAAAGCGACGTTGACCGGCTTGGCCATGGCGGCGACGTCCCACGTGTAGGTGAAGTCAGCGTTCAGGTTATGCTCGCGCTGGCGCAGGCCGCCGACGTTGAACTCGCGCGGGGAGAGGGCGCCGTACGAGGGATTCCAGGAATTACTCAGGGTGTAGTCGATCACGTTGCGCCCCATGTTGGCGCTCAGGTCCCAAGTGAAGTTCTCGATCGCGCCCTTCAGGCCGACCGCGGCGGTGACGTCGCTGGTTGCCGCGTGGTAGAGCGGCGTGAAGCCGCCGGGATAGATCGTCACGAGGCTGAAGGTCGGGAAGATCGCATTGGGTCCGTTTTGATAGGCCGAGCGCGCGAAGGCTGCATTGGTGTCCGGATTGCGCCAGTTGAAGTCATCGGTGCCCTTGTCCTGGCCATAGAGGCCAAAGGCGTAGAGCGTGATGAGCGGCGTCAAGTTGAACTCGCTGTTGGCCATCAGGCGCTTGGTCTCGCGTTCGGGCTGGCCCCAGGGCTGCACCGGGTTGGCGACGTACTGGGCGCGGTCAGGATGAGCCGCGACGTAAAGCAGGGCATCAGGACGCTGAATCGAGCGCGAGGTCCGGTCACCATTCGTGTATTCGACCGCCACGTTCAGGAAACCCTGTTTCGGGAGCGCCACGCCAAAGTCCACGCCGGCCTGCCGCGTTAAGCCGTCGCCCTCATAATATTGGCTCAGGTTGACGTAGCCATCGTATCCCGGCTTGCGCTTGAGGATGATGTTGATCACCCCCGCAATCGCGTCCGAACCGTACTGCGCGGAGGCGCCGTCCCGCAGGACTTCCACCCGCTGGATCGCCGAGGTCGGGATCTGCGCGTAGTCCACTCCTTGCGTCCCTGCCGAGGTAATGCCCGCCGTCCGGTGCTGCCGCTTGCCGTTGATCAACACCAGCGTGTGGTCGCTCGAAAGGCTCCGCAGCCGCGCCGGCCGGATGAACGAGGTCGTCTCGGACAACGGCAGGCGCTGCACGTTGAACGACGGCACATCCATCATGATCTTGTCCATCAACTCCGGCGACACCGACATCTGCAGCCGGTCCGCGCTGATTATGTCCACCGGCGCCATCGATTCCGTCGCCGTCCGGTCCACGCGACGCGTGCCCGTCACGATCATCGACTCCAAGTTCACCACCTCATCCTTCCCGTTCCGGCCGCTTTCCGCGGTCGCCGTCGTCGGGGCGGGGCTCGTGGTGGTCGTCGAGTTCGTCGCCTGCCCGCGGGCGGTCAAATGCATGAGGGCAGCCAAGGCAAGGCCCGCGAAAACGACGCGGGAGGTGTTTAGATTTCGAATCAGGGTGGGGTTCATGGGGTATTGCTATGTCTGTTTTACGGGCTGACAAAAATGAGATCCGGTCCGATCAGGCCGGGCCCGGACCTGGCTCGAAAAAGCAGCGTCGCGAGCTTGAAGCAGCGCGCGCCGTCGGTTGAGGTAAGTTCACGCCAACGACAATTGCTGAAACCGGGCGCTCGCCGACACGCGGCGAGAAAGGTTGAAGGGGCATTTGGCTAGTCCGAACTTGTATACAAGCGAGGCTGCCGTTTTCATGTCAACGAATTTAGTGTGGTCGGAAAACTGAGCGTTGTTCGCCTCTGAAGATTCCATTTTCACCCGTGGATTTTGCCGGCTGACGACAGCGGCACAGCAGGGCCGAAACAGTCGACGCGATGAGCGAGACGCTCGCCGTGCGACGCCCGGCAAGAGGAAACCGCCTCCATTTTCGCAGGCGACGTCTGACGCGCCATCGCGGATCGGCCCGCAATTCATGCGGCGTGGTGCCCGGAGGGATTTTTTTGCCCTCCGGGCGCGCTTTGAATCTTGGTGCAGGAGGAAACCGGACGGGCGCGAATCCGACCATGGAATGCTTCGGGTCCGCCGCATCCGAATTGGCATTTTATATTCTAAGATATTCACGCTGCTGTATACAGATTTTATATCTCAAGGATCGCCGGTTTTCCGTCTGATCGAGGCAATGCCGAAGGGCGTGCTTGAGGTCATGATAATGACCGCGTTCTTGAAATCGACCGTGCGCCCCCTGCGCGCGCAGCGAGAGTTGAGATGCTTACTTGGCGGGGGTGCGGTCGGAGGGCTTGCCCTGCTGCATCACGAGTTCGTCGTCCTTAATCCCAAATTTCACTTCTGTGCCTTCGACAACTTCGCCGGAGATCAGCGCGCGTGCGAGTTTGGTTTCGATGTTGCGCTGGAGGAAGCGCTTGAGCGGACGTGCCCCAAAGACCGGGTCGTAACCTTTCTCGGCCGCCCAAGTCTTCGCCTTCTTATCGAGGATCACGGTGACGCGACGGTCGGAGAGCCGTTTGTTCAAATCGACCAGGAGCAGGTCCACAATCGTGCCGATTTCCTCCAGCGTCAGAGGTTTGAAGAGGATCGTTTCGTCGATCCGGTTCAGGAACTCAGGACGGAAAGATTTCCGGAGATCGGCCATCACGCTTTCGCGGACGCTCTCGGGAATCGTGTCGCCGGTCACGCCCTCAAGCAGATAGCGCGAGCCGATGTTCGAGGTCATGATAATGACCGTATTCTTGAAATCGATCGTGCGGCCTTGCGAGTCGGTCAAGCGCCCGTCGTCCAAAACCTGGAGGAGGACATTGAAGACATCGGGGTGCGCTTTCTCGATTTCGTCGAAGAGGATCACAGCGTAAGGCTTCCGCCGGACTGCTTCTGTGAGCTGGCCACCCTCGTCATAACCCACATATCCTGGGGGCGCACCGATCAGCCGTGCTGTGCTAAATTTTTCCATGTATTCCGACATGTCGATGCGCACCATCGCGGCCTCGGTGTCGAAGAGCGTCTCGGCGAGCGTTTTCGCGAGCTCGGTCTTGCCGACGCCGGTGGGCCCGAGGAACAGGAAACTCCCGACCGGTCGGCGCGGATCCTTGATGCCGCTGCGCGCGCGCAGGATGGCTTCAGTGACGAGCGACACGGCTTCGTCCTGGCCGACCACGCGCTCATGCAGCACTTCCTCGAGACGAAGGAGTTTTTCCTTTTCGCCCTCGACGAGGCGCGTGACCGGGACGCCGCTCCATTTGGAAACGACTTCGGCAATCTCCTCCTCGGAAACCTCCTCCTTGAAAAGGGTCGTGGTGTTGCCGGCTTTTTCGTGGCGCTTCAGTTCCTCCTCCATCTGCGGGATTTTCCCATGGCGGAGTTCCGCGACCTTGTTGAGGTCATAGGCGCGCTCGGCCTTTTCCATCTCCAGGCGCGCCGCCTCGAGTTTTTCGCGCAGCTTGCGCACCTTGTCGACGGAGGCTTTTTCCTTTTCCCAATGGAGCTTGATGGCGCCGGCTTTTTCCTTGGCGTCGGCGAGCTCCTTGCGGAGCGACTCAAGGCGGCGCTTGCTGGCGTCGTCTTTTTCCTTCGAGAGCGCGGTTTCCTCGATTTCGAGGCGCAGCACGCGGCGGGTCAGCTCGTCGAGTTCCTGCGGCATCGAATCCATCTCCGTGCGGATCATCGCGCAGGCCTCGTCCACGAGGTCGATCGCCTTGTCCGGCAGGAAACGGTCGCTGATATAACGATTCGAAAGTATCACCGCGCTCACGAGCGCGTTGTCCTGGATGCGGACACCGTGGTGCAGCTCGAAGCGCTCCTTCAATCCGCGCAGGATGGAGATCGCATCTTCGACCGAGGGCTGGTCCACGACGACCGGCTGGAAACGACGCTCGAGCGCGGCGTCCTTCTCGATGTACTTCCGGTACTCATCGAGCGTGGTGGCGCCGATGCAGTGCAGCTCACCGCGCGCAAGCATCGGCTTGAGCAGGTTGCCGGCGTCCATCGCGCCTTCGGTCTTGCCCGCGCCGACGATGACGTGGAGCTCGTCGATGAAGAGGATGATGCGGCCCTCGCTCTGCTTGATCTCCGCGAGCACGGCTTTGAGGCGTTCCTCGAATTCGCCCCGATATTTTGCGCCGGCCACCAGCGATCCCATGTCGAGGGAGAAAATGGTTTTGTCCTTGAGCCCCTCCGGCACGTCGCCGCGGAGGATGCGCTGCGCGAGGCCCTCGACGATCGCAGTCTTGCCGACGCCGGGTTCGCCGATGAGCACGGGGTTGTTCTTCGTCTTGCGCGAGAGGATGCGGATCGTGCGGCGGATTTCCTCATCGCGGCCGATGACCGGATCCATCTTTCCCTTGCGCGCCTGCGCCACGAGATCGATGCCGTATTTTTCGAGCGACTGGTAGGTGGCTTCGGGATTGTCGGTCGTCACGCGCTGGCTGCCGCGGACTTCCTTCAGCGCCTTGAGCACGCCGCCGCGATCAAGGCCGAAACTTTTGAAGAGCTGCTTGAGCGTGGCGGGCTTCGCCACGTCCAGCAGGCCGAGAAACAAATGCTCCACCGAGACGAACTCGTCCTTCAGCGACTTGGCTTCGTCCTCGGCGCGGGTGAGCACTTCGTTGACGGACTGGGTGACGTAAATCTTGGACGTGTCGACGTTGCCGGAAACTTTCGGCAGACGCTCGAGTTCACGGTCGACCGCAAGTTGGACGGCACTCGGGGTGACCGACATCTTGTCGAGCAGGCCCGGGACGGTGCCGTTTTCCTGGCCGATGAGCGCGGCGAACACATGCCAAGTGTCGACTTCGTTATGGGTGAGTCGACGGGCCAGGTTTTGGGCGTCTGTGATCGCCTGGCGCGACATGACGGTGAGTTTTGAAGAATCCATTGTACTCCTCCCTTTGCAGCCGGCGTTCCAAACGTTTTACGGGTTTTTTCCCCGTGCACTGGACCCGTGGGGCCAAGTGGAGTGCCAAACAGCCCGTTTGATGTCACATCGCGTGCCAGACTGACCGAAGGGAATCACCCCAAGCGAGGCTCAAACCCGCTGGAGCAAAGCGTGTTGCCCCGGTTGGCACGCGACGCAGTGTTGCCCTCCATGGTCGCTGTTACCCCGCCGCCGCCGCTGGTGAAGACGCCGGTTTTCGCACGCGCCGTGGCGCAGAGCAGCGGTGCCATCGAGCCTGACAACTGCCTTCGCGGCGGGGTCACTTCGCTGCCCTCCGCGGCTTCGCTCGTTCTGGATTTCGGCGAGGAAGTGGTCGGCGTGCTCGAAATGACGATCGAGGCCAGCGGCGAAACGACCCTGGAGCTGATCGAGGGCGAGGACCTCGAGGAGGCCCTGTTGTTGAAGGATCCGTTTCCGCCTGATCATTGGTATCATCAACCGCACGATATCCTCCCGCTCGCCGCGGGGCCGCAGGTCGCAAGCAACCAAGGGCGTCGCGCTTTCCGTTTCGTCAACGTGATCAACCACGGCCCGGGGATCGTTCGCCTCGGCGCGGTGCGGGCGATCCTCGAGCACGCGCCCGTCGAGGACCGCGGTGCCTTCAACTGTTCCGACGACCTGCTCAACCAAGCCTGGGCAATCAGCCGGCGCACCCTGCGGCTCTGCCTGCAGGGATTCTACGAGGACGGCGTCAAGCGCGACGGCATGCTTTGGATCGGCGACTACCGCGTGGAATTCCTGTGCGCGCATTATCTCTTCGGGGACGCGGCACTGGCGCGGCGGAGCTTGGAAATGTTCGCCCAATGCCGTCACGAAAACGGCAGCCTCTCCGCCGTGGCGTTGCTCGCCGGCGGGCACATGTACCCGCGGATAAAATACCTCGGCGACCTCTCCACGCCGGGAGGATTGCACCGCTGGGTGCTGGCCAACTACTGCGCCGATTTTGTTTCCAGCGTGGGGGAATACGTGCTCCACACCGGCGACGTTTCGCTCGCCCACGCCTTGGACGAAACGACGCGCGGCGTGCTGGATTTCCTGGGCAAGGTCGATGTCCTCCGGACAAAGATCGCCGACACGTTCATCACCGACAACCAGGTCGACCAGGAAAACTGGTGGGGCAGCCGTGCCACCCTCGCCTACCAGATCGCGGCGGCGTTTGCCGATGGCGCGAAAATCGCGGAGCTCCTGGGAGATCACGAACGGGCCCGTGGCTACCGCGAACAGCACCGCGCGCGCTTGCCCGAGGCGGCCGCGCTGTTCGGCGACCCGGCGCGCGCCGAGAGCCGCGACGACGTCATCGCCGGATCGACGCGCAGCTGGCACGCGCATGCCGCGGCCTTTCTCGCGGGTGCGATCACGCCGGCGGAGATGCGGGAGATTTTTCCGCGCCTTCAGTCCGATGCAGCGGTGCGGCGGCCGATGGCGGGGTTCATGGAGTTTTACCTGCTGCAGGCGTGGTTCGATGCCGGCCTTGCGCAAGCCGCGCTCGACGAGATGCGCTCGTACTACGGGCAGATGCTCCGCAGCGGCGCGACGACGACGTGGGAGCTGGTCGATCGTCGCGTACCCGGCATCGATCACATCGTGGCCGCCGGCCGGAGCCATTGCCACGGTTGGTCGGCGGGGCCGGCGAATCTCCTCCCCGCAAAAATCCTTGGCGTCGTCCCGACCGCGCCCGGTTACAGCCGCGTGGAAATTCGGCCCACCCTCGGTGACCTGGCCTGGGCCGAAGGCGAAATTCCCACGCCCCATGGAAATATCAGCGTGGCGATTCGCCGCGACGGAACCGGGGAAATCACGCTGCCGATGGGCGTCACCGCCACGCTGTGCCGAGGCGATCTCAAGGAAGAATTAGCTCCCGGGACGCGTCACCGATTTCGGAATTTGTAGAGCGCGAAACGCTCCCCGCAATTTTCCACCGCGGAGTCCTCGGACAAGCCCGGATCGACCCACTAATGCGGGGATATCACCGGTCCAGAAAACGGGATTGATTCGCCAGCGGTGGCTGTTCACGTTCTCGCCTCCCAATCGGACGCTTAGCTCAGTTGGTTAGAGCACGTGCTTCACACGCACGGGGTCGGCGGTTCGAGTCCGCCAGCGTCCACCATCTTTAAAGCCCGCTACTTCAAGAGTTGCGGGCTTTTTAGTGCCCAAAATTGGGGGATGCGGGAGGAGGCTAACCCGTGATAGGCGCGACATCACATCACGGCATTGATTCCCCCGGATTTCGCAGCCTGTTTCACGAGTCCCATCGCAACGTCGAGCTTCAGGTCCTCGAGTTTCTTGAAGTTGATGCAACTGCGGCCGGTCTTCACCTTGCCGAGCTTCGCGGCATTCCGCTCGACGAGGTAACCGTCCTTGTCGCCGGCACAAATGTGGAGGCTGTAGTCTTTTTTCCCCGCCGCGAGTCCGATCAGGAACCAGTCGCCCTCGCGACCGCTGGAAGACTTGTAGTGATACTTCCCGTAGCCGATGAGGGGCGACGCTCCCATGCCGGACATCATGGCCGGCGCGAGCTTCGGCACGGCTTTGCGGATTGCCTGGTGCAGGGTCGTCATCGTGTCGCGGCGATCGGCGGGGAGGGCGCCGAGGAATTCGTCGGGGGTGGGGAGCGCTTTGGGCATGCGGCGAGCCTGCCCGCCCGATGCTCAGCGATCAAACATGAATGGCCGGAGCGCAGGTACGGCGCCGGGGCCTGGAGTGAGCCGGAACCGCCCGAAGCTGGGAATGTGCCCAGTATTTTCGCCTCGCACATAGTCCTAAGGTACCTCGTGCGCCGTGCCGATACAGGTGGGGCCATGATGTCCCACCAGGAAATTAGCGCGTGTATCGATCTCGCGAAACTGCCCAGTGGGCCGCGCGTGCTTTCGCGCCTGATCTCCACCGTCCGCCAGCCGGACGCCCAGCTCAGCGAAGTGGCCGAACTGTTCAACGCCGACGCCGCCCTCACCGCCCGCGTTGTCGCCGCGTGCAACAGTCCTTACTACTCCCGCGGCGAGCCGACCACCGACATCCGCAGCGCCGTGATGCGCATGGGCATGACCGAAGTTTCCCGCATCGTGCAGATCGTCGCGCTCACCGACCTCCGTAAATTCCCGACGCATCTCTACACCGACACCGCGAACCACTTCTGGGAACGCTCGCTGCACACCGCCTTCGTCATCGACGAAATCAGCGAGCGCGATCCCTCCGCTTACACTGTCGGCATCATGCACCTGGTCGGGGTCTGGGTGCTGTGCAGCGTTTTCCCGCACGCCCCTGCTTCCATCAAGGAGCGCGAACTCGCGATGCAGGCCCAGCTCGAGGAGCTTCGCCTCGGCGTCTCCTTTGCCGACGCCGGCGGCGCCGCGCTTTCGAAATGGGGTTTTTCGCCGGAAATTTCCGAGGCGGTAGTGTGGCAGATCGCCCCGTCGGCCTGCGAAAACGACGAAGCCCGCGCCCTCGCCCGCCTCCTCAGCCGCGCCGTCGCGATCGCCGACTGGCACTACGGCGTGAAGAACGAGAAGACCCTCATCCGCTCCGATCTCACGATCACCGACCTGGAATCCTGCAACCAGCGCGCCGCCGAGCAGGTCACCAAGATCGGCTTCGGCTTCTAAGGAAGTTTTCGCGCCGCGCGAATCCCTCAGGTGGCGTCGCCACGGTCGGACTCCTTGCCCCAAAACCTGCGGCAAATTTCGCAGGTCTTCCCATCGCAGCTGTACGCCGTGCAATATTCGCGGCCGTAAAAAATGATCCGCAGGTGCAGCTGGTTCCAGTGCTCCTTCGGGAAAAGCTTCTTCAGGTCCTTCTCGGTCTGCACCACGTTGCGCCCGCTGCTGAGTTTCCACCGTTGCGCCAGCCGGTGAATGTGGGTGTCGACCGGGAACGCCGGCACCCCAAACGCCTGCGCCATCACCACGCTCGCCGTCTTGTGCCCCACCCCGGGCAACGCCTCCAGCTCCTCGAACGTCCGCGGCACCTGGCCGCCATGCTGCTCCACCAGCATCCGCGACAGCCCCGCGATCGCCTTCGCCTTCTGCGGCGATAATCCGCACGGGCGGATGACACGCTGGATCTCCTCCACCGGCACCCGGGTCATCTCCTCGGGCGTGCCAGCCAGGGCCCATAAATGCGGGGTGATCAGGTTGACGCGTTTGTCGGTGCACTGCGCCGAAAGCAAAACCGCCACGAGCAGCGTGTACGCATCCTTGTGATCCAGCGGCACCGGCGTCTCGGGATAAAGCTCGGCCAGCCGGCAATCCACATAGTCGGCGCGCGCTTGGCGCGAACGGTAGTCGGGGGAAAGCTTCATATTTCATTTTTCCCGGGCGGCCGGGAGAACTTCACCAACAGACCGGCTTTCGGGTCCGAAACAAACCCTTAAATGCCCGCCACGCCCGAGAACGCGGTTGCGCGATCCCGACCCACGCCTACCGTCCGCCGCATGCTTTCGTCTCGCGACCTCCTCGCTCCCCTTGACACTTTTGCCCGCCGCCACACCGGCGAAAATGCCGCCGATACCAGCGCCATGCTAGGCCTGCTCGGCCAGTCCTCGCTCGACAGCCTGATCGACGCCGCCGTTCCGAAAGCCATCCGGCGCGGACCATTGAATCTCCCCGCCGCCGCCGGCGAAAGCGCCGCGCTGGCCGAGCTCCGCGGGCTGGCCTCGCAAAACCAGGTTTTCCGCAGCCAGATCGGCATGGGTTATTACGACACCCTCGTACCCGGCGTCATCCAGCGAAACATCCTCGAGAACCCGGGCTGGTACACCGCCTACACGCCGTACCAGGCGGAAATTTCGCAGGGACGACTCGAAGCGCTGCTCAATTTCCAGACCGTCGTCACCGACCTGACCGGCCTCGAGATCGCCAACGCCTCCATGCTCGATGAAGGCACCGCCGCCGCCGAAGCCATGATGATGTGCCACCGCCTTCATGCCGGCGACGCCGCCATCCACCGGAATTTCTTCATCGATGCCGCATGTCACCCGCAGACAATCGATATCGTCAGGACCCGCGCCAAACCGCTCGGCATCGAAATCATCGTCGGGACGTGGCGCACCTTCAGCCCCGACCCTTCCTGCTTCGGCGTGCTCGTGCAGTATCCCGACACCACGGGTAGCGTGAACGATTTCGCCGACTTCTTCACCGCCGCGCACGCGGTGGGCGCATTCACCATCGTCGCCACCGACCTCCTCGCACTCACGCTCCTCCGCTCGCCGGGCGAGTTCGGCGCCGATGTCGCGGTGGGCTCCGCGCAACGCTTCGGCGTGCCGATGGGATTCGGCGGGCCGCACGCGGGATTCCTCGCGACGAAGGATGCCTTCAAGCGCCAGATGCCCGGTCGCCTCGTCGGCGTTTCCAAGGATACCCAGGGCAATCCCGCCATGCGCCTCGCCCTCGGCACGCGCGAGCAACATATCCGCCGCGACAAAGCCACGTCCAACATCTGCACCGCGCAGGTGCTGCTCGCGGTCATGGCTTCGATGTACGCGGTTTACCACGGACCCGCCGGGCTGAAAAAAATCGCGCAACGCGTGAAGCTGCTCACGGGACTCCTCGCAAAAGGCCTCACCGAACTGGGCGCCAAGGTGAACGCCGAGCCGGTCTTCGACACGCTTACGGTCGGCAATGTCGGCGCCGAACGCGTGCACGCCGCCGCGGCCGCGAAGAAATACAATCTGCGCCGCGTCGACGCCTACACGGTGGGCATCTCGCTCGACGAGACCACGACGGTGGAAGACGTCCAAGTCATCCTCGGTTTCTTCGGCGAAACCAAACTGGCCGAAGCGAACCGCAGCGCGTCCGATTTTGCCGCGCCGCACGCCCGGACCTCGGCCTACCTTGCCGCCACGGTTTTCAATCGGTTCCACACCGAGCACGAAATGCTGCGCTACATCAAGCGGCTCGAGGCGAAGGACCTTTCGCTCTGCCACTCGATGATCTCGCTCGGCTCGTGCACGATGAAACTCAACGCCACGAGTGAAATGTTTCCCGTGTCCTGGCCGGAATTCGGGCGCATGCACCCGTTCGCACCCGGCGAGCAGACGCGCGGCTACGCGAAGCTTTTCCGCGACCTTGAAATCTGGCTCGCCGAGATCACCGGCTTCGCCGCGGTCTCGCTGCAGCCCAACGCCGGCTCGCAGGGCGAGTACGCCGGGCTCCTCGTGATTCGCGCGTACCACGAATCGCGCGGCGAAGGTCAGCGCAACGTCTGTCTGATCCCCACTTCCGCGCACGGCACCAATCCCGCCAGCGCCGCCATGTGCGGCTACCAGGTCGTCGCCGTCGCATGCGACGCCAACGGCAACATCGACGTCGCCGACCTCAACGCCAAGGCCGAGGCGCACAGCAAGGACCTCGCGGCGCTGATGGTCACCTACCCTTCGACCCACGGCGTCTTCGAAACCGGCATCAAGGATATCTGCGCCACGATCCACGCGCACGGCGGGCAAGTCTACATGGACGGCGCCAACATGAACGCCCAGGTCGGGCTGACCTCGCCGGGCTTTATCGGCGCGGATGTGTGCCACCTCAACCTCCACAAAACCTTCTGCATTCCTCACGGCGGCGGCGGCCCGGGGATGGGACCCATCGGCGTCGCCAAGCACCTCGCGCCTTACCTGCCCGGACACCCGGTCATCAGTCCCCAATCCGCGGTCCGCAATCCGCAGTCCGCGATCGGCGCCGTGAGCGCGGCGCCGTACGGCAGCGCTTCGATCCTCGTCATTTCGTGGATGTACATCCGCATGATGGGACCCGATGGCCTGACCGAGGCCACGAAGATCGCGATCCTCAACGCCAACTACATCGCACGCCGGCTCGAGGCCTGTTTCCCCGTTTTATATAAAGGGGCGAACGGATTGGTGGCACACGAGTGCATCCTCGAATTTCGCCCATGGAAAAAGCACGGCCTCGAGGTCGAGGACGTCGCGAAGCGCCTGATCGATTATGGCTACCACGCGCCGACGATGTCGTTCCCGGTCCCGGGCACGCTGATGATCGAGCCGACGGAAAGTGAATCGAAGGCCGAGCTCGATCGATTCTGCGACACGCTGGTGGCCATCCACGGGGAGATGGCCGCGGTGGCGAGCGGTGAATCGGACAAGGCGAACAATCCCTTGAAGCACGCGCCGCATACCGTCGCGGCGGTGTGCGCGACCGAATGGGAGCATCCATACTCGCGCGAAACCGCCGCCTTCCCGGATCGCCACACGCGCGCCAGCAAGTTCTGGCCCGCCGTCGGCCGCGTGGACAACGTCTACGGCGACCGAAATTTGGTCTGTTCGTGCGTGGGAATGGAAGCGTACGGAGAGTAGATCCAGGGCGGACGGGTGAATTGCGGATTGCGGATACCGGAAACCGGATAGGTCGGATTTCAATGCACGATATCCGAAATTGCCCAGCCTTGCGCCCTGCTGCCGCGCGTATCTTGCTGGGTTTGCTCTCCCATGAAAATCATCCGTCACCTCACCCCCTCCGGACCCGCTTACGCTTCACTCCAGCCGGACGGATCAGCCCGCGAAATTTCCGGCGACATTTTCGGCGACTTCCACGTCACCGATCGCGTGGTCAAGCCGGGCAAGCTGCTCGCGCCGCTCATGCCCACGAACATCCTGGCCGTCGGCCTGAACTACAAGAAACACGCCGAGGAAGGCGGCAAGGGCGTGCCCGCGCAGCCGATGCTCTTCATGAAGAGCCTCAACGCCGTGCAGAATCCCGGCGACCCGATTGAAATCCCGCAGCGCCGCGCCAGCACCGAGGTCGATTACGAATGCGAGCTCGCCGTCGTGATCGGCCGACGCTGCAAGAACGTCTCGAAGGCCGACGCGCTCAACTACGTGCTCGGATATACCTGCGCCAACGACGTCTCCGCGCGCGACTGGCAGAACAAGTGGGGCGGCGGTCAATTTTGCCAGGGCAAGAGCTTCGATACGTTCTGCCCGCTCGGGCCGGCGCTCGTCACGCGCGAGGACATCCCCAATCCCAACGCGCTCGCGATCAAAACCATCCTCAACGGCACCGCGCTCCAGGATTGGAACACGAACGACATGTGCTTCGACGTGCCGACCCTGATCGAATTCCTCAGCGGCAGCAAAACCCTCCTGCCGGGAACCGTGATCCTGACCGGCACCCCGCACGGCGTGGGTTTCGCGCGCAAGCCGCCGATCTTCCTGAAGGAAGGCGACACGATCAGCATCGAAATCGAAAAGATCGGCACGCTCACCAACCCCGTGATCAACGAGCGCCTGTAACCGCACCCGTTCGCAGTTTGCCCGGGCGAGTTAACCACGAATGGACACGAAGAGGTACGAATCCTGAGGGAGCGTTTGGTCCGGCACCGGTAGTTCCGGATTCGCCCGCTCACACTCTACACGCTCCGATTAGATTTGCTGGATTGGAACGGACCCAAGGCAGGCGGGCCGCCGGCGCTACTTCCCATGAAAAAGATCAACGTCGCGAAAATCCCTTGGACGAAAGACACCTCCCCCGGCGGAAAATACCAGTCTTCGTCGAAGCAGATCTCGGAAAAGCTCGGCGACTCCCGCAACGCCTGGCCGAAGGGTGGCCATCCCTTTAACGTTGAGCTAACCAAGGTGGCCCCGGGTAAAAAGCCGTGCCCGTTCCACAGCCACACCACCCAGTGGGAAATGTTTGTGATCGTCAGCGGGACCGGCTCCGTGCGCGCCGGACGCAAGCAATACACCGTGAAAGCCGGCGACGCTTTCATGCACCCGCCCGGCGAGGCGCACCAGATCACAAACCTGGGCAGGAAGGACCTGATTTTCTACATCATCGCCGACAATCCGCCCGTCGACATCTTCCACTATCCCGACGCCGGCAAATGGGGCCTGCGCCCGCACGGAAAATATTTCCGCATGACCGAAGCCGACTACTACGACGGCGAGGAATGAGTGGCCGAGGCAGCTCAGGCATCCTGCGCTACATCAAACCCGCCGTCGCGGCGCCAGCAGTTTGTCCCGGCCGACATAATACAGCAGCGCACAGAGCACGACGAACGGCAGCATCGAGAGCAGGTCGGAATTGGGTCCATCGAAAAAGGGATTGTGCGCCGTCGACCACGTGGTCAGCGCCGCGTCGAAGCGATCGAGCACGCCGGCCAGGAACGCGATGACGATCCCCGCGATCGCCCCGCCGGCGATGTAGCCGGAAGCCAGGAGTACGCCCGAACTCTTATCGCTCTCCTCGATGAACTGGTCGTCCGTGAGATGCGTGTGCGACGCCTGCTTCCGCGTGCGGTAGTCGACCATCCAGCGGATAAATCCACCGATGAAAATCGGGCTCGACGAAGACAGCGGCAGATAGACGCCGACCGCGAACGCCAGCGCGGGAATGAACGAAAGCTGGAGCGTCACCGCAATCATCACGCCCAACAACACCAGCGCCCAGGGAAGCTTCCGGTCGAGGATGCCCTTGATGATATACGACATCAGCGTCGCCTTCGGCGCGTCGAATTTTCGCACCGTCGTGCCATCGGGCCGCGTGCTGTACGCGCCGTTGATGCCGGGATCGACGAGCCAGACCGCGTTGCCCGCGTCATTCACGAGGTAGCGCCCGGCCGGCCCGCCGACGTCATTCGTCTTCTGCCAGACGTGGTAACTGTTCGCGTCGTCGCGATGCTGGGGTCCGTGCAACGTTTCGATTTTTTCCAACTTGCCCGGGTCGGCGTGCAAGCCCGCGGGCGCCACTTGCGCAGCGGGGACATACACGGTCGCGACTTCGTTGAGCTTCAGGAGAATCGGCCCGAGCAGCGCAGCCGACAACATGCTCCCGGCGATGATCGCGAGCTGCTGGTATTTCGGCGTCGCGCCGAGGAGGTGGCCGGTCTTGAGATCCTGCGACGTTGAGCCGCCATTCGAAGCCGCGATGCAGACAATCGCGCCCACCGAGAGCGCCGTCACGTAGTAGGCGTTGCCCGTCCAGCCCACCAACAGGAAAATCAGGCAGGTAAAGAGCAGCGTCGCGACGGTCATGCCGGAAATCGGATTGGAGGAGGAGCCGATCTCACCGGTCAACCGCGAGGAAACCGTGACGAAGAGGAATCCAAACACCACGACCAGCACCGCCCCGAGCAGGTTCATGTGGAGCGGCTGGGCGAAGGTGACCACGGCCACGACCACGACGATGCCGATGCCGACAAACTTCATCGAAAGATCGCGATCGGTGCGGAGAGTGGCCCCGAAACCCGCTCCACCTTTTGAAAAACCCAGGTCCTTCAATCCGCCGCGAAGCCCGTGCCAGATGGTCGGCAGGGACTGCACAAGGCTGATGATTCCGCCGGCGGCCACAGCACCGGCGCCGATGTAGAGAATATAGGCGCTGCGGATCTGGCTCGGCCCCATTGCTGAAATCGGGATCAGGCCCGGCGCCAGCGGGCCGGGGATCGCGTCGCCGAAAAACTTGATCAACGGAATCAGGACCAGGTAGCTCAGCACGCCGCCGGCGCACATGATGGAAGCGATGCGCGGCCCGATGATATAGCCGACGCCGAGGAGTTCCGGGGAAATTTCCACGCTGAGGGATCCCGCCTTGAAGGGAGCCCCGAAGATTTTTTCCGGGACATCCTTCCAGCCCTTGAACGCGACATTCAGTGTTTTATAGAGCAGGCCGAGGCCGAAGCCGGCAAAGATCACCCTGGCGCCCGGCGACTGGCCGAGGCCCGCGGCTTCGGCCGCGCGCATCTCGGCCTGGGCGGCCGGCGAGGCCTGCGCCCGGCAGGCCGCAGAGGCCCCGGCTTTCAACACAGCGGCGCAAGCGGTGCCTTCCGGATATTTGAGCACGCCGTGCTCCTTCACGATCAGCGCGCGCCGCAGCGGGATCATCATCAGGATGCCGAGCAGGCCGCCGAGCATCGCGACCAGCATGACGCGGGAGAGGTCGAGATCAAAACCGAGGATCAGGATCGCCGGCATGGTGACGCCGATGCCGAACGCGAGCGACTCACCCGCCGAGCCCGCAGTCTGGGTGATGTTGTTTTCGAGGATGGTCGAATCGCGTCCGCCGACCTTCGACCATGCGCGAAACATCGCGAGGGAAATGACCGCCACGGGAATCGACGCGCTGACGGTGAGGCCGACCTTGAGCACCAGATAGAGCGACGAAGCGCCGAAGATGAGCCCGAGGATCGCACCCGTGAGCACGGCTCGCACCGTGAACTCCTTCATCGACGTCTCAGGCGAAATATAGGGTTCGACGTCCTGACCAGAGGGTGAAGCCATGGTTGGGGTGTAACGAAAGCGACCCCGGTGCCAACGGCGAAATAGGCCAAGCGCGAGTCGATCGGCCAGGTGGGAAAATATCACGACACCAAGGCCCGGAGTGTTGGCCGCAAAGAAGCGCAAGTTTCTGGGGCTGCGAAGGAGTTTTGGGAGCGCTTATAAGCGCGCGGATGCTTCGATACGAAGTCCCGGAAACTTGCGCTTCTTTGCGGCCAACATTCCGAATGCTTGGGCCTTGGGGGGCCGTGTGTTTCGTGTATTTCGTGGTGCCCAAATCCGGTTTCCGTGTGGAAACCCGGCCGCAGCCCCGGAGCAGGCGGGCCGCGTGCGCTACTTCGAACCTCGAACGCGCTTGTGCCGGGGCTCCGGGCGGGCTGAACCTGAGGCATGCGCCCAATCAAATCCCTCGTCGCCGCGACCTTCGCCCTCATGGCCTTGGCCGTGCAGGCCGACGTGAACCCGAAAAATTTCGATCTCTCGGTTCGCCCACAGGACGACTTCTACCGTTTCGTCAACGGCGCCTATCTCAAGGCCACCGCCATTCCCCCTGAATACAGCTCCTGGGGATCGCACGCCGAACTGGTCAGGCGAAACCAGGATTCCCTGCGGTCCTTGTGCGAGGCGGCGGCGAGCAAAAACTCCGCCGGCACCGCGATCGAGCGCCAGGTCGGCGACCTCTATACAAGTGGCATGGACGTGGCCGCGATCGAGGCGGCCGGCGCGACGCCGCTGAAGCCGGAGCTGGACCGCATCGCGGCGCTCAAAAGCCCCGCCGATATCATGCTGGCCCTCGCCCAACTGCGTGCGATGGGCGTGGGCGGATCCGGTTTTCGTTTCGGCAGTGGCGCCGATGCCAAGAACAGCCGCGTCGAACTCGCCCAGCTCAGCCAAGGCGGGCTCGGGTTGCCGGAGCGCGATTATTACCTCCGCGATGACGAAAAATCAAAGAAGCTGCGCGCCGATTACGAAGCGCACATCGCGAAAATGCTCGGGTTGCTCGGCGACGATCCCGCCACCACCCCTGCGTCAGCCGCCGCCGTCCTCAGGCTCGAGACGGCCCTGGCCAAGGCTTCACTCTCACGCGTGCAGCTGCGCGATCCCCACGCTCGCTACCACAAGATGCCGGTCGCCGAACTCTCGGCGCTGACCCCGACCCTGGACTGGCCCGCCTATTTCTCCGCCGCCGGCGCCGTCCCGTTCACCGACGTCAACGTCAACCAGCCAGAATTCTTCAAGTCCTTCGCCGGTTTACTTGCGACCACGCCGATCGCCGATTGGCAGGCTTACCTGCGCTGGCACTTGGTGAACGCCACCGCGCCGTACTTGAGCGAGCCATTCGTTAAACAGAATTTCGAGTTCACCGGTCACATCCTCACTGGGCAGGAAAAGCAGCGCGAACGCTGGCAGCGCGTCGTGGCCACGATCGATGGCAACCTCGGCGAAGCGCTGGGCCAGCTTTACGTCGCGGAATATTTCCCGCCGGAATCGAAAGCGCGGATGATCCAACTGGTGTCGAACCTGCGCGCCGCTTTGCGCGAACGACTCCAGACGCTCGAGTGGATGGACGAGGCCACGCGGGTGAAGGCCCGCGCGAAGCTCGATGCGTTCACCGTCAAGGTCGGCTATCCCGACAAATGGGAAGATTACGCCGACGCCCGGGTGGAGCGCGGTCCGTACGTGCTGAACGCCCTTCGGCTCAAGGCGCTGGATCATCGGCGCGAAATGGCGAAGATCGGCCAACCCGTTGACCGCACCGAGTGGGGGATGACGCCGCCGACGGTGAACGCCTATTTCCGCCCGACCGCCAACGAGATCGTTTTTCCGGCGGGATATCTTCAGCCGCCGTTCTTCGATCCGAAAGCGGACGACGCCGTGAACTACGGCGCGATCGGCACGAGCATCGGCCACGAGATGACGCATGGGTACGACGACAGCGGCCGCAAATATGATGGCGACGGCAACCTCGTCGACTGGTGGTCGCAGGAGTGCACCGTGAAGTTCAAGGAAAGGTCCGGCGGGGTGGTGAAACAATTCGCCGCTTACACCGTGCTCGACGGCCTCCACGTGAACGGCGAACTGACGCAGGGCGAAAACATTGCCGACTTGGGCGGCATCAAGATCGCCTATGCCGCGCTGCAAAAAGCGCTGGTCGGGAAGTCGCGCGAAAAAATCGACGGCTACACGCCCGAGCAGCGCTTCTTCATCAGCTTCGGGGCGAAGTGGCGCCGGCTGAGCCGGCCGGAGGACCTCCGCCTGCAGGTCAACACCGATCCGCATTCGCCGGCCGAGTTCAGGGTCAACGGCCCGCTCTCCAATCTCGACGAATTCGCCCAGGCGTTCGATGTGCCCGAAGGCGCGCCGATGCGCCGTCCCGCGTCCGAGCGCGTGACGATTTGGTAGCGGGCAGCGAGTCGAATGACTCCGTCTGCGTTAAACTGCAGACGGAGCCGATGAGTGCCTTGCGAAGAATTCGCTCCGCCGGATAAACCGCATTTGCCACTGGCGGATTTGGCGCGACCGACTGTCACCTCAGTCGGAATGCCCCAAATCCAGGCCCTGCTCCCGGTTTTATGCTATCTGTCGCGCACATTGGTGCGGCTTTTGGTCGCGACGTTGCTCGCCGTGGCCTCGCTCTTTGCCGGGCCGAGCCCGTCATCCGTCGGCCGGTCTTCACGCAGCCACCCGTCGCCTAACCGGCCGTGACGGTGCTTCTATTTTCGGAGCAGGCCGGCCGCCTGCGCTACTTTTTCGGGCGGTAGGTTTTCTGCTGGAGGTCGGCGGCGAGGAGCTGGCGGAAGGTCGCAAGATTTTTCACGGCGCCGAGCGAGATCAGCTGGTTCGCGATGTTGCCCACGGCCGTGCCCTCGAGGTTGAACGAGACGACCGGGATGCCCGCGGCCTCGGCGGTCGCCTGGCAGAGCAGGCGGTTCTTCGAGCCCCCGCCGACCATGAGGATCCGGCGGAATTTGCCGCCGGTCATGCTTTCGAAATTCGCCGCCGCCGCCGCGTGGCCGCGGCCGATCGACTCACAGATCAGGCGAGTATAGCCCGCGAGCGTCTTCGGCGGGGCGGCCTTCTGTTTCTTCAGCTGCGCATCGATCGCCTCGCGCATCGACTTCGGCGCGGTGAAAGCCGGGTCGGCGGGATCGAGCAAAACCTCGGGGACGGGAAGCGCCGTCGCCTCGGCAATCAACGCATCCCAGTCGCGCGCACTCTCCGGCCTTTCCTTGAAATCATTCATCGTCTGCTCGAGGAGGAAAAGCCCCACGACGTTCGTGAGCGGGCGGTAGCCGCCGAGGCCGGTGCGTTCGTTGGCGACGCGCGCCGCCATCGCCTCGGCGCCCAGCAGCGGCTTCGCGTTCTCAAAACCGATCAGCGACCACGTGCCCGAGCTCAGGAAAAGATCCCCGCCGTCGGGCGACGCCGGCATCGCGTCGTAGGCACACGCCGTGTCGTGCCCGGGCACGGCGATTACCTGCGTACCCTCGAGCTCCGGTATCGCGATCACGCCGCCGAGGCGTTTGCCGGCAAGGACCGGGGTCGTGAACCAGGCCGGCGGGATGCGGAAATGATCGAGCGCGGTGCGCGAAAATTCCTGGGCGTGAACGTCGAGCAGCTGCGAGGTGCTCGCGATGGTCAGCTCGTTCTCCGCGATGCCGCTCAGGAGAAAATTGAAATAATCGGGAAGAAACAGGCACCGCGCCGCCAAATCCTTGATCGGCGGAAACCGGGAAATCGTCTCACCCAGCTGGAGGCTGGTGTTGTAGAAAACATTGGGAACGCCGGTCGCGGCATAAAGGTGCGCAGCGCCGCGCTCCGCCAACGCAGCGAGCCCGGCTTGCGTGCGATTGTCGCGATACGCGTGGACCGGGAAAACCAACCGGCCGGAATCGCTCAGCAACACGTGGTCGCAGCCCCAGGTGTCGACGCCGACCGACGCCAGCTTGGCGCCGGCAGGCAGCGCAGCCACGGCTTGGCGCAGGCCCGCCTGGACCTCGGCCCACAGGGTGCCGACTTCCCAGTAGGCATGCTGGCCGAGTTCGCGGTAGGTGTTGGGAAAGCGATGGACCTCGTTGAGCGTCAGTTTTTCGTCCGCCCACTTGCCAAGGATGATGCGTCCACTGGTGGCGCCGAGGTCGACCGCAGCGGTGAAGATCGGGGAAGACATTTTTTGGGTAGGGTGCGAATTTCGGATTGCGGATTGGCCGGACGCCGAGGGGAGCAGCGTTGAAGAATGTCTATGGAGTTAGGGTCGAAGGGGCAATTTCCGAGGATCGAACATTCGTCGTTAACAAAGATGCGAATTCTTCAGCCCAGTTCCAATAATTGGTTCGCGCGCTGCTGCACGGCCCGGAATTCCGCGGCGTGCTGCGGGAGTTTGATGTCCACGTCGTAGGTTGGAATCATTTCCTTCATGCGCGCGCGGCCGACGTCGGTCGCGAGCAGGTGAGGGAAACACATTTTCACGACTTCGAGCACAATGTTCACCGACACCGACGCACCCGGCGATGCGCCGAGCAGCGCTGAGATCGTACGCTCGGAATTCGTGATCACTTCGGTGCCGTAATGCACGATGCCCGCCTCGCCATCGGTTTTCTTGATCGCCTGCACGCGAATGCCGGCATCGATCAGTTTCCAGTCCGCGGTTTTTGCGGCCGGATAAAAAATGTGCAGGACTTCCATCCGGTCGGCCATGCTCTGCGTGCCTTGCTGGATCAGGTAGCGCACGAGCGGAAGATTCGAGGCCCCGATCTTGAGGAGCGTGACCAGGTTGTCCGCCTTGATTGAGCCGGGCAGGTCGGTCCAGCGGCCTTTCTTGTGGAGAAACTTCGTCGTCCACGCCGCAAACGGGCCGAAGAGCAGCGTCTTTTTCCCGTCGAGCACGCGCGTGTCGAGATGCGGCACGGCCATCGTGGGCGCCGCGTCGAGCGCCTGGCCGTAGACCTTGGCCTGGTGTTTTTTCACGACATCGGGGTTGTCGCACACCAGCCATTGCCCGCCGATGGGAAAACCGCCGAGGCCCTTGCTTTCGGCGATGCCCGATTTCTGAAGGAGGTGAAGGCTGCCGCCGCCGGCGCCGACGAAGACAAACCTGGCGGTGTTGCGGACGATTTTCCCGGTGGCGAGATCCCTGGCCTGCGCCTCCCAGCCCGCGCCGGATTTTTTCAGGCCCACTACGCGATGCCCGGAGGCGATCCCGCAGCCCGGCTGTTTTTCAACCCAAGCGAGGAGCTTCCGGGAAATCGCGCCGAAATTCACGTCGGTGCCGGAGTCCATCCTGGTCGCGGCGACCGGCATCTCTGCCCGGCCTTCCATCAGGAGCGGAGCCCAGCCCCCGATGACCGCGCGATCGGTGGAGTATTCCATTTCCCGGAAGAAATGATGCGCCGACATGCCGGCGTGGCGGGCCTTCAGAAAATCCACCTGCTCCGCTCCATGCACGAAACTGAGATGGGCGACGGGATTGATGAACTCCTTCGGATGCCCGACCATCCCGCTGGCGACGGCGTAGCTCCAGAACTGCTTCGATTGCTCGAATTGCTCGAAGATCCCGATCGCCTTCGCGACGTTGACCGAGCCGTCGGCCTCGCGTTTCGGCGTGTAGCTCAGCTCGCAGATTCCCGCGTGGCCGGTGCCGGCGTTGTTCCACCCATGCGAACTTTCCTGCGCGAGCTCGTCCGTGACTTCGTAAACCTGGAGGGAAAGCGCCGGCTCCAGCCGCTTCAGCATCGCCGCGAGGTTCGCGGACATGACGCCGCTGCCAATGATGATGACATCGGGGTTCGCGATGTGCGTGGAGTGCTTCATGAGTGAGAGCGGAAATCGGAAGCCGGGAACCGGCTGGATGAATCGAACAAGATCAAGTGCACGGGTCGCATCGCAACTGGCAAGTTCCCGAATTGGCCGAGCTTCCTAGAGAAAACTCCGGGTAAAACGCAGCGCTTCGCGGACAAAGGCATCGCCGTCGGGACACACGTTCTGGAACATTCCGCGACGCCATCCGAAATCGCCGAGCGCGGTGTTGTAAGCCTCGAAGGCGATGTACTCCGCCTTCGTGGATTTCACCGCCGCAAAAATTTCCGGCCACGGCAGCAGCCCCCCGCCCGGCACGCCGCGGTCGTTCTCGCAGGCGTGCAATCCCCAGAGCCGGTCACCCACCGAGCGAATCGCCGCCGCATGATCACGCACTTCGGTGACGAGGTGGTAGGTGTCCAGGAGGATGAAAAGGTTGGCGTGATCCGCCTGCTGCACGAGCTGGATGGCCTGCGTCGGGGTGTTCACGACGTGCGAGCGAAAACGGCTCATCGGCTCAAGCACCAGCTTCACCCCCGCCCTCCGCGCATGCTCGGCGAGCGTGTGCAGGCCTTCCGCGGTCCGCGGAATTTCATCCGCAGGCGGACGGCGCCGGAGGACTTTTCCCGGGCGGCCATAAATTGCCCCGGCATACGCCACCGCCCCCAGCTCAGCCGCCTGGTCGATCAGCGAAGCGTGAAACTTCCCGGCTGTTTTCCGATTGGCCGGATCGTCGTCCGACAGGTCGGCGCCCGCGGGCCACTCGCCGCCCGGGCTCACGACCAACGTCATTCCCGCCGCCTGCGCGGCGTTTCGCGTGAGCGGGGCGGAGTATTTCACGTCGAGCCCGAGCGAAAGCTCGAGCGCGTCGAGGCCCAGTTCGCGCGCGCGGCCCAGGAGGCCGACCTCGGCGTCCGACCAACGCTCGGTCCAGAGGTAGATATGCGCGCCGAGTTTCATCGTGGAAAGGAGTAGGGCGCGGTTTCCGACCCGCCTCGGGCGGAGCGCCGGTCTCGGAGGCGGGTCGGAGACCGCGCCCTACGAATTATCGCAGGAAGGCCTCGTGCAGGCCGCCGTCGACGGTGATGACTTGCCCGGTGGTCTTGCTGAGGCGCTGGCTGACGAGGAGGAAATACGCCTCGGCCTGGTCGGCGGGCGTGATCGGGGCCTTCGTCAAGGTGCGGTCCGCGTAGAACTGGGCGAGTTTCTTCACCAATGACTCCGTCGCTTCGTCCTCTGTGTACGCGATGCTGTATTTCGCGAGCGATCCGATCACGCGGTCGCGCGGGAACATCGCGGAGCCCTGCACCACGGTCGCAGGCGCCACGCCGTTTACGCGCACCAGCGGCGAGAGCTCGATGGCGAGCTCGCGCACGAGATGATTCGCGGCCGCCTTCGAGGTGTCGTAGGCAATCGAGCCCTTCTTTGCGACGACGGCGTTCGCGGAGGTCGTGAGGACGAGCTGACCCTTGAGCCCCTGCTCTTTCCAGGTCTTCGCGGCTTCGTCGCCGACGATGTAGCTGCCGGTGACATTGACGTTGAACGTGAAGAACCACTTGTCGTCCGGGATGTGGCCGCTGGTGTCGCTCGGCCAGAATACGCCGGCGGTGACGATGATCGAATCGAACCCACCGTAAGCGAGCGCGACCTGGTCGAGCATCGCGCGCACGCTGGCGCGATCGGTGATGTTGCACGCGAGGCCCACCGCCGGGCCGCAACCGGAAATCCCGGAGCCGGCGACGCCGATGCCCTGGCCGAGCTTCGCGATGATTTCCTTCGCGGTGACGTCGGCGGTTTCGACTTTCATGTCGACGCTCACGATGTGCGCACCTTCCTTGGAAATGCGGTGCGCGGTTTCCTTGCCGATGCCGGAACCGGCGCCGATGACGACGATGACCTGGCGCGCCAGCTCTTTCTCCGCGGGCATGCGCTTCAGCTTAGCCTCCTCGAGGAGCCAGTACTCGATGTCGAACGCTTCCTGCTGCGGCAGGGCGATGTACTTGTCGATCGCCTCGGCGCCGCGCATGACTTCGACGGCGCAATTGTAGAATTCAGCGGTGACGCGCGACTCCGATTTGTCCTTGCCCCACGCGATCATGCCGAGGCCGGGGATGAGCACGACCGTCGGGTTGGCGTCACGCATCGCGGGCGAGTTCGCTGCTTTGCACTTCGTGTAATAAGTCGCGTAATCCTTCCGGTAGCCATCGAGGCCGGCCTTGAGCTTGGACTTGAGGGCGGCGAGATCCTCGGCCTGCGGATTCCAATCCACGTAGAGCGGCTTGATCTTTGTGCGCAGAAAATGGTCGGGGCAGGACGTGCCAAGTTCCGCGAGTCGGGCGGCATCCTTTGAATTCACGAAGCGGAGGATCTTCTCGTCTTCCTGCACGGTGCCGATGAAACGGCGCTGCTGCGAAACCTGGCCGCGCAGCCACGGCAGGATTCCCGCGAACAATTCCGCGCGCTTTTCCGGGGCGAGCGTCGTGTATTTCGCCCCACCGAACGCCGCGGCGTCACCGCCCTTGGCGGCGTACTTCTGCTCGATGTAGGCCGCGGCCTGCTCGATGCAGTCCAGCGTGTAGGTGTAGCAGGCCTTCTCGTCGTTGTCCCACGAGATGAAACCGTGCTGGCCCATCATGATGGACTTCATCTTCGGGTTTTTCCGCGCGATATCCTGCATCGCGAGGCCGAGCTCAAAGCCGGGGCGCATCCACTTCACGTACGCCATTTCGCCGCCGAAGATTTCCTGGGTGATCTTTTTGCAGTTGGCCGAGGCCGCGATCGCGATGATCGCGTTCGGGTGCATGTGATCGACGAACTTGGCCGGGATGAAGCTGTGGAGCGGGGTGTCGATCGACGACGCGCGCGGGTTGAGGTTGAACGTCGCGTGGCTCGCCATCGCGACCATGTCGTCTTCCGCCGCGGATTTCAGGCCCCGATCGGGACGCCCGAGGTAAAGCGCCTGCATGCCGATAAGCTTGTCCTGGTAAAGGGACGAAAAGTTTTCCCGCGTGCTCGTGCGCAGGTCGCCGCCGGAGCCCTTGACCCAGAGCACCGCCGTGGGCTGGCCGGTCAATGGATCGGTTTCGGAAATCTTCGACGACGTGTTGCCGCCGCCGGTGTTGGTGATGCGCTGGTCGCTGCCCAGGAGGTTGGAGCGATAAACGAGGCGGCCAACCGGATCGAGCGATGCCGCCTTGGCGTCATCCCAGAGGTAGTTCACGAACTTGTAGGACTTCATGTGAGTAAAATTTGGAAGACGAGGGATTCTCGGTTGGCCAGCCTTCGTCGCGGCCGAGGGGGACCATCAACGGATGCCGAGCATCTTTTCGCGATAGTGTTCATCGGGCCGGCCCGCGATCCGCTTCGCCACGGCCGGCGAAAGGAAACGCGTGGAACCGAGCGCCATCGCGCCGGAGAAAACCTCGGCGGCTTTCACGGCCATCAACGTCGCCGCCATCACCGCTTCCGGGGTTCCGCCCAAGGCGATGAGCCCGTGGTTTTCGAGGAGGATCACGCGTGGCGGGCGCGACAGGCGCTTGACGTAGGCGGTCACCGCGCGGCGGATCGCCTGCGCGAGTTTCAGGCCGGGATCGACGTAAGGCACGAGCACGAACTCGGCGCCGCAGCAGACGATCTCGTCGGGACAAAGGCGCCGGGTCGCAAAGGCGCGCGAGTGCCGCGTCGCGAGGATCGCGTTCACGGCGACGGGATGCGTGTGGCCGACAAAATTGACGCCGGGCAGGGTCAGGAGCCACGCATGGAACATCGCCTCCACCGAAGGCTTCTTCGCGGAGGAATCGACCCGCGATGCCAGCAACTGCTCATCCACCGCCGCATCGCTCATCGCCCGTGCGTCGAGCGGCGGCAGCAGCGTCGCAAAACGACACTCAGTGAGATTGGCCGCGCCCAAGGTCCCGAGGCTCGAGCCGCTCGCCTTCACCAAAAAGGTGTCCGCGGAAACGCGCGCCGACGTGTTGCCCTCGCCGAGGATCGCGAGCTTGCGCTCCTCCCGGCCGAGCTGGTGCGAAAGGTCGACGAGACGGGAAAGAAGTTCAGTCGGGGCGGACATGAACGAAAAGCAGATGATAGATTTTGGTAGATTTCCACCACATTCTCCCAGATTTTCGCGTGGCCCGAAAATCCAGTTTGCCCGGCAGGATAAACAGGGCTTTCGCCCGAATTCCTCTCCGAGGTTTGGACTGATGAACCATCTCGAATGGGACTCCCTCCGGCGCCGTGGAATTCAGGAAACAAGGGTTTCGCGCCGCGCGAAAATCTACAGGACGACGTTGTCGATCAGGCGGATCTCATCGATCCACGCCGCGATCGCCAGCATGGTCCGGCCGGGGACGATTTCACGCGCGGTTTCCATCGTGATCGAATCGACGATGGCGATGTAGATGATCCGGACGCGGCGATGCTGGCTGAGGATGTGGGTGGCCTCCGCGATCAGGCGATCGGGACTGCGCACGCCGGCCTCGTACATCTCCTTCACTTTTTTCAGCGCCTTGCTGAGTGCCAGGGATTCGGAACGCGCGCTGGTCGTGAAGTCGCGATTACGCACGCCGGCGGCGAGGCCGTCGGCTTCGCGGACGGTAGGCACGACAATGACTTCCACGCCGAAATGGAGGTCGGAGGCCATCTTGCGAACCACGGCCGCGCGCTGGGCGGTCTTCTGGCCATAAAACGCGAAGTCCGGCCGCATGATGCTGAAAAAATTCGCCATCAAGGTCGTCACGCCCCGGAAGTGCGTCGTCCGCGAAGGCCCGCAGAGCGCGCGGCTCATCTGCTCCTCGAGCACGTAGGTCGAATAACCGCGCGGGTACATTTCCTCCACCGACGGCGCGAACACGATGCCGGCCCCACATGTCTCGCAAAGTTCCAGGTCCTGTTCGGCGCTGCGCGGGTAATTCGCGATCACTTCATTTTGGCCGAATTGGAGCGGGTTCACGAAGATCGCAACGATCGCGACGTCCGCCTTGGCCACCGCGGCGCGGATCAACGCCTCCTGGCCGGCGTGGAGCGCGCCCATCGTGGGGACGAGGGCGATGCTTTTTCCCTGGACTTTGAGTTGCGCGGCCACCGACCGCATTTCCGACACCGACTCGATTTTTTGCATTGGGACTAAGGGGAGACTCGCGCGAAGCTGGCGCTCAACCCGGCCAACGTGCAGGCGAATAGGGAGAGTTGAAAGTGGAAAGAGACGATTCGCCGAAGCCGAAGATAGAGCGGGTGGTTTATCCTGAGCCGGCCGAACGGCTTTGGCTCCGCCTACGTTCGAACGCGGACGGTGCCGCCCAACGCGTTCGTTCGCGCCGAAAGATGGATTGCCTCGGCGCATCCGTTCTCGCAATGAACCCTTCCCTCTTTTGCCGCCATGATTCGCATCAACGAAAACTACACCAAGCTCAAAGCCTCCTATCTTTTCGCCGACATCGCCAAGCGCGTCAGCGCCTATGTCGCCGCCAATCCGTCGAAACCCGTGATCCGGCTCGGCATCGGCGACGTCACGGAGCCGCTCCCGCCCGTCTGCGTCGAGGCGCTCCACGCGGCAACCGACGAGATGGCGAAGCGCGAAACCTTCAAGGGCTACGGTCCCGAGCAGGGCTATGCGTTCCTGCGTGAAGCGGTCGTGCAGAACGAATTCACGCCGCGCGGCTGCAAGGTCGAGGCGGACGAGGTTTTCATTTCCGACGGCTCGAAGTGCGACTGCGGCAACATCCAGGAAATCTTTGCCACGGATATCCGGCTCGCGATTCCCGACCCGGTTTATCCGGTGTACGTCGACACCAACGTGATGGCGGGACGCACCGGCGTGAACGTCGACGGCCGTTATCCCGGCGTGACCTATCTCGATTCGACCCCGGCGAACGGCTACGTGCCCGCGATTCCTTCAACGCCTACCGACCTGATCTACCTCTGTTTCCCGAACAATCCCACGGGCGCCGTCGCAACGAAGGCCCAGCTCACCGCCTGGGTTGAGTACGCGAAGAAGAACAAGGCCATCATCCTCTTCGACGCCGCGTACGAATCGTACATCCGCGACCCCCAGATTCCCCACAGCATTTATGAGATCGAGGGCGCGCGCGACGTGGCCATCGAGTTCCGGAGCTATTCCAAGGTCGCCGGCTTCACGGGCACGCGCTGCGCCTTCACCGTCGTCCCGAAAAACCTCAAGGCCTACGACGCCGCTGGCAACGAGCACTCCGTCTATGCGCTCTGGAATCGCCGCCACACCACGAAGTTCAACGGCGTCGCTTACCCGATCCAGAAAGCCGCCGCCGCGATCTACACCGACGCCGGCAAGGCACAGACCAGGGCGTTGACGGATTTCTACCTCGGCAACGCGAAGCTCATTCGCGAGGCGGTCAACGGCCTCGGCCTCAAGTGCGTCGGCGGCGACAACGCGCCCTACATTTGGGTGAACACGGGCCGCGATTCGTGGGAATTTTTCGACCTGTTGCTGAACAAGGCCCAGGTGGTCTGCACCCCCGGCGCCGGTTTCGGCAAGTGCGGCGAAGGCCACGTGCGCATCAGCGCGTTCAACTCCCGCGCCAACGTCGAGAACGCCCTCACGCGCATCGCCGCCGCGCTGAAATAAGGAGAGCCTGAAGTAGCGCAGGCGGCCCGCCCGCTCCGGAGTCCGCCGCTGGTCGAATTCCGGCCAGCGAGCTCCGGAATTTTTGGCCGCAAAAAAGCGCAAGTTTCGAAGGCTGCGAAGGAGATTCGAGAGCGCTTATAAGCGCGCGGAAATTTCGATTCGGAGCCCCGGCAACTTGCGCTTTTTTGCGGCCAACACTCCGGAGGCGGCCACCCTTCCCAGGCTTATTTCCCCACGAGCACCGCGATCCGATCCGCGAGCTGGTCGACTGCCTCGCTCAATTTCTCGGCAAGCTGGCCGTAACTCTGTTTGTCCCAGCCGGGCACTTCCGTCGAAAACACCTCGCTCGCACGACGCTCCCGGCCCGGGGCCGTCGAATAAATCTCCACGGCAGCGGTGAACCGCGCCACGCCTTTTTCCTGGTCGCCTTCGCAGCGCAGCACCCGAACGACGATTTCCAAGTCGTGCTCCTCGGCGGTGGAGGTCACGACGCGGGAAATTTCACCGCGGCCTTCCAAGGTCTCGCGGAGCACCCGGCCGATGCCGGCCTCCAGGTTTTCCGCCCAGCGGGAATCCTCCATGTAGTCGACCTCGTTGCGTCCCAGCCGGGCCTGCATCGCTTTCCCCCGGAGGAAACTCGGCACCTCCACCGCGCGCAGCGCCACGCGCCAGTGCGCCGTTTCCGACGGCGCTGCGTTCGATTTGGGCGGGGTGTTCAACACGAAGTAACGCGTCAGGTCCGCCTGCGCCTGCGGCAACGAACATCCCGCGTCAAATCCGACCAGCGCCACGCCTGATAATCCGAGTGCGAGCAGCCAAGCCTGGCGGGGAAAAGTTTTCATCGTGGTGGGCGGGACTAAAATCAGGGGGAGGCGCTTAGTGGCGTTTCTTGCCAGTGATGAGGGCGTTGGGATTGCGCTCGAGGAAATCCGCCAGGCGCTGCACGGCATCGGCGGCTTCGCCGAGCTGCGAGAGCGTCTTCGTGACGTCGTCGCCCAGGCCGCCCTGCGCGGCAATGAAGCGGCGCGCGTCGGCGGCCGCCAAATTGAACGACGCCAGGGTTTGCTTCGCCTGCTCGAGCGTCTGCGTGAGCTCCTTCCCCGCCGGCATCACCTGCGTGTCCAGCTTGGCCAGCACGCCGCGCAGGTCGGAGATCGCACCGTTGAGGTTCGCGAAAGTCTGCTTGATCTCCGGCGCGTTCGCCGTCGCCTCCACCACCGCGCCGGTCTGCTTCCATTGCGTCACCAGGCCCTTGAGATCCACGCCGTCGATCTGCCTGCGCGTCGTCGCGAGCAGCGACTTCAGCTCCATCGAGATCCCGGCGAAATCGACCTTCTGGAGATTCGCGAGGATTTCCGACGCACTCGCCTGGAACTCGGAGATCGCCGACGGCACCGCGGGCACGACGGTGTATTTTATCTCGGTGACGCGGTTGTCCGTCGGGTAATCCTTCGGGTCCAGGAAATCCAGTTCGACGAACAGCAACCCCGTCGCGAGCCCGAGCACCCCGAGTTGCGCGCGCAGGCCGCGGTCCACGAGGTTCTGCAGCTCACCGCGTTCCGACACGTCGATCAGCCCGCCCTTGGTATCGGTGAGCATGTTCTTGCTGAACTCGCACACGACCGCGACGACCGAGTGGTTCTTCGTCCCGTCGTACCGGATGTTCAGGGCCACCACGCGCCCGACCCGCACGCCGCGCAGCTTCACCGGCGAGCCGAGGTCCAGGCCGTGGATCGATTCGTCGAAATAAACCACGAAGCGCTGTGGCCTCGAAAAAAAGCTGACCCCGCCAAAGGACAGCAGGCCGATGATGATGAGCGCGAAACCGCCGAGCACAAACGCACCGATCACCGTGGGGCTGAACTTGGTTTTCACTGTTTGAGAGGGATAACGTTTAGAAAAACGAGGGGAAGCCTATAGAGCGGAGGCCGCCCCGCATTGGAAGTTCCCGCCACGGCCGCTTTCATGTCGGCAGATCTCCCCGGTGCAGGAACTCGATCACGCGGGGATCGCGGCTGTTCGCGGCGAGGTCGCGCGGCTTGCCTTCCGCGATGATCCCCTTTGCGCCGCGCTCGAGCATGATCACGCGATCCGCGATGCTGAAGATCGAGGCGAGCTCATGGGACACCACCGCGATCGTCGTCCCGAACATTTCCCGGATCTGGAGCACGAGCTCGTCCAGCCGGCGCGACGTGATCGGATCGAGGCCGGCCGAAGGCTCATCGAGAAACACAATCGCCGGGTCGAGCGCCAGCGCCCGCGCGAGGCCCGCGCGCTTTTTCATGCCGCCGCTGATTTCCGCCGGGTAATAATCCTCGAACCCCGTGAGCCCCACCTGCGAAAGTTTCAAGGCGACGATTTCTTGGATCTCGCTCGGCGAAAGCCCCGTGTATTCCTCGAGCGGCAGCGCCACGTTCTGCCGCAGCGTCAGCGAGCTCCAGAGCGCGCCGCCCTGGTAAAGCACTCCGAAGGTTTTAAGCAGGGCCCGCCGCGCCGCCATGTCGTGTTCGGAAAAAGTCTGGCCGAAAAATTTCACCGTCCCGCTCATCGGGGTCTGGATGCCGATGAGGTTGCGCAGCAGGGTGCTCTTGCCGCAGCCCGAGCCGCCGATGATGAAGAATATTTCCCCCGGCTTCACGGCGAACGTCAGGTCCTGCAGGACCACGTTGCCATCATAGCCGCAGGTCAGCTGGGTCGCCTCGATCGCCGGCGTGGCAGGATGCGGGGGAATCGGTTCGGCCATGGCGCTCAGAGTCCGACGATGTTGAACACGACCGCGAAGATCGCGTCGGAAACGATGATGAACAGGATCGCGGTGACCACCGCCGAGGTCGCGGCCTGGCCCACCCCCGCCGCGCTGCGCTCCGCCTGGAGCCCGCGCAGGCAACCCGCAAGCCCGACGATGAGGCCGAACGTGACTGCCTTGATCACGCCCACCATCACGTCGCCCATGCTCACGATCGTCTGCATTTCCACCATGTATGCCGTGGGGGAAATCGAGAGGAGCCCCCGCGCCACCGCCATGCCGCCGAGGATGCCGAGCGCATTGGCGTACAGCGCGAGCAGGGGCATCATCACGCCGAGCGCGAGCAGCCGGGGCAGCACGAGAAAATTCACCGCCGGGATCCCGAGCGTTTCGAGCGCGTCGATTTCCTCGTTGGCCTTCATGTTGCCGAGCGTCGCGGCAAAGGCGGCGCCGGTGCGGCCCGCCAGCACGACCCCGGTCATCATCGCCCCCATCTCGCGCACCATCGCGAGGCCGATCAGGTCCGCGACATAGATGTCGCCGCCATATTGGCGCAGCACGAGGGCGCCGGTGTAGGCGAGCGTCACGCCGACCAGGAAGCTGATGAGGCTGACGATCGGGAGCGACATCGCCCCGCACTGCTGCATTTCGACCAGGCAGTCGCGCCAGCGGAATTTCGCGGGATTGCGCACCAGGCGGACCGCGCTCAGCACGCACTCGCCGACAAAGTGGGAGATCGCCTTGCCCTTGACCCACACGTCCTGGGTCGCGAGCCCGACGGTGATGAGGAAGTTTTCCGAGCGGTCGAACGGCACGCTCGTTTCGTGCGAGGTGGAAAGCTGGTTGAGCAGCAGCTGGACTTTCTCCGGCAGGGCCTCGGTGTCGCAGTAGGCGCCCGTGACGCGGCACCACTGTTGCGCGCCGAACAGGAAGAGAAGCATCGAGCTGTCCCATTTTCCCACGTCGTCGACGTGCAGCCGCACGCGCGCCGGGTTTTCCACCCCGCGAATTTCGTCCCAGGAAGGGCGCGGCTCCGTTATCTGCCACGTGCCGCCGAGCGAAACCTCCATGGCGTCCCCTTTCGTCTGCACCGCGACGCGGGCATTGCTGGTTTCGGGACGGGCGGCCATGGGGCGTGAGTTCAGTCGCGAGACCGACCTTCGCCAAATCAAATCTCAGGGGCGAAGCGGCGAATGAAACCCGCCGTCGAGGAGCCGCCGGGCCTGGCGGGCGTCCTCCCGTACGCATTCGCACGTATGCCGGCCCTTGCCGGGCAAAATTACCGGTGTTGCCTCGTCGTGCGACCCACGCAATCACAACGCCGCCATGACGCGCTTCGCGACCATCCTCATCGACCTCGACGGCACCTTGGTCGACGCCTTCACCACGATCCACCGCAGTTATGTGCATACGCTCCCGCGGTTCGGAAAACCGGCGCCTTCGATGGACGAAGTGCGGAACGCCGTGGGCGGCGGGATCGAAAACGCGATGCGGCGGTTTCTACCCGAGGCCGAGATCCCCGCGGCGATTCGCATTCACCTCGCCTACGCCGATTCGATCCTGCTGGAGGACGTGAAGCTGATGCCGGGCGCGCGCGAACTGCTCGAGGCCGAGCATGCGCGCGGGACGAAGCTTGCGGTCTACACGAACAAACATGCGGAAGCGGCCCGCCGGATCTGCACTCATCTCGGGCTCGGGCCGGTGCTGAGCGGGGTGTTTGGCGCGGGCGACACGCCGTGGTTGAAACCCGACCGGCGTTTTTCGGATCACGTGCTCAGCGCGATTGGCGCCACCGCCGACGTCGCGATGCTGATCGGCGATTCACCGTTCGACGTCGCAACGGGGAAAAACGCGGGCTTTCCCTGCTGGTGCGTCACGACCGGCACGCACAGTGCCGAGGAGCTTTCGGCCGAACACGCGGAGCGGGTATTCGCGGATCTTTATGAACTGGCGAAGGCGCTTTAGGTGGAGCGCGTTGTCCCTAACGCGCTGAGCGGCGCGGCGGGGTCGGTGGTTTTGCGCGACCTTTTCTGAGCAGTCGAGCCGCCTGCGCTACGCGACCAAAACCTTCCTCGCGGGAAAATCCAGGTCGAAGGGCTCGTCGGCGGCGGGCGCCTGGTAGGTGCTGATGATCGCGTAGCGATCCTTGCCCGCGGTGTTCGTGGTGGAGCCGTGGACCAGACGGTCGGAAAAAATAATCCCCGTCCCGCGCTTGATCGCACACGTCACGATGTCGCCGTCGCGCCAGTCGGCGTTGGAAATCTCGTCGTGGAATTCGCCGTTCGCCAAGCCCTTCTTCACCATCTGCCAGTCCTTGCGATGGCTTCCCGGCACCACGGTAAGCGTGCCATTCTCCGCAGTCGCGTCATCGAGCGGAATCCACACCGACAGTTTCGGCCGCGTGTTGCGCCAGTAGAAACAGTCGATGTGCCACGGCGTCGCGAATTTCTTGTCGGCGGACTTGTAGACAATCTTGTCGCTCAAAAACATCACGCCATGAGGCATGACGGCCTGCAGCGTCTCCACGACGCGGGCGTCCGCTGCCAGGTCCCGAAACAACGGGCTCGTCGCGGCCATGTGCAGGTGGACCGAGGCCCCTGGCCTCCCGTTCGTATCGAGCACGCGCCGGGCTTCGATCTTCAACTTGTCGCATTCCTCGGCAGTGATGAGATCGGGAGCGATCGCAAAGCCATCGCGCTCGAACCGTGCGGCCAAGTCCTTAAAATTGGAATTTTTCATCGGTAACTTGTCCTCAATTTACCAAGCACGGGGCGAATAGTCTTTAGCAGGCCTCGACCAGTGTTTAGCAAATCTCGCCATGGCTACTTCCACCGCCGCCGGCCCGTCCCCGATCGAGAGCGTGCGCCTCGTCGAACGATTCGAACGGCGCGAAGCGGGCTTCGCCTTCACCGCCACGTCCCTGCCCGGTCATCTGATCCATCTCGTGGTGGCGGGCGAGGTCGAGCAGACCTGCAACGGCCGGCGCCAGCGGCTTCTTCCTGGCAGCGTGGTTTGGTACCACGAAGACGAGTGGGTCGAGGGCCGCGTGCTGCGCGCACCGTGGATCTATTACTCGGTGAATTTTTCGGCGCCCACGCTGAGCCCGCCGGACTTCGGGCAACGGTTGATCCCGGGACGCACGAAACTGCGCCCGGTTTTCGAGCGACTGCTCGGGGCCTGGCGCGCCTCTCCCTCGTGGGAGCGCGACTGCCTTTGCCAGTCCCACCTGCTCGCGCTGGTCGCAGGCATCGGCGCGCATCCGGCGGATCACCCGGCGGGCACGCCGGTAGGAAAATTGTGGTGGGAGATCGAGGCGTGGGCCCGGCTTCACATCGACCGCACACGATCGCTCGCGGAATTAAGCTCCGCGTTTCATCGCAGCCCCAACACCGTCGCCCGCGCGTGCCGGGCCGCAGTCGGCCTTCCGCCGATGAAACGCCTGAAGGAGATCCGGCTGAGCCTCGCCCGCGGCCTGGTGCGTTTTTCCGACCTGAACATGACGGAAATCTCCGGCCGGGTCGGCTATCCGCGCGTCCATGAATTTTCGCGCGATTACCGGAAAGCCTACGGCCTGCCGCCGACCGCAGACCGCGCGGCGCGCTGAAATAAATTACCGGGCAGAATCTTGCCGCTCCGAGTCGATCTCCGGATTTTTGTTAAAGGCGACAGAGGGGGAGCGCTGGTCGCAACTAGGTCGATTCAACGCGGACAGGCTCGCTCAGCGCCTTGCGGAGAAGTCGCTCCACCCTCGGAGACGCGGCGCCAAGCCGCGACGAATCCGCTTCCCTCCCCCGCCGCTTGCGGCCACGTTGCGCGACCGATCGGTTTGGCGCACTCCAGCTCCACCAATTCGGATCTCCCCCATGACGCTGTCCCTGATCGATTGGATCATCATCACGGTTTATGTGGTCGGCTGCCTCTCCGCCGGCATGTGGATGCGGCGCTTCATCCGCGGCGTCGATGACTTCACCATCGCGGGCCGCGACGTGCACGTGAACCTCGGCATCGCGTCGCTCGCCGCGACCGAGATGGGATTGGTCACCGTCATGTACACCGCGCAGCTCGGCTTCGAGAAGGGCTTCGCGGGCGCCGTCATTGGCGTCATCATGGCCGCATCGTTCCTCATCGTCGGGCAAACCGGCTTCGTGATCCGGCCGCTGCGCAACGCGGGCGTCATGACCATTCCCGAGCTCTTCGAAAAACGTTTCAGCCCGCGCGTGCGCTGGCTCGCCGGGGTGTTCGTCGCGCTCGGCGGCCTGCTCAACATGGGCATCTTCCTGCGGCTCGGCGGCGACTTCCTCGTGCACGCGACCGGCATGCCGGCGAGCTGGCTCGAAAGCGTCATGACCGTCCTGCTCGTGCTGGTGCTGATCTACACCGTGCTCGGCGGCATGCTCTCGGTGCTCATGACGGATTACCTCCAGTTTATCCTCGTCGGCATCGGCATCGTCACCACGTCGATCATGGTCCTCTACAACATCGGCTGGACGAACCTGGTCACCACGCTGCAGAACTCCTGGATCGCCAGCGGCGGCACGACGCCGCACCCGTTCAATCCCGCCCACCCCACCAGCTTCGGCTGGGGCTATCTCGCCTGGCAGTTCATTTTCCAGCTGGCGGTGGTGACGACGTGGCAAACCACAATCAGCCGCGTGCTGGCGACGAAGGACTCCGGCACGGCGACCAAGATGTACCGGCGGGTGTCGTATTATTTCGTGGGGCGTTTCCTCCTCCCCGGCCTGTGGGGCGCGGCGGCCTTCGTTTATTTCAAGCAGCACGGCGGCCTGCCGGCGGGTCTCGATTCCATGACCGCAATGCCGCGTTATTTGAGCGCGGTACTGCCGATCGGTTTGATGGGGCTCCTGGTCGCATCGATGATCGCCGCGGAAATGTCCACGATCAGCGGCTACATGCTCACGTGGGCGACGGTGATTTATAACGACATCATCACCCCGTGCCTGAAAAAACCGCTTTCGAACCAAGGCCAGCTCCTGCTCACGCGCATGATTCTCCTCGGGATCGCGGTGTTCCTGCTCCTTTACGGATTGTGGTACAAGATGCCGGGCTCGGCGTGGGACTTCCTCGCGGTCACGGGAAACATTTACCTCGCGAGTGTCTTCTCGCTCCTGGTCGCCGGGCTTTACTGGCCGCGCGCGAATTCCACCGGGGCCTACGCCGCGCTCATCCTCGGCGCGATCGGGCCGCTCACCTTCCTCATCGTGAATGCCAAGGCCAGCCCCGAGCACCAGATCGCCGCGGAAGTGGCTGGCGGCTCCTCCTTCGCTCTCGCGTTCCTCGGCATGATCGTCGGCTCGCTCGTGTCCCGCGCTCCGGCCAAAACCCTCGCCCCAAACCCCGCCTGACCCATGAAAGACCCTTACGTTCTCGCCTGGACCGCTCTCCTTTTCACCTCCATCGCGTGGTACGGTTTCCTGGTTTTCTACATTGGGAAAAAGGCCGGCTCGGAGTTGAAGACCCTGATCAAGGATCTCACCGCGTCGCGTCCGCCCGAAGGAAAATAGCTTAAGGTCAGTGGAGGTTAGCGAGGACCGTGCAGTCTCGCACCGCCAGCCCCTGGCGCTTCGCGACCCATTCATTTGGTTGCGGGATTCGCGCGGTGGGGTTTTGGTCCGGACTTCCGTGGCTTCTCCCGCATCCCAGACTTTGACCGGCGTCCTCGAGCGCATCATTTTTTTCAACGAGGAGAACCATTACACCATCGCGGAATTCCGTCCCGATGCGGTCAACCCCAACGACCCCGAGGCGAAGGTCACCATCGTCGGCGCCCTGCCCGGAGTGGAGTGCGGCGAAACCCTGCACCTCGAAGGCGAGTGGACCCGCCACGCGCAGCATGGCGCGCAGTTCAAGATCGGCGCGTTCAAATCCGAATTGCCCTCCTCGGTTTACGGCATCCGGAAATACCTCGGAAGCGGGCTGGTCCCGGGCATCGGGAAAGTTTACGCGAACAAGATCGTCGACGCCTTTGGCATCGAGACCTTCCGCATCCTGAGCGAGGAATCGGGCCGACTTCGCGACGTCGAGGGCATCGGCAAGAAACGCGCGGGATCGATCAAGCAGGCGTGGGACGAAAAACGCACCGAGCGCGAACTGTACATTTTCCTCCAGACCTACGGCGTCACGCCTTCGCAATGCGTGAAACTCGTCAATCACTTCGGCCCCGCGGCCAAGCAGGTCCTGATCAACGAACCCTATCGCGTCGCCCGCGAAATCGATGGCATCGGTTTCAAGACCGCGGACCGCATCGCGATCAACCTTGGCTTTGCAAACGACGCCGCGCCGCGGCTCGACGCCGGCCTGATCTTCGCCTTGGACACGCTGCAGGAGGAAGGTCACACTGCGTTTCGGCACGGTGATTTGGTCGAGTATTCGTCCCAGCAGCTCGAGACGGACTCCCGCCTGATCGAGGCGCGCATCGAGGCACTCATCACCGCGAAATCCCTCGTCGTCCACGCACCCCAAGCTGGGCCTGCCGAGCCGCCGCCGTCCACGATCCGCAGTCCGCAATCGCTCATCCAGCTGCCGCACAACGACCGCGCGGAGCAAAAAATCGCCGACGTCGTGTCGCGCGTGGGCCGTGTCGGCAGCGGGCTGCCGCCGATCAAGGCCGACGCCGCCGTCAAGTGGGCCGAGGAAAAAGCCGGCTTCACGTTCCACGAACTCCAGCGCACTGCCGTGCGCAACGCCCTCGCGCACAAATTTTCCGTGCTCACCGGCGGACCGGGCACGGGCAAAACCAGCATCCTGCGCGCGCTCGTCGAGATCCTGAAGGCGAAGAAAGTCCGCGTGCACCTCGCCGCGCCGACCGGGCGCGCGGCGCAGCGGCTCGCGGAGACGACCGGCGGCTTTGCCTCCACCATTCACCGGCTGCTGAAATACGAACCGGCGAACGGAGGATTCACGAGCAACGAATCCAATCCGCTTGCGACGGATTTCCTGATCGTCGACGAAGCCTCGATGCTGGATACGCGCCTCGCCTCGGCGTTGTTCCAGGCGGTGCCTTCGCGGGCGCACCTCCTCCTCGTCGGCGACACCGACCAGCTCCCCAGCGTCGGCGCGGGCAACGTGCTCAAGGATCTCATCGCCACCGAACGCGTGCCCGTCACGCGACTCGCGGTGATTTATCGCCAGCAGGAACAGAGCGGCATCGTCACCACGGCGCATGCGATTAATTCCGGCGACGCTTCGCTGCCGCCGTCGGTCACGGAATTGACGGACCTGCAGGCGTGGAGCGACCTCACCTTCGTCATCGCCACCGACGCCGAGGACTGCCTGCGAAAAGTCACTGCGCTGTGCACCGAATTCGTGCCCCAGGTTTGGAAATGGTTTCACCCCGTCAACGACGTCCAGGTGCTCGCGCCCATGCACAAAGGCGTCGCGGGGGTGGCAAACCTCAACGCCACGCTGCAGGGCGCGCTGAATCCCCATGCGCGCGGCTTGCGCGGGCCCACGGCGGAATATCGGCCGGGCGACAAGGTCATCCAGCTCCGCAACAACTACGACAAAAACCTCTTCAACGGCGACATCGGCTCGGTCAAGTCGATCGACGGCGTCGCCGGCACGCTCGAAGCCGAGTTCGACGGCGAGAAGCACAAATTCGATCGCGGCGAATTCGGCGACCTCGCGCTCGCCTATGCGATCAGCATCCACAAGTCGCAGGGCAGCGAATATCCCGTCGTCATCATCCCCCTGCTCAAGGGGCATTTCATGATGCTGCAGCGCAACCTGCTCTACACCGCGATCACCCGCGGCCGGAAAAAAGTCGTGATCGTCGGCGAACCCGCCGCCTACGGGATGGCGGTGCGCAACAGCGAATCGAAGCAGCGCGTGACGCACCTCAAAGAGGCGATCGCCGCCAGGCCGTGACCGCCGCGAAGCGGCAAGGGAGCTCGGTGGGGCGCGGGCATCCTGATTGTCCATCGGCATGCTCGCTGTTTCCCGGAGCAGGCGGGCCGCCTGCGCTACTTCAATCCACGCCGATCGTCGGGCGGAACTGCGGCGGCTGGCGGCTGTGCGTCCATCGCTCAAATTCCGCCGCCAAGCTGAGCAGGCGCGCCTCGCTCCAGGCTCGCCCGACAAACGTGAGGCCGATCGGCAGTTCCCGCACTTGCCCGGCCGGGACCGTCAGCGCCGGATAGCCGGCGACGGCCGCAAGGGTCGACGTGCCGCCGGAAAAATAGTCGCCGTTGACCACGTCGATCAGCCCCGCCGGGCCATTGCTGAGCGCCACCAACGCGTCGAGATGCTGCCCGTTCAACAACGCATCGATGCGCTCGCGACTCAGCCATCGACTCTCCCTTTTGGCCTTCAGGTAAATGGGATCGGTCAACGGCCCCTTCTCCTCGGCGTCGATAAAAGTTTTCTGCCCGAAGTAGCGGAGCTCGGTGGACGCGTGAGCTGTGTTGAAGGCGATGATATCCGCGAGGGACTTCAGGGGCGAACCCGGCCCGAGCGCGGCCAGATAACCGTTCAGCCCGGCTTTGAATTCGTGGGTGAGGACCTCATACTCGTGCTTCGAAATTTCGCTTTCATCGCCCAGCGAGAGGTTGTCCACGACGACCGCGCCCGCCGCGAGCAGCGACGCGATCGCGTGGTCGAACACCGCCTTCACGGCTGGTCGCATTTCGCCGGAAGGCCGCAACAAGCCAAGCCTCGCGCCTTTCAAACTCCCTGTTTTTAAACCGCCCAAATAATCGAGCGATTGCCCCGCCGGAATTTCCTGCGTGGCCCGGTCGGACGCATCGCCGCCCGCCATGACTCCCAGCAAAATCGCGGCGTCGCGCACCGTGAGCGTCATGGGTCCCGCCGTATCCTGCGCAGCCGCGATCGGGATGATTCCCGTGCGGCTGACCAATCCCACCGTGGGCTTGAGTCCCACGATCCCGCAGCGCGAGGAGGGAGAAAGGATTGAACCGTCGGTTTCGGTGCCGATCGCGGCGACGCAGAGATTGGCGGCGACGGACACGGCCGAGCCGGAGCTCGAACCCGAGGGGCTGCGATCGAGCGCGTAGGGGTTGCGCGTGAATCCACCGCGCGCGCTCCAGCCGCTGTTCGATTTGTTGTCGCGGAAATTGGCCCACTCGCTAAGGTTGGCTTTGCCGAGGATCACCGCGCCGGCTGCGCGCAGCCGCGTGACGACCGCGGCGTCGGATTTCGGGCGGGCGCCGACCAAGGCGAGCGAGCCCGCGGTGGTTTCCATCCGATCGGCCGTCGCGATGTTGTCCTTGAGGAGGATCGGCACGCCGTGAAGCGGCCCGCGAATTTTCCCCGCTTTCCGTTCCGCATCGAGCGCCGCGGCGATCGCAAGCGCATCGGGATTCACTTCAATGACCGCATTCAGCTGCGGGCCCGCGTGGTTGAGCGCCTCGATCCGATCAAGGTAGGCCTGCGTGGCTTCCCGTGATGAATAAGCCCCGGACTTAAATCGCGCCTGGATTTCATCGATGGTCACTTCCGCGACCGGGAATGCCGGCCGCGTCGCGCACTCCGCCACCATGCCAAAACCCGCCGCGATCGCCAGGACCCGAAATGACCTGCCGAGCGCTTTCGACCGTAAAGCCATGCTGCGTGTTTGCCCCGGAAATTCCAGCACGTCCAGTGAGTAGCGCAGGCGGCCCGCTTGCTCCGAGATCGAAAACTGGGTTCGAACAGAAGTGTGCTCTTTTTTAACCGCGAATGGACGCGAATAAAAACGTGCACGGAGCCAGCTTTTACAGAGCCAATTCTCCAAGGCTTGGCCGTGATTTCCGCGCGCTTATAAGCGCTCCCAAATCTCCGCCGCAGCCATCGAAAAACTTGCGCTTTTTTGCGGCCAACATTCCGGAGCTTTGGCCTCCGGTATTTTTTCGTGTGTTTCGTGGCGACCAATTCCTGGGATCGAATCCTGAATTTCGCTCTCGGAGCAGGCGGGCGGCCTGGCTCGGCTCAGCGATTGGCCCTTCGGCCACTTATCCCGCCAATCGGCCGATTAGCCTAAATCGTTCGAAATCGTCGCATGAGTCTTGGCGAAATTAGGGACACGAGGCACGGTGCCCGTCTTCCCCAGACCGCATGAAATTGAAATTCCTGATCCCGCTCTTGATTTTGCCCGTTTTATTGCGCGGCGCCGGCACCCCGGCCCCGGTCGAAGGTTTCACCTTCGTCAAAACCGTCGGCGCCATCTCCGAGTACAAACTCGACGCCAACGGCCTCCAGGTCCTGCTCCTCCCTGACCACTCGGCGCCCGTCGTCACGTTCATGGTCACGTATCGCGTGGGCTCGCGCAACGAGGTTACCGGCACCACGGGTGCGACCCACCTGCTCGAGCACTTGATGTTCAAGGGGTCCACGAACTTCAACACCGACAAGGGCAACAAGCTCGACCAGGTCCTCGATCCGATCGGCGCGACCAACAACGCGAGCACCTCCGTCGATCGCACGAATTACCACGAGACGTTCGGCAGCGAACACCTGCCGCTGATCGTGCAGATCGAGGCCGACCGCATGCGCGGGCTGTTGCTTCGCGAGACGGACCGCCAACCCGAGATGACGGTCGTGCGCAACGAATTCGAGCGCGGCGAAAATTCCCCGTTCCTCGCTCTCTTCAAGGAAATCTTCCACTCCGCCTATGTCGCGCATCCCTACCACCACAGCACCATTGGCTGGCGCAGCGACATCGAGAAAGTCTCGATCGCGAAACTCCGCGAGTTCTACGACACGTTTTACTGGCCCGACAATGCCACGGTCACCGTGGTCGGCGATTTCGCGCCGGCCCAGGCCCTCGCGCTGGTGAATAAGTATTATGGCGCGATTTCGCGCGCGCCGAAGCCGATCCCGCAGCTCTACACGGAGGAGCCCGAGCAGACCGGGCCGCGCCGGGTCGTCGTGAAACGCGCCGGACGCCTCGGCGTCGTCGCCATCGGCCACAAGATTCCTGCCGCGACGCATCCCGATGCCCCGGCGATTTCCGTGCTCAGCCTCATTCTCACCGACGGCAAAAACAGCCGCCTGTACAAGGCCATCACCGACCAGAGCCTCTCCACCGGCGCCTCGGGGTTCGCGTTTTCGACGCATGACCCGTCGCTGCATTTCACGTTTGTCCCGCTCGCGCCCGGCGCGACGCACGAGCAGGTCGAAAAACTCGCGCTCGAGCAGATCGAAAAGCTCAAGCAGGACGGCGTGACCGAGGCCGAGGTCCAGGCGGCCATCGCCAAGTTCCTTGCCGATTCCGCTTTCCAGCGCGATGGCACGTACGCGATCGCTGACAACATCAACACCGCGATCGGGGTCGGCGACTGGACGACTTACTACACCTTCGACGACGCGGTCAAAAAAGTGACCCCGGCCGACGTGCAACGCGTGGCGCAGAAATATTTCAACGTCGACCAGAGCACGACGGGTTGGTTCATCCCCATTGCGTCCGCCGGAACCCCCGCAGCTGCAAAGCGGTAAACCCCCGCCGAACGATCCAAGCCCAAAGCCAACGCTCAAAATCATGAAACGACTTTTTTCCCTCTCGTTGATCCTCGGCCTGTTTGCCGCGGCGCTCAGTGCCCAGGTTGCTCCCCATGTCGTGCGCGCGAAGATATCCGGCGTCGACGTCCTGATCTACAAAACCGGCGTGCAGGACGTGGTGACCATCAAGGGGTCCCTTCCCGCCGGCGACGCCATGGCCGCCGGCGGCAATGCGGCGGTGGCCAGCCTCTGCGGTGAACTGCTGGAGCAGGGCACCAGGAAACACACGAAATTCGAAATCGCGGAAAAGCTCGAGGGCGTCGGCGCCAGCATCGACTTTGGCGTGGGCGCGCAAGCGCTGACGATCGAGGCCAAGTGCCTCAAGAAGGACGTGCCGCTCGTCATCGCGCTGATTGCCGAGCAGCTTCGCGAACCGGCGTTCAGCGAGGAGGAATTCACCAAGGCGAAGGCCCAGCTCACCGGCACGCTCCAGCGCCAGACCGAGAACACTGATTTCCGCGCCAACGAAGCGTTCAACCAGGCGGCGTATTCGCCGGGCCATCCCAATCGCGAGGCCACCGCGGAGGAATTCCTCGCCGCCCTCGCCTCGGCCAAGCTGGAGGACGTGAAGGCGTTCCACGCGAAATATTACGGCCCCGCCCACTTCACGCTCGTGCTCGTCGGCGACGTCGACGCGGCCGTGATCCAGCGCGAAATCGGCACCGCCTTCGCTGGCTGGACCGGTGGCCAGGACTTTATCCATCCGGCAAAATCCACCGGCACCGATGCGGGCAGGGAGCACACGGTGTTCATGGCCGACAAGACCAGCGTCTCCGTGATGATCGGCCAAAGCAGCGGGCTCCGCTACGGCGATCCCGACTACGTGGCGCTCCGTGCGGCGAGCTCGATCCTGGGCAGCGATTTCACGAGCCGGCTCGTGGCAAAAGTGCGCGACACCGAGGGCCTGACGTACGGGATTTATTCGACGCTCGATCATGACGACTTCAACGACGGCGATTGGAAGATCAGCGCGACCTTTGCCCCGAATCTGCTGAACCAAGGCATCGCCTCGACCCAGCGCGAACTGAAGGCGTGGTACGACCAAGGCGTGAGCGACCGGGAGCTGGCGCAGCGGAAAACGAACCTGATCGGCCACTACAAGGTCGCTCTCGCGACGACGGACGGCATGGCTGCCTCCTTGTTGGGGACCATCAATCGCGGGGTCGGCCCCGAATGGATCGACCAATATCCCGCGAAGGTCGACGCCCTCACGCTCCAGGAAGTGAACAGTGCGATCAAGAAGCACCTCGATCCCGCCAAGATGTTCATCATCCAGGCCGGGACGATCCCCGGCGCGAAGTAGCGCAGGCGGCCCGCCTGCTCCGGGAGAGAGCCCCGCGAACCGGAAGATTTGAACAGAAGGCAACGAAGGGAACGAAGAGGTTCTGGTTCGCGAAACCAATCGTGCCCTTGACGGTGGGATTGGAAGTCCTCGAAACATGGCTCGTTTAGGGCCACGAACGACCCTGCTGACCAGAACCTCTTCGTTCCCTTCGTTGCCTTCTGTTCAAAAAGGATTGGATGACTCAATCTCCCCGAGCAGGCGGGCCGCCTGCACTACTTCTGAAGATCCCAAAAAAAGAGCCGGGCGAAGGATTGCTCCTCCGCCCGGCGTTATTTGCTGTTTTAGACTGAGACGACGGGCTTGGCAGCCTGACGCCACAGTGGTTGACGGACCAGACGACTCCACACCTTGGGCAGGTGCTTGATCGCCTGCATCCAGTTACGTTGCAGGCCCTGACGTTTTTCGACCGGAAGATCCTCATCGGGTAGATAGTCGCTCGCGCGCAGGTAGGGGTCTTCACCCGCATCCCAACTGACGAACGCCATACCCGAGCCGAAACCCGGACTTACGTAGAGCTGTCTTGTCCTGTTTTTCATGATCAGATGGAGTCGTCACTGCTCCTTGCGGCAACGACTCCTAGCTGACCAGGAACTGTAAAAGAACGCCCGCAACGTGTAGACGCGGGCCAGACCGTCAAGAGGATGTTTGGAGGTTCTCGGCTCCCACGTCGAAGGATCGACCGATTCACCCTCCGCTCAGGCTGCAGGCCGCGATCGCCTCGCCGCTTTACCCCATGCGGTTGCGCGGGTTAGAACAGACCAAGAGAATGATCACCGCCGGACACGCCTGCCGGTTCGCTGGACGTGATCACTTCGTCAGTTTCTTGAGGGATTTATTTATCTTTGCGACGTCGCAAACCTCCGGGTCGTAGTCCGGTCCGACCCATTCGAGCCATTCCTGACCGAGGTCGGTGTGCGGTTCCTTGAGGCAGGCCAGGAGGTCGTTGAACGCCTCCATCCCGCCGCAATCCTCGGGCGGGCCCGCTCGTTCACCAGCGAGGCAGCTCGGGTAGATGACGCCTTTTTCGATCACCAAGACTTTCTCGACCTTGATCTCGACCTGCCAGCCTTCGCCAAAGTGGTAGCCATAGGTGAATTGGGTCCGATGTTCGAGATCGAGGTCGGCAAGACCGACGTCGCGGTCGTCCTCGATCGACAACTCGTCGCGCTTCAGCGGATTACCGAAGCGCAGGTCATCGATGTTGAACGCATGCGTCTGATAATCGAACCAATCGAACGCGACCTGGATGCTGTCGTGCAGGCGTGAAAGCCACATTGATTCGCGGACCAGGAGCCGACGCCAGATCTTGGGCTGGCAGCCGACCACGGAGAGGCGCAGCGAGAAAACGCGTTCCACTGGTTTCTTGGCTGGCGTGCCTTTGCCTTCGAGGAGCCCAATCATGCCGTCGAGTTGAAGGTGAACTGGTGCGCCGCGCAAGACGGTAGGGCGCGGTCTCTGACCCGCCTCCGCTAAACGTAACGCCGGCCTTCGACCGGTTCGTTGCAGTCTGACCACCAACCAACGGCCCGTGATTGAAACGCGTGGCCGAGCCAGTCAGAGACCCGGCGCTACGCTTTTCACCCGAGGCGGGTCAAAGACCACGCCCTGCTTTTTTCTTAAAACCGGACCTTCACATACCCCTCCATCCGAAACGGGAGCTCGGGGAAGATCAGCTCGCTCGCCGTGTAGGCGTCGCCGTTGTGGATCCAGTTCCGTTGGTTGGTGAGATTCAGGAAGTCGAGATTCACCGACCATCGCTTCGCCTCGAAAAACACCGAAGCGTTCAACGTGTACTGCGACGGGATGTGCCATTGGTCATCGAGGTTCCCGCGCTGCCGGCTTTGCCATTGCGCATTTCCCCCCACGCCAAAGCCGCCGTCCCATTTATAGCGGGCGCTGCCGTTGAGCATCGTGTTCGACAAGCCCAACAGCGGCCAATCACCCGCCTCGACCTGGTTCGCATACGGATCGTACGCACCCGTCGCCGTGCCCTGCCCGCCCGGCCCGCGACCCAGCGCATACGCCGAATAAATATCGCGGCCTCCCGCCTGGTAGGGCTGCGAGTTGACGTAGTGGCCGCTTTGAAACGTGGCATTCCCCGTGAAACTCAGCCGTGGGCTCGGCTGGTACGTCGTCTCCAATTCCAAGCCGTGGAGCGTGATGTCGTTCTTTTTTCCGCCCAGCGCGACGCGCGATCGATTCTGCTGGAACACGGTCGCCGCCGCGAACATCCGGTTCTCCAGCAGCGACGCCTTCACGCCGCCTTCGAACAGCTCGCTGAGGTTGCGGAAATCCCCGCGGTTAATTTGTCCGTCAGGCAGGTTGAGAATCACGCCGCCACCGGTGACGTTTCCATTGGCCGCGCGAATGCGGTTGTGCGTCGCATACATCGAGAGCCTCGGCGTGAATCGGTAAACCAAACTGTATGCCTGCGAAAATGCGCTGACCGTTTCCGCGTCTCGCCAGGGCGCCCCCGCCGCGTCGCCGAGCGGATCCACCGCGCGCGCAAAAAATGTGTCCTCCCGCAGCCCGATGATCGCGGAGAGCTTGGAAGTCAGCGCGACATCCTCCTGCCAAAAAACCGCCGGGTTCCACGTCTCGCTGCGCACCGTCTCCGGGCTGTCGTAGCTCGCCGGGAAAAACTCGCGCCCGCCGGGCCCGATGAATCCCGGGAAGGTGCTGTTCGGGTATTGGTCGCGGAAATTGAAAACCCGCGCGGGGTCGGTGAGATCGAAATTGTAGAAGTATTCGTTGAAGTAATTCGTGAAGCTCTCGCGCCCCTCGTATCGCACGGTCGCGCCGGCGATGACCGAGTGCGGGAATCCAAACACGGAATAGTTGAGATGCGCCTCGGTGCGGTTTTCCGCGGTGTCCTGCGTGACGTATTCCGCGTACTCGAACTGATGCGCGCGCCGCCGGTCCACGTGCTCGTAGAGCGTGCGATTCACGAGCGTGAGCGCCGGCGAAACCACGCGCGTGGCGATCACCTGCGCGCGCGCGACATTCGCATTCGAGAAATCGCCTTTGGAGAAAAGCGTGTTCTCCCAGGGGATTTTCACCGCCGCCGTCGCGGGGATCGGCCCGGGCACACCGAGGTCCGCCGAGGCGCCGGTGTAATACGTGCCGTGCCAGATCAACTCCTGGTTCACCCGGTTCACGCCGAGCACTTCCGGCGACGCCTGCCAGATGTACTGCACGTTGGCGTCGACGGTGGTTCCGCTCGACGGGCGCCACGTCAGCGCCGCGAAGAAATCGAAGCGATCGTCGCGCACGTCATTTTTTTTCCAGAACGTATCGCCGCCCTTGGCCTCGAGGCTCACGCGCCAAGCGAGCGTGTCCGAAACCGGCGCCGTCGCGTCGACCTGCACCGAGCCGTTGAGATAGCTCACCTCGCCCGGCGCCCAGGTGCCGAAGCGGGTCGTGATCGTCGTTTCCGCGCCGGAAAATTTCGGCTGCTTCGTGACGTAGTTCACATAGCCGCCGGAAAAATATCCCGCGCCAAACACCGCGGAACCGGGCCCGCGGACCAGGTCGATCGACTCGACGCCGTTGAACGACGGAAAATAACCATAGAGGTTATAGCTGAGCCGCTGGCCGTTGAGATAAGTCTCGGCGGTGTCGCCGCGCAGGTTCGGCACGGTGGTCTTGCCGTAGCTTGCGCCCGCATAAGCCGACGGCGAATAAAGCAGGATCTCGCGGACGCCGTGGATCTGGCGTTCGTTGAACAGCGCGGTGCTCAACGAGCTGACCCCGCGCGGCGTGGAAAGCGGATCGCGCGAATCGCCGAGCACTGAGGAAGTTTCGCGCGTGAGCGGATTGATCGATTGTTCGACCGGCAGGCCCATCACGCGGAACGGCGAGAGCGTGGTGACTTCCGGCGCAACTTGCGCGAAGGCGCGGAGGAGAAGCGACGAGAACGCGAGTGGGAGCAGGAGGTTTCGGGCGAGGAGTTTCATGGAGGGTGCGTGTGCCCGCCCCAGAACGAACGTCCAACGAAAGCGGCGTTGCCCGCCCAATGGCGCTCGCAGCGCCTGCTGTTTCCTTCGTCGGCATGATCCGTTTCAGGTTCGAAGGGTCGAGCAGCCGAGCGTGCCGCAATCTCAGCCCTCCGCGGAGGGCACCCCTACAGGCAACGCGCAGCAAAGGGCGCCGATCTCGCACTGCAAGCGAAACTTTTAACCGCGAATAACGCGAATGAACGTAAATTCAGATTCTGAATCTCACCGGAGTTTAACCGCTCATCTTCGCTGATTCCCGCTAATCCGGATGAAAGAAAATTAGCGCGGCAGCATCGTCGTCGTACCGGTCGTTTTGGTTTCAATCCGCGTTCATCCGCGAAATCCGCGGCGGAGGTTCGAAGTGTGGACTCCGGGTTCGCGTTCATTCGCGTTTAAGAACGGCCCGAATCCGGAAAAGACAAAAGCCGCCTCTTTCGAGGCGGCTTTTATGACCTAACACCAAGCAAACCGTAAGAACTACAAACATTCACCGTCTTACCAGGACGATGATGACTACGGGGAGATAGATGCTCCGATGCTCGGAACGTTCAAAGATTGTGGAAAAATCCCAAAAATCTTTTTCCGCCCCCCGAAAATACAAGAGCCGCCCCCTGCGGGGCGGCTCAGGTGACCTAACACCAAGCAAACCGTAAGAACTACAAACAATTCTGACTACACGGGGATAGACGGTCTCCCGCGCGAAATGCTCAAAAAAAACCGGATTTCGTCCGGCCAATTATCGCGTACGATAAGTAATTGTTCATCAATCACTACCGGATTGTTAATGACTTCCATTGGACAATTATGACACACGGCCCGAGGCCTATCCGCGCAATTTTTGAACATGGAAAATAACCCTCCCCGCCCCCATCTCTTCGGCCTCCTCGCAGGCCTGTTCCTCGCCGCCGGACTTTGTTTCGCCTCCATCGTTTTCACGCGCACCTGGACCCATCTCCACGAATCCCAGGTGATCGACGTCACCGGCTCCGCGCGGAAAAATGTGAGGTCCGACCTCGTGGTTTGGCGCGCCAGCTTTTCAGTCGACGACGAAGCGCTGCTGAACGCCCACGAAAAACTCAAAGCCGATCTCGAAAAGGCCAGTGCGTTCCTGCGTTCGAAGGGCGTGAAGGAAATCACGATCCTGCCCGTGCAGATTCGGGAGATCACGGCCCGCGCGAAAAACGACGACGACGAAGCGGTGACAAAACGCATCGGCTACCGTCTCACGCAGCGCATTGAAATCCGCTCCTCGGATGTCGCAGTGACGACGAGCCTCGGCACCGAATCCGCCGCGCTGCTTTCGGAAGGCATCGCCCTCGTGTCGGATGGGCTCGAATTTGTTTATACGAAAGCCAGCGAGGCCAAAGTGGAGATGATGGCCGAAGCAACCAAGGACGCGCGTGCTCGCGCCGAGCAGATCGCGACCCAGGGAGGCCGCAAAATCAAGGAGCTCCGCACTGCACGCATGGGCGTCGTGCAGATCAACCCGCTCTATTCCAGCGCCACAAGTTGGGAAGGAAACAACGACACGTCGTCCCTCGAGAAAACCATCACGACCACGGTCAGCGCCACCTTCGCGCTGGATTGAAACCCCGGCGGCAACCGCCCGCGGCGGAAGTTCAATCCACAATCACGCCCGGCGCCGGCACCGCATGGGTATGCGGATGCGGGACGTCGGCGGAGGTTTTGTTCGGGATCGGCGTGCTCTTCAATGGATAGCTGAAGCGGTGCCCTTCGTAATTCCGGAACACCACTTCGTCGTCGGTGATTTTCTCCACGTAGTCCGGGTTGATCGGCACCTTGCCGCCGCCGCCGGGAGCATCGATGACATACTGCGGAACCGCATAACCGGTGGTGTGGCCGCGCAGCGCCTTGATGATCTCGATGCCCTTCCGGACATCGACCTTGAAGTGCGCCCCACCCGTAATGAGGTCCATCTGGTAAATGTAATACGGCCGAACGCGCATCCGCAGCAGCCGGTGCACAAGCGCCTTCATGACGTCGGCATCGTCGTTCACGCCTTTCAGCAGCACGCTTTGGTTGCCCAAGGGCACGCCGGCGAACGACAGGCGCTCGCACGCATCCTTCAGCTCCTGGGTCGCTTCCTTCGGATGATTCACGTGGATGCTCATCCAGATCGGCCCGTACTTCTTGAAAACCTCGCACAGCTCCGGAGTGATGCGCTGCGGCAGGAAAACCGGAATCCGTGAGCCGATGCGGATGAACTCGACGTGCTTGATCGCGCGCAGCCGCGAGAGCAGGTGCTCCAGTTTCTTGTCCGAAAGCAGCAAGGGATCGCCGCCCGACAGCAGCACGTCGCGAACTTCCGTGTGCGACTCGATGTAGCGCAGCGCCTGCTCGTAATCGGGATGGAAATTGTAGTCCTGCGCGTTCGAAACCAAGCGGCTCCGCGTGCAGTAGCGGCAGTATGCCGCACAACGATCGGTCACGAGGAATAGCACCCTATCCGGGTAACGGTGCACCAGCCCGGGAACCGGCGAATGCTCGTCCTCGCCCAAGGAATCGAGCTGCTCCTCGGCCGAGAGCTGCATTTCACCGCCGCGGGGGATAACCTGCTTGCGGATCGGACAGTTAGGATCGTTGCGGTCAATCAGGTTGAAAAAATACGGGGTGATCGCGAGCGACAGCTTGCTGTCCGCGAAATAGCATCCCGCCTTTTCGTCCGGCGTGAGCGTCATGTACTGCTCCAGCTGGGCGACGCTCGTGATGCGGTTCTTCAGCTGCCAGGTCCAGCTGCGCCAATCGCTCTCTGGGACATGTTGCCAAAGCCCTTGGCCTTCAAACCAAACGGCGCGGTCTTCATTGTAGGGCATCGGATTGAGGAAATTGGTACGGGGCCTAACCATTCGTGTCAAATGACGGAGCAATTTAGGTAGAAAGGGTGAGGGTCAAAATCCGAGATTCGAAGGAAGCTCGAGAGAACAAGAATTCAATCGCCCCTTGGCCGAATTGTGCCCCTCGAATTCTCGAAGGGCCTTCCCTCGAATTTCGGGCTTTGATCTTCGAATTTCCCTCTCAGGGGTCGAAATTCCCTTGGCAGTCCTTCACCGACTCCTTTTCGTCAGGCTTTAATGTCCACGCCGAAGCCCGCAGTTCTCGCCCTCGAAGATGGTTCGATTTTCCGGGGCCTCGCTTTCGGCGCCGATGCCACCATCGCCGGCGAGTGTGTCTTCAACACGTCGATGACGGGCTACCAAGAAATCCTCACCGATCCGTCGTATTTCGGGCAAATCGTCACGATGACTGCCGTCCAGATCGGCAACTACGGCGTCAACGACGAGGACACCGAGGCCGCCACTCCGAAATGCTCGGGTTTCGTGGTGCGCGAACTTTCCCCGGTGGTGAGCAACTGGCGCAGCAACATGTCGCTCGGCGACTACCTGCGGAAATACGGCATCCCGGGGATCAGCGAAGTCGATACCCGCGCGCTCACGAAAAAGCTCCGGGTCGACGGCGCCATGAAGAGCTGTCTCAGCACCCTGCCGTTGAGCGACGAGGAAGCGATCCAGCGCGCGCGCGGCTGGCGCGACATGGCGGGCACCGACTACGTGAAGGACGTGACCTGCCGCGACCCGTTCATCTGGCGAGCCGACGACCTGGCGAACCACAACGCGCCGTACCTGCCCGTCGGCACGACGATGAACGTGCCCGGCGTTCCCTTGAAAAAATTCCGCGTGGCGGCGTTCGACTACGGCGCGAAGCACAGCATCTATCGGAAATTGGTGAACCACGGTTTCGAAGTGCAGGTTTTTCCGGCCACCGCCACGCACGAGCAGGTGCGCGAGCACAAGCCCGACGCGGTTTTCCTTTCGAACGGTCCTGGCGATCCGGCGGCGCTGCCGTATATCCACCAGACCGTGACGGGCCTCCTGCCCGACTATCCGATTTTCGGTATTTGCCTCGGTCACCAGATGATCACGCACGCGCTCGGCGGCACGACGTTCAAGTTGAAATTCGGCCATCGCGGCGGGAATCAGCCGGTGAAAAATCTCGAAACCGGCAAAGTCTCGATCACCGCGCAAAATCACGGTTTCGCCACCGACCCGAAGTCGCTCGATCACCACGGGGCGAAGGTCACCGAGATCAATCTCAACGACCAAACCGTCGAAGGCCTCCGCCACACGAAGCTGCCGGTTTTCAGCGTCCAATACCACCCCGAAGCCGCCCCCGGCCCGAACGACGCCGACCCGCTTTTCATCGACTTCTACAAGATGGTCGAAGCCCGCAAAGCCGGGAAGATCTGAGTACAGCGCGGTCTCCGACCCGCCTCCGGGGCGCGACCCCCACGCTTCCCTGCCTTCGTCTTTTCCGCGAAACCGCTCCCGTGAAAAAATACCTTCTGCTCGGCGTGATCATCCTCGCGGGCTGGTTTTATTTTCACGAGTCCCCGGCCCACTGGCGCGGGATGCCCGCGGCGCACGATCCGGTGCAGGCGCCCGGTCCGTTGCCCGCGCCTTTTCTGCGGGGCGATTACACAATCACCCCGCTCGCCCGTTACAGCGTCACGGCCGTCGTCCTCAGCCGCGATCGCTACCGCAACGACCGCGGCGCCGACATCAGCCCGGTCGACCTCGCACTCGGCTGGGGGCCGATGTCGGTCAGTTCGGTGATCAACGAGTTGAAAATTTCCCAAGGCGGACGCTTCTATGAATTCAGCTACAGCGCCGAACCGCCGTTGGATCAACGCCAGATCGAAATCCATTCGGCGAACACCCACTGTCTGCCGGCGGACGACGCCGTCCGCAGCGAGTTGCTCAGCGTGAAGCGGCACCAGCTTGTCACCGCGGAAGGCTTCCTCGTCGAAGTCACCGCGGCCGACGGCTATCGCTGGCGGTCATCGCTCACCCGCGACGACACCCGCGGCGGCGCCTGCGAGGTTTTCTGGATCACGAGCCTGAGCCATCGATCCCTCTGAAGTAGCGCAGGCGGCCCGCCTGCTTCGGTTGAAACGTCGAACGCGCGCGAATGCTCGTGGACGGATTCCGGCGCAGGCGGAGCGAAGCAGGCAGGATGCCTGCGCTACTTCAACCCCCCGCTCACGAAACCTCGCGCTCTCGCAGGGGGGTCTCGCCGCGCCTATTTCAACGTTTCCTCAAACTTCACCGCGTCCTCGGGCGTATCGACGCCGATCGTTGGATCCATGGTCACACCGCAGGCGATGTCGTAGCCGTTTTCCAGCACGCGCAACTGCTCGAGTTTTTCGATCTGCTCCAACTTTCCCAGCGGCAGCTTCGCGAATTTTTCCAGCAGGTCCGCCGCATACGCATACAAACCGAGGTGCTTGAAACAGGGATTCGCCTGGACCCAGGCATCGTCGACCACCGCCCCGCGCTCTCGTGGGTAGGGCGCGATTGACCGCGTGAAATATAAGGCCCTTCCGTCCTGACGCATGACCACCTTGACTTGGTTGGGATTCGAAAAATCCGCCGCCGTCCGGAACGGCGTCGCCATGGTCGCCATCGGCGCCCCGCTTTCGAGCAATTCGGCCAGTGCCCGGATTTGCCCGCCTGAAACTAGCGGTTCGTCGGCTTGGACATTGATGATCCGCTTGGCGCCGATCGCCCGATTGGCTTCCGCGATGCGATCCGTGCCGCTTTGGTGGCGGGAATCGGTCATGATCGCCTGAAACCCGGCTTCGGTCACGGAGGCACGCAAAAGCTCATGATCCACCGCAAAATAGAGCGGAACCCCGGGCGCCTCCCGTGCAATTCGCTCGGCCACCCAAGCCAGCAGCGGACGCCCTTTGATCTTGTGTAAGAGCTTGCGGGGGAATCGGGTAGACTCGAGCCGGCATGGCACGATGATTGCGGTCGCTGTCATCTTTTGACAGAGTGCCATCTGGTTTTTAGGTTGCAAGCCGAGCTGTCATCCCGGATTTACGCCGACCCTGCCCACCACGTTCATGAACAAAAGCGACGCCACACCAGCCCCGTCCCAGCTCGTCAAAGAGCTACTGGTGCAGAACAAGATGGGCATTCACGCCCGTCCCGCCGCAATGATCGTTCGGATCACCAACCGGTTCAAAGCCGACGTGTTCGTGGAAAAGGATGACGAACAGGTGAACGGCAAGAGCATCATGGGCCTCATGATGCTCGCCGCGGGCAAAGGCTCGAAAGTGAAGTTTCTCGCGACCGGCGCCGACGCCCAGCCGATGCTCGACGAGCTCGAGCAGCTCTTCTCCCGCAAGTTCGACGAGGCCTAAGTAGCGCAGGAGGCCCGCCTGCTTCGGCCTGAAGTAGCGAGTAGTCGGAACCATCCTAAGGTAACAGTGCACGACTCCTCGAGGTGGTCCGGTTTCAGGACATCCTACTCACAACTGTTTCAGGACATCGTATCCAGGCAAGTCGCTAAGTCATGCCCGACCTGATGAGGAAAGGCATGCCATGGAGAACCGAAACAATGACTGACCAACGAAAAGAGTTTGTGATGAAAGCGCTGGCATCGGGCGCGAACCTAAGCGCGTTATGCCGCGAGTACGCGGTGACGAGAAAGACGGGCCGAACGTGGCGGGATCGGGCCCGGAACGACGGGCTGCACGGGCTGCGGGAACGCAGTCGTCGCCCGCTGCATTCGCCGGGACGGCTGCAGGAGGACGAAGTCTGCCATCTGGTGATGTTGAAACTGGCGTGGCCGACGTGGGGGCCAAAGAAACTCTGCCAGCTATATGAGGAAGGACGCGGGGTGGCGCTCGCGCGCTCGACGTGCCACCGGGTGCTCAAGGCGTCGGGGTTAATCAAGGAACGCAAGGTGCGGGTGCGGCGACCAGCGACCCTTTTGGTCGGCCCGGTGGTGCCCCTCGCGGCCAATGACGTATGGACGATCGACTTCAAGGGGTGGTGGCACCTGGGCGATGGACGCCGCTGCGAGCCGCTGACCGTGCGCGACGCCTTTAGCCGGTTTGTGCTGGCGGCGCACCTGCCGGCGAACGGCCGGACTGAAACGGTCGCCCTCCAGTTCGACCGGCTCTTCCGCCAGCATGGCTTGCCCAAGGTGATCAAGAGTGACAACGGCGCTCCGTTCGCCTCGTCGAATGGCCCACTCGGGTTAAGCAAGCTCTCGGCCCGCTGGGTCGCCCTGGGGATCCAGTTGGAACACAGCCGGCCGGCGCATCCGCAGGACAACGGGGCCCATGAACGCATGCACCGGGACATCGAAGCGGAGGTCGCCGCGCACGTGCAGGTCGATGCCGTGACCCAGCAAGCGGCCCTCGACGTGTGGCGCCATGACTACAACCACGTCCGGCCCCATGAGCGCTTGCAGGGTCGAAGACCAGCCCAACTGTATCAAAAATCTCCCCGGCTTTTTCCCGCTGAACCGGCGGCGCTTGATTATGGCACCGGTTATAGCCCCCGCCTGGTCAGTTCGGGCGGCACGATCAAGTACCGCGGTAAAATGATTTTTGTCAGCACCGCCTTGGCACACTCGCACGTCGGACTCCGCGTCCTCTCGAGCTCTGCCGTCGAGGTTTGGTTCAATTACCTCCTTGTCGGCACGATCAATTTACAGACGAACCGCTTTCACTCCGCGCCAAGCCGCTCCGTGAAAGCGGTTCGTCTTGCCGCCTAGTTCCACCCCCACCATCAACCTCAACTTACAAAAGACCCTGGATACGATGTCTTGAAACTAAAGTGGATAGGATGTGTGGACCGCACCAGGTCGGTCCGTCTACGCGCTACTCGCTACCCGCTACTCGCTACTTCGGGCGCTACATCCTGAAAAACCGGCGCGCATTCTGCGCCGTCACTTCAACCAGCTCCTCATAGCTGATCCCGAAAATTTCCTTCGCCGCGAATTCCGCGGTGAGGCGCACAAACGCCGGCTCATTCGGTTTTCCGCGATGCGGCATCGGCGTGAGGTACGGCGCGTCCGTCTCGATCATCAGGCGCGAAAGTCCCTGGGCCTTCGCCGCCCCACGCACGTTCGCCGCACTCTTGTAGGTCAGGATCCCGGTAAACGAACCAAACCCGCCACGTCTCACCAGTTCGGCCATCTCCGCTTCGCCTTCGGTGAAGCAGTGAAAAACCACCCTGGCCCAGTCCACGCCGCTCGCGTCGATCATCTCCACGCACTCGGCGAACGCCCCGCGCGAATGCACCACGACCGGGCAGTCCCGCTGCTTCGCGAACGCCAGGCCCGCGGCAAACGCCGCCTTTTGCCGCGCGAAAATCGTCCCCGCTTCCGCCGCGTCCTTCGGCAAATGAAACCGGTCCAGGCCGATCTCGCCCACCGCCAACGGACGCGGACCCGCTGACGAAACCGCCTCCCAAAAATTTGGTACCTGCGCCTGGGCTTCCTCCCAATTCGCTTCGACCGCGCACGGATGAATCCCGACCGTGTAGTTGACGAACCCCGGATGCGTCCGCGCCAAATCGCGGTACAGCCCCCAGTCGTCGGACCCGGTCCCGATCGTGATCATCGACTCCACTCCCGCCTCGCGCGCGCGCGCCAATGCCGCGTCAAGTTGCCCGGCCCGGGCAAACGATTCGAGGTGCGTGTGTGTGTCGATCAGTCCCACGGGATTAAACCATCAGAAATTCGAAGGAAACCCGCAGTCGTCAAAACTCAATTTTCCGCCCGCGCAGAGCTGGATCCACTCTTTCAACTTTCCCCTTTCATCCTTCCGCCCTTTCGACCCAGCCCTTTTCTCCCTCGGCCCCATAGAGCCTCCCATACCTCTCCCGCAGATAGCGCACGAGATGCCGCGGGGAAAGCTCCTCACCCGTCACGCGGCGCGCGAGTTGCAGCGCATCAAACCGCCGGCCCTGCGCGTGGATGTTTTCGCGGAGCCAACCGAGCAGCCACGTGAAATCCCCGCCTGCGAAATCCTTCTCCAGATCCGGCCGCAGCGAGAGCGCGCGATACCACAGCTGCGCCGCCAGCATGTTACCCAGGCAGTAACTCGGGAAATAACCGAACGCGCCATCGCTCCAGTGCACGTCCTGCAGGACGCCTTCGCGGTCGTTTGGCGGCGTCAGGCCGAGCAGCCCCTCCGCCGATTCGCGCCACGCCGCAGGCAGGTCGCCGATCGCCAGCGCACCGGTGAAAAGTTTCTTCTCCAGTTCAAACCGCAGGATGATGTGCAGGTTGTACGTCACCTCATCGGCGTCGACGCGGATCAGCGTCGGCGTCACCGCATTGATCGCCAGGTAAAGTTCGTCCGACGAAACGCCCTGCGTCTGCCGCGGAAAAAGCTCGCGCAGCCTCGGCTCGAAACACCGCCAGAACCCGCGGCTCCGCGCCACCTGGTTTTCCCAGAGCCGGCTTTGTGATTCGTGCACGGCCATGCCCGCATGGATCCCGAGCGCCGTGCCCAGCTGGTCGGCGCGCAAACCCTGCTCGTACAGGCCATGGCCCGTTTCATGGATCGCGCTGAACAACGAATCGAGCGGCTCGTCCTCCTTGAAGCGCGTCGTCATGCGCACATCCGATCCCGTGCCCGTGCAGAACGGATGGAGCGAGACGTCGATGCGGCCGCGGTCGTAGTCGAAACCGAGGCGCTGCGTCACCTCGCGCAGGAACGCGCGCTGGCCGTCGATGGGGAAGCCCCGCAACGCATCGCTGCGCGGCTTCAGCTTCGACGCCGCGATCGCCTTCACGAGCGGCACCAGGTCGCGTTTCAATTCGTCAAACAACCCGCCGATCACCGCCGCGGTCATGCCCGGGTCGTGCTTATCGACCATGTAATCGTATTCGCGCCCTGCCCAGTCCAGGTAACCCGCCTCGCGCTTCGCCAACTCCAGATTGCGCGCCAGCACCGGCGCATAGCTCGCAAAATCATCCCCCGCCTTCGCGCGCGCCCACGCATGGTAGCCGCGGCTGCCCTGCGCGGCTTTTTCCCGGACGAACTCCTCGGGCAGCTTGGTTGCGCGGTCAAAATCCCGCCGCGCATTTTTCACCACCGCCTTCTGGTCGGCGGTGAGGCTTGCCGCCTCGCCTTCCAACGCGGTCAGCCAGGCGCCGATGCGAGGATCGCTCGCGGCGGCGTGCTGCGCGCCCGCCAAGGCCGCCAGCTGGCTCGCGCGCTGCTCCGCGGCGCCGGGCGGAAGGTTGACCTGCTCATCCCAAGCCAGCAGTTCGCCGACGCTCCCCAGCGCGTGCACGCGTTTGATCCAATCCGTGAGTTCGGCATAAACCGTTTCGTGCGACATGCCGCCATTCTCAACCCCCGCTCAGGCCGGAGGCCAGAGCGATGTGAGCCGCCGGCTTCGTGCGAGTGGAAGCAGCCGGATCCGTGAAAGGTCCGACTACTCGCTACTCACTACACGCTACTCGCTACTTCCCCGAGCAGGCGAGCCGCCTGCGCTACTTTACATCGATATCGATGTCGCCGCCGCTGGAACGGAGTTTCAGTTCGGGACCGCCGCCATTGACCTTCCCGGCGAAACGGCTCTTTCCCGAGGCGCCGCGCTCGACGGTGATCGTGAGGCCGCCGGCTTCGACGTCGCCGCCGCTGGTCGAGGCGTCGAGATGGAACGCCGCGGTTTTGTCGACCGCAACCCGCACCCGGCCGCCGGAAGTGCTCAGCCGGCAGTCGCCCTTGATTCCACCCACAATGGCCGCAGTGACGTTTCCGCCGCTCGTGGACGCATCGATCGTGTTCTCGACCGCCTTGATCTCAACATTGCCGCCCGACGTGTTCAAATTCGCGGGACCGACTGCGTGTCCCAACCGGATATCGCCGCCCGAGGTGCCCAGCTTCACCGCCGCGCCGCCCTCGGTCAGGCTGACGTTGCCACCGGAGGTGTGCGCCACGACTTCACCGGTGATTTTCGCGAGCGAGATGTTTCCGCCGGAAGTGCGGGCGTTGACGGTGCCGTTCAGGTCAGCCACCGCGACGTCGCCGCCGGAGGTCTTGAGTTCGACATTGTAGTTCCTGGGCACGGTGATCGTAAAGTCGACCTGGACCGGCGGCCACGAACCAAAGTGAAAATTCGAATCCTTTTCGTATTTCGATATCGCCGACACGCCGCCTTCCTCCTGTTCGATCGTGAGGGTGAGTTTCTGGAGAATGAGATCGGCGTCGGACTCGGAACCCGCGCGAATTTTTTCCTTCGCGATCACCTTAACGATGGCATCGCCGGAGGTAAGGATGCGGACGTCGCCGCCTTGAGTTTCAACTTTCAACACCCCACCGGGGGTAACGGTGAACGATTTCTCGACGGTGCGGACGATGGCGGCGTCAGCGGAGAACGGAACGAGAGCCAGCAAGCCGGCCGCGATGATCAGGGCATGGTATTTCATAGGGAGTAACGGGAAAACACCCGGCCGCCTGGAAAGTTACAGGTTTCGAGCCCAAGCCTTGGGAAAGTCGAAGTTCAAATCCCGAAACTCGAAGGAATTCCCGGAAATGGCTTCACGACGAAACTTCGAATTCATCGCCCGTGATTGGTCATTCCCTCGAATTTTGGGGGTTTGACCTTCGAATTTTCCGCCCTCGCGGGCTTAGACCTTCGCGCTATTGTCGCACTTGAAGTGGACTTGGGAGCGCCGCATCGCATGGGTCCGGAGCGCTGAAGTCTGGGCGGGGTCGCGACGCTGGAGCAAATGGCGCTGGCGCAGTTCAGCCTCTTCCGACGCGGCCAGGGCCGCCACGCATAGCAGCACTTCGGAACGATTTTCGAGCCGGCTCGAAGGGAAGCGCGCGTGCGCGGCCAGCCAGCGCACGGTATCGCGGAGCGGATCGGGAGAGTTCATCGCACTGACCATGCCACACTCCAGGCCTTTTCGTCAAAGCCTGTCAGCGAAACCTTCGGACCGAGGAGAAAGGGCCGCTTTACCAGGTTTCCATTTTTCGCGAGCAACGCCAAGGCGGCGGTTTCAGTCAGGTCGGGAAGTTTTTCGCCCAGCTTCATCTCCCGATAATCCTTCCCCGAGGTGTTGAACAGCCGGCGCAGTTCGCCGCCCTGCGCCGCCAGCATCGTCCTCAGTTCCGCCGGGGTGGGCGGCGTTTCTCGGATCGGCCGTTCGTCAAACGGGAGGTCATGCGCCCGGAGCCACTTCACGGCCTTCCGGCATGTGTCGCAGTTGGCATAGGTGTAGATCGTCAGTTTCGCGCTCATTGTCTGATCCAGTCTTCATCGCGAACGATGAATTGCCAGTGCGCTTTGGCGTGCCCCCGGCGGGTCGCCTGCTTCTGTCGGAAGTAGCGAGTGGGGTTTGTGGGTCTGGTCCGACTACTCGCTACGCACTACACGCTACTCGCTACTTCGCCCGGCTTTGCCTTGCCCCGGCGCCCATCGCTCTCCGCAATCGCGCGATCCATCATGAGTTGCGTCCTCGAAGTTTCCGGCCTGCGCGTGCTGCGCGGGAAAACCACGATTCTCGACCACGTCGCGTGGCGCGTGAAACCCGGCGAGCACTGGGTCATCCTCGGCGCCAACGGCTCCGGGAAAACCTCGCTGCTCAAGGTCCTCAACGGGCATCTCCCGCCGACCGCCGGCGACATCTCCGTCCTCGGGCAACGCTACGGGGCGAGCGACTGGCGCGACCTGAGATTAAAAATCGGCGTCGTGATGAGCGCGTTCGCGGTGGCGATCCCGCCGGCGGAAATCGCGCGCGACACCGTGATCAGCGGTAAATTCGCGCAGCTGGATCTCTGGGCCCGCGTCAGCCCCGCCGATCGTGTCGCCGCGCGCGGACTGCTCCGGCTCGTCGGCGCCAGCCGGATCGAAAAGCGCGAGTGGGTTTATCTTTCCCAAGGCGAGCGCCAGCGCGTGCTCATCGCGCGCGCGCTGATGGCCCGGCCGCGCCTGCTGATCCTCGATGAGCCTTGCGCGGGCCTCGATCCCGTCGCCCGCGAAAAATTCCTCGCCTTCATCAATCGCCTCGCCCGTCGCCGCGGCGCGCCCGCGCTCGTGCTGGTGACGCACCACGTCGAGGAAATCACGCCCGCGTTCACGCACGCGCTGCTGCTGTGCCGCGGGCGCGTGATCGGTTCCGGCCCGCGCAGGAAGCTGCTCACGTCCGCGAATCTCTCCGCCACCTTCGGCGCCCCCCTGCGGCTAACGCGCAAGGGCAGCCGCTACCAGCTCCGCTGAAACGCAGGCCGGCTCCGCCGCGTTTTGCAGCGGCCGGTCAGGGACGCGGCGCCACGGCAAAAATCTCGGCGAAGAAGTCCTTCATGTGCTGCCATGAACGGCGGTCCGCCGCGGCGTTGTAGCCGATGCCCTTGAGTCCCGACTTCGCCGACATCGCATCCGCGTCGGGATTGGTGAACGCATGCACCGCGCCCGCATAGCTGATGAACTGGTAATCGAACTTCCCGGCATTCATCGACGTGATGAACGCGTCGATATCCTTGCTCGGGACAAATCCGTCCGCGCCGCCGTTGCAGACCAGGATTTTCGCCTTGGTCTTCGCCGCAGCTTCCGCGGGCACTGGGATCAATCCACCGTGAAAACTCACCACGCCCGCGAGCGGAGCGCCGCTGTACGCCAGCGCCTGCACCGTCGATCCGCCGAAGCAGTAACCGATCGCCGCGACGCGATTCGGGTCGACCAGGCCCGTCGCCAATAACTGATCAAGTCCCGCCTGCGCGCGCTCCGCCATCAGCGGCTTGCCGTAAAACTGCCCGGCCAGTTCGCCCGCCCGTTTCGGGTCGCTGGTGCTTTCCCCGGCGCCGTACATGTCCAGGGCGAACGCCGCGTAGCCCAGCTTCGCGAGCTGCTCGGCGCGGCCGCGCACGTAATCGTTTTGTCCCCACCATTCGTGCACGATCACGACCCCGGGAATTTTTCCCTGTGTCGTGAACGTGTCGTCATAGGCGAGGTAACCGCTGAGCTTCACCCCCGCGTGTTCGTAGCGAACGGTGCGGGTGACGATCTTGGCCGAAGCGGTCAACGCGACCGCGGATGAAAATACCAGGGCAAGCACAGCTTTCATGATCCCCACGAAACCTGATCCCAATCCCACGTCAAACGCGAGCCGTCGAACCAAGCCAAACCACCAATCTTTTTTAACCACGAATGGACACGAATGAACACGAATTAGAAACCCAAACCTCCAAGGTTCGAAACTCTGATTCGTGTTCATTCGTGTCCATTCGTGGTTAACCGGCTTGAACCTCCGCGGGCTTCAAAGGTCCCTTGCGCCGAAGACTCAGCCGCGCATCGTTGGGGCCATGAGCCTTGGAAAAATTCTCCTCGTCGTGGTCGGCGTCCTGGCAGTCCTTGCCGTGATCGTCGGCCTCTCGGTCAGCGGCATCTACAACCGACTCGTCACGCTCCAGCAGAACACCGACGGCGCCTGGGCGCAGGTCCAGAACGTCTACCAGCGCCGTGCCGACCTCGTGCCGAACCTCGTCAATACCGTCGCAGGCTCCGCCAACTTCGAAAAATCCACGCTCACCGAAATCACCGCGGCGCGCGCTTCCGTTGGGCGCGTCCAGCTTCCCGCCAGCGGCGCTCCGACCGACCCCGCGAAATTCGCCGAATTCGAACAGGCCCAGGCCCAACTCGGCGGCGCGCTCTCCCGGCTCCTCGTAGTTTCGGAACGCTACCCGAACCTCACCGCCACCGCCGGCTTCCGCGATCTCCAGGCCCAGCTCGAGGGGACCGAGAACCGGATCGCCGTCGAACGCGGACGCTTCAACGAAGCCGTCCAGGCCTACAACACCGCCTTGAAACGATTCCCTGCCGTGATTTTCGCCGGCATGTTCGGGCATTCCCCGCGACCATATTTCGCGTCGACCGCAGGCTCCGATAAACCGCCGACCGTGCAATTCGATTTTGGCACGAAGACCGTCCCCGCGCATCCGTAACCGCCGCCGGACGTCGCCCACCTCCGATGCGCTGGCTCCACGGTCTCCTGGTTTTCGCCGCGCTGGCCTGCGTCGCATGGGCCGCGGAAACCATTCCGCCGGCGCCGCCGAATCACTTCAACGACTACGCCCATGTCGTCTCGGCGGGCACCGCCGGCCAGTTGAACGATGAGCTCGACCAGTTCGAACGCGCCACGTCCAACCAGATCCTCGTCGCGATCTATCCGCACATGACGTCGGACTCCTCGGTCGAGGATTACACCGTCCGTGTCGCGCAGGCCTGGGGCGTTGGGCAAAAAGGAAAAAAGAACGGCGCGGTGCTCTTCATCTTCAGCGAGGACCGCAAGCTGTTCATCCAGGTCGGCTACGGGTTGGAAAGGGTCCTGCCGGATGCCGTGTGCAAGCGCATCGTCGAGGATGAAATCACGCCGCGCTTCCGCGCCGGCGATTTCACGGGCGGAGTCGAAGCCGGGGTGCACGCGATGCTCGCCGCCGCGCGCGGCGAATACCAGGGCACCGGCAGCACCGCCGCGGACCTTGGCCGCAATTTCTCCGGCCATCCTGGCCTGATGATCGGGCTTTTTATCCTCTTCATCGTGATCAGTTCGCTCTTCCGGCGCCGGCGCGGCGTGATCAGCTACGGCCGTGGCGGCATGATTACGTACGGTTTGTTCGGCGGCGGCGGCGGATCATCCAGCAATCGGAGCAGCGGCGGCGGCACATTTTCCGGTGGTGGCGGAAGTTTCGGCGGCGGCGGCGCGGGAGGAAGCTGGTAACGCCATGGGCTTCTTCACTCCCAGCCCGAAGTACGATCCCGCGCGCATCCTCGCGGCGATTGCCGCGGCGGAAAAACGAACCTCCGGGGAAATCCGCGTCGTCATTGCACGCCGCGCCGCGCCGGATCCCGTCGCCGCGGCGCAGGAGCATTTTGAGCGGCTCGAGATGACGCGCACCGCGGAGCGCAATGGCGTCCTCATTTTCCTCGCCCCGCGCTCCCGCACGTTCGCGGTCATCGGCGACACCGGCGTCCACGAAAAATGTGGCGACGCCTTCTGGCGCATTCTCACCGCCGCGATGGCGCTGCAGTTCAAGCGCGGCGAATTCACCGAGGGACTCGTGCACGGCATCGAGCGCGCCGGCGCGCTCCTGGCCGAGCATTTCCCCTTCACCGCCAGCGATCGGAACGAGCTGTCGAACGACATCGCCGAATCGGATTAAGGTAGCGCAGGCGGCTCGCCTGCCTTCGGAAGGCAACGTGGCGCTAAGTCGATCCCGGAGGCGGGTCCTAGACCGCGCCCTACGCTTTATCTCGGGAAGAGTTTATCCAGCGCGCCCAGGTTCTTGATGGGCGCGGTTTTCTTCGCCGGCATGGTTGCCGACAGGATCGGTTTCGGCGGGGCGGACTTCGGCATTTCGGGGAGCGGGATCGATCCATTCGCCTTCACTGCGGCGAACGCACGCTCCAGTTTCACGGCCGACACGGGTTCGGACGTGCCCAATTCCTGCGCGAACAGGCTTACGCGGAATTCCTCCACCAGCCAGCGCAGGGACCCGCCCTCCTCGCGCCGGCGATCAAGCGGCGCCAAAAACGGCGCCAGCTGGGCGAGGCGTTCGGCATCCTTGGCGGGATTCTGCTTCCATCGCTCCGCGCGAAGCTTCATCGCTTTCAAATATCTCGGAAAATGTGCCAGCTGTTGATACGGCGTCGCGCGCAAAAAATCCGGCGGCATCAGCCGCGCGAGGTGCCGCTCCAATCCCGACGGCGCCGAGGGCAACACCAGGATGGCCTGCCGCAGCGTCAGGATTTCACGCAGCAAATCGACCAGCCGCGGCACAATGCCCCGCAGGTCCGTTTTGGCTTTTTCCACGGCCGCTCCGAAGGCCTCAGCCGTCAGCGCGCGCACCCGCAGCGGATCGCAGACCCAGCGCCGGATCGCACCGAAAGCCTGTGCCTGGAGCTCCTCGGTCGTCGCCAGCGTTGCGACCAGCGCGCCCAGTTCGCGGAGCTTGCGCAGGTCGCGTTCCGTCCATCCGAGGTCGGCGCCGAGCTGACGCTCGAGCAGCGCCGCCAGCCCCTCCCGATTCGCGCCCAGCGCCTCCTCGGGCGTCTTGAAGAGGCGCAACTCCACGCCGTCTTTTCCCGCTCGCAACCCCGGGTAGGCAAAGACCGGCACCCCTTTCTGTTCCGTGACCAGCACCCGCTCGGGAATCTCGCCAAACGCCCACGAGGTTTGCGCGGCCTGCTCCCATTTCGCCCGCGCCGTTTTCCACGCCACGGGATCCTCGCGCGCCACGCTCGCGCTCGCCTCGCGCGCGTGCAGGTGAAGCACCTCGCGGATCGCGGCCAATTCCCGGCTCGCGCCGAGTTCGCGACCGTCGGCGTCCACCACGCGAACCCGCACGCGCAGGTGATCGGGCAACGGCTTGTCCGCCCACATCGCCGGGTCCACCGCGACGCGAAATCTCTCCGCGATCTGCGCGGCGAGCGCCTCGACCAGCGATTCGCGCCGATCCGTCAATCGATCGCGCGCCGCCACCTGCGCCGCCAGGCTCTTAGCCGTTTCCGCCAGCGGCACGAACGAGCGCCGCACCTCCTTCGGCAGCGCGCGGAGATAATGCTCAACTTTCGCCTCGAGGTGTCCCGGCACGGCCCAGTCCAGCGCCGCCGCCGTGAGCAGCGCCGCGTCCGGCGTCGTCACATCGATCGTCACGCCGTCGTCGACCTGGCCCGGCTTGTACGCATAAGCCAGGGGCAGCGCCGCGTTCTCGAGCGGCAGCGCCGCGGGAAACGCTTCCGCATCGTGGGCCAGCGTGTCCGGGTCGCGCAGGTCGTCCGGTCCCATCATCAGGAAATTCGGCTCGGCGCCGCCGCGCCGTTCGCGGACCAGGTCCACCAACTCGGCCACCGCGCTTACCCCGGCAGGCGCCGCCGCTTGCGCCGCCTCGCGCGTCGGCATCAGCCGCGCCGCATAAAACCGGTAGGCGGCTTCATCGAGGTTCAGGTACCCGGCGTCGCGCGTCCGGGTCAGGATCACTTCCACGCGTTCGCGCACCTTCCGGTTGTGGGCAATGAAATCGAGCGGGAAAACAATCGTGTCGTTCACCAGCCCCTCGCGAATGAAAATCTCCGTGGCGTGGACCGGGTCGATTTTCCCGAAGCTCACGGCGCGGCTCTCCAGTTCCAATCCGTACAACCGCGTCCGCTGCTTGGCCATCACCCGGCCCGAGGCCTCGTTCCAAAACGGCTCGCTGTGCGCGATGCGCACCAGGTGCGCGCCCAGCTCCAACGCCCAGGCCGGGTCCAGCCGCGCGCAGGTGCGCGCATAGAGCCGGGTCGTCTCCATGATCTCGGCCGCCATGATCCATGCCGGCGGTTTTTTGCCCCGCGCCGGGCCCTCGGCCTTCGCCGGCGCCGCCTTTCGCTTCGATGGATCGTCGCGCACAAACAACGCCGAGCCGGGAAACAAATTCACACGGCGGTCATGGGTTGCCTTGTAGTTCCCGTTTTCCTCATCGCGGTGCGCGATGTTGCCCAGCAGGCCCCCGAGGATGCTGCGATGGATCGCGCGGTACGGCGGGGTGCCGAAGGCCGCGGCCTTCGCGTCGTTCGGGTCGGTCCCGAGGAAGGCGGAAGTCATCCTGAAGCCGTCGCGTTCCTTCAAGACATCGAGCAACTGCGCGTGGATGTCGCGCCATTCGCGCATGCGCGTGTAGCTCAGGAAATGATCGCGGCAGAAACGGCGCAGCTTCGATTGCGCCATGCTTTCGAACTGCTCGTGATACGTCTCCCAGATATTCCAGAGCGTGAGAAAATCCGAATCCGGGTCCGCAAACCGGCGATGCGCCGCGTCCGCCTGCGCCTGCTTGTCCATCGGTCGTTCGCGCGGGTCCTGGATCGAAAGCCCCGAGGCGATCACCAGCACCTCGCGCAAGGCCTTCTCCGTGCGCGCCTGCAGGATCATCCGGCCCACGGTGGGATCCACCGGCAGCCGCGCCAACTCCCGCCCCAACGGCGTCAGCTGCCGCGTCAGCGCCGGCGTACCCCGGTCGTCGAACGTTGCACTGCGCTCCCCGCCCGGCGCGCCCTCGGCCTCCGTCTCGATCGCGCCAAGTTCCTCGAGCAACCCATAGCCGGCGCGAATCGATTTTGCCGCCGGCATGTTGATGAACGGGAAGCGCTCGATGTCGCCCAACCCGAACGCCTTCATCCGCAGGATGACGTCCGCCAGGTTGGCCCGCTGGATTTCCGGCTGCGTGAAACGAGGGCGCTCCAGAAAGTCCTTCTCCGAATAAAGCCGGATGCAGACGCCGTCCGCGACGCGGCCCGAGCGGCCCTTGCGCTGGTCCGCGCTCGACTGCGCGATCGGTTCGATCGGCAGGCGTCGGGTCCGCGCCTGCGGCGCATAGCGGCTCAACCGCGCCAGGCCCGTGTCGACGACGAAGCGGATGCCCGGGATGGTGAGCGACGTCTCCGCGATGTTGGTCGCGATCACGATTTTCCGCCGCTGCGTCGGCGCGAACACGCGCTGCTGCTCCGCGTTCGAGAGCCGGCCAAAAAGCGGAACGAGTTCGGGGGGCTGCCCGCTCGAGCGCAGCCGGCCGGCCAGCAGGTCGCTCGCCTCGCGGATGTCGCGCTCGCTGGGCATGAAGACGAGGATGTCGCCGCTGCCGCTCTCGCGTACGATGCGCTCCACGGCTTCCACCGCGCCGTCGATGTAATGCAGCGCTTCCGCCTTCGCTTCCTTTTCGTCGCCCTCGGCCGCGTCCGACCCGAACGAATCCAACGGCGCGTAAATCACTTCCACGGGAAAAGTCCGGCCTTCCACCGTCAACACCGGCGCGCCATCGAACGCCTCGCTGAACATCGCCGTGTCGATCGTCGCGGACGTGATGATGATCTTCAGCTCCGGCCGTTTGTAGCGGAGCGTCCGCAGGTGACCCAGCAGGAAGTCGATGTTGAGCGAGCGCTCGTGCGCCTCGTCGATGATCAGCGTGTCGTACTCGCGTAGCAGCGGGTCGCCCTGCACTTCCGCGAGCAGCATGCCGTCCGTGAGGAACTTGATCACCGTGGACTTCGTGGTCTCGTCGTTGAAGCGGATCTTGCAGCCCACCTCGCGGCCCCACGTCACGCCGAGCTCGTCGGCCACGCGCCGCGAAATCGAGAGCGCCGCGACGCGCCGCGGCTGCGTGCACGCGATCCGCCCGTTCCGCCCGCGTCCCGCCGCCAGGCACATCTTCGGGATCTGCGTGGTTTTGCCGGAGCCGGTTTCGCCCGCGAGGATCACGACCGAGTTTTCCTGGATGGCCGCGACGATTTCCTCCGCCCGCGCGCTGATGGGCAGCTCGGGAGGGAACTCGAGGCGAAACGGAAACGGTTGCTCAGGGGGACGCGCGGACATGGGTCAAACGCCGACAATGTCAGCCGGGGCGAACCGAAGTCTAGTCCGGGGTTAAAGTAGCGCAGGCGGCCCGCCTGCTTTTCGAAGTAGCGAGTAGTGAGTATCGCGTAGCGAGTAGACCATCCGGACTCCTGGGGGAGTGGTGCACCGTTACCATAGGGTCCGACTACTCGCTACCCGCTACGCGCTACTCGCTACTTCCGCCGAAGCAGGCGGGCCGCCTGCGCTACTCGTTGACATCCCCCGCGACTCCGATTGCAACGACCTTCCGCATCGCTTCGTTCTCCTTCGCATGGCCCAAACTCCTCCCCTTCTTCCCACTGAAACGCTGGAACGCGTGGTCCGGCACGCACGCGTCAACGGGACCTGGATGATGATCGTCGCGAGTTTCTTCGCCCTGCTCGGCGCGACCGCCGGGGAGGTCGGCAGCGTGCTGTCGTGGTTGCTCGTGGCGGGCACCGGCGCGCTGACGCTCCACGGCGCGTCCCTGCTGTGGCGTGGACATGAGCGCGGGCTCAACTGGCTGGTGGGCGGCCAGCTGTTCTGCATGGCCTTCATCCTTTCGCTCTGCGCCTGGCAGCTGAGCCACATGGACCTCGAGCCGCTGCGCGCCAACGTGACGGACAAGATGCGCGAGTCCTTCAAGCAAACGGACCTGACCGAGGATGGATTCCTGCGCCTGTCGTACTGGATGACCTACGGTTTTTTTGCCGTCTTCACCATCCTCTACCAAGGCGGCATGGCACTGTTCTACCACCGCCGCCGCGCGGCGGTCACGGCGGCGTTGCAGGCAGACGAAGCTTAATTTTCGGCGACCGCCGCAGGTTCGTTCCAGTTGGCGAACCAGCCGGCTTCCTCCGGGGAAATCTCCCGCACCTGCATCAGGCCCTGCGCGACGGCAGCCGTGAGCAGTTTTTGCAGCGACAATTCGCGACGCTGCAAGGCCGCTTGGGCCAGGGGCAAGAGTTCGCGCGGGTAAATCGCGGCGAGCGGCTCGAAAAATCCGCCGAGCTTCCCCACTGCTCCAACCCCGGAACCCGCACTCGCATTCAAAATCTCGAACCAGCGTTCGCTCATGCGCGGCAAATCCACCGCGAGCACCGCGAGGTGGGTGAGCGAACTCCGCTCCAGCCCGGCGGCGATTCCCCCCAGCGGACCACTGTCGCCGCTGGCGTCCCGCACGACGGCGGCGAATCCCTCGGCCGCGTCGGCCCAAGGTTGATTCGCCCGGGCCGAGAGGAAAATTTCCTGCGCGCCCGCCCGTTTCAGCAAATCACGCTGGCGCTGCCACATGATTTCTCCCTCGAATTCGAGCAGGGCCTTGTCCCGTCGCATGCGAATCGAATGACCGGCGGCGAGAAGAACGGCGTTAAATGGGGAAGACATGGTTGGTAAAAAATCCTAAGTTCAAAAAATCCAAAAATCCGAAGGAAGACGGGCTTTCCCGCCGGGGGTTTCCCATCATGGGTTCCCGAAGTTGGCCTCCGCCTTGGCGTCGTCGAATTCACCTTCCCAACGCGCGACCACTACGCTGGCGAGGCAGTTGCCCATGACGTTGACGGAAGTCCTCGCCATATCGAGCAGCGCGTCGACACCTAAAATGAGGAACGCGCCTGCAATCGGGAGCTTGAACGACTCGAGCGCGGCCACGAGCACGACGAACGAGGCGCGCGGCACGGCGGCCACGCCCTTTGAGGTCAGCATCAGGATGAGCATCATCGTGATTTGCTCGCCGATCCCGAAATGGATCCCGGTCGTGGTTTCCGCCGCCTGGGCGACGAACACCGACGCGACGGCGAGGTGGAGCGTCGAACCGTCGAGATTGAATGAATACCCCGCCGGGAGCACGAAGCCGACAATCCCGCGCGGCACGCCGAGCCGCTCCATCAACTCAAACGCCTTCGGCAGCGCCGCCTCGCTGTTCGCCGTCGCGAACGCCAGCGTGAACGGCTCGCGCACGGCGCGCACGAATGGTTTCAGCGGGACCTTCGCGATCCAGATCACGGCGCCGAACACAAACACGATGAAAATCACGAGCGCGGCGTAGAGGGTCAGCACGAGCTTGCCCAGCACCAGCACCGAGCCGAGGCCCTGGTGCCCCACCGTGACGGCGATCGCCGCGCCCACGCCGAAAGGCGCGAACTTCATGATCAGCCCGGCAAACTTGAACATGACCTGGGTGAGGCTCCCGCAGAATTCCACCACCGGCCGACCCGCCTCGCCGGCGGCGGTGACCGCAATCGCGAACAGGACCGCGAAGACCACGATCTGGAGGACGTCGTTGCGCGCCATCGAGTCAAACAGGCTCGTCGGAAACATGTGGAGGATTATCTCCGCCCCCGACAACGGCTTCGCCACCACGGCGCCCGCCACCGGCGCCTGCGCGGCGAGGGTGACGCCGGCGCCCGGCTTCACGACGTTGACGACGAACAGCCCGACCACGAGCGCGAGCGTGGTGACGACTTCAAAATAAATGAGCGCCTTGATCCCGATGCGCCGGGCCTTCTTCAAATCGCCGGTGCCCGCGAAACCTTGGACGACGCTGGCGAAGATCAGCGGCGCGATCATCACCTTGATGAGATGGAGGAAGACATCGCGCACCAGCGCGAGCCAGGTGTCCCATGACGCCCGGCCCGCATCGGACAGGCGGCTCATCCACCATCCGATCAGCACGCCGACGACGAGGCCGATGACGATTTGCTTGGTGAGGCTGATTCCGCCCGCGCCTTTGGGATTCGCCGGGTTTTCCGGGGGAGCATACGCCATGGAAATGTTGTCTCAGCGACCCCCGCCCACTCCAAGCCCGATCTTTTTTTAACCGCGAATGGACGCGAAGGAACGCGAATCCGAGCCGGAACCTAAACCAATACCTCGGAGGGTTGGCCGCAAAGAAACGCAAGTTTCCGCGGCTGCGAAGGAGATTTGGGAGCGCTTATAAGCGCGCGGAAATTTCGTTTCGAAGCCCCGGAAATTTGCGCTTTTTTGCGGCCAATCTTCCGGGTCCGGAATCCGGATTTGCGTTCATTCGCGTCCATTCGCGGTTAAAAAGTTTTTCCGGTTATCTTTGCCGGACGCGAACCGCGGCCTTCCCGTGCGGTCCAAATGGACATGAAAAAAATCGTCCAACCTAACTCCGGTAAGATCTTGGTTCACGGCAAGGGTTCGGGGGTGTTGACGTCCGACGACCTTGAGCGCCGCGCGGCGGAACTCGCCGATATCGCGGGTCATGTCGAACCCGGCGCTGATGAGCGCCAGCAGGCCGCCCGCGAACTCGAGGGCGGCGATTTGTCCGATCCCACCGAGTCCGACGCGTCCAGTGAGCGCGCGGTCACGCGCGACCCGAGCGAGCCCGTTTCCGATCTCGGCCACCAGACCCCGGACCGCGAGGCGGATGACGAACAAAAGAGCATCGAGCGCCTCGTCACCGAAGGCGTGGAAGAAGCCCAGCACGAGCAGATGATCGCCGCCGCGCGCCGTCGGCACAATCCCTGAGGGCGGTCCGCGTGCGGGTGGGAGATTGGCCGGCGCGCCCGACGTTCAACCCTTCGCTTCACGATGGCCGCCCGAATCACTCGCCGCTCAGTCGAAAACGAAAAGGCCAAAGCCCGCGAGGCGCGCAAGACCAGCCTGCTCAGTCGCACGGCTGAAATCCTGGCCCGCACGGCCAAGGCTTTTATCACGGACAACGTCAGCCGCCTTGGCGCAGCGCTGGCTTTCTACACCACGATCGCTGTCGCACCCCTCCTCGTGCTCGCGATCGCCGTGGCCGGATTTCTTTTCCAAGGCGGCACGGCCCGCGCAGAGGTAACGCAGGACGTCGAATGGCTCCTGGGACCGCAGGCCCGCGCGGTCGTGGAATCGATCCAGAGCCCGGCGACCACCACCACCGGCACCATCGCGACCCTCGTGGGCGCAGCGACCTTGATGTTCGGCGCGCTCGGGGTGTTTCACCATCTGCAGGATGCACTCAACTCGATCTGGCGCGTGCACACGCCGCCGATCAAGGACTGGATGCACTTCGTCCGCCGGCGCTTGTTTTCCCTCGCGACCGTGATGGTCTCCGGGTTCCTGCTGCTCGTTTCACTGATTCTCAGTTCGATCCTCACTTGGATTGGCAAGCACACGGCGACTTATTTCCAACTCTCGGTCGCCCTGCTCCAAATCGCGAACGACCTCCTGTCCCTGACGGTGGTCACCTGCCTGTTCGCCATGATCTTCAAGCTCCTGCCTGACACGAAGATTCGCTGGCGTCACGTCTGGCTGGGGGCGCTGGTGACGGGCGTGCTTTTCACCGTCGGCAAAAACGCACTGACGTTCTACCTCGGCCACACGATCGTGATGTCGGCCTATGGCACGGCTGGGACGCTGGTCGCGCTGCTGCTGTGGAGTTACTACGCCGGGCAGATCGTCTTCATCGGCGCGGAATTCACCCGCATCACCTCCGAAAGCGACGGCGGCCTGGATTTCCGCACGCTGGAAACCGCGCCGCGCACCAAAACGTGAATCGCTCAAGCGCGTTGACTTGGGCTCAAAAAATCCGCTCGGATGACTCGAAGCCTTTGCGACCTGACATGACCCGCCTCTCCCAGCATCCATCGTTGATCGTCGTGGTGGATGACGACCCCTGGCTGCGCGATTTGGTTTACGACCAACTGGAACTGCACGGGTTTGCCTGTCGCACGCATGGCACGGCCGAGTCGTACCTTGCGTCCAACGACGTCGCGCTGACCTCGTGCCTGGTCCTCGACGCGAACCTCCCGATGATCAACGGCCTCGAATTGCAGCGTCAGCTGGCGGAGGCCGGCCACACCTTTCCGGTCATTTTCCACACCGGCCAGACCGACCCGCGCGTGGAGGCCCGCGCCCGTGCCGCCGGCGCGGTGGACTTCCTCGAGAAAGCCGCCGCCCCCGCCCACCTGATCGATGCCATCGCCCGCGCCCTGGCCCGCCACGGCTGAAGGCACCGCGAATTTTGGGCGCCACGAAAACCGTGGCGCCTTCGCTCATTCAACCAGGCGAAAAAAGACACGGCCGTTTTCGACTTTCACGGGATAGGTGACGAGGTCGACGCATGCCGGCTTGCGGATGGCCTTGCCCGTCACGCAATCGAACCGGCCATTGTGTTTCGGGCATTCGATCACCGTGCCCATCACGAACCCGTCGGCCAGATGCACGTGGGCATGGGTGCAAAATCCATCGGTGACATGAAACGCCGATGGTCCCGTGCGATACACCGCGAAGGACCGTTCCCCCAGGTCAAAACGGATCACGTCCTCGATCGCGATATCGTCAGGCGCACAGGCGTTGATCCACGTCTCACTCATTCCGCTTTTCCACTAACCCGCCTGCCCCACTGACGCCGCATCGAGCGACATCGCAGGCGCCGAGGGCGGCAGTTCGCGTTTGACGAAATAACCCGGGTCCTTCCGCTGGCGCAGGAGCGCGGGAATGATTTCGCGGTAGGCCGCCCACAAGCCGGGGTAGGGTTTCGGCAGGTCCGCCTTCAGCTCGGCGTGCAAGGCCGGAAGCGCGTGGTACGGCACCATCGGGTACATGTGGTGCTCCACATGGTAGTTCATGTTCCAATAGAGGAATCGAAGAACGGGATTCATGTACACGGTGCGGCAGTTCAGGCGGTGATCGAGCACGTCCTCCGCCAACCCCGCGTGCTGCGTCAGCCCGAACACGATCATCAGCCACGCGCCATAAAACGAAGGCAGCAGGACATACATCAGCGGCAGGAAACTCCGGATCGCGACCGCCCACGCGATGAACGCGAGGTAGATCAAAACGTAGATGCGCGCCGTGAAGCAGACACTCTTGCGCTCGCCCTCGGGGATATAGGTTTCCTCGCCCGCAGGCAGGCGTCCCGTCGCGTGGATCACGGTCTTGCGAAGCTCGCTGTAGCCGCCGGGAAGGTAGACGAAATTCAGGAGGATATTCCGGAGGTTCGCGGGGCGCGGCACGGCGATCTCGGGATCGCGGCCGACGATGATCGTATCGGTGTGATGGCGCGCGTGGCTCCAGCGCCACGAGGTCGATTCGCGCAGGACCATGAATCTCGCGAGGTGGTAAACGACGTCGTTCATCCACGGGGTCTTGAACGCCGTGCCGTGGCCGCATTCGTGCCAGCGGGAATCGCACGCCGACCCGTAGAGCACGCCGTAAGCGGCAAACGCCGGCACAGCCCACCAGGTGCCCCAGGCGTGGTAGCCCCAGGCGCCGGTCGCAATGAGTGCGCCGAGCCAAATCAGCGTGTCGCGGATCGCGGGGCCGTTGCGCCGCTGCATCAGTTCCTTGAGGCGTTTCCGCGGGATGGCGGACGCATACCAGGTCGCCGACGCGAGTCCCGCCTGCTCGGCGCGGGCGCCTTCGGTTCCATTCAATCGATAGTCACGCGGGGTCACGACCCGGGTAATGTTGCCATGGTCCCGCCGACTTCCACTAAAAAAGTCCTGAAGCCCGTGAGCCCCGCCAAACCCGCTCAGCGCGAATGGACGGGAATAAACGCGAATCCCCCCTCCCCTCGGCCGACCGCGGCCCGACCTTTTCGCTTGCACGTCGGAACCGGGTACTTCTCTTGGGGAAACTCCATTGAACGATGCCGTCATAACCTCGCTCGCAAGTCTCGCCGAATACCTGGCCGAACGGCGCGAGCAAATCCTCCAGGCGTGGCGCGCGGCCGCCCGCGCCGACCCGGCGCAGACCACCAGCGATTCACTGACCCGCACACAGTTCAACGACCACATCCCGGCGGTCCTCAACGCGTTCGAACGAAAACTGCGGAGCCGGCCTGGCAGCCCGCGGGCGACGGACGCCGACGCCTCGATGGGCCGTGAGGAAGTGAAGCACGGTCTGCAACGTTGGCAGCAGGGTTACACCCAGCTGGAGCTGATGCGTGAATGGGGCCAGCTGCACCTTTGCCTCTTTGATGAAATCGAGCGCTACGCCGCGCTTCCAGCCGGGATGACTCCCGCAGCGCTGGCCGTCGCGCATCGGGAACTCGCGCAGCTGGTCAACGAAGGCATCAGCGAAAGCGCGCTCCAATACGCGCGCATGGAACGCTCCGAAGCGGCCGGCATGGCGGGCGATTTGGAAAAGGCGCTGGCCACGGTGAAGGAGTTGGAGCGGCGGCGCGCGGCGCTGATTCACCAGGCGGTGCACGATTTGCGCGGCAACATCCAATCCGTCGCGAGCGCGGCGGACGTCCTGCGCATGGCGGAGATCGCCGAAGCGGATCGCGTGGAATTCGCCACGCTGCTCCAGCAGGGCGTCGAGACCGTGGCGTCGATGCTCGGCGACCTGCTCGAACTTTCCCGGCTCGAGGCCGGCCACGAAAACCGCCAGATCGCGCCGTTCGACGCCGCTCACCTCGTCAAGGAACTCCAGCGCGCGGTCGAGCCCATGGCCGTCCAACGCCGGCTTTACCTCAAAGCCGACGGACCCGAGAGCCTCCTGGTTGAGGGCGATGCCGGCAAGGTCCGCCGCCTGGTGCAGAACCTGGTGTTGAACGCGCTCAAATACACGCAGCAGGGCGGCGTGACCCTGACGTGGGGCGAGGAGAAATCCGCGTGGTGGGTGATGGTCAAGGACACCGGTCCGGGCCTGCTCGGCGGGCCCGGCACGCCGCTGGCGATTGCGTTGAAAGGGGCCACGGTCGTCGCGCATGAAGCCGATGAGAAAGCCCCGAAAGGCGACTCCTCCCATGTCCTGGACCAGTCGAAATTGGATTCCTCGAAGAGCTCAAAGGTGAAGCAGTCCGCCGGCGAAGGCATCGGCCTTTCGATCGTCAAACGGCTGTGCGAATTGCTCGACGCGAGCGTGGAGCTGACGAGCTCAGGCGAGAGTGGGACGACCTTTCGGGTGATGTTCCCGCGGAAGTACCAGCCAAGCGCCTAGCCTTACTCGTCCAGCCCGGCTGGTCATTGGGCATTACTTCTTCTTGGGCTCGGCGACGACGGTCGTGTCACCAATTTCGACCCGGCCTTCGGGAACCTGGGTGTCGATCTCGACTTCCTCATTTTCAAGCGGGCGATCGAAATAGGCCGAGCCGGCGGTGAACATCTGTTTATAAACCAGGTTGAGGTCGCGGCTTTGCGGATCGTCGACGATCATCGTGGTCTGCCACATTTCCTTGGCCTTCTTGCCCTCGGGCTTTGGGTACTGCCAGGCGGAAACGTAGATGTAGAGCTTCTCGAAATTGGCCTTTTGTAATTTCGCTTCGTACTGCGGCTCGTGCTCCTTCACCAACTGGATCGAGAACGCGCCGTTGATCGTGGAAGTCGGCGGATCGGACTGCGCGTTGAACGAGGCATCGGCGAGGTAAGGGTTCGTCAGCGCGCCGCGCCCGTATTTCACGGTGAGGACGACGTCGGGGACCTGGTCGCCTTCGATCTCGATGAAGCCGCGGCGCTTCAGGGCGGCGCGAAGTTCGTTGAGCATCGCCACTTCGTTCACCGGCCGGACCAGTTTTTTCTCGCTCTTGATTTCCTTCGCCCCGGCCAGGAAATATTTTTTCCCGTGTTCCATCACCGGCTTTTTCTTGAAGCCGTCCCAGCGGTCGACCGCGGAACGCACCGCGATGTCGAGCAGGGGCGCCTGCGTCGCTTCGTCCGCGCGCGCCGCGGATTTTCCCACCGCAACGAACAGGATTACGCCGACAGCGGCGGCGAATGTCGCCGAACGCAACGCGCAGACGGTGCCGGCACCAGCGCGGAACGGGAGGAAAGAAGATGAAAAGTTCATGGGAGTTTTTGGGACGATCAAGGTGTAGCGCAGGCGGCCCGCCTGCTCCGAGAAACGGAGACTGTCATTCGGAAACCACCCCGGAGAGGCTGAACCCGATCCCCGGAGCAGGCGGGCCGGCTGCGTGATGTTTGAAAAATGGCTTTGAGCGGGAGAATCATGACTCTACTAGAATATCTAGGGGAAGGTAGGATTTTCATCTTTCGTCCGTCAAGCTGATTTCGGAAGTAGCGCAGGCGGCCCGCCTGCTCCGCAGCCCGTGTGAACGGCAGGATCCTTTCGTGGGTTTCGCGTGTGCAGGGTGAGATGCCCGATGGCTGCCGCCTCCGGCGAAAGCGGACAAAAAAAGTAGCGTTTGTTAGCCGCGAAAGGACGCGGCTATTCGGGGGATTGGATTCGCGTCCGTTGGCATCCATTCGTGATTTAAACATCCCCGCAGTTTCCTTCCGGGGATACTCCCGCGCGTCGGACGCGGGCTTGCAGCGGGGGTGAATTCTTTCAGGTTTGGTTCAAACCTCATTTATCCCATGAAAAAACTCCTCGCTCCCCTGCTCTCGTTGCTCGTCCTCACCTTTGCTTCGTCGCTCGCGTCGGCGGCCGATACCGCGCCGAAGTCAGTCATCCACGTGGTCACGCTGGCTTGGAAAGACGGCGCCACGCCCGAGCAGATCCAGGCGGCGCTTGACGGCGTGAAGGCCTTGCCCGCGGCATTTCCCGGCATCACGCATGTCTGGGTGAAGTCCATCAAGGTCCAGAACGCGAAGGGCATCGAGAAACCGAAGACGCACGCCTTCGTGATGGAATTCGCCGACGAAGCCGCGTTGAAAGCTTACGCTGACAGTCCCGCGCAGAAGGAATGGTACAAGACCTACCTGGCCGTCCGCGGCCAGAGCACGACCTTCGACATCACAAATTGAAGAGCCACGCCGTGGCCGAGGGTTCACCACGAAATACACGAAAAAAATTCCGGCATCGGCCGCCGGAATTTTTTGATTCGAAGTAGCGCAGGCGGCCCGCCTGCTCCGAAGCCCGTGAGAAGGGCAGCGAGCCTATGGCGAGCCCGGCCTGACAAAACCGGCGCTCACAACCCTGCGGCGGAGCCGCTCGAGGTTTTTCGGGATGAACCTCCAGGGGTCGGACGAAATCAATTTTCTTGCTCCAAAGGCAGCGGGTGTGTCTTTTGCCCGTCCCGCTTTGCCCGGGTGGTGGAATTGGTAGACACGCAGGTCTCAGAAGCCTGTGCCTAAAAGCGTGGGGGTTCGAGTCCCCCCTCGGGCACCAAATCGGGACTTTTCCAACTTGGGACAGCCTTAGCCAGAACGGTCGTTTCTCACCTAAGCGGGGATCACTTTCGGATTCTCGGAAGTGAAATCGCTTTGGACAACGTTGCCTAAATTTTTGACACGATTTCCCAGAATTTGGGGACGGTAGGGCTGACCCCAATTTTTCCATTTCCGCGAAGAGCGGAATGCTGTGCGGGTCCGTGTAACGGTCGGTCTGCCTCCATTCGCCGTGGCGCGCCAGCTTCACGCGCACGATTTCGGAAACGCCCACCGTGGCCAAGAGACTGGCAAAGGTGTGCCGCAGAGCGCGGAAATCGACGCGGAACCCGCGTTCATCTTCGACGGTGATGCCGCACGCAGCCAAGTCCTTGCCAACGTTTTTACTCTGGGAAGGCCGCGAGGGAAGACGCGCCCGCTGGCATGTACTCCCTTCGCCTTAGCGATCGTCAGGGCGTCCGCTAGAAACCGCAACAAGGGGATGACAGCGGCTTTCTTGCTCTTGGTAGTTGATGCACGCACGTCGATGAAAGGGCGGGGGACGTCCAAGCGAATGTCTACCCACTGTAATTGCATGATTCCCCCACGACTCAGACCGGTGCAGCCCGCGACGAGATAGGAGAGGAGCACGCTACGCCGAATCAACCAGCGTCCGCCTTCCTTGAAGGCCTTCAGTTTTCCCGTTTGGATGCGTCGATAAACGGTCTTTCATCGGCGCGCATCTCATCGGCGATCTCAGGAACTTTAAGGAGCCGATCTTCGTTGGGCGAAGTTGTAGCGTTCATTTGTTTACTTGGCATCGAGGTCGAGGTCTTCGGCATCAATCGCACTTAAGCGCTTTGCCGGGTCTTCTCTTTCAAGAATGCCCTCGATCATTTCTTTCGGCATGCCGATTTCATAGAGCTCCTTGCGTGTGAGCCTGGATAGCCGTTCATCTTCTCGGGCAAATAAATTACTCAGATGAACATGACTGATCTCGATGTTAAATTGTTGAAGCCATTCAGCGAGGAAACGCCAACTATGCCCTTTCTCGCGCATCAGGTAGATCGGTTGAAAGTAAGCGCCGATACTAAACACACGGGGGGCTTTTATCGCGGCTTTCATTACCGCATCTGGCGGAAGGATCGTTTTGGGTAACTTATACGAAGAAGCTTTCTGGATGTGGTTCTTTGATTTTATTTAACGATAATTAACGATATAAAACAATAATTATCAATATCGGATTCGGCAGATGGTTTCCTCTGCACGGTTATTGGTTTGAGTATTGCTTTAAAAGAGCGGCGGCTACCATTGTCGGAGTCTTAGTTGCAGCACCGGTAACCCCCACTCAATTTATGTCGACGAGCAAGATTCGTATTAAATACGGGCAGATCGAAGTTGAATACGAGGGAAGCGAAGAGTTCCTCAAAGCCGAAATGCCAGCCCTCTTATCTGTGGTGGCTGCGTTACAGAGTCCTCCGGCCCCGCCTTCCGGAACCGATACATCTGTGGTGAGCGGTACCGTAGTGCCTTCCGCAACCAGTACTCCAAGCGGGCATCAACTCACAACTAATTCGATCGCGGCGAAGATCGGTGCCAAATCTGGGTCTGACCTTGTTAGGGCCTCGGCTGCTCGGTTGATGATATTTGGCGGTAAGCAAACGTTCACCAGACCTGAACTGACAAAAGAGATGCGCACGGCGACGAACTATTTTAAGGGTACGTACTTAAGCAATCTGAGCGGTACGCTTAGTCGTCTTGTTAGTGACAACGTCTTGCTTGAAAGCTCCCCGGACGTTTATGCGCTCCAAGCCAGCGCACTCGCAACTTTGAGGACCGCTATCGGTGGATAAGAATCTCTTCAGAGACACGCTTAACCGCGCCGACCTATCTCAGCGGACGAAGATTCTTTTGTGTCTGTTTGTCGATGACACCCCCAAGACACTGACTGCAATCCGGCAGGTGGCGAGTGACGCGGGGTTACGTGAAGTAGCAACGTGGAATCTGACTGACATACTTAAAAAGGCGAAAGGTTATGCGGTCCCGTTGCCTTCCGGGTGGTGTCTTACTTCTGCCGGCAAGGTTGTTGTCGAGAAACTTTTCCCCGCTGCGCCGCCAGCGCCTATTATTGCTTCGTTGAGAGCGCTTCTTCCCGCGATCAAATCGGTGGATACGCGAGATTTCGCTGAGGAAGCAATCAAGGCTTACGAGGCCTCTTTATATCGGTCCGCTACAGTACTCAGCTGGGTGGGAGCGGTATCTCTGCTCTATGACCATGTCGTGGCCCACCACCTGACTGTATTCAACGCCGAAGCATCGAAACGAATTGTAGACAAACATGGCAACACCTTGTGGAAAACTGCGAAATCAAAAGACGATCTCGCGTTAATGAAAGAGAGTACGTTTTTGGATATCCTCGCAGATCTCTCCATTCTAGGGAAAAACGTGAAGGAGCACCTTAAGAATGTATGCCTCGGCCTACGGAACTCATCGGGTCATCCGAATTCATTTCGGCTCGGAAAAGCGCAGGTTGAGGCTCACCTTGAGCACTTAGTCCTAAATGTTTATCAGAAATTTTGAATACTTCCTGTTGTCAACGTGTGTTGCCGCTTCCGGCATGACAATGCCACCAGCAAGTCAAAGGCTTCCAGCTGAATAATTTTTTGGGGTTCTCTAAAACTTTCCACTAATTCCCCGCGAACGAGCCAGCCGTGCCATTGTTTGGGCCGCACCTCGTTGCCCTCCTCATCTTCCCACGCAGGCTCCTCGATCGCTTTGTAACCGGTTTCCTTTTCCAAAAGGTGGCACTCGGCGGAATACTCTCCGTCCGTAAAATCATAGTCCCACCAATTGAACATCCAACGCGCAATAATTGGGCGGAGATGGAATGCCCATTTCGGACCAAAGCGAGTGCGCAGGTCATCCATTGATTCGCAGCCGACTGCTTTCGCCACGGCCGCCATTTTCCGCCGCCAGAGCTTTGAGCCGGGGCTGACGAACATGAAACCCATGCGCCAAGGCCGAGGGAAATTCTTTGAGTAGGCGATCAGCCGTTTACCCTTGTCCTCTGGGCGTCGCGAACCGAAGTGCTTGCCCAGGCAAGAAGTGCATTATTCAGTCACTCTTGAAGGCCGTCACCTTTGCGTCCAAAATTTTTACCCAAGCGCCAAACAGGATCGTCTCGATCAAAATCATTTCGGATACCCAATTCATCGGTTCTATAATTGTAGTCATAGACGGCTGTCTCGGAATATCCGGAAAGTTTAAAGAGAATGAAATTTTGGGATGCTGGATCGAGCACGATTTGCATTCCGTCAATGCTTGGGAATGGTACGCGCACTCGACGTTTATACCGAAGATTATTGTCCGATCCAAAAGTATAGATCCAAATGTAGCCTCGATCTAGCATGTAATTAACCGAAATATCGCAAGCTGCCCATAGGTCATCGGGGAGCGACCAGATTCGCAGAACGCCTTCCACAGGGCCGCGCAGGAATGTTATTTCTCTTCGACGGCCAGCTTCTTCGAAGAAATATTTGTACGAGAGGTCATAGACATAGTCCAATCTAGGACCTTCCGGTGACACTGGGACGATAGTATGGCCGCGAGCTTCGACCTCTACGACAGCCAGTTCGATGCCTCGTACGACCTTCGTCGCGACGACTTTGCCCGTATGCGTTCGCCAACCCAGCAAGGGGTGCGGATTCTCCGATCGCCCATCGAAGGCGCAGCCCACGATCAGTAGCGTAAACCCGACTGCTGCAAACCAACTGAAAACTTTGTTCTGCATCGAAACTTCCTACCAAACCTCCCTACTTGGGACAACTGCAAGCATCCTTAACCGACCGCAAAACTTTACGAATCTCGGGTTCGAAACGATCGTCTCCCCGAAGGCGTTATGCGGGCGTAAGGCTCAAATCGATGATTCATCGACTCGTGCTCCCATAAGGAGTGTCATTATTCACTCATTACTGAATGCTGTCACCTTTCCGTCCAAAGTTTTTACCCATGTGCCAAATAGGATCGTTTCGATCAAAATCCGCACGTGTCATCACCCTACGACTCGCGCTTAACGCCAGCCGATGCATCATCGCTCTCGCCCTCGCCCTCGCGGCGAACGGAATGGACGCTGCACCGCCGATCACAGCGACGTCCACGTCTCCGCTCGCTGCCAATCGAACAGAGATGCTGCAAACCTTTCGCCTGGCGTTGAAGCTGCGGCACTTCGCGGAACTCGAGTCGCGCATTGCCAGAGGCGAAGTGCTGACCGTGGAAGAGATGACCGCGCGCCACTTTCCCACTTCGGCGGATTGGTCCACAGTCGCCGCTTGGGCGACCCAACGCGGACTCACCGTGACGCCCGCGGACTGTACCCGCCTTTCCGTCCAGGTATCCGGATCGACGGCACAGTTCGAACGGGCCTTCGAAAAAAGCTTCGCCCGCTCAGCCTACGAAACCGGCACACCGGCTCCCGCCGAAAGTTCCCTTCCGGAAATACCGGCCGAACTTTCCTCTTTGGTTTTGGGCGTTCTGCCGATCGAAGCAGCGGAAACCGAACATCCCGCGCAGATGACGACCGTACCCACGATCAGCAACCGGCTGCACCCGCTCGCCGTTCGCGACTTCTACCATGTCACCGGCCTGGGACTCGACGGCGAAGGCGAGACGATCGTCATCCTCGGCGGCTCGACCATGAACGTGCCCGATACCGGCATCTTCTGGAGCCAGACCGGGCTCCCGACGACGACGGCCCAGGTCGAGACCTTCTTCGTGCCGCCTTTCTATTCAACTTATGGATCCGAATACACCCTTGATACAGAGTGGTCGCTGGCGATGGCGCCGAAGGCGCGCGTCATCTATATCAACACCTACGCCCTCTACCTGAGCGTGCCCTTGATCTTGGAACGCCTCCGCACCGATTCCTCGCTGCACCAATTGTCCTACAGCAGCGCGACCGCCGAAACTTCGTTTTTCCGGAGCAATTTTGCGCAGGATGGAAATCAATATTATGCTGTCCTCACGGGCTTGGGCATCAGCTGCTTCGCCTCGACCGGAGATTTCGGTTCGCGTCAGGACATCGGCGCGTATGCAATTGGCAGCTACGAGCCGAACAGCCCCCGCACCGCAGCCATTCCTTGCTCGTCACCCTACGTCACTGCCGTGGGTGGCACAACCTTGGGCTATACTCCCGGATTGAACGGCACATATACGCTGCCGGTCCGCGAAACAGCGTGGACACTTCCCGAACCCGCTATCATTCCGCCGGCAGATCCGTCGACACCGGCCCGCCCTCCGAACTACGGCCAGCCGGCGAGCAGCGGAGGCTACAGCGTCGTCTTTGCGCGTCCGGCGTGGCAGCAACGGCCCGACCTCCCCGGCGGTATCGGCCGAATGGTCCCCGATGTCTCGGCGATGGCGAACGGCAATCCATTACCCTACGCATACTATACCGGTGGCGGTATTCTCCTTAATAATTTCGGCGGCACGAGCATGAGCTGCCCGCTGTGGGCCGGGTTCTGCGCTCTCGCCAACCAAGCCCGAAGAAAAGCCGGTCTGCCTCCCTTGGGATTGGTCGGGCCGCGGCTTTACCCGCTGCTCCACTCGGCTGTCTTCAACGAAATGCCCGCGGGTTCGTCCGACGGGATTGCCGTTTCCACCACGGCGGGGAACGGAGATTACAAAGTCGGCTCCGGCTACACCCTCGTCACCGGCCTCGGTTCGCCGAATGTAGACCAGCTGATCAAATTCCTCACGAGCGACGTGGCGATTACGACCCAACCGGTCAGCCAGACGCTCTCGGCCAACACGAGCGCCACGTTCTCCGTCACGGCAACGACCACCGGCGGGACGTTGTCTTACCAATGGCTTTTCGACGGGAAGCCCCTCTCGGGAGCGACTGCTTCGACCTACACATTTTCCGCCACGCCCGCATCCTCCGGCGCGCACTCGGTCACCGTTACGAACCAACTGGCTACTCGCACGAGCGATGCGGTACTCCTTACCGTCACAGCCCCCGGCCAACCCGTGATTACGCGCCCGCCCCTCTCCTACAACGCAACCTTTGGCGGCACTTCCGTACTGCGCGTGGAAACGGCCGCCAGCTCCTCGCCCCAATCCTTCCAGTGGTATTTTCAGGGTTACCCGCTGACCGACGGCGAAGGGATTGCCGGCACGTCCACCTCCACGTTGCGGTTCACGAACTCAACCCCGGGCTGTAACGGGAAATATCTTTGCCTGGTTGAGAACGCCGCGGGTTCGGTGCTCGCCGAAGGAACGATGAATGTCCCCTACGCTCGCAACACCGAAGTCGGACGCTTGATCAACCTTTCCTGTCGTGCGCGAGCGGGTGCCGATCAAGAAGCGCTCATCGCCGGTTTCGTCGTGGGCGGCGCGGGTACGACCGGAACCCAAAATCTGCTCATCCGGGCTTCCGGCCCCGCGTTGGTCCCGTACGGCGTCGGAGGCACGCTGACGGACCCGTTGCTGAAACTCTACGACACAAAAAACGAAAGCGTTTTTCTCGCGAGCAACGACCGGTGGGCAGGTGACGCTATGATTGCCAATACGGCGAGCCGGGTCGGTGCATTCCCCTGGCCAGAGGCCAACAGTCGCGACTGCGCGCTGATCCGGACTGCCGCTGGCGGCCCGTACGGCGCCGTGATCGCGAGCGCCAGCGGCACACCCGGAGTTGCCCTCGCGGAAATCTATGACTCTACCGTCGCAGGAACTTATCTTTTCACGTCCCCGCGCCTCGTGAACCTCTCCGCCCGCACCCGTGCCGGCATGGGTGAAAACGCGCTGATCGCCGGATTCGTCATCGGCGGTACCACCGCGAAAACCGTCCTCGTTCGGGCGTCGGGTCCCGCTCTCCTACCTTTCGGCGTGACGGAAACGCTAGCCGATCCGCAACTGGAACTGTTCAGTGCCGGCGACGGCGCGACTCCCATTGCGACCAATCGCGGATGGGCCGGAAGCGCCGCGGTCCGCGAGGCCGCGAGCGCGGTCGGAGCCTTCACCTGGACGAACAATGCGAGCCTGGACTCGGCGCTCGTCATCACGCTGCCACCCGGGAGTTATTCCGCGAAGGTCACCGGAGCAAGCGGTGCATCGGGGATCGCACTCGTGGAAATCTACGATGTGCCCTGACCCATCTCCTCGGCCTCGTCTTGGGGTGTTACGAGCGGGCTCAGTTTCTTCATCAGGTAAACGGCACCACGCCACCTGCGGCGCCGCTAGAGCACGTTGATCCCGCGGGCCACGAGGAGGATCACGATCGCCAGGGAAATCAGCGACTGCAGCATCGCCAACACCTTTGCCCAGCGTGACAGGACGAGGGTGTCCGTCGGGGAAAACGCCGTGCTCAGGTTGAACGCCACGAAAAGGTAATCCACAAACTCCGGCGTCCAGCGCTCCGCCCCCATCTGCTTCCGCTCCCCGCTTTCGATTTGCAGCTGCGGGAAGAAAAACGCCCGGCTCCCGTAGGGCGCGTGCGAATGCCGGACCACCGGTCCACCGCCGTCAAGCCGCCAGTACCAGAGGGCAAAGGTCAGGATATTCGAAAGCCAGAGCAGGAACGCGGACGTCAGCAGCATCGCCGGGGTGTCCCGTCGCGCCGGCAGCGCGTAGACGAGCAGCACCAGCGACCCGCCGAGCCCCGCCGTGACCACCGCGTTGGCCACGATCCCGAAAAAATGATTCCACGAATGCTCGCCAACCTGGTGGCTGATGATCGTCGGTATCAGCAACAGCAAAACCAACACGAGCAGCAGCCAGCTCGGTCCAACACTCAACGATTCCGGCAGCGCGAAAGAAATCGCCGCGGCCGCGAGGAGCGCGAACATCGGCTCCCAACGGATCCCGGTCAGGACCGTTCGCCAGCGGGGAACGAGAGGAGACTTCGAATCCATGAATTGAGCAGTGCCGCCCACGCTTTGCTTGCGGGGCGAAGTTTACAATCCCGGAGCAGCCGGCCCGTAAAATCTGCCGCCCAACCTTCCCTCCTTGACCGACTTCGTGTGCAGCCCGTCGAATCCGTAACCGGCGCCGATTTTCAATTGGCGTGTCCTGCCCGCGGCGGCGCCGCACTTTGGCCGCGCCATAGCTCCCGGCGCCATTGGTCGGGCGATTTGCCGTGCGCCTGCTTGAACGCCGTGGAAAAATGAAACGGCGAGCTGAAACCGAGCTTGTCGGCGATGTCCTCGAGCGTGGCATCACCCGAGGAGGCCAGCAACCGGCGAGACCTGGCCAGCCGCATCCGCAGCACATATTGCCAAGGGGCGGATCCCGTATGCTGGCGGAAGACCCGGCGAAAATGCGAATAGGCCATGCCGAGTTCTCGCGCCAGCTCGGCCACATTCACCGCCTCGTGATGATGGGCGCGGAGAAAACGCTCCGCCTTCGTCACGATCCGCAACGCCCGCTGTCGTCCGGCATCGTTCTCCGGCCGGTTCGCCCAGGCGGCCAGTACGCCGTAGCCGCCAGCGGACAACTCCGGATCAAAGCCTCGTGCCTCCCCTCGCGCCCGTTCATGCACGGCCTCCAAAGCCGCGTCCAGTCCGGTCTGCAGCGCGTCCCTTCGTACCGCCGTCTTGGGGGTAATCACCCCCGATTTGAGCAGCCGGTCAACCGCCGGCCCCTGGACTTCGAGCCAGCTTTCCTCCCAGCCCGTCCGCGGATCCGGACGATAGCGATGCCACACGCCCGGAACCAAGGCGAAGGCGGTGCCGGCACCCGCGTCGATCCGGCCAGTGTCATGCGACTCGAAAATTCCCCGTCCGCCGGTGATCAGGACAATTTGCAGCGCATCGAGCACGCGCCCTCGCACCCAGGAAAAATAATGGTCAGAGGGATGCTGCGTCGGCGGATAGGCCGAACGCGCAGGAATTTTCGTAAAACCGGCCGCCGTGACCGCTAAGCCCCAAAGATCCGGGACGGGAGGACCAGCCAGATAACGAAAATAGTTCGGGGAAGGCAGGGGCATTTGCCGTATGCCAAAGATCACTGGCACGGTGGCCCGGCGGTTGTCGATCAGCTATTATCGAGGGTCGACAACCGGCTCTACCCAATTCGTCTCAGGCTGCCTGGCCTCGGGACCCTTTTCCAATCTAGCACAACAAAACCACGGCGACTTCTCCACAAGGCGCTCCTCCCCCCGGTTTCGATCGCGAAACGCAGGTCGTGGCCGCGATGGGTTTCAACGTAATACGGGTCAACTATCGCGGTTCGTCAGGTTTCGGTCGCCAGTATCGCCAAGCCATTCACGCTGGCTTTGACCGAGTTCCGATGGACGACCTGCTCGCCTCGATTGACTGGATCGCCCGCCAGTACAAATTTCAACGGAAGCGGGTCGCCATCATGGGCGACGGGTTGGAAGTTATTTCGCTGTGCAGATCCTGAAACTTCACCCCGCTTTTTTCCGCTATGCAGTCAGCATCAACGCTCAACTTGATCTGGTTGAATGGACCCGGCCGGCGCCAAGCGTCGGCACCATGATCGTTAACCCATACGATTTACTGGCCCGCTCAAAGTTTCTTCCCCCACCGCCAGGCGCTTGTGCGGGCTCGATACCCCGCACTTTTCCCCAAGGGAACGCGATCCCGTTAAAAGAATCTCCAGTGCTGCATAACGTGGAGGCGCTCGCCCAGCCCGTTTGCCTGGTCGCCGATCCCGACAATCTCAATGTGAGCATTGGCGATACCCACCGCCTAAGCACCAGGCTCGGCCGGCGGGCGGCGATCCAGACTATTTCGAGATCAACAGTGACTTTGCCCACGGCGCGCCGAAATCGAGGGCGCGCATTTTCGGCCAAATCGAAGAGTTTCTCAACGTCATTCCCTACGATTACCGCGTGAAAGCCGCGGAGTCGAAGGAGGTAAAATAAGTGTAGCCCTCTCTCGTGATTTCACCGTGCGGAGAGCGCAGGGGCATTTTCCGTATGCAAAAGATCATTGGCGCGATGGCCGGGCGGTTGGCGATCAGGTAGTATCGAGAGTCGATTACCGGCTCTACCCCGATCCGCCCCAGCCTGCCTGCCCTCGGGCACTTTTCTGATCCTGCATAACAAAACCACAATGATATCCCCATGAGGTCCTCAAACCTACTGCTTAGCGCCGCTCGGAAAATCGCGGCATCAACGGCCTTAATCGCCGTTCTCACTGTAAATGCGCAGACGCCCGCCAGTCCGGCAAACGATCCAGTCACCGTTTCCTCCACGGATGCCACAACGAAGGCGGCGAAGGACGCAAACGGTGCAGGGATGCCGCAGACAGCGACCACTCCGCGCCAAAATCAAAATAGTGAGCTGGTCAAAAGCAGCGACCACCAGGGCGAGTCCGACGTCGTCAAACTAAGTCCGTTCACGGTTTCTTCGAAGAATGACAAGGGCTTCCGGAGTGAGCAGACACTCATCGGCAGCCGCATTGCGAAGGACCTGGTGGATATTCCTGGGAGCATAACGATCATCAACAAACAGCTAATCGACGATCTCCACGCCACGGACGTGCACCAAGTACTCCAATTTGGCGTCGCGGGGGTCACGCAGAATCAGACCATCAACGACGACTTCAACATTCGCGGCTTTCGCTCGATGTTCTCACTGCGGGATGGAGAGACCAAGGATAGCTACAAGCGGAACGCGATGTACGATGTCGAGCGCATCGAAGTGATCAAGGGCCCGATGGGTATGCTTCTTGGCAACAATACTTTTCTCGGGGGTGGCGTGAATTTCGTCACGATCAAGCCGACACACAAACCAGCCGGAAACGTGGATCTGACCTTTGGGCCGCACAACTACGTCCGCCTCGCGGCAAATACGATGGGCCCGGCTTATCAATCGCCAGGCCTGACGGTGGACTATCGCCTCACGGTGGGCGGCCTAAGGTCGGACTCGGATAGGGAAATCGAGAATCAGGACCAGAATTTCCTGGGTGCGGGCCTGACGTTTCAATTTGGCCCGAACACCAGTTTGACGGTGGTTGGTGATTATTTCCGGGACAATGGCTATTTCTATTGGGCGGACTTTCTGGACTATAGCTCGACACTGGGAACGGCGAAAAATCCCATGGTGGCCAAGCTGAACCAAAATTCGGGCAAGAGTTTCTCGCCCGCGCAGCATAAAAACGCCTACTGGAAAAATCAGGATAGCTTCATCGACGCCACTTTTCTCACAAAGCTGACGGAAAATTCGAACCTGCGGCTCTATTATTTCGGCGGCAACATCATCGACCGCCGTCGCATTGTCCGTGGCATCACCATCATGCCCGACAATCACACTCTCGCTCGTCAGGATCTTCCGTTTGTCCTCGATGAGGTGACGAACGACGTGCAGGCGGACTTCACCCACAAGCTGCAAACGTCAGTCCTCACTCTTGACACCACGATCGGGGCGGATGGGTCCACGATTTTCAACCGCACCGATACGTCGAACAACACGCCGTTTTCCAGCATCGACACCGCCAATGTCAACTTCGCCGCAGACGATGCTTATTTTGCCGTACCTCGTGCGGGTGCGGGCTTGCCGAATCAAACAGCAGCGCTGAGCCGGCCAAAAAACTTCTCCTATTACATCCAGGAGAATCTCTCATTTTTCAACGACCGCCTGATCTTGGTTGGCGGCATGCGCTGGTTTGTGCCGGGCGGTGATACGAAGAACAACATCACCGGCGTGATCACCGACCTTCCGGACACGATCCTCGAAACGCACAAGTACGGCGTCGTGGTGAAACCAGTCCCGGGGGTTTCCGTGTATTACACCGAGGCGACAAACAGCTTTCCCCAAGTAGGTTTCACCGACCTCTTTCACACCGGCGACTCGCTCAACCCGCTGCATACGCAGCAAGGCAAGATGAAGGAGTATGGCCTCAAGGTCGGCCACCAGTTCTCAGATTCCCTCTCGGCCTATGGCACAGTCGCGCACTATGACATGTCGCTCACGAACGTGCGCATCGGAAGTGCGATTATACCGGGAACCAATCCGCCCGAAATCGGCAACGTGGAAAACACCCTCGGCGACCTCGCCCAAGGCTGGGAGTTTGAATACGGGCTGCGCTATTCCTCGGCCACCGGTTCCTTCGACTTCCTCGGCACCTATGCCGACGGCAAATCCCAGACGGCAGCGGACCGGACTCTGCCGGCAAAGGACTTTGTGCCCAGGAAGACCAGTCTCCTCGTCAAGTATGCGTGGTCCAACGGAGCCCTCTCGGGTTTGATGTGTGGCGCAAATTATTATGAGCAGTCGAGAAAGCAGGAGAGCAATTTCTATATCGATTGGCCGGCTCTTTACGGCGTTTTCGCCGGCTACACGTGGGGTCGCGACAAGGTTTGGACCATCCAACTCAACGCCGACAACGTGACGAACAAGCGGTATATTGTTGCCATCGCCGCGGGCGGCTTGGTTCAGACGGTAGCCGGCGTGGATTCAAAGTTGGAGTTCAAATACCGATGGTAAACCGGCCAAAGAATAGTCGCGGTTCACTGCTTAGCCAACAATTCAGTGAACCGTGAATTGCGCGAAGGAACGCGAATTATACCAATTCAATCGAACCGCATACGAAAGGTGACTGTATTGAGCTTTGTAGCTCGCGAAGTTTCTTCCTTTTTAATTCGCGCCAATTCGTGTGCTTCGCGGTTTTCCTCTGAATGGTTCCGACTGTCGATCCACAGGGTCATGCCTTGCCTTTCAACCGCGCTTTTCAATTTCTCGAGAGTCGACGCGGCGGCTTCGCCCAAGCGGACATCGGGGCTTTCGCGGAGTTCAACTAGAAGCGTGGTCCACGGGTTGGCCGGTCGGGCCGAGCGTGGCCAGAGCCGAGGCTTTCAACAGAATGCCGCTGTCGCGATCAGAGAGGAATCGCACGACTTCGCTTCGGGCGATGGCGCAATCATATTTCGCGAGCGCCTGCAGCACGATGCTACAGGCATTTTTTATCATACTCGATGGTCCAAAGTGTCATTTGAGGACCGCCATTTCCTATAGTTTGTTTTATTGAAGCAGATTTAGAAACCAGGGCCCGCGCCCTTCGGCGCCGGCTTTTTATGCCACCAGAATGCCTACCCCTTTACTCCGTCTCGGACTCTTCGGCATCGGCCTCGATGCCTACTGGCCTCAGTTTCCCGGCCTGAAGGAACGTCTCGAGGGTTATCTCGGTCGCGTTGCGCAAAAGCTCGTGCGCACCGGCGTCGAGGTTGTTAACCTCGGCCTCATCGACAATCCCGGGCGCGCCCACTTGGCAGGACGGGAATTTCGTCGGGAGGACGTGGACTTGATCTTCCTGCATGTCACCACCTATGCGCTGTCCTCCACGGTGCTGCCGGTCGTGCGCCGGGCCAACGTTCCGGTGATCGTGCTCAACCTCACGCCCGAGCCGGCGATCAACTACGCGGCGTTTAACGCGCTCGGCGACCGCACGCGGATGACCGCCGAATGGCTGGCCCACTGTACGGCCTGCCCGGTGCCGGAGATTGCCAACGTATTCAAACGCGCCGGCCTGCGCTTTCATCAGGTCACGGGTGTCCTCGACAACGATCCGCCCTGTTGGGGCGAGGTCGATGCGTGGGTTGAGGCGGCGCGCGTCGCCGCCGCCATGAGCACCAATCGTCTCGGGGTGATGGGGCACTATTACGGCGGCATGCTCGACATCCAGGCAGACATGACGTTGCAGTCCGTGACGTTTGGCACGCACATCGAGCATCTCGAAGTCGACGAACTTTCGGCCCGGCGCCGCGAGGTCACCGCGCGAGCGATCAAAGCGCGGGTCCGGGAATTCCACCAAGTGTTTGAGATTCAGCCCGATTGCCCGGCCGGGGACGTATCCGAGGCGGCGCGCACCTCCGTGGCGCTTGACCGCCTGGTGAAGGACTACCAGCTGGGATCGCTGGCTTATTTCTACAAGGGTACGGGAGTCGCGGAAAATGAGGCGACGATCGCCTCGATGATTCTCGGGACGTCATTGCTCACCGCCCGCGGGGTGCCGGTCGCCGGTGAATACGAGGTGAAAAACGTGCAGGCGATGAAGATCATGGACCTATTCGGCGTCGGCGGCTCGTTCACGGAATATTATGCGGTGGATTTCAAGGCCGACGTCGTGCTCATGGGTCACGACGGACCCGGGCACATCGCGATCGCCCAAGGAAGAACCAAGGTTCGTCCGCTGAGGATCTATCACGGTAAAGTCGGCCACGGCGTGTCGGTGGAGATGGCCGTGAAGCACGGGCCGGTGACGCTCCTTTCGGTCATCGAGGCAAGCGGTGGCAAGCTTGCACTCCTTTGTGCCGAGGCAGAGTCCGTGCCAGGCCCGATCCTGGAGATCGGCAACACCAACAGCCGCTATCGGTTCGCATGCGGCGCGCGCGAGTTTGTGAACCGCTGGAATGCGCATGGTCCCGCGCACCACTGCGCTGTCGGCGTGGGGCATCTCACCGACAAGATCGTCAAACTCGGGCTGTTGCTGGGTCTTGAAACGATCCGGGTTTGCTAAACCTCACTTCCTTGAACCCCAATCCCTTTCTTGGCGTTTTCTTCCATTGGCTGGGAGGCCTCGCGGCCGCCAGCTTCTACGTGCCTTATCGCGGCGTGCGCCAGTGGTCGTGGGAGACCTACTGGCTCGCCGGCGGCTTCTTCAGCTGGATTGTGGCACCTTGGACAATTGGGCTCCTCATGACGCACGACCTTCTCGGCGTGTTGGGCCGGGCGCCGGGCGCAACCTTGTTTTGGGCCTGGTTCTTTGGTCTATTATGGGGTCTGGGCGGACTGACATTTGGGCTCACAATGCGTTACCTGGGCATGTCACTCGGCTATGGAGTCGCGCTGGGGATCTGCGCCGTCTGCGGCACGCTGATCCCGCCGATCTTCAAGGGCCAGTTCGCGGGCATTGCCGCCAGCGGCGCCGGCCGGATGACGCTCCTCGGCATCGGTGTGTGTGTGGGCGGCATTGCGCTCTCGGCCCTGTCGGGCCTCAGCAAGGAGCGGGAGCTGCCTGACGAAGAGAAGAAGGCGGTGGTGAAGGAATTCAATTTCGAGAAGGGCCTGGGCATCGCGCTGTTTTGCGGCGTGATGAGCGCGTGCTTTGCCTTTGGACTGGATGCGGCAGCACCGCTGGCGGAGCTTTCGGCGGCGGCGGGCACGCCGGTGCTGTGGACCGGGCTACCGAAGCTGCTGGTTATCCTGCTCGGTGGCTTCACGAGCAATGCCATCTGGTGCGTCACGCTGAATGTGCGTCGCCGGACCGGCCGCGAATATTTCTCGGCACGCGCTGTTGACGGCGCCCGGGTGCCTCGCCTGGCCAACGTGCTGCTCTGCGGGCTCGCGGGTGTGACGTGGTATTTCCAGTTCTTCTTCTATACGATGGGCGAAACCCAGATGGGGCGTTTCGGCTTCTCCTCGTGGACCTTGCACATGGCCAGCATTATTATCTTCAGCACCCTGTGGGGCGTAGCCTTGAAGGAATGGCGTGGCACCAGCCGGCGCACTCACCTGTTGATCGCCGGCGGCATCGCCGCCCTCATTGTCTCCACGCTCGTGATTGGATATGGCAACTATCTGGCCCAGTCGGTCAGTAGTGCATCGGGACAAGTATCCCGTCCGGAGAGTAGTCCGGGGAAGAAATACCAGGTCGGGGTCTATTATTTCCCCAATTATCATTCGGACAAAAGGAACGAAGACTATTTCGGAAAAGGGTGGACTGAATGGAAACTTGTCAGGGAAGCCGGCCCAAGGTTTCCCGGGCATCAACAGCCCAAAGTACCGCTGTGGGGCTATACCGATGAAGCGGACCCAAAACAGATGGCCCAAAAAATCGAGGCGGCTTCCTCCCATGGCATCGACGCGTTTATCTTCGATTGGTATTATTATGATGACGGCCCCTTTTTGCAGAGAGCGCTCGACGAGGGGTTCATGCAGGCAAAAAACAACGACCGCTTGAAATTCAGCCTGATGTGGGCGAATCACGACTACACGGACATTTTCCCGTACACCCTGGGCACAAAGAAGAAGCTGATGTTTCCAGGAAAGATTTCTCCGCAAACCTGGGATAAAATGACGGATGGGATTATCGCGAAATACTTCAAACATCACTCCTACTGGCTGATTGATGGCGCTCCGTATTTTTCGATTTATGACCTGGGAATGTTTATAAAATCATTCGGTAGCGTGGAAGCCGCGGCCAAAGGGTTGGACATGTTTCGTCAGAAGACCAAGGCCGCAGGATTCAGCGATCTCCATCTGAACGCCGTGATTTGGGGGGCGTTATCCGTGGAAAAAAATGGCGTAAGTCCATCGATTCTCGTTCGGCAATTGGGGTTTAATTCTGTCACCTCCTATGCCTGGTATCACCACGGTGGGTTGACCGATTTTCCGACGAACCCGTATGAGTCGGTAAAGAGCACCTATTTTGAATATGCCGAGCGGGCGGCCGCGTTATTTACCATTCCCTATTATCCCAATGTTTCAATGGGATGGGATCCCTCTCCGCGAACCAATCAGAATGCGAGATTCGTTAATTCGGGATATCCCCATACCCCGATCATCGTGGGCAATACTCCCGAAGCGTTCAAACTGGCATTGATTCAGGCTCGGGGATTCTTGGACGCGCATTTTGAAAAAAAAGGCGTTTTGACGATCAACGCTTGGAATGAATGGACCGAAGGCAGCTACCTGGAGCCAGATACTGTGCACAAAATGAATTACTTGGACGCCATTAAGGAAGTCTTCCCGTAACTGCCTGCGGCCGCCGTTGCGCTAACCCGCATGTGCATGGCGCGCAAACAGCCTCGGTCAAACTGACACCATGCACCTCGAAGGCCTTCAATGGTCTTCGGTTTACGCTGGCTGGATCCAATCGAAATCAAATTCGAAAATTTTACCTCCTACGACCAATGAAAATTAAAAACCCTTTTATTCGATTCCGATTCCGGTTCCCCGAATTGGGGCTGCCGCTGCTCGGAATTTTGCTCGCGGGCGCCGCCAAGCCGCCGTTGGTGGTGGTCAACGCGGGCTATCGCCTGCAGATCAATTCGGAAAAGGGCACGATCGAATCTTTGCGTGCTACATATGGTGCCAGCCGGGAGCTGTTGATTCCCGAACATGGCGGACTGCCATTGTTCAAAATCGAATTTCTCAGCGGTGACTTGAAATTCACCACCATCGATTCCTCCGAGGCAAAGACCATCCGCGTCACCCAAAACACGCAGGATGACGGTGAAACCATGGTGCTGAACTATGAAGACATTGGAAACCAGGCGGTAGGTGCGCGGGTCACGATTCGATGCCCCCGCGACGAGGCGCTCACCTATTGGAGCCTGGAAGTGGACAACCGCACCACGATGTGGATCGGCCATGTGCAATTCCCGGTGGTGGAAGTTCCCTTTGACCGCAATCCCACCGATGAGGGCAGCAGCAGCTATATTCTCTCTTCGCTTTACGATGGAGTCCTGGTTGGGCCAGTGGAACCGAAGATGGTGGCGGGCTCGTGGAGAAGAACCCGCTACGACACGCCCGCCACCTGGCGGAACAATAATTATCCCCGGGACTGCACGACCCAATTGATGGCTTACTATAATGCGGAAGGCGGCCTGTACGTGGCGTGCGCCGACCCGGCCGGTCTGCCCAAGCTCCTTGCCCCTATGGTGGAGAACAATGGCGTGGTGATGGGGCTGGGGCATTTTCCAGGCACCCGCGGTCCAGGCAAGACGAAGCTGTCGTATGAAATTGTGCTGGGAACGTTTCGCGGCGATTGGTACGCCGCGGCTGAGATCTATCGTAATTGGGCGGAAAAACAGCCTTTCTGCGCCCGCAAGCTCGCGCAGCGACCGGAGGTGCCGAAGTGGCTGCAGCAATCGCTGGTCGGCACCACCTTGCCGATGCGCGGCCAGACCGATGACGACCCAGCCGTGGCGCTGAACCCGGAATACACTCCGGCGACGAATGCGCTGCCTTACCTCGAGAAGTTGGCGCAGGCTTTCGACAGCCCGCTGATGCCAACCCTGTTTAATTGGGAGCGTGCGGGTCCTTGGGTCCAGCCGGAAGCCTATCCTCCCGTCGGGGGCGAGGCGTCGCTGCGGGAGTTCATGACCAAGGCGAAAGCGAAGGGCTGGCATCCCGCGCTTTATGGCAACGGCCTGAATTGGGTCACCGCCCAGCACAACACGGGGTATGACGGCATGGCTTATTTTCGCTCACACGGTGGTGAAGGGGCCGTGGTCCACAAATGGAACGGGGACCTGTCGGTCGCGGATAACTGGAGAAAGTATTACACCATTTGCGTGTCCACCGAAGCGGGTCGAAAAATGGTCGTGGAAATGACTCGCGGGATGGCGGAACTCGGACCGGCCATCGTGCAACAGTTCGATCAGGGAGTTGGTGCGGTGGCCTGCTACGCCACCGACCACGGGCATCCGCCCGTACCGGGCCCGTGGATGAGCGAAGATTTCGCCTCTTTGCTCAAGGAGGACAAGGCGGCGGCGCGAGCGGCGAATCCGGCCGTGGTAACCTCGTGCGAAGGTGCGCCCCCTGAAATTTACCTCCAGGATTTCGAACTATGGGACAGCCGCATCGGCGGCGGCGGCCGGCTCAGCGTTCCCCTCTATTCCTTTCTATATCATGAGTACTTGAACGGCCATGCCGGCTCCTACCTGAATTCCGTCAACGACGAAGCCCTGCGTATGGCCAGCGGGCGGGCGCTGGTGAACGGGTACATCCAAAATTTCACTCTGCGCGACAAGGGCCAGATTGAATATGAATGGGATGACTACTGGAAACGCGCCGTGCCGGATCAGCCGGGAATTTTGGATTGGGCCAAACGGGCGATTCAGTTCCGTTCAGGGATTGCCCGGGATTATTTGGTTTTCGGAAAAATGCTTCGCCCTTGGCGAGTGGCAGGAGTAACCGAGCGTGATTACGGCTACGGCAGGGAGCCGCTGGTGCAATCGGCGACGTGGAAGGCTCCGGACGGACGGATCGGAGTCGTTCTCGCCAACATTGGGGACGTAGGACAAAACCCGCGCGTCGAATTAGAAGGCCGGGGAATGAGTAAGGTGATGGTCGTTAACGACGACAAGAGTGATACCTTCGAAATCAACCTGCCCGGTGTCATCGAGGTCGCGATGCAGCCCAGATCCATTGGTCTGGTCGAAATCGTCAATCACAGTGCCGCGACCGTAAAACGGCCCTGATCGCTGAATGCACATCATGTCCGCTATCTGACCTGCTATCTCTTCTGGCCCCTGCTCTTCTCCATGATCGTCATCGCCGACTACAACCCTGACTGGCCTGCGGAATTTGAAGCGGTCCGCATGGACTTGGCGAAAACGCTGGGTCCCTTGGCCCTTCAGGTCGACCACATCGGCTCGACCTCGGTGCCGGGTTTGGCCGCGAAGGATATCATCGATGTGCAGATCACGGTCGCGGCATTGATTCCGGAAATCGTCGCGCGCCTTAGCGCCTGCGGATATCAACACCGCGCTCACATCACCCACGATCACGTGCCCGCAGGAGAAAATCCCGCGCCAGGCCGGTGGGCCAAGGCCTTTTTCTATCAGCCGACGGCCCGCAGGCGGGCCAATGTGCATGCGCGGATCCTGGGAAACCCCAACCAGCGCTATCCCCTCCTCTTCCGGGATTACCTGCGGACTCATCCCCCGGCCGCACTGTCGCTCGGTCTCATCAAGCGTGAAATCGCCAAGCGCCACGCCGACGACGAGGACTCCTACTACGACATCAAGGATCCGGTCTGCGATCTCATTTGGGCAGCCGCGCAGGAATGGGCGGGCGGACCCGAAAACGCAGCAGGTTTTCGAAGTCATCCTCCGCCGAAACACACATGATATAGAATCGAACCGGTCGGTTTCAGACCACGCCCCACCGCAGAGAGTACTTTTGTCGGTTTGCCCGGCAATTGCCTCGCCACGGCGGAGAGCGGCACCCAGCTTCGTCTCACCCCAGCTCGATGATCCACGGCCGCGTTGGAAAGCGCCTTGGATTGCGGGCCGATACCACCCCACCAGGTCACGTTTGCCTGTGAACGCACCGCATTTATCCCCATGAGGCTGAATTCGAACCACCCTGTCAGGTTTTGCGCGATGACGATGATTGCCGTCGCTTTGTCGGGAGTCACCCATGCCCAGAACGTGATCAAAAAGATTCACCTCTATTCCCAGTCGAGCGGGACGGTGGTGTCCGATTTTCCGGTCGCACCCTTCAACGTCCAAGTGCAGGCCGCAGCCGCCGGAATGACGCTGCACCTCCCGGGTGGAAGCACCCTGCCCGTTCCGTATGTGGCGCCCGACGATGCGTACGAATTCATTGCCGGTTTCGCGACCAAGGCGGCGATGGACGCCGCCTACCCGTCCGGCAACTACACGCTTACGGGCACCGGCTTGCCTACGGCGTCCTTCAACCTTGCGACGGACACCTACCCGAACGCCGTTCCCCAAATCACCAGCGGCACGTGGAGCAGCGGCGGGGTCTTCGTCGTCGATCCGACCCAAAGCGTGACGATCACTCTCAGTAATTTCACGAACTACGCGTCAGCGGGCGTCGCGGGGTATGAGACCTTCGAAATCGATACCAGCGGCGACGGCTTCAAGAAAGCGGTCGCGACCCAGGCGGTCTTCGGCGTTACCGCGTCCGCGACGCCATTAACCAGCGTGACGATCCCCGCGAACACCCTGACCAACGCGGGTGTGTTCAAAGCGCGGCTGCAGTTCAACACGTTCACCACCCTCGACACGACTGGAGCGGGAACCGTAGCCCTCTTTGGCAATTATCTCGAATTCTGGATCGCCACCCTGGCGCCGGGCACAGCGGCCCAGTCCCAGCCCCTGATCTCGGGACAACCCGCGAACCGCACCGGCCCTCTCGGCGGCAGCGCCACCTTCAATGTTACCATCAATGTCGGCACCGGACCCCAACCGATCGACGTCCGCTGGTATCTGAACGGGGCGGAACTTTTCGTCTTCAACAATCCGAAATATACCTTCGTACGAAACGGAAACGCACTCAACCTGACCGTGAACAACATCACGGCTGAGGACGTGGGCAGTTATTACATCAAGGTCGTCGACACGGGCGGAATCATCAACAGCAGCGCCGCAACCCTCACTTTGGGTACCCTCACTGGGCCGACAATTACGGCGCAGCCGTCGGGGCACATTCTCGCCACCGGAAGTTCAGTCGTCTTCAGCGTCGCCGCGTCGGGCGGCAATCTCACGTACCAGTGGAAGAAGAACGGCACGAACATCGCGGGAGCAAACGGCCCGAACTATATGATTTCCAATGCGCAGCCCGCGGCCACGGCGACCTACGCGGTCACCGTGACCAACGGTGCCGGCTCCGTGACCAGCAATGACGCCAACCTCACGGTCGCCGCCTCGAGCAACCCTGGCCGGTTGGTGAATGCATCCGTGCGCATCATTTCAGGCACCGACGCGAACGTGCTGATCGTCGGCTTTGTAGTCGGTGGCGCCGGCACGAGCGGGAACAAGCAGCTCCTGATTCGCGGCATCGGCCCGACGCTGACCGGCTTTGGCGTTCCCGGCGCGATGGTCGATCCTTACCTGGAAATAATCCCGGGCGGGGCATCGGTGGCCATCCAGAACAATGACAACTGGGGCGGCGACGCCGCGATCATTGCCACGGGCAATGCGATCGGCGCGTTCGCCCTGCCCAGCGCCACGAGCAAGGACTCAGCGCTCCTCTCCACGCTGGCCGGAGGAGTTTACTCGGCCAAGGTCAGCGGCGTTGGCGCAACGAGCGGCACCGTTCTCGCCGAGTTGTACGACGCGAATCCCTCCGTCTTCAGCGCCTCGACCCCGCGAATCATCAACCTCTCGGCCCGCGCCCCGATGGCGAATGACAATCCCCTGATCGCAGGCTTCGTCGTGGGCGGTGCGACGGCGAAGACCCTCCTGATTCGCGCGATCGGACCCACCCTCACGGGCTTCGGCGTGCCCGGCGCCATGTCCGATCCATCACTGGATATCATCCCGGGCGGTGCGACGGTTGCAATCAACAGCAACGACAACTGGGGCGGGGCGGGTTTAATTACCGCGACCGGAAACGGGGTCGGCGCCTTCGCGCTGCCCGACCCAAACAGCAAGGACGCGGTCATCCTGATGACGCTCGATCCCGGAATTTATTCCGCGAAGGTACTCGGCGTGAACAACGCCTCCGGCATCACGCTGGTCGAAGTGTATGAGATTCCGTAAACGACGACTGGCCTCCTGACCGCCAGCCTTTCGCAGAGCTCCTCTGGCGAGACGAAGGTGATGCCAGTTTCTTTCTTTGCCCCCGCGTTGAGCGACTCCGTCTGCGATCAAACGTAGACGGAGCCGAACAGCGCCTTGCGGAAAAGTCGCTCCACCCTCGGCTTCGCCGCGACGAAATCATGTCACTCATTGACGACATGAAGATCTCCACGCGAAGGAAGCTTTGCCGCAGGAAAAGTTGGACGTGATGAATGGGCCGGGCGACGATGCAATTTATGCGAGCAATCATCTCAGCAATCGGTTTCACCTTTCTAGGCATCACCGCGTTCGGAGCCCAGGGCGTCCTGGCTTTGCCGGTCGAAGTAAAATTGGGAGCCGAGCAAACCGTGGTCCGCGACGCGGGATGGCCTTATCTTTTCCAGGCAAAAGAGGGCACCACCGTGGTCTTCGGTCACAAGGTTTGGCTGCCCAAGCAGCACGAGCCCGTCGTCTTTGCGAGCCGCTCATTTGATGAACGCAAGAGCTGGGAGGTTTCACAGCCGACGCCAGGCAAGGACCCGGGTCCGGTGACGGAAGGGTCCGCGGTCCAGCTGGCCGATGGACGCATCCTCATCTTCAACGTCTATGCCTACCACGTGGGCGAACGCCGGTTTGAAGGAAAGCGCTGGGTTTCGCGTGACGGTTGGAAAACCGTGTCGGGCCCGGAAACGATTCGAGTTTCAGTGCCGCTGGCGAAGGTCGACGGCATGGTCGACGATCGCGGCGAACCCATTTCCCGCCTCTACCTGCGTCGCTCGGTCGTGGTGCTCGCGGGCGGAGATCTGCTCGCCACGGCGTATGGGTGTTTTGATGGCGACAATGTTCCGGTGGAATACCTCCCGGCGATGAAGCAGTCGCGGACTTACCTGATCCGTTCCCACGACGAGGGCCTGACCTGGAATTATGCCGGCACCGTAGCGGCGCCACCCATGGGGCAGGAAGGGTTTGGCGAACCCGTGCTCCTTCGCCTCCAGCACGGAGCGCATGCCGGACGATTGATCTGCCAGATGCGCGCGGGACGCGAGAATGCGATTTCCCAATCGGAATCCGATGACGACGGCACCACCTGGACCCCGGCTCATCCGCTAAGCTGGACTTTCAGCCGCTATGGCCGAAGCCGCGACATCGTCGGCGTCGATCCGGACCTCATTGAAATGAGCACCGGGATTCTGGTCATGGGCTACGGCCACAAGCCCGACTTCATGGACGATGGAAATTTTTTGGCGTTCAGTGTGGACCAGGGAAAAACCTGGACGGCTGAAACCCGCCTGAGTTCTGCGATGACGCGAGCCTACGTCGGCGTTCGCGAAGTGAGTCCCGGAAAGCTTTTTGTCGTTTACACGAACACGACGGAACCGGATGGCGCAAAATACAAGGAGGCTGTGTTTGATGTCGTCGGCCGCACGGTGACGGTGACGACGAAAACTTCGGCCGCGGATCACTCGCCCTGAGTCACGCGCGAGTGACAAAGTGGAAACCGTCTTAACGCAAAATATTTGTAGCACAGGCGAGCGACCAATATCATCGTCCTCGAAGTGAAGACGTCCCAATACCGCGCTTGAAAACACGCATTGCCCTTGCAGCTGCCACCTTGTTGGCGGCGGGACTCTGGAGCGGGACGGCGAAGGCGAGCGACGCCGATGCACCTCCTTCGATCGGCGCCCTGAAGCAATTGAGCTTCGAGGAATTGATGAATGTGGAAGTGACCTCGGTTTCGCGACGACCGGAGAAACTCTCCGAAACCGCCTCGGCGATCCAAGTGGTGACCGGGGAGGAGATCCATCGGTCCGGAGCCACGAGCCTGCCCGAGGCCCTGCGGCTCGCGGGCAATCTCGAGATCCAGCAGATCAACACGGCGCAGTGGGCGATCAGCGCGCGCGGGTTCGACGCTCCCCTCAGCAACAAACTGCTGGTCCTCATCGATGGACGGACCGTGTACACGCCGCTCTTCTCCGGGGTATTCTGGGACATCCAGGATGTCATGCTGGAAGATCTCGACCGCATCGAAGTGATCAGCGGCCCGGGCGCCACGGTGTGGGGCGCGAACGCGGTCAATGGCGTGATCAACGTTACGTCGAAGAATTCCAAGGACACGACGGGCCTGCTTGTCGCCGCCGGCGACGGCACGGAACTTCACGGCTTCGGCGCCATCCGCTACGGCGCGGCGATTTCCCCCAAAGTTCATTTCCGCGTTTATGGAAAATACACGGGACGCGAGAGCACGCTCCTCGCTACTGGCCGGAATCCGGGGAACGATTGGGGACAGACGCAGGGTGGATTCCGCCTGGATGCAGCCACCTCCGACAACGATCTCTTTACGCTCCAGGGCGACCTTTACGAAAGCACGATCGACCTGGCTGGGCCCAAGGATCTCGTCACGCACGGCGCGAATCTCCTTGGGCGCTGGTCGCATGTGGTTTCGAGCGACTCTGATTTCAAACTTCAGGTCTACGCCGATCGCGTCCACCGGGACTCGGCGGCTTCCTTCAATGACACGCTCACGACTTACGACGTCGACTTCCAGTACCGGCTCGCCGTCGGCTCGCGCCAGAACGTCGTCGCGGGTGCGGGGTACCGCAGCGTGGAAGATAATTTTCGCTCAGGGTCGATCGGGCTGCGGCCGGAGCGCACGTCCCTCGAAACCTTGAGCGCGTTCGTCCAGGACGAAATCGCCCTGATCCCGGACGAGCTGCATCTGGCGCTGGGGACGAAGCTCGAGCACAACGATTATACCGGGCTCGAAGTCCAGCCCAGCGTGCGACTCGCGTGGAAGGTCCAGGAGAACCAAACGATATGGGCCGCGGTTTCGCGGGCGGTGCGGACGCCTTCGCGGGTCGATCGTGACTATTACATCCCGCCAATTTCCTACGGCAGCCCAAACCTGGAATCCGAGGAACTGATCGCGTACGAGCTCGGTTACCGGACGCAACTGCGTGACCGCCTCACCCTGTCCGTGTCGTCCTATTTTCACGACTATGACCGGATCCGCAGCATCGAGCCGGCGAATCCGGGGGCTTCCCTTCCTCTCGTGTTCGGAAACGGACAGGAAGGATCGACGTATGGCGTCGAGATCAGCAGCGAATACCGAGTGACGGACGCCTGGCATTTGCGGGCCGCCGTTTCCGAACTGCGCGTCCGGATCCGGCCCAAGCCGGGAAGCTTCGACCTGAGCGCGGGCCAGAGCGAAGCGGCGGATTCAAAGCATCACTTCCTTTTGCGCTCGTCCTGGGATTTGTCGAAGCAGGTGCAGTTCGATGCCACGGCGCGGGCGGTGAGCCGGGTGGAAAACCCGTCGGCCGCGACGCCGGGCTACGGCGAACTCGATCTGCGCCTGGCGTGGCAGGCGAGCAACCAGTTGGAAGTGGCGATCGTCGGCCAGAATCTCCTCCATGACCGCCATCCCGAGTTGGGTGTCGTTTCGGCCCGGCAGGAAATCGGGCGGAGCGTGTACGGAAAAATTCTTTGGCGTTATTGAAGCCCTGCGGCGACGGCGAAAACGCCTTACGCCCGGGAAATGCTGCCTGGTGGCGGCTGATTGTGCAGCGCCCAGTACACGCCGATATCTTTCACTGCTTGGGCGAAGCCTTCAAAGTCGACCGGCTTGATGACGAAGGAATTGACGCCCAGGGCATAGCTTTGGGCTGAATCCTTCTCCTCGCGCGACGAGGTGAGCATCACGACCGGGATCTCGCGCAAGTTCTGGTCCTGCTTGATGGTGGCCAGCACCTGCAGGCCATCGACCTTGGGCATCTTGAGATCGAGGAGAGCAAACAACGGATTTCCCTCGGGGCGGCCGGCGAATTTGCCGCGACGGTAAAGATAATCGAGCGCCTCGCCTCCGTCGCGCACGACGACCACGTCGTTGGCGAACTTGTGTTCGGCGAGGGCGCCCAAGGTCAGCTCCACATCGTGGGGATTGTCTTCCGCGTAAAGGATCCGGCCCAGTGAGTTCATGCGAAAAAAAGAGCGCCCGGCGTTTCGGGGGCAATCCCCAAATCCACTCATTTTTGCGGCGTCACGCGCGCCGCCGCATGTTTCCAGTGACCGGCGCCTCCCAGAATTGCATCTACCCTGCCCCCGCGCCCCATCGAAACGGAGCCCATCGCTAGCCGGCCGCCTCAAGCCTGCGCGCTAAATCGCCGAGGATCGGCACTTGTCCCTGGTGGATTTTCCTCCGCGCGATTTCCACCTCGAACCATTCACCGCGATCCACCTCCGGAAACTGTTGCCGCTCTCCGGATCGCGGTGGCCATTCCATTTCAAAATGATTGCTGACCACATCGGCCGGGTCGAGGTCGCCCTCGATCGCCCACGTCAGGATTACCCTCCCACCCGGGGTCCGGCATTCGGCAAGTTCGATGAATTCTCCTTTCATCGTCTGCCCCGTCTCTTCGGCGAACTCGCGCAAGGCCGCGGCAAAGGGCTCCTCGTCCGGCCCGAGTTGCCCCTTCGGAATCGACCAAGCGTGTTCGTCTTTTCCCGCCCACAACGGACCGCCGGGATGGACCAGGAATACCTCAAGGCTCCCGCCCTCCTTTCGTCGATAGACCAAGATTCCTGCGCTGCGGTTTTTCATGTCGGTAGTTTGCCTCGGGAATAAAGCCCATCTGGCTCCCGGGCGTTTCGTGCGGCAACATCCAGATCCAGTGCGTCAACGGTTCGGGAGCAAGCTCGGGATATATTGCAGAATCGGCGGGGCCACTTACCGCGTAGCCCTCGAAGGAAGCGCAATCGTTTCGCCACTTCTCGGCCCGGCGGGACCGGAGGGTCTTGCCAGCCTTCCCAAGAAATAGGAAAGATTCGTGGCGCAGGCCACTCCGGCCCAGTCACGGAATCGCGGCCTCGCCTCACACAATTTGAACAGCGCTCAACTCGCCTCACGCATCCGCACATGAAAATCGGCTTTTGTGGCCTCGGTAAAATGGGAACGGAAATGGTCCTTCGGCTGCTGGCCGCCGGGCACGATGTCGCGGTGTGGAACCGGACGGAAGCCAAGCTTCGTCCCGCGATTGCGGCCGGCGCCAAGGCCATGCCCACTCCGGCGGCGGTAGCGGCAGGGAACGAAATTGTCCTGCTATGCCTGTTCGATGCGGCCTCAGTCGAAGAGGTTGTTTTCGGCCAGGATGGAATCGCGAGCGCGGGAACCCCGGTGCTGGTGGTGGATCATTCCAGCATCTCACCCAACGCGACGCGGGATTTTGCCGCGCGATTGTCAGCCGGTGGCGCAAGTGAATGGGTCGACGCGCCGGTCTCCGGAGGCGTTGAAGGCACTGCGGCCGGCAGGCTGACCGTCATGGCGGGCGGGTCCGCCACGGGGATTGAAAAAGCATCCGTCCCGGTTCGGGCCTATGCCGCCCGCGTCGTTCGCGTGGGCCCGGTGGGCGCCGGACAGACCGCAAAGGTGTGCAACCAAGCCATCGTGGGCGCGACGCTCCTCGCGATTGGCGAAACCGTCGCGCTGGCCCGCAACAGCGGAATCGATCCGGCCCGCTTGACCGAAATCCTTGCCGGCGGCTGGGCCGATTCGCGTCTCCTGCAGATTTTTGTCCCGCGCATGACGTCGCCCGGCGGCGCGCCCATCGCAACGCTCGCGACGCTGCTGAAAGATATCGAGTTAGTGGCGACCCTGGCGCGCGATTCCGGCACGCCGATGCCGGTCGCCGGGGCGGTGCAACACGCCTTGCGCATGGCCACCACCCTTGAAATGGGTGATGCCGATTTCTCCGCCATTGTGCAGCTTTTCGCGGGCCGCGAGCATGCCAGCGATTCCGCCAGGTGTGCGCCGGACAAGTCCCGGCCCCTTTCCCCGGGATGAATCCCCGGAACCCGCTGTCGCCGAGCCTGAGGTTCGCAGCCAATCTCAGCCTCTTGTTCAATGAGTGGCCGCTCCTTGACCGTTTTGCGGCGGCACGCGATGCCGGTTTCGCGGCGGTCGAGATCCAGTTTCCGTACGACGAAGATCCGGACGCCTTGCAGCGCGCGGTTTCGCAAGCCGGAGTGTCGACGGTTCTCATCAACGCGCCGGTCCTGGCTGATATTCATCCCTTCGGACTCGCTGGCCGACCGGAATTGACGGGACTATTTCGGACGAACCTCCAGCGGACCCTCGAGTATGCCCAAGCCCTCGGAGCCCGGATGGTGAACGTCCTCGCGGGCTGTGAGCAAAATCCGACGAATCGACCCTACTGCGAGGACGTGCTCGTCGAGAATTTGCTGCGCGCGGACGAAGTGCTGCGACCCGCCGGCATCGAGGTGACGCTGGAAGTGTTGAACGGTTGCGATGTGCCTGGATACCTCCTCACGAGCTACGAACACGCAGACCTCATCCTCAACCGCTGCGCGGGCCGGGTCGGGCTGCAGTTTGATATCTATCACGCGGCCATGATGGGGTTGGATCCGGCCGAAGCCGCGGCGCGCAGATTCCCCTCGATCAAGCACGTCCAGTTTGCCGATGCGCCCGGCCGTCACGAGCCGGGAACGGGCACCGTTCGCTTCGATGACGCACTCAACGTGCTCCTGGCCAGCAATTATACCGGCTGGATCTCGGCCGAATATCGCCCGGTGAGTGCGACCCTGGCGAGCTTCGCTTGGCTCGACGTTTGGCGCGCCCACTATGGTTCGAAGTGACCGGTTTTCACCCCACAGGCTGACAGCGTTCACGAGGCAGGAGCGTCTGTCGCAGCGACACTGCGGGTCGCGCCATTCAACCCGCGGTTATTTCCCCGTGACCTTTTTCCTGGAATAAAATTTCACGGGCGGGGGCATCAATTTCCGGCCGGAACCCAGGAGCAACTTCCTCAGGTCATTCGTTGCGAGGTTGACCTCGAGCTGCATCGAAGCGTGCGCCTTCACCCCACCCGGTCGAATTCGACGGAGGAGTTCGGCCCGGCCCGGTTCGTCGATGGGCGACAGCCCGATGCCTTGGATCCCAATCTGCACTCGCGCCAAATAATGGAGCTCGCCGGCCAGGAGGGGTCCCGCGAGCTCCTCGTCCTGGGCCAGCGCCAGCGCGAGCAGGCCCCCGCTCATTTTATCTCCCGCCGCCGGATTGATTTCCAGGTACGTGATGCCGCCCAATTTGAAAATCCAGCAGCGGAGGGCGACTGCACCCAACCAGGCCTCCGACTCGGATTGGACCGTCGCGACGTAACCGCGAGCGTCCTGCGGGTTCCGCGACACCTCCACGGTGATTCCACTTTCGTCCACGTATTTTCCCGCAACACGATCATCGACCACCCGGTCGGACGGCAGATGGAAGGTCGCGTGCGCGACGAGCACATACTGGTTGCCGCCGGCGATTCGTTCCAAAGCGAGCCGGCTCGCGGCCAACGCAGGCTGCGCCAGGAGAATCGCGCCGGCTGCCCACCGGAACCAGAGGGAAAACCAAAGGTGAGGAATTTTCATCAAGTCGAAGAAGGTAACGCTGCGAACCCGGGCGTTCCATTGGCGTCAGCCGTATCGAGCTTCCCGTTTGTCCCCCAGCCGGTTTCAAAGGAGCGGTTCAAAGTACCCGCGTTTCTTATATAGGATGACAATGTCCTGAACGCCCCACGCATGTTCGAGGTAGGCCCGCAGAATCAGGTTCGGATATTTTTGCAGACGGGACCCCATGGTCGCGGGTGACGCGAGGGTCAGGCCATAGCTCCGAGTCGCGTCCTCGATGTAGGGCTCAAAGGCCTCCCCGTTGGATCGGAATGCGGCCAGAAGTTTGTTCACATCGACGTTTTCCGCGAAGCTCGCGTGGCCCCGGGCGAGCAACGTGCCGAAGTGCCGGCCCTGCGTGGAGAAGACAATTACCCCGTCTTCCGTCGTCCATTCCGCCATGCGGTCGATGGCTACGGCGCATGCCGCGAGCGGGAGATGCGTGAGAAGGGAGCCGCACCACACCAAGTCAAACAGGGCGGGAAATGTGACATCGCCCAGGTCAGGACGGGAGTATGCGCCCAAGGCACCGAATTGTTCCTGGCAGAAATCCACCGCGGCCGGATCGAGGTCGCACGCGGTGATCTTCGCGTAGTCGTAATGCGCGCGGGTCCACCGCAAGACCCGCCCAAAACCGCAGCCGAGATCCAGGATGTTCGTAAAGTGCGGCTTATTGCACAGCTGGCCCGCCAAGATGATTAGCTGCAGCGCCTTTTGACCAATCTCGAAATACTCGTTTTCGGCCCCAGCAGAAACCATCGTATCCTGGGCGGAGACGGCGAGATTCGGATGAAGATCACTCAACGGCGGCAACGGCATGGAAAGAAATTACGCTGACGCCAGTCATCGCGGCAGCTCGTAAATTTCAACGAGAACTTCGCCTTGTTCCCCGGGACCGCCAGTTACGACCAAGCTGTAGGGGCCGGCGGCAAGTTCAGCGACACCCACCGCATCGCTTGCACCCTTGTCAATCGAGGCCGCTCCGGCGCGCGCGGCCAAGCGGTGGACCTCTTCCTCCGAGAGAGTCGCCACCAGAAGGTCCGCCCGCTCGGACCCCCGGGAAAAAAGTTTGAAGCGCGGATGGGCCAATCCGCTTTCAATGCCCCGGCTCGCCAGCGCCGGACCCAGTGCGCGAAACAAATACCGACCCGGGTGCGCCAGGGCTCCGGCTTTCCCAATGACAAATCCCGGGATAAGCGGATGATCCGGAGTCACAAAACCGCGGCACGAAAAATTCAGGAGCGGATTTGCCGGCATCACCACCAGGACGAAAGCCTGCGAGCGGATTTCGCCGGCGGCGGTCGAGATGGATGCATAATAAAGGTCGGAGTCGTCGAAACTGAGATTCACCAGGCAAAGTTCGGGCAGGACCGCTCCCGGGATCGGTTTGCCGTTTTGCGTCCACTGGATCGCCAGCGGTTTGATCACTTCCGGATCCAGCCGGACGCTCACACTCCCACGGCCGACCTCAGCACAATACCTGCGCGGCGCCAACCCCGCGTCGAGCGCCAGGATTTCAGTGGTTCGCGGATAAACGGCGTCCATTCGGCGAAGGAGAACCGTCCGTTTGCTGTCGGCCGCGAATTTGGCATCCATTTCCGCAAGCTGGGCCGAAACCCGTGAATCAACCAGCGGAAAAAGATTTCCCGCGTAGGGCGCGGTCTCCGACCCGCCTCCGGGAATTCGCCTTGAGCGGTTTTGATCGGATCGAGCGTTTACGACAGTTTTGGTTGCCCGGACTCTTTTCCGGAGCCACGACATGGGGAATGTTGGGACCCGAACGTCATCGCGACATCCTCAGTTTCCTGGCCCAGAACGGAAGTGTCTCCAATGCGGAGCTCGGGGCGCGCCTGCGCGTCTCCCAACCCACGTTGCGCCGCGACTTGGCCGTGCTCGCCGCGCGGGGCCTCTTGCAGCGCACCCATGGCGGAATTCTTCATCCGGACTTCGGGTTGCGCGACGTCCCCTTCGAGCAAAAAGCGGTCAAGGCCGCCACGGCCAAGGCCCGGCTTGGTCGGGTCACGGCTAACTTCCTGCCCACCGAAGGCACGGTGTTTGTCGACGGTGGCACCACGTGCCTCGAAGTCGGGCGGGCCTTGTTGGATCGGCCCCGGCTGATCCTCTTCACAAACTCCGTGCCTTTGCTGGTGCTCGCGAAGGATGCAAAGGCCAAAATAAATTCCATCGGCGGCGAAGTGCGGCCCGTCAGCATGGCTCTCACCGGCGCCATGGCGCAAAGCTGGCTCGAGCATCTCCATTTCGATGCCGCGGTCATCGGATGCTCCGGCATCGCCGAGGCGAAAGGCCCCGCCACGACCGAATTTGCGGAGGCCTCGCTCAAGGTCGACGCGCTCCGGCATGCGCGCCTGCGCATCCTCGTGGCTCACGATGAAAAGTGGAACAGCCCGGCCGCGATCGTCTTCGCCCCGTGGAAAGCGTTCACCCACGTGGTCACCAATCGCGTTCTCACCCGCGCCCAACGCACGGTGCTGCACGCCGCTGGGGTTATTTTCCCGTCCGTTCCCTCCAAATGAAAACCGCCCGACTCAACCGCCTCTTCAATCCCCGCACCGGCCGCTGCTTCGATGTCGCGATCGACCACGGCTTCTTCAACGAGGCCTCGTTTCTGGCCGGCATCGAGAACCTGCCCCGCGCCATCGAGATCCTCGCCGAGGCCGCGCCCGACGCGATCCAGCTCACCGTCGGCCAGGCGCCGCATCTCCAGCGGCTCCCGCGCCGCCCCAAGCCCGCGCTCGTCCTGCGCACCGATGTCGCGAATGTCTACGGCACCCAGCTGCCGCGCGCGCTGTTTTCCCGCATCATCGAGGACGCCGTGCTTCAGGCCGTCCGCCTCGATGCCGCCTGTGTCGTCGTCAACCTCTTCAGGATCCCCGACCAGCCCGAGGTCAGCGACCAATGCATCCAGAATATCCTGCGGCTGAAACCGCAGTGCGACCACTACGGCATGCCGCTGATGATTGAACCCCTCGTGTTCCAACCGAACGCCAAGGCCGGCGGCTATATGGTCGACGGTGACCCCAAGAAAATCATCCCGCTCGTCCGCCAGGCGGTCGAACTCGGCGCCGACATCATCAAGGCCGATCCGACCGACGACGTTTCCGTCTATCACCAAGTGGTCGAAACCGCCGGCGGCATTCCCGTGCTCGTGCGCGGCGGCAGCAAGGCGCCCGAGGCCGAAATCCTGGCGCGCACCGAAGCTCTGCTCAAACAGGGCGCCTCCGGCATCGTCTATGGCCGCAACATCATCCAGCACCCGAACCCCGGCGCCATCACCCGCGCCCTCATGGCGGTCGTCCACGATGGCGCGAGCGTCAGCGACGCCATGAAACACCTGGCCACCCCGCGCGTTTGAGAACGACCCCTTCGCCTCCCGCCTTCGTCCTTCAACCTTCTATCTGCACTTCCTGAAATGAACTCCCCCGTCCGCATTGGAATCATCGGTGGCGGCCTGATGGGCCGCGAGGCCGCCAGCGCGCTGGCGCGCTGGTTTACGCTCGTGGACTTCCCCGTGCGCGCCGAACTGATCGCAGTCTGCGACCTCCAGCCCGGCCTCCTCGACTGGTTCCGACAGGTCCCGGGGGTGAAACACTTCGTGACCAATCATCGCGAGCTGCTCGCGCTCGACGATGTCGACGTGGTTTACGCGGCGGTGCCTCACCACCTGCACGAGGAAATCTACCTCGACGTCCTGCGCGCCGGGAAGGACCTCCTCGCCGAAAAACCCTTCGGCATCGACCTCGCGGCCGCGCGGCGCGTGCGCGACGAGGCAAAAAAGCTCGGCCGATTCGTTCGGGTGTCGTCCGAGTTTCCTTTTCTCCCCGGCGCGCACCGCGCGTGGCAGCTGGCCGCGAGCGGTTCGCTCGGGCGCGTGATCGAAGCACGCTGCGCGTTCCTGCACTCGAGCGACCTCGACCCGACCAAGCCCATCAACTGGAAGCGGCAATCCAAGTTCTGCGGCGAGATCGGCGTCATGGGCGACCTCGGACTCCACGTCGCGCACATCCCGCTGCGGCTCGGCTGGAAACCGACGAGCGTCTTCGCGCAGCTCCAGAAGATCTACACCACGCGGCCCGACGGCAAAGGCGGCATGGCGCCGTGCGACACGTGGGACAATGCCACGCTGCATTGCTCGGCGTCGATCGCCGGCCACCCCACCCCGCTCACCTTGGAAACGAAGCGCCTCGCGCCGACCGAAACCAACACGTGGATCTTCGAGGTGCTCGGCACGGATCGCGGCGTGCGGTTCTCGACGAAGGAGCCGAAAACATTTTGGACGTATCGGCGCGACAAGGAGCAGTGGTGGGAAAAGACCGACCTGGGCTTCAACACGCCGTTCAAGACGATCACCGGGGCGATCTTCGATCCCGGGTTCCCGGATATCCTGCAGCAGATGTGGGCGGCCTACCTCGCGGAGCGCGCGGGTTTGCTGGCCGATCGATTCGGCTGCGCGACGCCCGACGAGGCCGTGTCGCATCATGAGATATTTGCCGCGGCGCTGGAGTCGCATCGCGAGCAGAAGGAAATCGCGCTCCGCAACTGAACGCCTCCCGTAAACCTGTCAGAGGTGCGGGGCCAGTTTCCCGCGGTCAGCGTGGAACTCCGGCTTTCCAATCGCCGGTTTCACCGTAAGGGTCACTCCACGGCGCAACAAATTCCCAACGCGCCGATTTTTCTATGACTTCCCTTCCTGTAATCGCGTTCGTCGGCACCGGTGTGATGGGGCGCAGCATGGCCGCCCACCTGCTGAAGGCCGGCTATCCGCTGCGCGTGTACAATCGCACCCGCGCAAAAGCGGAGGAACTCCTGGCCGCGGGTGCGACGTGGCAACCGTCGGCCGGCGACGCCGCCGCGGGCGCTGATATCATCATCACGATGCTCGGCTTCCCCACGGACGTCGAAACGAGTTATCTTGGGGCCGGGGGAATCATCGCGCGCGCGAAATCCGGCGCTCTCCTGCTCGACATGACGACCTCGAGTCCCGCGCTCGCGCGTCGCATCGCGGCCGCCGCATCGGCCGGCGGGCAACACGCGCTCGACGCGCCGGTCTCCGGCGGCGACATCGGGGCGAAGGAAGCGCGGCTCGTCATCATGGCGGGCGGCGAACCGGCCGCCTTCGCGCAGGCCCGCCCGGTGTTTGATTTGATGGGCAAGAATATCGCCCTCCTCGGGCCGGCCGGCGCCGGGCAGCATTGCAAGATGGCCAACCAGATCGGCGTCGCCGTCGGCATGGTCGCGTGGTGCGAAGCACTCGCCTACGCGAAGCGCGCCGGCCTCGATCCCGCCGCCGTCCACGCCAGCATAAGCGGCGGCGCCGCCGGTGGCTGGGCGATGACCAACCTGGCCCCGCGCGCGCTCGCCGGGAATTTCGCGCCCGGGTTTTATGTGAAGCATATCCTGAAGGACATGCGGATTGCCTTGGAGAGCGCCGCGGAGCTTGGGCTCGATCTGCCTGGCCTCAAGGTCGCGAAAAAACTGTACGACGACGTCGCGGCCCGCGGTTGGGAAGACCGTGGCACCCAGGCCCTGTACCAGCTCTACACCTCGCTTTAACCCCCATGAAACTTTCCCCGACCTTTCGTTCACGCGTGCTTAATCGGGAATGGATCGTCGGCACCTGGCTGAACCTCGGGTCTCCCGTCACGGCGGAACTGGCGGGCCTCGCAGGCTTCGACTGGGTGCTGCTCGACCACGAACACGGCCCCGGCGGCGAGGACACGATGCTGCACCAACTCCAAGCGGTCTCGGCGACGCCGACGGTGCCGATCGTCCGGATCGCGGCGAACGAGCTCCCGCGTTTCAAGCGGGCGCTCGATATGGGCGCGCACGGCATCATGGCGCCGTTTGTCAGTTCGGCGGCCGAAGCCCAGGCGACCGTGCAGGCGATGCGCTATCCTCCGCGCGGTCTTCGCGGGGTCGCAAAAAGTCACCGGGCGAGCAGTTTCGGCGCGGACTTCGAAACGTATTACCAGACCGCGCACGAATGCCTGCTCAACATCGTCCAGATCGAGACGGCGGCCGCGGTGGAAAATATCGAGGGCATCGCGGCCATCGACGGCGTCGACGTCCTCTTCGTCGGTCCCACCGATCTCAGTTACGCCTTGGGGATTCGTGACCAGCTGGGTCATCCGACTTTTTTAGCGGCGACGCAGCGCGTCGTCGCCGCGGCCCGCCAACACGGGAAGGCCGCGGGCATCCTGGTCCATGATCCGGCGCTCGTGGAAAAGTGCCGCGGATGGGGCTTCACGTTTGTCGCCTTGGGCTCCGACGGCGGCGCCGTGCGCGGCGGGCTGCAGCAAAACCTGGCGGTCTTGCGCGCGAAGTAAGACCCCTTTTGGGCCGCAAAGAAGCGCAAGTTTCCGGGGCTTCGGCTCGAGTCTTCATTGCGCCCATAGGCGCGCGGAAGTTAGCCAAATCATTGAGGAGGATTTGGCGCGGCGCCTTTATAAAGGCGATGGGGAGCCGAGTCGCAGCCTCAAAAACTTGCGCTTCTTCGCGGCCAATTTCCCGGTGACTGGGGGTCGCATCGGTTTTCCGGGAGTGTCGTTCGTGAAAATTGGTTTCCCCTCGCGAGCTCGATGAGCACACTCGCCCCGCCCATGAAAAAAGACGCCGTCCTCGCCAAGATCAAAGCTGAGAAGGTCATCGCCCTCATTCGTGCCGACAATCCCGACGGCCTCCTCGATTGCGCCAAGGCCCTCGCCGACGGCGGCCTCACGAGCATCGAGCTTACGATGACCACTCCGGGCGCCATCCGCATGCTGGAAAAAGCGTCGGCGGAACTTCCCGATTTTCTCTTCGGCCTCGGCACCGTCCTCGATGCCGAAACCGCGCGCGCCGGCATCCTCGCGGGCGCGAAGTTCATCGTCACGCCCGCGCTCCGGCCGGATGTCATCACGCTCTGCCGCCGTTACAGCGTGCCGGTTTTCAGCGGGGCCTTCACCCCGACGGAAATCGTCGCCGCATGGGAAGCAGGCGCCGACGCCGCCAAGGTTTTCCCCGCGGAGTTTTTCGGGCCGGCCTATATCAAGTCCGTGAAGGCGCCGCTGCCCCAGATCGAACTCCTCCCGACCGGCGGCGTGACCCCCGAAACCGTGGGCGAATATATCCGGGTCGGCGCATTCGCCACCGCCGCCGGAAGTTCGCTGGTCGAGGCCAAGGCGCTGAAGGAAAAAAACTGGGCCGCCATCACCGCGCGTGCCAAGGCCTTTGTCGCCGCTGTCGCTGCGGTCAAGTAACATGGCCGCACCCGCAACCGTCGGCAGCCTGGTCCCGGCGCTGGTCCTGCCGTTCATCGCGTGGCGGATTTATCGTCGCTTCCATCGCAACGTCGGGAAGCAGCCGCTCCACCGGGGTCGCCTCATCACTGGCATCGTTGTGTTCGGCCTGATCAGCGCCTTGCTGGTCGCCGCGTCGATCTTTACGCCGCATGTCCTTGCCGGATTCGGCGGCGGCCTGGCGCTCGGCCTGCCGCTGGCGTGGCTCGGGCTCAAGCTCACGCGCTTCGAAACCGATGCCTCGGGCCGGCACTTTTATACCCCGAACACCTACATCGGCATCGGGCTGACCCTGCTGCTCGCCGGACGCGTGGTTTATCGACTGCTCGTGCTCTACGATAATAGCCGGGCCCTCACCTCCACCCCGCCAAATTTCATGCAAAGCCCGCTGACCATGGTCATCATCGGGCTCACCGCCGGGTACTATATTACCTTCAACAGCGGAGTGCTGATCAAGGCGGGGAAGCTCTAGGGGACGGACGGCAAGCTGCAGGCTGAGGACCGAAAGCGGAGCCGCCTGGTCATTCGCTTTTGTTCGCGTCCATTCGCGGTTCAAGGAACTTGGCGACGTCGGGGATTTTCTTTGCGCGGCGATGCGCGGCATCGCGGACGAAATACGGATCCTCGGCCTGGGTGGCTTCGACTTCCTCGTCGCCCTCGGTTTCTTCGTCCTCGTCGATCTCCTCCCCTTCCGCATCGGTGAAGATCCAGTCCTGCTCGGCGTCGAACACATGTGTCATGCGGCGCGCCAGCGGATCGAGCACCAGCGCCGGGTTCTTCACCTTTCCTTCCTTCACCATCTCGAACAGGCAGGGGTAAAACTGCTTGTCGAAATGCGCCCGGAATTCGCTCAGCCATTTGTTCGCCACGCCCTCGCGGTGGGTCAGCAGCACCACGTCGGAGAAATGCACGCACGCTTCATACCACGCGAGCATCGGCGGGTTTTTTTCCGCCAGCTGGCAGTTCACGACGCACAACACCCGCGCGAGTTCGCCGCCCTGCGCCTCGATCCACGTCTTGAAAACCTCCACCTGGTCGATCGGGTTGGCCCGGCCATCGGTCATGAAGAACACGTGCGTCACATCGGTCGGCAGCGTGGCCATGATGAACTGATCGCTCCACGTCCAGGGCACGACACCCGGCAGCGCCGCGTCGCGCGCATCGGGTTGCTCCTGGTCTGAAATCATCACCGCCGCACGATCGCCCGGCGCCAGGCCGGCCTCGATCAAGTCCACCAAGATTTCCCGCCGGCCCGAGCCGGCGGCTCCCAGGATTAAATATACGAGAGGTTTTTCAGCCATGTCTTCGGCCCACGAAGCACGCACTCCCGCCAACCCGCAACCCCAGACCCCAAAAACTCAGGTGCAAAATTTTTAATCGCGAATGGACGCGAATAAACGCGAATCATTCCTTCGAGCCTTTTTACCACGGATTCCACGGATGTTCACGGATCCAGATTTCAAACCTCTGATTTTCTTACAGGAGAGGCCTGATTCCATCTGCCTCGGTTTTCCTGCTGAAAAAAATCCGGCCTGAACGTTTGGATTCGCGTTTATTCGCGTCCATTCGCGGTTAAAAAAATCAGAACTTGAACGTCTGGTTCTGCGCGTGCTGGCGCATCCAGTGGTCGAGCAGCACGAGGGAAGTCATCGCCTCGACGATCGGCACGGCGCGCGGCAGCACGCAGGGATCGTGGCGTCCCCGCGCGGCGAGTTCCGTCGCGGCGCCGCGGATGTCGACCGTTTTCTGCGGCTGCAAAATCGTCGCCGTCGGTTTGAACGCCACGCGAAACACCAGCTCCTCGCCATTGCTGATCCCACCCTGCACGCCGCCGGAACGATTCGTCACCGTGCGCACGCGTCCATCGCGCGTCTCGAACGCATCGTTGTGCTCCGATCCCTTTAGCCGCGTGCCCGAAAATCCACTGCCGATTTCAAACCCCTTCGTTGCCGGCAGGGAGAGCATCGCCTTCGCGAGGTCCGCTTCCAGCCGGTCGAAAACCGGTTCGCCCAATCCCGCCGGCAAACCGCGCACGCGGCATTCGATCACGCCGCCAACCGAGTCGCCCTCGCTGCGCACGGCCTTGATCCGTTCGATCATCGCCGCCGCCGTGGCCGGATGCGGGCAACGCACCGCGGTCGCCTCGACCTCCGCCAGCGTGGGGAATTTTGCCAGCGCCTCGAGCGGGGCGCTGATATCGTGGACCTGGGTCACGAACGCCCGCGTTTCCACGCCGTTCGCGAGCCGCAGGATCTTCGCGGCAATCGCTCCCGCCGCGACGCGTCCAATTGTTTCCCGCGCGGAACTGCGGCCGCCGCCGCGGTGGTCGCGCAGGCCGTATTTGGCCTGGTAGGTGAAATCGGCGTGCGAGGGGCGGAACTTCTCGCGCATCTCATCGTAGGCACCGGGACGTTGGTCCGCGTTGCGCACCAGCAAGGAAATGGGCGTTCCCATCGTTTTCCCCTCGAAGACGCCGGCGAGGATCTCGACGCGGTCCTCCTCCTTGCGCGGCGTCACGATGTCGCTCTGTCCCGGGCGCCGGCGATCCAGCTCCACTTGGATTTCATCCGCTGTGATCGCCAGGCCTGCCGGGCAGCCGTCAATAACCACGCCGACGGCCGCCCCGTGGCTTTCGCCCCAGGTGGTGATGGTGAAAAGTTTTCCGAAGCTGTTCGGCATCGCAGGGCGGGAGAGTTGTTTCGCCCCCGGGGAGCGGCAAGCGCGAATCAAGCGCCCCGCCTCCGATCTTTTTAACCACGAATGGACACGAATAGACACGAATCTGAACCCGAAAAGTGTGACAGGAGCGCGGTCCAGGAAAAGCCGGGGTCGAAGCCAATCCAGCTCGATTTCTTTTTGATCCAACCAATGGGTGTTCGAAGTTCAGATTCGTGTCTATTCGTGTCCATTCGTGGTTAAAAAAACGCCGACTGTCTTTGGGCGGCGCGCTCGCTTGCTTCGCCCATCGCTACCGGGAAGGGGCTCCCGGGTTGTCATTTCCCTCATTCGATTTAGGCAACTTTTTCCCCCTGCTACCGTCATAGCACATCACGATTTACAACCCTCGCGGTTTAACCTCTTATCTGCACTCCTTGGCTCGGCCAACCAACCCTTATCGTCCCCCTGCATGAGCCTGCGTCACTTTCGTTCGAGCCTCGCCGCCGCCGCCGCCTTGTCCGCCCTTGCGGCGACCGCCCAGATTCCCCCTCCGCCCGAACCGGCCGCACCCGCTCCGGCTGAGGAAATGGTCGGTCCGATCAAGCTCGCCGATGTCGACATCGACACGATCCTGGGTGCGCTGGAAATGTACACCGGCCGCACCGTCCTGCGTCCGCAGGCGCTGCCGACGAACAACTACTCCTTCAAGTACAGCAAGCCGCTCCCGAAATCCGACGCCATCATCGCGATCGAAACCATGCTCTCGCTCAATGGCGTGAGTGTGGTCCCCCTCGGCGACAAATTCCTGAAGGTCGTCGCGCTCACCCAGGCCAAGACCGAGGCGCCTGAAATGATCGAAGGCTCCACCCTCAGCCTCGCCGCCAGCGGCCGCATCGCGACCAAGCTGTTCCAATTGGAATTCCTCCGCGTCAACGAATTCATCCCGCAGATCTCGCCGCTGATGTCCCCCGGCGTCGCCAACGGCATCGTCTCCCTCGACAAGGCCAACGCGGCCCTGATCACCGACACCGTCAGCAACCTCCAGCGCGTCGAAACCTTGATCCGCCAGCTCGACCGACCCAACGCCAACGGCCTCACGCCGAAGTTCTATCCGCTGTCGTACGCCAAGGCCAGCGACCTGGTCAACCGGCTCCGCATGATTTTCCAGGGCCCGCTGCAGAACCAGCTCGGCTCCGCCACCACCTTCAACGCCGACGATCGCACCAACCAGATCGTGCTCCTCGCCGACTCGCGCCAGTACCCGCTCTTCGACGACCTCATCGCCAAGCTCGACGTGAAGGGCGAACTCAACACCCGCAACGAAGTCATTTACCTCAAGCACGCCGCCGCCAAGGACGTCGCCGCCCTGCTGTCCCAATTGGTGTCCGGCCAGAATAGCATCACCCAGAAAAGCGGCGCCAACGGTTCGGTTCGTCCCGGCCAGATCCAGCTGCAGGGCGCACCAGGCGCCGTGGCCGCCCCCGCCACCGCCGCCCCCGCGATCGGCGGGCTGGTGGTGCCCAGCGACGAATTCAGCAGTCTCATCACCGTGCTTCCCGACGAACGCTCCAACGCCGTCGTGGTTTCGGGCACGGTCGATGACATCCGCCTCATCAAGGACCTCGTCGAGAAAGTCGACATCCTCCTCGCGCAGGTGCGCATCGAGGTGATCATCGCCGAAGTCACACTATCCGATACCGACCGTTCGGGCATCAACGCGCTCAATCTCACCGTGGGTCCGCTGCAGGACGGCCGCACTTCCATCACGAATTTTTCCGCCGACGCGGCCGCGGCGGGCGGCGGCATCGCCGGCTGGAACATCACCAGCGGCGTGGTGAATCCGCTGTCGTTCAACGCCGCCCTCGGCAACACCGGCTCGAAGAGCAACGTGAAGATCCTCTCCGCGCCGATGATCATGACCACCCACAACAAGGAAGCGGAGGTCAAGGTGGGCCAGCAGCAGCCGATCATCACCGGCTCGACCGCCACGCCCACCTCGGCCAGCACGACCGGCATCACCACGCAGTCCCAAGTCACGTACAAGGACATCGCGATCGACCTCAAGGTCACGCCCTTGATCGGTGACGACGGCAGCATCCAGTTGAAGATTTCCCAGGAAGTGAACGACGTGATCGGCAACGTCGTGATCGACGGCAACGACCAGCCGATCATCGGCACGCGCCTCGCCACGTCATTCGTCAACGTCCAGGACGGGCAGATGATCGTCCTCGGCGGCCTGCAGCGCACGAAGACCGACGCTGGCCGGACGAAACTCGGCTTCCTGGCCGAGATCCCCGTCATCAGCCAGATTTTCGGCGGCCGCACCAAGACCGAGGCTCGCACGGAGTTGCTCCTCTTTATCCGGCCCCACGTGATTCCAGTCAGCGAAGCGATGTCCGATACGCGCAAGGACATCGACAAGCAGATGAACCGGCAGCAGATCGACGACTATCTGGAAGGCAAAACCGCCAAGACCGCCAAGGGTTCCAAGAAGTAACCGCGCGCCGCCGCCATGCTTGCGACCGCCCACGCGCCCCTGCCCGCCGACCTGCTCTCGCGTCTCTCCGACGCCCAGGCGCAGGTCCTCCTGGAATCCCCGCGCGAAAAACGCCTGGCCGCCCTCGCCGCCGCGCTCCAGGTCACCGAACCCGACGCGCTGAACGCCTTGGCCGCAGCCGCGGGCCTCGATACCGCGAGCAATCTCGAACCCGACACCGCCTCGCGCGCGCTCCTGCCGGCGCGATTGGTGCACGATTACCAGATCATCCCGATTCGTCTCGGCCCCGCCGCTGCCGACGCGGCGACCAACGCCAGCCTGCCGCTGCACCTGGCCACCGCCTGGCTGCCCGACGATATCATGACGGACTGGTTGCGCACGTTCACCCCGCGCCCGCCGGTGTGGCATCTCGCGGTGCCCGAGCGCGTGCACCAGCTCATCATTGAAAATTACGGGGTGGGTTCGGGCTCGCTCGAGGACGGCGACGAATCCTACGTCGCCCCCGAAACCGTGTCGGCGACGGAGGAGGTCGTCGACGAGGATGCGGCCGTCGTTCGCTTCGTCACGGATGTCATTTCCCAAGCCGTCGAGGACCAGGCGACGGACATCCACTGGGAGCCGCAGGAAGGCCAGCTGCGGATCCGTTACCGTGTCGACGGCCTGCTCGTGCCCGTGCCGGTGCCGGAAAATCTCCTGCGCTTCCAGGACGCGATTATTTCCCGCCTGAAGATCATGGCGCGTCTCAATATTTCGGAGAAACGCCTGCCGCAGGATGGCCGCATCAATTTCAAGGCGGGCGGCACCACGCTCGACATTCGCGTCTCCACCATCCCGACGATTTACGCCGAGTCGATTTCGCTGCGTTTGCTGAACCAGAAGAAGGAAGCGTACACGATGGATCGCCTCGGCATGAGCGCCGAGGAGCAGTCCCAGATCACGCAGATCCTGGATTACCCCCACGGCATCGTGCTCGTGACGGGGCCGACCGGTTCGGGCAAGAGCACGTCGCTGAACGCCTTCCTGCGGAAGATCAATTCCACGGATCTCCGGATCATCACGATCGAGGACCCCATCGAGTACGAAGTCCCCGGAGTGAACCAGATGCAGGTCCGCCCGGAGATCGGCCTCTCGTTCGCGGATGCGTTGCGCCACGTGCTGCGGCAGGATCCTGACGTGATCATGGTCGGCGAAATTCGCGACAAGGACACGGCCGAGATCGCGATCCGCGCCTCGCTCACCGGCCACTTGGTTTTTTCCACGCTGCACACCAACGACGCGCCGGGCGCGATCACGCGCCTGGTCGACATGGGCATCGAGCCCTTCCTCGTGGCGTCGGCCATCGAGCTCGTCATCGCCCAGCGCCTGGTCCGCCGGCTGTGCCCGCAATGCTCGATTCCCGCGCCCGTGACGAAAGTGAAAATCGTCGAGAGCCTCGCGATCCTCGGCTGCAACACTGCGGAGGCGGAGTTGATCACGTCGTTGAAAGCTCCCGTCGGCTGCGATCGCTGCCGCGGCACCGGCTATCGCGGGCGCATCGGCATCTTTGAGATCTTCCGCTTGAACGACGAGATGCACGAGCTCGTGCTGAAACGCGAAAGCACGCGCACGCTCGCGGAAACCGCGCGCCGCCACGGCATGCGCACCCTCGGCCAGAGCGGCTGGGAAAAAGTCAAAGCCGGCCACACCACGCTCGATGAAGTCCTGCGGGTAATCACCGTCGCGGAAAAATAAGCCGGCGCCGAGCGGTTTGGAATTAGCGTTCATTAGCGTCCATTCGCGGTTCAACTCCTCCTGATGCCTCGCTTCACCTACAGCGCCCGAGATCGTGCCGGCAAAAACGTCGCCGACACCTTGGAGGCGCCGACGCGCAAGGATGCACTGCGCCTCCTCGGCGCCCGCGGGCTGCAGGTGGTCGCCGTCGACGAAACCGGCGTCAAACCCGGCCGCGGCGCCAAAGCCGCGGCACCCGTTTCCGCCGGCGCCATCACGCTCACGCGCAAGCACCGCCTGCCATTTCTCCAATCGCTGCACGACCTGCTCACGAGCGGGATGTCGGCGGGTGAAGCGGTGCGACTGCTCTCGGTGCGAATCAAGGAGCCGGGCCTCAAGCTGCTCAGCGGCGGATTGTGGGAACGGCTGAGCGAGGGCGCGCCGCTCTCGCGGGCGATGGCGGGATTCCCGGCGGTGTTCGATTCCTCGACGATCAGCCTGATCCAGGCTGGTGAAGCGACCGGCTCGCTCACGGAAACGCTCGATCGGCTCATCGCGCATTTGAACGAGCAGCGCGACCTCCGCTCGCAGCTCGTCACGGCGCTCGCCTACCCGATCCTCCTGATCTTCGTGGCGGGCTGCCTCGTGCTGTTCTTCCTCTTTTTCCTGCTGCCGCGGCTCCAATCGCTTTTCAATTCCCTCCACGGCGAACTCCCGCTCTCGACGCGCCTGCTGGTCGGCGCGGCCAATTTCTCCCTGCACTACGGCGTGGTGATCGTCATCGCCGCCGTGCTCGGCGGCATTTCCTTCTGGCGCTGGCGGCAGACCGAAGCGGGGCGCGCGACCACGGACGCTTGGCTGCTGCGCCTGCCGCTGATCGGGCCGTTCATCGTTTCCCAGACTGTGCTTTCCTTCAGCCAGACGCTCGGTGTGCTCCTCGCCAACGGCATCACTGCCGTCGAAGCGCTGCGGATGACCGAACGCCAGATCTCCAACCGCGTCCATCGCCAGGCGTTTCACCTGGCGACCGACCGCGTGATTGAAGGCGAGGCGTTGTCCAGTTCGCTGACAAAGACCGGCTGTTTCCCCGACCTCGTCCTCGACCGCCTGACGGTGGGTGAGAACACCGGCAACGTCGTGCCGAGCTTGCACGACATCGCGAAAAATTATCGTCGGCTCATTTCCAGCCAGCTGAGCACCTTCGTCAAAGTGATCGCGACGGTGGTGTTGATGGCGGTTTTCGTGGTGGTCGGCTTCATTGCCTTCGCGATCGTGAGCGCAGTCTTCCAAGTCAGCGCCAGTTTCAAGATGGGATGAATCGGAGGGGTACCGCAGGCGGCCCGCCTGCCCAGGGATCGAACTCCAATCCATTTGAACAGAAGACAACCAAGGGAACGAAGAGGTTCTAGGTCAGCGGAATCGCTCGTGCTCTAAACGATGCATGTTTCGAAGGGTTCCAATCCCACGGCGTCAATGGCACGAGAGGTTTCGCGAACCAAAACCTCTTCGTTTCCTTGGTTACCTTCTGTTCAAATGGATTGGGTTGCTCGTCGGTCGGTCCGACATGCTCGCTACGCGCTACCCGCTACTCGCTACTTCGAAGAGCAGGCGGGCCGCCTGCGCTACTTTATGGGATTTCGTAGACCTCGATCAGCGTAATCCCGCTGGCTCCGTTTACGCCGAGCACTTTGGCCGAGTAGATTCCAGGGTCGAGGGTGACCAGCAGGACGGCGTCCTTGCTCGAGGGAGTGTCGGAGAGGGGAAATGCCCCCACGGCATTTCCGGCGCTCGTGATCAACGGGGAGCCGCCCCAGTTGTCGTTGCTCACCAGCGGCGTCGAAGCACCGCCGGGGATGATATCGAGCTTCGGATCCGCCATCGCCGAGGCACCGAAGAACTGGGTCAGGTAGGGCCCGATCGCGCGAATCAGGAGGGTCTTCGCCGTCGAGCCACCCACCACGAAGCCTGCGATCAAGGGATTGTCATTCGTCATCGTGGCGCGCGCCGAGATGTTGACCAGGCGGGGCGAGGATGCGCTGAACGTGCTGGGATTCGCATCGTAAATTTCGGCGAGCACCGTGCCGGTCGTGTTGTTGCTGCCCTTGAGTTTCGCGGAATAGACCCCGCCCGCCAGGCTCGTGACCAGCGCCGCGTCCTTGCTCGTGGTCGACGGCAGCGCGAAAGCGCCGACCG
>JAQGOP010000038.1 GCA_028293545.1 Verrucomicrobiota bacterium | reverse complement strand
GATCAACGCCTGGATGGGGCAGCGGGGCGTGACAAAGGATTCCATCACCGCCTTGGATCGCCTCGCGAACATGGGGCGGCGCGGGTTGGCTGCGCAGTAAATTCGGCCGGCGCAGGGATCGGCGACGGAGAGCAAGAAGCCGTTGGAAATGAAAGCGCTCGTGGAAGCCGCGCGCGACGTCATGCACGGCGATTTCCAAGGCGACGTGCATGCGCGGGCGGCGCTCGCGAACATCATCCGCGTCGGCACTTCCGCGGGCGGGGCGCGGGCGAAGGCGGTGATCGCGTGGCATCCGGTGACCGGCGAAATTCGCAGCGGCCAGTTCGATGTGGATGAGGGTTTCGAACACTGGCTGCTGAAGTTTGACGGGGTGGGGCCCGACTTCGCGTTGGGCACGACGGGGGATTATGGGCGGATCGAATACGCGTATCATCTGATGGCGACGCGAGGGGCGGGGATGGCGATGTCGCCGTGCCGCTTGCTGAAGGAAAACGGGCGCGCGCATTTCATGACCCGCCGCTTCGATCGCGACGGCAACCGGAAGCACCACGTGCAGTCGCTGTGTGGGATGCAGCATCTCGACTACAGGCAGCGCGCCACGCATGCGTACGAACAGTATTTCCTCACGCTGCGCAGCCTGGGCCTCGACGACGCGGCCTTGGCGGAGGCGTTTCGCCGGATGGCGTTCAACGTGGTCGCGCGCAACTGCGACGATCATACCAAGAATTTCGCGTTCCGGCTGAAGCAGGGCGCGGGGTGGGAGATCGCGCCGGCGTATGATGTGACCCACGCGTTCAACCCGCGAAGTGCGTGGGTGGACCAGCACCTGATGAGCGTGAACGGAAAATTCGACGAGATCGCGCGCGCTGACCTGCTTGCGGTGGCGGATCGTTTCCTGGTGCCGCGGGCGAAGGCGATCCTGGAGCAGGTCAACGCGGCGGTGGCGGCTTGGCCGACGTATGCGGCCGAGGCGGATGTGCCCCACGACAAGCTGGTGCAAATCGCGCGGGATTTTCGCCCGGTGTAAGCGTGTAAATTGTCTTCCCCGCGGGTGAACGCTCGCGACGGAAAGCTGTCCCTGCGGTTGAAACGTTTAGAAAACCTCAACCAAAGGAGATGATATGTCTGCCAAACCCACTTCGAATGTTCGCAACGACAAAACTCCCCGCCCGCCCGAGGTACCGCTGACTTCGCCGGCTTCGACGGAAAAGGATTTCCCCGCGCCGGACCCGAAGGCGACCCGCCAGGCGGGCAGCGAGACATTGAAGGACGACCATCCCGAGCGCATGCGTCGGGCGAGGACCGACGACATCGACGAGGACACGATCTCGGGGAAAACCGATCCCGGCATCACCAGCCCCGGCCCCGCACGCTCGCCGGGCAGCGAGCACTGAGAAAACACCCGGTAGAAAATCCCAAGCACCGGAGTGTAGGCCGCAAGGAGGCGCAAGTTTCCGGGGCTGCGAATCGAGGGTTCCGCGCGCGGATCAGCGCGCCCAAATCTCGTTCGCAGTCCCGAAAACCCTGCGCTTTTTTTGCGCCCGGAAAAATTCCGGGGCTTGGTGGCGGGCTTCGCGAGAAAATCGGCTATGAGTGACATTCAGCCGCGCCGGCACGCGCGCGAAATCCTTCGGTCGTGAGTTTTGCGAAGCGGGATTGCCAAGAAATGTTAGAGCGGCCACTCTCGGTCATGAAATTGTCCGGCCCTCCCGATGAGGCACGTACCTTCGAGATGATTCGGACGGTGAAAAGCGGCAAGTTGACGCCGCCGCAGACCCTGCAATTGGCCCGGGCGAAAACGGATACCGCGGGCAAGCGCGCGTCCATCCTCGTGGTCGACGATTCGGACAGCTTGCGCGAAGTGCTGGTGCTCACGCTCCGGGACTTGGGCTACGAGAATATCTCCGAGGCCCGGGATGGACAGGCGGCGCTCGACCTGCTGCAGGAGAAGGAATTCGACCTGATCGTGCTCGATATCGAGATGCCGCGGCTCGACGGCTACGCGGTCCTGGCGAAATTGAAGAGCGATCCATTTCGCCGGCATCTGCCGGTCATCGTCGCGTCGGGACTGGATCAATTGGAGGCGGTGGTGCGATGCATCGAGTTGGGCGCGGAGGATTTTTTGCCGAAGCCGGTGCATCCGGTGCTGCTGCGGGCACGCGTGACGGCGTCGCTCGAGCGGAAGCGCCTGCGCGACCTGGAGCGCCTGCGCCTGATGGAGGCACAGCTGGAAAAGGAGCTGCTGGAATTCGAGAAGGAAAAATCGGAGCGCCTGCTGCTGAACATCCTCCCGCTCGCGATCGCGGAACGGCTCAAGCAGGGCGATCATACCATCGCGGAACGCTTTGCGAGCGTGACGGTGCTTTTCGCGGACTTGATCGGGTTCACCAGTTTCGCCAATCGCACGGATCCCGAGAAACTGGTGGCGCTGCTCAACGATTTGTTTTCACGCTTTGACCAGATCGCGGAGCGTCACGGGCTCGAAAAAATCAAGACCATCGGCGACAGCTACATGGTCGTCGGCGGCATGCCGGAACTGCGGCCGAACCATGTCGAAGCCGTGGCGGAGATGGCGCTGGAGATGCTGACGGCGCTGACCGACCTGAATCGTGAGCACGGGACCGAGTTTGCGCTACGCATCGGTTTGAACGCCGGGCCGGTGATCGCCGGGGTCATCGGTCGGAAAAAATTTACCTACGACCTCTGGGGCGCCGCCGTGAATCTCGCGAGCCGGATGCAATCCTCGGGCTTGCCCAACCGGGTTCACCTGCCGGCGGACACGGCGGAAATGCTGAAGGACAAGTTCATCCTGACGGAACGCGGCGAGGTCGACTGCAAGGGCTTGGGCCTCGTGCGGACTTATATCCTTGAGGGAAAACGCGTCGCGGGAGACACGGGCATTCCGTCGAGCGGATCGGCGCCCAAGCATTGAAGAATCCGGGGCGAAAAAATTTCCCGCTGGGTTGCAGAAGTCAGCAACGTGGAAGGAAAGTTGCGGTCTAGGACGGGGTGGGTGGTCACATACCCAGCCTTTCCCATTCAACCCTTTTCCCTGCCCGTTCCCATGGCCCGTATCCTTCTCATCGACGACGACGAAGTGCTCCTGCGCACGATGTCGCGCATTCTCACCAACGCCGGCCACTTGGTCGCGAGTGCCCGGGACGGGGCCGAAGGGGTAGAGCTTTTTCGGGCGGAAATGGCCGACATCGTGATGACGGATTTGGTCATGCCGCACGGCGGGCTGCTGGGAATCCAGGAACTGCGCACGGAGTTTCCCGAGCTCACGATCGTCGCGATGTCCGGGAATCACTCGCGGTTAAACATGGCGCTGGAGCAGGGCGCGAATCGGCTGCTGCCGAAACCATTTACCGCCGACCAGCTCAGTGCGCTGGTGAAGGACATTTTGGAGAAACAAAACCACTCGGCGGAACGGCAACGCGGATAGGCCGGAACCGGAGCGACGGGGCCGATGCATCCCTGCGCCTTCAACCTGAACCCGACGAATTACCATGCCGTGGGATTTGAAATTCGACCAGGGAGTCTGGCTGCCGCAGGTGGGCTGGTGGCTGGATGCGCGGTTGCCGGTGGACCGCTCGTTTGTGTCGCATGCGCATTTCGACCACTTGGCGGAGCATCGTGAAATCCTCTGCTCCGAAGGCACCGCGAAACTGATGCGGGCGCGGCTGCCCGCCGAGCGCATCGAGCATGTGCTGCCGTTCGGAAACGCGGAGCAACTCACGCCGGACTGCACGGTGATGCTGCATCCGGCGGGGCATATCTTTGGATCGGCGCAGTCGTTGCTGACGCATGCGGAGCACGGGAGCCTGCTCTACACCGGGGATTTCAAACTGCGCCCCGGCTTGTCCGCCGAGCTCTGCGCGACCCCGGCGGCGGATGTGCTGATCATGGAGACCACCTTCGGGAAGCCGGAATATGTTTTTCCGCCGACGGCCGAGGTGCTCGTCGCGGTCCAGCGATTCTGCCGCGACGCACTCGACGACGGGGAAACGCCCGTGCTCTTTGGCTACAGCCTGGGGAAGAGCCAGGAAATCCTCAGCAGCCTGGCGTCGGCGAATTTGCCGGTGATGCTCCATCCCGCGACCTATCGGATGACCAAGGTGTATGAGGAACTCGGCCTCGCATTTCCGCCCTACCGGGAATTTGTCGCGGGTGAGATGGAGGGCGCGGTGGTGCTTTGCCCGCCGCAGCCCCCGGGTTCTTCCTTCTTGAAGAGGATCCCGCGGCGTCGGACGGCAGTGCTGACGGGCTGGGCGCTCGATCCGAGCGCGATCTACCGGTACCAGTGCGACGCGGCTTTCCCGCTGTCGGACCACGCGGATTTCCCCGACTTGCTGCGCTTTGTCGAACGGGTGCGTCCGAAGCAGGTCTTCACGCTGCACGGCTTCGCGACGGAATTTGCGCGCACGTTGCGCGACCGCGGGGTCGAGGCCTGGGCGATCGGCCAGGCCAACCAGCTGGACCTCGAGATGCCCACGGCGATTTCCGTGCGCGACCCCGGGGTTTCCTCCAAGGGATCGAACCCGCCGTTTGCGATCGAGGAGGACACCGATGCCACGGGTTCATTCGGCCGTTTTTCCGCCGTGGCGGACAAGGTGAAAGGCACGTCGAGCAAGCTGGAGAAGATCAACCTGCTCGCCGGCTACCTCGGCAGCCTGTCGGTGGACGATGCGGCGCGCGCCGCGGTTTTTTTCACCGGGCGCACCTTTTCCCAGTCGGAGGATCGGACGCTGAATCTTGGTTGGTCGGTGATGAAACGCGCGGTGTTGGAGGTTGCGGGAAAAACCGATGCCGATCTTCGCGTCGCTTACCGGCGGTACGCGGACAGTGGCGAAGCGGCGGCGGAGGTGCTCGCGGGGCGGACGCGGCCGCAGTCCAACGAGCTCGCCGAGGTGGCGGATTTTTTCCATCGGTCGGCGCTGGCGCGCGGGCCCGCGGCGAAACTGGAGCTGATGACGCAGTACCTGCGGCGCGTGGCACCGACCGAGGCGAAGTACTTGATCAAGATCATCACGGGCGACCTTCGCATCGGCCTGAAGGAGGGCCTGGTGGAGGAAGCGATCGCGATTGCCTCGGTGCAGCCGCCGGCGGCGGTGCGCGAGGCCAACATGCTCTCGGGGGACATCGGGGCCGTGATGCGGGCGGCCCGGCTCGGGGAGCTCGACCAGATCCGGCTGCGCGTGTTTCATCCGCTCCAGTTCATGCTGGCGAGCCCGGAGTCGACGGCCGCCGACATCCTCGCGCGGCTGGCGGCGCCGGTATGGCTCGAGGAAAAATACGACGGGATCCGCTGCCAGCTACACAAGGAGGGGGAGCGGGTGGAAATCTACTCGCGCGACCTTCATCGCATCACCGAACAGTTTACCGACGTGGCGCGCGCGGCGCTGGAGCTGCCCGGCGATTTCATCGGCGACGGCGAGTTGCTGGCCTGGCGCGAGGGCCGGGCGCTGCCCTTCGCGGAGCTGCAAAAGCGGCTCGGGCGGAAGGGCGACGATTTTTTCCTCGGCGAGGAGATCCCGGTTTCGATCTCGTTTTACGACCTGCTGTGGCGCGATGGGCGCGTGCTGCTCAAGGAACCGCTGCGGTGGCGGCGGGCGCTGCTGGCGGAATTGCTGGCGGGCGCGACCGAGCGATTCGTGCTGGCGCCGATCCAGCAGGCGACAACCGCGGTGGAAATCGAGGCGGCTTTCCTGGCGGCACGACATCGCGGGAATGAAGGTTTGATGGCGAAGGATCCGGACAGCGCCTACACGCCGGGGCGGCGCGGACTGGCGTGGCTCAAGCTCAAGAAGGCCTACGCGACGCTCGATGTAGTGGTCGTCGCGGTGGAACTCGGGCACGGCAAGCGTCGCGATGTGCTGAGCGATTACACGTTTGCCATCCGCGACCCGGAACATGAGCGGCTCCTGACGGTGGGGAAGGCGTACTCCGGTTTGACGGACGTGGAGATTGCGCAGCTCACGAAGCATTTCATCGCGAACACGCTGGAAGAACAGGGCCGCCGGCGCACGGTGGTGCCGGACGTGGTGATCGAAGTGGCGTTCGATTCGATCCAGCCGAGCGATCGTCACCAGAGCGGGTTCGCGCTGCGTTTCCCGCGGATCAACCGGATTCGGACGGACAAGACCGTCGCGGAGATCGACACGCTCGAGACTTGCCGCCGGCTCGCGGGCAACCATGCGTTTGCCGATGTTTCATCACGTCACTGACCCGCGGCTCCCCGAGGCGGCGCTCCAGGACGAGCTTCACCCCCAGCTGTGGGAGTGGTTCCGGCGCCGCTTCGGCCGGCTGGCGCCGAGCCAGCGGCTGACCGTGCCGGAAATTCTCGCGGCCCATTCCACGCTGCTGTCGTCGCCGACGGGCAGTGGGAAAACCCTCGCGGCCTTCCTCGGGGTCTTCGACTGGCTGGCGAAGGCGCACGACCGCGGGGAGCTGCCGGTCGGGATCGTCGCGATCTACGTTTCGCCGTTGCGGGCGCTGGCGTACGACCTGCAGAAAAATCTCCAGCAGCCGCTGGGGGAACTGGGCTGGAACTGGATCACGGTGGGGGCGCGCACCGGCGACACCACGCAGAAGGAGCGCGCGGCGCAGGTGCGAAAACCGCCGCATATCCTGGTGACGACGCCGGAGAGCCTGACGCTGTTGCTGAGCCAGCCGGCGTGGGTGTCGAAGCTGCGGACCACGCGTTTCCTGATTGCCGACGAGCTTCACGCCCTCGCGGAGAACAAACGCGGGGCGCTGCTGATGGTTTCGGCGGAGCGACTCGAGGACATCTGCGGTGCGCCGCTCGTGCGGATCGGGCTGTCCGCGACGGTTTCGCCGCTGGCCACGATGGCGGAATTCCTCGTTGGGCCGGGGCGGGATTGCTGGCTCGCGGAGGTGCACGAGCGCCGGGCGGCGCGCATCGAGGTTTATTCTCCGTTGCGGAAGAATGCCTACCCGCCCGCCGGCTACACGGCGACGCGGGTCTTGCAGGAACTGGGCGAGCTGCTGCTGGAAAAACGAACCACCCTGATTTTCACCAACACGCGCAGCGGCGCCGAAACGATCGGGCTGAGATTGAAACTGCAGCTGCCGAAGCTGTCGGCGCTGATCGAGGTCCACCACGCCTCGCTTGATCGCAATATCCGCCTCGCGGTCGAGGATCGGCTGCGCCGGGGCGAACTGCGCGCGGTGGTGTGTTCGACCTCGTTGGAGATGGGCATCGATATCGGCTCGATCGACCTCGTGATCATGGTGTCGGCGCCGAAGGGCGTGGCGCGCGCGTTGCAGCGCATGGGTCGGTCGGGACACTCGATGGGCGCGATGAGCCATGGACTGCTGGTGGCGTCGAACATCAACGACCTCGCCGAATGCGCCGCGACCGCGAAGCTGATGGAACAGCGCACGCTGGAGCCGGTGAAGCCGCACGACGACCCGCTCGACGTGCTGGCGCAGACCTTGGTCGGGCTCGCGGTGTACGGCAGCATGACTCCCGATGAAGCGTTCGCCTTGGTGCGACGCAGTTATCCATTTCGCGCGCTGCCGCGGACTGAGTTCGAGCGCGTGATGCGTTACCTCGAAGGCGGCGGGGAATCACTGGAGAAAAATTACCGCGACGTTTTCGGCAAGGTTCGCATCGATGCCGAGGGGAACCTCAACCTCGCGATGCCGAAGGTGGCGCGCAGCCTTTACCAGAACATCGGCACGATCACGTCCGAGAGCATGGTGCAGGTGCAGCTCGGCCGGAAAAACCTGGGACAGGTGGAGGAATCGTTCATGAACCGCCTGCGCCTCGGCGACGTGTTCGTGCTGAACGGCCGCTGCCTGCGGCTCGTGGGAACGCATCTGCTGACCGCGAAGGTGAAGCGGGCGGACAGCTCGATGCCGACGATTCCGCGCTGGTACGCGAATAAGATGCCGCTGGCCTCCGGCCTTGCGGCCGAAGTCGTTCGGTTGCGCACGGCGATGGCCGGAAAATCCGCCGTCGAGGGTGCGGCCTGGCTCCAGCAGGAGTACCGCATCTCCAAGGGAAACGCCGACGCGCTCGCCGCCCATTTTGCCCTGCAGGTTGAAATTTCGGCGATTCCCACCGCGGCGTTTTTCCTCGTCGAAAGTTACCGCGAGGGCGACCTGCGGCATTATTTTTTCCACTCCTTGATCGGGCGTTCGGCGAACGACGCGCTGTCGCGGATTGTCGCGCAGCGGATCCAGGAAACCAAAGGCGGCAACGCCCTCGTCACGATCGACGATTACGGCTTCCTCCTGACCTTGCGGGCATTCCAGGAAATGGGCGTCGAGGAATGGCGCCGGCTGTTCCAGCGCGCCGGCGCGGAGGAGGCGATGCGGGTGGCGCTCTCGGAATCGTCGTTGGTGAAATGGATGTTTCGCAGCGTTTCCCAAACGGGGCTGATGGTGCCACGCCGCGTGCACGGCGCCGAGCGCGGGGCGCGGGCGATGCAGTTCAGCTCCGAGATCATTTTCGACGTGCTGAGAAAATATGAGCCGAACCATCCGCTGCTGGGAGAGGCCTACGCGGAGGTGATCCTGCGTTTCCTCGATTTGCCGCGGGCGATCAATTTCCTCGACCAGGTGGCGACGTTGCCGTGGGACTTGCGGATCCTCGACCGGGTGAGTCCTTTCTCCTTTGGGATTTATGTGAGCAAGATCAAGGAAACCATGACGCTCGAGGATCCCGAAACCACGATTGAACGACTCTACCACGAAATGTATGGCCGACAGGCGCCCGCCGCCGCCGACGCAAATTCGGCCTGAGGTCTGGCTGGATGCGCGCCGGGCGCTCTGGTTGTCGCGGTTGCGGATCCTCGTCGTGGCCGATGTCCATTGGGGCTACGCCGTGAGTCATCGCGCCCGCGGCAACCTGCTGCCCGTGTGGGGCGACGAGGAAATTGCCGGGCGCCTGGCGAGCCTGCTCGCCGATTACGAACCCGGGGAGATGATCTGGTTGGGCGACTCGCTGCATGCGTTGCCCGGAAGGAGAGCGGCGGAGATTTTCCTGGAGCGCCCGGGACTCCCGCCGACGGTCGTGCTGTCGGGCAACCACGACCTGCGGTGGTCGAGGGCGTCGGTGGCGAGCGCGCAGCGCGACGGTTTTTTCTTTCATCACGGCGATGCGAAGCACGCGGTGCCCGAAGGGTGCGTGGAGGTGGTCGGACATCATCATCCCGCGGTTTTGTGGGATGACGGCGCCGGCGGCCGGTTGAAAATGCCCGCGCTGGTCGACGGTCCGCGTCGCCTGATCATGCCCGCCTTTTCCCCGTGGGCGGGGGGAACGCCGTGGAAGGGAATGCTTCGCGCCGATGAAACCCTGTGGGCCGTGGCGCCGCAGCGGGTCTTCCAGTTGAGGTAACGCGGCAGGCTGGAATTTTTCCCGCGGAGAAAAGTTCAGTCGGCAAACCCTCGGAGCAGGCGGGTCGCCTGCGCTACTTGACAGGCGAGGTTTATTAGTTAACCAAGTGGTTAAGTAAGAAACGCCCGCTTTTCCAAAATGTCTCCCGATCGCCTTAGCCTTACCTTTGCCGCGCTGGCCGATCCGACGCGGCGGGCGATCCTGGCGCGGCTCGCGGAAGGCACTTCGTCGGTGACGGCCTTGGCCGAGCCGCATGCCATGAGCCTGCCGGCGATTTCGAAGCACCTGCGGGTGTTGGAGCGGAGCGGGCTGGTGTTGCGAGGGCGCGATGCGCAGTGGCGGCCCTGCAAGCTCGACGCGGAGCCGTTGAAGGAAGCGGTCGGTTACCTTGAGAATTACCGCCGGTTTTGGGAGGAGAGCTTCGACCGGCTCGACGACTATCTCCAGGAACTGCAGCAAAAACCGAAGAAGCATGACGCTAAAAAGTAAACTCACGGAATCGGGGGAACAGGAGGTCGTGGCGACGCGGTTTTTCGCGCAGCCGCGGGAAGCGGTGTTTCGCGCGATCGTTGATCCGATCAGCCTGGCCCGGTGGTGGGGACCGAAGGGGTTTACGAATACGTTCCAGGAATTCGATTTCCTCCCCGGCGGGCGCTGGCGCTATGTCATGCGCGGGCCGGACGGCGTGGAGTACCCGAATTTGAGTGAGTTTGTGGCGATCGATCCGCCGGGACGCCTGGTGCTGGATCACTTGGAGCCGTTCCACTGGTTCAGGTTGACGATGCTGCTCGCGCCAGAAGGAACCGGCACGCGGCTTACCTGGAGCCAGCGTTTCGCTTCGGTCGAGGAGTGCGCGAAAGTCAGAAGCTTCGTGATCGAAGCGAACGAACAGAATTTGGACCGCCTGGCGGCGGTGCTCGGCGAAACCTTTTATTCCAAAACATCATGACAACGAAAAATTCCCCGTCGGAAGACACCCATGACCGCGAAATCGTTACCACCCGCGTCTTCGACGCCCCGCGAGAGCTCGTATGGGAGGCGTGGACGAACCCGAAGCACGTGGCGAATTGGTGGGGTCCGCGGGGATTCACGACTTCAATCGAGACGATGGATGTGCGCCCGGGCGGCAAGTGGGAGCAGGTGATGATTGGGCCCGACGGCACGCGTTACCCGAACAAGAGTTCGTTCAAGGAAGTGGTGAAGCCGGAGCGGATCGTTTACCTGCATGGCGGTGGACGGGAAGGTGGGAAGGGCGCGACGTTCGTGGCGACGTGGACGTTTGAAGAAGTTGGTCCGGGAAAGACCAGGCTGACGGCACGGATGGTATTCCCGTCGGCGGAAGACCGGGATTTCGTGGCGAAGGAATACGGCGCGGTGGAGGGCGGTCAGCAGACCTTCGCCCGGCTGGCGGCGTATCTCCCGAGCGCGGCCGCGGGCGAATCGAAACCGTTTGTGCTGTCGCGCGTGTTCGACGCGCCCCGCGACGTGGTGTGGAAAGCGTGGACGGAGCCGCAGCGCTTGCAGCAATGGTTCGGGCCGAAAGGTTTCAGCATGCCGACGTGCTCGATGGACCTGCGGCCCGGCGGGGTTTTCCTTTACTGCCTGAAGTCGTCGGACGGGGAGGAGATGTGGGGAAAATGGGTTTTCCGCGAAATCGTCGCGCCGTCGAAGTTAGTGGTGCTGGTTTCATTTTCCGATGCGAACGCGGGCGTCACGCGTCACCCGATGGCGCCGATCTGGCCGCTTGAGACGCTGTCGACGATGACGCTCGACGAGGAAAACGGAAAAACCCGGCTGACCCTGGTTTGGACGGCCTACAATGCGTCCCTCGACGAGCGCAACGCGTTCGACGCCGGCCATGAAAGCATGAAGCAAGGCTGGGGTGGAACGATGGACCAGCTGGACGCGTACCTGGCGGCGAAAAAGTAACGCCTGTTTTCTGACCGGCGCCGGCAACGTCGCGGGCAAGGCCGGGTGCATCGTCGCACGACATCGAGCCAACCGGCCAGGCGCCGGTTCTTCTCGCGGCGGGTTTCGCGCCCGCTGATGGTTGGCCATGGAGTTCATCGACGCTCACGTTCACCTGCTGCTGCCGCGGAGGTTTCGGTATGATTGGTGTGCGGGGGTGCCGGCGCTCGATCGCGAATTCGGACTCGAGGATTACCGGGCGGCGATTTCGTCGCAGCCGGCGGGGATGGAAATCACGGGTTTCGTTTTCATGGAGGCCGACGTCGCCGGCGGACAGGCGGTCGAGGAGGCGGTGTTTTTCGCGAAGCAGGCGGGGCTCATCGATCGCATCCCGAAATTGTGCGCGGTGATTGCGGGCGCGCGGCCGGAGGCGGCGGATTTTCCCGCGGACCTCACGCGCCTGGAGTCCGTGCCGCACGTGCCCGGGGTCCGGCGTGTGTTGCACACGATGCCGGATGATTGGTGCGAGTCCCCAGCTGTCCGCTCGAATCTCCAGCACCTGGCCGCGCGTCGGATGACGTTCGATCTTTGCCTGCGTCCACATCTGTTGCCCGCGGCGGCCCGCTTGGCGGAGCGCTGCCCGGAAACCCAATTTGTGCTCGATCACTGCGGGGTGCCGGAGGTTGCACGCGGAGCTCTCGACCCCTGGCGCGAAGACCTCCGGCAATTGGCCGCGCGGCCGAATGTGGCCTGCAAGTTTTCGGGCTTGGCGGGATGTGCGGATCCCCGGCGGCCACTGACGCCCCAGGTTCGACCCTTTTTCGAACATTGCCTCGAATGCTTCGGCGCGAGCCGGCTGATGTGGGGCAGCGATTGGCCGGTCTGCAGCCTCGAGATCCCGCTGTCGGAATGGCTGGCGACGACGACGGAACTCCTGGCGGGTTTGACGGGCGAGGAGCAGGCGGCGATTGCGCGAGGGACGGCGAAGCGGGCTTACCGGCTTTGAAGGGTGAAGATCAGTTCGTGCCGAAATAAAATAAAGCCGGGTCGAAACGTTTTTGGCCGCGGGTGCCGTGCTGGAGCATTTCGTGCGGGCGGGGCCCCGCGCTACGTCGGGTTGGCAATCCGCAATTCAAACGCTCCTTGCGCCGGGGTTTCGTTTTCTCATCGTCGGCGGCGACCCCCTGGTTTTACCCATGAATTCAGCTGTCTCCTCCACTCCTTGGCCGCGTGTTGTCGGCTGGGCCGGTGTCGTTGTCCTCGGCACGCTTTCGATCGCCATGCTCGCGTGGGGGCGCGGGGAAAATGTGAGCGCGCTCTGGATGGTCATTGCGGCGATTTGTGTTTTCGCGGTCGCGTACCGGTTCCACTCCGCGTGGCTGATGGCGAAGGTGCTCACGCTCGATGAGCTGCGCGCCACCCCCGCGGTCGTGCACGAGGACGGCAAGGATTTCGTTAAGACCAATCGCTGGGTGGTCTTCGGGCATCATTTCGCCGCCATCGCGGGGCCGGGCCCGCTGGTGGGACCGGTGCTCGCGGCGCAGTTCGGATTTCTGCCGGGGATGCTCTGGATCCTGGTCGGCGCCACGATGGGCGGCGCGGTGCATGACTGCGTGATCATGTTCTGCTCCGTGCGGCGGCGGGGAAAATCCCTCGGGCAAATGGTGGCCGAGGAAGTCGGGCCGTTCGCAGGCGTGATCGCGCTGATCAGCATCATCTCGATCATGACCATCCTGCTCGCGGTGCTCGGCCTGGTCGTGGTGAAGGCGCTCGCGGAAAGCCCGTGGGGACTCTTCACCATCGCGGCCACGATGCCGATCGCGGTCCTAATGGGCCTGGGCATGCGCACCGCGGGACACACTTCCTCGCGTCTCGGTTGGATCACTTTCTTCGGGGTGGTCGCCCTGCTCGCGGCGGTGTACGGCGGAAAGTTTGTGGCCGGCACGCCGCTGGAAGGCGTGCTCACCTTGAAAGGCACCTCACTCGCCTGGTGGATCATGGGCTATGGGGTCCTCGCCTCGATCCTGCCGGTCTGGATGCTGCTCGCGCCGCGCGACTACCTGAGCACGTTCATGAAAATCGGGACGGTTGCGGCGCTGGGGATCGCGATCATCGTGCTGGCGCCGCATTTGAAGATGCCGGCGATCACGAAGTTCATCGACGGCAGCGGCCCGGTTTTCGCCGGCCCGGTGTTTCCCTTCTGCTTCATCACGATCGCCTGCGCCGCGATCTCGGGCTTTCACTCGCTGATCTCATCCGGCACGACGCCGAAGATGATCACCCGCGAAAGCGACATCCGGGTCATTGGCTATGGGGCGATGATCACCGAAATGTGCGTCGGCATCATGGCGCTGATCGCCGCGTGCGCGATGGAGCCGGGACAATATTTTTCCATCAACATGGCGGGCACCGCGGCGGAAGTGACGTCGAAGGTCGCCGCCTTGGGTTTCCCAGTCACCACCGCGGAGATGGCGGACCTGGCGGCGAGCGTGGGCGAAAAAACGATGGTCAACCGTCCCGGGGGCGCGCCGACGTTTGCAGTCGGCATGGCGCACATGTTCGCCGGGGTGCTCGGCAGCAAAGGCGCTCTGGCGCTCTGGTATCACTTCGCGATCATGTTCGAGGCGCTGTTTATCCTGACGACGATCGACGCCGGGACCCGGGTCGGACGTTTCCTCGTGCAGGACCTGCTCGGGATGGCGTGGAAGCCGTTCGCTAACACGAAATCATTTTTGAGCAACACGGCGGCGACCCTGCTGTTTGTCGCGGCGTGGGGCTGGTTCCTCTACCAGGGCGTGGTCGACCCGCTCGGCGGAATCAATTCGCTCTGGCCGATTTTCGGGATCGCGAACCAGCTGCTGGCCGTGCTCGCGCTCGCGCTGGGGACGACGGTGTTGATCAAGATGGGCCGGGTTCGTTATGCGTGGACGACGCTGGCGCCGCTGGCGTGGCTGCTGGCGGTGACGATGACCGCGGGTGGGATGAAAATTTTCAGCGCGAATCCCCGCCTCGGGTTTTTGGCGGCGGCGGATGGAATCAAGAAGGCCATCGACGCCGGGGTGACGCCCGACCGGGCGAAAATCCTGCAGCAGCAATTGTTCAATGCCCAGGTGAACGCAGCGGTGACAGGCGCGTTCCTGGTGCTCGTGGCGATCGTCGTGCTGACCTGTGCGCGGGTCTGGTGGCAGTTGCTCGTGGGCAAGCGTGAGCCGGATCTCCACGAGGAGCCCTACATCGCCGTGACGGCGGCGCAGCAACCGGCGCGTTGAACCAAGCGCGCGCGCGGCCAAAGTTTTTCCAACCCTTCCATGACTGCCACCGCCCAGGGCCTGGTTTCCGCTGCGAACCGAAAACAATTCGAGGACGAGGGATTTTTCGTGCTGCGGGGCGTGGTTCCGCCGGAGCACCTCGCGATGATGCGCGAAATCTGCGGCGAATTCATTACCACGTACGACGCGGAGATGGACGCGGCGGGCGAGACGCGCCAGGGCATCAACATCAAAGGGAGCCGGTATTTCATCTCCAACCGCCACAAGGGCACGCGGCTGGTGGAATTCATCTACAGCGACGTGATGGCGGAGATCTGCCGCGCGACGCTGGGCGAAAACGCATTCCTGTTCTGGGAGCAGTTTGTGGTGAAGGGCCCGGAGAAGGGATCGAAGTTCAGCTGGCACCAGGACTCGGCGTACGTGGGCACGCCGCACCGTCCCTACATCACATGCTGGGTGACGCTCGACGATGTGTGTGAGGCGAACGGCACGGTTTACCTGCTGCCGTATTCGCGCGCGGGTTCGCGGGAAGTTTTTCCCCACAAGCGGAATGACGAGAGCCACGACCTCGAGGGTTACTTCGGTCCCGATCCCGGTGACCCGATCATCGTGCCGGCGGGGAGCATCGCGGTTTTTTCGAGCACGGTGCTCCATCGCAGCGGTTTCAACACGACCCCGCAGTGGCGCCGGGTTTATCTCCCGCAGTATTCCGCGGAACCGCTGCGTCGCCCCGACGGAAAATTGGCCGCCTTCGCCGAACCGTTCCTCGTGAATGGCGTGCGCCGGAATGGAGTTTGAAGACCCTGCGGGCACGAAAAAGGCCGGTCCGATGGACCGGCCTTGAGAGTAACTGAGGAACGGCTCAGGCGACGTACGCGGGGAGCACTTTTTCGATCCGCGATTTGTCGAGACGGGCGAAGATCGGGACACCGTTGTCCTGCGGGACGACGACTTCGCCTTGGATCAAGGGCTGCGCGTAACGGATGAACTGGAAGTTCATGCTGACGCCATCTTCGTTGATCCACTCGCGGGGGAGCTTCTTCACGGAGTTCGCCACGTCGGCCAGGGGAGTCAGGCCGGTTTCGCAGGAATAGATGTCGGTGTCGCCGCGCACGAGCGTGACGAGCTTGTCGGTTTCGCCGTCAATTGCGGCGCGAACGGCGGCCTGGCCGGCCATGTAGGCTTCGTCGGAATCGACTTTCGAAGCAAGGTGGCCCGCGGCGCGTTGCATCAGGCCGGGAGCGGAAAGGCGGACCTTCACGCCGGGGATATTGGCTTCGACGAGATCCTTGAGGAACTCGCCCGCGCCGCCCAGCTGGGCATGGCCGAAAGCATCGGTGGCCGGGTCGGCGGAGACGTAATTCCCGTCGGAATCGGTGAGCCCTTCGGCGACAACGATCTGGCAGAACTTCTCGCGCTTGAGCACGCGGCGGACGTCCTCGAGGCACTTGTCCTGGCTGAACGGGATTTCGGGCAGATAGATGAGGTGGGGCGGATCGTGCGGCTGGTCGCGGCGTTTCGCGAGGGCGGCACTGGCGGCGATCCAGCCGGCGCTGCGACCCATGACTTCGATGATCGAGACGAGGTCGCCCTGGCCCATGGCCTCATTGTCGGCGGCGAGCTCGCGCACGGTGGTGGCGAGGTACTTGGCGGCGCTGCCGAAACCGGGGCAGTGGTCGGTGCCGGGGAGGTCGTTGTCGACCGTCTTGGGCACGCCGATCACGCGGAGCTCGTAGTTCTGCGCCTTGGCGTGGGCGGAGATCTTGGCGGCGGTGTCTTGGGAGTCGTTGCCCCCGATGTAGAAAAAGTAGCGGATATTGTGGGCCTTGAAGACCTCGAGCACGCGGTCGAAGTCGGCCTGTTTCTTGAGTTTGTAACGGCAGGAACCAAGGGCCGCACCCGGCGTGTGCTTGAGGGCGCGAATCTGCTGCTGGGATTCGGAGGCGAGGTCGATCAGGTCTTCCTGGAGGAGCCCGAGCACCCCGTTGAGCGCGCCATAGATCTCCTCGACGGAGTCGTGGTTGAGGGCCTCCGCGATAATACCCGCGACACTGGCGTTAACGACGGCGGTGGGGCCACCGGACTGGCCCACCAAAACATTTCCTGCAAGTTCAGCCATGACAGTATGAATAAAGGGTTGGAAACAACGTGAACGGGCAAGAAAGCCGGTCGCGTGCAGAGGATGCAAACCCAATTTTGCCGCAGCGATTTACGAGGTGCGAATTACGAGCTACGATTGATGGACGCAGGCGGGAGCGGAGTGAGGATCCTGCAAAATGAGCTGCGGGTTTGCTCGGGGTTTTTGTTTCCCCGCGGATTGCGCGGAAGACCGCCGATATTAAAACCTCGGATTTCTTCTTCGCCTGCGTCCGGCAATCATCCCTCGTAACTCGTCCCTTTGACTTACAGAAGTCGGGCAGGGCGGTAATCGGCGGAACCCTTGTGCTTCTTTGCGAGAGGGCTGACTTGGGCGACGAAGGCATCGACCTGGTGGGGTGCGGCGCCCACAAAGCGCGCGTTTTCGGCCAGAATGGCTTGGAGGGCTTTTTTCCCGAGGCCGACCCGTTTGTCGCCGGCCAGGCGCGTGAGCAGGTCGGCGTCTCCATTGCCTGAGCGTAGAGCTTTCGCGGCGGCGAGCGCGTGCTCCTTGATCGCCTCGTGCGCGGTTTCGCGGCCGGAGCCGTGCTTCACCGCTTCCATCAGGATCGTGGTCGTGGCGAGGAATGGCAGGTTGCGCTCATTCTCGGCGGCGATGGCGGCGGGAAACACCTCCATCTGTTTCAGCACGGTGAGGAACGTTTCGAGCAGGCCGTCGATCGCGAAGAAGGAATCCGGCAGCGCCACCCGGCGGACGACGGAGCATGAGACATCGCCTTCGTTCCATTGGTGGCCGGCGAGCCCACCGGTCATCGTGACGTAGCCGCTGATGATGGTGGAAAAGCCGCAGATCCGTTCGCAGTTCCGGGCGTTGACCTTGTGCGGCATCGCGGAAGAGCCGACCTGGCCGGCCTGGAAACCTTCCGTCAGCAGGCCCGCGCCGGCCATCAACCTCAGCGTCGTCGCAAAGCTCGCGGCCGAAGCGCCGACCTGGTGCAGCGCGCTCACCACTTCGAAATCGAGGGTGCGGGGGTAGACCTGGCCCACGGCGCTGAGCGATGCATGGAACCCGAGGTGCTTCAGCACCCGCGACTCGAGCTGGTCGACCTTGCCGGCGTCGCCGCCGAGCAGGGTAAGCTGGTCAAGCTGGGTGCCGACCGCGCCTTTCAATCCGCGGACGGGATAACGCTCGAGCAATTCATCGATGCGGGTGAAGGCGACGAGCAATTCCTGGCCGAACATGGCGAAGCGCTTGCCGAGGGTCGTGGGTTGCGCCGGCACATTGTGCGTGCGTCCCGTGATCATCAGGTCGCGGTGGGCTTCGGCCTGGCGCGCGATCGCGAGGAGGGCGGCGGCGGACTTGAAGTGGACGACCTTGAGCGCGCGGAAAATCTGGAGTTGCTCGACGTTTTCCGTGAGGTCGCGGCTGGTCAGCCCGAGGTGGATGAACTGGCGCTTGGCGAGGTCGGAGAACTCCTCGATGCGCGCCTTCACGTCATGCAGCGTCACGCGCTCGCGTTTCGCGATGGAGACGAGGTCGATCTGGTCCTTCACCTTTTCGTAGTCCTTGATCGCGTCCGCCGGGATCGGGACGCCGAGGTCGCGCTGGGCTTTCATGACGGCGATCCAGAAATCGCGCTCGAGCGCCACGCGTCCGTGCTGCGACCAGATGTCCTTCATGGCGGCCGAAGCGTAGCGCTCGGCGAGGACATTGGCGACGGGCACGGTGGAGGCGGGAGTTTCGTTCACGGCAGCTGGCTGTTAGGCGGGAGAGGGAAAAGAGGCCAGTCGAATTGCGGATCGCGGATTTCGAATTGCGGACTGCCGACCCGGAATACGTCGAATCCCGGTCGCCCGATTAGTGTCAGCGTGGATTTTGCGCTGACCTGCTCGGTTTCCGGGTTTTCCCTCCGCAATTCGCAATCCGAAATCCGCAATTAAAGAAATGAGCAGATGTATTCGCAGATGCCGGTGGTCACTTCGATGGTGAAGCCGGAATTGCCGGGGACATCGAAGTGGTGGCCGCAGGGGAAATCCTGGGCGGCTTTCCCGCCATCCAAGGTCACGCGGCAGGCGCCGGCGACGATTTCCATCCGCTCAGGGGCGCCGGTTTTGAAGTGAAAGGAACCGGGATAAATGAGGCCCAGGGTTTTCTTCGCACCGTCGGCGAACGTCACGGTGTGGCTCACGACTTTGCCTTCAAAGTAGATGTTTGCTTTGGTGAGAACCGTGACAGGCGAGAATTCGGTAGGCAGCGTGGACATGCGCACGATGCAAGGTGCCGCATGGAACCGAAGCAAGATTTGTAGCGCCGGGTTCCGACCGCAGCCCGTCGCTACGCCGCCGCCAGGCAGCGCACGGTCATTTCCCGCAGGACTTCCTCCTGCTCGTGAGGACGGCGAATGATTTCTTCGAAGGCGCCGATGAATTCCTGCTGGTTGTCGATCAGGCGGCGAAGCGACGGGAGCTTGGCGCTGCCCGCGAGCTTACCGAGGTACCACGGATTCTGCGTGAAGACGTTGTAGGAGCTTTTCTCGGTCACGCCGATGAACTTGGCGGCATGCGCGGCCTGCGCCTTCGGGAATCCCTCGAGACCGCGCTGGCCGATGCGGACGTCGCCGGCGTCCACGAGGGCGCGCACCTGCAGGAGGATCCGATTCCGGTTCTGCAGCGCCGAGATCACCGGCCGCGCATCGCCGCCCGCGAAAAAATGCCGCTGCAGCGCCGCGAGCGTCCATTGGAGGTCACCGCTGAAAAACGATTCCGCCGCTTCGAAGAAATCGCCCTCGGCGACATTCGGCGTGAGCTCGGCGACATGTTTGTCCTCGATGCGTTCGCCCTCTCCGACGTAGGTCGCGAGCTTGTGGACCTCCTCCACGAGGAGACGGGTGTTCGCCCCGACCTTTGCGAGCAGCAGTCGCATCGCGTCGGGGGAAAACGTCGCACCGACGAGCTTGGCCTCGGCGAGGATGACGCCCTCGAGCGCCGAGCCGTCCCCGTCGTCGCCGCCGACCAGCGTGAAATCGGCGTTCTTCTCGCACCATTTCGGGAAGGAGCGGCGGCGATCGATCGGCGCCGCCGTGACGAGGACGGCGCTCTCGGCGGGGTTGAGCGCGGCCAAGAGCTGCTGGAGGTCCTCGACGAGCTTCAGCGTGCTTTCAGCGCGGCCCGTGACGGTATCGGCGAGGAAATTGAGGTCCTTGAACCATACCACGCGTTTGCCGCCGAACATGGAAACGGTCTGCACGCTTTCGCGAAAGCGGTTCACGGCGGCTTCGACTTCGCCGACGTTGCCGGCAAACCCGTTGATGATCTCGCGCGAAAACTCGTCGGCGACATCCGCCGCGAGCGCGTCGAAACGCTGCTGTCCCAGGCGCCCGACGAGGAAATCGTCGGACCCGCAGATGAACGTGAAGTTTTTTTCCGCCGCCATGCCGGCGGTGATATGGCCGGCAACTCGCGGCGGGCGCACGAAAAAAATCGTCCGGCCTTCCGTGGTTTTCGGCGTGCACCCGACTCGCCGGGTTGCAGGATGGCCGCGCGACGCGCATGGCTTCCCCTGTTCTCCCCGATATTTCTCCTTCCCCGGTGGCCTGGCGCCGCGACGTATTCTGGCTGCTCCTTTTTTTCGGGCTGCTGTTCGGGTTCCGGCTCGGCAGTTACCCGCTGGGCGCGGGGGACGAGGGACGCTACGGGGAAATTCCACGCGAAATGCTCGCGACGCACGACTGGGTTACGCCGCGCCTCAACGGCGTAAATTACTTCGAGAAGCCGCCGTTGGTGTATTGGGCGGTGGCGACGAGCATGAAGCTGTTTGGGCAGAACGAGTGGGCGGTCCGCGCGATCCCGGCGCTGTTCGCCCTCGGCGGGGTCCTGCTGACTTACGGTGCGGCGCGGCGCCTTTATGGCCGCATGGCCGGTTTCTTTTCCGCCCTGGTGCTCGGCACGTCGCTGCTTTATTTCGCGATGAGCCGCATCGTGCTCCTCGACATGGCGATGTCGGTGTTCATGGCCGCGACGCTGTTTTGTTTCCTGCTGGGAGTGCGCGAACCCGCGGGGAAGGGGCGGCGGCTGTTGTTCTATGGACTTTATGCGAGCGCCGCCCTGGCGACGCTGACGAAGGGATTGATGGGTTTTCTTGTGACCGGCGCGGTGATGTTCCTGTGGCTCCTCGTCTTCAACCAATGGAAACGGCTGCGTCCGCTCTATCTGCCGACCGGCCTGCTGCTGTTCCTTGCGATCGCGGCGCCCTGGCACGTGCTGGCGGCGCAGCACAACGAGACGTGGGCCTATCGTTATTTCGTCTTCGAACACTGGCTCCGCTTCACCACGCCGGCGGCGCTGCGTCCAGGCCCGTGGTATTATTACATCGGCATCATCGTCGCCGGGCTTATCCCGTGGATCGGTTTCCTCGGGCCGGCGGTGCGCGACGGGTTGCGGGGGGGCTGGGCGGCGCGGGCGCGAAATGCGGACGCGTGGTTTCTGGTCACGTGGGTGGTTTTCATCTTTTTGTTCTTCACCAAGTCGCAGTCGAAACTCGTGCCTTACATTTTGCCGGTGTTCCCAGCGCTCGCGGTCGTGATCGGCGCTTGGCTGGCGAAGGTTGAGGCGCAGGGAAATCCCAAGCTGCTGCGGACGGGGCTCAGGGTATTTTCGTTTGTGTGCGGCCTGCTCGCGTTCGCGCTGTGCATGGTGGTGATGCGCCCGTCGTTGGTGAAGGGGATGGAAAGCGGCAGCGCGCTCCTACTCCAGCCGGTCGCATTCACGATGGCCGGCATCCTGGTGGTCGGCGGGATTTTCGCGCCTTGGTTCGCCAAGGTCCGCGGGGTGTCGGCGGCGCTCACGGCCATGGTTGTGACGATGATGGCGTTCTCGGCGGCCCTGGTGTTTGCGGCGCCGATCCTGAACAAGCCGAGCTCCAAGGCCCTGGCGCTGATCGTCAAGGCCGGCGCCAAGCCGGGGGACCGCGTGCTGCACTACCACGGGTTTTTTCACGAATTCACTTTTTATGCGGAGCGCGTGGTCGACCTCGTTGACTACAAGGACGAGATCGAGCTCGAGGAGGACGCCGCTGCGCGGGCGAGCGGGCGGTTCATCAACGAGGAGGAATTCCGCCGTCGCTGGGACAGCCCGGTGCGCCAGTGGGTCGTGGCCAAGCGGAGGGACGTGAAGGCGCTCTTCGCGGACTCGACGTTTCATTATCATTTGCTCGGCGAGACCCCGGATCATTACCTGTTCAGCAACCAGCCCTGAGATGTCCGCCACTGTCACCCCCGCTCCTTCGTCCGCCGCCAGCGCCAAACCCGCGCTGCCGTTCCTGCCTTTCACGCGTCCGACGGTGGACGAGGAAACAATTGCGGGCGTCGCAGAGGTGCTGCGTTCGGGCCAGCTGACGACCGGTCCGCAGGCGCGGGCCTTTGAAGCCAAGCTGTCGGAATTCTGCGGCGGCCGCCCGGTACGGGTTTTCAACTCCGGCACGTGCACGATGGAAATCGCGCTGCGGATTGCCGGCGTGGGCCCGGGCCATGAGGTGATCACCACTCCGCTGTCGTGGGTCGCGACCAGCAACGTGGTGCTCGAAGTCGGCGCGAAACCGGTGTTCGTCGACATCGATCCGATCACGCGGAACATCGATCTCGACCGGGTCGAGGCGGCGATCACCCCGGCGACGCGGGCGATCATCCCGGTCGATCTCGGCGGCCTGCCCGTGGATCGCGACCGGCTGTATGCGATCGCGCGGAAGCACAATTTGCGCGTGGTGGAGGACGCGGCCCAGTCGTTTGGCAGTTATTGGAAAGGGCAGCGGATCGGTTCCATCGGGGATTTTGTTTCGTTCAGTTTTCACCCGAACAAGAATGTCACCAGCATCGAAGGCGGCGCGCTGGTGATGAACAACGAGCGCGAGGCCAAGCTGGCGGAGCAGTATCGCCTGCAAGGGGTGGTGCGCACCGGGTTCGATGGCATGGAAGTCGAACTGGTCGGCGGGAAATTCAATCTCACGGATGTCGCGGCGCGCGTCGGCCTGGGCCAGTTGCCGCATCTGGAGGAGTTCAATGCGAAACGGCGTGAGCTGGCGCGGATGTACTTCGAATTATTCGACACCCCGGCGCTGCGGGCGCTGGGCCTGAAGCTCCCGGTGGCGGATTTTGCGCAGGCGAACTGGCATATGTTCCAGGTCGTGCTGCCCGAGGAGAAATTGACCATCAAGCGCGCCGAGGTGATGGCGGAGATGCATGCGGCGGGAATTGCGACCGGCATCCATTACCCGGCGATTCACCTGTTCGCGCTCTATCGGCGGCTGGGTTGGAAGGACGGGGATTTTCCGCACGCGGAATACACCGGCCGAAACACGCTGACGATCCCGCTGTTCCCCGCGATGACACGGGCGGATGTCGTGCGCGTGGTGGAAGCCCTGGCCACAATCTTGAAAGCGCATCAGAAATCATGAGTGCCTCCCCGGTTGCCCTCTCGGTGGTGATTCCCGTCTACAACGAGGAGCTGAACCTCCCGACGTTGTTCGCGCGGCTTTACCCGGTGCTCGACGGCTTGGGCCGGAAGTACGAAATCCTGTTCACGAACGATGGTTCGCACGACCGCTCGATTGAACGGCTGAAGGCGCAGTTTGCGGCGCGGCCCGATGTGACGCGCGTGATCGATTTCAACGCCAACTACGGCCAGCACATGGCCATCATGGCGGCATTCGAACGCGTGCGCGGCGAGATGATCATCACGCTGGATGCGGACCTGCAGAACCCGCCGGAGGAAATCCCGAAGCTGCTGGAGAAAATGGATGCCGGGCACGATTACGTCGGCGGCTACCGATTGAACCGGCAGGATTCATTTTTTCGGAAGTACGCCTCCCGGATCATCAACTTCGTCCGCGAGAAAACGACGAGCATCGAGATGACGGATCAGGGCTGCATGTTGCGCGCGTATTCGCGCCAGGTGATCGACGCGATCGTGCGCAGCGGGGCGATCAACACCTTCATCCCCGCGCTGGCCTACAGCTTTGCGAGCAACCCCGCCGAGGTCGGCGTGAAGCACGAGGAGCGGCATGCGGGCGTCTCGAACTATTCGTTTTACGCGCTGATCCGGCTGAACTTCGACCTCATCACCGGCTTCTCCCTCGCGCCGCTGCAGTATTTCACGATGTTTGCCGGCTTCTGCGCCGCGGGCAGCCTGCTGCTCGTGCTGGTTCTTGCCTACATGCGCCTCTTCCTCAACGACAACACCAACGGCGTCTTCACACTCTTCGGCATCGTGTTCTTCCTGCTCAGCGTGGCGATGGTCGGCATCGGCCTGATCGGCGAATACGTCGGCCGCACCTACCAGGTCGTGCGCGCGCGCCAGCGGTATTTCGTGAAGGAAATGCTGGAGACGAAGGACTAGGAACCCGGAGTTTTTAAGCGCGAACGGACACGAATGGACACGAATCCCGATTCGGGCGGCACGTTGGGTTTTGACGGTAGCTGAGGTTCCCATGGCCAAGCCGCGCATTCTTTTTTTTGGCTACAGCCAGGTCGGTTACGAGTGCCTCTCGCTGCTGCTGGAACGGGGCGACAACGTCGTCGCGCTCATCACGCACGAGGACAACCCGAACGAGAAAATCTGGTTCAAGACGCCGGCGGTCGCAGCGCGGGAAAAGAATATCCCCGTCTTCACGCCGGAGAGCGTGAACACACCCGAGTGGCGCGAGCGTATCGCGGCCCTCGCGCCCGATCTGATCCTGTCGGTTTACTACCGCCACATGATCGGGACGAAGATCCTGGGCCTGCCGCGCCTCGGCGCGTGGAACATGCATGGCTCGCTGTTGCCCGCCTATCGGGGGCGCGCCCCGATCAACTGGGCGGTGCTGCACGGTGAATCGCGGATCGGGATGACTTTGCACCGCATGGTGAAAAGCGCCGACGCCGGTGCGATGGTCGATCAGGAAGGCGTCGACATCGACCCGCGCGACACGGCCGAGCAGGCCTTCCGCAAAGTCCTGCCGTGCGCGCGTCGTGTCCTCGCGCGGCAGATCGATGCGCTGCTGACCGGCACCGTCGTGGAAACGGCGCAGGATGAATCGAAAGTGACCTATTTCGGCGGGCGAAAGCCGGAGGATGGACGCATCAATTGGACGCAGACCTCGCGGCAGATTTTCAATCTCGTCCGCGCGGTGACGGATCCCTACCCGGGAGCGTTCGCCGACGTGGGCGCGGCGCGGTTGATGGTCTGGTGGCTGGAGTTGGAATCGCCGGCAACGCAGGGGAAGCGCGGCCAGCCGGGAGAAATTTTGTCGATCATGCCGCTGGTGGTGGCAACGGGCGATGGCGCCGTGGAGCTGACGAAGACCGAATGGCGCAACGCGTCGCCGCCGGCATTGCAGGTGGGGCAGGTGCTATAGGTGGAGCGCATTATCCCAACGCGGCGTTTGGCCCCGTTTACGTTTAAGTGCGGGGCGACTCGCTTCCGTTCGACTGCCCCAAGGGTAAACAGCGCTTCGGCAACGGCGTTCCATCGCATCTTCTGTCGTGTCATTTCCAAATTTTCGTGGTTAATCCCGTTTCATCATGCCTCTTAAAGTCCTCATCCTCGGAGCGAACGGTTTCATCGGCAGCTCCCTGACGCGCGCCATCCTCAAGCAGAAGGACTGGGAAGTGTATGGCATGGATATCGGCAGCCATAAGCTCGAGGACAGCCTCGGCGACCCGCGTTTCAAATTCGTCGAGGGCGACATCACGATCAACCGCGAGTACATCGAATATCACGTCAAGAAGTGCGATGCGATCATCCCGCTCGTCGCGATCGCGAACCCGATCCAGTACGTCAAGGACCCGCTGCGGGTGTTCGAGCTGGATTTCGAGGCCAACCTCGCGGTCGTGCGCCAGTGCGCGAAGTACAAGAAGCGCATCATTTTTCCGTCGACGTCGGAAGTCTACGGCATGAGCAGCGACGCCAAACTCGACGAGGCGACGACGTCGCTGGTGTACGGCCCGATCGAGCGCCAGCGCTGGATCTACGCGTGCTCGAAGCAGCTCCTTGATCGCGTGATCTATGCCTACGGCGTGCGCGACAACGTCGATTACACGCTCTTCCGCCCCTTCAACTGGATTGGGCCGAAGCTCGACGATGTCATGGAGCCGAAGGAAGGCAGCTCGCGCCTTTTCACCCAGTTCATCTCCAACGTCATTTTCAAGAAACCGCTCCAGCTCGTCGACGGCGGCAAGCAGAGCCGGTCGTTCACCTTCATCGACGATGGCGTGGACGCGCTGCTGCGCATCATCGAGAACAAGGACGGCTGCGCGTCGCGCCAGATTTTCAACATCGGCAATCCGCGCAACGACGTGAGCGTGGCCGAGCTCGCGAAGCTGATCATCGCGGCATTCAAGGAATACCCGGACTACCGCGAGCACGCCGCGAAGGCCAAGGTCGTGGTGGTGCCGTCGGGGAAATATTTCGGGAAATATTACCAGGACATCCAGAAACGCGTGCCGTCGATCGCGAACGCGAAGAAGCAGCTGGGCTGGAGCCCGAAGGTGAATCTCAAGCGCGCGATCAAGCTGACCTTGGATTACCATCTCGCGCACAAGGATTATCAGCTGGAGTGAGAAGGCCGCGCCGCGCGGCGGAGCTCCTTCGCTTCCTAATTCATTGTCGTGACTCCCCGCCTCGCGCTCAAAGTTGACGTCGACACCGACCGCGGCACGCGGATCGGCGTGCCGAACCTGGTGGCCGATTGCCAGGACGTGGGGGCGCCGGCGTGTTTCCTGTTTTCGCTCGGGCCCGACCAGACGGGGCGGGCGATCACGCGCGTGTTCCGCCCGGGGTTTTTCCAGAAGGTGAGCCGCACGAGCGTCGTGCAGATTTACGGGCTGCGCACGCTGCTGAACGGCACGCTGCTGCCGGCGCCGCATATCGGGCGGCGCAACGCCGGGGTGATGCGCATGGTGCGCGACGCCGGTTTCGAAGTCGGGATCCACTGCTACAACCATTATCGCTGGCAGGACCACGTGCATAAAATGTCGCTCGAGGCCGTGCGGACGGAGTTCGTCGCCGCGCGCGCCGAGTTTCTCCGCATTTTCGGGCACGAGGCGAAAACGGCCGGGGCGGCGGGCTGGCAGAGCAATGCGCGGAGTCGGCAGGCTTACGACGAAGCGGAACTCCTCTATGCGAGCGACACGCGCGGGGGCCCGGCGTTTTTCCCGCGGGTTGACGGCACGGCGTTCAAGACGCTGGAAATCCCGAGCACGCTGCCGACGTTCGACGAGCTGATGGGTCGCCCGGAATATCCGGACGACCGGATCGTGCCCCATTTCATGTCCCTGCTCCGCGCCGATCAGGCCAATGTCTTCACGCTGCACGCGGAAATCGAAGGGATGGGTCGACGCAACCTCTTCCGCGACCTGCTCGCGGCCTGCGTGCGCGCCGGCGTGGAGTTTATCCGGATGGACGACTTGGCGAAAGAGCTCCTGGCGAACCGGGATGCGATTCCGGTTCGCGACCAAGTCATGCGCGCGATTGAAGGACGCTCAGGCCTCGTGGCGACGCATTGAAGTCGCCTGCTTTTCGAAGTAGCGGGTAGCGGGTGACGAGTAGCGAGTAGGTCCGAACAAATCCCAATCCATTTGAACAGAAGGCAACGAAGGGAACGAAGAGGTTTTGGTTTGTGAAACCAATCGTGCCATTGACGGCGTCGGATTCAGAAATCTGGAAATCTATTTCGTGAAGGGCCACGAACGATTCCGCTGACCTGCGCCTCTTCGTTCCCTTCGTTGCCTTCTGTTCAAAAACGGTTGGATGGATCGATCCCGGAGGCAGGCGGGCCGCCTGCGCTACTTTTTTTCGATCCGGCGGAAAAGCCACACGCCGAATCCAATCAGGATCAGGTTCGGCACCCAGAGGAGAAGATCGGGACGATACTCGGGATGCCGGTCCAGCGCCTTCACGGCCATCGTCAGCAGGTAATAGCTGAAGATGATCAGCAGGGCCACGCCGAAGTTCGCGGAGGTTTCGCGGCGCGAGACCTTGATCCCGAGCGGAATGCCGATGAGCGCGAACGAAAACACGGCGAGCGCCGTGTTGATCTTATCTTGGTAGATGAGTTCGACCTTCATGCGGTCGCGTCCGAATTGCTTGGCCTGTTCCGGCGGTGGAGTGATCGCCGCCAGGCGCGTTCGCTCGGCTTCGAGCTGGCCCAGGGTGAACCACTCCTGCTTCACGCGCACGCCGCCGTGCCCAAAATAACCGTCGAGCGGCAGCCGTGCGGCCTCGATCTTGCCGAACGTCGCGACGTTCGGGCTCTCGACAAAACTCTCCGGCCTTTTCTCGTCGCGATTTTCCACCCGGGCCTGGGTCAGGGTCACGATGAGCTCGAACGCCGTCTCGTCGTATTCGACGTAGCCGGACTCGGCGTGGATCAGGGTTCTCACGCGCTTCTGGGAATCGAGTTTCCAGAGCCAGACGTCCTTCATCACCGAGCCTTCCTTCTCGTTGACGTAGATGACGCAGTTGGAAAAGCGGGTGATGAAGGTTTTCGGGACGATGATGCGGAGAGGGTTGGCGGCGACGGCGGCGGCGAACTTGCGCTCGTAGTCGACGCGGGCGCGAGGCATGGCTTCGAAATTACAGTAGAGCGCCGCCGCTGCGCACAACGCGGCGAGCAGGAGGATCGGCCGGCCCAGGCGCGCGAGGCTTAGTCCGACCGAGCGCATGGCGATGATTTCGTTGTCGGCGGAGAGCCGGCCGAGCGTGAGCAGGATCCCGGTGAGCAAACCCATCGGCAGCGCGAGCGTGACGGCATACGGGGTGAGGGTGAGCACCAGCCGCACGAACATGACCAGCGAAAGCTGGCCGCTGAGGACGTAGACCAAGGTGTCGCGCAGCACATTCGGAACCAGGACGATGAACGTGAACACGCCGACCGCCGCGAGGCAGGTAAACAGGACGCTGCGAAAAATATAGCGGTCGATAAGGTTCACGAGCGGGCGAGATTTCTTCGCAGAGTGGGGCGGCGCTGACAATGAGCAACGCGCTGGTGAGAAGTTCAGCAGCGTTGGAGGACGAAGGTTGAAAGACCACCGCGACCACCCCGCGCTCTCCTTCGAGTTTCAACGGGCGCCTTTCAACTTCTCGCCGCCTTTATAACAACCCCGGAAGTTCGCGGAGATTTCCGATCTCAAAGAATCGTCCCGGGGCATTGGGCTGTTCCGTGGTGCGCTCGTGGCCCCAGGTCAGGTGGTAGGGGACATGCACGCCACCGCCGCCGAGGGCGAGGACGGGGAGGATGTCGGACTTCAGCGAATTTCCCACCATGAGGAATTCCGCGGGCTTGATGTCGTGCCGGCGCAGAATCGACGCGTAGGAGGCCTGGTCTTTTTCCGACAGGATTTCGACGTGTTGGAAGAGCGCGCCCAGGCCGGATTTCGCCAGTTTTCGTTCCTGGTCGCGAAGGTCGCCCTTGGTGATGACCAGCAGGCGGTGGGAGCGAGCGAGCAATTCCAGCGTGTCGACGACGCCGTCGAGCAATACCACGGGATGGTCGAGCATTTCGCGCCCGAGTTCGATCAGCGTGCGGATCTCATCGGCGCCGATCTTTCCCTGGGTGAGTTCGATGGCGGTTTCGATCGCGGAGAGGGTGAAGCCCTTTACGCCGTAACCGTAGAGCTCGAGGTTGCGGATTTCGGTGGCGAAAAGCGTGCGATCGACGATGGCGGCGCCGTGATAGCTGGAGAGGAGCGCGCGGTAGCGTTCGTGGACATTTTCAAAAATGGTTTCGTTGTGCCACAGGGTATCGTCGGCATCGAAGCCGATCACGCGCCACGGTTTCATTTCCCCAGCAAACTGGCGTCCCGGCGCAGGAAGCAAGCTTGGGGGAGGAGGAAAAAGGAGGCATTTCGGTTTCCGTTTCCGTTTCCGGCTTCGCCTTCGTTCGCGGTTAAAAGTTCCGACAGTTCGAAGTTTCGCGCTTGGGAGGCATTTGGCTGTGTACGTGTTCCACACTAGTGGGAGGACGGACGCAGTGTTTCGATGAACGGTATGCGAACCCTCTTCGACGAGACTTGGCCGGATGATCCGAAGCGCCACCGGCGCGAACCAGCCAGAGCCCAGGGCAACGCCCTGGGAAAAAGTCATTCCTTCACCTTTAGCCCTGAAAGGGCGGCTCAATGCCACAGTCACTAATTCGACTTCACGTCCACCTCGTCTTCAGTACGAAAAACCGCGCGAACGTCCTGTGCGATTCCGTGCGTGACGCGCTGCACCGTTATATGGCGACGGTGTTGCGCAACGAAGGTTGCCCGGCGACGCTGATCAATTCCGTCGAGGACCACGTTCACGTGCTCTTCGAACTTAGCCGCACTGTGTCGATCAGCCAGATTGTTGAAGAGGTGAAGAAATCTTCTTCGAAATGGATCAAAACGCAGGGCGCTAAATTTTCCGAGTTTGCGTGGCAGTCAGGCTACGGGGCCTTTGCCGTGTCCGTCTCCAACGTGTCCGCCGTGCGAATTTACATCGGCGACCAACGGGAGCATCATCGGAACAAATCTTTTCAAGAAGAATATCGAGCATTGCTGGTTCGAAACGGCGTAACATTCGACGAGAGATATGTGTGGGATTAGTGCGCCCCTACAGGGCTGGATCCATACGGACATAAAACCCAGGGCGTTGCCCTGGGCTCTGGCTGGTTCGCGCCGTTGGCGCTTTGGATGATCCGCCGTGCACAGCCAAATGCCTCCCAGCTGCGAGGCTGGGCCGGAGGGCCGGGTTGAGTTCGGCGGCCTTATCGCCGAGATAATCCTGGACGCGGCGAACGATTTCCCCGGAAGAGCACGAGGGTGCGACTGGGCGGGACCTCAGAAAAGCGCGAGCTGTTTTCCGCCGGGTGGGCAGAAGCTTTCGGTCGAAAGCGCGAGGCGCTCCTGGTTGAGGCCGACGCGGCGCGCGGTGACGCGAAAGAGCTCGCGGATTTGCTCGGCGAAAATTCCCTCACCGCGAATGCGGGCGCCCCATTCGCTCACGTTGAGTTTCCCCCCGCGGATCTCCCGCACGCGATCGAGGATCCGCGCCTTCTTCGTCGGCGCATGATCGTCGAGCCATTGGATAAAGACCTCCTTCACGGCATACGGGAGGCGCATGACCGTGTACCCGGCGCGCTTCGCGCCGGCCTCGGCCGCGGCGGCAAGGATCGACGGCATCTCATGATCGGTGAGGCCGGGGATAATCGGAGCGACCATGACGCCGACGGGAATCCCGGCGGCGCTCAGCTCGCGGATCGCGCGAAGGCGCGCGGCCGGGCGCGAGGCCCGCGGTTCAAGTTTGCCGGCGAGGTCCGTGTCGAGAGTGGTGACGGAGACATAAACCGCCGCGGCGCGCTGGCGCGCGAGGCGCACAAGAAGGTCCAGGTCGCGCGTCACGAGGCTGTTTTTCGTGATGATCGAAATCGGCTGTCCGAGCTCGGCGCAGACCTCGAGGCAGGCGCGCGTGATGCGGAAATGCCGCTCGCAGGGTTGGTAGCAGTCGGTCGCGCCGCTGAGCGTGATGCTCTGCGGCTGCCATTTTGGCGATGCCAGCTCCGCGCGCAGGAGCTCGGGCGCGCGCAGCTTCACCAGGATCTTGGTCTCAAAATCGAGGCCGCTGCTCCACCCGAGGTATTCGTGGTAAGGCCGGGCAAAGCAGTAGGCGCACCCGTGCTCGCAGCCGCGGTATGGGTTGAGGCCGATGGTGAAGGGCACGTCCGGGCTGTCGTTCGCGGTGAGGATGGATTCTGTGGCGTCGAAAAAATACTGGGTGCGGGGATGAGGGCGTTCGTCCGGCGGGCAGTCGGGATCCGGCTCGAGGATGATCGGCTCGAAACGGTTCGGCGGGTTGACGTTGGCGCCGCGCCCGGGAACGAATCCGGGAATGTTGCGGGAGGATTCGGGCATGGCTTCACCTTAACAAAAACGTGGCCGATGCCAGCGCGATTTGCTTCCTTGGATGAAATGTCGCTCACGAAGGCCACACGCATCGTTTCCATCGCCCGGCACGAGGGCGATTTGCCGCCGGTCGTGCGCGACGATGCGATCGCGGCGGAGGAGCCGCTCGAGATCCGCGTCGGCGGCCGCAGCGTCGCAGTCGTGATGCGCACCCCGGGCCACGACCGGGAATTGACCGCGGGTTTCCTGGTCACGGAGGGAATCGTGCACCGGCGCGAAGAGGTGCTGGACCTGATTTATTGCCGGAGCGACGGCGGGCAGCCCGAGGAAAATGTCCTCGATGTCGTCCTCGCCCCGGGGGCGCAGGTCGACTGGGCGCGCTTGACGCGGCACGTGTTTACTTCCTCGAGCTGCGGGATCTGCAGCAAGGCGAGCATCGAGGCGATTCGCGGGCAGTTTCCGCCAATCGGGCGCCCGCTGGCGGCACGTCGTGAGGTCCTCGCCTCGTTGCCCGAGAAATTGCGCGCGGCGCAGGCGGCGTTCGATGTCACCGGCGGCCTGCATGCGAGCGCGTTGTTCGATGAACAGGGAAATCTTCAGGTCGTCCGCGAGGATGTGGGGCGGCACAACGCCTTGGACAAGGTGGTGGGCCACGCTTTCTTTGCCGAGCGGCTGCCGCTCGAGCGAGCCATCCTGCTGGTGAGCGGGCGGGTTTCGTTCGAGATCATGCAGAAGGCCTTGGCGGCGGGCCTCCCCGCGGTGGCGGCGATTTCGGCCCCCACGAGCGCCGCGGTGGAGTTTGCGAGGGCGAGCGGGCAGCTCCTGGTGGGCTTCCTGCGCGGCGGAAGGATGAATGTTTACGCGGGCACCTTGTCGGCCTGAGGATGTCGCACTCGGCCCCATGAAAGCATTCCTGCTCCTTTTTTCCCTCGCGCTGGCTGTCCCGGTCGCGCTGCACGCGGCGGAGAGCGAGTCGTTGCCCGACCGCACCTTGCGGCAGCTGGTCGAGAAGCAGAAGTCGCTGCTGGCGGAGGCGGCCAAGGGCGGCGACGTGTTCGACCAGGAGAGTTTCCAGCGCCAGCTGCAGCAGGTATCGCAGGGATATGAGGCGCTGCTGCGCGACAATCCCGACTACGCGCCGGGTTATGCAGCTTACGGCTACCTGCTCGGGAAGGTGGGAATGAAAAAGCAGTCGATCGTGATGATGCTCAAGGCGAACCAGCTCGATCCCGACCAGCCGATGGTGAAAAACCAGATCGGGAACTTCATCGCCGAGGACGGGAAACCGCTCGATGCGCTGCCGTATTTCATGGCGGCGATCAAACTGGAGCCCAAGGAGCCGCTTTACCATTACCAGTTGGGCACGCTGCTGCACGAGGCGCGGGATGATTTCATCAAATCGGGAGAGTGGACGGCGGAGGCTTTGGACCACGCTGCGCACGAGGCGTTTGGCCTGGCGGCGGAGCTGGCGCCGGACCGGATCGAGTTCACGTACCGGTACGCCGAATCGTTTTACGACATGACGGTGCCGGATTGGGATGGCGCCTTGAAGGCGTGGGGGGCGCTGGAGGAAAAGGCGCAGACCGACGTCGAGCGCCAAACCATGCGGCTGCAGGCGGCGAATGTGCTGATCAAGCAGGGCAAGCTCGACCACGCGCGGATTTTGCTGGGGACGGTGACGGAGACCTCGCTGCAGACCCAAAAGCAGAAGCTCGTTGCGCAACTCCCGGCTAAGGCCGAGAAGTAACGGACTTTTTCGCTGCATGCCTTTCCTCGACCGTCTCGAACGTATTTTTGGCCGTTTCTCGATCCCGCACCTCGCGCTGTATATCGTGATCGGGCAGGTCTTTGTCCTGCTCTCGGCCCTGATGCGGCTGCTGGACCTGAGCTATTTTATCATGGTCCCGGACTTGGTGATCGGCGGCCAGTGGTGGCGGCTGGTCACGATGATCTTCATGCCGCCGGCGCCGGGGATGTTCGGCTATGCCTTCGTGGCGTTTGCCTGGTATATTTTTTTCCTGATGGGAAATTCGCTCGAGGGGTATTGGGGCGAGTTCCGGTTCAACCTCTTCGTGCTGACGGGGTACCTGCTCACCGTCGCCGTGGCCTTCCTCACGCCCCAGGCGGCGACGACCAACCTGTTCATTGCGGGCTCGGTCTTCCTGGCCTTCGCGTGGCTGAACCCGGATTTTGAGCTTTCGATTTTTTTTATCCTCCCGGTGAAGATCAAGTGGCTCGCGCTGCTGATGTGGCTCACGAACGCGTATTATTTCACGGTCGGGTCGTGGCCTTTGCGTTTCCAGATCCTCGCCTCGGTGGGCAACTTCCTGATTTTTTTCAGCAAGGACATCGTCCAGACGATGCGCTACCGGAAGAAGGTGATGTCGACGCAGGCGCGCCGTTTCGCGACGGAGAACGCGGCGCCGGAAGCGCGCCACCGCTGCCGCATCTGCGGGAAAACCGACCTGACCAATCCGGAGATGGATTTCCGCTACTGTTCCAAGTGCGCCGGCGACGAGTGCTACTGCCAGGACCACATCTTCAACCACGAGCACGTGACGGAAGCCGGTGACGCCGCGAAAAAATAGCGCCCTCGCCGGCGCGGAGCTGTGCGGGACGCTCGGCGACTGGCTGCACTTTGCGACCAAGCTCTATCGCCGCGAAAAACTCGCGCTCGGGCAGGTGGCGGACAGCGCGCACGATGAGGCGCTTTACCTGCTGCTCCGCACGCTGGGCCTGCCGCTCGACAGCGAGCCGAGCGCATTGAAGCGCAAGCTGACGCCTGAGGAGCGCGATGCCGTCGAGGAAATGCTCCACCGGCGCGCGATCGAGCGCGTGCCGGCGGCGTACCTCACCCACGAGGCTTGGCTGGGCGAGCAGCGGTTTTACGTGGATGAACGCGTCATCATCCCGCGCAGTTATTTCTTGGAGATCATCCCGGAGCAGCTCGACGACTGGATCGGGCCGGCCACGAAGGTGAAACGCGTGGCGGACGTCTGCACCGGCTCTGGCTGCCTCGCGGTTTTATTGGCGCAGCATTTTCCCTCCGCGAAAGTCGATGCGATGGACCTCTCGGCCGACGCGTTGGCCGTGGCGAAGATCAACTTAGTGAATCACCAGCTGACTCGTCGCGTGGCGTTGTTCGAGAGCGACGTGTTCGATGCAGTGCCGGCGACAAAATACGACGTGATCCTGAGCAATCCGCCGTACGAGCCGAGCGCGCACGTGGATCGTCAAAGCCGCGAGTTCAAGGCCGAGCCGCGAATCGCGCACGACGGCGGGAAGGATGGCTTGGTCATTATCCGGAAGCTGCTGCGCCAGGCGAAGCGACGGTTGACGCCGCAGGGAATTGTTTTGCTCGAAGTGGGCGGGTTGCGTGCGGCGATGGATCGCGAATTCAAGGCCGCCGAACCGCATTGGCTGCACACGCAGGATGGCTCGAACTGCATCTGCGTGATCCAAGCCCAACGATTGGGCACCCTCAAAATCCCCGCTGCATAGGCGGCGAGGGAAAAATGGGGAGCGCCGAGCCAGCGGAGGAGATCGTTTTTAGGATCAAGGCATCCGAAAAAAATCCGGGAAACGGGGTGTTTGATCCGGTCTTATTCGCGGGTGCCAGGCGGGCTTGAGCGTTCGGCTGCCTTGGGGCGGTTGGCCATGTAGTAGAGCACGGGAACGGCGAGGCGGCTGATGAAGAGCGAGGCGATTTCGCCGAACATCAGGCTGATGGCGAGGCCTTGGAAAATCGGGTCGGCAAGGATCACGCTCGCCCCGACGACGACCGCCAACGCCGTGAGCAGCATCGGGCGGAAGCGGACGGCGCCGGCTTCGACGACCGCATCGCGGAGCGCGAGGCCTTGGGCGCGGCGCAGCTCGATGAAATCGACGAGGATGATGGAATTGCGCACGACGATGCCAGCGCCGGCCATGAACCCGATCATCGAGGTGGCCGTGAAAAAAGCGCCGAGCGCCCAATGCGCCGGCAGGATCCCAACCAGGGAAAACGGAATCGCGGCCATCACGACCAGCGGCGTGACATAGCTCCGAAACCATCCGACCATCAGCATGGCGATGAGGATCAGGACGGCGGCGAACGCCAGCCCGAGATCGCGGAAGACCTCGAGCGTGATGTGCCACTCGCCGTCCCACTTCATCGCCGGCTGCGAATCGTCGATCGGGACGTTGAGATGGTAGATGGGAAGCTTGGCCTCGATTCCGCCGAATTTGCGGGCGTCGATTTTTTCCACGGCCCGATGAATCGAGAACAAGGCGTAGGCGGGGCTTTCCACCGCGCCCGCGACGTCGGCGGTGACGTACGTGACGGGTTTCAGGTTTTTCCGGTAGAGGTTTCGTTCTCCCCTGCCGCGCTCCACGTGGACGAGTTCGGAAAGCGGAATGAGCGGCGCCGCGGAATCGAGATCGGCGCGGACGTAAAGCGCGAGCAGCGCCTCGGGATGCGCGCGCTGGGCGGAGGGAAGCTCGACCACGATGGGGACGTCCTCGCGTTCGGCAGGAAGGTGGAGGAGGTCGACCGCGCGGCCTTGCGCGCCGAGGGCGAGGGTATCGGCGATCGCGCCGACGCTGACGCCATGGAAAGCGGCCTTTTCCTTGTCGATGACATAGCGGACCTGGGGCTGCTGGTCCTCGACGTACCAATCGACGTCCACGACGCCGTTCGTGTGTTCGATGATGTTTTTGACTTCGCGCGCCAGCGCCAGCCGTTGCGTCTCATCGGGCCCGTAGATTTCGGCCACCAGCGACTGCAGCACCGGCGGGCCGGGAGGAACTTCCGCGATGGCGACTGCGGCGCCATAGCGGGCGGCGATCGGGGCAACCTTGAGACGGACGCGCTTGGCGATGACGTGGCTTTGGGCAGAGCGTTCGTCCTTGTCGACGAGGTTGACCTGGATGTCCGCGACATTGGGCCCGCGGCGGTTGAAGTAGTGGCGGACGAGTCCGTTGAAATTAAAGGGCGAAGCGGTGCCGGCGTAGATTTGGTAGTCGCGGACTTCAGGTTCACCGCGAATGGCCGCGCCCATTTCCTGCGCGATGCGAGTGGTCTGCTCGAGGGTCGTGCCTTCGGGAGTGTTCAGGATGATTTGAAACTCCGATTTGTTATCGAAGGGGAGCATCTTGATCGTGACGGCGCCGGTGAGCACGAAGCCGGCGGAGAGCACGAGCAGGCCGACGATCCCGGCGAGAAACAGCCAGCGCCAATGCGCGCGGTCCAGGAGCGGCTCCATGATGCGGTGATAGAGCCGCGTCGACCAGTCGCCGGCGGCGTGGCCCGGGGGCGGGTCGGATTGGGCCATGGCAGCGAAGCGCCGGCGCAGCACCCGCAGTGCGGCCCACGGCGTGATGGTGAACGCGATCCCCAGCGAAAAAAGCATGGCGGCGGTCGAACCGATGGGAATCGGCCGCATGTAGGGTCCCATCAGTCCCCCGACAAACGCCATGGGGAGAATCGCCGCGATCACAGCCCAGGTGGCGAGGATGGTGGGATTCCCGACTTCATCAACGGCGGCGAGCGCGACTTCGCGCAACGACTGGTGGCGCGACCCCGGGAGGCGCACATGGCGCACGATGTTTTCGACCACGACGATCGCGTCGTCGACGAGGATGCCGACGGAGAAGATCAGCGCGAAGAGCGTGATGCGGTTCAGCGTGTAGCCGTAGAGGTAGAAAACGAGAAGGGTCAGCGCGAGGGTCGACGGGATCGCGAGCAGCACGATGAGCGACTCGCGCCAGCCGAGGAACAGCAGGATCAGCAGCGCGACGCCGAACACCGCGATGCCCATGTGCCAGAGCAGCTCGTTGCTCTTCTGCGCCGCGGTGTGCCCGTAATCGCGCGTCACCGTGATCGTGACGTCGGCGGGCAGCAGCGAGCCGCGCACGGTTTCGACCTTGGCGAGGACGGCGTTGACGACGTCGATCGCGTTGGCGCCGGGGCGTTTCGCGATGCTGAGGGTGACGGCGGCCTCGAGTTCGCCGCGTGCGGATCCGTGCAGCACGTAGTTCGCCGGTTCTTCGCCGGTGTCGGCGATCGTGGCGACATCGCGCAGGTAGACGGGACGGTCTTGGGCGACGCCGACAACCACCGAGCCGACATCGGCGGAGTCGCGTAGGAATTGCCCCGTTTCGAGCAGGACTTCGGAGTTGTTAAACGGCCGCGATCCGGCGTGCACCTGACGGTTCGCGGACTGCAGGGTCAAACCGATCTCCGCCGCGCTCAACCCGCGTGCGGCGAGCGCGGCCGGATCGAGGCTCACGCGGACCGCGCGTCGCACTCCGCCAATCAAAGTGGTTTCAGCGACTTGAGGATTGGCCTTGATGGCGTCGTCCAACTGCGCGGCCAGGCGGCGGAGCGTCAGGTGATCCTGGGTCCGGCTGTGCAGCGTGAGCGCGAGGATCGGCACATCGTCGATGGTCCGGGGTTTCACCAGCGGGGGAGAAACGCCGCGCGGGATCCGATCGTAGTTTCCCTGGAGCTTCTGGTTGAGCCGGACCAGCGCGGCCTCGATGTCGGTGCCGACGCTGAAGCGCACGATCACGAGCGAGCTGCCGGGGCTGGAGGTGGAGTAGAGATATTCGACGCCCGGGATTTCCCACAGGAGCTTTTCCATGGGGCGGGTGACGCGGTTCTCGACCTCGGCGGCGCTTCCGCCGGGCATCGCGACGATCACGTCGACCATCGGCACCTTGATCTGCGGTTCCTCCTCCCGCGGGAGAAACAGCACGGCGAACCCGCCGAGGACGATCGAGGCGATGACCGCGATGGGCGTCAGCTTCGAATCGATGAAGTACGCCGCGAGGCGCCCGGCGAACCCGTAACGGGCCGCCGGCCCTGGACTGGGGTGGTTCACGGTCTGAGTTCCACGCGCTGGCCGTCGCGCAGGGCGAAGGGCGGCGCAATCACGACGGTTTCCCCGGCGTCAAGGCCCGAGGTAATTTCCACGCGATCGCCGTCGACGGCGCCGGTTTTGACGAATCGAAGATGGGCGTGCGCATCGGCGACCACAAAGACGCGTTCCATTTGTCCCAGCACCGACACTGCGTTGGCCGGGACCACGAGCGCGGACTTCTGCGCGGCGGGCCATTGCACGCGGGCGAACTGTCCGGACCGCGCGGGAGCGTCGGCGGGCAATTCGACCTTGGCGAGCCGCGTGCGCGAAACGGGATCGGCGGCCGGGGAAATTTCCACGAGGTGCCCGGAAACCAGCTGGGCGCCGATCGAGAGGTTAAGCGTTGATCCGAGTTCCGGGGCGGCGAGTGATTCGGGCACCTGCACTTCCGCGCGAAGGCGGTCGAGTCCCTCGATTTCGAACAGCGCGCGGCCCGGCATTGCGAGGTCGCCCGGTTTCACCAATTCGGCGGTGATCACCCCCGCAAAGGGCGCGGCGATCCGCGTATAGGTCGACATCGCCGCGGCTTCCTCGGCGGCGGCGCGGGCCTGCTGACGGCGATCGTCCGCGGTGCGCACGGAGTCGGCGGTGGTTGCGCCCTGCGCTTCCAGGGAGCGTTCGCGTTCGAATTCACGCTCGGCCTGGCGCAGGGAGGCCTGGGCTTGGCTGACGCGCGCGCCGAGTTCGTTGGCCTGGAGCACGACCAAGACGTCGCCGGCGGCGACGACCTTGCCGACGACGAGGCTGGTGCTGGCGACGGTGCCCGTGACCTTGGCCGCCAGGATGGCGTGGGCGTAAGGCCGGATCGTGCCCGCGACGGCTTGGAAGGACGGCGCGGTGGAAGTCGCGACTCGCGCGACTTGGACCGGAACCGGGGCCGAGGAAACCGGCTCAGGCTCCGGGGGGGCAGGCCCCCGGCTGCAGCCGGCTACCAGGAGAATCGAAGCAAGCGCGAGCCAACGGCGAGCCGCGGCCGATGGTCGCAGTGTGAAGCGGGGAAAAATTCGGTAAGTCATCGCGATCACGGCTTGCTTTATATGAGCATATACTCATATAGTAATAGTACGGTCAAGCCGTGATTTCCCCCGATGAAGAATCCCCGCTCCCTTTCTGACGAAGCGCTGGCGCAGATCGCGCGGCGGTTCGCCGTGTTGTCGGAACCGATGCGGCTGCGCCTGCTGCAGGCGATGTTTGACGGCGAGAAGAGCGTGAACGAGCTCGTCGACCTGACGGAAGGCACGCAGGCGAATGTCTCGCGTCACCTTCAGACCTTGGCGCAGGCGCACATGGTGGGACGGAGGAAGGAAGGGCTGCAGGTTTTCTACGCGATCAGCGATCCCTCGATTTTCAAGCTGTGCGAGATGGTCTGCGGCAGCCTGGAAAAGCAACTGGCGCGGCAGGCCGGGGCGTTCGCGTAGCGCAGGCGGCCCGCCTGCTTCGACTCATGTCAGGGAGTCAGTTGAATGGGGAAAGTTGAAAGGACGACGGACTGCCGCTCGTTGGCCGGGTCCTTCGGTTTTCAACTTTCTGCTTTCAACCTGATTGCCCTACGTCAGCCGGAGCAGGCGGGCCGCCTGCGCTACTTTTCAGATCTCGTAGCCCAGGCCCATGGGTTCGTAGGCGGTGGACACCACGGCGGTCCTGCCGAATTCGTCGAACCACTCGTGGACGCGCCGGCCGATGCCCCCGGTTTCGATCCGGTGGGTGAACTCGTTGGTCTTCGGGCTGTAGGTGTAATCCTTCGCCCACTCCCGATGGTTCGACGCCAGGGCTGTGATCGCTTCGACGATGCGCTCCGCTTCCTCGTCCGTGGTGGTCGGATGCACCGACAGCCGAACCCAGCCGGGCTTCTCCGTCTTGTCCCCGCGGTCGATGAGGTCGGTGATCGAGCGGGAATGCTCGGGCGTGACGTTGAGCAAAAGATGGCCGTAGGTGCCGGCGCAGGAGCAGCCGCCGCGAGTTTGGATCCCGTAACGATCGTTGAGCAGCCGCACCGCGAGGTTGTAGTGCAGGTCCTCGATGTAGAAAGAAATGATCCCGAGCCGCTCCCGGTGCTGGCTCGCGAGGATGTGCAGGCCCGGGACGGCCTCGAGTCGATCCCAGACGAGCTCGAGCAGTTCGTCTTCACGCATCCGGATGTTTTCGACGCCCATCGACTCCTTGAGGCGGATGCACAGCGCGATGCGGATTGCCTGGGTAAAACCGGGAGTGCCCCCGTCTTCGCGGGTTTCGACGTCGTCGAAATATTTGTGGCCGCCCCACGGATTCGTCCAGTCCACGGTGCCGCCGCCGGGATTGTCGGGCACGCGGTTGGAATAAAGGGCCTTGTTGAAAACCAGGACGCCACTTGAGCCGGGCCCGCCGAGAAATTTGTGCGGCGAAAAATAAATCGCATCGAGCCGCTCGTCGGGCCGGCCCTCGGGATGCATGTCGATCGTGATGTAGGGCGCGCTCGCCGCAAAATCCACGAAGCAGAGGCCCTGGGCCCGGTGCATCATGCTCGCGATCTCGTGGTAGGGCGTGAGAATCCCGGTGACGTTCGAGCAGCTCGTGACCGCGGCGATTTTCACTTTTCGGCCGCGATATTCATCGAGCAGCGCGGCCAGGTGGCCCAAATCGACGAAGCCATCGGAGGTGGGGTCGATCACGCGGACTTCGGCCACGCTTTCGATCCACGACGTCTGGTTGGAGTGATGCTCCATGTGTGTCACAAAAACGATCGGTCGTTCAGCCTCGGGCAGCGTGACCTGGCCCTGGTATTTTTCGTGGAGGCGCAGGCCGAGGATCCGCTGGAATTTGTTCACCACGCTGGTCATGCCGGAGCCGTAGCAGATGATGGCGTCGTCGGCGTTCGCGCGGACGTGGTCCTTGATGATGTGCAGCGCCTCATGATAGGCGCGCGTCATGGTGGTGCCGGTGACGGAGGTCTCGGTGTGCGTGTTGCCGATGAACGGGGCGATTTCCTCGCTCATCATTTTCTCGATCGGTCCGAACATGCGGCCGCTGGCGGTCCAATCCGCGTACACGATGCGCTGCCGCCCGAACGCCGACTCGAAGTCTTGGCCGATGCCGATGATGTTGGCGCGGTACGGCGCGAAGTAATCCTCGAGGCTGCTCATGCGGTGAGCATGCGGGTTGGAACTGATTTATTCAATAGGCCGGAAGGACCAAATGGCGCGTTGCACGCTCAGCTCCAAGCGCGAATGAAACGGTTGGCTCGGCGCGGGTGGAGCGCGTTGTCTCTAACGTGCTGTTTGGCTCCGACTATCTTTAAATGCGGTCTGGGTCGCTCAGCGCGTTAGGGACAACACGCTCCACCCGCGGCTGGCGCCGCGTTTCGCGCTACTTCGCCAGATCGTACAGCGCGTAACCGGCGAATAGATTGGGGAGCGCGCGACACGGGGTTCGCCAGTCTCCGAGAAGGTGGGCGCGGCGGGTCACGGTGATGCCGGTGGCGGCGCAAAAATGTTCGAAGTCGGCGATCGTGAGCGGATTCGCGGGGCGACTCTGATACCACTCGGTCGTGTAGACTTCGTTGCGGACCTTGCGGCCGCGGACCAGCGCATCGACGCGATTTTTCCAGAAGCCATGGTTCACGAAGCCAACGGTCACGGACCGCCCGACGCGCAGGGCCTCGAGGATGACGCCGGTGGGATCGCCGAGTTCCTGGACGGTGCGCGAGCAGATCACGCGATCGAAATGGCGGTCGGGAAACTGCCGCATGAACGTCGTCATGTCTCCCTGATAAACCGAAAGCCCGCGCGCGACGCAGGCGGTGATGCGGGCAAAATCCATGTCGACGCCGAGCGCGGCGACTTCCTTGCTTTGCACCAGATAGTCGAGCAGCGCGCCGCGGCCGCAGCCGAGGTCAAGCACGCGCGAGCCCGGGGCAACCCATTCCCCGATGATCTGCATGTCCACAGTGCGTTTTTCGACGAGTGCGGTCATGATGGAAGGGGAAACCGTCGCCGTTCGCAGTTCCGGGATGGGAGTTCGAAAACCTCGGAGGAGGCCCTGGGCGGGCGCTCGGAGCCACGGGATTTGGGGGAGTTCTGGTCCATGCGCGGTTAAAAACTCAGATGGAAAAATCCACGGCGTTGGACTGGCTGCGTTCGAGGAATCCGCGAATCAGCGCGTAGAGTTCTTCGGACTCGAGCAGGAAGGAATCGTGGCCGAGATCGGTCGAGAGCTCGGCATAGCTCGCGCGTTTGCCGGCGCGCAGAAGCGCGAGGGCGATCTGGCGGTTCTGCTCCGGCGGGAACAGCCAATCGCTCGTGAAGCCGACGACCAGCGTCTCGGCCTGCACGGGGGCGAACGCCGTTTCGAGGGAGCCGTAGGCATGGGCCAGGTCGAACTGGTCGAGCGCGCGCGTGATGTAGAGATAGGAGTTCGCGTCGAAACGATTGATGAACGACTGGCCTTGGTGACGCAGGTAGCTCTCGACCTCGAACTGGACGTCGAAGGTGTACGTTTCGCCGTTGGCGGAGGTTTTGCGGCGACGGCCGAATTTACGGTCCATGGACGCGTCGGACACATACGTGATATGCGCCATCATGCGCGCGATCGCGAGGCCGACGCGGGGCCCGCCGCCCTTGGAGTATTCGCCCTGTTTCCAATCCGGGTCCTGCATGATGGCCTGCCGCCCGACTTCGTTGAACGCGATCGCCTGCGCGCTCTCGCGCGACGTCGTGGCCATGGCGAGCACGCGGCGGACGAAGCCCGGGAATTCGATCGCGAACAACAGCGCCTGCATGCCGCCCATCGAGCCGCCGATGACGCCGTGCAGCATCGTGACACCGAGGTGGTCGAGCAGCAGCTTCTGCGCGCGAACCATGTCGAGGATGGTGACGAAAGGAAAGCTGATGCCGTACGGCCGGCCCGTTTCAGGATTGTTGGAGGAGGGTCCGCTCGAGCCGACGCAGCCGCCGAGCACGTTGGCACAGACGACGAAGAAACGGTTGGTGTCGACCGCCTTGCCGGGCCCGATGAGGTTGTCCCACCAACCCGGCTTGCGGTCCTCCGCGGAATGCACGCCGGCGCAGTGGTGGTCGCCGCTCAGCGCGTGGCAGATCAGGATGGCGTTGTCGCGCGTGGTGTTGAGTTCGCCGTACGTTTCGTACCGCAGCGTGAAGCCGGGAAGGACCTGGCCGCTCTTGAAAGTGAACGGACGCGAACAGACATAGTCGCGTGGTGTGACGAGACCGACTTCGCCGGCGGCGTTCAAACGGGACACCGGCTCGTTTTCCTCGGGGTCAGTCATACGAGTGGGACGACGATTGCTGCTGGCCGCGGTGAGACAAGAGTCACGGATGTCATTATGACAAGTGGGGAAGGGTGGCGCAGGCGGCCCGCCTGCTTCGAAAAGTTGAACGGGAGCGGTTGAAAGTTGAAGGAACGACCAGCTGCCGATGATTGATCGGAGCTTTCAACTTTCAGCCCCGAGCAGGCGGGCCGCCTGCGCTACTCATGCGCGGCGGTGCTGATGGCTTCGTCCATTTCCTCGTTGGAATAAACGGCTTGGACGTCGTCGAGCTCCTCGAGGGCGTCGTGCAGCTTGAGGAGCGTTTTCGCGACGCCGACGTCGGTGACCGGCACCGTGGTCGTGGGGATGTAGGCGATTTCGGCGCTGTCGGGCTTGAGGCCTTTTTGTTCGAGAGCGTGCGAAACCTTGTCGAAGGCGTGGAGATTGCACCGCACTTCGTAGCCATGTTCGCTGGCGACGACATCGTCGGCCCCGGCTTCGAGGGCGATTTCCATCAGCGCGTCCTCGGTGGTCTTTTCCCGGGCGAGCAGGAACTGCCCGGCATGGAGAAACTGGAACGCCACGGCGCCGCTGCTGGCGAGGTTGCCGCCATGGCGGGCGAAGACGGAGCGCACGTCCTGCGCGGCGCGGGTTTTGTTGTCCGTGGTGACCTTGACCACGAACGCCACGCCGCCGGGCCCGTAGCCCTCGTAAGTGATTTCCTCGAAGACGACGCCGGGCAGTTCGCCGGTGCCCTTCTTGATCGCGCGCTCGACGTTTTCGACCGGCATGTTGGCGTCGCGCGCCTTGAGCAGCAGCGTGCGCAGGCGGGCGTTGCCATCGGGATCCCCGCCGCCGGATTTGGCGGAGAGGGTAATATCGCGCGAGAGGCGGGAAAAGACCTTGCCCTTGCGCGAGTCGGTGACCGCTTTCGCGCGTTTAACCTTGGACCACTTGTTATGGCCAGCCATGGAGGGAAAGACTGAAGGGCCGAAAGGCCGAAGGCGATGGGCGCGGTGAGTCCCGCTTGAAGCATTCCGCCTTCCGCCTATCGCTTCCCGCCTTTTTTCGGCGTGACGTTTTTCATCGGCTTGCCGGCGATGGCGGCGGCGTTTTCGGCGGCGATGCCACCGGGGGAAGCGACGTCGCCTTCATCCTTCATGCGATTGATGATGAGCTGCTGCGCGATCGTGAAGAGGCCGTTGATCGTGGAGTACAGCGCGAGGGCGCAGGAGAAACCGTAGCAGAACAGGATGAAGATATACGGCATGAACTTCAGCATCTTCGCCTGCGCGTTGTCGACGGAAGGCTGGGGCGTGAGCCGCATCTGGAAGATCATGGTCGCGCCCATCAGGAGCGGCATGATGTTCACGTTGAGGTGGGTGGGCCCGAGCAGCGGCAGCGTCACCAAGCCAAACGTGTAGATGGTGTCCGGGGCGGCGAGATCGGCCGCCCAGAGGAAGGGCTCGAAGCGGAGTTCCGCGGCGCTCTGCAGCATCTGGTAGAAGCCGAAGAAGAACGGCATCGTGATCAGGATCGGGATGCAGCCGCCCAGCGGGTTTACCTTGTGCTTCTTGAAGAGCTCCATCGTCGCCGCCTGCATCTTCTGCGGGTTGTCCTTGAACTTCTCCCGGACGGCCTGCATCTCGGGCTGGATTTTCTGCATGCGTTTCGCCGAGCGGGAGGCCGCGACGGTGAAGGGCACGAAGACGATTTTCAGGATCAGCGTCGTGAGGATGATCGCGACACCCCAGTTCGGGACGCCCTTGTGGACCCAGGTCATGAGCGTGAGCAGGATCTGGCTGAAGTATTTGAAAAAGCCGAACTGCATGACCTTGTCCTGGTCGGCTTTGAACACATCGGAGTTCGACAACCGCCGGTATTCCTTCGGGCCGACGTACAGCGACATGCCGGCCGTCGTGCTCGCGCTGGCGGCGAGCGGCCGGAAATCGAATTGGACGGACCCGGTCAGGCCGTAGGCGTCGTGCTGTTCAGCGGGAGCATCCGGGCGAAGTTTGACACGGGTCGTGACCAAGCCTCCCGCGGGCACATCGGGGGTCAGGATCGCGGCGAAGAACTGGTTGTCGATCGAAGCCCAGGTGATGGGCCCGCCGCTGAGGATCGCGGGTTTGGCCTCGTTGCCGCCTTCGAGGTCGCTGCGATGGTTGAATTTCTGGCTGTCGGCGGTCGAGTAGCCCGTGGAAAGTTTCTGGCCGTAGACCGTGTCGCTGACCGGGGCCACCGTGCCAAGGCTGAGCGAGGCGCGGGCGATGGGCACGGTTTTGTCGGTGAGATTCCGCAGCGTGATCTCGTGGCGCAATTGATACGGATCGTGCTGGTGGTCGGGTTGGGCGACCAGGGTGTAGCGGCGGGTGACTTCGATCTGCTGCGCGAGGACGGCGCGGTAAACGACCTCGGTGGCGGTCTGCGAGACGAGTTCGAACGGCGTATTCCGATCGAGGCCGGGATAATCGACGAACCCGAGCATCGGGTCGGAATGCAGGGCGTTGAAGACGTACGGCTCCGGGCGGTTCAGCTGCGCGGGGAACTTGCGAAGCGCGATGTCGCGGATCGCGCCGCCGAAATTCGTGAAGTGAACGGCGAGAAACTCGTTTTCAAGCGTGGTAACGGCGGCCTGGCCGGATTCCTTCGCGAGGGCGAGGACCGCGGCGTTTTGGGCGGCCGCGGCGGGGCTGAGGGGATTGGGCGAGGTGGCGCCGGAAGGTCCGCCGAACTGCGCGCTCGAGGAGCTCAGCGGGACGGGCGCCGGTGCGGGCGAGTATTTTTGACCCAGAAAATAAGCGGCGAACGCGGCGATGATCAGAAGGACGCCGATGGTTGTGTTCTTTTTATCCATGAAAAACGAAGGGAGGAGGACCGGCGATCAACCTTGGGCCGGAGTGGCCTTGGAGACATTGACGCAGGAAAATTTGCCGCGGGGCGGAACCGGATCGAAGCCGCCGGGGTGGAGCGGGGTGCATTTTACGAGCCGCCAGATGGCCAGAACGAGCCCCATGACCACGCCGTGGGTGCGGATGGCGCCGGCGGCGTAGTGCGAGCAGGTCGGCGAAAAACGGCAGCCGCAGGACGCGCCGAAGATCGCGGGCAGCACCGGCGACACGGTATGTTGGTAGACCCAGATCAAGCCGAGCAGGCCCTGCGCGGGCAGGCGCGTGAGACGCGTGAAAACGGCGGCGGGCTCAGACATGGGGCGAAGGAGCCAGTTTCCGACATGCGTCGGTGAACTTTTGTTCGAGCTCGGGGTAATCCCAGCGATTCACCGCGGCCCGCGCGACCAGGACAAGGTCGGAGCTGGGCGGGACCAAGGCTTGGTGCTGGCGGAAGAGCTCGCGCATGCGGCGCTTGGCGCGGGTGCGTTGGACGGCGGCGCCCACCGAGGCGTTGGACGCCACGACGCCGACGCGCGAAACGGTGGGGGGGACGGCGCTGGCAGCCGGGCGACTGAGGTGCCAAAGCGTGAAGGCTCCGCAGTCGATTCGCCGACCCAGTTCGCGCACCGTGCGGAAATCGCCCGGGCGGCGCAGATGCTGCTCAGGGCGGAAACGCATAAGACCACGCCTCGCGGCTGCGAGGGGGTTCAGACGACCGTGAGGCGCTTGCGACCCTTGAGACGGCGGGACTTGATGACCTTGCGGCCGCCTCGGGTGGCCATGCGGGCGCGATATCCAATCTTACGGGCGCGCTTTTTGCGGTGCGGGCGGAATGTAGGTTTCATGGCTTTTGAAGAAAAAGAGGGTCAGAAGTGCCTGACGCCCATTTGCGTGTCAAGGGCTGGATTTAAATGCCCGCTCCCCTTGGTCGCCCCGCAGTGGTTTAAGCCAGAATCGGTGGCCACGTTCGAGCTTGGACATGAGTTCAATCGCGCTACCCAAAAACGACAAATTCGCGCGGTTACTTCCCTCCGACCGCGTCCTCTTTCAGCACCGCGTACAGGTCCATGTCGTGGTAACCGTCGTAGCGCGCGTGCGATTGCCTCAGCCGGCCTTCCTTTTTCATCCCCAACTTCTCCAGGACGCGACGCGAGCCGTGGTTTTCGGGCATGCACGTGGCCTCGATTCGGTGGAGCCCGACGGGGCCAAATGCCACGGGCAGCACCGCCCCCGCGGCTTCGGTGACCATCCCTTTTCCCCAATGCGGCCGGGCCAGGTTGAAGGCGATTTCAGCCTTGCGGTGATGCCGGTGGAACGAATGCAGGAAAACCATCCCGATCGCATCGCGATTCTCCGGTTCCGCGATCGCCCAGGCCAGGAATTCCCCGGCGATGAAATGCCGCACAAATCCGATCGTGAAATCGAGGTTTGGGTGCGCGGGCCACAACGTGAAGCGCGCCATCTCCGGGTTGGTCGCGTACGCGAAAATGGCCCCGGCATCCTCCACCGCCAGCGCGCGCAACCGCAGGCGCGGAGTGCGGAGTTCCACCACCCTGAAATCGAAGATGTCGCTCATGCGTGCGAAGGAAACGCCCGGGTCGGACCGCGAGGAGATGGCTTAATATCCCATCGCGCAACCGTCCTTACGGCTCTCGCTTGCGCCGTGGTACACCTTGTTCTTCGCGTCCCACATGATGGCTTGGTAACCGCCGAAACCGCCGTTCCCGGCGCGCACATCGTGACCGCGCTGGACGAGGCCTCGCACGCTCTCGTAGGGAATGCCGCTCTCGACCTGCACGAAACCGCCGTCGCGCATTTTTTCCCCGGTCGGCTCGGAGGAGCCGTCATGCTGCCACCGCGCCGCGTCGCCCGCTTCCTGGACGTCCAGGTCGAAATCGATGAGGTTCGTCAGGATCTGGACATGCCCCTGCGGCTGCATCGCGCCGCCCATCACGCCGAAGCTCAGCCACGGCTGACCGTCCTTCATGACAAACGCCGGGATGATGGTCTGGAACGGTCGCTTGCCGGGTGCGTAGACGTTCGCGTGGCCGGGCTCCATCGCGAACATCTCGCCGCGATCCTGGAAGGTGAACCCCAGCCCGGGCACGCTGATCCCGGAACCCATGCCGCGATAATTGCTCTGGATCAGTGAAACCATGTTGCCCTCCGCGTCGGCGGTCGTGAGGTAAATCGTGTCGCCGTCCTTGAGCGCGGGATTGCCGGCGTCGTACGTGCGAGCGGCACGATCCGCGTTGATGAGCTTGCGACGCTCGGCGCCGTATTCCTTCGAAAGCAGGGATTTCAGCGGAATTTTCGCGAAGGCCGGATCCGCGTAAAATTTCGCGCGATCCTCGAACGCCAGTTTCTTGGCCTCGATCAGCGTGTGCAGCGCCTCCGGTGAATTGAAGCCCATCGCGCGCAGGTTGAAGCCCTCGAGGATCGTGAGCATCTGCAGGGCGGCGATGCCCTGTGAATTCGGCGGCAATTCATAGACGTCGTAGCCGCGGTAGTTGACCGAGACAGGTTCAACCCACGTCGCTGTGTGCTGCTCGAAGTCCGCTTTGCGAAGGAACCCTCCGTTGGCGCGCATGAAGGCATCGATCTGATCGGCGATTTGACCCTTGTAGAAACCATCTCGGCCCTGGTCAGCGATCAGCTGCAGCGTATGGGCGAGCGCGGGATTCCTGAAAATCTCACCTTCGGCGGGAGCGCGGCCGTTGGGCGCGTAGGTCGAGAGGAACGCGCCCGGAAATTTATCGGATTTGGCGAGGCGGACATTCAGGTCCCAGCCGTAGGCGATGTACTGCGTGAGCGGAAAGCCCTCCTCGGCGTAGCGGATGGCCGGCGCCAGCAGGTCCTTCATCGGGAGTTTGCCGAATCGCTGGTGCAGTTCGAACCAGCCACTGACCGCGCCGGGCACGGAAATCGGCAGGAAGCCGCGCGGAGGGATATGCGCGGGGCTGCCGGCTTTGCCGAGTTCGGCTTTCATCTGCTCGTAACTAAGCCCGAGCGGCGAACGGCCCGAGGCATTGAGGCCATAAAGTTTTTTGGTCTTCGCGTCGTACACGATCGCGAAGAGGTCACCGCCGACTCCGCTGCCCGTCGGCTCCATCAACCCGAGCGCGGCATTCGCCGCGATGGCGGCATCGACGGCGGAACCGCCGGCCTTCAACACGTCGATTCCGATCTGGGTGACGAGCGGCTGGCTGGTGCAGACCATGCCGTGTTGGGCGACGACGGCTGAACGCGTGGCGAAACTGCGGCCATTGACGCGATCAATCTGGGCGGTGGCGGCCGGGGCGAAAACCGCAGCCACAAGGAGGAGGGCAGGCAGGAGTTTCATGGACGGGAGAGTAGGCTGCGGGGGGAGAAGCTCCAAGCTCCATTGGAACTTCGAACCACCTATTCGGAATTTGGAATTTCACTGGAGCTTGGAGGTGGGAGCTTGGGGTTTTTCTCCTCCTTCCGCGGCCGCAGCCTTCGTCCCAGCGACGCGTCGATTTCCTCGATTTCGGGCTCGGGGATGCGCGTGAAGGCAATGCGCATCGGGGTGTACCCCGTGGCGCCGTGGGCTCCGCCGAAGTAGACGGAGTTCTTGCCGAAAGTCTTGTTGAGCGTGTCGACGGCGCCGAGCAGCCGCGTGCGGGTCTCCGCCTTTTTTCCCTCGAAGAGGTCGGCGGTGTGCAGCGCGGAGGCGAGCAGCTGGTGAAGCATCACGCCGACCTGCAGCGGGGCGCGCGTGAGGTGGGCCTTTGGCCGCCGCGACCAGAGTTCGTTGAGGACGTGCGTGAAGTGGATCGTGTCCTGCGTCTCGTTGAACCGCAGGTCCTGGCTCCAGTCGGCGCCATCGCGATACCCGATCGAGAGCTGCAGCCCGCCCGCGTAAAATCCCTCGTGCCGAAGGCGCATCGCCGCTTTCTGCAGCAGGCGATGCAGCACCGCCAGCGCGGCGGTGGCGTGGCGCTTTTCCGGGGGCAGGACGTGACTGTGGCCGATGGTGCTGTGGCGCGGGGGCTCGCGTTCCTGGACGCCGCCGTGCAGCCAGTCGTGGAAGCGCGCGCCCTCGACGCTGCCCCAAACCGAGCGGAGCCGGGCGCTGCTGGCCGCATAGAGTTTTGCGGCGTCGTCGATGCCGGCGGCGCGCAGGCGTTTTTCCATGTTCGGCCCGATGCCGGTGAAATCGCCGAGTTCGATGTCGAGAAGCTTCCCCGGGATGTCGGCTTCGTCGAACAGCACCAGCCCATCCGGCTTCTTCAAGTCCGACGCCAGCTTCGCCAGGAACCAGTTCGGCCCGATGCCGATCGAGCACCGGAGGCAGCGGCCGGCTTCGCGGTAAATTTTTTGGCGGATTTCCTCCGCGAGCCGCAACGCGCGGGCCGGCACGGCGAGGTCGCCGGACAGCTCGCATTCGAGCTCGTCGATCGACTGGACTTTTTTCACCGGCGCCAGGGTTTCGACGATTTCCTTCAGGCGCCGGTGGTACTGGATGTAGAGCTCGGGGCGGGCCTCGACGACGATGATGCCGGGGCATTGGATGCGGGCCTCGGCGACACGGGCGTTTCGCTTGAGGCCGAACTGCTTGGCCTCGATGCTGACCGCGATCGAACCCGTGGTTTCGGCCATGACGGGGACGACGATCACCGGTTTGCCGCGCAGCTCGGGGCGGTCCTCCTGCTCAACCGAGGCGAAGAACGAGTTGAAGTCGATGGCAAGCGCGCGGAGCACAGCGCAAGTGTCGACGCGGAAAAACCGCTGTCAAACGGCGAGCGAAAGCCTCAGCTTTATCCCATGCGCATCGCGGTTTTTTCGGACACTCACGACCGATACCCGCCGTTCCTGCCGGACCTGATGAAGGACGCCGATGAAATCTGGCACCTGGGCGACGTGTGCGATCCTGCGACGCTGGCCGAGTTCGCCGAACTGCTGCGTCCACTGCACGTCGTGCGCGGAAACTGCGATGAATTCCAAGGCTGGCCGGAGACGCTGACATTGGAGCGCGAGGGGGTTTCTTTCCTGCTGACCCATGTGCCGCCGCGATCGGCGCCCCGGGGAGTGGCGGCGCTACTGCACGGGCACACGCACGTGACGCGCGACGAAATGCTCAATGGCGTGCGCTGGCTGAACCCCGGGTGTATCACGCGTCCGCGGGGCGACGGCGCGAGCTTCGCATGGCTGACGGTGGCGAAGGGAAAAATCGTCAGCTGGGAGCGGGTGCGGCTCTAAGGCGGAGCCGGCAGTTGAGAGGTGAAGGTTGAAAGCCACGATACCGAGGAAACCCAAAGCGTTTTTCGCCGGCGTTGGTTTTACCTTCTGGTGCGTTGAACGCCCCGGCTTTTTAAATGCCTCCAACTCCTTCTGACCTGTTCTTTCAACTTTCCCCCTCACCTTTCAACTGCATCGGTTCCGTTTAGGACTCGACGCGCCGCCCGGGAAATTATTGCGATCCGACAAAGTCGGCTCGACTGCGCACGGTTTCTCACATTGGGCTGTTGGGATGCAGGGCCGACGTAAAGGATGAGTTCCGAACAGCAGGACCTGTTCGGCTTGTTTGAACCCGCTTCCGGGGTGCACAAAGCGCCGCCGCCGGGCGGAGGGGTGGTCTTCGAACGCAGCTATCGCGCGCGCAATTATCGGCTGACGTTGCGGCGTGATGGGACGGCCGTCGCGGTCATTCCTGCGCGCGGGTCGGTGCGTGAGGCCGAACGCTTCGTGGCGCAGCATCACGCCTGGCTCGAGCGGGCGCGGGCGCGCCAGGCGGAGCGTCCGCGCGGCGCTCAAGTCTGGACGATTGGCACGCGCGTGCTGTGGCGCGGTGAGTTGTCGGAAATCCGCGCGGCCGTGGCGGGCGAGAAACCGCAGGTCTGCGTCGCGGCGGATGTATTTCGCGTGCCGGGTTTCGACGGCGACCTGCGACCGACGCTGGAGGCGCATTTTGCGCGGCGCGCGAAAATCGAATTGCCCGCGCGCACGTGGGAGCTGTCGGCCATCACCGGGGTGGAGGTGAAGCAGGTGACGGTGCGCAACCAGCGCTCGCGCTGGGGCTCATGCTCCGCGAACGGCACGATTTCGCTGAACTGGCGGCTCGTGCAGACGCCCGAGTTTGTCCGCGACTATATTGTTTACCATGAACTGATGCATCTGAGGGAGATGAACCACTCGGCGCGTTTTTGGGCGCGGGTGGAGGAAGTCTGCCCCGGTTGGCGCGACGCCGAACATTGGATCAAACGGAACGGGAGCCTGCTCGGTTTGTAGTCCGTCGCGATCCCTTTGAAGGCCGGGAAAAGTGTCCCGGCGATTGGAACCATTTTTTCATGAGCCAAAACCCCAGCATCATCCCGCTTCCCGTTTCGTGCCGCCTCACCGGCGGTGCGCCGTTCCCGATCGCGGGGGACACCGTGATCGTGGCGGCTGATCCCGCGCTGAAGGGCACGGCGAACCAGCTGGCCAAGATCCTCGGCGTCAAAGTGGCGGACCGCGCTCCTGCGGGCGGAAATGCGATCGCGTTGAGGGTCGATCCGGCGCTCGGGGCGAAACTGGGCGGCGAAGGATACATGCTGACCGCCTCGGCGGGCGGCGTCGAAATTCGCGGCGGCGGGCCGGCGGGAGTTTTTTATGGGGCACAGTCGCTGCGCCAGCTGCTGCCTCCCGACGTGGAGCGTTTCGGCTGGCGCGCGGGCGGTGCCGGCGTGCAGGTGCCGGCGATCGAGATCGAGGATCGCCCGCGATTCACCTGGCGCGGTTCGCTGCTCGACGTGAGCCGGCATTTTTCGCCGGTCGCGGAGGTGAAGAAGTACATCGACACGCTGGCGCTGCACAAAATGAACGTGTTCCAGTGGCACCTGGTCGACGACCAGGGCTGGCGCATCGAGATCAAAAAATATCCGAAACTGACCTCGGTGGCGGCGTGGCGCGAAAACACGACACAGGTCGGGGCCGAGCAGAGTTTCGACGACGTGCCGCATGGCGGGTTTTACACGCAGGATGAGGTGCGCGACGTCGTCGCCTACGCCGCGGAACGGTTCGTCACCGTGGTCCCCGAGATCGAGGTGCCGGGGCACAGCTCGGCGGCGCTCACGGCGTACCCGGAATTTGGAAACACGGACGCGCCCGGGTACGCGCCGAAGATCCAGAATCGCTGGGCGATTTTTCCCGAAACCTACGCGCCGAAGCCCGCGACGCTGCAGTTCCTCGACGATGTTTTCACCGAGGTGCTGGCGTTGTTCCCGAGCAAGTTCATCCACGTCGGCGGGGACGAAGCGATGAAGGACCAATGGGAAGCTTCGCCGACGACGCAGGCGTTCATGAAGGCGAACCAGCTCAAGGATGGGCACGAAGTGCAGAGCTGGTTCATCCGGCGCACGGAAAATTTCCTCGCGGCGCGGGGGCGGCGGCTGATCGGCTGGGATGAAATCCAGGAAGGCGGCCTCGCTCCCGGGGCCGCGATGATGGCCTGGCGCGACGTGAAATGGGCGATCGAAGCCGCGCGCATGGGACACGACGTCGTGATGGCGCCGACGTCACACACCTATTTCGATTACACGGAAGGAACGGCCGAGGAGGAAGGCGGTGCGATCGGGACGCAGACGACGTTGGAGAAGGTTTATTCGTTCGATCCGATTTCGCCAGAGCTGCAGCCGCAGTATCATGGCCGCGTGCTGGGTGCGCAGGGCCAGCTCTGGCGCGAGCGCATGCCGAGCCTCGCCCTCGTTGAACACCGCGCGTACCCCCGCCTGAGCGCCCTGGCCGAGGTGGTATGGACCCCGCCGGAGAAAAAGGATTTTGCCGATTTTCGCCGGCGGCTTTCGTGGTTGCTCGCGCGCTTCGACCGCCTGGGTGTGAATTACCGGCGTCCACGTGCTTAGCCCACATTTCAGGTAGCGAATGCGGGAGCCGATTCGGGATCGAACCGGTCCCTTCGATTCGCGTGCACTCCCGAAAACCGAACGCCGCGATTACCCCGCACCCGAAAAAGAAGGGAAAGCTTCGGCGTCGGCTGGCGCGCGGCGCGCTGCTGGCGATCGGGCTGGCCGCGGGACAGTTCGGCGTCGAGGAGTCCGCGGCGCCGCGCCTGTTCGATCCGACACTGCTGGATCGCTTGAGCGCGCCACTGACGCGCTTTCATGACTGAGCGCGGGGCGTTTGATCCACGCATCGAGAGGCGGCCAGAGTCGCTCCACGCGTTGGAAACAACGCGTTCGGCCCGCCCGTCACCTGGTCAGTGAAATGATGCGCCTGCGCTCCGTCGGGGTTCTACCGGATATCCAGCAGCTCGACGTCGAAGACGAGAGTGGCGCGCGGCGGAATTTTTGGCGGGCGCCCATTGAGTCCGTAGCCGAGCCAGTAGGGGATGATCAGCGTGCGCTTTTCGCCTTTGCGCATCCCCAGCACGGCGTCGTCCCAGCCCTGGATGACTTCGCCGGCGCCGAGCCGGAACGTGAAGGGTGCGCCACGCGTGTAGGAACTATCGATCGGGGTTCCGTCGAGCAGGCTGCCGGCGTAGTGCACAATCACCTCCTGGCCGTTGCGCGGGGTTGAGCCGCCGTTACCCGGCGCGCGTTCGACATAGAGGAGGCCGGAATGAAGGCGGCGCGCGTTGCCGTATTTCGCGCGCACGATCGCGACGTCGTCCTCGCTCATCTGCGGCGATTCCTCGGACATCGCATCGCGCATGGCCGAATTGATCGGCCGGCCGGGTTCCTTTCGCGCGAGCAGGCCAGAGCGCACGACCAAGGCGAGCGTCAGGAGGAAGAGTCCGAGGAGCAGGAGATAAACCTTGTTGCGCATGGGAGGAATTCCGACCGTGCCGGTTTCCGGCGGGGCCGCAAGTCTGGCGGAGCTTACGGCGCGGCCGACGTGTGGTCGGCGAAAATTCGCCAGCCGTCCGCAGTGCGCCGCACGAGCAGCGTGAACAATCCGTGCGGCGTGTCTTTCGCCCGCGTGAGCTGCCAATGCCCAAACACCACGGCGGCATCGGCGGAAAGTTCCGTCACCACCAATTCGCTGAACGCGAGCGTGCCCATCGCGGCGCGATCGGGGTAACGCTGTTTATAGCGTTCCAGCGTCGGTTTCCACCCGTAGGTCACGGCCGCGCCCGACGCGAAACGCAGCTCGGGCGTCTGCGCGTAGGTTTTCATGAACCCATCGATGTCGCCCCGATTCCAGGCGTCGGCCTGGATGGACAGCACTTGGAGGATTTCCGCATTCGCCGGGCCGGCGGCGGCAAGGCACGAAGCCAGCAAAAGCGAAACGAGTAGGACCAGAGGAATACGCGCGGGCTTCATGGCCGCCGAGGAAAGGGAAACGGCGCCGAAGCGCGAGGCCTCAAAGGCCGTAGGTAATGGTCCGCGCGCCGGCCACGCCCGACACGGTGATGGGCATCCCGGCTTGGAAAGTCGTCGGGTAGGTCTCGTTTGCGACGAGATCCAGGTTCTTCACGTAATTGGTCTGGCCCACGAGCATGCCGATTGAAACGGTCGAGCGTCCGAATTCCATCATGTACTGGTCGGTTGCCGCGGCGAGCTGCCGGGCGTTGCTCAACACCGCCTTGTCCTGCGAAGCGCTGCGGATTTTCTGGAAACCCGGAATCGCAAGCGCCGCCAGCATGCCGATGATCACGACGACAATCATGATTTCGACGAGCGTGAAGGCGTGGGTGGGTTTGGAGTTCATGAAGCGGCCCGAAAAGCCTGGCCGGGATTTCGGACGTTGATCGAGTTTGGGAGGTGAAGGCGCGCCAATTGTGTGACGGTGCGTAGTTTTACGAAATGGATGACAGGCGATGAGCTGGCGAAGCGGGGGGACAAGGCCGCCTGTTCCAACCTTCATGACGCACTGCGCGCCGAGATAAAGTGACATTCAATAGTGTGCCAAGGGCTAAAAAAATCGGGGGTGAACCCGTCTGAAAATTCTACGGGCGGGCGGCTTGGTCTTTTTTCAAGATGTCCAAGGCCACCGCCGTCATCGCGGTGACACCGGTCTTCAACGTGGGCTCTGGCAGCGGCGCAAACTTGCTGGAGTGCAGCGAGGGCAGCGCCACGCCGGTCCGCTGGCTTTCCGCCACCTTGGCTGGATCCACCGCGCCCAGGCGAAAAAGGCAGATCGGGACGTGGTCGGTCGTGCGTCCGAATTCGCTGAAATCCTCGCCGCCCATCTCGGGCGGGATGGTTTGAACCCGGTCGGAACCAAACCATTCCACCAGCGCGCCTCGCACCCGGCGAGTGAGCGTGGGATCGTTAAAGGTCGCTGCAACCGTATCATCCTCAATGATTTTAACGATTGGCATCAAGTCGTCAGGCATCCCGGAAGCGATTGCTTCGCCCTTACAGATGCGCCGGACTGCCTCGAGCGTGTGCGCCCGCACGGCGTCGGAATAAGACCTCAGCGTCAACTGGAGCTTTACCTCGTTCGGAATGATATTCGCCTTCGTGCCGCCGTGGATGGAGCCGACGGTGACGACGGCGGGATCAATTGGAGGCGTTTCCCGGCTCACAATGGTTTGGAGCGCGACCACGATGCGCGCCGCCAGCACCACCGGGTCCTTCGTCGCGTGGGGATACGCGCCATGGCCACCGACGCCGCGCACGGTGATTTCGACGGTGTCGACGTTGGCCATCGCGAAACCTTCCACGGTGCCGAGAACGCCGGCGGGAAGGGTCGCGCTATCGTGCAGCGCGATCGCGAAGTCGGGCTTCGGGAATTTCCGGTACAGCCCGGCGGTCAGCAGCGCCCGCGCGCCGATTCCGCGCTCCTCGGCGGGCTGGCCCACCAGCACCACCGTGCCGGACCAGTCGGCGCGCAACGCCGACAGCATGCGCGCGGTGCCCGTGAAAACCGTCATGTGGATGTCGTGCCCGCAGGCCTGCATCACGGGGACATCGCGACCCGCGAGGTCGGTAACGTGGTCCGTGCTCGCATACGGCAGACCCGTTTCCTCCTGCACGGGCAGGCCGTCGAGGTCGGTGCGGATAAGCAGGGTAGGGCCGGGGCCGTTTTTCAGGACACCCACAACGCCGTAGCCGCCGACTTTTTCAGTCACTTCAAAACCCGCGGCGCGGAGGGCGGCGGCGACTTTTGCCGAGGTCTTAACTTCCATGAGCGAGAGCTCGGGATGGAGGTGAAGGTCCGTGTAGAAGGCTTGGAGAGCCGGGTAGTCGGCGGCGACTTTGCTAGCGACGAATTCCTGGACCGTGGTGGCGCCGGACAGGAAAGGCGCGGCGACGAGAAACGGGAGGAGCAGGTGGCGAGTATTCATGGGGGTCAGGAGCGGGGTTCGAGTTTGAAAATCAGGGAGTCGAGCACCGCGTCGACCTGGAGTTTCTTCTTCTGCGCATCGGTGATGGGTTTTTCCGGCGCGGCAGTCTTCGCGAAATCCGCGATCGCCTGTTCCGCCTTGGTGCGCGCCGCGGGGAGAATATCGGCTTCCAATTCAGTCATCCGGCGCACCGGGCTCTGGCCGCTCCAAAATGTCCATTGTTCGGTGTCGGCGAAGAAGACGGCCAGAATTTCGCTGGGCTTGAGCGAAATTTTCCCGGCGAGGGATTCCGTATTTTCGTTGGAAGTTTTTTCCGCGGCCGGGCTGGACGGATGAATTCCAACGACCCGCACAAAGAGGCGCTGCCCGGTCGCGCGTTCGAAGTTGGCGAGCTTGCGTTGGAAGGCCAGTGCGCGCGGTGGATCGACGGGCAGGACTTTGTCCGGATCGTCGAAAAACGTTTCCGGACCCGGCGCCGCCGGCGCCGAGTATTTTTTGGTGCGGGCCGCAAGGCCGGCGAAGGTTGCCTGGTCCGCGCGAAACGCCTGCGCGGCGGAACCGACCCGGCGGACGTTCACCGCGGACATCACATCGTCCTGCTTGATCAGCGGGAGCAGCTCGAGGCCGCGCACGACCCGGCCGAAGACGGTGTGCAGGTAGGTGAGCCGGTTGACCTCGCGCAAGGTGAAGAAGAACTGTGAGCCGTTCGTGTCCGGGCCGTCGTTTGCCATCGAGAGCACGCCAGCCGCGTCGTGGCGGAGGCCCGGCACGAGTTCGTCGGGAAACGCATAGCCGGGTCCGCCTTCGCCGGTCCCGAGCGGATCGCCGCCCTGCACGACGAAGTTGGGGACGACGCGGTGAAACTTGAGGCCGTTGAAAAATGCGAGGCCGGGCTTCGGGCCGAGCGAGCCTTCGGCGAGGCCAACGAAACTGGCGACCGTCAGCGGGGTTTTCTGGTAAAACAATTCGGCCGTGATCACTCCGCGCGGAGTGACGAATTCCGCGTAGAGTCCGTCGGGCAGCGGTGCGCCGGCGGGAAGTTGAGCGGCGTGCAACCTCGCAGCGAAACACAGGGCCAGCAGCACACAGGATAATCGCATGGTCGGACGTTGAGGCGCAGCGCGCGCGGCGACAAACCCCATCCGGGGCGATTGAGGATTTCGGATTGCGGATCGCGGATTGCGGATTGCCATTCAGCGACAAGCAGTGGCGGAGAATCCAGTGGAGTCAGCCGCTCAGACCTCGCACCGGATCGTCGCTGAAAAACTTTCCGCAATCCGAAATCCGCAATCCGAAATCGGATCGCTCACGGGATTTTCAGCGTGCGGCCGATTACCAAGCTCTTCTCATCGTGCAGCACATCGCGGTTGGCGCTGAGGATTTCGGACCAGCGATTCGGCGTGCCGTAATATTGCCGGGAAATCTTCGCGAGCGTGTCGCCTTCGGCGATCACGTGGGTTCGGGCGACGGAAGCCGCCGGAGTTGCCGCAACCGGCGCGGCTGCCGGGGCGGTGGCGATTGCCGCGGCGGGGGTGCCGGGATAGGTCGGCGACGACATCGTGGAACCTGACGGATTGCCGACCATCGAGAGGCGGGTTTTGAGCTGGTTGTTCTCCAGCGAAAGCGCGGCGAGCTGGTCCTGCGTTTGCCGCAGTTGCTCGTGGAAAGCCGCCGCCTGATCCGCGAGCGGCAGCGCGTTCTTGGCGACGCCAAGTTGGGATTCGAGCAAGGACTTATCGGCGAGCAGCTTTTCCTTTTCGGCCTTGAGCTGGTCGTTTTCCGCCTGGAGCAGAGTATAGCTGCGGAGCACCACCGCCATTTTTGCTTCGGTCGTGTCCTGCGGTTCTCCCGTCGGCGGCGTGGTCGCGGGTGCAGGGCTGAGCGCGGCCGGTGGGAGGGCGGGCGTGGATCCGGTCTGCGCGCGGAGGGCGAGGGCGAACGACGATGAAAGCAGGGTGGCGAGGACGAGCGTGAAACGGAAGAGGTGGGTGCTCATGAGGTCGACGATGGTGGGGATGGCCGAGGTGGCAACTCTACGGTCAGGCACGAAATCCAAGGGTTCCCTCGCCATGCCTCCAACACCCCGGAGTCTTGATGCCGTGGATCACGGGATCTTGAGGATGCGGCCGACGACCAGGCTGCGCTCGTCGCGAAGGACGTCGCGGTTGGCGGCGAGGATGTCCGGCCAGCGACTCGCCGAGCCGTAGTACTGACGCGCAATTTTTCCCAAGGTGTCGCCGGGCGTGACCACATGCGCGCGTGCGGCGGGAGGTGCGGGGGGCGCGGCGGGTGCCGTGGCGGCGAGCGCCTGTGGCGTGCCCGGGCGGGTGGGGGTGTTGGGGCCGGATGAAACATTTCCCACCGGTCGCGAAAGCGGCTGCGCGGCGGTCGTCGCGGCGGCCGTGGACGCATTGCGCACGGGAGCGGAGGGCGAAACGGCGATGGACTTGAGGCGGGCATTTTCGTCGGCGAGGACGCGGTTTGCGGCTTGGGCTTCGGCGGCCTGGCGCTGCGCATCGACCGCTTGGGCGCGCACCGCGGCCAGCTCAGCGGGACGCGGGGCGGAGAGTTGCGCCTTGAGCGTGGAATTTTCCTGCGCGACGGCGCTGGCCTGGTCCTGGGCCTGGCGCAGCTGTTCGCGGAGCGATTCAACCTGGGCGGCAGCGGCCGTCGCCGATTCCGATTGGGCCTTGAGTGATTCGCCCGCAGCGCGGGTGGCGGCGAGTGCGCCTTCGAGCGTCGATTTTTCGGCGGCGAGTTTTTCGACGCCCGCCTTCAACGTGTCGTTTTCGGCCTGCACGACCGAATAACTGCGCAGGGCCACGGCGAGCTTGGCCTCGGCGTCGGCTTTCGCCGGGTCCACCGGTACGGGCGCGGATTTGGCCGCGGCCAGTTCCTGCTGCAGTGCGGCGCGCGCGCTTTCGGCCGACTGGATCTGCGTGCGGAGGGTGGCGAGTTGCTCGCCGGCGGTGTTGGCCTGGGCGGCAAGCGCGGAACGGCGCGTTTCGCCGGCTTCGAGTTTTCCCTGGAGTTCAACGATGGTTTTCTGGAGCACGGCAAATTCCGCGCCTTGGGCGGCGGATTGGGCGGCGCGGTGAGTCTGATCGTGCTCAAATTTTGCCGCCTGTTCGCGCGCGGTGGCGAGGGCGGTGCTGACGGCTGCGAGTTCGGTGCGCGATTTCGCGGCGGCGTCATCCGATTGGGCCTTGAACGATTCGCCCGCAACGCGGGTGGCGGCGAGCTCGCCTTTAAGTGTCGATTTTTCAGCAGCGAGTTTTTCGACGCCCGCCTTCAACGTGTCGTTTTCAGCCTGCACAACTGAATAACGGCGCAGCGCCGCGGCGAGCTTGGCCTCGGCGTCGGCCTTCGCCGGGTCCACCGGTACGGCCGCGGATTTCGCCGCGGCCAATTCCTGCTGCAGTGCGGCTCGCGCGTTTTCGACCGACTGGACCTGCGTGCGGAGGGCGGCGAGTTGCTCGCCGGCGGTGCTGGCCTGGGCGGCGAGCGCGGAACGACTCGTTTCGCCGGCTTCGAGTTTTCCCTGGAGTTCAACGATGGTTTTCTGCAGCACGGCAAATTCCGCGCCTTGGGCGGCGGACTGGGCGGCGCGGTGAGTCTGGTCGTGCTCAAATTTTCCCACCTGTTCGCGTGCGGTGGCGAGGGCGGTGCTGACGGCTGCGAGTTCGGTGCGTGATTTCGCGGCGGCGTCATCGGAACTCGCGACTTGGGCGGTCAGGCGTTCGTTTGCCGAATGGAGCGCCTTGAGATCGGCCTCGAGCCGCGAGACTTGGGCTGAAGCTTCGTTCTCCGCCGCGGATGGCGCACGCGGTGCCGACGACTTTGCGGTGAGCGCGGCCAGTTCGGTGCGAACGCTGGCGGTTTCCTGGCGGGCGGCGGCGAGCGCGGCGGCCTGGGTGGCCGTTTCGGTGGCGAAGGCGGAAAGCTTTTCGCGCGCGGCCACGAGGTCTTTTTGGGCGAGCTCGAATTCAGGGCCGGGCTTGGCGGCGCCTGCGGCGGCGGTTTGAAGTTTGGCATTGGCCGCAGCGAGTTGATCGATGCGCGTCAGCGATTTCGTGAGCGACCGTTGGGTTTCAATGCGCGACTGGCGCTCCTGTTCGAGCGCAGCCTGGGCCGCGGCGAGACCGTCGCCCTGGACGCGTGAAGTATCGGCGGCGGACTGCACTTCCTTCAATTGCGTGCGCAGGGGGGCCAACTGGTTGGCCAGGTCGGTGCGAACCGATTCGCTGGCGCTGAGTTTTTGCTGCGAATCCGCGAGCGCCTGGTGAGCGACGTCGAGCTCGGCGGTCAGCGCGGAGATTTTTTGCGGCAGCTCGCTCGGGACCGGCGGAGTGGAAGTGGCCTGCGCGAGCTGGCTTTTGAGGGAAGTGAGTTCGGCCTGGAGCGCGGTGATTTGCGCGTCCGCATTCGTGCGAGCTGCCTGGGCGCTGTCGCGCGCCGCGGTGAGGCGGGCCTGTTCGGCGGTGATGTTCGCGAGATTGCCTTCCGCCTTGGCTCGTTCCGTCGCCGCCGCGGCGGCAAAGGCCTGGGCCTTCTCGGTGTCCTTGCGTGCGGCTTCGAGTTCCGCGGCCAGCTTGGCGATGTCCGCGACAGCAGTCGATTTGCCGGCCTGGTCCTGAAGCTTGGCCAGCGCGGCGGCCTGCTCGTCGAGCTGGGCCTGGTTCCGCGCCAGGGTGGCTTGGGCGGCGGCGAGATCCTTCTTGAGCTGGTTGTTTTCCTTCCAAGTGATGGCCAGTTCCTCGCTGATCTGGCGTCGATCGTTGCGGAGTGCGACGAGGTCGGCGACGGTCGGGCCCACCGACACATGGGAAGCGACGGGCGCAGCCGGCGAAGGCACCGGGGCCGACGCTGGCGTCGACGGAGGAATCGTGGCGACCACGGGCAAAGGCGCGGGGGTGATCGGTGCGGCCGCAACTTTCGTGGCAATTTTTGGCAGGGGGAGCGGCGGCGTGCGCGTTCCCGGTTTCGAATTGGCGGCGATGGTGGCGCGGTAGGTTGCGATTCGGCGGAGGGCGTCGGCGCGTTCGGCGTCGCTCATTCCCGCGCTGACGTTGCTGAGCGATTTCCCGGTCGAGCCGTTTTGGGCGGCCAGGGTGAACCAAGCGAATGCCTCGGCGAGGTCGACGGGGGCGATCTCACCCTGGGCGTAGGCGAGGCCGAGATTGTATTGGGCGATGGCATTTCCCTTTTCGGCCTTGGCTCGGAGGGAGGAAATCTCGGCGGACTCAGCAGCAGCGAGACGGCAAACGGCTACGGTCAACGACAGCAGCAGGACGATACGAACGCGCGAAAGCATGGCGCAGCGTTCCTAAATAATTTCCCTGTCTACTCAATACGCAATCCGAGCGGCAAAGTGCGGTTGGGTTTCCGCCCACGCTTTAATGACCGTCCGGCGGCGAGGTGCGAATCGGGACGGTCGCCGGGCTGGGGACGGCGCCCCGCGTTTTGCGCGCAAGTTCGTCCTGCAGTTTTGCAATCGTGGCGGCCTGGGCTTGGCTCGTGAGGTGCGCGCGATCGAGCTCGGCTTTGAGCCGCGCGTTTTCCGCTTTGAGGGCGCTGGGATCGCTCGCCGCCGGTCGCTCGGGTCGCGCTTTTTCGGGCGCAGCAAAAGCCTCGGGCGGTTTGGTGAGCGGCACTTCGTCGGAGGGATTTGCTCCCGGTTGGTTGCTCGGATTCGTGGGTGTCAGGCTGAAGTTCCGCCCGCCCGTTTTCTTGGGCACGACCTTGATCGCCGGTGCGCGGTCGGCGAGGGCCGCGCGATATTTGGCCATCCGGTGACGGCCTTCGGCGAGCTGCTCGTCAGTGAGCGTGGCCAGGACGTTCTCGAGGCCTTTGCCGGTCGTGCCGTTTTCCGACGCGATGGTGAGCCACGCGAACGCCTCGGGCAGGTCGGCGGGGACCTCCTTGCCCTGATAATAGAGCAGGCCGAGATTGTATTGGGCGAGGGCGTTGCCCTTTTCGGCTTTCACCCGCAGCGCCGTTATTTCCGCCGATTCCGCGGCTGCCAGGTGTCCAATCGACAAGGCGAGGCCGAGGACCAAGGCAATGCGCGAGAGGGAAGACATGACGGCGAAAAACTACGGGCGGAGTCGCGGGACACAATCCGTGATTCGATCGAGGCCCGGCCCGCTAGCGCCCGGGCTCAGGCCCAGCCTTTCGTGCGTTCGACGGCGCGGTGCCAGTCGTGCTGCAACCGCAGCATCGCCGCCCGTCCTGCTTTCGGCTTGAAGGTGCGGTCGACCGCCCAGAGCGCGGCGATCTCAGCCTGGTTTTTCCAGAAGCCGACCCCGAGTCCCGCGAGGTAAGCGGCGCCGAGCGCGGTGGTTTCGACGGTCTTGGGGCGCAGCGTGGGCACGCGCAGCAGGTCACTTTGAAACTGCATGAGCGCGTTGTTCACGCTGGCGCCGCCGTCGACGCGAAGCTCGCGCAGCCGAAATCCCGCGTCGGCCTGCATGGCGCGGAGCAGGTCGGCGCTTTGGTAGGCGATGCTTTCCAACGCGGCGCGCGCCAAGTGCGCGGCGGTGCTCCCGCGCGTGAGCCCGACGATCGCGCCGCGGGCCGCGGGATCCCAGTGCGGCGAACCCAGGCCCGTGAAGGCGGGCACGAGGTAGACGCCGCCGTTGTCCGGCGCGCGGGCGGCGAGCGCCTCGACTTCGCTCGATTGCGCGATCAACCCCAGGCCGTCGCGCAGCCACTGCACCACCGCGCCGCCGACGAACACGCTGCCCTCGAGGGCGTACTCGAGCGGGCCATCCTTGCCGAGTTTCCAGGCGATGGTGGTGAGCAGCTGGTGTCTGGACTTCACCGGCCGCCGCCCGGTGTGGAGCAGCAGGAAGCACCCGGTGCCATAGGTGTTCTTCGCGAGGCCGGGGCGGAAACACGCTTGGCCGAACAACGCGGCCTGCTGGTCGCCGGCGATCCCGGTGATTGGGACGCCGCGCAGCGCCGCGATGCTTTCGATGTGCCCGAACAATCCGCTGCTCGGGAGGACGCGGGGCAGGACTTCCCGCGGGATTTTGAGCAGCCGCAAAATTTCCTCGTCCCATTCGCCGGTGCGCAAATTCAGCAGCAACGTGCGCGACGCGTTGGAGACATCGGTCGCGTGTACTTTGCCGCGGGTAAGCTTCCACAGGAGCCAGGTATCGACGGTGCCGAAGGCTAGTTCCCCGCGCCGTGCGCGGTGGCGTGCGCCCGGGATGTGATCGAGCAGCCACGCGAGCTTGGTGCCGCTGAAATAGGGATCGAGCACGAGGCCGGTGCGGGTTCGCACCAGGGGCTCGAGCCCTCGGCGCTTGAGCCGGGCGCAGTGGGCGGCGGTCCGGCGATCCTGCCAAACGATCGCCGGCGCGAGCGGGCGGCCGGTGCGGCGATCCCACAACAGCGTCGTTTCCCGCTGGTTGGTCAGCCCCACCGCCGCGATGTCCCGCGCCGTGAAGTTGCCTTGGGCGAGCGCGGCGAGCGCCGTAAGCCGCGTCGATTCCCACAGGTCGGCGGGATCGTGTTCGACCCAGCCCGGCCGGGGAAAATATTGGGGGAATTCCTGCCGCGCGGCGCCGTGCACGCGGCCCCGCCGGTCAAAGACAAGGGCGCGCGACGAGGTCGTGCCTTGGTCGAGCGCGAGGATAAATTTTCGGCCCATAAATTAGGTAGGACGGGACATTCAGGTTCGCGGAACTCCCGGGCAAGATTCGTCACTGATTATTTTCCTCGCGGGCTTGCCTGCGAAAGTAAGCTAGCTTACCAATTTTCGTTCATGGCCGTCCGTCCACTCCGCTTCGATCGCAACCTGGGATTCATCATTGGTGACATCAGCCGGCTGGCGCGAAAAGAGTTCGACCGTCGCGTGCGCAGCCTGCGGCTCACGCGCGCGCAGTGGCTTTTCCTCTATCACCTGGCGCGGCGCCCCGGCTGCACGCAGCGCGAGCTCGCGGAAATCCTGCAGCTCGAACCGATCTCGGTCAGCCGCCAGGCAGGTCGGCTCGAGCGGGGCGGCTGGATTTTGCGCCGCGACGACCGGGACGATGCGCGGGCTTATCATCTCCACCTGACTCCGAAAGCCACCCGGCTGACCCTGCAGCTCGAGGGAGTCGCGGTCCAGCTGCGTGACGACTACCTCAGCGGCCTTTCGACGCCGCGGCGCGACGCGCTGATCGACGACCTTCTCCTTGTGAAAACCAATCTCCTCCGCATGGAGGCGAAAGCGAAAAATCGTCTTGATGAAAACTGATCGTCATCCTTCCCGGCTGAAATTTGCCGCCATTATTTTTGCCGCGGTCCTGGCGTCCCTCGCCGGCTGCAAGCGCGCTTCCACCCGCGCGGGCGGGGGCGGTTCGCAGGCGGCGGTGCCGGTGCAGACCGCGGTTGCGGTGCAGCAGGACATGCCCCGCCAGGTCGAATCCATCGGCAACGTGCAGGCGCAACGCACGGTGAGCGTCAAATCCCAGGTCGACGGGATCATTGCCGAGATAAATTTCAAGGAAGGCGAGGACGTGAAAGCCGGGGACCTGTTGGTCACGCTGGACCGGCGCCCGTTCGAGAACAGCCTGCGCAGCGCGAAAGCTGACCTCGCGAATGCCCGTGCGATGGCGGACCAGGCGAAGGCGGACCTCGATCGCTACCAGCGCCTCGACCAGCAGGCGGTCGTTTCGAAGGAGGAGTACATCCAATATGTCACCAAGGCCGAAACCACCAAGGCCCAGCTCCAGTCGCGCGAAGCGGCGGTTTCGAATGCTGAGCTCCAACTGGGCTACACCGAGATCCGCGCCCCGATCGCCGGCCGCACGGGCCAGCTGCTCCTGCACGAAGGCGCGCTGGTGAAGGCGAACGACAACAGTTTCACGCTGGTCACGATCAACCAGCTCGCGCCCATCGCGGTGACGTACGCGGTGCCGGAGCGTTCGCTCGACGAAATCCGCCGCGCGCTCGCGGCGGGTCGCGCGGAAGTCACTGCGACGGAGCGAAACAGCGGGCTCAAGCGCGAGGACGGACATCTCCAGTTCGTCGACAACACCGTCGATGCCACGACGGGCATGGTGACACTGAAGGCGATCTTCCCGAACACCGACGTCGCCTTCTGGCCCGGTCAGTTTGTCTACGTGGTCACGCGTGTCGGGGTCGATCCCGCGGCCATCGTCGTGCCGAGCACGGCGGTGCAGAACAGCCAGAACGGCGCGTCCGTTTATATATTGAAGCAGGATTCGACGGTTGAGCTCCGCACGGTGAAAGTTTCACGCACCGCCGGCGACAGCACGCTGATCTCCGACGGGATCAAGGCGGGCGAAGTGGTCGTCACCGACGGCCAGCTTCGACTGCTGCCGGGCATGAAGGCGGAATCGCGCCAGCTTTCTGGCGCACCGATCAACGGGAAGGCTGCGGAAGCGCCCAAGAAATCCTAAGTCCCCATGAATCTTCCGGAACTCTGCATCCGCCGGCCGGTAATGACGACGCTGCTCACCGCGGCGCTGTGCCTTTTCGGCGCCATGGCCTATCGGCTGCTCCCCGTGAGCGACCTGCCGGCCGTGGATTTTCCCACGATCGTGATCAATGCGACGCTGCCCGGCGCCACGCCCGAAACCATGGCGAGCGCGGTGGCGACGGTGCTCGAGCAGCAGTTGTCGACGATTTCCGGCATCGACTCGATGACGTCGAGCAGCGGCACCGGGACCACGACGATCACCCTGCAATTTTCCCTGGACCGCAACATCGACGCCGCGGCGCAGGACGTGCAGGCCGCGATCGCGGCCGTGCAGCGCCGCCTGCCGAACGAAATGCCCGCGCCGCCCTCGTTCCGGAAAACCAACCCGGCGGATTCCCCCGTGCTTTTCCTGGCGTTGAGTTCGCCGACGCTGCCGCTCTCGGTCGTCGACGAATACGCGGAGACGATGCTGGCCCAGCGCATCTCGACGGTGGACGGGGTTTCACAGGTCCAGGTTTTCGGCCCGCAAAAATATGCGCTGCGCGTGCGGCTCGACCCGCGGTTGCTCGCCAGCCGCGGCATCACGCTCGATGAAGTCGGGGCCGCGCTTAGCGCGCACAATGTCAACCAGCCCACCGGGCTCCTCGATGGCTACAGCCAGTCCGTGCAGATCCTGGCCAGCGGGCAGCTCGCCAACGCGAGCGAGTTCACGAACATCGTGGTTGCCTACCGCAACGGTGCGCCGGTGCGCCTCGGCGAGCTGGCGAAGGTGATCGATGGCACGCAGGACGCGCGCGTCGCCAACTGGTATGCCGAGCGCGACAAGGCCGGCACGATGAATATCAGCCGCTCGATCGTCCTCGCGGTCCAGAAACAGCCCGGCACCAACACCGTCGAGGTCGTCAGCCGCGTGCGCTCCCTGCTCCCGATCTTTGCGAAGCAAATCCCGCCGTCGGTGAACCTGAGCGTGCTTCGGGACAATTCCGACGCGGTGCGGGAGTCGGTGCACGACGTGCAGTTCACGCTGATGCTGTCCGTGTTCCTCGTCATCCTCGTCATCTTCATCTTCCTCCGTTCGGTGTGGGCGACAATCATCCCGAGCGTGGCGATCCCGATGGCGATCCTCGGCACGTTCGTCGCGATGTATTTTTTCGGGTACTCGCTCGACAACCTCTCGCTGCTGGCGCTCACGCTCTCCGTCGGATTCGTCGTCGACGATGCGATCGTCATGCTCGAGAACATCGTCCGCTACATCGAGGGCGGCATGTCGGTGCGCGAGGCTTCGTTCAAGGGCTCGCGCGAGATCGGGTTCACGATCCTTTCGATGACGCTGTCGCTCGTGGCGGTGTTCATCCCGCTGATGTTCATGGGCGGGATCCTGGGCCGGCTGCTGCACGAGTTCGCGGTGACGATCACGTCCGCGATCATTGTTTCCGGCGTGGTGTCGCTGACGCTCACCCCGATGCTGTGCAGTCGTTTTTTGAAGCCGCACCGAACCGCTGGCGACGGCAGCCCGGCGCATGGCCGGCTTTACCAATGGAGCGAGCGCGCGTTTGAGCGACTCTCGGATTTCTACAAGCGGACGCTGCACGCGAGCCTGCGCCACCGTTTGCTGGTGCTCGGCATCGCGGGCCTGATGGCCGTGCTCACGGTGGTGCTGGTCAAGGTCCTCCCGCAGGGATTCATCCCGACGGACGATACCGGGATCGTGATGGTTTTCACCGAAGGGGCGCAGGACATTTCCTTCGAGGAATTGTCCCGCCACCAGCAGGCGGCGGCCGCGATCGTGGCGCAGCAGCCGTATGTGGCCGCGTTCATGTCCGCGATCGGTGGCGGCAACTCCGGCGCCTCATCGAACCAAGGCCGCCTCATCCTCCGGCTGAAGGCGCGAAACGAACGGCCGAAGGTGGACGTGATCATGAACGACCTCCGGCAGAAGCTCGCCAACATCCCGGGGTTGCGGGCGTACCCCCAGGTTCCGCCGGCGATCCGGATCGGCGGCCAGCTGACCAAGGCGCTTTACCAATTCACGCTGACGGGCAGCGACCTGGGGGAGCTCTATACGGCGGCGAACTCGCTCGAGAAAAAATTCCGCGCGTTGCCGATGCTGACGGACGTCAACACCGACCTGCTGATCACCAGCCCGCAGCTGCGGGTGGACATCCAGCGCGACCGGGCCGCGACGCTGGGCATCACGCCGCAGCAGATCGAAGACGCGCTCTTCAGCGCGTTCGGGACGCGGCAGGTGTCCACGATTTATACACCGACGAACCAGTACTATGTGATCCTGGAGGTGGCGCCGGAGTTCCAGCGCGATGCGTCGGCCCTCTCGCTCATCTATCTCCGTTCGCGCGGCGGAAAACTCGTTTCGCTCGATACGGTGGCGACGCTCCGCCGCAACGTCGGCCCGCTGACGGTGGCGCATCTCGGGCAACTGCCCGCCGTGACGCTGTCGTTCAACCTGAAGACGGGGGTTTCGCTGGGCGATGCCACGGCGGCGATCGAGGAACTGGCCCGCAAGGACCTGCCGGCGACCATCACCTACAGTTTCGTCGGGGCGGCGCAGGCGTTCACCTCTTCGCTCCAGGGCATGGGCCTGCTGCTGATCACGGCCGTCATCGTGATCTATATTGTATTGGGCATCCTCTATGAGGACTTCATCCATCCGCTGACGATCCTGTCGGGCCTCCCGGCCGCGAGCTTCGGCGCGCTGGTTACGCTGTGGGCGTTCCGCGAGGAGTTGAACATCATGGGCTACGTGGGCGTGATCCTGCTGATCGGCATCGTGAAGAAAAACGCGATCATGATGATCGATTTTGCCATCGCGAAGGAGCACGAGCAGGGCAACGCGTTCGATGCGGAAAAGGCGATTGTGGAGGCGTGCCTCGTGCGGTTCCGCCCGATCATGATGACGACGTGTGCTGCGCTGGCCGGTGCGGTTCCGATCGCGCTCGGGTTGGGCGCCGGCGCCGATTCACGGCGTCCGCTCGGCCTCGCGGTCGTGGGCGGCCTGATGGTTTCGCAGCTGCTGACCCTTTATATCACGCCGGTGATCTATGTTTACATGGACCGTTTCACGACGGCGATGAAGCGCCGGCGAAGCGGCGAAGAGGAAGCGGTCGGCGAGCCGGCAGGGGCGAAGTAAGGCCGGGCGCGGGCATGTGCGGGTGATGGTGCTGAGGGCTCGTCGGCTCGAATTTTCACCCGAGGAATTCCGGGCGGAGCAGAGCCGCAACCCACTCCGCCAGGATTTTTAGCCACGAAGAAGCACGCGTTTTTCCGGGCCAGCAAAGAAGATTTGAAGGCGCTTATAAGCGCGCGGGAATTTCGATTCGAAGCCCCGGAAATTTGCGCTTTTTTGCGGCCAATCCTCCGATGCCTTTGGTGGCAGCGCCCATTCGGGACAGACCCAAAGTAAATTTCGGTCAGCCGTCCCTCATCGTTCCATGGCCTCTACGCTTCGGTTCACGGCTGCGTCGATGCGTAGGCATGCGTACGTGATCGAATCTTGAAACCTTGCGCCGCAAGTCATGTCCTCCACATTCCCTCCGATGAAACCCGTTCTAACCCTCGCCCTTGCATTGCTCGCGCTCGCGCCGGCGCAGGCCCAGGTGTTTGGACCCCGCGCTGGCAGTGGACTGTTCTGGGGCGGGGTGGCGGGCGCGGTGATTGGGCACAATAGCGGCAGTTTTGGCCACAATGCGTGGCGTGGCGCGGCCTATGGCGCCGGCGCCGGCCTTCTGTTCGGCTCCTATGGTGACTATGCCTACGGGCGCCGGAGCGGATACGCGGTTTCGCCATCATCCTATTACCCGCGCACCTACGTCTATCGGTCTTCGCCCGGTTATTATTATGGTGGCCGCGGTTATTACAACGGCGGCTACGGTTACGGATATTCGTACGACAGCGATTATTCTTACGGACGTTCGAGCTATGCGAGCAATGGCCTGTTCCTGGGGGCGCTGACCGGCGCGATCATTGGCCGCAACAGCGGCAGCTTCGGCCATAATGCATGGCGCGGGGCGGGCTACGGTGCAGCCGCCGGTTATATTCTCGGTGCGATCGCCGACAGCAGTGCGCGGCGCAGTGAGGACGCGGCCTATGCCCAGGTGGCGACCAGTCCTTCCGTCGCGCCGCGGGATTATTCCGCGACGACGGTCAGCGCGCCGGCGACGGCACCGGCTCCGGCGACGCCTTCGACCCCGATGAGTTCGGCGAACACGATGTTCGGCCGGAATTGATCCGCTCCTTCGCGGGCGCGATCGCAGAATTTCTCCCATCCATGAAAACCTCCCTTCGTCTCGGCTTGTTGGCTGGCTTCGGTGCTGCCACGGGCTTTTTTGCCGGCTGTGCCTCGCAAGGCGTCCAGAATCCCTCGGGCGTTCCCGTGACAGAAATGAAAGCCGACGAGCGCGGCTTCGTCGCCGGCACCGGCGTGGAGTCCCAGGACCTGGTTGCCGTGACCGACAAGATGGCGCGCAGCATCCTCGCGATCCCGGAAATCGCCCAGGCGACGACGGCGCCGCGCATCGCGCTCGACCCGGTGGTCAACGATACGCGTTTCCCCATCAACAAGGATATTTTCAATGACCGCCTGCGCATCGAGCTGAACAAGCACGCGCTGGGTAAAGTGCGCTTTCTTGCCCGCGACCGCATGAAGACGCTCGAGCACGAGCGCGCGCTCAAGCAAACCGGCCAGGTCACCGCGAGCGCCGACCCGAACGTCACTGAGTTCCGCGGCGCGGATTATTTCCTCACCGGCAAGCTCTCCGGCATGACCACGAAGGCGGCGGCCGGGATCAGCGATTACGTGCTCTACAGCTTCCAACTGATCGATGCGCGGACGAGCGAGATTGTGTGGGAGGATTCCTCCGAGATCAAAAAGCAGGGCCTAGAGGACGCGGCTTACCGCTGACCCATGCCGCGCTTCCAGCGCGCGTGCATTGTCCATGCGTTTTTTCCGCGACGAATCATTTCGTTTGGCGACGCCCCGGGTTAACTCTCGCGGTGTCGTTGGGCGCAGCCTAATCCTGCTCGGTGCCGTGCTGGCCTTGGCTGGCTGCGAAACCGTGCCCGCGACGCCCATCGTGGCACATACGGGAGACCCGATCACCGACGGCAACGCCGAGCGCAACGTCGCGAAACCGCAGGACCGCGTGCTCTGGGATTACCGCATTGCGGCGTCGGCCCTGCGCGCCGGCAATTACGACGAGGCCAGGGAGAAACTCGACGACGCCATCCTCCGCATCGGCGGGATCATCGCAAATTCCGATGACGCGAAGAAAGCGCGCGGCCTGTTCGGGTCCGAAAGCGGGAAGACGTTTATCGGCGAACCGTACGAGCGCGTCATGGCCTATTATTATCGCGGCTTGCTCTACTGGCGCGACGGGCAGCCGGACAACGCCCGCGCGTGTTATCGCTCGGGCCAGCTGATCGACAGCGATGCCGACGACGCGACGCACAAGGCCGACTACGTGCTGCTCGATTACCTCGACGGCCTGGCGACCGCGAAACTTTCCGGCGACGGCAGCGCCTCGTTCGACCGGGCGCAGGGTGCCGCGCAAGGCCGCAAGCTCCCGCCCTACGAAGCCGACGCGAACGTGCTGGTCTTTGCGGAATTCGGGCACGGCCCGATGAAATATGGCGCAGGCGAGTACGCGGAGCAGCTGCGGTTTCGCGTGATCGATTCCCGCGCGCATTCGGCGGTCCTCACGATCGACGGCAACGCCACCCCGCTTCCGCCGTACGACGACGTCAGTTTCCAGGCGATCACGCGCGGCGGCCGCGTGATGGACCACATCCTCGGCAACAAGGCCGTCTTCAAGAGCACCAGCGACACCGTCGGCAACGCCGCGCTCGCCGGCTCGGCCATCGCGGCGAACAATCTCCGCCGTGGCGACGGCAGCTACAGCCGCGGCGCGGAAAACACCGCGCTCGCACTGGGCGCCATCGGGCTGATCAGCAAGGTCGCCTCGGCGGCGACGACCCCCCGTGCCGATACGCGGCAGTGGAACAATCTCCCGCAGCGCCTGAGCTTCGCCGCGCTGAAGTTGCCGGCCGGTGAGCACACGGGTTCGCTCGAATTCCTGGATGCGGACGGAACGCCCATTGCGGCCCAAACCCGCCAAGTCACGATCAACGTGGAAGATCCGTCGCGCGACACCGTTGTATTTCTTAGCGAACTTAAACGCTAACATGCAGTCTCACCCCCACCGCCCATGAAGACCAAGCCATTCCTCCTCCTCGCCACGACGTCTGCCGTCCTCGCGTTTTTCGCCGGCTGCGCCACCGAGCCGGGCCCATTTACGCCGCAGGATACGACCAAATACACGATCGAGAATACCGAGAAATTCGTGCTGCTCGACAAGCCCACCCAAATCTCCGTCACCTGCACCGGCCTCAAGGAACGCGAGCTGCCCGACGGCCGCATCGAGGTCGTCGCGAACGTGAAGAACCGCGAGAACCGCCGCATCCAGGTCCAGATCAACTGCGTGTTCAAGGACGACCAGGGTTTCGCGACGGGTGACGAGACGCCTTTCCAGACCTTGATCCTCGCCGAGAATTCGACCGAGGCCGTGCGCTTCACTGCGATGAACTCGCTGGCCAAGAAGTACACGATCCGCGTCCGGCAGGCGCGCTGAGCCAATTTCGGGTCGCGGATTTTTCCCATCCCCCGGACGCGTCTGACTCGTTCCGCAACGCCGGCAGCCCACATGGGATCCCGGAAAAATTTCCCCAGCTCAAATTCCCCTCAACCGCACTCCCATGAAAACGCGTTTGCTTATCCTCCCCGTTTTGCTTGCCGCGCCGGCTTTTGCCCAGCCAGCCAACGAAGCGCCTGAAGCTCCCGTGCCCGTGACTCGCCAGCTTGCCGCCCCGGCCCCCGCGCCGGCGGGTCGACCCGCCGAGCCGCAGCGTTTGTACGGGCCGTCGGCCGCGACGCTGATTGCGCCGGATGCAGCGAAGAACGTGCTCGATCGGTTTCGCGCCGCATTCCCGAACCAGCGCATCGTGATTTATGTGAACCGCTCGCTCGTCGACCTCGACACCGGCCTTCGGCTCACGGGTCACACCGAGCACTACGAGAACTCGAAATCCTCGGTGAAGAGCGACATGGAGACGCCGGCGGCCGCGGGAAATCCGCAAACCCAGATCAACGTTTCCGTGAGCGGAAACGCCGGCAACGGCAACGCAACGCCGACGGGCAAGGGCACGGCCTCGAACGAATCTGACAAGACCTCGGGCCAGAACACCTACGCTCTCAAGGATGGAACGAAAGCGACCGTGGCTGACCAGCAGACGGTGAGGGAAGTCGAGCGCCTCTTCGGCCGCGTCTTCCGCAACGGCGGCGCGAAGCTGGCCGACCAAAAGACCGCGAGTTCCCTGCTGGGCGACCAACCCGGGCGCCTCGTGGGCACCAGCGACCAGGCCGCGAAGGATCGCGCCGCGCTTGCGAGCATCGCCGATATCGCGATCGAGATTTTGATTTCCAGCCGCAACCTCACCGTGGCCGGCGTCTCGGGCGACCAGTCTTACTCGGTGCCCGACATCCAGGCGACCGCGATCCAGCTGAAGGATTCGGCGATCATCGGCCAGGCGAGCGCCAGCGATGTGATCGGCAAGGACGCGCAGGCGGGGCGGATCGTCCAGACTTTTGATGTGCGCGACATCACCGAAGCCACCGCCATCGCGCTGGCTGAGGACATGCTGACCGGCAAGTAACCGCCGCGTTGCGTTATTTCGTTGGCGCCGGTTTAGCCGGCGGAAGCGGCCCGAACGTGATGTTCTTCGTCGCGTCGTCCATTTCTTTGACGGCGGCGGCGATCACCGCTTTGTCGTCGGCCGATTCCTTCACGACGGCTTTGCCGTTGGAAAAGTCCACGGTCTTTCCGTCCTGGATCGTTTCGAACGGTTTGGCCGGCGTCAGCGTCGCGGCGGTTTTTCCCGGCGCGATTTGATCGACGGTCGGAGACGTCGACGCTGCGACTGCTGCCGGCGATGGCAGCTTCGTTTTCGCGGATCGCCCGGTCCACCAATAGCCCGCGGCCACGCCCAGCGCGATGACCAGGATCAGCCCGACAAATCTTTTTTGCATGGTACTTGGTTGCTGGCGTTCTTTTTCGGTTACGGCGAGCGAGGATTCAATACCACAACCCGCGGATGTGAATGGCAGCCTGCACGACTACGACCGCAGAAATGGCGACGACGAGCCAGCGCTGTTTCGACCAGAGTTCGTCGATCGCCGCAAACAGCAGGACGGCAAAACCCCAGAGCGCCGGAATGATGAGCCGCGACAGCCAGTAGCCCCAATCGTACGAGTTGTGGACGAAGGGGAGCGACAGGAAGATCGGGAGATACCAGGCCAGCGCGGCGACGCCGCACGCGAGCACTCCGGTGGACGGCGCCCACGCGGGACGCACCAGGCCGACGCCGCAACGCACGATGAATGCCAGCACTGCGAGCAGCGTGGGAATCGAGAAAAGCAGGCCGAGGCGAACCGCCCAGCGCGCGAGGATTTTCTGCAGCTCCGGCCTGATCGCGCCGTCGTCGAGCTGGCCATCGTTCGCGTAGTCGAGGACATCCGTGAACGTCGTCAACAGCAGCAGGGCCGGGTAACTGTAGCTGTTGTTGATCAGGATCACGTACCGCGGGTTGCCATCGATCATTTGGGAATCCCAGTAAACCGGCGCACTGAACACGCGCGCATCGCTGTGCTTCACCAGGAGCAGGCTCGACCACGTCATCTCCCCGGTGCCGTGGAGATCAAAGGTGTGGTGAGGAATGGTCCCGTCGAAAATGCGTTTTGCGCGCACGTGGATCCAACCCGCCATGAATACCGGGCCCAACAACGCGAGCGCTGCGACCGCCGCGCCCTGACGCCAGCCGAGGCGGCGCCAGCGGCACCCGAGCAGGATGATGACGGCGGTGGCCGGCAGCAGCGCATTAAAGGTGAAGCGCGCGAATTCCCCGAGGCAGAGCGCAAAGCCGGTCAGCAGCGCGAAGCCGGTCAGGCCGCGCCATGTCCGGGTTTCAAAGGTGCGGAGCAGGCTCCAGAGAATCAGGACAAACGGAAACTGGCACACGGCGTCGGCGGCGTAGACGATGGTGCCGACCTGCGTCGCGGGCAGAAACGCGACCAGCGCAATCGTCGCAACCCGCAGCGCCGCCGAGCGCATGCAGCGTTTCGTGACCGCGTGCAGCAGCGCGAGCGCGGCGGTGTTGAGCACGACGAAGATGACGGCAGCCACGTCCCACGGCCCAACCCCGCGGGTGAGCCAGTGCGCGCCCGCGCCGATCCAGTAAACCAATGGGCGGTTGGTGAAATCCTGGGGAAACCACTTGCCGGGATTTTCGATCAGTCGCTCGGTCGCGGACGAGTGCAGCAGGAAGTCCTGCCCGTACACCGTGTTCGTGAGGATGTGGTGAACCCCGACGACGACGTAGCCCGCCAAGATCAGCCAGAGCAGCCAGCGTTCCCAGCGCGGGGCGGACGGAAGAGGTTCGGTCTGGACGCCGAGCGCAGGTAATTCCACCCCGATTTGAAAGCCGGGAATCGGCACCGCTGTCAGGCAAATTCGAGAGCGGGCCGGTGCGTTATACCGTGGAAGTCGGGAATCAATGCGCAGATTTTTTTAACCGCGAATGGACGCGAATGAACGCGAATCCGGAGAATGCTTCGGAGTGATTGGCCGCAAAGAAGCGCAAGTTTCCGTGGCTTCGGATCGAAACTTCCGCGCGCTTATAAGCGCTCTCAAATTTCCTTCGCAGCCCCTGAAATTTGCGCTCTTTTGCGGCCAACCCTTTCGGGTTTTTAGCCGAGCTTCTGTCCGAATCCCGAAAACCCCCGGAGTGATTGGCCGCAAAGGAGCGCAAGTTTCTGCGGCTTTGGATCAGAACTTCCGCGCGCTTATAAGCGCTCTCAAATTTCCTTCGCAGCCCCTGAAATTTGCGCTTTTTTGCGGCCAATCCTCCGGGTTTCTTCGAGATTCGCGTTCATTCGCGTCCATTCGCGGTTAAAACCTAACCCAGCGCCAAGGCCATGATCCCCGCGGCCATGAATGCGGCGGCGATGATGCGTTTCCTGCTGTCGGTTTCCTTCAGCAATTTCGCGCCGATGAACGCGCCGAACACTATGCTCACCTCGCGCGCCGGCGCGACGTAGCTCACCGGGGTGAACGTCATCGCGGTCAGCACCAGGATATACGCGACCGGTGACAACACCGCGACCCCGAGTGCGAGCCGCCAGCGCTCGCGCAGCTCGACTCGCACTTCCGCCCGCCGCCGCCACGCGAACGGTGTCAGCAACGCCAGCTGGGTGTACGCCGTCCCGGCGTCGTACAACAGCGGCACGATCGCCAAGATCGCGACCCCGCGGCGATCCCAGAGCGTGTACGAGGCGATGAAAATCCCGGAGAGGATCCCGTACTTCACGGCGTTCCGCAGATGCGCGTGGTCCTCGTGAAACAGCTTCGCGCCGTTCGCCAGGAAAAAGATGCTCACGATGATCACGGCCCCGCCGGCGATCGCCAGCCATGACGGGCGTTCCCCGAGCAATGCGATCGCTCCCAGGGTCGAAAGCAGCGGCCCCGTGCCGCGCGCGAGCGGATAGATCAGCGAGAAATCCCCGGTGCGATAGCCGCGTTGGAGAAAGAGCGAGTAACTGGTCTTCAGCACCCCGCTGCCAATGATCCACCACCCGGCGCCAGGCGGAAGGACGGGTTCGTGCGTAAGCCAGTAAATCGAGAGCACCGGGACATAGAGCGCACAGATCATTACCCCGATCAGGTAGACAAACGGGAGCCCGCCACCGGCGCGCTTCGCGAAATAATTCCACGTCGCGTGCAGCACCGCTGCGACGAGCACGAGGAGAAGCGCGAAGGAAGTCATGATGAAACGCGTGGGCCCGAACGCGTTGTTTGCCTCCTTCGGCGTTTAACTGTGGGCTGAGTCGCTCAGCGCGTTGGGGACAACACGCTCCACCCGCCGTTGCGCGAAGCCAATATCTGTTTGAAGCGTTTTGGTTCCCGCCGTCCCATCGCGCTCCGTGTCCCAACATCGTTTTCTCCAAGAAATTCGCCCGACGCTCACCTTGGCGGTCCCGATCATGGTCGGGCAGGTGAGCCAGATGCTGATGGGCGTGACGGACAGCGTCATGATCGGGCGCACCGGCACCGTGCCGCTCGCGGCGTCCGCGTTTGGCGGCAACGTCTTTGGCGTGTTCTATGTGCTCGGCATCGGGCTCATGCTGCCGGTTTCGGTGTTTGTCTCGCGCTCGCGCGGAGCCCGGCGCCCCGAGGAGTGCGGCGAGTACCTTCGCCACGGCCTCGCACTGGCCCTCGTTTTCGGCGTCATTGAAACCACCGTGCTCGTCGCGCTGGGCCTCCGGCTCGATTGGTTCCAGCAGCCGCCGGAAGTCCTCGCGATCGTGAACCCCTTTTACTGGCTCATCGGTTCGTCGATCACGTCGGTGCTCCTCTACCTCGGCATGCGCCAGTACGCCGAGGCCATGGGGCGGCCCTGGGTGCCGATGTTCATCATGCTCGGCGGCGTGGGCCTGAACGCATTGCTCAACTGGGTCCTGATCTACGGGCACCTGGGCGCGCCGGCCCTCGGGCTGACCGGCGCGGGGATCTCCACGCTGACCTCGCGCACCGTGGGTACGTTGGTGCTCTTCGCCTGGCTGCATGCGGACGCGCCGCTGCGCGCGGGATTGCCGAAGCGCTGGTTCGCGCCGCTGTCGAAAATCCGCCTGAAGGAAATGCTCCATATCGGCCTGCCGGCGTCGGGGATGCTGCTCTTTGAGAGTGGGGCCTTCGCGGGTTCGGCGATCATGATGGGCTGGCTGGGCGCGGTGCCGCTGGCCGCGCACCAGATCGCGATTTCCTGCGCGGCGACCACGTTCATGTTCCTGCTGGGACTATCCACGGCGGCCGGCATGCGGATCAGCGCAGCCGTCGGCGCCGGTGAACGCGCGCGGCTCCGGCCGATCGGATTCACGGCGCTGGGCATGGGCGCCGTCCTGGCGCTGGTTTTCATGGGGATGTATTTTGCGGCCGGGCACCGGGTCGCGGGGTGGTTTGTGCTGGACCCGACAGTGATCGCGCTGGCGACGCAGTTGCTGGTGGTGACGGCGTTATTCCAACTTTTCGACGGCGGCCAGGTGATCGGCGCTGCGATCCTGCGCGGGTTGAGCGACGTGAAGATTCCCGCGGTGATCACGTTCGTCGCATACTGGGTTGTCGCGATTCCCGGCGGATACATTTTCGGCGTGCACGGCGGCCACGGCGCCATCGGGATCTGGGCCGCGCTGGCCGCCGGCCTCGCCTTCGCCGCGATTTTCCTCGGCTGGCGCTTCGCGCGGATGACGAGGCCCGCGTAGTCGCCGGGCTGGGCCAGGGTCAGGGCCGGTGAGAAGGGAAGCAGGTTCGCACAAGCCTTCGCCCCGTCGGCGGCATGAGATCGGAAGCCGGCGAAACCCGAATTTTGAAGGGCACGAACGCGTTGGCCGACCTGAACCTCTTCGTTACCTTCTGTTCGAAATCCGGGGCTGCCGGTTATGCGAGGGCTTCGGCCAAGGCGGCGATGATTTCTTCCACGGGCTCGGTGCCGACGGAAAGGCGCAGGAGATCCGGGTCGACGCCGCTCGCGGCGAGCTGGGCGCGGCCTGCTTCCGTGGTCACCAGGTCGTAATGCGCGAGGTACATGAACGGGCAGATCAGCGTGGTCTCCATCCCGAAGCTGGGTCCCTTCGGCAAGCGCAGCCGGTCGTAGAACCGGTCGAGCGGCCCGCGCAGGGTGAACGTGATCATCGCGCCGACCGCATCGGGGGCGCGCGCAATCCGGAGATAATTTTCCTTCGATGCCGGATGCAGCGCCCAGAAAACCTCGCGGATGCCGGCGTGAGATTCAAGGAACGCGACGACCTTGGGCACGCTGGAGTGGACCTGGTCGAGCACGCGTGGCGCATGGCCGATTTCAGCGGCCAAACGCGCGAGGTCGCGGTCGTACAGAGACTCGACTTTTTTCCCCAAGATGGCGCGCAGGGCGCCGGCGTCCGGCCCGGTCGGATTGACCACGACCAGCCCGGCGGTGAGGTCGCCGGCGTTCGCGGCATACTTCGTGAGGCTGGCGGCGACGACGTCGGCGTGCGGCAAAAGTTCGAGGTTGAACACGGACGCGATCGAGGGATCGAGCACCACCCGCGCCCCATGGCGCCGCGCGAGCTCGGCGATGCGGGCGACGTCCGGTGTCTGGATCAAGGGGTTGTTCGGAACCTCGGCGACGATCCCCGCGACCCGGTCCTTATGCTGCTCGAATATCTTTTCCAAGGACCCGAGGTCGAACACGTCGGCGAGGTAAACATAGTCCGCGGGCTGCCGCGTAAATTTCTGCAGCATCGCGATCGTGTCGAGGTAGAGCCAGCCGAGCTGGATCCAGACGGTTCGCCCCTGCGGCGCCTGGATTTCGCTGATGGCGCGGAAAGCGGCATCGACCGCGTTCATGCCGCAGTTGGCGATCCAGATGTCGCCGTCGTTCGTCCCCGGGAATGCCGGGCGCAGGTGACGACGTACCTCGGCCGCCGCATCGCCGGCGAACGGGACTTCCGATTCGGCGGCGGGGAGGATTCCCCGGCTCACCAGCTGGTCTTCCGCGTTGCGCGAGGACATGAAGCCGCCGAGATGCTGGAGAAACGATTTCGCGCGCGCTGCGATTTCAGCCGACTGGGGATGGGCGACGGAGTGGGCGCCGCCGTCGGCGATCTGGATCACGTTTGCTTCCCCCAAGTGGGCAGCGAGGCGGCGGGCCATTGTGGCCGATGACACCATCCAGACCTTTTGCGCAATGAGCCCGTGATGGCGCGCGACTTCGTCGGCGAGTTGAGCCAGGAACGGATGGACGACGAAACGGGGATAGCCGGACGTCATGTGCTTCACCACCGCGGGGTCTTTCTCCTCGTAGCCGCGCACATCGCGCATGCTCGGGAGGCTGCAGGAAACCGCGTGGATGCTGCGCGGGATGCGTTGGCCGAGAGGCAGGTGGGCGAAGGCGGGCATGATGACGAAGGGCTGCGAGTGTCGAGTCGCCACCCCGGCGTTGGCAAGCGGGCGATGCGTCATGCGCGGACAGCGAAGCTCCAATGAAACTTCGCAGCGCGTGCAATTGCTGGCTGAGATTTAGACGCAGTCGGAGTCGCTCAAGGCGTTAGCTACCCATTCGACCGGCTCAGGGTAAGAAACGCGTTCCAACTTCGGCGGTTCGCCGATTGAAGTTTCCTGGAAGCTTGGAAGTTGGAGCTTCGCGCGGCGCGGGCCCGCTTACTTCTTCTCGCCGTCCTTGATCACGATCGCTTCGCCGATGATGACCTCGGCGCGCCGGTCGGTGTAGATCTGCAGGCCTTGCGAGGTTTCACCAAAGAAGGGCGTCGCATTGCGCACCAGGGTTTCCGCGATCTGCGAGAATTTCTGGCCCTTTTTCTTCGGCGCGGAAACGAAGGTGCTCCAGACGCGCTTGGCGAATTTTCCCTTGGTCTTGAGCTCCTGGTAGTCGAACGCATCGACCACGATCAGGTTGAAGTCGCGGGTCAGGCCGTATTCGCCGTCGACCCCGGCACTGCTGGGCCCGGCTTCGACGTTCACGGTTCCTTCGGCGGCGGCGCCGCCACCCGAGCCGGTCTTTCCGCTGCTGCCGAAACTGAACGCCTGGCCGTTGGCATTGTTGGAAGCGATCGCACCGAGGGCGTCGTCATTTCCGCCGGACCGATGGTCCCAAGTATGTTCGGCCCCGAGATTGTGCAGGCCAACGCCTTTCGAGTCCTGCACGATGCCTTCGCGCCAGGCGAGGTCGTCGGTGCGGACCGTCGGCAGGCGCCAGAGGCGGGCGCCATAATTGATGCGCAGCACGAGCGTGATCTTTCCCGGCTCGCGGATGACGCCCTGGGCGTCGGCGCCGTTGATGTAGCCTTTTTTGGCGAGCGCGCCGGTGAGGAGCTCGGTGACCTGGTCGTAGGTGAGGTCAGATTCGAAGATCGCGCCTGGCAGGAAAATAAAATGCTGCGACTTCGCGAGCGGCTTGAGGCTCGGGGCGTTGGGATTGATTTCGGTCCTTTCGCCTTCCACGAGGCGAACGAGTTCGTCGCGCGGGGTGTTGCGGTAGTTGGCCGCGGAAACCGAGACGGGGGCGAGGCCGGTGATCTGGGAGGATGACTCAGCCGCAAAGGCGCCGGAAGCAGCGAAGGCAAGGGGAAGGAGGGCGAGGCGAAAATACAAATTCATGTTCGTAGGTGGGTTTGGATGAAAAATGACAAGGGGACTGGGTCAAACGAAAGCCAACAGATGTAGGATGAGCGGTTGGAAAACCTTTTCCGTGGACGGAAAGCAGCCGGGGTTTTCAACCGCGAATGGACGCGAATCCGGATTTCGATCTCGGAGCAGGCGGGCCGCCTGCGCTACTTCTGAAATGCTATTTCGGAGGAAACGATTTGCCCCGTCCTCAAGGCACGGTGAGCGTAGGCGCATGAAAATCGTCTCGTGGAACGTCAATGGCATCCGGGCTGCGCTGCGCAAAGGCGCGATGGATTATTTTTCCAGCGTCGGGGCGGACGTCGTTTGCCTCCAGGAAACCAAGGCCCATCCCGGCGATGTCCAGCACGTGACTTGGCCCAAGGGTTATGAAGCGTTCTGGAACAGCGCCGTGAAAAAAGGCTACAGCGGCACGGCGGTTTTCACGAAGACTAAGCCGATCAAGGTCACGGAGGGCATCGGCGCGAAGGAGCACGACGACGAGGGCCGCGTCCTGACGGTGGAATTCCCCGACTATCATCTCGTCAATGTCTACCAGCCGAATTCCCAGCGCGGCCTCACGCGGCTCGACTATCGCACGAAGCAATGGGACGCGGCTTTCCTGGCGTACCTGCACAAGCTCGAGAAAAAAGGTAAGCCCGTGGTTTTCTGCGGCGACTTGAACGTGGCGCACACGGAGATCGACCTGACGAACCCGAAGACCAACCGCCGCAACGCCGGTTTCACGGACGAGGAGCGGGGAAATTTCACGCAGCTTCTCGACCGCGGCTTCGTCGACACTTTCCGCGAATTCGAAAAAGGCCCCGGCCATTACACGTGGTGGAGCCAGATGATGAATTGCCGCCCGCGAAATATCGGGTGGCGCGTCGATTACTTCGTGGCGTCGCAGAAATTAAAACCCGCCCTGAAGCGCGCGTGGATTTCGCCGGAGGTGATGGGCAGCGACCATTGTCCCGTCGGCTTGGAACTCGCTTGAGGAACCGACGCCCCGGCGCGCCGGGCCATGGTTAAGAAAGTTGTTTCTTCCGGAGTGGCCCGGTTAACTTGCTTCCGATGATCGAACTCAAGCCCCTCATGCTCAAATCCCCACGGCTGACGCTTGCCGTGGCCGAGAGCCTGACGTGCGGGCTGGTCCAGGCGCGCATAGGGGCGATTTCCGGGGCTTCGGAATTTTTTCTCGGCGGAATCACGGCCTATGCGCTCGACCTGAAGGTGAAACACCTGGGGGTTGATCGCGTGGCGGCGAAGCGTGTGAACAGTGTCTCGGCCGAGGTGGCGCAGCAGATGGCGCGCGGCGCGTGTCGGTTGTTTGGCAGCGACCTCGCCCTCGCGACTACGGGTTACGCCGAGCCTTCGCCCGCGGCGAAAGTGCCGACGCCGTTCGCTTTCTGGGCGCTGGTCCATGTCCGGCGCGGGCGCATCGTTGCCCGGATCGGCGGCCGCGTGGAGTGCCCCGGCGCGACGCGCGTTGAAACCCAGGCAATCGTCGCAGCGGCGGCCGTGGCCGAACTCACCGACTACGTCCGACGCCTGCGCACCTAATCCAATTTGAAAAAGACTTTTCCTCTCCACCAGCCTGGCAAGGCCGACGCACGGGTTGTCGACGCCATCAAGGCCGACATCCGCCGCTACGTGAAACGCGAACGACGCAAGCCACTGCCCGCCGATGCGGGGATTTGGGTCGTGGAATGCGCGGTCGGCGTCGACCAAGCCGGCGCGAAGCCCACGCTCCTGGCCGACGTGGGAAAGGCGGTCGATGAAGTGGTCGCGACGGGCGTGGATTCAGTTTACGTCGAAGTCGTTGCCAAGCCCGCCGCGCTTCCCCCGCGCCCGCCCCGCGAGACGCCGCTGCCGTAGCGCCATTCGGTCGGAAACCGGGCGCTACGGGCGAAATAAAATCGCCGGATGCGGGAGCCAAATCTCCTGACGCACTACTAAGGTGTTCCGACCTTATCCAGTGAACGTCGACACCTTACCCGCTTCCCCCGTTTCAGATTCGTCTCCGTTGCCCACCGCGGCAGGGATGGGCGCGATCCGCCTCGAGCGCGGCGTCGCGTTTCGCGTGTGGGCGCCCAACGCCAAGGCCGTGAGCGTCATCGGGTCGTTCAACCACTGGGACATTTCCCGCGCTCGGCTGGCCGCCGAAAACTCAGGCAATTGGTTCGGGGCCGTGCCGGAGGCAAAGGCGGGCGACGAATACCTTTTCGCGATCACCACGTCGTCCGGCGAAATCCTGAAGCGGATCGATCCACGGGCGCGGAAGGTCACGAATTCCGTGGGAAACGGAATCATCTGGTGGCCGGAAATTTCGCCGCCGCCGGAACCGTTTCCCGTTCCCACCCAGAATGAGCTCGTGATCTACGAACTGCATATCGGCTCCTACCATGCGACGCGCGGTCAGGGGCCGGGGACGTTCGCATCGGCGCAGGAAAAACTGCCCTATCTGCGCGAGCTGGGAATCAACGCCGTGGAGGTCATGCCGATCGCGGAGTTCGCGGGCGATTTTTCGTGGGGCTATAATCCCGCGCACCCGTTCGCGGTCGAGTCGGCGTATGGCGGACCGGAGGGATTCCTCGACTTCGTGCAGGCGGCGCACGCGCACGGCATCGCGGTGATCCTCGACGTCGTCTACAATCACTTTGGCCCGTCCGATCTCAGCCTCTGGCAGTTTGACGGCTGGAAGGAGAACGACGGCGGCGGGATTTATTTCTACAACGATTGGAAGGCATCGACGCCGTGGGGCTCGACGCGCCCCGACTACGGCCGCGCGGAAGTGCGCTCCTACATCCACGACAACGCGCTGATGTGGCTGCGGGATTTCCACGTCGACGGACTGCGCATGGACATGTCCATTTTCATTCGCACCGTGCATGGCAAACATGGCGACCCGGGCAACGATCTCGCCGACGGTTGGAGCCTGCTCCAATGGATCAATGACGACATCCGCCGCGAGTTCCCGCGTGCGATCACGATTGCGGAGGATCTCCGGGACAGCGACTGGCTCGTCAAAACCCCGGGAACGGGCGGCGCCGGTTTCAGCAGCCAGTGGGCGGGGGAGTTTGTCCACCCGGTGCGCACGGCGATGATCGTGCAGGACGACGCACAGCGAAGCCTGGATTCGTTGGTGGGCGCGATCAGTTTCCGTTACGACACCGATGCGTTCAAGCGGGTCATCTACAGCGAGTCGCACGATGAAGTGGCAAACGGCAAGGCGCGGCTGCCCAGCGAGATTTCGCCGGAGCACGCAGACAGTTATTTTGCGCGGAAGCGCTCGATCCTCGGCGCGGCGCTCACGCTCACCGCGCCCGGCATCCCGATGCTTTTCCAAGGCCAGGAGTTCCTGGAGGACAAATGGTTTCGCGACGAAGTCCCGGTGGATTGGGCGAAGCTGGGGAAATTCGCCGGCGTGCACGCGTTGTACCGCGACCTTGTTGCCCTGCGCGTCAATCGCGGCGGCCACACGGCCGGCCTCACGGGACAGCATGTGCACGCACACCACGTGAACCATGGCCGGCAGATTCTTGGGTTTCGGCGATGGAAGGAGGGCGGGGCGGGCGATGACGTGATCGTGCTGATGAACCTCTCCCACGAAACCGTGGCGGATCACGCGATCGGCGTGCCCGCGGCCGGGCTGTGGCATGTCCGGCTCAACAGCGACAGCAGGGCGTATTCGACGGATTTTGGTGACCAGCCGGTGTTCGATGGAAACGCGAAGGCGGAGCCGTACGACGGCATGGAGTTCAAGCTCCTTGCAAGCCTGGCGCCGTATTCGTTCGTGATTTTTTCGCAGGATCGGGCGTAGCGCAGGCGGCCCGCCTGCTTACCGATCCCCGGCGGTCAATGGCACGATCGATCGCGCGAACCAGAACCTCTTTGTTTCCTTGGTTGCCTTCTGTTCAAATGGATCGGGGTTCGATCCCGGAGCAGGCGGGCCGCCTGCGCTACGCCCCGATGATAAACGCGAGCGCGACGACCGAGCCGAGCACGCTCAGCACGATCGTGCTGGAGGCGAGCGTTTCGTCGCCCTTCATTTCCAGTGCGACGGTGTACGAGATGATCGCGGTCGGAGTGGCCATCAGGATCATCACGAGTTTCAATTCCCACGCACTGAGCCCGAAACTGCGGCCGACCGCGTAGGCGATCGCGGGCGAGACGGCGGTCTTGATCAGCGCCGCGGCGAAAGGCTGCCGCCAGGCTCCCCCGAGTTTCACGGTGATGAGGGAAGCGCCGACGCCCAGTAGCCCGAGCGGCAGGGCCATTTCACCGAGGGCGGTAAAGGTCTTGTCGACCGACGAGGGGAGCGTCCAACCCTCGACCATGAAAATGATCCCCGCGATCGTCGCCAGCAGCGGCGGGTTGGTTGCGAGCTGTTTCGCCAGCGGGCGCAGCATCCGCCAGCCGAGCGCGTGCTGGCTGAGCAGCAGGACCACCACGCCGCCGACATTATAGATGACCATCATCGGTGCGACGGTCAGCACCACCGCGGTGCGCGTGGAGCTGCCGTCGGCCATCGGCAAATCCGGCAGCGAGTAGATGATCGGCAGGCCGACGAAGGCCAGGTTGCCGCGAAAACCGCCCTGCACGAACGTGCCCATGGCGCGCCCCGGCACGCGCATGATCCACGCGACGGCGTAGCCGATGAGCACGACCACCGCCGTGGCCGCGAGCATGCTCGTGAGCATCACTCGCGCACCGGTCACATCGTGAAACGATCCGGCCAGCTGGGAAAAAAGGAGGGCGGGCAACCCGAGCCAGTAGGTGAGGCGGTTCGCTTCCTTGAAAAATGTCGGCGAGGCGAAACCGCTGCGCTGGAGCACGGTGCCGATCGCGATCATCAGGAAAACCGGGGCCAGCACGTTGAGGATCTGCATCGCGCCGCCGACTCTGCGCGAGGGTCGGCGGCGCGCAAGCAACGGAGGAGCGCCTTCCGGTTCGGACGTAGCGCAGGCGGCCCGCCTGCTCCGTGGGATCGAACCCCCGATCCATTTGATTTGAACAGAAGGCAACGAAGGTAACCCCGTTCGACGAGCTCAGGGTCTGGCGAGAAGCGGTTCTGGTTGGCAGAATCGTTCGTAGCCCTTCACGAAAGGTTTCGAAATTCCGGTCCCACGCCGTCGATGGCACGATGGGTTTCGCGAACCTGATCCTCTTCGTTACCTTGGTTGCCTTCTGTTCAAATGGATCGGGGTTCGATCCCGGAGCAGGCGGGCCGCCTGCGCTACTTTACCACCCGGGACGGCGGCGGCGGGGACGGGCTTTCAGGCGTGTGTCGGAGCGGGTCCAGTCTTCCTCCCACGCGGCGATCGTCGCGTTGAAATGAGTGAGCTGCCGACGCAGGAAATTGATATCGTGCTCGAAGTTCGACCGGGTGCGGCGTTCCAACGCGGGACGGTCCTTCTTGTTCTTCGTGAACCGCCAGGCCGGCTGCACGCGGTAGTCGTGGAGCTTGCGCTCGAGGTCGCGGCGCGCGGCGACCAGTTCCTCGATCGCGCGGCGCAGCCGGCTGATCGGCGATGCCGGCCCGAGCACTTCGTTCGCCGATTCCCATTCGACCTCCAGCCGCGCCAGCCAGTCGGCGTCCGCCGCGGCCCAGGCCTGCTGGACCTGGTGCCAGAGGTGCTGGCGTGCGTGGGTCCAGCCGCCGCCGCGATCTGGATGCAGGCGCTGGACGAGGCGGCGATAAATATCCCGCGCGGATCGCGAGGGCTTTGGGCCCGCCTCGGGGTCGAAATCCCGCTCGCCGCCCATGTGATGTCGATTGCCCGGGGTCCCATCGTCTTCGAATCCCGCCTCCGCCTCCGGCTCGGGTTCCCTCTCCGCGGCGGCGCGTTCCTTCTGCTCCCGCCAGAGGCGTTTCAGCGAGCCCCCAAAAATTGCGGCGCGGGCCTGGACCGCTTCGATCTGCTCGGACTTGGTCGCAACTTCCTCGTGGAGTTCGCGCATCGTGGTGAGCTCGACGGGAAACGTGCGATGCAGCCACTCGTTGTAGGCGGGAACGTCGACCTCCTCGTGACGGTGCAGTTCGCGCGTCGTCTTTTCGAGCCGCTTGCGCACCGAGTGGAACTCAGCCCACGCGGCGCCCTGGAGACGCCCGTGGTCGATCACCATCAAGGCGTGCCCGCGCCCCGCCGCGCCGCGAGTGGCGGCGGAAGGGGAGCGTCGGACCGGTTTGCGCTTGGGATCGGGCATGAGTTGGGGAAGAAAGCCGGGACTGGGCGGAAGGCGAATTCAGAGAATAGAAAAGTAGCGCGATGAAGTGCTGCGCAACGCAGGCGGCCCGCCTGCTCCGAGGATCGGGTCCAGATGCAGACGGAGCCGCTCCCGTTCGAACGGCTCAGGGTCGACGCTGACGCGTTGGGAAAAACGCGTTTCAACCTTTCGGATCGAAACTTCGGAGCAGGCGGGCCGCCTGCGCTACTTCAGAGCGCGGACTGCATGAACTCGATGCTCTCGCCGTTGGGGCCTTCGCAGAAAAAAATCCGTACCGGCACGGCGCCGACGCCGTTGTTCGACTGAATCGTCACATCGCGCGGTTCGACCGTAATCTTGTGACCGGCGGCGCGCACGCGGGCGGCCACTTCGTCGAGGCGCGTCGTGCGGAGGGCGAAATGGTAAATCGCGCCGTTGGTCGGGCCTGAGTAAGCGAGATCCTCAAACACCTCGATATAGTTGCCGTCGCCCGCATCGAGCATCACCGCCCGCTGCGGGGCCTCGCGCCAGCCGATCTTGTCGGTGCAGCCCAGTGTGTCCTTGTAGAACCGCATCGTTGCGTCCCAATCGCGCGTTTTCATGCATACATGGTGAAAGCCGCCGCCGCCGAGGATAGGATTCATGGGGAAAAAGGACCGAAAGAGTGAAGTGCTGAAACCTGAAACGGGAGGTGGAACCGAAGGTTAAACGCTGAAAGGTCACCCATCAGGCGGCGGCCCGTTCAACTTCCCTCGTTCAACTTCCAACCATGCCGAGGGCGCGCTCGCGCATTACGGCGAGAGCTTCCTTACCAGGTTCATCAGCGGCACGACTTCCGGGATCGGCTGGACCCAGTCCGCATAAAGCAGCTCGGGCAGGGAGTACGTCGTGTTGTAGAGTTCGAAATTGACCTTGTCGTTCCGCTCCAGCCAGCCGGCTTTCACCGTGGCGCCGGCATAGAGGCCCTTGGCCTTGGTGTAGATGAGGACCGGGGCGCTGATCATGTCGTGGTTGAATTTCTCGGCCTCGGCCAGCTTGGGACCCGCGACCGCCTTGGCGTCGACGCCCACGTTGAAGCGCTGCTTGAAAAGCATGCGGGGCGTCTGGTCGTTGGTGATGATCATCACCGTGTTGACGGTGTTGGCGCCGGCCTGAAACCCGAAGCTCAGTTCGCCCGCGGTGACGAGAACCGGGATGCTCCAGTGTCCATCGGCGCGTTTCACCATCACGGTGCCGTAGCCGTCCTTGATCCCGATGAAGAACCCGCCCTTGAACTGGTTGACGATCACGATCGCCTTCGCGCTCTGAAGCACGGAGGGCGGGATGGCGATCTCGGGGTTGGCTGTGGACCCGGTGAATTCCTGGAGGATCGCCTCACACGATTCGATGCGGGTGATGTATTCCGCACGCGAAGATTCGGAGGGGGCAGCTTGGGCGGCGACCGTGCCGGAGAAAGCGATCAGGGACAGCAGGAGGAATTTTTTCATGACGTGACGTAAGAACTGAATGGAGGCGAATCTATGCATGGGCGCTCGGACTTGGAAAGCGCGGAGTGCGGGGTGTTCCGGCAAGTAGCGTCCGCGCCCGCCGGCGCTACTCCAATCCGCGTGCGGCGATTTCATCCTCATCCCAGCCGAGATAATGGCCCAGCTCGTGGAGATAAGTGAGCCGGACCTCCTGCTTGAAAACCGCCGGGTCATCCTCCGCGAAATCCCAGAGGTTCTCCAGGTAAAGCAGGATTTCCGGCGGCGCAGGCTGGTCGGACTCGAATTCCGACCCGAAGGCACTCCCGGTGAACAATCCCAGGATGTCGGGCTCGAAGCCTTCGGCCACCACGCTCGCGTGCGGCTTCGCCTCGTAATGCACCGGGACCGCCTCGGCGAGCGGGCGAATTTCCGGGGGAAGTTTCCGCTGCGTCGCTGTCACGGTTTCGAGGGCCAGTTCAGTGAGGCGTGCGAGGTGCATAGTTAGTTTTTTGACCACGAATGAATACGGTTACGCATGAATGCGTGCTTGTCACCCCAGCCGCTCAGGACGACAGCCGGATTCGCGTGGATTCGGATTGGCCGCCGTTCAGGGCCTGAGTTCCGAGGAGAGGTCGAATTTCTCGAACCTCTGGCCGAGCCACCAAACCCCGCAGGCGACTTCCGCGACGAGGATGACAAAGACGCCGGCGGCTGCGACCGCCACGGCGGCGATGGGGCCGATCAACCATTGCGTCGCAAAGACCAGGGCCAGTGCCCCCGCCGCCGCGGGGATCAGGGCGAGCGTCACCACGAGCAGCTGCCCGGCCACGAAGATAATGCGCTGGCCGATCATCTCGATCCCGCGCTCGGTGCGATCGCGCATCGTCTGGACCCATGCCGGGAAAAGGAGCGCCGCCGCGTTGGGCACCAGCAGTTGCAGGGCGCACACCGCCGGCATGAGCGGGAAAAGTCCCAGGCCGATCGCAACCCGGAGCCCGGGCGTCACCCACGCGAAGCGCGCGGGGGGATGGAATGAAACGAGCAGGGTCAGGAGCACCAGCCAAAGCACCCCCGTCAGGATCGCGATGGGTGTGAGCATCTCCCCGAGCACGACCTGCCAGCCGCGCAGGGGATAGGTTTTCAGGATGTCGGTGTTGGCGAGATCGCTCCGGAGATCCTGACGGGCGATCTGCGGCCCGAGGAAAATCGTGTAGGCGGCCGCAATGGCGGCGACGAGTGGGAAAACGACCAGCGCCGCGCGGTTGCCGGGGTCGCGCGCCAGCCAGCGATGCACCCCGACAATGAGGACCGCCGCCAAGGCAAAGGTGCGCGGGCGGAAGAGCGGAAAGGTGGACAGCAGGTTTTTCCAGAGGAAGGCGATCTCGGGCCGACCCAGGGGCGAAAGGTGGAACGGACCCTTGCGCGCCTTCAGCGCTCCGCTCGCCGCGCGCCAATTTCCCTCGCGCACGGCTGCAACCTTGGCGGCGCGCTTTTCCGACTTGGCGATCGACGCATCCTCGAACGAAACCTCGGAGCGAAGCACCCACAGAAAATGAAGCGCGAACACGACCAGCGCCGGTCCGAGCGCGAGGAGGAATGACGGGGTGTCCGGCGCGAGGAAAGGGGCCACGACGAGTTTCGCGGGGAACAGCAGCCACGGGAGCGGGCCCGTGGCGAGGAACCCATCGAGGTAGTTCGCGGCTGACCGGAAATTCGCCAGGTCGCTGGAAACCGGCGCGCGCAGGTCGCGCCACAGCCACGCCGCCGTGACGAGCACGGCCAGGAGCACGAGGCCGAGCACGAGGAAGCGGCGCAGCCACGGCGTGATGCCGTGATCCATCAGGCGCGTCATGACAAACGACGCCCCGATAAAATGCAGGTTGAGCGTCGCGAGGATCACCCACCACCCGAAGCCGTGGGTCAGCGCGTTGCCGCCGAGATAGGACCAGCTGCCCGTGAACAGTGTGATGAGCGCGGCGGTGAAAAGCACCGCCAGCTGGGAATTGAGCAGCTTGTAAACGATGAGGCTGCGGCGCGAAACGGGGGCGGGAAAAAGGAACGCGATCTCCGCCTCGGTGAACGACAGGCCCGCGCGCGAATCCGGCACGATCCACGCCAGGAAAACGATCACGAGCAGGATGAACGCGCCGATCGCGATGGCGGTGGGGAGCAGGTCCGGCGGCAGCGTGCCGGCGAGCGTGGTGGAATAATTTCCACGCGGGCGGCCGGCGTGCATCCGCCGGAAGAACATCAGGTAGAGATATCCGGCGCCAACGATGGCCCCGACCAGGTACTTCGGCTGCTTGAGCCGCCGGAAGCGGGAAAGGAGGAGGTTCTTCAGCGACGTGAGCCGCAGGAAAATCAGGGCGCCGATCATGGGATCGCCAAGTTTGGCGAGGCGGAGGGCGGCATCGGGATCACGTCTCCGAACCGCCGGTCGCGCGGATGAAAATTTCCTCGAGGCTTACCCCGGGCTCGCCGTTGGAGAAACGCGCGGAGACGTCGGCGAGGGTGCCGTCGGCAATTTTTTCGCCGCCCTTCAGAATGAGCACGTGCGAGCACACTTCCTCGAGCAGGTGCAGCAGATGGGAGCTCAGCACGATGGTGGCGCCGGCACGGGCGCGCTGGAGGATGGAGTCCTTCATTCGCCGGATGCCGAGCGGGTCGAGCCCGGTGAGCGGCTCGTCGAAAAACATGACCTGCGGCGAATGCAGGAGCCCGCAGGCGATCGCGAGTTTCTGCTTCATGCCGCGCGAAAGCTCGCCGGGAAGCTGGTTGGCCTTGTCGGCGATTTCCAATTCGACCAGCAGCGGCTCGGCGATCGCCTCGTGGTTTTCCACGCCGTAGATGCGGGCGACAAAGGCGAGGTGTTGCCGCACGGTGAGGTAGTCGAACAGCCGCGGCTCGTCGGGGAAAAACGCCAGGGTGCGTTTCGCGCCGACCGGATCGACGGCGAGGTGGTGGCCGGCAATCGAACAGTGGCCGGCGGTGGCGGGAATGATGCCGGCGATGCAGCGCAGCGTCGTGGTCTTGCCCGCCCCGTTGGGGCCGACAAGCCCAAGGACTTCGCCGGGCCGCACCGCAAAGGACAAGTCATGGACCGCAGTGAAGCTGCCGTAGCGCTTGGTCAAACCGCTGACTTCAATCATGCGCGGGACGGTGGGGAGCGGGTCGCAGTGCGGCGAGTTTTTAAACGATGCTTCGCGTAGCGCAGGCGGCCCGGCTGCCTTCCGAAATAGCGAGTAGCGAGCGTGCCTGATTAAATCCCAATTCATTTGAACAGAAGGCAACGAAGGTAACGAAGAGATTCAGGTTCGCGCGACCGATCGTGCCCTTGGCGTGTGGGTTTCGAACCCTCCAGACATAATCGTAAAGGGGACGAACGATCACGCTGACCAGAACCTCACTTCGTTACCTTGGTTGCCTTCTGTTCAAAGGGATTGGGAGTTCGATTTTCGGAGCAGGCGGGCCGCCTGCGGTACTTGGCATAAAATCCGTAACCGCCTTTCGCCGTCCGCGTCTTGGTGCGGGTTACCTATGAAAACTAAACTTAAATATCTTGGCCTCCTGATCCTCCCCTTTGCCGCGGCCGTCTCGTTTGCACGTGCCGAAGAACCGCCGGCCGGCCCGCCGGCCGATGCTCCGGCCGGCCCGCCGGCCGATGCTCCGGCCGGTGAGCATCATTCCCGCGACGGGAAGAAAATGCGCGAGCGCCGCATGGCACAGCTCGATGAAAAACTCAGCCTCACCGCCGACCAGAAGCAGAAGATCAACGCGATCTGGGACAAAGCCGCGGCTGACATGAAGGCTTCTGATCAACCGCTCAGTCGCGACGAGCGCATGGAAAAAATGAAGGCGACCCGCACCGAGGTCCGAGGTGTCCTCACGGCCGAACAGCAGAAGATTTTTGATGCGATGCCACCGGAAGGCCGGGGACGTCATGGTCCGCACGCCGACGGTGAGGCTCCTCCGCCCGCACCGGTTCCGGCTCCGTAATATTTGTCAGTGTCAGGGTTGGTTGTGTGCCGCCGCGGCAGGGGTGCCGCGGCGGCGTTTTTTTTGATCGAAGCTCGATACGCTCCCATTCGACAGGCTCAGGATCTTTCGACAAAGCATTGGGGACAGTGCGTTCCACCTTGGTTAAAAACCGGGTTCGACTCCGGTGACGACGCTTCGCAGCGTGCGGGATGGCGGATCAACGACGCGTGGTAATTGTGGGCGGTGGGGCAGCGGGATTTTTCGCGGCCATCGCCTGCGCCGAAAAACTTGGCGCCAATGGCAGCGTCACCCTTTACGAGGCCACCGCGCACCCGCTCGCGAAAGTCCGCGTCTCAGGCGGCGGGCGCTGCAACGTCACGCATGCGTGCTTCGAACCCAGGGAATTGGTCAAACGCTACCCGCGCGGCGGACGCGAATTGCTCGGGGCGTTCCATCGGTTCCAGCCGCGCGACACTGTCGAATGGTTCGCGGCGCGCGGCGTGGAAACCAAGGCCGAGGACGATGGCCGGATGTTCCCGGTGACGGACGATTCGGCGACGATCGTCGAATGCCTTACGACCGCAGCCGCCCGCGCCGGGGTCACCGTGATTACGAGCCTCGGCGTCCGGAAAGTGGAAAAACTGTCGCGGGCGGAAGCGTCCCCCGATTTTTGGATCACGCTCACCGATGCTTCGACGGTCCGATGCGAACGGCTGCTGCTCGCGACGGGTGGCAACAAGTCCTCCGCCGGCCTCGTGATTGCCGAGGCGCTTGGGCATACCATCGTGCCGCCGGTGCCGTCGCTGTTTACCTTTCACATCGACGACAAACGCCTCGAGGGGCTTTCGGGCGTGTCCGTGGAAAACGCCGCGACCAGCGTGCCCGGCACGAAGCTGCGCGAGAGCGGGCCGTTGCTCATCACGCACTGGGGGTTGAGCGGGCCGGCGGTCCTGAAATTGTCCGCATGGGGCGCGCGGGAATTGGCGGAACGGCACTATGAATTTCCCGTCGTGGTGAATTTCTCGCCGGCCCACACCCGCGACTCGCTGGTGCGCGAGCTGAGCGGCGTGCGCGAAAAAAACCTCCGGAAGCAGATCGCGACCTGGAGCCCGCTCGAAATGCCGCAGCGGCTGTGGGAGCGGTGGGTCGGCGCGTCCGGCATCGACCCGGCGACGCCGTGGGCCCAGGTCGGCAATGCCGCGCTCGGCATGCTGGCGACGCAGGTCACCGCGGCGGAATTCAAGGTGGTCGGCAAGAGCCTGTTCAAGGAGGAGTTCGTGACCTGCGGCGGCGTCCGCTTGAGCGAAGTGGATTTCCGCACGATGGAGAGCCGCGCCTGTCCCGGGTTATTTTTCGCGGGCGAAGTGCTCGACGTCGACGGCATCACCGGCGGCTTTAATTTTCAATCGGCCTGGACCACGGGCTGGTTGGCGGGAAACGCGATGGCGGAGTGAACTTACGATTCAAGAGGTGCGGGTTCCGCTCGGCGAATCGGGCGCGGGGAAACCTGGTGGCCATCCCATGACTTCCTACTGGCAGCTCCTGCTTCTGATTTTGCCCGTCTTCGGCGTGATGGGCATTGGGATGGGGCTGCGCCGGGTCGGCTGGCTGACGGCGGCGGCGGACGAATCGCTGCTTCGCGTCGTGGTGAACGTGCTCTACCCGTGCATCATCTTTGAAAACGTCCACGCCAACCCCGCGTTGCGCGAACCGGGGAACCTCGCCTGGGCGCCGTTGATGGGATTCCTCACCATGACCGCTGGAATTGCGGTCTGTTACTACGCCGCGCGCCTGCTGGGCTTCACGATGGGATCCGGGCTGCGCACCTTCGCGTTCTCGGCGGGCATCTATAATTACAGCTACATCACGGTGCCGTTGATGACTTCGCTGTTTGGCGTCGGGAGCTTGGGCGTGTTGTTTGCCTACAACGTCGGTGCCGAGGCCGCGATCTGGATCGTCGGCGTGATGATGCTCTCCGGGCGTTCCTGGCGCGAAGGGTGGCGCCAATTGCTCAGCCCCCCGGTCCTCGCGCTCGTGGTTTCGGTGGCCGTGAATCTTTCCGGCCTCGGCGCGCATTTGCCGGGGCTCGTGCTGAATGTCGTTCATCCCCTGGCGGCATGCGCGATTCCGATGGGATTGATCCTGAGCGGCGCGACGATGGCCGAACATTTTTTCGAACGGCCGCGCGAGCTGTTTGAAGGGCGCACCTCGCTCGCGGCGGTGGGGCTGCGGCTCGGCGTAATGACGGGGTTGTTTCTGCTGCTCGCAAAATACGGTCCCTTTTCCGCCGACCTGAAGCACGTGATCATGGTGCAGGCCGCGATGCCGGCGGGATTCCTGCCGCTGGTCCTGGTGAAACACTACGGGGGCAGTTTGCTCACGGCGGTGAGAGTGGTGCTTGCGACCGTCGTCGCGAGTGTCCTACTCACGCCGTTATGGCTGCGGGTCGGACTGGCGTGGGTGGGAGAGTAGAGAAAGGTCGGAAATGCCCGCGGGTAGCGTGATCCAAGCCCGAACCCCGAAGCTCCAAACTTCCATGAAACTCCCAAGGTTGGAAATGCGGAGATGGGCGTTGCCCGTGGCGTTTGTGCTTTGTCTTGGCGGCCGGGCGGTCCCGCTGATTGGCCGATCCGCGGATAACGTTGTCGGCGGGCCGAACCGTCCCGCCCCGGCTGCGCGTCCCGCTCATCGCCTGATGTTCAACTACGACGGGTGGTCGCCGTTCTACCACGGCACGGCGCCGGCTTCGATTTGCCGGGCGATCGATCGTTTTGCGGGGACGCAGCTGACCACGATCATGTTGAGCCCGAGCCTTGGCCAGAGTGTGAATTACCCGAGCCAGGTTTCCGAAATGTGCCACTGGCGTCCGCTGGAACCCAAGGTGCGCGAGGAGCTTTACCATGTGATGGGCGCCGAAGCCGCAACCGGCGTTGAGCAGTCGGCGGCGCTTTATCGAAGCGAGGGCTTCGATGGGTTTGCAGTGCTGGTCGCCGCCGTGGTGAAAAGCGGGCGCGAGGCGTTCGCGACGCTGCGGATGAATGACGTGCACATGGTGGCGTTGGACAACGGCCAGGGACCGTACACCGACGCGTTTTATCGGGCGCACCCGGAGTGGCGGCTCCCGGAAGGCGGGTTGAATTATGCGATCCCGGAGGTGCGCGTGCACCGGCTGGCGATGCTGGAAGAATTGATCCGCCGCTATCCGTTCAGCGGGCTCGAGCTCGATTTCCTCCGGAGTCCGCCGTACTTCCCGCCGAATGTAGTGCCGACCAAGGATCCCGCCGCGCGCGAAGCCCGGGAAGGGAAGGACGCCGCCCGGTGGTCGGAGCCGGATCCGGCCAAGCTCGACTTCGCGGGCGACAATGCGGAAGCGCAGATGCCGGTGATGACGGAATTCATCGGCGAGGTGCGCGCCATGGTCGATCGCGTGGCGAAGGCATCGGGCCGTCGGATTGAATGTGCGCCCGAGTGCCGTCCAGCCTGGCGGGCTGCCGCCGGCTGGGATTGGACCTCGCGGAGTGGAATCGCCGCCGCTACCTGGATTTCGTCACGGTGGGAAAATTTCTCCAGCTCGTGCAGGAACTGCCGATCGCGGAATTCAAGCGCGCGCTGCCGGGGCTGCCGGTGTGCGCGAGCATCGACTACGTTTTGGGCGGTCCGCTGGTCGACGGTTATTTCCTGCCGCGCGATGGCACGGCGGAGATTTATCGCGGCACGGCCGCCGCCCTTTACGCGCAGGGCGCGGATGGCTTGGCGCTGTTCAACATGTTCGCGGCCCAGGCCAACGGGAACGACCCCCAGGGAAAAAACTGGAATCATGAAGAGCCGCTTGAAGTGCTGCGCGAGATGGGCGACCCGGCGACGCTGGAGGGACGGCCCAAGCTGTACGTGGCCGATGCGAGGTTTCCCCTGTTTGACCGGCCGCGGTTTGATTCACCGGCGCATCTGCCCGCGGTCAGCCAGCCTTCGGCGCCGCTGCACCTAACGCTGCACGTCGGCGAAAAATCCCCGAGGAAAAAGAAATGCGTGCTCCGCGTGGTGCTCGCGGGCCCGGCGGAGTTGAAAGTGGAATTGAACGGCCGCGCCCTGGGAAGTCGCGCCGCGACGCTCGTGCATCTGTTTCCCGAGCCTTACGACCAGAAGCCCCCCGCGCTGGCGACGTGCCGCGATTTCACGGTCGATGGGTCGGTACTGAAATACGGTGCGAATGAAATCACGGTGAGTGCCTCGGAGAAGATCACGGTGGCGGGGTTGGAGTTGGCGGTGGAGTCGGTGGAACCGTCGCCCACGCGGTAAGCGGCTCCCGGCTGCGCCGGGCCCAACTGCGCCCTCGTAAATCGGAAGCCGGCGGCTTTTCTTTCCTCTGATGAAATCCGGCCTGCTTCCCAAGATTCATCGCGAGGTGCGATGCGGCGCCACGACCGTTCTCTACGTCAAGGATCCGTCGACTGGCCGCCTCGGGCTTTGGCTGGTGCCCACCAGCAAGCGGCGCCAACTCGCCCCGCGGCGTGAGTTTCTCACGGGGATCGAAATCGACAGCATCAAGGGAACGTCCGCGAACGGCCCGCGCGCCTGGGCGATCGAGTCGCTGATCCAGCTCAAGGTGCAGGGGGACGACGCGGTCCCGGCCTTCGCGCAGGGACGCACCATGCGCAACGGGCCCACGGTCGATCAGATGAATTTTACCGCGCAGAAAGTGACACGCGCGGGCGGCGTGACGACGGTGCGCACGAGTTTCAAGCATGCCCACGGCGGCTGGGAAGCGCATCACGAGCTCCGGTGGAGGAACGGCGCGAGCTGGCTCGAGAGCGCGGTCACGGTGGACAACACTTCCGCGCTCCCGATCACGCTCGAGTATCTCTCGAGTTTTTCAATCGGCGGCATCACGCCGTTTGCAGCGGACGACGCCCCCGGGCGGCTGCGCCTGCATCGTTTCCGCGGGGTCTGGAGCATGGAGGGCCGGCTGGAATCGCACGCGTTTGAAGCCCTGCAGCTCGAGCGGTCGTGGGTGGGATTTGGCGTGCGCAACGAGCGTTTTGGTGACGTCGGTTCACTGCCCGTGAACGGATTTTTCCCTTTCGTGGGTGTCGAGGACACGCACGCCGGCGTGGCTTGGGGCGCGCAGCTGGCGCATCCCGGCTCCTGGCAGATGGAGGTCTACCGGCGCGATGACTTGGGCTCGATTTCTGGCGGCCTGGCGGATCGCGAGCTCGGCCACTGGATGAAAACGCTCGCCCCCGGGGTGAGTTTTACGTCGCCGACGGCAACGATCGGTTGCGTGGCCGGGGATCTCGACGACCTGTGCTCGGCGTTGACCGCCGCACAGGAGGTGCCGCTGGCGACGCTGCCCAAAAGCGAGCAGTCGCTGCCGGTGATGTTCAATGAATGGACGACGAGCTGGGGCAACCCGAGCCATGCGAACATGACGGCCCTCGCGCAGGATCTGCGCGACACCGGGATCAAGTACCTCGTGATGGACGCGGGTTGGTACAAACCGGGGGGCGGGGATTGGTCGACGGCGCAGGGCGACTGGAAGCCCAACATGGAAATGTATCCGCACGGTTTGCGCGCGACCGCGGATGCGATCCGGGCCTGTGGTTTGATCCCCGGGATTTGGTTTGAAATGGAAGTGATCGGGTCGGCGTCGACGCTTTTCAATCGCACGGATTTGCTCCTCCATCGCGACGGGCGCGTGATCACGGTGGGCAGCCGGAGATTTCTCGACCTGCGCAAGCCGGAGGTCGTCACGCATCTCAGCGAGCGAGTGATCGAGCTCCTGCGCGAAGGGAACTTCGGATACCTGAAGGTCGATTATAACGACAACATCGGCCTCGGCGTCGACGGCGCTGAGTCGTTCGGTGAAGGGCTGCGCCAACACCTTGAAGGCGTGCAGGCATTTTTTCGCCGGCTGCGCGCGGAGCTGCCGGGCTTGATCATTGAGAACTGTTCGTCGGGCGGGCACCGGCTCGAGCCGTCGATGATCGGTTTGACGGCAATGAGCAGTTTTTCCGACGCACACGAATGTCGGGAGATCCCGATCATCGCGGCGAATCTCCATCGCCTGATGCTTCCGCGCCAGTGCCAGGTCTGGGCGGTGCTGCGCGCGAAGGAAGACGTCCGCCGCATCGTTTACCTGCTGGCGGGCGGATTCCTTGGCCGGCTTTGCCTCTCGGGAGATTTTGCGACGCTGAAACCCGGGCAGCGCGCACTGGTGGACCGTGCGATTGCGCTGTATGCGCAGGCGAGGCCGGCGATTCGCCGCGGGCGTTCGCGGCGTTATGGTCCGGACGTCGTGGCGTATCGCCACGCGCAAGGCTGGCAGGCGATGGTGCGCGCCAGCGACGATGGGAAGCAGGCGGTCGTGGTCGGCCACACGTTTGAAAAACCGGGCGCGAAAATCATCCGCATCCCGCTCCCGCCGGGCCGTTGGCGCGTCGTGGGCGACCTCCACACGGATCGTCTCCCGCCGAAAATTTCCGGCGGTGAACTGCGCTGGACCCCCGCCGGCGAGTGGTCGGCCTGCGTGGCGGTCCTGAAAAAATAGCTGCTTGGTTGGTTCGGATTGTACTCCGCCGACGGCGCGGCTCGAATCGCGGCATGAACCTCCGCGCCCTTGGCCGCAGCGAACTTCGCGTCTCTGAACTTTGCCTGGGCACGATGCAGTTTGGATGGACGGCCGATGAAGCCGCATCGTCGGCGATCATGGACGAGTTTGTCCAAGCCGGCGGAAACTTCATCGACACGGCGGATATCTATACCACGTGGGGATCGCGCGGGCTCGCCGGTGGCGGCGGCTCGGAGGAAATCATCGGGCGGTGGATGAAGGCGCGCGGCAACCGGTCCAAGGTGATCGTCGCGACCAAGGTCCGCGGGAAAATGGCCGAGGGTGCAGGCGGCGAAGGCCTGTCGCGCGAACGCGTGATCCGGTGCTGCGAGGATTCGCTGCGGCGCCTCCAGACGGATCACATCGACCTCTATCAATGCCACTGGGCCGATCTCAGCGTGCCGATCGAGGAAACGCTCGGGGCGCTGGACCAGCTGGTGCAGGCGGGCAAGGTGCGCGCCATCGGCGCCTCGAATTACCCGGCGTGGCGCCTGATGGAAGCGCTGGGCCGGAGCGACCAGCGCGGCCTCGCGCGTTTCAATTCCTACCAACCCGAGTATTCGCTGATGGAGCGCGCGTTGTTCGAAATGGAGGCGCAGCCGCTCTGTCGGCATTACCGCCTGGGTGTGATCCCGTACTCGCCGCTGGCCGGGGGATTTCTCACGGGAAAATACCGGCGCGGCGGAAAGGTGGAGAGCGTTCGCGCCACGGATATCTGGAAAAAATATGGGACCGACCGCGGCTTTTCCCTGATTGAAAAACTTGACGAGATCGGTCGCAGCCACGGCAAGACCGTCGCGCAGACTGCGCTCGCCTGGTTGCTGGGCAATCCGGTGGTGACCTCCGCGATCGTCGGCGCCAACACGCCGCAGCAGTTGCGGGATTCGTTCGGGGCCGTCGGCTATCGCCTGGACGCGGAGGAAATGAAGGCGCTGGCCGCGCTGACCGATTATCCCAGGAACAGCCGGCCGATCTGGGATTAGGGCGAAGGGAAGCTGCGCCGTTCGCCAAACCCGCCGGCGTGCACGGACGAGAATGAGAATACATTTGGTTCTTCGCGCGCGGTGGGCTTCGCTGGGACGATGATCGGGCGGCCCCACCCATTCGCATCCCACGCATGAAGCTCAAGCATGCGGGGATTGCCGTGCTGGCGCTCGGCTACCTTGCGGCCGCCGTCCTGGCCTGGCGCCATGCGCACGCGCCGGAAGCGAAGCAGAAAGTGACCGTTCGCCTCAGCCACTGGCAGCTCGAGGGCACCGTGCGCGAGGGCATCGAGGCGGTCGCGCGGCGTTACGAGCAGCTCAACCCGGACGTGAAGGTCGAGATCCTCGTCGTGCCCGACACGATCTACCGGCAGTGGATGCGCACCCAGCTCGTGGGCGGCACCGCGCCGGACCTGATCGAGTACACGATGTACTGGGGTCGCATCGAGGAACTCGCGCCGCGGTATTTCCAACCGATCTCGCGCCAGGTGGCGCAGCCTAACCCGTATAACAAAGGAACGCCGCTGGAGGGCCGGGCATGGCGCGACACCTTCCTCGACAACATGACGGGGCCCGACGGCTACAACACGCTGATGCGCGACTACTACGCGCCGACGATCGCGATGTTCACCATGCGGTTGTTCTACAACCGCACGCTGCTGCGCGAAATCACCGGCAGCGACCAGCCGCCGCAAACCTGGCGGGAATTCCTCGGGCTGTGCGAGGCAGTGCGGGCCTACGCCAAGGCCAAGGAGCAGACGCTCTCCACGATCGGGAATTCCTGGGATAACAGCTGGTGGATCGCGGAACCGGTGACCCACGGCATGGGCAGCCACCATTCACCGAAGCTCGATCACGACCACACGCTCAGCTTGTCGTACTGGGAAATCGCGCTGGGGTGGGAGCGGGGGGAATGGTCGTACCGCACTCCCGAACTGGCCAACGGCCTGAAGGTTTTCCGCGAGCTCGGCAACGCGAGCCAGCCGGGGTTCATCCAGATGAAGCGCGACGTCGCAATGCTCGATTTCCTGCGCGGGCACGCGTTGATCCTCTGTGCGGGCAGCTGGGATGCGAGCAGCCTCCGCCGGGAGGCGCCGTTCGAAGTCGGGGCGTTTCGCCTGCCGCTGCCCGACGCCGCGGACCCGGAGTTTGGGAAAACGTCACTCGGACCGCTCTCGGACGGATCGGTGCAAACCGGGACATCGTTCTATCTCAACAAGGCGTCGGCGCACTCGGAGGAGGCGCTCGATTTCATGCGTTTCCTCACGAGCGTGGAGGGCAACCAGATTTTCGTCGACGTGAGCCAGTGGTTGCCGGCGATCCGTGGGGTGAAGCCGACGGAGTTCTCGAAGCGGTTCCTGCCGTTCTACGACGGCTACAACTGGGGTTCGCAGTCGTATTTCAGCGGGACGGGCTCGGAGCTGCGGATGTTTTTCCTGCAGGAGATGCATCGCATGTTTGGTCCCAACGGCAGCGTCGAGGCCTTCCAGAAGGAAATGGAAACGCGCGGGCCCGAGTACGCCGACCGCGACCTGCACGCGCACCTGCGGGATTCGCGCGTGGCCTTCAACACGGATGATGTCACCGCCACCGCGCGCCTGCGGGCGACGGGGGAAGCCGATCGACTGCCGGCGTCGCCCGCCCTGCTCGAAGGAAAATATTACCAGACAAGGCGCGAGATGGAGGCGGCCGCGCAGCGCGCGGAAAAGACCAATGGGGAGGCGAAACCGTGAAACGGGGAATAAAGGGATGGTGCGGTGCACTGGCGCGGGCTGGCGGTGCGACGATGATTTTCGCGTGGGCCAATCTCGCCGGCGGGGCGGAACCCGGTGCCACATCGGGGTGGCAGGCGCTCGCGCGGTTGAAGACCGACGAGGCGCTGCGGGAATTTCGGGCGGAAGCCGAAAAGCCGGCGTCCGACGCGGCGAAGCGCGACGCGGAATTTGGGCGGGGAGTGTCGCTGCTGGCGAAACAACCAATGACGACGGAGCAGGTGGAGGAAGCCTGGACGATTTTCAACGGCCTGGCCGACAGTGGCACCGATGAAGTCGCGCAGGGCGCGCGGTATTTCCTGGGGCGCATCGCACAGCATCACCGCGAACAGCCGAACTTGGCGGAGGCGGCGAAGCAGTTTCGTCGGCTGCTGTCGGAGCAGGAGTCGTCGATTTGGGCGCAAACTGCGCTGAGCCGCCTGGTATTGCTGGAATTGTATCCCGAGCGATCCGCAGCGTCGCCCGGCCAATGTGTCGCGACGGCGAGGAAATTGCTGGCGCAGGCGCGCCTCCCGGTGGCGCAGAGCGAACTTCACCTCGTGATCGCCGATGCGATTTTTTATTACCGGCTGCCGGTGGGTGAGGCGCTGCCGGATTTGCTCGCGGCGGAAAAACTCCGGCAGCTGGATGCGCCGACGCGCGCCGATGTGCTGGTGCAGATTGCCGAAGTTTCGGCGCTGACGGGCGATCCCGCGCAGGCGCGGAAATTTTACGAAACGTTCCTCGCGGAATTCCCGCTCGACCAGCGGCAGTACATGGTGAAGCAGAAGCTGGCGGGCTTGAAATAGCCGCCGGGGTCTGCGGAGCAGGCCGGCCGCCGGCGATGTGCTACTTCATCATCGCGCGGTACGCGAGGTAGTCGCCGTGAAGGCGATGAAACACGGCGTGCTTGCGCGCGTGGAAGGCCTTCGTTTTTCCCGGGGCGGGACGAATCGTGCGGCCAGCCGCGCTCATCGCGGCCATCGCGGCAGCGACGCTGGGCTGTGCCCGGCAGGCCACCGCTCCCAGCATCGCCGATCCGAGCAGCACGGCCTCGGGTTCCTTGGGCAGGATGATCGTGCAACCCGTGATATCCGCGTGCTCCCGGAGGAAAACCGGGTTCTTCGTGCCGCCGCCGCACGCTGCGAGCGTGGTGATGCGATAGCCGCGGAGGTTCATCGCGTCGATGATGTGCCTCGTGCCGTGCGCCACGGCCTGGATCGCGGCGAGATACTGGAGCGCGAGGTCGTCGACCGTCGCCGAGAGAGGCAAGCCACTCATCGCGCCGCGCAAGGTCGGGTCGGCGCGGGGCGAACGGTTGCCGTGGAAATCGGGCTGGATGTGCAGGTGACGCGTGAGTTCGCCCGGGAATTTGGCCCCCGTCGATTTCACGAGCGCGTCGAGCCGGTCGTTGAGCAGTTCGTAAATCGTGCGCCCGGATTTTTTCGCGACGGCTGCGAGCGGACCCGCGGCGGCGTGGGAGAAAATCACATGATCGATCAGCGCACCCGTGGCCGACTGTCCGCCTTCGGTCAGCCAAAAGCCGGGTACCATGGCGGAAAAATAGGGACCCCAAATCCCGCGGATGAACCGGGGCTTGGCGGAAACGGCCATGTGGCAGGATGACGTGCCGCCGATCAGCGCCAGGCGGCGTTCGAATTCCGCGGCGCCGATTGTCCGGGCGCGCAACCCGGCGCCGAGCACACCGAGTCCGCCGGCGTGCGCGTCGATGATGCCCACGCCCACGGGCGTCCCGGCGGACAGCCCCAGCTCCTTCGCGGCTCGCGGCGCGAGCCCTCGGCCAACGGGCTCGCCCATGCCGGCCACGCGGGTCCCGATGCGGCGGAATTTTTCAGTCGCGAGATCGCCGAGCCCGATGCGACGAAAGTAACTCGTGTCCCAACCGCGGCCGCGGCGATGCCCGAGGTAAGTCCACTTGCACACCGTCGTGCAGAGCGAGCGCGTGTCGTCGCCGGTGGCGCGGTAGGTGAGGAAATCCGGCAGGTCGAGGAACCGCGCCGCCCGCTTCCAGGTGCCCGGCAAATTTCGTTTCAACCACAGCAGCTTGGGCGTCTGCATCTCGGGAGAGATCACACCCCCGACGTAACGCAGCACGGGGTGACGCGTGCGGTTGATCAAATCAGCCTGCGGGATCGCGCGGTGGTCCATCCACACGATGACGTTCTGCTGGTCGCGCCCGGACGGGCTCACGGAGACGGGGCGATCCCCGGCATCGAGCACCACCAAGGAGCAGGTCGCATCGAATCCGATCCCGGCGATCGACTCCGGTTTGGTTTTAGAATTTCCCAGCGCGGCGCGGACCGCGCGGCAGCACGCCGCCCAGATGTCGTCCGAGGAGTGCTCGGCGAAATCCGGGGCGGGCCGCCAGAGTTTGATGGCCTCCGTCGCATGCCCGACGAGCTTCCCTTTCGCGGTGAAAATTCCGGCGCGAGCGCTGCCGGTGCCGACGTCGATCCCGAGGAAAAGTTTTGCGGCCATAGCGTGGGAACGGAGCTTTGCGCGGCAAAGCCGATCGGCAAGTAAGTAGCGCAGGCGGCCCGCCTGCTTTTCGAAGTAGCGAGGAGCGAATAGCGCGTAGCGAGATGTCGGACCGACCGACGAGCAACCCAATCCATTTGAACAGAAGGCAACGAAGGTAACGAAGAGGTTTCGGTCAGCGGAATCGTTCGTGCCCTTCACGAAATAATTTCGAAATCCCTGATCCCACACCGTCAATGGCACGATGGGTTTCGCGAACCAGAGCCTCTTCATTACCTTCGTTGCCTTCTGTTCAAATGGATTGGAGTTCGATCGCTCCGGAGCAGGCGGGCTGCCTGCGCTACTTTGAATAATTGAGCAGCTACCGCTTGGCGAACGGGGCGGGTTCGGCTAGACCGCCGGGGCTTTCATGAGGTTCTCCAAAAAAATGGTGGGTTTCGCCCTGATGGGCGCGGCCTACCTCGCCGCGACGTACACGGTGTTCTGGCGGACAACACAGGAAGCGCGGACGGGCCGGGTCACGATTCGGATCGCCCAGTGGCAGCTGGAACTGGGGGTGCGTGACGCGCTCACGAAGATCATTGAGCGGTACGAGCAGCTGAATCCCCACGTGCATGTCGTCCAGATCGCCGTGCCCGACCGCGCGTACCTGCCGTGGGTGCAGACCCAGATGGTGGGCGGCAACGGCCCGGACATCGTGGAGTATTCCTTTCCCTGGCCCGACACGGCGCGGAATTTCCAGCCGATCGACGCCGATATCCGCGAGCCCAATCCTTACAATCGGGGCACGGCGCTCGAAGGCGTGCCGTGGAAGGACACGTTCGTCGACGGCATGGCGAGCCCGGACAATTTCGTGCAGTCGCTCAATGCGTACTACTCGATCTCGATGACGACGGGCGTGCCGCGGATCGCTTACAACCGCGCGCTCTTGAAAACGATCACGGGCAGCGACGCGCCGCCGCGCACCTACCGCGAGCTTCTCGTCGTGAGTGACCAGATCCGGGCGTATGCGAAGGAGCACCAGCTCAACCTGGTGCCGCTGGCCAACTCTCATCCCACGCACCGTGTCCTCACCGACGGCATCGTGGCCGTGATGGGCTTCCATCTTTATGAACGCCTGGATTTGAGGCATCGCCTGAAGATCGATCCTTCGGATCTCGGCATGTCCTACCTGATGGGAGATTGGAGTTACGATTCCCCGGAGCTGATCGCGGCCCTGAAGGCGCTGAAGGAATACAGCGAGATCTGCACGCCGAGTTTCCTGCAGCGGCTGCGTGAAACCGCCCTGATCGATTTCGTCAGCAATCGAGCGGTGATGATCGTCGCCCCGGCGTTCGAAGCGGGCAGCCTCCGGCAAATCGCGCCGTTCCCCCTCGGGGCGTTTCGGTTTCCGTTCGCGGACGAAAATGACCCGGTCTACGGGCGCTTTGCCAAGGGGCCGGTCAGCGAAGGCCAGATTGTCACCGGCATGCCGTTCTACCTGAACCGCCACACGCGTCATCGCGCGGAGGCGGTCGATTTCATGCGGTTCATGAGCAGTTTCGAAGGCAGCACGATCTTCACGCGCCTGAGCAACTGGCTGCCGGTGGTGATCGGGGTAAAGCCGTCGGAGTACGCGGCCCAATACATGCCGGACCCGAAAGGATATACCTGGTACGGGGCCTTCACCGATCCCTGCCAGCATGTGGATTCGCGGGAATATATTTTCACGCAGATGAGCGCGTTGATGAATCGCGACGGAAGCGTCGACGCCTACCGCGCGATCCTGCGAAAAGGCCTGGGCGTGAGAATCCGCGATGACCTGCGTCGCGAGGTCATCTCCGGCCTGCAGAACCTGCGGCATGAGGACGTGGCGGCCACGGCGTTGTTGAAGCTCGCGCCCAACCCGGGCGAACTCGAAGCGCTGCGACTCGCGACGGTGACCAACGAAACCAAAATTTACCAAACCCGCCTCGTCGTCGCGAAGGAGACTCCGGCGCAATGAAGCCCCTGGTTCTGATCCTTGGCCTTTCCCTCGTCCCGGCGGCGGCCATCGCGGCCGAGGGGAATGGGAATGCCGGATGGAAGGAACTCGCGGATTATCGGCCGGAGCAGGCGCTGCAGACCTTCGGTCGGCAGGTGGCTTTGGCCGACCCGGCGATAAATCGGTCGGCGCGTTTTGGTCGCGCGGTCGCGCTGCTGGACCGGCAGCCCGTAACCCCCGCGCAGATTGAGGAAGCGCGCGGAATTTTCCGCGAGCTCGCGGAGCGGGATGTCGACGATGTGGCCCAGGGAGCGCGATTTTTTCTCGGGCGAATCGCGCAGCATCACCTGCAGGTTCCCGACGACGAGGCAGCCAGCCGGGAGTTTCGGCGTTTGATTGCGGATCATGAAGCTTCGATCTGGGCGCAATCGGCGCTCAGTCGCCTGGCCCTGATCCAAATTTACGCGCTCAACCCGCAGGCGCCGCCGCAGGAACGCATCGCAGAAGTGGAAAAATTGCTGGCGCACGCTCGCACGTCGTCGGCCAAGGGCGAGCTGCACCTGGTCATGGCCAATGCGATTTTCTTTTACCGGCTGCCGGCGCAAGAAGCCTTGCCGCACCTGCTCGCAGCGGAGCAATTCGCCCGGCTCGAGTGGAGCGTGCGCAGCGAGGTGTTGGTCCAGATTGCGGAGCTCTCGCGCTCGGCCGGTCAAACCGAGCAGGCCGCGCGATACTACGCGCTTTTCCTGAAGGAGAATCCCCGCGATCCGCGGGCTTATATTATCTCGGAGCACGTCGCGGGAATGGCCGCGGGAAAGTAGGGTTCCGCGACTGGCGCGCGGGGGTTGGATCACCTTTACAGGCCTCGGTTTGATCTCGTGATTCCCCGGGCCGTTGTCCCGGGCGCCCCTCTTCGACCCCGCCCCCTAGACTTTCAGGGAACGCGGCAGCTGGAGCGGCCGGAAGTGCCAGTCCGGCACGTGCGTGTGGTTCGGCGCATCGGGCAGGTCGGCGAAGTTTTTCTCGCCGATGATCTGGCCGGGACTCACCACGTGCCAGTCGCCGTTGTAGTAGTGATGCGGGCCAAACGTGTTGAAGGTATTCGGGACGAGTTCGATCCGCAGCCGATGCGGACCGGCGGCGAGCGGCGTTTTCAGTGTCAATTCCCAGTCCGGCCCCCACGCCCAGCCGATCACGCTGCCATCGACGGTGACGCGCGCGGCGTCGGCGAGCACGCCGTTGAGGCGCAATGAGCTGGTGGGTCGGTCCACCGAAAAATTCGTTTCCGCGACGAGTGGCTTGTTCAGGAACGGGAAGCCCGCGGCTCCGAGCTCACTGGAAAATAATGCGGTTTCAACGGTGGCCACGAAGGGCCCGGCAGTGCGGACGGTCTGGCTGGGGCCTTGGGTGTACGCAGCGAGGCTTTTCAGCGTGAAAGGTCCCTTGAGCCACAGGTAGGGCTTCGCGGGAAAATCGCGGATGGTGAGAAACGACAGCCGATGCTCGCCCGTGCCCAAGGGCGGAGGCGTCGCGAGCATGCCGTCGTAATCTTTCGCCAATTGCAGGGGATGACCGTCGAGGCTGGCGTGAACGAGATCGTCGGCGAAATGGATGACCAGCCCGAGAGGATTCGTCTTTCCGAATTCCGTGCGGAACGTCGCGATATATTCCTTGGGACCGGTGCGGGTCGGTTCGATCAGCCACGCGTTTTCTGGCGGCGCGGAAACGTGCCAGGTGAGCGGAATCTCGGCGCCGGCGGCGGCGGCTTTGATCGACGGCACAGACGGCGCCGGTGGTTTGAGCGAACTGAGCTCAACCCCCGCGGCTTTCCAGTCGTCGCGGACGATCGCGGACGGATCGACGAACAGGTGGGCGTAACTTGCCTGCCCCAGGACGATGCGACCGTTTTCCCTGCGGCCGTCCGACTCGAGCGTGCGTTCGTCGGTGAGGTCGTACGGGATGCCCGCTGCCTTGAGCTCGGCCAGGCGCGCGAGAAAAGCGGTGTTCATCCGGCTCGCGGGCGTGTCGGGAAAAGTCGTCGCGACGTGCTGGTTGGTCTGGAAAAGCTCCCATGGCTCGTACTCGGCCATCAGCCCGCGGTACGGCGCGACGACGAGCGTTTCCGGGACGGGCGGGGGATTGGCGGTGAGCTCGCGCGTGACGCGCGCGAGCATTTCCGGGAACGCATCTTTCCAGGTGAGGTGGAGCGGTTCGGACGGCGGCCAGTCGGTGAGCGCGGGGGTGTCGAGCCGGTACTGGCTCAGATGGAAAACGAAATCGGTCAGCCCATTGCGTCCCAGCCAAAGGATGTACCGCTCGACGTCCTCGGGCGACGCGCCCCAGCCGGCGCCGCCGAAACATTCCACCATGCTGCGGCCGTTGCTGAACTGTCGCGACGCCGCGGCCGCCTGGCGCGGATAAAAATCGAGGGCCGGGAAGCGCTCGAGCGAATCGATGCCGGGGATGCTCAGGTGGCGGAAAATGCGATGGAGCGAGCCGACCATCGGCAGCTGGAACAACGGGTGCTCCTCGCCTTTGACGTGGCCGATGAACTGCTTTCCCTGCTGCTGGCACCACGCCAGGTAAGGCGCGAAAAAGCCGTCGATCAGAACGTCGGTGACCAATTCCCAATATGTGATGCGAGCCTCCTGGTAACCCGGCCCGCGCGCGAAGAGCAGCGGGAGCTTGGCCGCGAAATCCGCGCCGAATTTCTCGCGCAGGCGTCCCGGCATGACCGGCGACCACGGGATGCCGGCGACGTCGGGAAACGGATCCTTGATGATGCCCGACTCGGGTTCGTCGGCGAAGAAGGCCTCGACGTATTCAAACGCTTCCGGGTCGAGGCCCGTGCGATAGCGTTCGTGGATGAGCTCGAGGAAGTGGCCAAGCACCTTGGGATCGAGGGAGTCGACGTAGTTGATTTTGCGCGGCGTGAGGTACCACGTTTTTGCGCCGGAGGCATCGGCTGCGACCACGCGGTTTGAGGCGTCGGTGGAAAATGACCCGACCGATTCCGGCGTCGGCTGGGGTGTGAGGTCGAGACGCATGGCGCCGCTGTCGGGATACTTGGCGAGGACCTGCCCGTCGCCCGTCCCGCTCGGCCAGCCGTTTTCGTCGTAGAGCCAGAAGCGCAAGCCGAGTTTTTTCGCGTGGAGGATGCAGGCGGAAACCTCGGCGAGGTAGGTCGGGCTCATATACGGCGGAGTGCCGGGATAAAACCGCGGGTGAAACACGACGCCGTGGAGGCCGGCATCGCGAAAGTCGGCGAGCTGGCGCTGGAGCCGCGCCTGGTCGAGCGCGCCATTGATGGACCAAAACGTGTAATAGCGCGGGGCGAGGTCGGGGGCGGGGTTTTTCAAGCCCGGCACGCTACGACGCGCGATGCGTGGGAGGGAAATGGAAAACGAGGAGGATTTACGATTTACAAGGAATGATTTTCGAGCGGCGACGGGCGATTGGGCAGGGTGGTTTCTCCCAACGCGTTTCACCGAGTTCGCGCTGGCCGCGCGAACTCGGCGGGGGCAGGATTTCGTCGCGCGATGCTGAACGACAACCGGAACTACGACTACTCGACGTGGGACTTCGTGGATCGCGCGGAATACGCGGTGATCGTTGATTGGATTCCGCGTGGAGCGACGGTGATCGACCTCGCGTGTGGCAACGGGTCGCTGATGAAACGGCTGCGCGATGAAAAGGCCGCGAAGATCGAAGGCGTCGAGATCGCGCAGAGCGGGGTGGATTTCTGCCGGCGGCACGGCTTGGATGCGCGCGTGGCGCCAATTGACGTGGCGGCGACGTACGCGGGTTACGCCGACCAGCAGTTCGATTTCGCGGTCTGCAACGTGACGGTGCAGATGGTGAATTACCCGGAGGTGCTGCTGGCCGAGATGAAGCGCATCGCGCGACACTCGATCGTGTCGTTTCCGAACTTCGCGCATTATTCGAACCGCCTGGATTTGCTGCGACGCGGGCGGATGCCACGGCCGATGATTTTTGGTTATGACTGGTACAGCACGGGCCACATTCACCATCTGAGCCTGGCCGATTTTCGCGGGTATTGCGCCGCACACGGCACGGCGATCGAGCGCGAGGCCTATGTCGGGGAGCCGGCGTGGCTGGCCCGGCGCTGGCCGAATCTTTTCTCCGTCGTCGCGATCTGCCAGTCGGGGAAGTAGCGCAGGCGGGCCGCCTGCTTTTCGAAGTAGCGAGTAGCGGGTAGCGAGTAGCGAATAGTCGGACCCCCGGAGAGTCCTGCACCGTTACCGTATGGGGTATGCTCGCTACTCGCTACCCGCTACTTCCCCGAGCAGGCGGGCCGCCTGCGCTACTTCGGTCCCGGCAAAAAGCTTGTTCGCCTTCCGGGCGCCGCGTTTGCTGCGGCTGACCCATGAGCACATCCCGCATCGTTCGCGCGGCCATCATCGGCTGCGGAAGTTATGGCGCGGAGCATGCGAAGTTTCTTTCGACTTATCCGGGAGTGAAATTGCACGCGGTGGCCGACCTCGCGGTGGAGCGCGCGGAGGAATTTCGCGTGAAATTCGGCGCCGGGTATGCGACGGGCGACGTGGCAAGGATCTGGGCCGACCCGGAAATCGAAGCGGTGTGGATCTGCACCCAGCATCACACCCACGCGCCGCTGGCGGAAGCGGCCGCCGCCGCGGGCAAGCATTTTCTCCTCGAGAAACCCCTGGCGATCACGCTCGCGGACTGCGATCGGATCGTCACCGCGGTGGAACGTTCCGGGGTGATTGCGGCGGCGGGATTCAAGCTGCGGTTTTTTCCGGCGGTGGTTGCCGCGCGCGCGTTTCTGGCCAAGCCGACGCTGACGATGGCGCAGGTGATCGATGACCATTGGCCTTCGGATTTTTGGGCCAACGACCCGGTGCAGGGCGGAGGCAACGTGCTTTCGCAGGGCTGCCATATGATCGACACGGTGCTCCACCTGCATCCGTCGCGACCGGTGCGGGTTTATGCGGCCGGCGGCAACCGGCATCATCCGTCGCGCGAGATCGTCGACACCGCAGCGATCACGCTGACGTTTGCCGACGGCGCCGTGGCGAACGTGGCGGTGGGGGATTGCGGGGTGCCGCCGCACGCGTCGAAGTTCGCGATGCAGCAGTCCGACGGCGCGCGAAGCTTCAGCCTCTTCAACCGGCTCAATTCGCTGATGACGCGGGAGGACAAGAAAATCACCGAGCATCCCGCGCACGAGGAACTGGGCGCGGCGGTGATTGATGCTCCGTTCATCGCGGCGGTGGCGGAAGGGAAGGGGTCGCCCGTGAGCGTGCAATCGGCGCGGCGGACCTCGGCGGTGGTCCTGGCGGCGCTCGAATCGATCAAGACCGGCCACGTGGTGGATCTGACGGCGCCGCCCTACGCGGCGGCGATGTGAAAAGTAGCGCAGGCGGCCCGCCTGCTTTTCGAAGTAGCGAGTAGTGAGTAGCGTGTAGACGGATCCGGAGCCCGGGGAGTTGTGCACCGTTACCGTAGGGATGGTCCGACGACTCGCTAGTCACTACCCGCTACTCGCTACTTCGGGCAGAAGCAGGCGGGCCGCCTGCGCTACGCGGGCCTCGGCACCAGGCGCTCGGCGTTTTTCCAATAAACTTTTTCGATGGTTTCGGCGGAGAGCGGGAGCGTCTGGAGAAAATCGTGGAGTTCGCGCTCGTAGTAGTCGCGTCCAAACAGGAGGCGATCCGCGTAGCGCGTGATGAACCTCGCGGCGTGCTCCGGGTCGCGGGCCATCGCGGTGCGGCCGGAGCCGGCGGAGAGGTCGGCGACCAGGTTCGGATAGTGGTCGAAGAATCGGTACAGGCGTCCGCCGGGCGTGACGGCGCCGTGCGGATAATTTTCGGGGCAGAGGTCGGCGTCGCCGCTGATCTCGCGCCAGAATCCCGGCGCGTGGCCGACGAAAACGGTTTCGGGACAGGCCTGCAACGCGTGCTCCAGACGCTCGACCGTGCCGCCATACCAGGCGGGTTGAAACGTTCGTTCGCCGGTTTTGGCATGGGGCAGCCATGGGACGTCGAGGTGGAGCACGACGGGGATCTTGAGTTTGCCGGCCATGGTGAAGATCGCGAGCGAGCGCGGATCGTCGAAGGGCATGCGGAATTTCCACTCACCGCAGACGCGCACGCCGTGCATGTGGTAAGCCGACTCGAGCAGCGCGGGAGCACTTGGCCAGGCGGGGTTGGGGCAGAAACCCACGACAAAGCGCCGAGGAAATTTTTCGCGCACGATGAGGAGCTCGGAAAGCGGGATGCCCGGATGCGAGCCGTCGATTTGGGTGAGCGCGGGATTCAGGTAAGCCGCGTGTTCCGGGGATTGTTCAGCGAGGCCGAGGCACCACGTGAGCAGCCACGCGTAATCGATGCCGTGGGCGTCGAGGTCGGCGACCAGCGCATGCTCATCGCGTCGGTGCCAGCGGACATGTTGGTGGGAGTCGACGATGCGCGTGGGGAGAGGCATGACGCCGCCAGCGTGCCGCGCTTCGCGCAAATGTCGGCTGAATTTTACAATAATTCGAAATCGCCAACCCGTCGTTTTTCAAATCTATCAAAGGCCGCATGGGTGACACTGAAGAAAATTACCGGGACCGCTGGCTCGACCGGTTTCTTGCGACCTACGTGATGCTCGGAGTGGGGTCGGGAATCGCGGTTTCATTGGCGATCGGCGTGCGGCATCCGGGAAATGTTCGCCTGGTGGCCGCGGTGTGCGGGTTGTCGGCGCTCCAAGCGGTTCTGATCCTGGTGATGTTTCACCGCTTGCGTACAGTGTACGAGCGCCTGGCTTTCCGGCCCCCGCCGTCGAACGCGTCGGAAGCAAAGGTTTTCAATGCCCATGACACGCCCCAGTTCGCCGAGGCGAAACAGAATCTTCGCCGGGTGTCAGAGCGGATCATCCACGTGACGATGGCGCTGCAAGCCGTGCTGCTGTGGTTGGCGTGGGCGTGAGGCGCGCACGTTAACCCGCGTTTACGCGATCGCTGCAGTCATGAGGGAGGCAGCTCCCTTTGCTGACTGCATGCGACCCGCATCCTCCGCTGCTATTATCCTGCCCTGCCTTCAGGGTATCAGGAGCAGCAGCGCCTTGGCTTCGCGGGCACCGAGCGGGACGATTCCAACTTCGGAAGCAGCGACCTGCCCCTCCTTGCTCAGCACCAGGCGAATGAACTCCTTCGCGAGTGGGTTCATCGGCACATCCTCGGTGGCGGCCTTCGCGAAGAAATAGTTTCCGCGATAATACAGGTACTTGTTCGCCTGGATATTCGCGACGGTGGGCGCGGCCGCTTCGCCGCCGGAGTCGTCGCTGATGGGGAGGACCTTGATCCCGGGAGCGGGCAGGCTGGTGTCAAAGTAGCCGATCCCGTTCGGGTCGGCCGCAATGAAAGTTGAGATCAGTTTCTTCGCGCTCACGGCAGTCTGTCCCCGGCGGAGCGTGCCGTTGTGCAGCGCTTGGCGGGAAAAGGCGGTCGTCCGGGTGCTGCCGAGGGAATAGCCGTAGGTGTTGATCGGTTCTTGCGCGAGCTTGCCGGTGACGCCGAGCTGGCCCCAAACCGTGATCGACGAGGGAAATTCACCGTGAACACTGCGGGAAAAAATCGCATCCACCTGTCCGCGGGTGAGGCTCGTGATGGGATTGTCCTGCGGCACGGCGATCCCGAGCGCATTGAGCGCGCCGGTCTTGACGTTGTAGTTGCACTTTCCGGCCGGGATCACGAGCGGCGCGTCTTCCGCCTTGGCGTAGTAGGCGTCGACCTCCTGATCGGTGGGCGTCACCCGCGAACCGACAACGAGGACGTTTCCGTCGGTGAGCTGCGCGAGTTCGCCATGGTCATCAATCTGGACGTTGGTGCAGGTGACGCCCGGATGTGCGGCGCGATAAAGGGTAAACAAACGCTCGACCAGTGGCGTGAGCCCGTCGCCCCCGACGGTCAGGTTTCCAGTCAACGGCGCGGCGGTGGGCACGAAGCCGGGGAGGTCCGCATCGACCGCGATGGCCGCCGCCGAGGATGACTGGGTTAAGAAACCGGCGAGGCTGCACGCAAGGGTCAGGAGGATTTTTTTCACGATTTGATTTAGGTTGGCGGTGACGCGACTGGCCTGAGGAGCAAACCAGGCCCTGACAAACGTATAGCATCGCGACATCAAATCGTAACCAAATGATTTCATCCCCATCGATGAAAAATTTCCATCCGTGCGTATTCAATGAGGCGTTCGACATCCCAAGGACTTCTGCACCGCACCCAGAGGCGGGTCGGAGACCGCGCCCTACGCTGGGAGCCGGCCTTCATCGGCTTCGATGACGTCGAAGTAGGTGAGGATGTCGGCGCGGCCGCCGAAACCGTTGCGGGTTTTGAAGCCTTCGACCTGGCCGGGGTTGTCGGTGTCGCGGATGCCGCGCTTTACCATGAATTCGTTGAAGATCAGGATCTCTTCGTCGCTAGGACGACGGCCCTGTGCGAAGCACCATTCGAGAATTTCGTCGTCCGTGCCGGCTTCCGCCATGCGCGTGAGCACAGCGGGGTATTCGACTTTTAGAAAGCGCAGGCAGCGTCCATCGAAGCCCTTGCCGAGCCAAGGCGTGTAGTCCGCGCCGAGCTGACCGGCCGCATGGAGGCGGGCCTTCTGCACCATCCGCGCGAACCAGACCAGGCCTTTGGTCTTCACATACGGGCTGACGCCGGGCGGCGGAGGAGGAGGGGGCATGAATTCATTAACGGTACTGGCGCGAAAATCTTCAAGGGCGGCACGCACAAAGCGGGCGGAGCTTGATGTAGCGCAGGCGGCCCGCCTGCTTTTCGAAGTAGCGAGTAGCGGGTAGCGAGTAGGTCCGAACCTAGACGGATCCGGACCCCGGGGCCGCGCAGGAGCCCCAACCCGCTTTCTCCTAGACATACAAGGAAAGAAGCGGCATGCCTTCGCCATCGGATCATCCCGCTCGATGAATGCTCGCTCCCCACGCATCCGGAAAGGTCGACCTCTGCGTTTTCGCGCTGGCATCGATCGACTTCTCTTGCTCGCTGCCGGCATCGGCTCCGCGTTGACCTTGAGCCTCGAGCTTCAGGCCGACCAGACTCAGGAACAGACGATCGTCATGATGGCGGATCTGACGAAGGCCGGCCGCAACTACGTGCATCCTGATCGGGAGCGCCCCATGTACTATCGCCCCGTATTCTTTCAGTACGAAGAGAAAGGCCCGCCCTTGGGTTCTTGGGAGCGAAAGCCCGATAATGAATCCGAGCTTCGCATTAAACTCGCCCTGATGCTCGCGTCCCAAGGTTACCTGCCGGCGAACGCGAGGCACCCGCCGTCACTCGTGATTTCCTTCGAATGGGGAACGATTGCGCCGATCATCTTGGAACTGAATTCGGATCCGGACATAGACCACGGGTTCGTCGCCAATGCGGATGAACTCCGCGGCATCATCCTCGGAGCGCGCGCGGCCGAGGTGAATATGAGTTCAAACGCCTTTGGAGTGTACACGAACGACATGAAGACCCTGCGGCCGCGGCACTACCTGGTCATCTCCGCTTTCCGATCCCAGCCGGGCCCGCATAAAAACGAGATCCTGCTTTGGAGCGTGCACACGACGTCCAACGTGTGGAACAATTACCTCAAGGAGATGATGCCGGAATTCATCAGCGCGGCGGCGGCCGGGGTCGGACGCTCCGTGATGCCGGCACCCGTTTTCAAGACCCTGGTCCCGCACGTGAGCATCGGTGAGGCCACCGTCAAGGCGCCGCCAAATGACCCGTCAAAGTGAGGGAGGTCATCGGCAAGAAGGTCTGGAACCGAATCAATCCGGACAGCATTTTCCAGCTTGGGAAGAACCTTCGCATCGAAACGAAGATCGTCCGGAAACTCGATTTGCAATCGGCTCAAAATCAACCGACGACCTCGCGCCTCAGCGCTGCTTGATCGCAGCGCCGGCGGTGATCCAGAGCGGACCAAGTATTGGGTCGAATTCCTGGGCGTTGATGCTCAAAGGATCGCCCCCGCGGAGAAGCACGCCCAATTTGATCAGCGCAAACTCCCAGCCGGAACCGGCGCCATACCACCATTCGCTCTTGTCGTCTAAGCGATGCTCCAATTCCAGCCGGGTGCCGTTGCCAGCGGCGGCCAGCCGAAGCTCTACCTCGTCAATCTCCCGACCGGGGTAGGACCAGGTGAAGCGCAGGCGACGAGGGGGCTCGCAGCGGAGGACGCGCGAGGTCAACCGACACGGCGCCCCCACGTCGAACGTCAATGACGCACCCTCGTGCAGGTCGCCGCTCACGTCCGCGAACCAACGCCGGAGTGGATCGCGTTCGGTGCAGGCTGCCCAAATCGTTTCGGGGGAGGTATCGAAACGACGACGGAGCAGCGCACTGGTTCGATCCCCGACACGCAAAACCTGTCGCTCGGTCGCCTTCGGCCAGAGTTTAGGATCGGTCTCGATGGGATTGCCGCTCATGAGAAGCCGCTATGCTCGCGGTGGCCGCAAAGGTGAATGAGGGCCTCGTCCAGCTTCACCCCGGCATAATTGCCGAAGCGGAAGTCCTCGGCGAAACCAAGGACGTCGGTGTAAGATCGTAGTGCCGCGTCGACGCTCGCGACTTGGAATACAGAGGCGGCACCTTGTGCGGTCATAGATTTTTTTACCTAACGTTCTCTGGGCCAGCCAAGCGCGAAGTGCGGTCGTGTGTCCCCCCGTGACAAACTCCGTCTCAGGCCCACGCCGGGGGTTGGCCATGAAAATCGGGGGTCGTCGGAAATTCGTGCAGCGGGGCGTGGAAGACCGGGGTTGTGGCGGGGGACAGGGGCGGCACGATCCAATCCCAGCGGGCGGACACGTCCCGGCCCGCTGATTTTTCCCGTTCGCAGAATTTCATGAACTCGGTCGAGGCGGTGTGGTGGTCCACCAGTTTGACTCCCTCGGCGGCGTAGGAATGGAGCACGGCGAGGTTGAGTTCCACTAGAGCGCGGTCCCGCCAGAGCGTGCGTGGGCTGCGGCGATCGAGGCCGAGTTTTTCGGCGATCATAGGAAGCAGGTTGTAACGATCCACGTCGGCCAGGTTTCGCGCGCCGATTTCGGTGCCCATATACCAGCCATTGAAAGGCGCGGCGGGATAATCCGTGCCGGCGGCGTGCAGGCGCATGTCGCTGATCACGGGCACGGCATACCAACGCAGCCCGAGCCTTTCAAACCACGGCAGGTCGGGATGGCGGAGCGGCACTTCGCGCACGAGGCCGGGTGGCAGCGGGAAAAGCTGCGGACGTCCATCGCGGCCAGCGATGATCCACGGCAACAAGTCGAAGCGGCTGCGCACCGCTGGCGGCAGCCAGCCGAGCACGAGGGCTTGCGCGGTGAGTGCGGCGTTTTTCGGGTCGCCGAGGATCGTGCCATCGCGTCCGCGATAGCCGGCGTAGGCGCCGAGTTGGTGGTTCCATATCCGCGGGGCGGGGCCGCCGGGACGGTCGGGCGGCGCGAACACGGTGAGCAGCGAACGGACTCCGCCGTCGCCTTGCGCCAAGGCGAGATGCTCGCAGAGGCTGGCGGCAAGTTCGTCGGCCGTGTCGAGGTGGCGATGGTCGCGTACGGTGAGGGTGCGCCAGTAGAGGCGGCCGATACAGCGCGCGTGATTGCGCCAGGCGATGCGACCCGCCCAAGTGAGTTCGGCCGGGGTCAGCGGTGCGGGGTGGCCAGCGCTAAGAGCGACGCGATAGACGGCGCGCCGACCCGCGAGGACAGGGCCGCTGTGGGCTTCGCCCAAGAACGCCAGCTCGGACTCGACTTGGTCCCTGTCGGCGGGAACGGGCATGAAAGCAGACTCCGCCGTATGCGACGTTCGCGGGGTGGAGGAATCGAAGGGACAACCGGACATGGGAAAGACGAAGGGAGTCCGAAAGGCTGCGCGGCGCAATCCCGACGGGCGTGCGTTTATCACCGCGTTGCATCCTTACATTTCGATTCACAACTACGGCCGATACGCCGACAGGGAAGTGCGAAAATGGCTCGGTTTGAAAAGTTGGGGTGAATGCTGGGGCGAGACGCCAATCATCATTCGCCGCCGACCCAAACAAGCTATCCCCTGAGCTGAACTCATAGTCCTCCAGACGGCCCGACGTATACTTCATCCTAGCGCCAACCAAGTCCCGGAGCAACGTGCGTGAGAATGGCTTCCAGGACGTGGACGTTATATGCCACGCCCAGTTGATTTGGGATGGTCAGCAGAATGGTATCCGCTTCGGCGACGGCTTCATCCTTTCGGAGCTGCTCGATGAGGATGTCCGGTTCCGCAGCGTAGCTCCGCCCGAAGACCGCTCGCGTGGTGGAGTCGAGAAAACCAATCTGATCCTTCTGCTCCTCGTCGCTCCCGAAGTAAGCGCGATCACGATCGTTCATGAGGGCAAAGATGCTCCGGCTCACCGAGACCCGTGCCACCCGGGTGTGGCCGGCCTCGGCCCAAGCGGCGCGGAAGGCACGGATCTGGGCGGCTTGCTGGACGTGCAGAGGCTCCCCCGACTCATCGAACTTGAGGGTCGAGCTTTGCAGGTTCATCCCCTGCTTGGCGGCCCACACGGCCGTCGCGTTGGTCGCCGAGCCCCACCAGATCCGCTCGCGCAGACCCGCGGAAAAAGGCTCTAGCCGCAAGAGCCCGGGAGGATTGGCGAACATCGGGCGCGGGTTGGGCTTTGCAAAACCCATCCCGCCGAGAAGCTCGAGAAACGTTTCGGCATGGCGCCGTCCCATGCCCGCATCGTCCTCACCGTCATTGAGCCGATGACCAAAGTGACGCCATCCATCGATCACCTGTTCGGGAGAGCCGCGGCTTATTCCCAGTTGCAGCCGTGAACCCGCAATCAGATCGGCCGAGCCGGCGTCTTCGGCCATGTAGTACGGATTCTCGTAACGCATATCGATGACCGCGGTGCCGATCTCGATTTTCCGGGTGCGTGCGCCCACCGCCGCCAGCAGTGGAAACGGCGAGGCCAATTGTCGGGCGAAATGGTGGACCCGGAAGTAGGCTCCGTCCATTCCGATACGCTCGTCCTCGACCGCAAGGTCGATGGACAGCAAAAGCACATCAGCAGCTGACCGCGCCTGGGACTGGGGTGAGGGTGTCCAATGACCGAAGGACAGGAAACCGATCTTCTTCATGGCCGTAAGTGGTATGCGGCAAGGAGCGATTCGCAAAGGCGGCTTTCTCCAAAGCCTCTGTTGCGCCTTACGGGTTGTATTGCCTCAGGTGAACGTCGAGAATCTTTTCGACAAGAAATATTGGTTGGGCTCTTTATTATTTCGGAAGTTCATAGTCGGTTCCGAAATACTTCGTCTTGAGAAGGCGGTAGCGAAATCTCTCGGACTCAAGAAACGTATATTTGCCTCGATATTCGGCCACGTGCTTCTGAAACGCTTCTTTCCCTTCGGTAAAATAACTGAAATCCCTCGCTCGATATGGTCACTGAAGCGACACAGCAGGCATTCTACGAAGGTTCAAAGACCGAAAAATTTCCCCTAACTGTGAACGATGTCGTTTCGGTGAAAGAAGGGCCTAGGTCTGGCTCGCGGGCTTCGGTTATTCAAATCGAGGCAGAAGCTCCGGAACCTCAGTATTTGATCGAGTATGGTGACGGCTCCGACGAAATCGTTCCTTTATCACGCCTCCGCTGGAAATGAAGAAGCCGAACCAAAGACCCCTTCCGAATCAGACAGGGGCGCCGTTTTTCTATGAATGGCACCGATCATTGACCGCATAGTTCAACACTTGGACCGGATGCGGGCCGCAAACGCGACCATACCCGTCACGGTGGAAGGAAAGGATTACCTCGTCACAGTCACTGGGGTAAAGCGGCGGCGGAATAGTTCGATAAAGCGGCGCGATTAGGGCTGCCCGTCGGACCGTGTGTGCCAGGGTTCTAGGAACTGTCTATCGGCCACCAATTCGCCCCCTCCCCGCTGACCGGTGCTGAGTTACGGGATCTCGTAAACCTCTACTAGCGTGATGCCGCTCGAGTTGTTAACGCCAAGCACGTTTGCGGAGTAAATACCGGGGTCGAGGGTCACCAGCAGCACAGCATCTTTGCTCGCTGCGTCCGTCAACGGGAACGCACCCACGGAGTTACCGGTTGACGTTAGTAACGCCGTCCCGCCCCAGTTGTCGTTGGAGTAAACCACGCTGCTGTTTCCGCCCACCCGCATGTAGAGGTCGAGCTTCGGATCCGCCATCGCCGAGGCGCCGAAGAACTGGGTCAGGTAGGGTCCGATCGCGCGAATCAGGAGGGTCTTCGCCGTCGAGCCACCCACCACGAAGCCTGCGATCAAGGGATTGTCATTCGTCATCGTGGCGCGCGCCGAGATGTTGACCAGGCGGTGCGAGGATGCGCTGAACGTGCTGGGATTCGCATCGTAAATGTCGGCGAGCACCGTGCCGGTCGTGTTGTTGCTGCCCTTGAGTTTCGCGGAATAGACCCCGCCCGCCAGGCTCGTGACCAGCGCCGCGTCCTTGCTCGTGGTCGACGGCAGCGCGAAAGCGCCGACCG
>JAQGOP010000013.1 GCA_028293545.1 Verrucomicrobiota bacterium | reverse complement strand
GCACCCCAGCCAGAGCCCAGGGCAACGCCCTGGGTTTTCTGATTCAAAGATCCCGAGCCCTGAAAGGGCGGACTAATTATACATCGCAAAATCCCGCGCACCGGTTCGTGTCCATTCGCGGTTAAAGTCCGGGGATCGACTTCGCGGTCAGAGGATCCCGCGCTCAAGCCAGACGTGGTCGCCCTTGATGATTTCCTGCGCAAGGTCGAAACCGTCGACGCCCCAACGAAGTCCCCAACCAGAACCCCAAGGCATCGCGTCTCGACGCCCCAACGGGGCACCCCAGCCAGAGCCCAGGGCAACGCCCTGGGTTTTCTGATTCAAAGATCCCGAGCCCTGAAAGGGCGGACTAATTATACATCGCGAAATCCCGCGCACTGCTTCGTATCCATTCGCGGTCAGAGGATCCCGCGCTCGAGCCAGACGTGGTCGCCCTTGATGATTTCCTGGGCGAGGTCGAAACCGTGCTGGTCAAAATTCCGGCCGATGCCCGTGAAATTCTGCGCGATCCGCAACTGCGCCTGCGCCGCAAAATCGTCGACCAGCGCGAACACCTTTGCCTCCGGCTCGCCATCGCCCAGCAGCTTCTGCGCGAACACGCAGCTTGCGGACACCGCGAAAAGATCTGAGCCGATGTCCGCCATCCGCCCCAACAGCACCTGGCGCTTCTCCAGCTTCGGCCCGAATTTCACCATCTGATGAAACAGCGTGCGCGCCAGCTTCCGGCTCAGCGACGCGACGCGATTGAAATGTCCCGCCAGGTGCGGATGCATGCCCGCCGGCGCGCTGCCGTTGAAGGGCAGCCACTGCGCCGGGTACCACCACGCGTAGAATTTCGCCGCCGCCCACGCGCTCTTCAGGCGCTCGCCCCACGGCCGTTCGGAATTCAGCGCGACCCCCGCGATCTTCAGATGCGGGTCCAATGCCTCGCGCATGATGAAGAGGCGCATGATTTCGGAGGAGCCCTCGAAAATCATCGTCACGCGGTTGTCGCGCATCAGCCGCTCGACCGGGTGCGGCTTTTCCCCGCGCGCTTTCAACGATGAAACGCTTTCGTAGCCGCGGCCCCCGCGGATCTGCATCACGTCGTCCAGGCACATCCACGCTTTCTCCGTGCCCCACAGCTTGCACATGGAGGCCTCGAGCCGGATGTCCGCCTTCTTGTCGCGGTCCACGATGCGCGACGTCACAATCAGCATCGCCTCCATCGCGAACGCATGCGCTGCGATCCGGCGGATTTTTTCCGCCACCGCCGCGTGCTGCCCGATGGGCACGCCCCATTGGATCCGCTCCGCGCCCCACTCGCGCGCGATCGCCAGCGACCGTTTCGTCACGCCCAGGCTGCAGGCGGGGATGGAAAGACGCCCGGCGTTGAGCGTGCTCAGCGCGACCTTCAGGCCGCGACCTTCGCCGCCGACGATGTTCGCCTTCGGCACGCGGACATTGGTGAACCGGATCACGCCGTTATAAAGCGCATGCAGCCCCATGAACTGGCAGCGGTGCCGGACTTCGAGCCCCGGCGAATTTGCCTCGACCACAAACGCGGTCAGCTGCGTGCGCGGCTGGCCGTCGACCAGTTTCGGCGGCGTGCGGGCGATGACGATGTACAGGCCGGCGCGGGTGCCGTTCGAGCACCAGAGTTTTTCGCCCGAGATCAGGTAATCGTCGCCGTCGGGTTTCGCCTCCGTCGTCAGCCGCGCCGGGTCCGAGCCCACGCCGGGCTCCGTCAGCGCGAACGCCGACAATTCGCCACCCGCGACGCGCGGCAGGAATTTCTTCTTCTGCTCGGGAGTTCCGAACAGCATGAGCGGCTGCGGCACGCCGACGGATTGGTGCACCGAGACGTGCGCAAACACATTCATGCAGTGGCTCGCGATCAGCATGCACGCGCGGCAATAGGTGGTCTGCGAGAAACCGAGGCCGCCGTATTCGCGCGAAACCTTGATGCCGTAGGCGCCCAGGCGCGCGAGGCCAGCCATCACCTCGGGCGGGATTTCGCCGGTGCGGTCGATCAGGTCGGGATCGACGTGGTCGCGAAGGAAGGTCGCGAGTTCGCCGAGGAATTTGTCGGCCCGGACTTTTTCCTCGGCATCGATTTCCGTCACGGGATAGAGCTTCCTCGGGCGAAAGCGGCCCATGAAGAGATTCGCGACGAAGCTGATGTCGTCGTGGGACTCGCGGGCGGCTTCGGTGACCTGCAGGGCGGCGCGCTGCCCTGCGTTCATCTTGGACATGTCGATGACAGAGCGGTCGCCATCGGTTTTTTGGGGAGGGGTTTCGGGAGCGGACATTTTGGGGTTGGCGGCCCGGGGGTCGCGTTGATTTCCCACACACAACTCCCGCGGCGGAATACGTCAACGCGCTCGCCTCTCACAAGTAGCGCAGGCGGCCCGCCTGCTCCGGAATCGAACCCCCCGATCCATTTAAACCGAAGGCAACCAAGGTAACGAAGCGAATCAGGTTCGCATAAATAATCGTGCCCTTGGAGTGGGAAGGCTTGGTCGCCTAATGAAGGCGCCCAAACGACTCCGCTGACTTGGACCTCTTCTCGCAGACCCTGAACTTGTCGAACGGGGTTACCTTGATTGCCTTCTGTTCAATATGATTGGGACTGGGGTTTTTCGGAGCAGGCGGGCCGCCTGCGCTACTTTTTCGGCCCGCCCAAATCCGGAATTTCCAGCTGCCTGCCGCCCTGCTCCGCCGATTCATGCGCGATCAATCCGGGAATCATGTACCGCGCCGCCTGCCAGACATTGTTCGGCGGCGGTTCGCCGCTGGCGCAGGCCTTCACGAAATCGTCCACGAGGAAATGATGCGAACCCCAGTGGTTGTTCGGCAGGTTGGCGAATGACGCGGGCAATCGCGCCACGTCCTGCGCCGCCGCCGTGCCACCGTAAACCCCGGGGCGCAGCGTGAGGATGTCGTCGAGTCGCCGGGTGTCCTCGAAGCCCTTCCCGATCACCACGCGCCCCGCCTGGGTATATTCGAAACTGGCCTCGGTGCCGCAGAGCGACATGAACTCGCCGCCGGGATGACCGACCCGGCGAAACTCATTCACGCACGCGCAGGCGCCATCGCTCATCGTGAGCAGCGCGGTTTCATTGCTGAAGGCGTTCTTGAACCCGTTCACCGCCGGATCATAGATCCCGTCGGGATGCCGGTCCTTCCAGCCATGCGCTGAAACCTTCGTCATGTGCGCGCCCGTGACGCCGATCACCTGGCTCATCGTGTGGGTCGGATAGAGCATCGGCGGCTCGCCCGCCAATTCCATGAACCGTTTTCCCATCCGCGTCTTCATGATGCCTCGCGAGTCGATGCTCTTGATGTCCCAGTCGTGATGGTAATTCGACTCCGCGTAAAAAACATCGCCGAACACCCCGCGCCGATACTGCTCCCGGCACCAGGTGACATGCGGGTAATAATAACTCGTCTCGCCCATCATGTAGATTTTCCCGGTTTCCTCGACCGTGCGCACCAGCTGGCCAATCTCCTCGATCGAGATGCCGCACGGCACCGCGGAATAAACGTGCTTCCCCGCGCGCAACGCCTGCATCGCCTGCGGCCCGTGCAACCAATGCTGCGTGATGATCACGACCGCATCGACGTCGCTGTTCAGAATCGCGTCGAGCGACGGGTAGGTTTTGGCCACACCATATTTTTCCGCCGCCGCCGTGAGCTTCGCCGGGTCGAGGTCGCACAGCGAAAGCTCGCGCACCAGCGGATGCGCCTTGTACAGCGGCACGAAGTGCTGCGCGAATTGGCCGATGCCGACCATGCCGAGGCGGATGCTCATAGGTAGGGGTTCATGATGGGACCGAGCGTCACGTTTTGATGATCGCTAAGACCGGGGACCGACGCCCCAACGGGGCACTCCAGCCAGAGCCCAAGGCAACGCCTTGGGTTGACGTTGAAGAAGGCAAGAGCCCTGAAAGGGCGTTCCAACGGGAGTTTTATCGGCATCATTTGGGCGCCCCTTCAGGGCTCTGGATTTCTCGAATTAAACCCAAGGCGTTGCCTTGGGCTCTGCTTGGAATGCCCCGTTGGGGCGTCGATCCATGACAGGAAGCATTTCGATCTGACGCCTGGGGTATTCATAAACTCAATCACGCGCGCAGTTATATCCGGATCCCGAGGTTGGAAATTCGATCGTCAATTTTCCTTTGCCTCCCGCGCCGCGGCTTCCACGGCGCCGCGCATGGCGATGACCTGTCTTCTCACCGCCTCATCGTCGCCGAGTTTCTTCGGGTCACGAAATCCTTCGAGCAACTCCGCCACCCTGGCCGGCAATTTCCCGCCGTTGTGTTCCTTCAGCCAGCGCAGCTTTTCGAGCTCCTCGAACCCCTCGCGAAACATCTCCCAATGCACCGAGGCACGCGGCCCCGGGTAGAGCAGGAACTCGTCGCCCGGCGGCAAATCGCGCCGCCACGGCTGCGCCGAATAGAGCGTTTCGTGCAGCGGGTTCTCGGGCCAGGTCGTCAGGGCCCAGCGCGCAATCCCGTCGTAACCGTTCACCGCTGCGTAATACCCCACCCAGACCGCTTCGTCGGGCGGACTCATCACGAAAGTGTTCGGGCGCTTTGGATCCAGGCAGATATAGAACGTCGTGACCTTCCCCTGGCTCCGGCGTTTCGCGATGTCGCGCACCAGGTCGTCGCTCGCGTGGTCCATGATGATGGTGAAATCCGCGAGATCCAATCCGGTGTAGTGCGACGGCGCCTGGTTGCCCGCGAGCGCCGCTTTTATCCTCGGGGCATTCGCGGTCACGACTTTCATCATCGCCTCCATCATCGCCGCCGGCGCCTCATCCACGCCGAGACGCGTGCGCTCGAGCCAGGCCTTCGCCTCGAGATGCCTTTGGAAATCCTGCAGGAAAGGGCCCCAGTAATCCGCGTACTCAGCGGTGCCGGGTTCGCACATCGCCCAACGCTGGTCGCCCGTCGCGGCGTCGGTGTACTCCAGCCGTCCCGACCACGTGAGCATCGCGTAACAATTGATCTGCCGCGTGATCCCGCAGCTCATCGCGAATTCCACGTAGCGATCGAAAACCCCGTAGTCGAATTTCCACGATCCGTCCGACTGCTTCAGGTGCGTCACCATCGAGCCGTAGTCGTCGTAATCGCGGCGGCCCCAGGCCCGCGCCGTGATTGTCGTCGTGATCACTTTCTGCCCCGCGCGAGCCAGCTCGGTGAGATAGGGCCGCATCACTGCGAAATGTGCGTCGCTCCACGGTTTGACGCCATGCCAGCGCGCGATGGACCACGGGTGCTGCCAGATATCGAGGTGGAATTTCCAATCCTCGGGCGCGGGCAGCGTGGCGGGCAAAATCTCCAGCGTCACCGGGAACACCTTCGGCTCCGCTTCATCCGCCCGCACCGTGAGCGTGCCGGAATATTTTCCCGGCACCGCCTCGCGCGGCGTCGCGACCGTCAGCCACAACGCGCGATACGAACCCGCGGGCAGGTCAATGCGCTCGGTGTCGTCCAGCACGTCGCCGACCAACTGGCCGTCGGCCAGGATATTCCGCACGAAGCGCGTGGTCACGGCGCTCGCCGGCAACTCGTGGCCCGCCGGGTCGCGCAGGGCCGACATGATCGCCCGCAGGCCCAGGCGCTCGGGCGAACTCCAGACCACGAATTGCCCGTGGACGCGTTCGCCGCGCCAGGCGGTTCCGTTCCACGACTGCGGAGCATTCGAGAGCGGGACGTTGCGCGCATCGTACTGGTGATCGAGATCGCCCACGCCGCCTTCGATTCCCGGGAGCGTCGGTTGGGCGAAGCCTGCGATCTCCACGACAAACGGGCCTTCGTCAGGAATGGAGCATTCCGTGACCGTGAGCTTCAGCGAACGAATTTTCACCGATGACTTCAGGACCAGCGCCAATCCCTTCGCGGGAAAAAGCGCCGAGCCCGTGCGCTGGTCGTGAAGCATCTGCCAGGACTGTCCGTCGGCCGAGCCTTCGACGGTGAAATGGTAGATGCGCGTGCCGGGCGAGCGGAAGTGCAGGTTGACCTGGGCGATTTCCCTCGGCTCGGGCAGGTCGAGCCGGACCCACGACGGCAAGACCTTCGAAGTCCAGAACATCACGGTGTCGTTCGTGATCCCATCGTTCACGAAACCCGGGCGCTGTTCGTCGTCGTAAGCCGAAGCCGTGACGGCGGCGCCGCGGAATTGGTCGCCGTATCCTGGAGCGGTCAACCGTGGCACACCGGGTTCGTAGGGAAAATGCAGCGCGGTGAACGGGGTTGTCGCCGTGGCGCCGAACGCCGCGGTCGCAAGCATTCCCAACCCGAGGGCGATACGGGCAGCGGTCAGCATCATGGGCCCAACTTGTCCGCCGCCCCGAACCCACTCAACGCGTTTCCCTCCGAATAATCTCCTCCAAGCCCCCGGATTTTTTAACCGCGAATGGACGCGAATGAACGCGAATCCGGCCAGGGATCCGGGACTGATGCTTCGGAGAGTTGGCCGCAAAAAAGTGCAAGTTTCTGGGGCTGCGAAGGAGTTTTGAGAGCGCTTATAAGCGCGCGGAAATTTCGATTCGAAGCCTTCGCAACTTGCGCTTCTTTGCGGCCAACCTTCCGAAAGTATTGTTCCGGTCGGATTCGCATCCATTCGCGGTTAAAAAAAGCTCCCATTCTGGGGTTTTTCCATGGGCGCTCTTCACCTAATAGCCGCTCCGTCCGCGATATTCGCGTTCGCCAATCCCGTCGGGCTTTCAAACATCGGGTCAACCCCAACTCCTCCGACCCCATGCCTGCGAAGCACTCTGAACCCTACCTCAGCGCAAACGAACGCCACCCCGAACGCTCGCTCCAGTTCGAATTCGTCCGCGCCACCGAAAACGCCGCGCTCAACGCGATCGACTGGCTGGGCCGCGGCGACAAGGAATCGGCCGATGCCGCCGCGAGCGACGCTATTCGCGGCACCCTCGAGCAGAGCGACCTCTGCGGCGAAGTCGTCATCGGCGAAGGCATCAAGGACAACGCGCCCGGGATCTTCCTCGGGGAAAAACTCGGCTCCTGGAAATTTCCGTCGCCGCGTTTCAACATCGCGGTCGACCCGATCGACGGCACCACGAACATTTCCAAAGGCCTGCCGAACTCGATCTCAGTGATGGCCGCAGCGCATGTGCCCCACGGCGCCGAGGCTGCGATGATCAACATTCCCACCTTCTATTCGGAGAAGCTCGCGTACGGTCCCGACGTCGTCGCGGCCATGGAGCGCGACCCGGCGCTGAAATTCGACCTCGATACCCCGACCGTGCAGATCCTGCAGCGTGTCGCCGCCGCCCTTGGGAAAAATGTTCACCAAGTCTACGTCGTCGTGCTCGACCGGCCGCGCCACGCCAAGCTGATCACCGAGATCCGCGCAACCGGCGCCGCGCTGCGCCTGATCTCCGACGGTGACGTCACCGCGGCGGTGTCGCCCTCGCTGCACGACAGCGGCATGGACCTTTACATGGGCATTGGTGGCTCGCCGGAAGGCGTGCTGACCGCCGCGGGCGTGCTCGCCTTGGGCGGGGACCAGCAACTCCGCATGTGGCCTCGCGACGACGCCGAGCGCGCCGAGATCAAGGCGACCTGCCCCAAGGCCGATCTCGGCCGAATTTTTTACGCCAAGGATTTGATTACGAGCCCGAGCGCAATTTTCTGCGCGACCGGCATCAGCGACAGCCCGCTTTTGCCCGGCGTGCGCCTCATCGGACGCAAGGTCATCACGCACTCGATCCTGATGCGCTCCCAAAGCCGGTCCGTGCGCTATATCAAAACCGTCCACGACCTGGATTTCAAAACCGTCCGCCGCTCGCCCGATCGGCAGGATCACTACGTCTAGCACGGCGCCACCCGCGGGTGGAACGCATTGTCTCCAACGCGTTGGATGGCTCCGTCGGTATCGAAACGAAGGCGGAGCCGCTCAGCACGCTGGGGATAACCGCTCCACCCGGCTACGCCGTCGCCGAAAAGGCACAGCCGCAGCGGGTGGCACGCGTTGTTGCTAACGCGCTGAACGACTAAAAGCGCGCTGAGGACAACACGCGCCGACGACGACTCCGTCGCCGAAAACGCTCGCAAGCGCCGCCGTGATCGACGCCCCAACGGGGCATTCCAGCCGCAGCCCCGGGCAACGCCCGGGGTCTTCGTCCGGAAATTTCCGAGCCCTGAAGGGGCGATCTAACCACACCGCACCCTCAAGCCGGCCGGAACACCGTTTTCACCGTCGCCTGCAACACCTCGCGGCCGCACCTCAGCGCGACTCGCGTCGGACGCGGGGCCTGGTCGATCACTTCAACTTTGGTTTCCAACGGCGCCCCTTCGATGCTGACTTCCGCAATCAAAACGGAATCGCCGTCGGTCAGCCTCACCCGGGCGCCGTCGACTGCTACCTTTCCCAATGTAATCAGCGCCGATTCAAACGCCGCGGGCGAAATGAATTCGACGCGATCGATAATCGTCACCGAGCCTTCGCCGCGACGATCGAAGATAAACTCGCGCTCCAACTTTCGCAGCGTCGGCACATCGTAGGCCGTGCGCAGGTCGAACACTACGCGGTCCGTGGCGTCGGTGAATTCCTTCACCAATACCTTCGTGCGCCACTCCGGGCCCGCTTCCTGGAGCTTGCCCGCGACGCGAGGGACCGGGTGCCCGAATGAGTTCAGCAGCGCACTGTCGTAACGATGCGTGCTGAAAGTCCGGAAGCTGTAAATCTCCGCACCCGGATCGACGACCAGCGTGCGGCCGTCGAGCACGATGGTGAAGGTGCCAAGGTCGTTGTGGTTGTGGTTCGTGCCATTGTTTCCACCGAGGAACGAGGCCGACAGCCGCCGCGGCGCCGTCGACGCCGAACGACTGATGAGCAGCGACGAGGCGTCGAACCAGTTGCGCAATCCGGCCGGCGCCGCGCGGCGCTGCGGTTTCCGCGGGTCGCGCGTGCGAAACATCCAGAGATAAACCTCGGCGGCAAACTGCAGGCCCATGCCCGCAAACGCGTCGGTACCCGCCGGCATCGGCTCCAGCGCCTGCGTCGACGTGCCCCGGCGATTCTCGATCCACAACCTCGTCCACAACACGGGCTGCACATCCAGCGCGCAGTCGGCGAAGGTCGGGAACACCTTCGGCTGCAGCTCCACGTGGTCCGGAAAACGTGCGACGCGCGCGGCCTTGGGCTCGTCGAGGAGGTCGATCGCGTTGTTCGTCGCCATCCGCAGCAGCTCGGCCAGCGACACGTAGTGCATGAAGCCGTAGCTCCAATACCCGACGCCTTCCGTGCACACTCCGTCGTCGTTGAAACCGTCCCGGAAATTCTTCACGAGCGATTCGGCAAAGGCCATCCACCACGCGCGCTCCTGCGTCGACGGCTGCAGCGCCGCGGCCGATTCCGCGCAACACGCCAGGCACACCGCGTTCCAGTTGTGCTTCACGTCGATCCACCAATACAGGTCGCGCCCGCTCTCGAGCCGCTGGCGCAGCGGCGCGAAAACGCGGCGATCGCACTGCTCGCGGATCAGCGTGCGCACATCCGCCGACAAGCGCGGGCCCAGCACAAAATCGGTCTGCGCGAGGTTCGACACGAAATGCATCACGACCAGATCGGGTTCCACCGTCTTCAGGTCGTAGTTCAGCCGCTTCAGGTCATTGCCGGGATGAATCCATGTGCGCAGCGCCGCGAGTTGGCGGGCATCCTCCCCGATCACCTTGATGAATTCGCCCTGGTCGTAAATCGCCTCGGCCAGCAGGAATGCGACCTGCCGCTTCCGCACGATCGGGATGACGGCGTTCATCTGCGTCACGTCCTCTTTTTCGAGGCACTCGAGATACCGCGCGTCCGTGTAGTCGGGAAAGGGCTGGGCCGCGAGTTCGCGCGCCGTTTTCAGGATCATTGCGCCAAACGGATCCGACTGCCACGGCGTCCACGCCGCGCGATCGGTGACCACCGGCGCGAAGGAAAAACGCTCGCCGGGCATCAGCGCCTCGAGCGCTTTCACGCGGTCCGGCGAGGGCGCGTACGACAGGTCCGGTGGCAGGTCGAAATTGAAATCGTAGGCGCCCATCCGGCGAGACTCGCCCAGCAGCTTCGTGGCGCAAGAGCCGATTGCTCGCGTCCCGGTCTTTCGGCTTGTGCGGGAAATCGCGTGTTCCAAGCTGCCGGCGCCCGCGCTTGAACTTGTCCCCTCCGTCTTCCGTGTCGCCGTCCAAATCACTCAGCCGCCGCGATTGGCTCAAGGCCGCCACCGCCACCGTCGCCGGTTTGCTCGTGGCCGCGCGGCTTCATGCGACGTTCCCCGCTCCCGGCGTTTTCGCTCCGTCCACATCGAACGTGAGCGACAAGGTCACGCCGACGCGACGCGACGACCGGCGTTACATCCACGGCTTCGAGGCCTACTCCGGTTTCTGAGAAAACTCCGTTGCGCCTAGGTTTTTTTCTTCCGCGCCTTGCCGGCTTTACGCACGGCCGGCACGATCAACACCGGGCATGGCGCCTTGAAAAGGACGCCCTGGGTGGTGCTGCCCACGAGGAGATCGTAAACCGCGTTGTGGCCGTGCGAACCGACCACGATGTAATCCGCGCGCAGCGTTCGCGCCTCTTCCACGATCACCTGCACCGTGGACCCGGTGAACTGCCGCCCTTCGCAACGGATGCGGCGCCGCTTCAGTTTTTGTTTCCACGCGTTCAACTGGCGCGTGGCGGTCTTGGCGCTGGCCTCCACGATTTCCGTCACGTCGACCGGGAACACGCCGTATTCGTTGGGCACGATGGGCGGGGTGGTCACGGTCACCAGCATGATCCAAGCATTGTAGGCTTTCGCGAGCGCGGCCGCTTCGTTCACAACCGCGGCGGTGATGGGGGAGAAATCGATCGGGACGAGGATGGTTTTCATGTGGGGTGGCAGACCCCACGACAGACCCGTTCGACGGTGTTTGGCTCCGAAGTTTCCGAAGGTGGAGCGTAGCGCAGGCGCCCGCCTGCTCCGGGACTGCGGCTGAGTTCCCATGGCCTTCGACCGGCTTATCCGGATCCGACCACAAACCCGCGCCGGAGTGATCGAGACGCGTAACGGACCTAGTAAAAGACGTGGCGCTACACTCTATCGGCTCCGCCTCCGCCGCCACTCAACCAGTCCCACCTCAATACGGAGCCTGCTCGATCGCCTGGATTTCCGCCTCGTACTGCGCGATGAGCGCCTGCGCCAAATCGCGTTGCGGAGCCGTCGTGCCCTGGCGGTTCGGGCTCGAGAAGGCGGCGCTATAGTTATTGACCACGTCGCGCTGGGACTCGATCGCCTGGCGCAGCTCGAGGATCTTCTTCGCCCGCGCGGTGCGGTCCGCGGCAATCTGGACCTGGGTTTTCGGCGGGGGCGAAGTCACGGGCGCATCCGGCGCGGGCGCGGGCGGATGCGCCGCCAGCCAGGCCGCTTCCTTGGCCCGGGTTTCCTCCACCACGCGCAGGCGTCGCTCCTCCTCCACGCGCTCGGCGACGAGGTCGCGCGCCTTCACCGAGATCACGGTCCCGTTCTTCACGGTGACGATCATGTCGGGCCAGCGATAAATCGTTTTCTCGCCCATGCTCGCCGTGCTGTTCGGCTTGCCCATGTACTCGAGCACGTCCTTTTCCTTCATCCCGATTTCGACGTCGGCGCAAAACCCGAGCGCAGCCGTAGCCAGGAACAAAACGAGAAGTTTGATTTTACCCATGGTGGAGAAATCGGAATAAAAGGGAGCGGCTAAACTGCTAAACTGCCCGTGCGCGGTTGACACGCAGATTTTAACCGCGAATGGACGCGAACCCGCCTCGGGTTCAGCGCCCTGAACTCTGCCGCCTTGGTTCTGATTCGTGGCTATTCGCGTCCATTCGGAGGTAAAAGCCTCCCGGGATCCCGGCGGCACTGACTCCGGGGATACTTGGATCAAGGGGCTCTCCTCGCCCGCCCCCCTTTTAGAACTCCATCGCTGGGTGCACCTTCGAACCGAACGCCGCGAGCGGGGTCCGTGCTCCGCCCGGCCGACCGCCCGGGTGAACCGTGAACCGCCCACTCTTCACCGCTCGAACGACGCACGGCGTGCGCATCGCGATTCTCGGCTGCGTGCTCACCGTTGGCGCCGCTGCTTTCACGGTCTTCGAATATTATCGTTCGCCCTATTGGAACCGCGTCGGCCTTGCGCCCGACCAACCCGTGCTTTTCAGCCATCGCCACCACGCCGGCGAACTCCGCATCGACTGCCGCTTCTGCCACTCCACCGTCGAATCGTCCGCGCGGGCCGGACTGCCATCGACCCAGACCTGCCTGGTTTGCCATTCCCAGCTGTTTCGCGACGCACCGCTGCTCCAGCCGGTAATCCGGAGCGCCGAGGAAAATGTGCCCCTCTCCTGGTCGCGGGTGAACACCCTGCCCGACCACGTTCATTTCGATCATTCCATCCACGTCGCCAAAGGCGTGGCCTGCGCCAGCTGCCACGGCGAGGTCAGCGACATGGCCCTGACCGCGAAGGGCCATGCACTCACCATGCGGGAGTGCCTCGATTGCCACCGCGATCCCGAGCCGCGGCGCGTTGCCCATGCGCAGGTTTTTTCCCGGCGCACCACGTCCGCGACAGTTTCGTGCGCTATCCTTGAACCGGTCCACGCCAGGCCGCTCACCAACTGCTCGACCTGTCACCATTAGCCCGTGAGCGCCCCACCTCTCCTTCACCCGAGCATCCCTCCGCTGCGCAGCGATGAGTTTCCCGCCGGCGCGGCCCAATGGCCGCCCGACCTGAGCCGGCGCGATTTTGTCCAGCTGATGAGCGCTTCCCTCGCCCTGGCCGGGCTCACCGGATGCGGCCGGCCGACGCTCGATAAAATCGTGCCCTCCGTCGCAGCGCCCGAGAAAAGCCCCTCGGCCAACGCCCGGTGGTACGCCACCGCCGTGCCGAGTGAAGGCTACGCCCGCGGGGTCCTGGTGAAAACCGTCGACGGAAGGCCAATCAAGCTCGAGGGCAATCCCGATCATCCCGAAAGCGTCGGGGCGACCGACGCCATCACGCAGGCCGCGATCCTCTCGCTCTACGATCCCGACCGTTCACCCGCACCACGCCGGCGCGGTGAAACTTCGTCGTGGCACCGGTTCGAAACCGAATGGAACGAAATGCGCGGAGCCTTGGCCACCACGCGTAGCGCCGGGTTCGCCGTGCTGACCGAGCCCACGACCTCACCCACGCTCCGGCGCGAAATCCACGCCCTGCTCGACGCCTACCCCGAAGCTCGGTGGTACCAGCACACCGCGCTCGGGCGCTACGATAACGCCGGTCTCCAGCCCGACTATGATTTCGCCGCGGCGGATGTGATCCTTGCGATCGGGGGCGACTGTTTTCACCAGCACCCTGCCGCGCTGCGCTATGCCCGCGCCTTCGCTTCGCGGCGACGCGTCGAGCACGGAAGCGTGAACCTCAATCGTTTCTACGCGATCGAGCCGACGTTGACGCTGACCGGCGCACTCGCCGACGTCCGGCTCGCCCTCGCGCCCCATCGACTCGCCCGCGTGCTCAACCAGCTCGCGGATTCTTTCGACGGCGCCCCAAATACCGCGGGTCTCTCGGTTGACGAGCGCTCCTTCGTCGAACGTTTCGCCCGCGAGTTGGCCGGCGGTCGTCCGGCCGCGGCCTGTGTCGTCGGCGCCGAGTGCGATGCCGAAATCCACGCATGGGCCGAAGATTTCAATGCCCGCTTCGCCGGAAACGTGGTGCAGGCATCGAAGGCCGTTCGCTCCGATGACGATCCGCGCTGTCGCGGAAGCCTCGCGGAATTTATCGAGGACGTGAATTCCGGGACAGTCACCACCCTCGCAATCCTCGGCGCCAATCCCATCTACACGAGCGCCGCTGACCAGGATCTCCCGGGCGCGCTGCGGCGAATTCCGATGGTTGTTCATTTCGGTGAACACGTCGACGAAACCGCGAGCATGGCGCAGTGGCACCTGCCCGCCGCGCATTTTTTGGAATCGTGGGGCGACCTTCGCAGTTACGGCGGACTCGCGACGATCCAGCAACCTTTGCTCGAGCCGCTGCACGACAGCCGGTCCGCCCTTCAATTCCTAAACTGGCTTCGCACGGGCATTTGGTCCTCCAGCTATGACCTCGTCCGCGACACTTGGCGCAGTGCTTCCGGGGTAGCAACGGCCTCCGACTTCGAAGCGCGATGGCATGCGGCGCTGGATCGCGGCGTAGTCGACGAGCCTCTTCCGCCGCGTCCGGAAAACCGCGCGGCGGGTTCCGACCCCTTACCGCGCCTCGACGTGGCCGACGACACCGGAACCATCACCGTCCTCCTTCGCGCCGACTCCAACGTCGGCGACGGCCGCTGGGCGAACAACGCGTGGCTGCAGGAATTGCCGCGGCCCTTCACTACAATCGTGTGGGACAACGCCGCGCTGATCGACCGCACGCAGGCGGAGGCGATGGGGCTGACCAACGGCGACATCGTCGCGTGTGAGGTGGGAGGGATTTCCGTGGAGGCACCGATCTGGATTTTGCCCGGGCAGGCGCCGGGCTGCGTCACTTTCCCGCTCGGCTATGGGCGAACCGCCGCCGGCCAAGTTGGCAACGGCTGCGGTTTCAACGCGTACCGCCTGCGCAGCGCCGCTTCACCTTGGATGCGCACCGGCGTCACGGTCCGGAAGACCGGGAAAAAGCATTCCCTCGTTTCGACCCAGGAGCATTTCACCATGGATGGCCGGGATCTCGCGCGCACGGTCCAACCGCACGAGATCACGCAACGCGCGGACCGGCCCAAACCAGCCACCGACCTTTTTCCCGCGTGGCCGCGAGATCGTTATGCCTGGGGCATGTCGATCGACCTCGGCACTTGCACCGGCTGCAGCGCCTGCATCGTCGCGTGCCAAGCGGAGAACAACATTCCCGTCGTCGGCCGCGACCAGGTCGCGCGCGGCCGCGAGATGCACTGGCTGCGCGTCGATCGTTATTTCGGCGGCGAAGGCACCGCGCTGCGCGTCGTGCATCAGCCGGTCCCCTGCATGCATTGCGAGAATGCGCCCTGCGAAGCGGTGTGCCCGGTCGCCGCCACCGTCCACTCCAGCGAGGGACTCAACGACATGGTCTACAATCGTTGCGTCGGCACGCGCTACTGCTCGAACAACTGCCCCTACAAAGTGCGGCGATTCAATTTTTTCGACTACCGCGCCCCGCAGGGTTCGCCGGTTTATCTCCAGTCCAATCCCGACGTCACGATCCGCGAGCGCGGGGTCATGGAAAAGTGCACATACTGCGTGCAGCGCATCAACGCCGGGCGGGTCGCCGCGGAAAAAGAAAACCGCCGGATTCGCGACGGCGAGATCCGCACCGCCTGCCAGCAGGCGTGTCCCGTCGAGGCGATCGTCTTCGGCGACCTCAACGATCCGACCAGCCGGGTCTTCGCGCGCCAGCGCGAAGGAATTTCCTACGCCCTCCTCGGCGAGCTGAACACGCGACCGCGCACGCAGTATCTCGCGAAGGTGGTCGCGGGTAGCGCGCCGAACCCTGCGCCGGAACCCGCATGACCTCCGCACCTTCATCCGCCGCAAACATTTCCGACGTGCCGAATCCGGCGCTGGCGGTCGCGACGTTGGCGAGCGTGACCGAGCACGTCAGCGCGCTCCCACTGGCGCATCCCCGCCCCCGATTCTGGTGGCTGATTTTTCTCACGGCGTTCGCGGGCGTGATGCTCCTGCTCGCCTCGATCGCGTGGCTCTTTGTGCGCGGGGTCGGGATCTGGGGCATCAACATCCCCGTCGGCTGGGGCTTCGCGATCGTGAACTTCGTCTGGTGGATCGGCATCGGCCACGCCGGCACTTTCATCTCGGCCATCCTGCTCCTGCTCCACCAGAACTGGCGCACATCGATCAGCCGTTTCACCGAGGCAATGACCCTTTTCGCCGTGGCGTGCGCCGGGATTTATCCCCTGCTGCACCTGGGACGGCCGCAGTATTTCTACTGGCTCCTGCCGTATCCCGACACGATGGGACTCTGGCCGCAGTTTCGCAGCCCGCTCGTGTGGGACATGTTTGCCGTGTCCACCTATGCCTCGGTGTCGCTGCTCTTTTGGTACACCGGCCTGCTGCCGGATTTCGCCACGATGCGCGACCACGCGGCGACGGCCGGGAAAAAGAGAATTTACGGACTCCTGAGCCTCGGCTGGCGCGGCGACGCGCGGCACTGGGCTCATTACGAACGACTCTACCTCACGCTCGCCGGATTGGCGGCGCCACTCGTCATCTCGGTGCACAGCATCGTCGGCCTCGACTTCGCCGCAGCCATGCTGCCCGGGTGGCACTCGACGATTTTCCCGCCGTACTTCGTCGCCGGTGCGATTTTCTCCGGCTTCGCGATGGTGCTCACGCTCGTGATCCCGCTGCGCCGGGTCTATCGGCTCGAGGCCTATATCACCGATCGACACCTGGAGCTCATGGCCAAGGTGATGATGGCGATGGGCTGGCTGGTGACCTACGGCTATTTTGCCGAGTTTGTGGCGAGCTGGCGGGGCGGTAATCTGTACGAGCGTTTTGTCGGGGTTAATCGCGCGACCGGTCCGTACGCCTTCGCGTTTTGGCTCCTCCTCGCCTGCAACATCCTGATCCCGCAGCTGCTGTGGCGCACGGCGTGGCGCCGCAATCCCGCCGTGCTCCTCGGTGTCGCGCTCGCGGTGAACGTCGGGATGTGGCTCGAGCGTTTCATCATCGTGGTCACCAGCCTCCACCGCGACTACCTGCCTTCGTCGTGGGGCATGTATCGTCCGACGTTTTGGGACTGGTCCACCTTTCTCGGCACCATCGGGCTGTTCATCGCCCTGCTGTTTCTCTTCCTGCGCTTTGTGCCGGCGATCTCGATGTCGGAAATGCGCGGGCTGATCGCCAAAAAGGAGGAGTTGCCGTGAACGCCGCCCCCTACGGCACGGTCGCCACCTACGGCAGCCCGGACGAACTCCTCGCCGCCGTGCGCAACGTGCAGGCCGCAGGATTCACGCGCATCGAGGCGTTCACGCCGTTCCCCGTGGAAGGCATGGCGGAACTCGTCCTGCCGCGGCCGTCGAACCTTCCTGCCATCATGCTTGGCGCCGCGGCCTCGGGGGCGATCTTCGGCTTCGCGCTGCAGAGCTGCGCGGCACGTGATTATCCGCTCAACTCCGGCGGGCGCCCGCTGTTCAGCTGGCCTTCGTTCGTGCCGGTGACGTTTGAGCTGGCGGTGCTGACGGCGGTCGTCACGGGGATCGCGGTTTTTCTGTGGCGCGCAGGGCTGCCGCATTACCACCACCCGGTTTTTGCCGCGCATAATTTCGGGCGGGCGAGCACGGACCGGTTCTTTCTCGCCGTCTGCGCCGATGACCCGCGGTACTCGCCGATCGCGGCCCGGGCAGCGTTCGCGAATTCCGGGCCGATTTCCGTGGAGGAAATAACCTCATGAAACGCGGGGCATTTTTTAGCCTCCGGGTTTACGCCGCGCTCGGCGGCGTGATGTTCGCGCTGACCGCCTGCGACAACATGGGTCATCAGCGCAAAGCGGGCGACGTCGGGCAATCCGGGCGCGCGACTCCGTCACCGCCGCGCACGCCCCCGCCCTTCACGGTCGAGCGCGGCTCGGCGGCGCCGGGCGATCCGGCGCTCACCGGTTTGCTCGACGGCCAGCCCGTCGAGCGCTCGCCCGTTCCCGTGACGCGCGCGTTGCTCAGCGCCGGACGCGAACGCTTCAACATCCATTGCGCCATATGCCACGGCGAAGATGGCTACGGCACAGGCATCGTGGTGCGGCGCGGATTTCCGGCGCCGCCGTCCTACCACGACGAACGCCTCCGGCGCACACCGGACGGCCATTTCTTCGACGTCATCACCCGCGGCTACGGGACGATGCTCCCGCTCGCGAGCCAGCTCACGCCGGCGGAACGCTGGGCGGTGATCGCCTACATCCGTGCGCTCCAACGCAGCCAGCACGTCGCGCTCAGCGAACTTCCGAGCGAAGACCAAGCGCATTTTTCGTCGCCATGATCCTTGGGATTTCATTGCTCGCCCGCATCGAACGCGCCGCCGCCTACATCGGCGTCGGAGCGACGCTCGCCGCCGTGGCCTTGGCCTGGTCACTGCCGATCGCGAAATCGGATGCGTGGGAATGCGCGGCATTGTGCTGGCTCGGGCTGGCGCTCGGCACCCTGACGTTCGTGCTCGTGCACCAGCTCACCGGCGGAGCTTGGGGCCGGGAACTGCGCCCGTATTTGATCGCGGGAACGCGCCTGCTGCCCTGGACCTGCCTGCTTTGGCTCCCGCTCGTCGTGCAGCGTATTCGCGCGGCGAAACCACACCAGGGCTGGCAAATTTTCGCGCCCGGCGAAGTGACCGCACGCACCGCCATCGAGCTCACCGTGTTTGCCGCGATCGCCCTATTCGCCGTGCGCGCGTGGCCGCGCGAAGGCGAGCAGGCGAAATCGGCGTGGATTGGGCCCGCGGGCGGGATCGGCGTGCTCTTTCTCACGCATTTGTTCGTGAGCGATAGGCTCGCGATCCTGGATCACGATTGGACGTCGACCGCCTTCCCGCTCGTGTGGCTCGTCGGCCAATCCGTCGCGGCGTTTTCGTTTGCCCTGCTGATCGCCCTGCTCGCCGGGGCAAATCCCGCGCAGCCGTTGGGGGACGGTCGCAGCCTTGGGCTGGACTGGGGCACGCTGCTTTTCGCCGCCGCGATGCTCTGGTGCTATATCGCGTTCGCCCAGTTCCTCATCGTCTGGTCGGGAAATATTCCCGCCGAAACCGCCTGGTACGCGCGCCGACTGCACGGCGCCTGGCGGTGGATGCCGCTGCTCCTGCTCGTGCTGCACTTCCTGTTGCCGTTGTTCATCCTGCTCTCCCGGCGAGCAAAACAGCAGCGCGGACCCTTGGCGGCGGCGGCGGCCGGGCTCTTGGTCGCGCAATTCGCCGATGATGCCTGGCTGGTGATCCCCGCTTTCCCCGCGCAGTCGCTCCGCGCGGCATGGCTCGCGGTGCTGCTTATCGTCGCGATCGGCGGACTTTTTATGAACCGTTATCTTGTCTTAGTTCGGACGGAAGGAGGTGCCCGGTGAATCCGTCCCATGATTATGAACCGGGCGACGCATCGCCCCGCGCGGTGCTCGCGACCGCAGTCGGCATCGCATTGATGATTGCTGCCTGCATGCTCGCTTCGAGCTGGGTGCTGGGTAATCGCCCAGTACGCCCGGATCCAGCGCAGTCCTTCCGCCATGGTCCGGTCGAGCGCACCAGCATCGCGCGCTATTGGGCGGCGCAGGATGCCGCCGTGAAAAACCACTTGGAAAACTACGCGTGGGTTGACCGCAGCGCCGGAGTCGTCCGGGTGCCGGTCGATCGAGGGATCGAACTCGCCGCGCCCGAACCGGCCAAGAACTCGCGAGAGTCGAAGCCATGAAATTGTTTCGGATCACGATCGCGGGGTGCATCGCTGCGGTTTCAAGCGCAACGTTCGCGCCTGCGGCCCAGCCCGCGGGCGTGGGATTCGAACAGCGCCTGGGCGAGTCCATCCCGGGTGATCTGCCGCTTCGTGACATGCGGGGCCGCCTGCGCCCAGTGGACGACTTCCTCCAGGGGCGACCGGCGGTGCTGTGGTTCGGCTACGCGAATTGCCCCCAACTCTGCTCGGTGGTGGGAGACGGAATGGTGACCGCGCTTCGCGCCTTGGAGGCGAGTGCGGGCAAGGACTTCAACGTCATCGCCGTCAGCATCGATCCCACGGAAACAGATTCCGTGGCGCGACAGGCGCGCGATGCGGCGATCGCACACTATGGACGGGCCGGCGCGGAACGTGGCTGGCACTATCTTCGTGGCGACACCGCGGCGATCCGCGCGCTCACGGACGCCGCGGGCTTCCATTTCACCTACGATCCGCGTTCGCAGCAGTACGCGCACCCCAGTGGATTCCTCGTGCTGACCCCGCGCGGAAAGATCTCGGCGTATTTTCTCGGCGTGGATTTCGCCCCGAAGGAAATCGCCGCGGCCTTGAAGCGCGCCGAATGCGATGGCGTCGGTGGACGCGTCGTGGACCTGCTGCTCGCGTGTTTCCGCGGAGACACGATCGGGGGACGATACGGTGTCGTCATCTGGCGCACGCTCGGCGTCGCCGTCGCGCTGACCGTGCTGGCGCTGGCCGGCGGGATCGGGCGCATGCTGTGGACCGAGCGGCAGGAGCTTCGCCGCGCGCGTGAAAAAAGGAATCCGGCATGAGCGCGTTCGGCGCCTCCATTTACGCGCTGATCGACGGCGCGCTGCCGAGCGCCAGCCGCGTATCGCCGTCGTTCGATGCGCTCTTTCTCGCGCTGCTCCTGACGTGCGGCACCGTGGTCATCGGTCTCGCGGTGGTGATTTTGATTTTCCTGGTGCGTTACCGCGCGGGCTCGCCGGCGCCGCGTCCTCCCCTGCGGATACCGCCCTGGAAACTGGAGACGACGTGGATCACGGCGACGACGTTGGTATTCCTCGTGTTCTTTGGCTGGGGCGCGGCGATCTATGCGCGCATGGCCGAGGTGCCGGACGGGGCGATGATGATCGAGATTGTCGGGCGGCAGTGGATGTGGGATGCGCGCCATGGGGACGGCCGGCGGGAATTCGCCGAACTGCATGTGCCGGTCAACCAACCGATCCGGCTGCGCCTGACCTCGGAGGACGTCATCCATAGTTTCGCGGTGCCTGCGTTTCGCCTGAAAAATGACGCGGTGCCGGGCAAGCGCGTCGACACCTGGTTCGAAGCAACGAAACCCGGGCGCTACCCGATCTATTGCGACCAGTACTGCGGGACCAAGCACTCGGAAATGAACGGCTTTGTCGTCGTGGAAACCGCGGAGAGATTTGCCGCCTGGCAGGCTCGCGCCGGCACGGGCTCCGATGCCGCCACACGCGGGCGCGCGCTCTCCGTGCGTTACGGGTGCGCGGGCTGTCATTCGGGCGACACCGTCGTTCGCGCTCCACGGCTCGAGGGAATCGCCGGTCGTCCCGTGCCGATTGAGAACGGCCAGATCGTCATGGCGGACGACGCTTATCTCCGGGATTCGATCCTGCTCCCGAACCAGCATGTCGCCGCGGGATATGCCGCTGTCATGCCGTCGTACGCGTGTGTCGTCCCGGAAGGCGATCTCCTCGACCTCGTGGCGTACATCAAATCGCTCGCCCAGGAACAACCGGCGCGGCCGGCACCATGAACGCGGACGACATTCCAGGTTCAGTCGACACCCGGGTCCTGAATTACCTGAACCGCGACTACTCGCTGCGCTCCTGGCTTTCGACGCGCGACCATAAGCGCATCGCCTTGCTGTACCTCGCAACGATCACGTTTTTCTTCGCGATTGCGGCGGTCGCGGCGGCGTTGATGCGGATCGAACTGCTCACGCCGCAGGGGGACCTGGTCGTGTCGGATATTTACAACCGGCTGTTCACGCTGCACGGCGTGCTGATGGTGTGGTTCTTCCTCATCCCGTCGATCCCGGCGGTCCTGGGAAATTTCGTGCTGCCGCTGATGCTCGGCGCGCGCGACGTGGCGTTCCCGCGGCTGAACCTGGCGAGCTGGTATATTTTCGTGGCCGGGGCCCTGCTCGCATTATACGCGATCGTCGCGGGCGGCGTGGACACGGGGTGGACGTTTTATACGCCGTACAGCAGCACGTACTCGAACGGGAACGTGATGGCGATGGCCGGCGGCGTTTTTATCGCGGGGTTTTCGTCGATCGCAACGGGGCTGAATTTCATCGTGACGATCCACCAGTTGCGTGCGCCGGGCCTGACGTGGTTTCGGTTGCCGCTGTTTGTATGGTCCCTTTACGCGACGAGTTTGATCCTCGTCCTCGCGACGCCGGTCCTCGCGATCACGCTCCTGTTGATCATGCTCGAGCGATTTCTGGGCGTCGGCGTGTTCGATCCCAAGCTCGGCGGGGATCCGCTGCTGTTCCAGCACCTGTTCTGGTTCTATTCCCACCCGGCGGTCTACATCATGATCCTGCCGGGCATGGGAGTGGTCAGCGAACTGATCGCGTGTTTCGCGCGCAAACGGATCTTCGGTTATCGGGTCGTGGCGATCGCCAGCCTCGCGATCGCGATCCTCGGATTTCTCGTGTGGGGGCATCACATGTTCGTGAGCAGCCAGTCCGTGTACGCGGGCGTGGTGTTTTCCCTGCTGAGCTTCCTCGTGTCGGTGCCGTCGGCGATCAAGGTCTTCAACTGGACGGCGACGCTGCATCGCGGCTCGATCCGTTTCGATGCGCCGTTCCTGTATGCGCTGGGTTTTCTCGCGCTGTTCACGATTGGCGGGCTGACCGGGTTGTTTCTCGCGACGCTCGCGGTCGACGTGCACCTGCACGACACGTATTTCGTGATCGCCCATTTCCACTACATCATGGTGGGCGGGATGGTCATGGCGTACATGGGCGGCCTGCACTACTGGTGGCCGAAGATCACCGGGCGGATTTACCATGACTGGGCCGCGCGCGTGGCCGCCGTGACGATCTTCTGCGGATTCAACCTCACGTTTTTCCCGCAGTTCATCCTGGGGTACCTGGGGATGCCGCGACGCTTCCATATTTATCCGCCGGAATTCCAGGCGCTCAATGTGATTTCGACGATCGGCGCGGGCATCCTCGGCATCGGCTACCTGCTCCCGCTGATTTATCTCGGCTGGTCGCTTTTTCGCGGCGCCAAAGCCGGCGCGAATCCGTGGGGTGCGACGGGCCTGGAGTGGACCACGCCATCGCCGCCGCCCGAACATAATTTCGACGTCACGCCGGTGGTCACGACCGAGGCCTACAATTATCCGGAGGGGACCGAATGAAGGCCGAGGGAACACGCGTGGAATCGCCGTATGTCGACGCCGCCCAGCGCGCGCTGGCGCAGCAGCTCGGGATGTGGGCGTTCATCGCGACGGAAGTCCTGCTTTTTGGCGGGCTGTTCATTGCCTACGCCGTTTACCGCGTCCACTATCCGGATGCGTTCGCCGATGGCAGCCGCCGGTTGGATTTCTGGATCGGCACGATCAACACCGCGGTGCTCCTCGCGAGCAGCCTCGCCATGGCGATCGCCGACATCGCCGTGAGGCGGGATCGTCGACGCCTGCTCAGCGGGTGCCTCGCGATGACGTGGTTGCTCGGCGCGCTCTTCCTCGTGTTGAAAGGATACGAGTATCACCAGAAATTCGTGGAGCATCTCATCCCGGGCCCGCATTTCGCGCCCGCGGGCGGACCGGCGGCGCCGGAGCAGCTTTTCTTCGTGCTCTATTTCGCGATGACCGGGCTGCATGCGGTGCACATGGTGATCGGGCTTGGCGTGATCGCGTGGCTGTTCGTGCTTTCCCGTCGCGGTCGCCTGGGGCCGGCGTCACCTGGCCGCGTCGAACTGGCCGGGCTTTACTGGCACTTCGTGGACTGCGTGTGGGTATTTCTCTACCCGCTGCTTTATTTGATCCGCTGATTCCCATGCCATCGACGCCTTCACCTTTTCGCCCGGTGCTGCTGGTGTTTGCCGGCCTCATGGCGGCGCTGATGTTGAGCGCCGCGGCATCCTATGGATTGAGTGGAACGTCCGGCACGGTGGTTTCGCTTTTCTTCGCGACGGTGAAGCTGGCGTTGATCTTCGCGTTTTTCATGAAGCTGCGCGAGCAAGCGGGCCTGGTGAGGCTGTTCGCGATGGCGGGTTTTTTCTGGCTGGCAATCGCAGGCGTATTGATCGCAGCGGACTACGCGACGCGAGGGTAAGCCGGGGAGTTTAACCGCTAATCTTCACTGAGCATCGCTAATCCGGACGTAGGGCGCGGTCTCTGACCCGCCTCTGAAATTCGTGAGGCAGCGCTCCTAATGCGGTTAGATTTAGACGGGGTCTCTCAGCGCGTTGGGGACAACACGCTCCACCCTGCGACTTCGTCGCGTTACGGAGCCGCTCGGTGGCCTCTGTGACAAAAATCCGGGGGTACGACGGCCAGCGCCTTGCGGAGAAGTCTCTCCACCTCGAAGTCGTTAACCGCTAATCTGCGCTGATTGCCGCTAATCCGGATGAGTGGGAATCAGCGTTCATTAGTGGTTAGACTCCCGAGTTCCGAGCATCGGATTTTCTGATCGGATTCGCGCGTTCTGTATCTGGCGCTTGAGTTTCGGCGTTCACGGCCCATGGTGCCGCTCCTGTTCTTTGATTGGTACGCACTCGTTCCAATCACCCTGTCAATTTTGGGGGTGTTCCGGATTCTACCCTTGGTTGGAGTGCGCCGCTGCCTGCCGAGAATGAAGGTTTCTCGTAAATCCTCCTTCAAAAAAATAATAGGCAACAAAGAAGAAATGCTACTGGCTGCTTAATTAAGCGACCACGTTTGCCCGGCGACACCTGCTAGCCGGAACGAACGTCGACAGCAGGAATAGCGCGCGGAGCCGTCCGCGGTGTGCGCGCCGTATCTTCATC
>JAQGOP010000008.1 GCA_028293545.1 Verrucomicrobiota bacterium | reverse complement strand
CGACGAATGTCTGCGCGATCTCCGCGCCGGAAAGCGCGTGGTCGTAGATCTTCACTTCATCGAGCAGTCCCTCGATCGCGTAGAGCGCGGGAATGTTGAGGCGGATCGGATGCTCAGGCGGACGCGGCTTGTGATTGCGGCCGACCAGCAGATCGGTGGCCGGCGCCGGATTCAGCTGCCCCGAAGCCGCGCCGCGCCCGACTTCCCGGCCGTCGAGGTAAAGGAGCACGCGATGCGCCGTGGCATCATAAACCCCGGCGACGTGCGTCCAGTGGAGCAGGGGAATCTTCTGTTCCGCCCGGCATGTCACCCACTTGCCATCGAGCGACAGCTGCAGGATGAGCCGGCCGTTCGCATCGAGCCCGAAGAAATATCCGGCCGACGGATCTTTTTCCGGCGTCAGCGTCGGGGCCATCCCCTGCTGATTGATAACAGCCATGTCCGGCTGGTCCGCTTGGTTGACGATGGCGCAAAGCCCCCAGGGGTACGCTTCGAGGGCGATCCATGCTTCGAACGTTACGCTGCCGGACAGCTGCGGGGCTTGTGCGGCGGGCCGGATCACGGCCGTCGTATAGCCATCAAGCCGCAGGGCATGTCCGTGCACGCCGGGTGAGCGTTTGGCAAAACCGGAGATGGCGTCGTACCGGTTCGCGATGGAATCGCGGGCGAGCGCGGCCGTCGGATCCTCAAACGACCACTGCGCCACGGCACTGGCGTTGGCGGCCGAAGCCGCGCTCAAGCCGCCGAGGAAAACCAAACCGAGCACCAGGCGGGTCGCCGAGAGTTTCATGATGGGGTAGGGGTGAAAGGTTCAGGTCCAGTCGAAGACCACGCCGAGGTAATCGTCTTTGTGGTCTCGCAGGCCGGCATAAATCTCCGGGGCGTATTCCGGCCCGATCTTGTGCGTGCCGAGCGGCGCGACTTTCAGGCGGTCCTCGCGAATGAGTTCCATGATGATCTCCGTGTTGCGTTCGATGGAGTGCTTTGCGAATTCGTCCTTGAAGGTGGGATACAGCCATTCGAGGGCGCCCTTGAAACGCACCGAGCTGTGCAGATGAATGCGCCGGTAGATCTCTGTCGCATCGGCGGTCCAGGACTGGCGGGGCGTGCCCAGCAGGATCGCCTCGCCGCCGGGCGTCAGGAGCTCGGTGGCTTCGGTGATGACGGAACTAAGTCCGGTGGCATCGATGAAACAACCGAGCGGCGAGGTCCCGAGAATTTTTTCCACCTGCTCGCGCCAGTTAGATGCCGCGGCGTCGAGGCAGTACTTCAGGCCGCAGTTGCGGGCAGCCTGCCGGCGCCGCTCACAGAGGTCGGTGGCGATCACCCAAGCGCCTTGCAGCGCGGCGAATTGCGCGGCGAAATTGCCAACGATCCCCAGGCCCGTAACCAGCACCCGATCACCCAGCTCAATGCGGGCGGTCCGGATCGCGGCGAGCGCAATGCTAGCCATGCGGGCAAACACCGCCTGTTCCGGCGGGAGTCCGGCGGGAATTTTGACGCACGTGCCGGTGTATCGATCCGTGGTGTCGATCTTGAAGCAACTGGCATGCGGGCCGTGCGTCAGGATGCGGTCGCCGGGCACAAAGCGAGTGACGGCCGCGCCGGCGGCCAGGACTTCGCCGACGGCTGCGTATCCAGGCGTGCCCGGCAGTGGAAACCAGGATTCCCGGCCGGTCAGGCAGGCGAGTTCCGTGCCGGGGCTGACCAGCGAATAAAGAGTTCGCACGACGAGCTCGGTCGATTTTTCAACGACTGGCACGGCCCCGTCCCGCGCGATTGCCACGTGGCCCGGCTGGTCGAAAAGGATTCGCTTGGTCTGCATCTGGGGAGGCGGCATGCCCCTGGCGGGCGTGGGGATCAGCGCTGGGAATAGAACTCGCCGGGTTTCCAGCGTGAAGCTAGGGACACCGGCGTTTGTTTTGCCAACGGCTGAGCGGTTACAAACGGCGTCTGATCGAGCGTGATCGTGTGCCAGATGCCTTCGGTTTCGGCCAAGCTCACGCGCGGTGCAGCCGCTGAAGTCAGAGCGTCCTTCAGTCTTTCCTCGGCCGTGCCGAGGGCGTCGAGCTGGGCTTGCAGGATGGCCCACCCGAGAGCGGGGGTGGCTTCCGCGGCATCGTCACCCAAGGCAAAACGACCGCCGGCCCCGAGTTCACTGCCGCGCGTCAGCCGGCTGAGATCCACCAACTCCGGTCGGATGGCCAGCAACTGGGAAATCTCGAACTTGCCCGCGTGATCACCCGTGAATTTGCCCTCCACCAATTCCGGGTCCGCGAAAATTTCAGTGGCGAAGGAAACCTTGGCCGAAAAAGCTGCGGCGACGCGGCGCAGGTCGCGTTGATTCCCGCCGGCGTGGCCGCTCAACACGATCGCTGCGCGGAAGCCAGCGTTGGCCAGGGCGCGCAGTTGGAAAAGAAAGCTTCGCAGCAGGACGTCGGGCGGAAGCGTGCCGATCTCAGCCGGCTCCTCGCCGATGACCTCCTCGAGCCAGCGGGCGTGATAACCGGTTTCATGGATATGCCAGCCCTGTGTCGGGGCAACGACACCGCCGTAACGCCGCGCGCCTTCGTCGCACAGCCAGTCGGCCTTGATGGTATCGAGTCCGAACGCGGCGATATGCCCGTGCGGCTCACAGAGGCCGAGGGGCAACCAGGCCAGCGGACAGCGTGCGCGACGTTCGCGGAATTCGTCCGGTAGCAATTCCGCCCACCGGACGCGGCCGGTTTCGGTGACCGGCGATGGCCGGGACTCAGACATACTTGGTTTCGTAGAAATTGCGGGTCCAACGATGGTTCAGGCGCAGGGTTTCCACCACCGCGGGATCAAGGGGTGTTTCGTTGATCGCCCGGAGATTCTCGTCGGCATGCTTTGTGACATGCATGGACGAGATGGCCGTGGTGACGCCGGGATGCGCGAGCACGTACTTGATGGCCAGGGCGGCCAGAGAAGAAGCGTGCTGCGGAACAAAACTCCGCAAGGCCTGGACGCGCTTCAGGTAGTTGTCGCGTCCGCCAGCGTCGAAGTATTGTGAACGGAAATCCGTCTGGTCAAACGCTGTGTCGGTGGCGAGGAAGCCGGTCAGGCCGCCTTCATCCAGAACGCAGCGGGCGATGACCCCCACGCCGTGCCGCTGGCAGAATGGAATGAGGCAGTCGGTGGCGAAGGGATCGAAGATGTTAACGATTGTTTGGACGGAATCGATGCGGCCGCTGGCCACCAGCGGGAGAGCGACATCGTGGCGGTGGTCGGGAATCGAGATGCCGGCGAGGGCAATTTTTCCGGCCTGGCGCGCGGCGTCGAGTTCGTCGAGCCAATATCCCTCGGTGCCCCAGGTCGCCCAGTAGACGTGCAGCTGCATCAGGTCGATGCGCTCAAGGCCAAGGGTGCGGAGCGACAGATCGATTTCACGCGTGACGTGTCCCTTCGGGAAGACGGTCTCGACGGGTACCGGACGTCCCCACTTGGTGTTGGGTCCCAGCGGATTCACCTTGGAGGCGATGAAGGGCGGGACGCCGCGCCATGGTTTGAGCGCGCGGTGCAGCAATTCCTCGGAGCGTCCGTACGCGCGGGCCGTGTCGATGAAGTTGATCCCGGACTCGAGCGCGTGCTGCACGCTCGCGATCAGCACCTCGTCGGT
>JAQGOP010000002.1 GCA_028293545.1 Verrucomicrobiota bacterium | reverse complement strand
CAGAGCAGGCGAGGGCGGTGAACAGGAACAACAGGGCGAGGCGTTTCATGCGCCTGAGCCTGACGGATTCAGCCTTCGCGGCAAGGCGATCGATGACAGCAAATCGTCAAAAACCCCGGGAGCACATCCCGCCTAAGCGGCTGGCGTTCCCATCTCCGGCGTAGCGTCCGCCACGATCGTCGCGAAGACCCCGGGTTCGGGAAATTTCGCGAGATAACGGTCCGCCCCCAAGGCCTTCGCTTCCGCCATCTTGCCCGGATCCGCCGAGCCGGTGAGGACGATCACCCTCATTTGGTCCAACCCGGGCTGGCGCTTCACCCATTTGATCAGGTCCAGCCCATCCGCCCACAAAAACTTCAGGTCGGTGAACATCACGATGGGCAGCGGATGCCGCCGCGGGTCCCGGATGACCTCTTGCAACAGGATCATCGCTTCGCTGATTTCCCGCGCCGAAATGATGGGATTCGTCACCCCGTCCGCTTCCAATCGCCGGGAGGTAAGATAGAGATCGGCGGCGCAGCTCTCGACGAGCAGGATGGGCGGCGGCGGATGGTCCGCGTTGGCCAGGGCCATCTTGAGGGTGTCCACCGGGACGACCGTCACGTAGACAGTTGCCCGCTGGGAGGACGGAATGAGCGGCGGAGTGATAATGTGGGCGATGTGCATTACCTAATGTGAGCGGATGCCGCCCAAGGTTCCGGCAAATTGCGGCGCTGGAAAGGCACAGGGACAATGTAAGGACTGCGCCGGCCCCGCCGAAATCAGGAGGCCGGGTGGCAAGTCGCGGGCCGCAGGGAATCGTTTCCTTTTGGGTGGTCATGGCGAACTCCACCCCTTTCGCTCAGCGCATGGCGAAATGGCTCCTCGTTGATGGCTACAATATGGCGTTCCGCGCGTTCTACGGCATGCCCGAACTGACGCGCGCCGATGGCTTTCCGACCGGCGCCCTCCATGGCTGGATCAAGACCCTCTGGCGGCTCGTCGACCAGGAGAAGCCCGACGCCATGCTGGTGTTCTTCGATCTCGGCGGTTCCCAGGACCGGCTGTTGCTCCACCCGACCTACAAGGCCCAGCGCAAGGAGACCCCCGCGCCGCTCGAGCAACAGATGCCCATCATCAAGACCCTCACCCGCCACATGGGCTTCGTCGGCATCGAACTCGATGGCGTGGAATCCGACGACCTCCTCGCCGCCCAGGCCCGCATGCTCGCCAACGCCGGCCATGACGTCCTGATCGTCAGCGCCGACAAGGACTTTGCCCAGTGCGTCGACGACCGCATCAAGATCCTCCTCCCGCCGCCCACCGCCAACCCCAAGCTCGGCTGGCGCGTCCTCGACCCGGTCGCCGTAGTGGAAAAATTCGGCGTGCCGCCCGCGCAGATCGCCGAATACCTCGCGCTCGTCGGCGACACTTCCGACAACATCCCCGGCATCAACGGCGTCGGCCCCAAGACCGCCGTGAAATGGTTCCAGGAGTTCAAAACCCTCGAAGGCATCATCGCCCACGCCGCCGAACTGAAGCCTGAGCGTTTCCGCGAACTGGTCGCCCAGGAAGCCGACAAGCTCCGCATGAATCTCAAGCTCACCACGCTGCGCACCGAATCACCGCTGCCGCATGTCGGGCCGGGCGAGGCGAAGACCGTGGAGCTGTTCGCGTTGCTCGAGTCGCTCGAGATGAAGTCGAGCCTCAACGAGGCGAGGACGCGTTACTCCCCGCAGCAGGAATTGTTTTGAACTGGAGGGCCCGCGCCTGCCAGCCATAGGCCCGGCGACGGTTAATCCCTGCGGGCCGTCGGGCATGGGTGGAGGGTCGGTCTCCTGACCGACCGCGGCCGATACGGAGATCGGGCCTGCAAGTGCCGCAAGGCCCGCAGGGACGCAGTCCCTCCAATAAAAACGGCGCCCGCAGGCGCCGTGAAAAAGAGGGGACTGGAGATCCGCTCAGATCTTCCCGGCGAGCTTCGCCTTGAGCGAGGCCTTGTCCATCATGCCGACGAACTGGTCGACCTTCTGGCCGGCCTTGAAGAGCAGCATCGTCGGGATGGCGCGCACGCCGAATTCCGCGGCGAGCTCGCCGTTGTCGTCCACGTTGACCTTCGCGATGTTCAGCTTGCCCGCGAGCTCGGTCGAAAGCTCGTCGAGGATCGGGGCGATGGCCTTGCACGGCCCGCACCACGGCGCCCAAAAATCCACGAGGGTGGGCGTGGCGCCGGCGACGGCGGACTTGAAGGTGGCGTTGTCGAGCTGGGCGATTTTGTCGGACATGGTGGCGAGTAAAGTCAGCGCTGATTGAAAGGCAAGCCGGGGGCGATTCGGAAATGTTTGAAACTGTGGGAGGGGCTTATGCCCCGATGGATTGATCTGCGATTGGCGCATCGGGGCGTAAAGCCTCCCTACAGGCAGGGCCTCACCGCGGCTTCGATTTCTCGAGGATCTCCCCGAGCTCTTTCATCCCGACCGCCTGCAGCTTCTTGCCGCGGTGCTTCAGTTCCTCAAAAGTCTTGATGAACGTCTCCGTCGCCCGCTCATGCGTCTCAGCGGAGCCGCCGACGATCGTAAATTCCTCGGCGGAGGTCAGCCGCTTGTGGCCGTCCTCGTTGTCGAGGCCGATGCCCAGCAGGTGGTCAGGCTTGGCTTTCCGGCGGCGGGTTACTTTCTTCATCTTGCGCTGCCACCGTGCTCGCCTCGGCGGGTTTTTCAAGCGGAGTTTCGTCCACCGCCGTGCACAGGATGTCGGTGAAGGCTTCCGTCTGCTCCAATTGCAGCTTCTTCAAGCGCGTCAGCTCCAGCACGGCAAGGAACGTCGCCACCAGCCGGCGCAGTGAAATCTTCTCGGCGAACAGCGCGGAGAACACGAAGGATTTCCGCGTCTTCAGTTGCTCGAGCACGTATTCCATCTGGTCGGAGACGGTCACCTGCTCGGCATGGATTTCGCCGACGACCAGCTTCTCGGCCAAGCGGCGCAGGACGAAATTGAAGGAATTCCACAGGTCGATCCGGTCGACGTGCTTCAGCGGCCGCTCCGACGACGGCGCGAAGGCCGAGCCCGCCGCCCGGCCATGCATGTTCTGCGCGTCGAGCGACATCGCGCCGAGGTTGCCCGCGGCCTCCTTGAACTTTTTATATTGGAGGAGCTGGTGGACGAGTTCCCAGCGTGGATCGAGGTCGTCCTCATCGGCATTCGGGTCGACGGCCTGCTGGTGCTTGGGCAGGAGCATCCGGCTTTTGATTTCCATCAGCGTCGCCGCCATGACGAAAAACTCGCCGGCCACCTCGACCTGCAGCTCCTTCAACGCGTAAATGACCTCGAGGTATTGCTTCGTGACCGTCGAAATCGGGATGTCGTAGATATCGAGCTC
>JAQGOP010000050.1 GCA_028293545.1 Verrucomicrobiota bacterium | reverse complement strand
CGCAGGAATATCGCTCATTCTTACGACAAGCGAGCCGCTGCGGGTTCGGATAGGTCCACTTAACCCCGAAGTCCCATTTCGCACGGATCAAATCGCGCAACTCTTCAGGACCGTTTAGGTAGAGCGCCGCAAGGCGTTGATACGCCTCGCTCCTGTCAGCTAACCGCAAGACCTGCTCTAGTTCGATTTGGAAGCTCATGGTTTGAATGTCGCTGCCTGCGACGCAGGGACGTAGTAGTCTCCGACTTTCACGTAGCCTGCGGCTTTCAGTTGCTGGATTTCTTGCGCGTAGATTGTCGGCTGTCCAGCAAAGCGCCCGGAAGTTTGAATCAAGTTCCCCGCTTCCGGTGAAGCAGTGTAAAAGCCTGCCCATTCTTGACTCCTGCATCCACCCATTGCGCATTTTTCGCCGGTGTCCAGTTCGGGATATCAAGCACGTCATGACCAGGCCATTGCTTCGCCACCGCTGTGTCGGGCAGTCGCCCAAGGACCTTAACCTCATTCGCGGCTACATTCTCTGCGGCGAGAGTGAAATGGCCATCGTAGGCGTGCCCGTTCCGTTGGCCCGCGAAGAAAATGCATGCCAGAAAAAGAGTTAAGCGAAACGTCATAGCCATACCGCGTGACATCCTGTCATCAGTCCAGCGGCCCATGCTCCGAGGATTTCTTCAGCGCCTCTGGTTGGAAGTGCCACCACCGCACGTCCTTCATTTCTTCAAAAGGAGCATCGCTTCCTCGAAGAATTTCCGCGCCTTCGCGTTGTAATGCGTCGCCGAGCTTGATGACACACTCGCGAATCTCGTCCGTAGTGGCGGCGAGCCGTTCCCCCATTTGTCTTTCTAAGGCAGGATTTTTCTTCCGAAGGAAGAGCGTGAAGGAAAATTCTTCCTTCGTAGCGAGACGACCGAATGAGATGGCGACCTCGCCGTCCTGTTCCCCGTGCGAGATTTCGACGTAGGCCCTGCTCGACTCATAACGCACCTTCGTTTTCGAGCTGGAAGTAAGAGCAAAACTATGCCGCTCCATAAACGCGAAGTGATCGCGGACTATTTCAGGAAAGCTGTGTAGTTCCATGGTAATTATCCTCCGGGACTCCAAAGACCCGTTTGCGGGTCAAACTTCCAACCGTTCTGCTGAAGCAACTGCCGCTCTCTCTCCAAAAACCCGCCGCCCTTTGTGGGCGAAATGTCACGAATCGGCTTACCTTCCTTAATCGCGTCCAGAAGTGCCCGAGCATTCTGCCCCCAACATTCCGGACCAGGCGGCCGTGGTGGAAGATGAAGCGTGCGATCGCCAGTCCGCCAGCCGGTCTCTTTCGCCAAATCCTCTAGTTTCCCAATGACCAAGCCGCTTTCACTCTCTGCGGCATCAAATTATCAAATCCTTAAACCTTCCCCGAAGAGCGCCGACAATTTCGGCATCCTCCGATTCAACGTCCCAACAGGAACTGTCGATAGCGGTTACTTTAATGCGTAGGCTATTATTTGGATTATATCCCTCGGCCGTTCCGTCCACGATTTGAACGTCGGGAGTAGCCAAATGCAAAAGCTCAAGGGTGCCGACGCCCCGCCTACCATTGAGCGAATTCAACGCCTCAGCATCAGCTCCGATGGCTACTTCAACTAGATTCAGCGTCCATTTGAGATCGAGAATTGAACAACCAATAACGATAAGGATCTCCGCTAGACCGAGGTAGCGGTCGCCACGCCAAGCTTTGAAAGAAATCGTCGTCTTCATTGTAAAGGTTCTCCCGGCCCTCGTTTGTATCCCGCGCGAGGATTAGCGGGATCATTTGGAATCCATGGATGCTGTTCAGGAGCAATGTGATTTGGTCTAGGCGTTCCATTCGGATACGTGGGAGTCGTCATATCAATGTCTTTCACGGGTACGTTACCTTCCCCATACTCACGTGCTTTGTAAATGCGCCCATTGACCGTGTCTCTCTGGATAACGGTGTGCGCACGATCTTCCGCCGCTGCTTCTGGCCCCCGAATCTTTCCTGGCTGCTGGCCTTCAAAGACCGTAGTGCCATCAGGGTACCGCGAGTGGATGGGCCTCTCTGCGGCGAGAGATCAGGGTGAAAAGAATTTTAGCACGTCGAAGTTGGCTATGGTTTTGGCCAACGCGCGAGGCGTCACGCCATGTTTGTTAGCGATATTATCGTCGGCTCCTTTTTTCCGAAGTAGTGTTATGGTTTCCCCTGCCCCTTTCGAGTAGAACACAGCCATGCTCAAGGGACTGTTCCCGTGCTCGTCTTGGCTGTTAACGTGGGCCCCAGCAGCAACCAGACGTTCGACGACCGCGGGATGCTGTTCTTGGGCGGCATAATGAAGAGCCGTCTTCCCCAATTTGTCATGCACATCGAGGTTCGCGCCCTCAGCAATCAGCAGCTCGACGATCGCCAAGTCACCGTGGAGAGACGCTCGCATCAGGGGCGTGCTGCCGCCCTTATCGCGAACGTTGACATCGACACGTGACGCGAGGAGCGCCCGAACTGAGGACTCGTCCTCACGTTCCACTGCATCAAGTAAGCCCTGTGATTTGGAAGCGGTCATTTGTGTTCGAATGCATGACCAGCGTTCGAGAGTCGGTCTTCAATGTGATAGAATTCGGGATTGTTCAATGTCTCGTTGAACAGTTTCTGCGAAACACCTTCTGCTTGAGCTGCATCCTTTAGTCTCCAGAATTCGTAACCAGGCTTGTGCCCCATAACGGGATTGTTGGTAGGAGCCAAGGTGTTCGGGTCAATAAATCTACCGTCGGGGGCTCGCGGCGCATTCGCCTCAACTTCATCTACAACCCAATTCCTTAGGTATGGGCGACGAAGTGAGACCGTCTCTGCGGCAGCGGAAGGAAGTGAACTTGGACCTGGGCCGACCGTCACTTTTGGCTTCGGTAATTCGCCTGAAATTCTTACACCACCAATCGATATTCCGATGAGGGTCGCAACCTCTGCCTTGGTCACGCCATGCCGGAATTCTGGACTGTTAATGTAGAGATCTGTAGCTTCTCTGGCATTTTCGCCCATCGTCTCCAAGTCGCGGCGGACGTCGGCCCAAGTGGTCAATGCGATCAAGTCGATGCCGGATGTCACATTGGCATCCAAGTGCTCCCCTATTCCGATATAAGTTCCCAATGGATCGACACTTGCGGCGCCCAAGATGGCTCCGAAGTCTTCCGGTACTTCACGAAAGGAATCGATAATATCGGTGGCGCCTTCCGTGATGCCCGCCAAGGCGGCTGAGACGCCTTCGATTATTGATAAACCTTGGTTCGGATCCGCGCTATTCTGGCCAGCCACGCTCGGATGGATGCCGCGCATCGCAGCTTCGGCGGTGGGATAAAGTTTGTTGCCTGCGTAACGCGCATAACCGTCGTCCATTCTGACACGCGTCGCGGGCCCGCCCATTCGACCATCGGCGTCCACGTTGTTCACAGGATCACCGTTCGCATAGTCATAGAGCGACATGCTGGACCCGTGTCCTGCCGGGTCGGGGCTCAGGAAGCGTCCGCTCGTGGGTTCGTAATAGCGCGCTCCCATGTTGATAAACCCCGTCGGATCCAAGCGACGCCCGCGCCAGACGGTAGCCTCGGCAAGACGCGTGATATCAATCAGCACCTCGGCTGGTGTGCCAGGAACGGGGCCAAAGCCACTCGCTCGCGTCGAAAACCAGGATATCGCCCCAGAGACAACCGAAGCGACGCCGTTTCCAAATTGATCCTGCAACATTCCCTTGGTCGCGCGACTGCTGTCGACGATCGTTGCCTCCAACCCGCCAATTCCCTGCAGCGAACCGTAGCCTCCGTCGAGATCGGGCCCGTAGACTTTCCATGCCTTCACCCCGTCGATCGCCACCCCGATCTCGAGGAATTCCACGCTTGGATCGAAGATGGAGTTCGTCAGCAGCGGTGAACCACTCGCCGCGCCTGCGCTAATAGCCTGACGGATCACGCGGACCCTCCGGCCGCAGGCATCGTAGATCGCCGTCCAATCAGAGCCACTGTTTGCGGAGTCGCGATCCACGACTTTGATCAAGCGCGAAAAGGCGTCCCAAGTTAGAACCTGACTGCGGCCGCTGGCCCACGTGCGGCTCGTGACGTTTCCTTCGCCGTCGTAACTGTTGGCAATCGTGCCGCCTGAACCCGCACCTGGAACGGTGAACGTACTGGTGGCGCTTGCGACATATCCGCTTGGATGCACTGCGTTGGCCGTGAGCGTGCGAGTGCCCGAAAGGATCGTCGTCGCTGCAGACCAGACGCCCGCACTATCGTTAGCACCAGGATGATTCGCTGACATCAGGAAAGTCCCATCGACCAAGAGATCGACTCGAGCGGCTCCGAGCGCCACGCCGCTCGCCGGCACCACTCGCCCTTCTTCCGTATTCTGGTCTTTCGTCACTTGACCCAACGTATTGATCAACTGGGCAGTCGACTGCCACGCTGCCGGGGCTCCGTTGCCTTCCTTTCCCGTATATCGAATACCGATTCCTGTAAATCCCGCATCGTAGGTGTAGTGCAATGCTCCATTTTGGCCGGGTGCCATGCTATAGCCCTCATCAACCAGCTGACCGCGCGAATTGTAAGCATGGGTGCGAGTTTCGCTCCACGCTCCGTTGCGGCTCAACGAATAGGTATTCAGCGTAGTATCCGCCCGCCAAGACATCGTCTCCGTCGTCGCAGCAGAACTACCTACCGTATTTGTGATCTGCGTAATCCGCCCCGCTCCATCCCGCACGTTCACCGCCATGGATCGGAAAGAGTTGATCCGTGATGTGAGCAGTCCGTTGTCCGCGTAGTTGAATCCGTAGTTCAGACTATTCGCCGTGACTTGAGTCATGGATCCATTCGCTTGGTGCTGATAGCTGAAAAGCGGCGTGCCCAGCGTCGAGCTCGCCTCATCCAGGGTCGCTCTCCGGCCGGCCGCATCCCACGTCTGGGTCACGGCAGCGTGAGGCAATCCGGCCACTGTGATCGCTTCTGAACGCATCTGGCCGTAGCCATCGTAGGTTCGCGTCACGTGGGTCACCGGTCCGGCCGCATTCGCAACCGAACTCTGGTCGATCGACGTCACCAAGTTGCGGCGATCGTAACCTACCGTAGTGGTTGAGTTCATCACTGTCTCCGCACCTGCGGTCACTACCGATTGGACACGCAGCAAATCGTCGTACTGCGCGGTTGTGACCCCGCGGGGCCCGGTGATCGTGGCCAATTGCCCTACGTTAACGTTCGCCGCCGGATAGTAGGAGTAAGTGAACTGCCGAGACTCCGCCGATCCTGAAAATAGACGTTCGTAAGTTATTCTACCTGCATTATCATAGGACTGCTGGTGCACGAGATATCCTCCGGCCATCCGGCGGTACTCCATCTGTCCAGCGGCGTTATAGGTAAAAGTCGTCGCCATTCCATCGGGAAGTGTTTCCCTAGTCGGCTGATTCAGGGAGTTGTAGATATAGCTTTTCGTGTGAAGCAGCGGATCGATCACCGACAAAACATTCCCACTGGCATCGTAAATTGTCCGGGTCACGGTTCCGTCTCCGGCAACCGCTAGAACGGTCGCCCTTCCTGCGTCCACATAGATAGTCGACGAAAGGGCGTTGAGGCCGGTGCCTTCTATACATGTAATGGCGTGATGGTCCGCCGAATAGTTATAATGTGTCTTCCGGACCACCGCCCCGACGGCGGATTTGGTCACAACATCCACAGGACGGTCGATCACGTCCGAGAAGGTTTCGACCGATTCGTTCAAGGCATTTTTTGTGACCTTTGATTTAAGGCTGGCCGTATAGGTGATCGTTGCGACCTGCTGCGGGCTCCCAGGAGTGGCGCCCGGGCCGGTGATGGATTTAACCCGATTTAGGTCGTCGAGCACGATAGTTTTAACGAACCCTTCAGCATCGGTCGACCGGACGAGGTTCCCGCGACGGTCATACTCAGAAATCTCCGTCGTCAGGATCGTACCACCCGCTTGGCACAGAGTGCGCGTGATCTTGTTCAGAAAATCGTCGTAGTCGTATTTGTTGTAAGTCCCATTGGTGTGGTATTCCCGGTCCAGCCTTCCGTCCGCATAGTAGAGCCAGGTAAGGACCGAACCATCCGGATTCTCCTGTCGCCGGATCTTTCCTGAGGTCGTATAATAAAACTTCGTGATGCCACCCAAAACATTGGTGTACTGCGACACTTCCCCACCTGGTTCGTATTGAAAAGACTCCGTTTGGGTGGTGGCAGTCGTGCGTGATGTCAGCCGTCCACACCAATCGTAGCCAAAGAGCGTCTGAACACCGCGCGGGTCTGTGATGCGCCACAAGTTCCGATTGGTAATGTAGTCGTAAGATGTAGTGGCGACGGCAGCGGCCTCGACGCCGCTGCCGTCGCTCTTCGCCTGGCTTCGACTCACGACGTGGGATCGAAGGAGACCGGAGGCATCGTAATTGTTTTGGGCAAGATTGCTGGGCGCGCTTTGCGGCCCGCTCGTCGACGCAACCTCACCCGTCCCCGTATAGGTGGTGGTCCAGGTTGCAACCGTCACTCCGCTCTCCTTGGCAGTTTTCGTCAGGACACGGCTCAAGCCATCGTAGGTATAAGTGGTGCTCCGGCTGTCGGCGTCCGTCGTCGTGAGCAACTCCCTGCGGGCATTGTAAGTGAAAGTCGTAACGACGGCCGGATCGGCGGTACCCGTGAACTCAGTCTTCTGCGTGAGAAAGCCATTTGTATTATAATCATATTCAACGACGGCTTGGTCCACCCCGCCCGATGCAACGGTTCGACGAAGGAGAAGCCCTTTGCTAAACAGCGTGGTCGGCTGAACCGGATCGAGCTTTGCTGTGTACTCTAGGACATCCGTACGAAGCGTCGTGCCCGACTTCGACGTTACCATTTGGGTAGGCGAATAAGGATAGTTGCTGTCGGCGTAGGCGTAAGTCGTCTTGATCCCCGAGGGATCCTGCACCCAAGTGGGACGGTTCAGAGCATCGAATAGCGCCGTCGTGGTTGCCGTGCGGGTCATTACTCCGTCGCCCAAGAGGTCACCTGTAATCACTGTCTGGATAATGTTGCCGGCCCCGTCGTACCGATACGTCGTTACTAGCCCGCGCGGATCGGTGACACTCTGCAAACTGCCCGGATAGGCCCCATTCGGCGTGTCTGTCGTCGCGTACCACGTTTTTAGCGTGGTATTGCCGAGAGGATCGGTGACCTCGGTGAGGCCACCATTGCTGTATTTGAAGACCGTTGCCCGCTGGTCCGCGTCGCGAACCGTGGTCTGTCCGACGACGCTGTAATCATAGGTTGCGATCACGACGCCAGCTTGGGTGACCACTCGGCCGAATCCGTCATAGGTATTCGTGAGAAACGAGCCTCCTGGCCGCAATTCTTTGGTGATACGATGATCGTCGCCATTGTGCCCATACTCGTAGCTCCAAGTCGTCGCATCCGCCGCTTGCACCGTAGTGAGATCGCCGCCAAGGCTATACCCATAAGACACGCTACGTCCGTCATCGGCGGTGGCCGTGATGATTCGTCCTTTGCCATCGTAAGCCAAATCCAGCAACCCACCGCTTGTTGAACGAATTTGCGCGATCTTGCCATAGCCATTCGCTATCGCGCTGAAGTTCAGGATGAAATTGAGCGCGTTGCCGCGATTGTCGGTCCATTTGTCCAAGTAAGGCCGGTCGCGTGGGATAGTAACCCCGAGTGAAGTCACGGGAAACTGACGCACCACGTAGGTGCGAGTCGAGCCGTCACCCAGTTTCCATTCGTAGGTCGTCACACCTCCTGCCACCGTTTTGACGATCGAGGAGGTGAAGAGGTTGCCCGCGATGCCAGCCGTGTTCGTAAGGGAGGTATTATCCACCGCTGTTGGCAGCCATGTATCGGTTACACCCTGTCGGCGCATCACCACCACCGTACCGTCGCTGTCGGCCGCACTAAGCGTCGACAAGTCGGGCGCCAGGACAAGATAGGTCGGATAACCGATGCGCCAACCATATCCAAACTCGTTGGTGGTGATATTCTTGCTCGAATAGGTCCGCCGTAATTTAATCGGAATGGACCCATTAATCTCAAGGTCGATATGATCACTATATAATTCGCCCGTCGTTATGTTAACGGGATCAAGGACCAGGTTCTTTTCCGATTTTGATGAGCCCGGCGCCCCCAGATCCCCTTTCTCGGACACGTAGGGGTCCGTGAGGATGTAGGTCTCGGTAGTTCCGTTATTTCGCTCAAATTCGAACGTCGTCGTTCCGCCGGCTCCATAATTACTCTGATAGGTGTAAGCCGAGTCGTTGATCGTAATCAAGGTACCGATGGGAGCCCGGACAATGATCGTAGCGAGATCGCTCTGGATCGAGAACACTTGCGTTTGAGGGGGGGTGACGCCGACGGTGACCGTAATATCGTATTTGGAGCCATCATAGATTCCCGCATTGGGCGGGACGTTGGGCGTGGTCGTAAGATGCGGTGTTATCCGTAAACGCTGATCCCCCGTCTCGGAATCGGGCGAGATCTGATTGACTGTATAGGAACCCGTAATGGTCATGCCCCGGGGTCCCGCCGCCGTAGCAGATCCCTCCGCCGTATATACTCCGAAGGTACTGATGAGGACGGCGATGAAGCAGAACGGTAAAAATCCACCGCACAATCGCAACGGAGGAAGAATCATGGCGAGCCAACGTGGACAAAAGTGCGTATCAGCGAAATGTGGCTGGGGAGGGTTCATCGACTATGATCCATTCAAGGGTGATAAAATCGTGATGGTCATCCGTCCGATGGCGGGATTTCCCGGCCGGGCATCTTCGCTATTCGGGATGCCGTCGCCGTCCAAATCGGCGCCAGCATCGTTGACAAGGGGGTTGAGTCCAAGGAACACCTCGTCCCCGTCCGCAAAGCCGTCGTTGTCCGTATCCTTCGCATAGGGGTTGGAATGAAAGAGGTTCACTTCATCCGCGTTTGATAACCCATCGCCGTCGGCATCCCCCGTTGGATTCTCGAGTGGACCGACCAGCCCGTATTTTGACGTGAGGTAGGCCGTCACTCCACCGCGCTCCACATCGGTGAGCACGCGATTATACACGATGACCTCGGCGATATCCCCGTTGAAGTGCTCGCCCTGCCAGTCCGCCCCCAGGAGCGGATTAGACCTAAATGTCACGAAAAGGCCCGTCCGACGCAGGAATTCGGTATTGTTAAAACGTAACACGCTTGTGCCGTCCGAGGCCATCGACGTATCGAACAAATGAGGCTGGAGCAAAATGTCGCCTGCGGGCACATTCCCCGGCGTGCCGTCACCCGTGCCAAAATCGTTCCATAGCTGCGTGGCATTGTAAATTGTACCCGAGCTGCCGCCAAAGTGCATCAACCCATTCTTGGGGTGAGTGGTATCCTTGAGTCGCGCGATGATGAAGATTTCCCCGCTGCTCCCACCACCCATGAGATCCGGAAGTTCCAGCTGGTCACTGCCGGCTTCAAAGCGAAGGACGGGCAATCCGTTCAAACCGTTCGCCACATAGAGTGGACGGGCAATGGCTTGCGACTGCGAAACATGGTTCAAGGCGGGACTTTGGTCAGACCACGCCGACACCGCACCGTTCCCATCCAAGGTCGTGCCAGCGTCCGCCCGGAGCCATAAGCGCATGCCGGTCGTGGGCAGAGCCGCGCTCGGATTCAGCGTCGTGACCACGATGGCCGTGCTTGGAGAAGACAGATTCCCTGCCGCGTCACGCGACTTGACGGTAATCGTATAGCTAGTGGCGGAGGTTAGCCCAGCGGTGGCGAAGGTCGTGGATGAAGACACTCCCAGCGCCAGTCCGTCCTTATAGATATTATAGCCGACGACCCCAATATTGTCCGTTCCCGCCGTCCAAGTTAGCGACAAACCCGATGAAGTGACATTGCTTGCGACCACCGAGGTGGGCGCGCCGGGCGCGACGCTGTCAGCCACGATCGACCAAGTGAGGGAATTGTTCGTTCCCCCGTAGTTTCCAGTCCCACTAGCGGTGGTTGTGTAATTACCTATTGCAGTCGCACTTATCGTGCCACCGGCTGAAAACGTTGCACCCGAGGGAGAAGGCACAACAGTCGGCCCCTGCACGGAGCCGGTATAATAAAACGCAGTGGCATTGAGCGCGAAGGTGGTGGCGATTGGCGCAATCGTAAATACTAGCGTTTTTGTATCGGTGCCTCCGAGATTGGTCGCACTGATGGTGACGCTCGTGACACCCAGTGTCGTGGGCGTGCCGGAGATCACACCCGTCGCAGGATTAACCGCCAATCCATCGGGAAGATTGGTCGCATTGAAGCTGGTGGGTGAATTGCTCGCCGCAATGGCATAAGGCGGCGACAGCGGAGTGTTGATGGGAGCACTGCGAGTCAGCAAACTCGAGATCACCGGTACCGGCGGGTTCACCGTCAGCGTCAGGATCGCGACACCCGTGCCATTCGCATTGGTGGCCTTTATCGTGACATTATTCACGGCAATTGCCGTCGGCGTACCGGAGATTACGCCAGTCGTCGAGTTGAGCGACAACCCGGCGGGCAAGCCCGTGGCGCTAAAGCTCGTAGGCGTGTTAGACGCTGTGATCGAATAGTTCGGAGACAACGCGACATTTACCGTCGCGACCCGCGTCAGTGCGCTCGTGATTACGGGCGCCAGCGACGGGTTGATCGTAATCACGAGGGTCGCCGACCCGGTGCCCCCCAAGTTTGTGGCTCCGATGGTCACGTTGGTCGTGCCGGTCGTCGTCGGGGTGCCCGAGATGACCCCCGTCGACGAATTGAGGGATAATCCTGCGGGCAAAGGCGTGGCCGCGTAGCTCGTCGGCGCGTTGGTGGCAGTAATAGTATAGGCGAAGGCGGTGGAGACGACGTCGCTCCTGGTCAGCGCGCTATTGATCACCGGAGGCGGCGGTGCGCTCACGACAAAAACGAGGATAGCCGTTCCCGTTCCCGCCGCGTTGGTGGCCCCAATCGTCGCGTTGAACGTCCCGACCACGCTCGGTGTGCCCGCGATTACTCCGGTCGCAGTATTGATCGACAAGCCCGCCGGCAATCCCGTCGCGCTGAAGCTCGTTGGCGAGTCCGAGGCGGTGATTAGATAAGTCGGTGAGAGGGGATTGGTCGCGGTGCAATTCACGCTGAGCGGGCTATCGATCACCGGCAGAGCCATCACGGTCACGCCGTACTTGTTTTTCAGGTACGTAGCGATGTTGCTTTGTTCCGTGCCATCCATGAACCGGTCGAATGCAATAACCTCCGCGATGTCGCCTTGGAAGTATTTGCCCACCGCTCGACCGAGCGAACCATTCGTCCCAAACGTGGGCAATGGATTCGTCGTCGTGCGGAATTGCTCAATGCCGTTAAGCCGAACGGTCCAGTCGCCCTCGACTGCCGACACTGTGTAGACGACATAATTCGTGAGCGGGACCACGGGGGCGCCAATGTCGATCCGGTAGCTTCGTCCGAAATCCTCCGTGAGGTGACGTGTACCGATGATTTCCGTCTCTGTTCCATCGGATCCGCCCAACGTCCACAACCCATCATCGCGGGAGTTAAAATTCGGCACCTTCATGACGACGAAGAGTTCGCCCTGCTGGGTATCTGCCATGAAGGTCGGGACGTCCAGATAGTCGTCAGTGCCATCAAAGCGAATGACAGGCTGACCATTAGCGGCTCCCACCACGAACAACGGGCGAGCCGAATCCACCGCCTGCGTCGCGTCGTTGCCGCGCGCCTGATCAGGCCACGACTGGACTCTTCCTGATCCGTCGAGCGTGAGCGCCATGTCGGCGCGCAGCCAGAGCCGGAGGCCTAGTTCAGGAACCGCGCTCGAATCGACCAAGGTTCGAACAGACACTCCGAGGCTGAGCGCAGAGAGGTTATTCGAGTAGTCCTGCGCCTGGACGCTCATGACATACGAGGTCGCGGGATCCAACGAAGATAAAGTATAGGAAGTGCCGCTGGTGTTGGCGACCGGGAAGCCGTCCATATAGACCGTGTACGAACCCATCGCAGCGTTGTCGGTAGCCGCGTCCCAATTGAGCACAAAACTGCTCGAGGAGACCTGAGAAACCGTGAGATTTCCGGGGATGCTCGGTGCGATCGTATCCGCAATAATTTCCCATGGCAGCGGCCCACCACCGGCGTAGTTTCCCGTTCCGGTAACAGTAGCGCTATAGTTGCCGATCGCCGTGGCGCTCAGCGTACCTGCGGTCGTGAACGTGGCCCCGACGGGGCTGGCAGCAACGCTTGGCCCCTGCGGCGCACCGCTGAAGGAGTAAGACGTGCTACTGAGTGAAAACGTCGCGGCAACGGGGTTGATCGTATAGTTGCCAACGAAGGTAACGACATAGCTGGCCGTACGTGTGGTGGGCGCGCTTGTATTGGAGATGGTTGCCGTTGTGATCCCAGTGTAAGCGCCGGCGTTTGCGCTCACGGTGTTTGCAAAGGCATACCCGATAGTATCCGAAACAGCCAAGGTGCCATTCGTGATTTCAGCTAATGCACCCGTAGGAGCATTGAGGCCGTCGTACGTCTTCGCTCCCCCAAAAGAGACCGTAATGGGCCGCTTCGCAACCGTGACCGTGAAGTTCGCCGTCGTCGCAGAAACATTGTAATTGGTATCCGCGGCCCGGAAGACCTTGATCACGACCGTGCCGCTGCTGTTCGCGGTAATATCACCGGTCGACGCATTGATCGCGGCACCGGTCGCGGTGCTGCCGGTCCCCAGGGCCCACACGGGCGCACCCGTTCCCGCTCCGCCCGTCGCGGTGGCCGTATATAACGTTCCGTAGGTCGCGGAGGTTCCGGAACTGACCGTCATCGCGGGCTGGTTCGCCTTGGTAATCGTGTAGGACCCCGCATAGGTGACCGTGTAACTGACCGAACGGTTGGTGGGCGCCGTGGTGTTCGAAATCGTTGCCGTCGCGAGACTGGTATAGCTTCCGACCACATCGCTGCTCGTCGAACCGTAGGCGTATCCGATGGTGTCGCCGCTCGCGAGGGACCCGGCAGTGATCGACGCGCTCGCGCCGGTCGAAGCCGTCGTCCCATTGTACGCTCGGGTACCTGCGAGTGTAATCGAAAGCGCTCGCTTGCCGAGCGTGACGGTAAAATCGGCGGTGGTGGCGGAAACATTGTAGTTCGTATCCGCCGCCCGGAACACCTTGATCACGACGGTTCCGAAACTCCGGGCGGTAATCGCACCCGAAGTGGCGTTGATGGCCGGCGTGTCGGCGGTGCTACCTGTGCCGAGCGACCACGAGAGGGCGCCGGTACCCGTTCCGCCGGTCGCCGTACCCGTATAGGCCGTTCCGTACGTGCCGGTCGCGGGCGAGGAAATCGTCACGGCGGCTTGGCTCGCCTTCGAAATGACATAGCTGCCCGCATACGTGATCGCGTAGCTCGAGGTGCGGTTGGTCGGCGTCACGGTGTTCGACACAGTCGCGGTGGTGAGACCAGTGTAGGATCCGGCGTTGGCGCTGCTCGTCGCGGCGAAGGCGAATCCGATCGTATCGGTTCCAGCGAGGGTTCCCGTCGTGATCGTCGCAGTCGCCCCCGTCGAAGCCGTCGTAGCATTGTAGACCTTGGTCCCGCTTAGAGTCACCGTGAGCGGCCGGGCAGCAAAAGTGACTGTGAAATCCGCGCTGAATGGAGAGGCATTATAATTCGTATCGCCGAGTCGCTGCACCTTGATGACGACGGTGCCGCTGCTATTGACCGTGATGACGCCGGTGGATGAATTGATGGTTGCACCGCTCGCCGTGCTGCCGGTGCCCAAGGCCCAAGCCAATGCACCCGTGCCAGAACTGCCCGTGCCCGTCGCCGTGTACGCATTGCCGTAGGTCCCGGTTGCCGCCGAGGTCACGCTCGGTGCCACAGGGGTGGCTTTGGTGATCGTGTAGCTTCCGGCATATGTGATCGCGTAGTTCGCGCTGCGTGCCGTAGGGGTGACCGTATTGCTGAAGGTTGCCGTGGTGAGGCTGGTATAGGTTCCTACGACAGCGCTGCTCGTGGCCGCAAACGCGAAGCCGACGGTGTCGGTTCCGCCGGCGGAACCCGTCGTGATTGTGGCGCTCGCCCCCGTGGAAGCCGTGTTGCCGTTATAAACCTTGGTGCCGGCCAGGGTCACCGTGACAGGGCGGCTTCCCACGGTGATCGTGAAATTCGCCGTCGTCGCCGACGCGTTGTAGTTGGTATCGGCCGCGCGGAAGACATTGATGACGACGGTGCCGGTACTCTTTGCGGTAATCACACCCGTGGTCACATCGATGGCGGCACCATTCGCGGTACTGCCGGTGCCCAAGGACCACGACAAGGCGCCAGTACCGGTGCCGCCCGTAGCCGTGGCCGTGTAAACATTGCCATACGTCGCCGTGCTCGCCGAGGTGATCGTGACTGCGGCTTGGCTTGCCTTCGGCGTCGTCACATTGAGGGCGGCGCTCCACGCCGACCAGTTGGCTGCGGCGTCGCGCGCCCGAACTGTCATAGCATAGATGACGCCCGGCGTGAGCCCGGTCACGGCGAGGCTTGTCCCCGCCACCGGCCCGAGGGAGGTCGTATCGCGCATCACCTCGTAGCCCGTCACCGCGACATTGTCGGTTGATGCCGTCCAGTTGAGGATGAAACTCGTCGTGGTGAGACTCGTCGCGCTGAGTCCCGTGGGCACACTCGGCAGGGTGCCGTCAAAGACCGTGATCGACGCGCTGGTACTCGCCGGAGAACTGTCGGTCGTGACCGAGGCAAAGAGTGAAATGGTGCCCGGAGTCGTCGGCGCGGTATCGTTGCCGCTAACCGTCAAATTAAACCGAGAGGGTTGGCCGACGACGGACGAAGCGCTCGCCCAGTAGACGCCGTTGCGGTTAACCGTAAGGGTGATAAGATGACCACTCGCATCCGTGGCCGTGACGCTAATCGGATAAGTGGCGCCCGTCCCGATCGTGCTTGGCGCCGTGATCGACACCGATGGCTGGGCCTGGAGGCCGGCTACCGACACACATCCCAGCACGATGGAATGCCACCAGCGAGTGAAGCGGCTCATGGGTGGAGCGACTCCCGCATGAGGGCAATTTTCTCAGAAAAACGCTCGAGCCCGTGAACATCGCGCAACACTCCGTTTCGGTCGATCAGGTAAACCGAGGGACAGCGGGCCAACTTGAGGACCGCGACCGCCGCGGCTTCCATCCCCAACGGCTCGTAAATCTGGATCGAATCGGGAGCAACTCGGGCGATTTCCGCGCGGGCCGCAGCCACGTCGCGGTCGAAATTGATCCCGATGGCAACCGTCTTGTCATCGGCCTCATCCACCAGCCGTCGCACCCAGTCGGCGGCGCCTGGACCTTGGGCGGTCCAGACATAAACGACGACTGATTTTCCTTTCAGTTTGGCAAGGGAGATGATCCGTCCTTCAAAATCCGTCAGCGAAAAATCGATCGAGGTCCCAACCATGGCCTCGCGATCGAGGAGACGGCCAGCCCCAACCTTCACGGCCAATGGAGCGTTTGATTCTACTAGTTCAAGCGCCAGCTGACCCGCCGCGGGTGTGTCCGACGAATCCTCGGCGAGCGCGAGGAGCGAGACGAAAGGGTCGGTCTGGTTCGGAAACTCGCCAATCAATTTTCGCGCCTCCTCGGCATAGGCTGCGAACTTCTTTGCCCTCCCGACCTCCGACGACGGCAGGTCGAGCGCCCGGAGCCGGGCGACCAGCACGTAACGGTCATATTCAAGGATATTTTGGTCTCCGCGCACCACGGAAACAAGGATCCTCATCCGCGCGAGCTGGCTCCGGTCACCCTGTTCGGCAGCGGCCATGAGGCCGAGGGCCTCTTCCATGACAGGAAATGCACCGGGAGCGTTGGCAACCGCCCGGGCCCCTCCTGCTTCCCGACCCCCAGCTGAAGCACCCAGCCTTACGCCGCCCACCAGCGCCACTACCGCAAGTGCGAGGCGCAACCGTCGTGCAATTCCTTCACCTCGCGACGTCAGGTCGGGCATCGGGAAAAAGCCGAGAAAACATCGAAGGACGGGAACGTCATAAAAAAATGCACGAAAGGGAGTAGGTTTGACTGCTCGGATAAAAAACGGCGTTTCACGGAAATTCCGCGGAGCCATGCTCCAGACCCTAGGAGAAGTTCCATTCGATCAACGAATGAATTTACTCGAATTTACGTAGAGAGATTCGCCCGGATATTGTACCGTCAAAGATGTAACAGACGCCCGCCGCTGCTTCCGTCGCTCCAACGATAACGGATCGAAGACAAAGTCTCGACCGTCCGGCTACACGAATTTACGTAGACTTCACTCTCGCCGCGCGAAAACCTTCCCTCACCCCCTTGGTTGCCCTCATGAAATCCAACCGCATCCCTACCGGCAGCCCTGCTCCCCCCGTGGAAGCATCATCTCCCCACCCTGGCGGCCGCGTTCGCGTCGCCCTTGTGGAGGATCACGAGATGTTCCGCGATGTGATGCGAAAGCTTTGCCTGACCGAGTTCGGCTGGCAGGTCGTCGCCGAGGCGGACACCGGCCGCAAGGCCAAGCGCGTGATCGAGGAAACCCGTCCGGACTTGGTCATGATTGACTTGCATCTGCCTGATGGCGACGGGTTCGGGGTCGCGGAATTTACCCGCCTGCGCTGGCCCCAGACGAAAATTCTCCTCCTCTCTTCTCACTGTGACGATTTCACCCTCTTTCGCGTCGAACAGGCTTCCGCCGACGGTTTTGTGGACAAGACGACCGAACTGCTCACAGCCCTGCGACGCGCTTGCGCGGCCCTCCTGCAGGGTGGCAAATACTATTCTCCGAGCTATCTCGAGGCTCAGCGCGCGCGGACCCGTAATGCCGCGGCTTTTAACAAGATCCTTTCCGAGCGGGAGTATACGGTCCTTTCCTTGATAGGCGGCTTCGCCTCGAACGAGGAGATCGCTCTCGTTCTGAGCCTCGCTCCCCGCACCGCCCAGACCCATCGCAACAACATCATGCGCAAGCTGGGGATTACGACGTCGGCCAAGTTGATCGAGTATGCGATCGAGCATGGTTTTTCCCGGGTCACCACCCTCCGGAACGGCAAGCCAGTCATGCCGTGAGTGACAAACCGTCTTGTCGCGCATCACTTTTCAGTGCAGCGATCCATGACCCAGATGCGCTGGGCGATGCCGTATTTGGTTTCCATGCACGAGACGATCTCCTCGACGGTAACTTCGGCGCGGTTGCCCGCATTCGCGCCCCATGGCCTTTTAGTGGCGACCTTTTGGAACCCCGCGCGATGAATCAACGACTCGCCGTAGCCATTGCCTCCATTTGCGGAAGTCGGGTTCCTCGGATGGGCTCCTGTAAAAACAGATTGGGCTCTGATTTGCGTTCATTCTGGTCCCTTCGCGGCTAAAGTTGGTCCGTTCGAGCCTGTCATTCATCGCAGATTGCTTTACTTGAACCTACTAAACCGGTTCAAACCGTTTAATGAAAACGATCGATGTCAGCGATCAGGTCTATGAAGAACTCCAAAAGCTGGCCACGGGGTTCCATCGCACGCCCGACGCCGTTCTTGCGTCGCTCTTGAATGTACTGACCGGTTCACCGGAAGCGACCGAACCCCTGGCCGCTTTTATCCTCAGCCCTGAATTCCGCTCCAAGTTCACCGACGCCGATCGTTACCTCTCGCTGCTGGGCTGGGTGTCGGCTCACCACACCGCCGACTTCGGCGAGTTCATTCGCAGCATCCTGGGCGGACGCCGGTTTCTCAGCCTGAACCAGGAGGACATCCTCGCCGCGTGCCGCCACAACCAAGCGCGCCAGATCGATGGGACCCAGTATTGGGCGATCATGAACATCGATACGCCGACCAAGCGCCGATTCCTCGCGCGCGTGCTCCAATTCGTCGGCTACCGCGAGGAAGTCATCGAGTTCGCCTGCGGTTTCATCGGCCAAAAAAGATCCACGCGACGCATCGGTATTTCTGCGTCCTGATCGGATGGGCTTACGTTTCCCGCGGCCCTTCGCGAACTCCGCGGGTAAAACCGCACTCCCGCCCGCGAGGCATTCCCGCCGCAGCCCCCGGATCGAACCGAACAAAAAATGCGCTTCCGCCAATGCTCGCCGCCACGTAGGGTCGGCGCGTGGCTGAAAATGTCGAAGCGACCGAAATAAAACGGCGCAGTTTCCGAAACTTCATCGCGTCGGTCCGCTACTCGATCGATGGGTTTTTCGCGGCCCTCAAGCACGAGCCGTCGTTTCGCGAGGACCTGATTTTTGCGGTCCTGCTTGTCCCGCTCGCCATCATCCTTCCCGTCAACGCCGTCTCCACGGCGCTCATGATCGCATCGCTCATCCTGATCCTGATCGTCGAACTGCTGAACTCCGCGATCGAGTGGATCATCGATTACCTTCGACCGGAGCGCCATCCGCTCGCCAAGCGCATCAAGGACATGGCGAGCGCCGCCGTTTTCCTCAGCTACATCAACTGCATCGTCGTGTGGTCGATCCTGCTGTGGCCCAGCAATGCCGTGTGGCGCCGGCTGGTGGTCTGAGGTGAGCGGATGGGAAGCGCAGGCGGCCCGCCTGCTTCGGCCCGCCAAACGCACGACTCCGCCGGCGGTTGGTGTATGGTATGCTCGCTACTCGCTACCCGCTCCTCGCTACTTCCGCCAGAGCAGGCGGGCCGCCTGCGCTACGTCGGAGACCCGCCCCCCTCACCGCAGCCGCACGAAAAGCCAGGCGGCGAGCACAGTCATCCCGATGTTCGGCAGCCACGCCGCGAAGAGCGGGTCGATCAGTTGTTTCGTCGCGAGCGACGACGCGAGGTTCGCCAGGATATAATAGAGGAAAAACAGCATGAACGATTTTGAAACGCCCACCGCCGGGTTCACGCGCACGCCCGACACTGCGAAGGGGATGGCGATCGCGATCACGATCAGCGGGCCCAGGGTGTCCGCGATCAGCGTGAAATACCGCACCGCGTAACTCGTGACCTTGTCGCTGTTCTCGAAGCGCAGGTAATCGATCAGCGTTTTCAGCTCCGAAAACGACAGGTCCACCGGACGCCGGTCGATCAGCAGCATCAATTGCGGGTCTTCCTTGTAGCTGCTCCGCGTCTCCTGCGTGAAGGACGTCACCCCGATCATCTCCCCCGACTCGGGATTGAACGACATCGTGCGCCCTTCCTTGAAAATCCAGCCCTTGCCGTGCTCGTCGTACGACGCCTCGGAGGCGACCAACCGCGTGGTTTCACGACGGCGGTTGTCGAGGTCCGACACCGTCACGCCAAACCCGCGGTGGAGCAGCCGGCTGTAACGGTTGAAAAACCACATCCGACCGGCGTGCTGGTTGTCGAAGGCCACGCTCTCCACCACTCCCACCCGATCCGCCGCCAGGGTCTGCGCCTGCTTGCGAAAATCGAGTCCCTCGCGCAGCGATCGCGAGGTTTCAACCGACCATGGCACCACCGAGGAATTGAGCCACCACGACAATCCGCACGCCAGGACCCCGACCGCCCAGATCGGCGCCGTGATCCGGAACATGCTGACCCCCGCGGCCCGCATCGCGGTGAACTCGTTCGCGCGATGCAGCTTCCCCAGCACGAACAACAGCGAAAGCAGCAGCGCCACCGGCAGCACGTTCGCGAGGAAACTCGGCATCGTCACAAAAAAATACATCCACATCTCCAGCCCGCGCGCCCCCAGCTCGCGCAAGACGCGGAAGTCGTCATACATCACCTGCACGAGCATCAATCCCACCATCGCCCCGAGCACGATCCCGAGGATCGAAAGCCACTCGCGCAGCAGGTGACGGTCGTACGTGTTCAACGAGGCGGAGCAAAGCCGCTGCCCTCGCGAAAGCAAAACCCAATCCGCCGCGCCAACGCGCCCGGCACGCCGGCTGCTAACGGCGGTCTTGTCCTCCGGGCCGCGCGCGAACGGGGATCCAATAGATTGGTTGAAAACTCGCACCGCCTGTCCTTGCCTTCCGCCTTCCTCCACGTTCCACCCTTCGTTCCTCTATGATTAAAGCCCTACGCACTCTCTGGCTCCCGGCCCTCGCCTTCACGGCCTTCGCCGCCGCCGCGATTGCCCAGACTCCCGCCGCCACGATCAAGGTCGGCGAATTCGCCTCGCTGACCGGCAAGGAAGCCGCCTTCGGCCAGTCCTCGCACAAAGGCACCCTCCTCGCCATCGAGGAGCTCAACGCCCGCGGTGGCGCGCTCGGCCAGCAATTCGAGCTGATCACCGAGGACAACCAATCGAAACAGGGCGAATCCGCCACGATCGCGAAGAAACTGATCTCACGCGACAAGGTCATCGCCCTCCTCGGCGAAGTCGCCTCCGGCCGTTCGCTCGAAGCCGCCCCCATCGCGCAGAATGCGAAAATCCCGATGGTGTCACCCTCCTCAACCAACCCGAAAGTCACCGAGATGGGCAGTTACATCTTCCGCGTGTGCTTCATCGATCCGCTCCAAGGCCGCCTCCTCGCGAAATTCGCGCAGAACACCCTCAAGGCCAAGCGTGTCGCGCTCCTCACTTCCGTTTCCTCCCCGTATAGCGTGGGACTCGCCAAGTTCTTCAAGGAGCCGTTCATCGCGCAGGGCGGCGAAATCGTGATCGAGCAGAGGTTCTCCGAGAACGACAAGGACTTCAAAGCCCAGCTCACCGCGATCAAGCCCACCAAGCCCGACGCGATCTTCGTGCCGGGTTATTATACGGAAGCCGCGTTGATCTGTAAGCAGGCCCGCGACCTCGGCCTCGAGATTCCCATTTTCGGCGGCGACGGCTGGGAAGCCCCGCAACTCATCGAGATCGGCGGCAAGGCCGTCGAAGGCACGTACTACACCACCCACTACTCGCCCGAAAGCACTTCGCCGGCCGTCCAGAAATTCGTGGCCGATTTCCGCGCGAAATTCGCCGGCGAAACTCCCGACGCCATGGCCGCGCTCGGCTATGATTCCGCCATGGTCCTCGCCGATGCCATCAAGCGCGCCAACACCACCGAAGGCCCGAAGGTGCGCGACGCCCTCGCCGCCACGAAAAATTACAGCGGCATCACCGGCATGATCACGATCGACGCGAAACGGAACGCCACCAAGTCCGCCGTCGTCGTCACGGTGAAGGACGGCCAGTTCAAATTCGTCGAAACGATCGCCCCGTGAGGTCTCCGACCCCGGCCCAGCTCGCGCGCAGCCTCACCCGCTGCGCGTTGTTTTTTCTCCCGCTCGCGTGGGCCGCGGCCGTCGAGCCGATCAAGGTCGGGCAATACGCCGCCCTCACCGGCAAGGAAGCCTCCTTCGGCGTCGCCGCCCACCAGGGCATCGTCCTCGCGGTCGAGGAACTCAACGCCACCGGCGGCATCCTCGGGCGCCCCGTGGAATTCATCGTCGAGGACATCCAGTCGAAGTCCGGCGAATCGTCGACCGCGGTGAAAAAGATGATCTCGCGCGACAAGGTCGTCGCCATCCTCGGCGGCAACGCCTCGGCGAATTGCCTCGAAGCCGCCCCGTTCTGCCAGGCCGCCCGCGTGCCGATGATCGCGATCTCCGCGACCAACCCGCGCGTGACGGAAATGGGGAACTACATTTTCCGCACCTGCTTCATCGATCCGTTCCAAGGCGCCGTCCTCGCGAAATTCGCGCGCGATTCCCTTCACGTCAAACGGCTCGCCCTGCTCACGTCCGTCTCCGCGCCTTACAGCGTCGGCCTTTCCAAGGTCATCCGCGAACGCTTCGTGGCGGCCGGCGGCGAAATCGTGGCCGAACAAAAATATAACGAGGGCGACAAGGATTTCCGCGCCCAACTCACCGCGATCAAAGCGCTGCATCCGGACGCGATCGCCGCCACCGGATATTATACGGAAGCCGCCCTGATCTGCCTCCAGGCGCGCGCACTCGGCCTCGAAGTCCCCCTCTTCGGCGGCGATGGCTGGGAAGCGCCGCAGCTCGTCGAGCTGGGCGGCAAGGCGATCGAAGGCACCTATTATTCAACCCACTTCTCGGCGGAATCGCCCGCGCCGGAAGTCCGCGCCTTCAACCGGAAATTCGCCGCGCGCTACGAGGGCCAAGTGCCCGACGGCGTCGCCGCGCTCGGCTACGATGCGATGATGCTGTTAGCCGACGCCATGCGCCGTGCCGGCACCACCGACGGCGCCAAAGTCCGCGACGCGCTGGCCACCACGAAGGATTTCCCCGGTGTCACCGGCCGCATGACCATCGACGCCCACCGCAACGCCTCGAAGGCCGTCAGCATCGTCACGATAAAAGACGGTCGCGCCCGATTCGTCAGCTCGGTGCTTCCCTGAGCGAGTTGAAAGCGGAATCCTGGCCGATCGGCCAGGAGTTGAAGGTTGAAAGGCGGATACTCGCGGGATCGTTCGCCGGCTTTCGACTTTCCTCGTTCAATCTTGTCCTGCTCCAAAGGACAGGACGTTGAAGATTGGAAAGGGAAAGTTGAACGCGGGAAACTCGCGGGATGTTTAATTTTGAAAGGCTCGTCGTCCGGTCGAAAGGCATTGCACTGGCGGATCGAGTCTATGCCGTCACCAAATCGTTTTCGGCGGAGGAACGTTTCGGCCTGACGAGCCAGATGCGCCGCGCGTCAGTGTCGATTTCGTCGAATGTCGCCGAAGGTTCGTCGCAATATTCAAGGAACGACTACCGCCGATTTATCGAAATCACCGCCAGATCAACCTTCGAACTGGTTTCCCGAGCCGCCGTGGCACGCAACCAAGGCTTGCTCACCCCGAAGTCATACGTGGAGATTTACGACCAGGCATTGGAAATTGTTCGAATGCTGAGCGGGCTTCGCGACTCGCTCGGCGATTGATTCCTTCGCTTTCAACTTCCTCCTCTCAACTTTCAGCCGGGTTTCGCGATTGGTCAGTGATTGATTCTTTCAACTTTCGACCTTCCACTTTCAACTCTAGCCCTTGTCCGAATTCCTCCAACAACTCCTCAACGGCCTGTCGCTCGGTGCGATTTATGCGCTCATTGCGCTCGGTTACACGATGGTTTACGGCGTGCTGCGCTTCATCAATTTCGCGCACTCGGATGTGTTCATGGTTGGGTCCTTCATCGGCTACTACATGGGACGGCTCGTGCCGCATGAAACACTCTGGGGTGGGCTCGTGGTCCTGGCGGTCGCGATGATCGGCTGCGCCATCCTCGGCATGACCATCGAACGGCTCGCGTACCGCCGCCTGCGCGGCTCTCCCACGCTCAACGTCCTGATCACGGCCATCGGCGTTTCGCTGCTCCTCGAATACTCCGGCCAGATTTTCTTCGGCGCCGCGCCGCGCAACTTCCCCTCCATTTTTCCCGTCAGGAATTTTGAGGTCGCCGGGATCATCGTCGGCAGCAACCAACTCATCGTCATCGCCGTCTCCGTGGTGCTGATGATCGTCCTCCAGTTCATCGTCTACCGCACCAAGATCGGCACCGCGATGCGCGCGGTGTCGCTCAACCCGAAGGCCGCCACGCTCATGGGCGTGAACAACGACGTCGTGATTTCCTTCACCTTCGGCCTCGGCTCGGCCCTGGCCGCCGCGGGCGGGATCCTCTACGCGCTGAATTATCCCTCGATCGACCCCTTGATGGGCGTGATGCCCGGCCTCAAGGCGTTCGTCGCCGCCATCCTCGGCGGAATCGGCAACATCCCCGGCGCCGCACTCGGCGGGTTGATCCTCGGCACGGTCGAGACCTTTGTGAACGGCAGCCAGTGGTCGACGTACAAGGACGCGATCGCGTTCGCCATTCTCATCATCATCCTGCTGTTCCGCCCCGCCGGCCTCCTCGGGCGCTTCACGGTGGAAAAAGTCTGACGCGCCATGCCCAAGCCGCATCTCGCCCTGATCGTCGCGCTGCTCGCCGCTTTCGGTGTCCAATACTTTTCCGATCGATTCGATCCCTACTACCTCGACGTCCTCACCGGCATCGGGATCAACGTCATCCTCGCCGTCTCGCTTAACCTCGTAAACGGCTACACCGGCCAGTTCTCGCTCGGGCACGCGGGCTTCATGTCGGTCGGCGCATACCTGTCCGCGGCCGTGACCCTTTTCCTCGGGCCCAAATTGTTCGGCGAGGACGGCGGCACCACCCTGCAGCAGAGCGGCCTTTTCCTTGCGGCCCTGATGGCCGGCGGACTGAGCGCCGCTTTTGCCGGGCTGCTTGTCGGCGTCCCCTCGCTGCGGCTCAAGGGCGACTACCTCGCGCTCGTGACACTTGGCTTCGGCGAAATCATCCGCGTGGTGTTTCAAAACGTGGAAGTGCTCGGCGGCGCGCTGGGCATGAATGGCATCCCGCCCTACACCACGATCTTCTGGGTCCTCGCCTTCGTCGCCATCACGGTGTTCGTCGTCACCTGCCTCGTTCATTCCACGTATGGCCGCGGGTTTCTCGCCACGCGGGACGACGAAATCGCGTCCGAGGCCGTCGGCCTCAACACGACGCGCTACAAGATCGTCGCCTTCGTCATCGGCGCGTTTTTCGCCGGCATCGCCGGCGGGCTCTACGGCCATTTCAAGCTCACGATCACCCCGACTGGTTTTGATTTCACGAAATCGATCGAGATCGTGGTGATGGTCATCCTCGGCGGCATGGGCAACACCCTCGGCGTCATCCTCGCCGCGATCCTCCTCACGCTGCTCCCCGAAGTGCTGCGCCCGATCGCGGAGTACCGCATGGTGCTCTACTCGTTCCTGTTGATCGTGCTGATGCTCGCGCGGCCCCAGGGTTTGTTCAATTTCAAGCTGCGAAAGGGCAAGGCCTGATGCCGGCGCCGCTGCTCCAGCTGGACAAGACCACGATTCGCTTCGGCGGGCTCACCGCCGTCAACGGCGTCGATTTCACCGTGGGCGAAGGCGAACTCTGCGGGCTCATCGGCCCCAATGGCGCGGGCAAGACCACGGTCTTCAACGTCATCACCGGCGTCTACCAGGCGACCGATGGCTCGGTGACTTTCGGCGGGCGCAACCTCGCCGGCCTCGCCGTGAACGAAATCGTGGAGTGCGGCATCGCGCGGACTTTCCAGAATATCCGGCTCTTCGGGAGCCTCTCGGTTTTCGACAACGTCCGCGTCGCCTGCAACCTTCACCGCGGCACCAGTCCCTTCCAGACGATGGTCCGGCTCCGCGCGTTCCGCGGCGACGAGGCCGCGATCACGAAGCGCGCCGAGGAGTTGCTCGATATTTTCAACCTCCGTCGTTTTCGGGACGCGCCCGCGAAGAGCCTGCCATACGGCGAGCAGCGCCGGCTCGAGATCGTTCGCTGCCTCGCGACCAAGCCGAGGCTCCTGCTGCTCGACGAGCCCGCGGCCGGGATGAACCCGTCGGAGAAAGTCGACCTGATCCGCCTCATCCAGCAGATCCAGAAACAGTTCAACCTCTCGATCCTGCTCGTGGAGCATTCGATGAAAGTCGTGATGGGCGTCTGCCAGCGCATCGCGGTCCTGGATTACGGCGTGAAAATCGCCGAAGGCGACCCCGCCGCGATCCAAGGCGACCCGAAGGTCATCGAAGCCTACCTGGGCGAAGACCACACCACGAACCTTTCGCACCACTGAGCCGATTGCGGATTGCGGATACCGGAAACCGGATAGGCCAATCCTCCCGGTCGAATTGATCCAAATTTTCCGGTTTCCACCCGCTCTCTCTTCCACCGCTTGAATTTAATCTGAACTTTCCGGTATCCGGTATCCGCAATCCGCAATTCCCCATGCTTTCCGTCACTGATCTCTCCGTCTCCTATGGCGCCATTTCGGCGTTGGCGGGGATTTCGTTCACGATCGAACAGGGCTCGATCGTCACGCTGATCGGCGGCAACGGCGCCGGGAAAACCACCACGCTGCGCACCATCTCCGGGCTCCTCCGCCCGAAGACCGGCAAGATCGAGTTCATGGGCGAGGACATCACGCGCACGCCCGCGCACAAGATCGTCGCCAAGGGACTCTGCCATGTGCCGGAAGGGCGCATGATTTTTTCGAATCTCACCGTCGACGAAAACCTCTCGATGGGCGCGTACCTTCAAAACGACGCCGAGCTCATCGCGAAGAACCGGGAGTATGTGTTTTCCGTTTTCCCCCGCCTGAAGGAACGCGCCAAGCAGATGGCCGGCACGCTCTCCGGCGGCGAACAGCAGATGCTCGCCATCGGCCGTGCGCTCATGGGGAATCCGAAATTCCTGATGCTCGACGAACCCTCGCTCGGCATCGCGCCCCGGCTCATCAGCACCATCTTCGAGAAGATCGTGGAAATTAACCAGAAGCAGGGCATCACGATCCTCCTCGTCGAGCAGAACGCGAACCTCGCCTTGGAAGTGAGCCAGAAAGCGTACGTGCTCGAAACCGGCCACATCGTGATGCAGGGCGAGAGCAAGCAGCTCCGCAACGATCCCCAGCTGAAGGCAACCTATCTCGGGGGCTGAAGTAGCGCAGGCGGCCCGCCTGCTTCTGCCCGAAGTAGCGGGTAGCGAGCATGCCCGAGCCGACCAGGGTAGCGCAGGCGGCCGCCTGCTCCGGAGGCTACGGCTGAGTTTCCACGCGGCGAGCCGCCTGCGCTTATTTAAATGAAGCTCGCGCCACTTGATTTCAGCTCAAGTGCCCATTAACTGACCTGCTCCTAATCTATGTCCACCGCCACGCCCCAGAAGTTCGAGTTCCAAGCCGAGATCAAGCAGCTCCTCGATATCGTCATCCATTCCCTCTACACCGAGAAGGAGATCTTCATCCGCGAGCTGGTGTCCAACGCGTCCGACGCACTCGAGAAAATCCGGCACACGCAGATCACGGAAAAGGACATCGCCGACGACCAACTGACGCTTGAGATCAACGTCACCACCGACGACAAGGCCAAGACGATCACGATCGTGGATTCCGGCATCGGCATGACCCGGGCGGAGCTGATCGAGAACCTCGGCACCATCGCGCATTCCGGCTCGAAACAATTCCTCAAGGCGCTCGGCGAAGGCGGCGCCAAGAACTCCAACCTGATCGGCCAGTTCGGCGTCGGTTTCTACTCCGCGTTCATGGTCGCCAAGGGCGTCAAGGTCTACTCCCGCTCCTGGAAAAAGTCCGAGCCCGCGCACGTGTGGACGAGCGATGGTTCGGGCAGCTACGAGATCGAGGAGGTCGCCGACCAAACCCGCGGCTCCAGGATTGTCATCGAGCTCAAGGACGACTGCGGCGACTACGCCGACGAGCACAAGGTGAAGGAAATCCTCGAGCGCTACAGCGCGTTCGTTTCCTTCCCGATCAATCTCAACGGCAAGCACGTCAACACCGTCCAAGCCCTCTGGCTGCGCTCCAAGAACGAGATCAAGGACGAGGAATACACCGAGTTCTACAAGTTCCAGGCCCATGCCTTCGATGAGCCGCGCCTGCGCCTCCATTTCTCCGCCGACGCCCCGCTGGCGATCAACGCGCTGCTGTTCCTACCGAAGGAGAACACCGAGAAGATGGGTTTTGCCCGCACCGAGCCGAGCGTGTCGCTCTACTGCCGCAAGGTTATGATCGACGCGAAGCCGAAGGACCTGCTGCCCGAGTGGCTGCGCTTCCTCAAGGGCGTCGTCGATAGCGAGGACCTCCCGCTCAACATTTCGCGCGAGACCATGCAGGACCGCGCGCTCATCGAGAAGCTCAACAAGGTCATCACGAAACGCTTCCTGAAATTCCTGGAGGAAGAAGCCAAGAACCACGCCGATGCCTATACGGAGTTCTACCAGGAGTTCGGGATTTTCCTCAAGGAAGGCGCCGCGATGGATTTCGCGCACAAGGACCAGATCACGAAGCTCCTCCGGTTCGAGTCCTCCCTGACCGAGAAGGGCAAGGCCACCAGCTTCGCGGACTACGTGACGCGCATGGGCGCGGACCAGAAGGAAATTTATTACCTCGTCGGCCCGAATCGCGCCGCCATCGAGAGCGGTCCGTACCTCGAGGCCTTCAAGGCCCGCAACCTCGAGGTGTTGTTCTGCTACGAAGCCGTCGACGAATACGTGATGGGCAATGTCCGCGAATTCGACGGCAAGAAGCTCGTCGGCGCCGACCACTCCGACGTCAAGCTCACCGACCTGCCGAAAGCCGAAGGCTCGCTGGGCGAGGAAGACACCAAGAAGCTGACATCGTGGCTCAAGGAAACGCTCGGCGACCGCGTCACCGAGGTGAAGGCCAGCGATCGCCTGGTGGATTCCCCGGCGCTCGCGCTCAACGCCGACAAGTTCATGACGCCGCAGATGCGCCGCATGATGAAGGCGATGAACAAGGAAGGCGCCGACAGCCCGACGCGGGTCACGCTCGAAATCAATCCGCGTTCCGCCGTGATGAAGCGCCTGTTCGAAACCCACAGCGCCGCGCCCGAAAAAGCGAAGCTGGTGGCCGAGCAGATCCTCGACAACGCCCTGATTTCCGCCGGCCTGCTCGACGACCCCACGTCGATGGTGGCGCGGCTCTACAAGCTGCTCGAGACGGTGTAACGCAACGTAGCGCCGGTCTCCGACCGGCTCCGGCTCGACGTAGCGCAGGCATCCTGCCTGCTGACCTCCGTCCGCGATCCACCCCCTCCAGAAACCCTCTCACCCCGAAAGCGGGCGGGAAACGTTTCTCGCATCGGCACAGTGCGAACGCGGGCTCAACCTCAGCAGGCAGGATGCCTGCGCTACATTTGGGCCTTGTAACTGCGGCGGCATTCCGATGCCGGCTTCCGCCCGACGTAGCGCCGGTCTCCGACCGGCTCCCGCCCGTCCGCGATTCACCCTGTCCACAAACCCTCTCACCCTGAAAGCAGGCGGCGGGAAGCGGTTCTTGCATCGGCACAGTGCGAACGCGGGCTCGACCTCAGCAGGCAGGATGCCTGCGCTACATTTGGGCCTTGTAACTGCGGCGGCACTCCGATGCCGTCCCCGCCCCGCATTTTTGCGGGATCGCGCCGCCCCCCCGGTTTTGCCCCTACCCCATGAGCACGTACGTCTACGGAATCGATTTCGGCACCAGCAATTCCTCGATCACGATCTGGGACGTGGAAAAACGCGCCTTGGTGCGCGATCCGCGCATCGCCGGCGTGGAGTCGTCGTTCATGTATTTTCCGTACACGCTGCGCAAGGACCCGCCGCTCATCGGGGACGCCGCGAAACTCCGTTACGTGCAGGACGAAATGCGCGGCCGTTTTTTCCAGGCGATCAAAACCATCCTGCCAAACCGCACCTTTTCCGAAACCATCGTCAACAACCAGCCCTTCCGGCTCGAGGACCTAATCGCGTTCTTTCTCCGCTTCCTCAAGGCGAAGGGGGACAGCGTCACGCGGCAGGATGTGAAGCGGGTCGTGATGGGACGTCCCGCCGTCTTCTCCACCGATCCCGAGGAAGATGCGCTGGCGCAGGCCCGGCTCTTGCGCGCCGCGCAACTCGCCGGTTTCGAGGAGGTCCATTTCCAGTACGAACCCATCGCGGCGGCCTTCGCCTACGAAGCGCGCATCGAGCGGCCGGAACGCGTGCTGGTCGGCGATTTCGGCGGCGGCACCTCCGATTTCACGGTCGTCCAACTCGATCCGCGGCGGCAGGGACTCACGGATCGAATCGGCGACATCCTCGCCACCGGCGGCCTTCCGGTCGCCGGCAACAAGTACGATTCGGCGACGATGTGGCACAAGCTCACGCCGCGCTTTGGCCGCGGTGCGACCTATGAATCCTGGGGCAAACGCCTCGAGGTGCCCGACACGCTGCACCGGCAGATCTGCCAGTGGGACCAGATTGTTTTCCTGCGCAACGCGCCGAAGCTCGACCTGATCTGGCGGCTCGCGCGGCTTTCCGACAACCCGCCGGGGTTCGAACGACTGGAGTCGCTGGTGAAGGACAACCAGGGCTTCGCGATTTTCCAAATGATCGAGGGCGCCAAGATCGCGCTCACGTCGCAGGACACCGCGCCACTCCGTTTCCGTCACCCGCGCATCGTGTTGGACGAGACGCTCACGCTGGATGAGTTCAACCGAAACTCCGCGGATTTGACGGCCCAGATCACGGGTTACCTCGACCGTTTCCTCGCCACCGCGCGCATCGCCCCGTCGAGTGTCGAAACGGTTTTTCTCACTGGAGGAACGTCATTGATCCGCAGCCTGCGCGGCGAATTCGTCGCGCGTTTCGGCGCCGAAAAAATCCGCGACGGCGGGGAATTCACGAGTGTCGGCGACGGCCTGGCCCTGAGCGCTCCGCTCTTTTTCCCAGCGCTGCACCGCTAACCGCAGCTCGCCGGTGAATTGAAGTAGCGCAGGCGGCCCGCCTGCTCGGGGGTCGAAGATCGAAACCAGAATTCCAGTCACGGAGCAGGCGGGCCGCCTGCGCTACGCGAGGTTCTGATACTTCCAATTCCGGGTCTTGCCTTCGCCGACCCAGCCGACTGCGGTCACCAGGCGGCTCGCCCTTGTCGCTTCGCGCTTCGCCTCGGTGATCCATTCGATATAATCGCGCTTCGCACTCGGGCTGAAGTCCGCAAAAACTTTTCCGGCCTTCGCGTTCTTCTTCAGCGCCGCCGTCAAATCCGCGGGCATCGGCAGCGCTCGTTTCGTCTTCGGCTTCGGCCGCGCCGGCTCGCCGGATTGGCTCATCGTCACCGCCAGCCGAATATACCGGAGCATCGCCTCGTCGCGCGGCAAATCCTCCAGGCGAGTGACGCGACCCATCGCGCCCATTGCCTCCTCCGCTTTGCCGCCGTCGCGACCCAGTTCAAATAACATCCGCTGGTGCCAGAATCCAAAGGCGCAGTGGGCCTTGAAAGCCGCCATGTGGCACAGGATTTTTCCGTCGAGGGTGAAAGCCGGCATGCTCCACTTGAGGGTTTCACCTGCCTCCGGACACCCGCGGTGCACGAGCGCCCGCAGGTGGCGCAGGATCGGCTGCGCGAAGGCCGCTGACTTCCGGATATAAACATCAACCCGCGGGTCGGTGGTTTTCATGGGAAGCAAACCGACGACTACCGCTTGGCGGCGGCCGGGTCACGCCCGATTCCGACGTAGTCGAGGAACGGCGCCATCGAGCGCGGGCGGCCGAGGAATTTCTCAACCGAGATGTCCACGTCGCGCGTGTGCCCGACCGCGTAGACCTCGTCGCGCAGGCGACGCCCGACCTGCTCGTCGAGGAACCCGCCCGGCGCCTGCTTGAACACACTCGCCATGTCGATCGCCATGACCTTCGCCCAGAGGTATCCATAATAGCCCGCATCGTACCCGGCCAGGTGCCCGATGTATCCCGCCCAAAATGTGTCGGGCGGCGGAGCAATGCTCACGCGCGCGGTGATATCGTTGGTCAGCTTGACCACGTCCGCCTTGCGCGCCTCCTCCGGCGAAAGCGTGTGGAGCCCGAGGTCGAGCAGGCCGATCGCAAGCTGGCGCCGGGTCGTGTAGCCTTCGGTGGCCTGGCGCGCGGCGACGAGGGAATCGATCAGCTCCGCCGGGATTTTCTTCGCCGGGTCGCGATAGTCGGCCGCGAAAGTGTCGAGCACCGACTTGTCCCACGCCCAGTTTTCGAGCATCTGCGACGGCGCTTCCACGAAATCAAGCGGGACGTTGAAACCGCCTTGGATCGCGAACCGCGAACGACTCAGCATGCCGTGCATCACGTGGCCGAACTCGTGGAACAGCGTTTCCACGTCGGCGTGCTTCAGCAGCGACGGCTTGTCCGCCGACGGCGCGGGAAAATTGCACAGGAGCGCGGCCACCGGCAGGTCGTATTTTCCGTCGGGCATGACGCCGCCCGCTTTCAGCCCAAAGCAGGCGAAGTGGTTAAATTTCCCCTCGCGCGGAAACATGTCCAGGTAGAACGCGCCCATCGGCGCCCGGGTCGTCGCGTCCTGCACTACGTAGAGCTGCACCCCGGGCGCCCACACGTAGGGCGGCGTGACGGCCGTGAATTTCAACGAGAAGATCTTCTGGTAGATCGCGAACATGCCCTCGAGCGTCGCCTGGTAGGGGAAATAGACGCGGAGCTTTTCCGCATCCACGGCGTATTTTTCCTTCTTCAGCTTGTTCGTGTAATAAGGAATGTCCGACATTTCGAGCCGGGCATCGGCCTGGCCGGTTTGCGCCGCCTTCACGCGCCGGAGCGTTTCCATTTCCTCGTCGAATTTCGGCTGCAGGCCCGTCACGAGGTCCTCTTCGAACTTCACCGCGGTCGCCCCGTTCTTCGCCATGCGCACCTCGATCTGGTAATCGGCCCAGTTCGCATAGCCCAGCAGGTGCGCGATATCGGCGCGGAGGATCACCAGCTTCGTCAGGACTTCGGTGTTCGTTTCGCGCGCCAAACGGGACCGCGCCGTGAGGACGCGGCGGCGCACGTCGGGATGATCCGCGTTTTCCCCGATGGCCTGGGCGTGCCAGGTGATGTTCGCCATCACGCGATACCGGCCGTCGGGCTGCCTGACCCCGGGGCTGTCCAGGAAACTCTGCGGCACGCCCACCAGTTCCTCGGCCGTGAAATCAAGCGGGGCGCGGGCTTCGTTGATGTTCACCGCGAATTCCGTGGTTAGGCCGGCGAGTTCCTTCCGCAGTTTTTCCGCTTCCCCGCGCTGCGCCGCAGGCAGCGACAATCCCGCGCGGCGGTAGGTGCGCATCTGTTCGTCGACGACCCGCTGCTGTTCGCGATCAAGCGCCGGCCGGGTGTCGGCGAAGGCCTTGAGCACGCGGTAGACGCCATCGCGGTAATCCAGGCCCACGTTCCATTCCTGGAGTTTCACCGTCAGTTCGTTCGCCGAATCGCGCAGCGCCTTGTCGGTGCTCGATTCCGCCACCGCACTTAAAACCAGGTACACATCGCTGACTCGGGCCACGATTGCATCGTAGTCCGCAAATGTGCTCGCGAACGTCAGCTTGCCCAAATCCTGGGCGGCCAGCGCGGCGAGGGCGGTGTCGGCCGCGCCGATCGCGTTTTCCGTCTGCGCCTTGGCTTCGTCGACAGTGACGGGATAAACCGGCAGGGAAAGCACCGCGTTGAAACGCGCCGCTTCGCTCTGGAAATCAGCCAAATTTTCCGGCTTGGGCGCAGCCGCGGAGGCCACGGCGACAATACACAAAAAGAGTATCGTGGGACGATGGAATCGAAGGAAGGAGTGCATGGGATGTTGTTGTCGAAAACCCAGTCATACTCATCACCACGCCTCAATGCCGAATTCACCTCTCTGCCGGGTGGCTGCGAGCGAGTGGTTGAACGCGAATCCGGAGAACCCGATCTTTTTCTTGCGGGAGTCGAAGAAGGATTTCGGAAAAACCGGCGGGTTGGCCGCAAAGAAGCGCAAGTTTCAGGGGCTGCGAAGGAGATTTGGGAGCGCTTATAAGCGCGCGGACGTTTCGATCCGAAACCGCAGCAACTTGCGCTTCTTTGCGGCCAAACATTCCGGGCTCTTCTCCGGATTCGCTCAGCGCGTTAGACAATGCGCTGAGCCTCCGATCGTCTTCTCCCTGTTTAAAATTCCGGTTCCGGATTCGCGTCCATTCGCGGTTAAAAACCCCAGCGTCATTCGATCGTGCCGACAGAATTCGCGAATGGTTTGGAACCTTTTCCCGGAAATGAAATCACGGCCCGGGGATTTTGTCTGGCGCGGTACAAATTCTTTGGAAGGCTCACCGCAACTATTCATTCCATGATTAAATCCTTCCGACTGATCGGCGCGCTCCTCGCGTGCGGCCTCCTCCGGCTCGCCGCGACCGAACCCGCCGCGCCCCAGCCCACCACGAAACTCCTGCGGTTCCCCGCCACCAACGGCGCGCAGATCGTGTTCTCCTACGCCGGGCAACTCTACACGGTCGGCACCGACGGTGGCACCGCCCGGCGCCTCACCGATGGGCCCGGCTATGCGATCTTCCCGCGCTTTTCCGCCGACGGCGCGCAGCTGGCGTTCACCGCCCAATACGACGGCAACACGGAAGTCTATGCGATGCCAGCCGAGGGCGGCGTACCGAAACGGCTGACGACCTCCGCCACCCTGGATCGCGACGACCTCGGCGACCGGATGGGGCCCAACAACCTCGTGATGGGCTGGAAGAACACCGCGAACGAGGTCGTGTACCGCTCGCGCTGGCGCTCGTTCAACCCGTTCATCGGGCAGCTCAACACCGTCGGCTTGGACGGCGATGTCCCCGCCCAGATCCCGGTTCCGCGCGGCGGTTTCGTGTCGTATTCTCCCGACGACACCAAGATCGCCTACAACCGCGTGTTTCGTGAGTTCCGCACGTGGAAACAATATCGCGGCGGCATGGCCGACGACATCTGGATCTTCGACCTGAAGTCGGGCGGTCTGGAAAACATCACGAACAATCCGGCGCAGGATATTTTCCCGATGTGGGCGCCGAATGGAAAAATCTACTTCGTCTCCGAGCGCACCGCCCGCGCCAACCTGTTCAGCTACGACCTGGCCACGAAGCAGACCAAGCAGCTGACTGCCTTCGATCGCTACGACGTGAAGTTCCCGTCGTTGGGCCAAGGCGCGATCGTCTTCGAGCAGGCCGGTGAAATCTGGAAGCTCGACCTCGCCACGGAGAAAGCCGCGCTGGTGCCGATCAGTGTCCGCGAGGACCTCGCGGCGGTACGACCCGCGCTCACCAACGTCGCGCGTTTCATCACCAGCGTGCAGCCCTCGCCCGACGGCCAGCGCGTCACGGTCGTCGCCCGCGGCGATGTCTTCACGGTGCCGGCGAAGGACGGCCCGACGCGCAACCTGACCAAGACGCAAGGCGTGCATGAGCGCGCCGCGACCTGGTCGCCCGACGGGAAATCCATCGCCTACCTGTCGGACGCGACGGGTGAATTCGAAATCTACGTCCGGCCGCAGGATGGGAAGGGCCCCGCCACGCAGCTCACGGTTAACAACGACACCTATCCGTTCGGGATCGAGTGGGCGCCGGATTCGAAAAAAATCCTCTGGGGCGATCGCAAGCAGCGCCTTCGCTTTATCGATGTCGCCACCAAGGCGATCACCGTCGTCGACGAAAATCCCGACTCGCCGACCACGCAGTACGAATGGTCGCCCGACTCGCAGTGGATCACCTATGTGCGCCAGGAGCGCGGGACGCTGGCGAAGGTCATGCTCTATGGCCTCGCCGACAAACAGACGACGCCCGTGACCGATGGCTGGTACGATTCCTCGCGCTCGGCCTTCAGCGACGACGGCAAGTGGCTGCTCTTCGCCTCGGCGCGCGACTATCGCCCGATCTACTCCGACACGGAGTGGAACCACGCCTACCTGGACATGGAGCGCGTTTTCATGGTCGCGCTTTCGAAGGAAACCCTTTCGCCGTTCGCCCCGAAAAGCGACGAGGTCGGCATGGGCAAGGACGACGAGGCCAAACCGGAAACCCCGAAGGGCGAAAATTCGAAATCCGAAATGGCGAAGAACGAGTCTGCCAAGCCGATGCTCGACAGCAAATCCGACGCCCCGAAGGGCGCCGACCGCAAGGACACGCCGAAGGCCGAGCCGAAGAAGCCGGTCGTCGTCAAAGTCGATGTCGATGGCTTGGCCGATCGCCTGATCAGCCTCCCGATCGCGCCGTCGAATTACGGCCCGATCTGCATGGTGGGTGAGAAGGTTTATTACCGGCGCGCTCCCGGCGGCCCGCAGACGGGCGGCGGCGGTGGCGAAGGTTTCGGCGCCGGCACCAACAGCCGGGCGATGGTCGCGGTGTACGACTTGAAGGCGCGCAAGGAAACGGAGCTGGGCAATTTCGACAACTTCACGGTGACGGCGAACGGCAAGAAAATGCTCGTGCGCCAGGGGCGCGATTACTCGCTCGTGGACCTGCCTTCCGCACGTTTGGAGCTGAAGCCTGAGTCCAAGGTCGATCTTTCGGGCCTCGAGGTTCGCCTCGATCGCCGGGCGGAATGGGACCAGGTGTTCAACGAGAGCTGGCGCCAGATGCGGGACTTTTTCTATGCGCCCAACATGCACGGCGTCGACTGGCCCGGGCAGCGGGAGAAATACGGCGCGCTCGTGCCCTACGTCTCCACGCGCAACGATCTCACCTACCTGATCGGGGAAATGATCGGCGAGCTTCACATCGGTCACTCCTACGTGGGCGGCGGCGACCGCAACGAAGCCCCGCGCATTCGCACCGGCCTGCTCGGCGCGGAAGTTTCGCGCGATCCTGCCAGCCGCGCCTATCGCATCGATCGCATCCTGCCCGGCGAAAACTGGCAGACCGGGACGCATTCGCCGCTCACCGAGATCGGCATCAACGTGAAGGCCGGCGACTTCATCCTTGCCATCAACGGCCAGCCCACGCGCGACCTGGCCAACCTTTACACCGCGCTGATCGGCACCGTCGGCAAGCAGGTCGTCCTCCGCGTTAATTCCCAGCCGGTCGACGCCGGCGCGCGCGACCTCACGATTGTCCCGATCGGTGATGAAGCCCCGCTCTACTACGAAGCCTGGGTGCAGCAGAACATCGCCTATGTTTCGAAGAAATCGGGCGGAAAAGTCGGTTACCTCCACATCCCCGACATGGGTCCCGAGGGCTTGAACGCCTTCGTGAGCCACTTCTACCCGCAGCTGAACAAGCAGGCGCTGATCGTGGACGTGCGCGGCAACGGCGGCGGCAACGTCTCGCCGATGATCATCGAGCGCCTCCAGCGCGAGCTGACGATGATCAACATCCGTCGCAATGGCACGCCTTCGACCAACCCCGAGCAGATGCTGCTCGGTCCGAAGGTCACGCTGTTGAACGAGTACTCCGCCTCGGACGGCGACCTCTTCCCCTATCGTTTCCGCGCGGCCGGCCTCGGCAAGCTGATCGGCAAGCGGTCATGGGGCGGCGTGGTCGGCATTTCCGGGTCGCTGTCATTCACAGACGGCGGGACGCTCAACAAGCCGGAATTCGCGCCCTACGCGAAGGACGGGAAGAGCTGGATCATCGAAGGCCATGGCGTCGATCCCGACATCGTGGTCGACAACGATCCGGCGCGGGAATTCCGCGGCGAGGACCAGCAGCTCGACAAGGGCATCGAGGTCATCCTCGAGGAATTGAAGACCCAGGGACAAACGCTGCCGCCGCCGCCCCCGTGGCCCGACAAGTCGAAGGTCCAGCCGTAAGCGAAGGACAGGGCGCGCGTGGGGCGAGGTCTCTGACCCGCCTCTGGGAGACGTAGCGCCACGTCTTCGACTGGCTCGTCACGGCCCGACTACAAACCTGCGACGCAGTGAGTGAAACGCCGAACAGAGCCAGTCGAAGGTTGGCGCCACAGGTTACTCGCTCCTTCTGAAGCAGGCGGGCCGCCTGCGCTACGCGCGGGGCTTCCAGCGCGCGAGGGCGGTTTGGAGCTCGGTCAGGCGGGCGGGTTTGCTGATGTAATCGTCCATCCCCGCGGCCAGGCACTTCTCGCGGTCCCCTTGGAGCGCGTTCGCCGTCATCGCGATGATGTGCACCGGCGGCTTCCAGGAACACGGGCGGACCCGGTCCTGCTCCAGCTTCCGCAAAGCTTGCGAAGCCTCGTAGCCGTCCATCTCCGGCATCAGGCAGTCCATGAAAATCACGTCGTAGTGGAGGCGATGCTGGGCGTCCAGGACCTCGAGGCCATTCGCCACGACGTCGGCGAGAACGCCGAGTTTCTTGAGCTGCGCGACGGCCAGTTTTTGGTTCACGCGGTTGTCCTCCGCCACCAGCACCCGCATTTTCGGCAGCGGCGGTCCCGACACCACGGAACCGCTGTTCGCGAGCGTCGATTTCAGGAGGTTCGTGCCGGCCTTGCCACCGCCCATGACGTCGACCACGGCGTCGAACAGCCGCGATTGTTTGACGGGCTTGATCAGGTACGCGTCGATTCCCGCCGCGCGAAGTTCGTCCGTCGTCATCACATGGCCCAGCGAGGTCAGAATGATGAGGTGCGTCGCAGCGATCGCCGGGTCGGCCTTGATCGCGCGGGCGAGGGTCAGGCCGTCCATTTCCGGCATCTGCATGTCGAGCAGCGCGAGGTCGAACGGCGCTTTCTCCGCCGCCGCAGCGCGAAGGATCTTCAGGGCCTCGTGCCCACCCGCGGCGCTCCCCTTCTGCATTTTCCACGCGAAGATCTGGTGGCGCAAGATCTGGCGGTTCGTGGCGTTGTCGTCCACCACCAGCACCCGAAGATTGAAAAGATCCGCCGGCGGCGATTTCACCGCCGGCGTGCCGTCGGTTTGTTTTTCAAACCGCACGGTGAACCAGAAGGTGGTGCCCTTCCCCGCCGCGCTCTCCACGCCGATCTCACCGTGCATGAGCGTCACGAGCTGCCGGCAAATCGCCAGGCCCAGGCCGGTGCCGCCGTATTTTCGCGTGGTCGAGGTGTCGGCCTGCGTGAAGGCCTGGAAGAGCCGGGCCTGCGTCTCCGGCGAAATCCCGATGCCGGTGTCGCTGACGTTGAAGCGCAGCACGACGTGTGAATCCGTTTCGGACTCCTTCGACACGCGCACGACCACCTCGCCCTGCTCGGTGAACTTGATGGCATTGCCCAGGAGGTTGAGGAGGATCTGCCGCAGCCGGCCGGGATCGCCGCGAACGTGCGTCGGGACATCCGGCGGGATGGAACTCGCCAGCTCGATCCCTTTTCCCTGGGTGCGCTCGGCGAGCATATCAAGCGTGCCCTCGACCGCATCGACGACATCGAGGTCGAGGGTTTCGAACGTCAGCTTGCCGGCTTCGATCTTCGAAAAATCAAGGATATCGTTGATGATCGTCAGCAGGTTGTCCGCGCTGTTCCTCACGGTTTCGGCGAACTCCCGCTGCTGCGGCTCGAGCCGCGTGTCGAGCAGCAGGCCGGTCATGCCGATGACCGCGTTCATCGGCGTGCGGATTTCGTGGCTCATGTTGGCGAGGAACTCGCTCTTCGCGCGCGCCGCGTTTTCTGCGCCGACCTTTGCGACCTTCAATGCCTCCACGGCCTGCTTCCATTCGATCGCGGTGGCGACCTGATGGGACACCAGCTGGAGCATTTCCTGGTGCTTGAGGGTGTAGCGCACGGTCCCGGTGTAGCTCTGCACGGCGAGCACGCCGATCACGCGGCTCTGCGACACCAAGGGCAGCCCAAGCCAGTCGAGCGGACTCGAGCCCGCGAGGTCGAAGTCGTCGTGTTTGACCATCGCCGCCATGGCCTCCGGCGAAAGAAGCAGCGGCTTCCCGCTGCGCAGGACCCAGTCGGTCAGGCCATGGCCGAGCGCGCGCGGCGCCGGCGCCGCATCCGCTTCGTCGGAGAAATAGGGAAAGGACATCGTCCCCGTCGTTTCATCATACAGCGCCACATAGAAATTTCGGGCCGGCAGGAGCTGCCCCACGATCTCGTGGATCCGTCCAAACAGCGCCGGCAAATCCTGCGTCGAGTTCGTCGCCTCGGAAATCTGGTAGAGCGCCGCCTCCAGCCGGGCGGCTTCCTGGCGGGCGGTGTTGTCCTGCAGCGAACTGCGGATGCCGGCAATTCGCCCCCGGCTGTCGCGGATCAGCTTGTCGTTCATCACGACCGGCAGGATGGAGCCGTCCTTGCGCCGCCACTGCCGCTCGAATTCGCGGCCGGGCGCGATTTCGCCCGCGAGCTTGCGCTGCACGGCGGCAGTCGTCTGGGCCGGGTCCACGGTAAATTCCGCCACGTGATGCCCGATCATTTCGTCCCGCGTATAACCCAGCACCTGGAGTTCCGTCTGGTTGACCTGTGTGATCCGGCCCACGTTGTCCAATTCGTGGTATCCCACCGGCGCGTCGTTGAACAACTCGCGAAACTGCTCCCCGCTCAGGCGCGCCTTCATCAGCGTGCGTCGCATCTCCCGCTCGACCGCGGCAAAATTCAGCGCGAGCGCCCGGCTGTAGAGCGCACCGATCCCGACCATCAGCCCGACCGCGATCACGAGCACGTATTCGTAGCGCCGGAGAGTTGCCGCGTCGGCGAGGTCGCGGGAAAAATTCGCCTTCTGGATCGCGCGCACGCTGGACCTCAGGTCATCGACCGCCGTCAACGCCACCGCATGCTGGCGCCGGACTTGCGCGCGGGCCGCGGTCCGCTGGGCGGGAGTGAAACCGGCGTAGTCGGCCAGGAAGGCACTTCCGCGGGTCGCGAGCTCCTCGGTTTCGCGCGCGAACACGGCGAGCCTGGCCCGGATCGGGGTCGCTTCGGCGGCGAGTTCCGGGACGAGCAGTTCCTTTTCATCGGCCGCGATCGTCGACTTCAAATTCGCCGCCACCGCCTTCAGGTTACCCATCGCCACCGGCACTTCCTCCGTATCCTCCCGTTCGAGGCTGGCCGCGGCCAATGCGGTCAGGATGTGACGAAATTCAAGGTAGCGATCGAGGCGCGAAGTCCACGCTTGGTTGGCGCGCACGGAGCTCGCGTACAGGTCCATCAACCGGTGGTTAAGGTAGAAACTCGCTGCGACCGTCAGCAGGACATAGGCCGACAGGGCAAAATAGGCATAATGCCATTTTGGCCGTGACTCCCGCTTCTGCCCGGCCGAAGCCGCCGACATCGGCGGGGTGGTTTCGTCCAGCTCCTGCTTCACGATGCGACCTTTCCGTCGAGCACCTGCCGCACCAAATCCGACAGGCGCTCCGAACGATACGGTTTCTGGAGGAAGTGCACCACTTCCCCGGGCGCCGAGATCCGGCCCATCATCTCCCGGCTGTACGCGCTCGTGAAGATCACCTTGAGCTGGGGTTTTTCGACGCGAAGTTTTGCCGCCAGCTCAATGCCCGTCAGGCCGTCGGGCATGACCATGTCCGTCAGGAGAAGCTGGATCCGCGACCCGTGCCATTTCCAAACTTCCAGGGCGTCGATGCCTGACTCGGCCTGCAGCACGCGGTAGCCCTGCTTCTTCAGCAGGATGACCGTGATCTCGCGCAGCAGCGCCTCGTCATCGACCAGGAGGATGGTTTCCCCGCCGCCCGACTCGTTGGGGGCATCGACCTTCGCCGCGCCCTCGACCGTGCGGGTCGGGCCGACGGGCAGGTAGACTTCCACGCGAGTGCCGGCGCCGACCCGCGATTCGAGTTCAACCCAGCCGCGATGTTGCGTCGCGATTCCCATCACGGTCGGAAGGCCCAGTCCGATTCCCTTGCCCACATCCTTCGTCGTGAAAAATGGCTCGAAGACGTGAGGCAGGTTCTCCGCCGCAATGCCGGCGCCGTCGTCGGCAAACGTGATCCGCACAAACTCCCCCGCCCTCGCTTCCGGGGGCCGGCCGCTTGCGCCCTCGGCGACGACCACGCGGTCGGTCGTGATCGTGAGCTTCCCATTCTCGGCCATGCCGTCGCAGGCATTCGCGACGAGGTTCACGGTCAGCTTCTCCAGCATGTCCGGGTCGCCATCGATTTCCGGCAACGAGGCCGCGAGGCAAAGCTCGGGCCGGATCGGGTTTCCGTAACGGGTCGAAAAAGTCGACGCGACCCGGCGCAGGATCTCGTTCACCTCGAGCCGCTCGCTTTGCAACGGCTGGAGCCCGGTGAAGATCAAAAGTTGCTGCGTCAAATCCGCAGCCCTTTCCCCGGCGGCATAAATCCGGTGCGCCGACTCGCGCACCGCAGGATCCCCGCCATGGGTTTCTAGGAGGAGGTTCGCATCCGCCGTGATCACGTTCAGCAGGGAATTGAAATCGTGCGCCACGCCGGCGGCCAGCTGCCGAAAGGCCTCCATCCTTTCCGCCGAATTTTTCCCATCGGCGACCACCGGGGTTTCTCGTGGGATCATACGTTCGTCATTCATGAAAGTAGCGCGAGCGGCTCGCTGGCGCCAAACATCGAGTGACTAATGCCTAATGGCGAATGGCGAATTTCGGAGCCGGCCGGCGGTTCCGCACTGCTCATTCCCAGGGGATTTCGTATGCCTCCACCAAACCAATCCCGGCGACGCCGCTTTGGCTGCGGACGAGCACCGTGTAATTTCCCGGCGGCAACGTCACGATGATCGCGGCGTCCTTGCTTCCGTTCGCGAGCGGGAATGCCCCGACCGCCTGCCCGGCCGCGCGGACGAGCGCGTCGTCCTTCCAACCGGAGTTTTGCGCGACCACGTCGGAATCGCGGTACACCTCAAGTTGCGGATCCGTGACCGCGCCGCTCACGCCATACGCGCCCAAGCCCGGTCCCACGACGCGCAACATGATTTTCATCGGGGCGGAGCCGAGGACGCCCAAGCCCGCAATCAGCACGTCGCCACCCACCCCGACCTGGCCCCGGGCGGAAAAATTCCGCAGCCGCCTCGGCGCGCCCGACGCATCGACGTCGTAGACCTCGACCAGCCCGATGCCCGTCGACCCGCTCACGCCTGTTTCGATCGCGGAATAACTTCCCGCGCCCAGCGTTGTGAGAATCGCCGAGTCATTGCTGCCCGCGAGAAATCCGAAGGCACCCACCGCCGCGGCCGCGGTGGAAATCTCGCTGGCGTTCGCCGCGGCCTGCCAGCCCTGGTTCGAAGCGAGCACGCTGCCGTTCTGAACCAGCGTGAGTTGAGGCCGCGCCAACGCCCCAACAACCCCGAAGCTCGTCAATGCGGGGCCGGCCCCGCGGATCAGCAGCGTTTTCGGGCCGCTCCCTGCGACGATGAAACCTGCGATCAACACCTTGTCGCCCGCGCCGATTTGGCCGCGGCTCGAAAGGTTCGCCAAGGTCGAAGTCGACGTCACCGGGAACCCAATCCGGATCGTCCCCGTTCCAGGATCGGAAACGTAGAGCACCCCGCGCTCGTCGACCGCGAGCCGCAGCGGATAGGTGAACCGCGCGGCCGCACCGGCGCCATCCGCGTTTCCGGATGAGCCGGATAATCCGGCGATGGTCGTGACAACGCCGTCGGGGGTGCATTTTCGAATCGTGGCCGCCGATCGATCCGTGAGGAAAATTGTCCCGCTCGCATCCACCACGATCCCGCCGATATTCGCGAACCGCGCCGCCGGGCCCGCTCCATCGAGATCGCTTTGTACAGCAGTGGTGGCCGTCCCGGCCAAGGTCGACACGATCCCGTCGCGCGAGATCTTTCGCAGCAGATGGTTGCCTTCGTCGCCCACGTACAAATTGCCGCTGCGGTCGATCGCCAGGGTGCTCGGGTATCTGAAGCGCGCCAAGGCGCCGGGACCGTCGGCATGCGCCGGTTCGTCCCATTTTCCGGCGAACGTGGTCACGACGCCGTCCGGCGAGATTCGGCGCACCGCGTGGTGGTAATAGTCGGCCACGAAAACGACGCCGTGGTCGTCGACCGCAATTCCGTTCGGGCTGTGAAACCTCGCCGCCGCGCCCACGCCGTCGCCCGAGCTGTCCAAGCCGTCGAGCCCCGGTTTGCCTGCGAGCGTCGTGACGCGCCCATCGGGCGTGATCTTCCGGATCGTATTGTTGCCCGAATCCGAAACGTATTTGTTGCCCACGCGATCGACGGCCACGTCCGACGGCGAGGAAAAGCGCGCCGCCGCCCCCGTCGCATCGACGTAACCAGAAGTCCCATTCAAGCCCGCGAACGTCGTCACCATCCCGGCCAAGGAAATCTTCCGCACGGAATTCCCGCCGATTTCAGTCACGAAGATATTTCCCTGGTCGTCGCGGGCCACCCCGTAAGGCGAGTAAAACGCCGCGCTCGAGCCGAGCCCGTCGAGCGTGACATAGGCGCGCCCCGATCCCGCCACCGTGGTGACGACCGCCGTGAGGGTGATTTTTCGAATGCGGTTATTTCGAGTGTCCGCGACGACGAGATTTCCCGCGGCGTCGATCGCCACCGACGCCGGATGCCAGAGCTCTGCCGCCATCCCGACACCATCCAAGGAGCCCGTTGACTTGCCGCCCGCGAAATCCGAAACCACGCCCGCGGCCGAAACCTTGATGACGGCATTGCGGTAAGTGTTGGCGACGTAGAGGTCGCCGTTGCGATCCACCGCCACGCCCTGCGGCCCGAGATAGGTGACGGTGTTCGCGACCAAAATGACCTCGCCGATCCGCGTCGCCAAGGTCGTCACCAAGCCCGCCGGGGAGATTTTCCGGATCGCGCCGTTGCCCGTGTCGGCCACGTACACCGTCCCGCTCAGATCGACCGCGACCCCATACGGCGAAGCAAACCTCGCCGCCGCGCCGGCGCCGTCGACGTTGCCACCGTTGCCGGGCGAACCCGCCAGGATCGTGACGACGCCGCCCGCGGAAATTTTCCGGATCGCATGGCTCTCGGTGTCGGCGACGTAGATGTTCCCGTTGGCATCGACCGCGACACCATGCGGACTGCCGAGCCCGATGCCGGTGCCCAAAGTGCTGACATCGCCGGAAGGAGTAATTTTCCGCAGCACGCCGTTGCCGGTGTCCGCGACATAGATATTTCCCGCCGCATCGGAGGCCACCGCGCCGGGCGAACGAAAGCGTGCGGCGGCACCATTGCCCTCGACGTAGTCCGCAACTCCCGAACTCCCCGCAAACGTGGTGACAAGTCCCGCGGCGGAAATTTTCCGAATGGTGTGATTGAGGGTGTCGGCGACATACACGTTGCCGTTGGCATCGGTGCCGACACCGTCCGGCTGGTTAAATTTGGCGACGTCGCCAGGACCGTTGGCGCTGCCGTAGGTGGCATCGCCCGCGAGCGTGCCAAAATAATATTGGGACGTCGCCGGAGTTTGCGCGACACCCGGGCTGGGCCAGGTCGCCGCGATCAGCGCGAAACCGGCCGCCAAAGAACCAGCGAAGCGCCGGGGTAAAACGGTCGTGTTCATATAACGAGCGTGGGGTTCATTCATGGAATGACAACCCCGGGAAGGAAGCAACGTAGGGCGCGGTCTCCGACCCGCCTCCGGGATTTTACGAATTACAAAGGACGACTTACGAATAGCAGAATTATCGAAAGACGAATGCCGTCACCGGATCGGGCCGCCGGATCGGAAAATGCCTGTCCTCGTATTTGAGCGTGTAAGCGCCTTCGGTTTATTAAATGCTGGGTAGTGAAATATCGCTTTTATTTGTTACTCTCGGTCGCCTTTTGCCTGTCGGCCTGCGCGATCTTCAATCCCGTGGCCGAGTCACTTGGCAGCTTGGGAAATGTCGATATTGTGCGCCATCCCGACAAGGTCGACGCCTGCATTCTTCAATTTTCGCTTACGAAAGATCGTCGAGTACATTATGAGGAAACTGACTATATCGTGGTTCCCCCTGACCTTGCCGCTGCGATGCAGGCAGCGCTCCTAAGTAAAGCGACTTACGACCGGAAGATAAATAAATTCTGTGCACCGCAATACATTGCTCGCCTCCGGTTTCACCAAGGGAAAAAAACCCTGGCCGTCGATTTCTGTTTCCGCTGCATGATCATGGGCATCAGTCGGGACGGAGTGCAGATTGGCCAAGAAGACTTTTGGAGCGGAGTTTTCCTCACGTCGCTAAGCCAGCTTTTTCCCAACGAGCCTGCCCTGCCAAAAATCAAAGTGAGGGGAAAACCGCGCGCGCCGTAACGATCCGCGGCCCTGCGTAAAAGTAACTGCGTTGAGCGCGCCACAGAACGGCCCAATATATTGCCACGGCCAAGGCACCCAACGTGCCGAACATTAATAGCACAATCTGATCAGTTCCGTTTTGCGCTGGAAGGGACCGAAATACGCTCACGGGGAAATAGATGGCTGCAGTCGCAATGAGGACAAAACCCAGAATCCATGCGTAGCGCTTTTTCTTCAAGATCCCCCATGCGACCAACAGAGCCAGCATACCGGAGGAAAATTCAGAGGCTACGGTTACTGTGATGCCGCCTTTGCCTAGCGCGGCGATCGACCCAATGAGATTCCCGACGCCAAAAATCACCAGAACGACGGCAACGATTTTCATTCCTCGGCCCGGAATCTGGGTAGTTCCGTCGGGCTGCAGTGTACTGCTGGAGTGAACTCCACTTAGGGCCGACAAAATCTTCTCTTTTTCTCCGCGACTCAGATATTGACCGAGCGCCGCCGCGCCCGTCCCGAACGCCATCATTCCGAGGGTGACGACGCTGCCAATCCCCGTCGGCAACAGAACGAGAGTGAAGATGGCGAGAAGGCCAAACCAAATGCCGTAGAACACCTGGGTACGGCGGAAGGTCGAAATTTTTCCTTCAATCCGAGATTCTCGATCGTCTCCAGAAATTGAACCGTGGAAAACAGGCCGCCACGAATTCCCGAATCCAGGAGTATTCCAAAAAACCGAAATCTCCCCATCTTGCACCGAACCCCGGAGCCCACGCGTGCCGAAGGAAAAGAACGACGATGAAATCTTACTTCGAAGACTGGATTCCAGTTCGGATTTTCCGATGGAAAAAACCATTGGTTGGCAGCTTTCGCCGCCCCATATCTTTTCGAAGGGACGCAAGAGTGGGATCATGGTGATTTCTCGGGTCGGATGGGAGATACGGTGTTAGCCAGCGACCAATACCTCGGGATGCTTGCGTGCAATGTCGAGCAGGCGGTGTGGGATCCAGCGGAGGATCGTTTATCGGGTTGCCGCGGTCTCCGGCAATAGCCTGTTCCTTTTTCCGGCTCGCAACCTCCCGAGCAGGCGGGCCGCCTGCGCTACTTTCGCAGTCTTCTTGCCGCTGCCGCGGCGAGCGAAGACTGGCGGAGAGGGAGGGATTCGAACCCCCGGTAACCTTTCGGCTACACCTGATTTCGAGTCAGGCGCGTTAGACCACTCTGCCACCTCTCCTACAGGAACGGCGAAACGTAGGGTTCATCGTCGAAAACGGAAGCAGAAAAACCGGCGACAGTTTCCGCGCGGTTTCGCCGCATCGACCAAGCTCGCGCCCAACCGTCGGCCGGTCGATCACCGCATTCCCGGGCAACCCGCCCCACCCCCACCCGCAGCCAGTAGAGGCTAGTTTTTCTTTTTATTGTCGGCGGCTGCTTCTTTCGCCTGATCCTGCGGCGTCTCAACCTCGGTCGAAACCACCTTTCCCGTCATGGCGTCGACCTGGACTTCTGTGATGTTCTTCGAATCCGGAACGGAGATGTCGAAGGACCAAACGAGTTTCCCGTTTTCCTTCTCGATTTCAGCCGACTGGATTTTCCCGTTCGGAACGCTTTCCAGCGCAGTCTTGATGGCGGTTTCCTGGCTGATCTTGGCTTTTGCCTTCAGCGCAGCTTCAGACGCTGCAGAGGCTGATGACACTGACAGCGCAAGGCCGGCGATTAGGAAGGCGCAGGTCGTGAGGAGGAAGGATTTTGATTTCATAGTGAGGTCCAAGGTCTTCGAGGCCGGCGAAATCGCAACGGTCGGGGTCGATAAATTCCAAGATCGCTAGATGTTCTCGTCGTCGCCCGCCTTCGCCGGCGGACGGTTGGCCGGCAGGTGCTGCGGGAGGACCAGGTAATAATTCATCAGCCACCAGCTGCGCGAAGAACGGTAAAACAGCGCCGGAAACCCCACGGCGCCGATCGCGGCCAGGATGATCGCGGTCGTGTTGCCGATGACCTTGTTATACCAGAGCAGCATCACCGGCACCAGGAAGCAGACCAGCGTCACCCCATAGTTCAGCGACATCGCCCCGAGGAAACTGCCTTCGTCGCGCTCGATCTTGAGCCCGCAATTCGGGCACTCCTTGTTCACGTCGAAGAACGTGCCGGCCTTGAAGAGCGTGCGTTGTCCACAGTTTGGGCAGCGATTCGTCAGTCCCCGCCCGATGATCTGCATGCGCGTCACTTTCATCGCAGCAAGTAACCACGGTTCGCCCAGATGAGCACGGTTAAAACTCCAACCGACGGGAATCCGAAGTAGCGCAGGCGGCCCGCCTGCTTCGGCGGAAGTAGCGAGTAGCGGGTAGCGAGTAGCGAGCATACCGGACCGGTAACGGTGCACGACTCCCGGGGGTCGGTCCGTCTACTCGCTACCCGCTACACGCTACTCGCTACTTCGAAAAGCAGGCCGCCCGCCTGCGCTACTTTCAGTCAACGCCACTGCGTGGTCGAGCGTCGACCCACGAACAGTCCGCCGAGGCTGATCGTCGCCGCCAACATCAACCAAAATGCCGGCGAAGCGCGGTTGCCGGTCGCTTCGATCAAATAAGTGCAGATCGCTGGCGTGAAACCGCCGAACAGCGTCGTCGCCAAACTGAAGGCGAGCGAAAAACCCGCCGTGCGCACCGCCGGCGGCATGATTTCCACCAGCCACGGGATCAACGCGCCGTTGTAGGCGCCGAAGAAAAACGAAAACAACAGCTGCACCATCAGCAGCCGCGTCATCGTCGGCGCCGCTATCAGCCAAGCCATCGCAGGGTACGCGCTCAACAACGCCAGAACCGGAATGACAAGCAGGAGCGGTCGTCGGCCGATCCGATCCGAAACCATTCCCGCGATCGGCAGCCAGACAAAATTCGAAAGCCCGACCAACAGCGTGACCAAAAAATTCTGCCGCGGAACCAGGTGCAGCGCCTCCCGACCAAACGTGGGCGTATAGGCCGTAATCAGGTAGAAGGTCGTGGTCGTCATCGCCGTCAGCATCGTGCCCGTGAGAACCAGCTTCCAATTGGCGGCAAGGATCCGAAAAACCGCCGCGGTCTTTTGGGGACGGTGCTGCATTTGCTTGAACACCGCCGTGTCCTCCAGCGATCGCCGCAGCCAGAGGATGACCGGGATGATCAGGCAGCCGATGGCCAGCGGAACTCTCCACCCCCAGCTCGCAAGTTGGGCCGCCGTCAATATCCCCGCGAGCGTGAGCCCAATCATCGCGGTGAAAACCACCGCCACCTGCTGGCTGGCCGACTGCCATGAACAATAAAATCCTCGCGCACCCGGGGTGGCGATTTCCGCGAGGTAAACCGAAACGCCGCCAAGCTCGACGCCCGCGGACAATCCCTGGAGTAAGCGCCCGATCACGACGATCACCGGCGCGGCCAACCCGATCACCGCGTAGCTCGGCGTCAACGCAATCGTGAGCGTGCCGATCGCCATCAATCCCAGCGTCAGGATCAGTCCCTTCTTTCGTCCTTTGCGGTCAATGTAAGCACCGAGCCAGATCGCCCCCACCGGGCGCATCAAATACCCGGCGCCAAACGTGACCAGCGACAGCATCAGGGAAGCGAATTCGCTATGGGCCGGGAAGAATGCCTTCGCGATGTAAGCGGCGTAATACCCATATACGATGAAGTCGTACATCTCGAGGAAGTTGCCGCTTGCCACGCGAATCACGGCGCCGATTTTCGCGCGGCGTTCGTTCGCCGGCATTGCGGATCGGTCCGGGGTCAAGCGAACCTCTGGCACGGCATCTCGTTCCACGATCAAAAAGGGTCGCGCTTACGAATGCGTTGCAACTTCCGGTTGACCGGAATTTCGCCGCTCGTGAGCGTAACGCAGCAAGGCCGCCGATCGATACACCCCATGCACGAATTTGCTGTAAGGCATCATCGCAAAAAATGAAAAGATGATACCGAGGTGCAGCGCCAGCAGCGCGCCCATCGCCGACGAACTGCGGAACACCAGCAACGCGAGCCCCGTGGCAGCCGCGAGGAAAAGTTGCATCAGCAGCGCGTAGTCGGACCCCATCCACTTTCGGGCCGTGGGCGTTTGGTCGCCCACCAGCTTGAGCCAGTACAGCCCGGCCGTGCCGATCATCATCCCGATTCCTCCGAACGTCCCCAATAACACCGGCACGCTCAGAAACGCGTAAGGCGCCGGCCAACCCAGGATGTGATCGTAAATCGCCGCGACCGTCGTCGATCCCATGCAGAGGGTGAAACCGTAAAACAGGGCATGATGATAAACCCGGCGGGTTTGCGAGAATTGCTCATCGCGATTGTTGCACCCATCGCCCGCCCCACCGAGGTACCGGAGCGTCAGGACGTCGCGCGCCGCAGTCGCCAAGGCATGCAAGCCAGTCGCCTTTCCGCCTCCCGTATCCCGCCAAAACCGAATCGCGCCAATCACCATCGCCAATATCGCAAATCCCGTCGTGCCCAACGCCACGCCGATCATCGCCCCTTCGGGAATCACCTTATAGAATGCTCCCGGTCCGGTGTGCACATCCTTCAGGATCTGCGGCGATTGCAGCCCGGCGGTGAGAAGAAACACCGCGGCAATCCCCAGGGCGGTCGCGATCGAAACCACCGTTCCATTCTTCTTGAAAAAGACCGCGAACGGCTTGGGCCAGGCGTACTCGACGTAAGTTTCGCCCCGCAGTTCCGCCAAGGTCTTCGGCAAATTTATGGCGAACTCGTGCGGCGGCGCATACTGACACGCATAATAACAACCACGGCAGTTGTGGCAGAGATTCGCCAAATAGTTGAGGTCCCCGTTGGTGAAGGACCGCCGTAGCTCGATCGCCGGGAAAACCGCGCAGAAACCTTCGCAGTAACGGCAGGCATTGCAGATCTCCAACAAGCGCCGGGCCTCGTCGGTGGTGTTACTTGATTGCATGGTGTGCCGCTTCCTTTCCTGCGATTCGCCCGAAAACCGAGCCCAACGTCATTCCGAATCCCGCGAGATAACCTTCGCCGAGAATATTTCCCGACATGATCTCCCCAGCGGCAAAGAGGTTCGTCATCGCGCCGCCATCGGTCGTCAAAGCCCGCGCTTGTTCATCGATGCGAATGCCGAGGTAAGTGAACGTGATGCCCGGCCGCAACGGATAGGCGTAATACGGCGGCGTATCGATCCGGCGCGCCCAATGCGACTTCGGCGGCACGAGGCCGTCGGTGTGACAATCGTCGAGCACCCGCGGATTAAAACTGCCGGCCGCGACCGCCGAATTGTACTGCGCGACGGTGGCCTCGAGCTGGATGGGATCCAGCCCGAGCTGCTGGGCGAGCCCAGGCAGATTGTCGGCGCGCTTGGCGGGAAAAACGGATGGCATGAAAAGGTTCACAGATTTCGCGTCGAAGATCGAATAGGCGGTTTGACCGGCGCATTGCGCAACCAGGCGACCCCAAATCGCATACCGTTTCGGCCACATGTCCTGCCCTTCGTCGTAAAACCGCTGTGCTTCCTGGTTCACGACGATCGAAAACGGCACGCAATCCAGGCGTGTGACGATGCCGCCATCGAATTTCGGCGCCCGGGCATCGATTGCCACGGCATGGAACTGCGAAGGATCGCCGACCGAGGCGATGCCTTGGTCGAGGAGGTTTTTAAGCACCCGTCCCTTGGCGTAAGGAGTCCCGCGGATGATGAAATTGTCGGCTGCGTCGCCCCAGATCTCCTTCAACCACGCAATGTTCGCTTGGAAACCACCGGATGCGACGACCACGGTCTTAGGGCGGAACGTTTCCATCACCCCTTCCCGACTCACCAGGACCTCGCGGATTTCATTTCCGTCGCGCTTCAGTTCCTGGACTTCCGCGCCGTACCTCACGCTCACGCCCAGTTTTTCCGCGGTCGTGTAATACGAATTCAACAGCGCCTTCCCGCCGCCGAGAAAAAACGCGTTGGTCCGCGAAAGATCCAGGGTGCCGGTGAGCGACGGCTGGAAGCGCACGCCGTGACGCTCCATCCACGGCATCAAATCACTGCTGAGGCGAATGGTTGTCCGCGCCAGCTTCTCGTCGGTCTTCCCCTTGGTGACCCGCATGAGGTCGTCCCAGTATTCTTTTTCACTGTACGAATCGCCCAACAGTTTCGTCGGGCCTTCGTGCATCAGCCGCAGGTTTCGCGTGTGACGGCTGTTCCCTCCGCGCATTTCCCTCGGCGCATGCTCCAGGATGAGCACGCTCGCGCCGGCTTCCCGCGCAGTCAGCGCGGCACACAGCGCGGCGTTGCCACCGCCTATCACCAACACATCGGGAGTTTGATTCAATGCGAGCGGGGCCTCACCAGGCATATTTCAAGGAGGCCGTGATCTTGCGCGGGTCACCCGGGACAACATCGGTATTGGCGTTCGCGCTCGCGATATAGGAAAGGTCCGTGACGTTGTTCACGTTGATGGCGAAATCGTACCGTTTCCAACGATAGTAGACTGCAAAATCCATCCGGGTGTTGGACGGGATCGTCATGGCATGCGCCGGGTCGTTAATGAGGATGCCATTTCGGTCGCCGACGTAAATGACGCCGAGGCCGACGCCGAGACCGCGCAGGGCGCCAGCGGGCACATTATAACGGCCCCAGAAGTTAAAGCTGTGACGCGGTGCGTTATCGAGTCGCGCGCCGACTTCGGCGGGATTGGCGGAAGCGCTAACGTAGGTGTCGTCGTAAATATAACCCACCTGCATCTGCACATGCGGCACCGGTTGGTAGTTGAGCGACAACTCCGTGCCGCGGCTGACCTCGGACTGCTGGCGATAGAGTTGCACGCCGTTCGCATCGAAGAGCGTGGGGATGGCCTCCGACACATTATCCCGGGTGATGTCGAACACCGACAGAAGCACGTTGAATTTGTTGTTGTCGAAACCGAGCTTGGCACCGACCTCGACCTGGTTGGCTTTTTCCGGGGAAAAAGGCTGCCCGTAACCGTCGACTGCCTGAGGGATGGAAGGTTTGAACGACGTCGCGTAACTTGCATAGACGGACATGTTATCGCGCGGCTGGTAGACAACTCCGGCTGACGGCGTCGAGGCCGAGTTATGGGCGACCGCGCCGGGGTTGATATACTTTCCATTCTTCAGGGCAAAATCCGTGTACTTCATGTCGTACTTCTCATGCCGCAGTCCCAGCTGCAACTGCCATTGCTTGCCGAACTTGATCTGGTCCGAGAAGTATTGGGCGTAGTTGTAATATTTGGCCGTGGCGATTTGCGTCGGCCCGTCCGCGGAGTTGTACACCGGGTACTGCGTGAGCCCGTGGACCGGATGATACACACTGATTTCCGGCCCGGTCACATTCGCAAAGACCCAGCGGAGGAAGCTCGGTGTTTCGTAGCCCATGGAGGCCCCGACCAGCACCGTATTGCTGAAGGACTCGGGCCCGAATTGGCGAAACGCGTAGATGTCATTGTAGGAATAACGGCGCCGGTTCCAGGTGTCGCGCAGGCGCTGCGTGATCGTGCTGTTATCGAGGATCGGCGCGGAATTGACCGTGCGGTTTTCCAGCAGCCGCCGGCCATCCGAGTGCTGAACCTCGCGGCTGTTGAACTGGACCGTCCAATCATCCTGGAAATGATGGCGCGCGGTGAGCGTGTAGACATCGCCGCGATCGTATTCCACCGAGTTGGGATCCTGGTAGACCAGCGAGTGATCCTTGACGACGTTGGCGATCAGGTCGAACGGGGCGACCAGGGCCTGGTCCTGGATGGAGAAACGATGCTGACGGTCGAATTCCAGCTTGATGGTGATTTCGGTGTCCTTGCTCGGGCGATAGGTCAGCGAAGGATAGATGTAATAGTTGCGGCTCCAATCGAACTGCTTCCACGTGGCCGCGTCTTCGTACGAGGCAATGAAGCGATACAGCCAGTGTTTGTTCGCATCGATCGGCCCGGTGGCGTCGAAAGTCCCGATGATGCCGGCGTCCTGGCCAAACGAAGTGCCCTGGCCCGCATAGCTGGAGACCGCCGTCGAGAATGAGTAACCGGCCTTCGCTTGCGGGGACTTGCTGATGATGTTCACGACGCCGCCGGGGTTCATCGCACCAAACGTCACGGAGGCCGGGCCTTTCAACACCTCGAGCCGCTCCACATTTGCCGTGGTCGGCGAACCGAAGCGGGAGGCCGATCCGGGCATGCCGTCGAACTGGATGATGTTGATCATCGTGGTGGTCGTATCACCGCTGAACCCGCGCAACGTGAATCCGGAAGCGGAGGGATTTTCCCGGTTCATGCCCACCACGTAGGAAAACACGTCTTCCAGCGACTGGGCCCGTTTGTCCTCGAGGAAGGCCGCGTTCAGGATCTGCAGGGTTGCCGGGGTTTCGGCCAGGTCCATCGGCAACTTCGTCGCGGATGAGCCGGTCGCCTCGGCGTAGCTTTCCAGCTTGGGTGAATAGACCTTGAAGGACTCGAGCTTCACGACCGGCCCGGTCGGGGGTGAGTCGTCGGGACGGCTGGCTTCGTCGGGTCGCGCCGGCGTTTCCTGTGCCACGGCGGACCTCAGGAAGAAGCCAAAAAAGAGACTGGCCGCGAGCAGGGAGCGTGACCGGGGCGGCAGAAATTTCGGGGTGGGTATCATGTCTAATTCCTTACTTCGGGGATTATGGGGCGGAGAAAACTCAAACGAACGAGCACTATTCTTATAGATTTGTTTGTTGTGCAGCGGTGCAAATGTCGGACCAATCATTGCATGGGACGCATCAATTTTAATCTGAGTGAACTCCAGGCCTTCGTCGCCGTATCCGACCAGTTGAACTTTCGCGCGGCCGCGGAAGCGCTGCACATTTCCGCGCCGGCGCTGAGCCGGCGAATCAGCCAGCTGGAATCAATGCTGGGCGCGCGGCTGCTCGACCGCAGCACGCGGACCGTGTCGCTCACCAATCTTGGCCGCGTCTTCCTCTCGCATGCGCGCGCGGTGCTGAACGAACTCGAGAACGGGATCCTCCGGATCAGCGACCTCGCGGCCAATCGCAGCGGGCAAGTCACGATCGGGTGCGTGGCCTCCGCCACCTACCATTTTCTCCCGTCGGTGCTCAGCACGTTCAACAAGCAGTATCCCAAGATCCGTGTCCGCGTGATTGATGAACGGGCGAACCACGTGCTGAACTGCGTCATCCAGGGCGAGGCGGATTTCGGGCTCAATTTCGTGGGCACGCAGGAACCCGAGGTGATTTTTTTGCCGATCCTGCGGGAGGAATACGTTTTGGCCGTGCCGAAGTCCCATCGTTTCGCGAAGAGGAAAAGCGTGAAATGGGAGGAACTCGTGGACGAACGTTTCATGAGCACGTCGAAGGCCACCGGGAATCGGCTGCTGATGGATTACGCCCTGGGCAACCTGGCGAAGCGACCCGCCGCGTTTTTCGAAGCTGAGCACGTCGCCACGCTGATCAGCATGGTGGAGGCCGGCCTGGGCGTGGCCGCCGTGCCGCAGATGGCGATTTCCGAGCACTCCCATCCGAACATCATCGGGGTCCCGCTGGAAAAACCCGTGATCCGCCGGCGGCTCGGCCTGATCTCATCCCGGCGGCGGCCACTCTCACCGCCGGCCAAGGTGCTTTATGATCTCCTCTGCCTCGCGGCGAAGATTCCCCTGAACAAATCCCCGCGTTAGCCGCACGGCATTGTTGCACGTCACGCAACGAAAGCTCCCCACAACGCAACAGCAGACCGATGCGGTTTTTGTTACGATGCCGTCCTTAACCCCCGCCGATCCCCGGCGCCCTCATTATGAATCGACGTAACTTCATCAAGACCGTGGCGGCAGCCGGCGCGGCTTACAGCGCATGGGATGCCACGAAATCCTTCGCCGCTTCCTCGCCTTCCTCTTCTCCCCTCCCCGAGCGGCCGACCGGCATCACCTCGTATGTGGCGGACTTTGTGGTCCAGGCCCAATATTCCTCGTTGCCCGCCGAAGTGATCGAGCTCGGCAAGAAATCGATTCTCGACGGGATCGGGCTGGCGGTGGTGGGCGCGCGGTCCGAAGGCAGCCGCTTGCTGGAGGAATATCTTCGGTCCTTGGGCTGCGTCGACGGCAAGGTCCGCGTGCTCGGCACGAAAAACCGATTGCCCCTGCGCTTCGCGGCGTTGGCCAGCGGCGTTTCGATGCACATGGAGGATTTCGACGACACGCAGATCCCGGTCCCGGGCGACACCAATTTCGGCCAGGTCATCCACCCCACCACGCCGGTTCTGCCCGTGGCGTTGGGATTTGGCGACGTCCAGCCGGTGAGCGGAAAAGAATTCATGCTGGCCTACCATGTCGGCGCCGAGGTCGCCTGCAAAATTGCGGACGCCTGTTCGGCCCGCGCCTACAAGACCGGTTTTCACGCCACCGGGATCTTCGGTGTCTTCGGCAGCGCGGCCGCCTACGCGAAACTGCGGGGATTCGATGCGCGCAGGACGAGCCATGCCTTCGCGCTCGCCGCGAGCCAGGGTTCGGGACTCGCGGAGAATTTCGGCACGCTGACCAAATCGTTCCAAGCCGGCCACGCCGCCGAGGCCGGTGTGGTGGCCGTTGACCTGGCCGCGATCGGCTGGGATGGGGCTGCTAATATATTGGAAGCGCCGAACGGGTTTTTCCACGCGTACGGGGAAACGTTCAAAGCCGACTACCTGCTCAACAAGCTCGGCCATCCGTGGAGTTTTTCGAGCCCCGGCGTCGCGATCAAACCGTACCCCTCCGGCGCGGTCAGTCACCCGGCGATGACGGAGCTCGCCCGGTTGATCCAAGTGGAGGGAATCAAGGCTGCCGATGTCGTGCAGGTCGAAGTCGGCACGAGCGCGCACTTGCCGAAATACCTTCACTACCATCAGCCGCAAAAAGGACTGGAGGGAAAATTCAGCATGGAATTCTGCCTGGCCGCGCTCCTGGTCGTGGGCAGGGCCGGGTTGGGCGAGTTTACCGATGCCGTGGTCAGTCGACCGGATATCCAGGAGATGATGGGCCGGGTCCGTTTTTACGTCGACCCCGAGATCGAGGCATCGGGCCAAAGCCGGAACGCGACAAAGCTCAAGGTGCACCTCAAAAACGGGCGGACGATTGAGAGCAAGGTGGAGTTCGGCAAAGGCAGCCCGGCGAACCCGATGAGTTACGATGAAGTTGCGGAGAAATTCCGCGGCTGCATGGACTACGCGGGGTGGTCGACAGCGCGGAGCAACCAGATCGTTGAACTCGTTCGGCACCTGGAAGACCTGCCGAGCGTGGCCGCGATCACCGAGCTGGGCGTCGGATGAGGCATCGCCGTGCTTCCGGGAATTTTCGCGAACGTGGGTCAATGCGGCGGGAGGCTGGGATTGGCTACAAGCCGTCGTGGCGTGCCCGTCCATTTAGTCGCTTGACAGAGTGAAACGCGGAACGCACGTTCCGCCTCCCGTTGTTGCAGGGTGGAGCAGCCTGGTAGCTCGTCAGGCTCATAACCTGAAGGTCGCTGGTTCAAATCCAGCCCCTGCACCCAATTTGAAACCCTCCGAAACACTTCGGAGGGTTTCTTGTTTAGTGACTTACGCGTTTCGAAAGAGCGCGCCGCCCAATTGCAACGGAGAGCAACCCAAGGCAACGTTAACGAACCAAAGGCAAAAAAAGGGGCAAACATTTGCCAGCTAAAATCCGGTACGGGTTGGCCGCCGAAGTCCCAATTTGGTTGCTGTTGCGGGCTGGTGAAGAGGAAAACTGATCTTCGTCCCAAGCCTCCCAGTACCCCGCTCCCCGCGTTGCTCTCAGCCAACCAAGCCAAACCATCTGACTTTAAGGCGTGTTTGCAAAACCAGTGTTCCCTGACAATCGGGGTTTGCAAACACACGCTACGACAAACCCGCCGTCACGTTTCTTGGGTTTATCCAGTTCGCCGCTGTCTTGGATTGGCTCACTCATGAGGTTTGAAGACACTCCCTAACCGTAGCGCATAAATATTCAAATCATGCAAAAGCTGACCCGCAGCGTCACGATACGTTTCGCCCTTGATCTCTCCGGAGGTCGCGCGACGTCCTGAGCGCCTCGCGATCGACTCCGATTCGCGCCGCATGGCTTCTACCCTCGACATCGAAGATCCCCGCGCGCTGCGGGAGTATCTGGTCGCGACGGGGCGAATCGGCGCGGCGGATGACGTGACCACGCGCGTGCTGCCGGGTGGCGTCTCCTGTCGCACGGTTTTCGTCCGGCAACGAGACGGCGTGGAATGGGTGCTGAAGCAGGCGCTCGCGAAACTGCGCGTGCAAGGCGACTGGTTCAGCAATCCTGAGCGAGTTCATCGCGAAGCGGCCGCGTTGAGGCGGCTCGGCCAACTCGCGCCCGTCGGCACGGTCCCGGCGTTTGTGTTTGAGGATTTCGAATCGCACACGATCGCCATGAGCGCGGTTCCGGAGCCGCACGAGAATTGGAAAACAATTCTCCTGACGCGTGGCCCCGAGCACGATCACGCGCGGCAGTTTGGCCAGCTTCTCGGCACGATCCACCGACAAGCGGCGGAGAACTTCACGACGCTGGCCAGCGAGTTTGGCGACATCACGTATTTCGATGAACTGCGGATCGATGCTTACTACCGGAGCGGGATGGCCAAGGTCCCGGCAGCGGCGGAATTTCTAACCGCACTCATTGCCGATACCTACGCCAATCGCATGACTCTTGTCCACGGTGACTTTAGCCCAAAGAACGTGCTCGTTTATCGCGGGCAATTCGTGCTGCTCGACTACGAAGTCGTGCACTGGGGCGATCCGGCTTTCGACGTCGGCTTCGGACTGACGCATCTCCTGGCGAAGGCTCGTCATTTTCCCGCGCGACAAAGCGCTTTCATCCAAGCCGCGCTCGAATTCTGGGGTGCTTACCAAGCCGAGACGAAAAACCTATTTCCACAGCTGGAATCACGCGCGGTGCGTCACACGCTCGCCTGTCTGCTCGCCCGTGTTGCTGGCAAGTCGCCGCTCGAGTATCTCGACGCGAATGAACGCGCTGCCTTACAGGCCGATCTACCCAAGCTGATTGCCGCGTCACTCTGTTCTGTCGAAACCCTCGTCCGCTTCACCGTCCCTCAATCCACATGAGTGCTTTCATCCTCGAACGCCTGCACGCGCGGGAAATTCTCGATAGCCGGGGTCGTCCCACCGTCTGGGCCGAGTGTCGCTTATCCAGCGGAGCGACCGGCGCGGCATCGACCCCATCCGGCGCCTCCACCGGCCGCGCGGAAGCGATGGAACTGCGCGACGGCGACCTGAATCGCTACGGCGGTCTCGGTTGCCGCAAATCAGTGCAGAATATCCGCGGCCAGCTACACGAGGCGATGCGCGGACACAGCTTCTCTTCACAGGCGGAATTCGACGCGAAGATGATCGACCTCGACGGCACGCCGACGCTCAGCCGTCTCGGCGCCAACGCCACGGTTGCTGCTTCGGTCGCGTTCGCCCGCGCCTGCGCTGCGCAACGCGGCGTGCCGCTCTATAGGCATTTTGCAGAAATCGCGGGGCTACCGCTGCGTTCGCTGCCTCAGCTGACGGTCAATCTTTTCAGCGGCGGCAAGCACGCAGGTGAACAGGCGCCGTTGCAGGACATCCTCTTGGTCCCTACAGGTGCGAAGAATGTGGACGAAGGACTCGAGGCAGTCGTATCCGTGTATCGGGCCGCAACAAAGCTGATCTGGAAAAAATACCAGCAACGCTTGCTGCGCGCCGACGAAGGCGGGCTGTCGCCATTGTTTCCCGACGCCGAATCGATGCTGTCCGACGCGGTCGAAGCAATCATCGCGACGCGCCGAACACCTGGCGCCGACATGTCGATGGCGCTCGATGCGGCGTCTTCGCACTTTTACCGCGACGGAAACTATCAACTCGGCCCGGAGCGGCTGTCGCCGTCGGCCATGATCGACCGTGTGGAAGCTTGGACGCGCCGCTATCCGCTCGTGAGCGTGGAAGACGGTTTGAGCGAAGACGACTGGGCGCATTGGCCGATGCTCCGTCAGAAATTACAGGACCACTGCCTCACGCTCGGCGACGATTTTCTCTGCACGCAACCTGAGCGCATCCGCCGCGCAATCGCCGCGAAGGCCGCCGATGCGTTGCTGCTCAAGGTCAACCAAGTGGGCACGCTGACCGCGGCCAACGAAGCTGCGTCACTCGCGCGATCGGCGGGTTGGAAAGTCACGGTGAGCGCGCGCAGCGGAGAGACCGAAGACGACTGGCTCGCCGATCTCGCGGTCGGCTGGTCGAGCGACTTCATCAAGATCGGCTCGATTACTCAGTCTGAACGCCTTGCGAAGTACAACCGTCTGCTCGCGATCGAGGCCGAAACAAGCCTGCCGATTCGCCGTTCCTAAGCAGTATCGGTGTTGACCGCCGCCTGATTGATCCAGCGGGTGCAGAGGCGCGCGAAGTAACCGCCCTGGTCGTGCTCGGTAAACGCGGGGAACACGCGGACCTCGTTCGGTCGGAACTCGGCCGGAATCTCGAACCCGTGATCCGGCATGGCGAAGGACCGTTTCTCATCGCGGCGCGGCAATACAAACGCGTCACGCGAGCCCTTCTGGCCTTCGATGGAAGTGAAAGCGCGGACAAAGCGGTGGAGTATGTCAGAAAGGGGCCGCTGCTCGATGGCGTCTCAATCCATCCGCGGCCGATTCGTATGGCATCCGCGCGGCTGCCAAGTAGACGAGACTTGCCGCCATGGGACTCTTGACCTTCAGCCTCAACGTCACCCTCGACGGTTGCGTCGACCACCAGGAGCGCCCCCCAGTGGAGTCTTGCCACTACCAATCTTTGAACACAGATAACCTAACTGCTTCGACGAAGATGGTGACGGCAAACATGGCTTCGATTGCTGCGCCGGAGAACGCGCCGAATGTTGGCGAAGCATTTGCCCGTCCCAAAGCGAATCCCGCCAGAGCAAGCGCCGCACCACAAAACCAATAGGTCCGCGCTCCGAAAATCGTCGAAAAAGTCAGATACCGACCTCCGATGATGAAAAGCATCGCCGGGAAAAACCACTCAATGCGCAGGCGCGACACGCCGTAGGCCAGCGGCAATGCCAAAATCATCCAGAACGTCGTGGCCAGCGCCAGGGAACCGAATGGATTGCCGGCACTATGTTTACCCGAACGTCCCATGGCTTTCGTCAGCAGCCCCGACACGGGGTGAATAAAAACGCCACCAATAAATAGCGCCCAGACCGCGCGTTCAGGAGACTGAACGATGGATACAATCCCAGCGATCAGCCACACGGTGGCAGAGGTGAACATGCCGGGCGCGCCACCATAATAGGCGAAACGCATCTCGCGTTGCGCGCCGGCAATAGTCGCTGCGGAGTTTTCAGTGGGCGAAAGAGTCATGGGATGAGTTCGTTGGGGAAGTTGGTTTCGAATTAAAGGTGCGGGATTGCTGTCATCGTAAGCGATCGCTTCGCGGTCGAGGATCGCCCGGGCCTCGGCGCACCACGGGCAGCCGATTTTGGTGTAGAGAGTGGGACGCGAGGTTTTCATGAGTGAAAAGACGCGCGGCCGGCACGAGCACGGCTGCCCACCGCGAGCGCGAGCGCGCCGAGGATCAGGATCGCCGCGACGGCGAACGTGGTCCGCATGCCGGTGGCGACGGCATCGGGAAGCGCGGTGGTGATGTCGGTCGCCGCCGCTGCGAACGCGAACACCGCGCCCATCATGGAGGCACCGGTGATGAGCCCGAGATTGCGCGACAGGTTGAGCAGGCCGGAAATAACACCCCGCTGGTCCGGGCGGATATCTGTCATGACAGCGGTGTTGTTGGCTGTCTGAAATAGCGCATAGCCGAAGGTGATGACTAAGATTGGAGCGATGTAGCCAAGGATGCCGAGAGTCGCCGGCATCATGGATAGAATGAAACAACCCGCCGCCATTCCAATGAGCCCAACGACGATCATGCGTTGCGCACCAAAACGATCCGCGATGCGACCCGCGGGCACACCCGTCAGCGCGGCAACCAGCGGACCGACCGACAAGACGAGTCCAACCCCGGCCGCATTCAGCCCGAGCGCACGAGAGAGATAAAACGGCCCCACCACCAGCGTCGCCATCATCACCGTCGAGACGAGCGCACTCATGGCGAGGCTCGCACTCAGCAACGGATCGCGGAACGCCGTCCATCGGATCAAGGGCGACGCCGCTTTCGCCTCGGCGAACACGAAGAGCCCGAGGCCGAAAGCTGCAGCTACGAGCAGAGCCAGGTTGAGCGGACCGAAACGGCCCCGCCCTAGCGTCATCGCGAGCGCATAAGCCGCGAGCGTCAGAGCAAGCAGCAGCGTGCCCACATAATCGAAATCGACCCGATCAGTCTTCGGCCAGCGGCGATCGGCGGGCAGGTAACGACGGGCGAGAAGAAAAGCCAGGATACCCAGCGGTACGTTGACCAGGAAGATTACCCGCCAACCGAATCCCGAAATCAGCATGCCGCCGAGCGATGGACCGAGCGTGGTGCCAATCGCGGACATCGTTCCGAGGAGTCCCATGGCGCTGCCAGTCTTGGCCTTCGGAACCGTGTCACCGACAAAGGCCATGGTGAGAGCCATCATGATGGCCGCTCCGAGGCCCTGCACCATCCGGGCGGCGATCAGCAGCCAAAGCGCGGGCGCGAAACCGGACAGGAACGAAGCCACCGTAAACAGCAAGATACCGGCGAGCAGCAGCCGGCGGCGACCGGTGATGTCACCGAGTCGTCCGACGCCGACGATCAGCGCAGTGATGGCGAGGAGGTAAGCGAGGACGACCCACTGAACCTCTTGGAACGAGGCGTTGAATGCCTTTGCCAACGTCGGCAGGCCAACGTTGGCGATGCTCGTGCCGAGCGCGGACAGCAACATGGAGAGCGAAAGGGCCGCGAGCGCCCCCCGAACCGAAGGCGCGCGTTCCACTCTTTCAGCGACTGCCTCATCTCGTTCGGCGGTGATGGTCTTCAATATGGACAGAACTATAGCCCATTAACTGACATGGCGGAAGACGCACCGTTTGCACTTTATTCGTGCGTTTGGCGCCATGCCACGAATTGATAGCCGGATGTCGAGGCCTGATCTCAATCTGCTTGTCACCCTGGATGTGCTGCTCGCGGAAGGCAGCGTGGCACGCGCGGCCCAACGGTTGCGGCTCAGCCCGTCGGCGATGAGCCGGGCGCTGGCGCGATTGCGGGAGACGATGGGCGATCCTTTGTTGGTCAGGGCCGGACGCGGACTTGTGCCCACCCCGCGCGCGCGCGAACTCCGCGAGCAGGTCAGTCAGCTCGTCGAGGGTGGCGAAGCGGTTCTCCGTCCCGGTGAGAAGCTCAATCTCAAAGGACTCGTCCGAACCTTCACGCTGCGGACCAGCGAAGGGTTTGTGGAGAACTTCGGGCCGGACCTCATTTCTCGCATCGGCGAGGAAGCTCCCGGCGTGCGCCTGCGTTTCGTGCAGAAGCCAAACAAAGACAGCACGCCGCTTCGCGACGGAACCGTCGACTTGGAAACCGGCGTCGTGGAGAAGACGACCAGCCCGGAGGTGCGGACGCAGGCCCTGTTCCGAGATCGATACATTGGTGTCGTGCGAAAGGGCCATCCGCTGACCAAGGGCAAAATCACTCCCGCTCGCTATGGGGCCGGCCGGCATATCTCCGTCTCACGCTACGGAATCGACCAGGAGCCCATCGATCAGGCCTTGGCGCCGTTCGGCGTGGAACGGGAAATCGTCGTCGCAATCGTCGGTGGCTTCTCGACTGCGCTGGCCCTCGCTCGGGCCTCCGACCTGATCGCCAGTGTGCCCGAGCGCCACACCGGAAATCTGCGCGTGGGAATGCACAGTTTTCCCCTGCCGGTTTCTCCTTCCGCGTTCACGGTTTCAATGCTCTGGCACCCGCGGCTGGACGCCGATCTAGCGCATCGCTGGCTGCGCGGACACGTTCGGGAGGTTTGCGCGGCGAGGTGACCTTCAGGCCTTTGCCGTTCTCTCCGAGCCTTATTCGGTGGATCAAATGCTCCAAACGGTGCACAGCGCTCTCCGCTACCGCCAAAGACGGAATCCGTTTTCTCCCTCCCCCCAACCCATGGCCGCACCACCGCCAGAAAACGAAAATGCCTTCAAGCATCAGTTCGGCCGCGACCTTCTGAGGAAGATCGCCGCCGCGATCGCGCCCCATCATCCGGCTTTCGACTCGCGCACTTTCCTGCAGCTCACGTCCCAACTCGAGCCGCTCGAAATGAAGGACCGCGTTCGGCTCCTCCGCGATGAATTGCGCCAGCGGCTTCCGGAAGCCTATCCGCAAGCGCTCGCCATCCTGTTGAAGTCCGTGCGCGGGGGCGGCCTCGATGGCTTCGCCCTCTGGCCCGTCACCGAGTTCGTCCAAACCTATGGCTTGGATTTTCCCGTTATCTCGTTGGACGCACTGAAATACCTCACGACGTTATTCACCTCCGAATGGGCGGTCCGCCCTTTCATTAAAAAATACCCGGCGAAGACCCTCCGATTTTTGCTCCGCTGCGCCGGTGACAAACATGTTGCCGTCCGCCGATGGGCCTCGGAGGGATCGCGCCCACGCCTTCCATGGGGCGAGCGACTCCAGGAATTCGTCCGCGATCCCAAGCCCACCCTCCCGATCCTGGAGCGGCTGAAAACCGATCCCGAACTCTTCGTCCGCACCAGCGTCGCCAATCATCTCAACGACATCGCCAAGGATCATGCGGACGATGTGGTCAAAATCCTGCGCCGCTGGAAAAAAACGGTGGACAAAAAAGACGCGGCCAAGATCGATTGGATCGCCCGGCGCGCATTGCGCACCCTCATCAAGAGCGGGCATCCCGGCGCCCTCGCCTTCATCGGCGTCTCGCGAAATGCACAGGTCGCGATCCGGCAATTCCAGGTTAAGCAAAAACGGATCAAGGTCGGGGACCGCCTCGAATTCGAAATCGAGCTGGGTTCATCGTCGGCCAAGACCCAGAAGGTCGTCCTCGACTACATCGTTCACTTCATGAAGGCGAACCGGGCCACCACGCCAAAGGTGTTCAAACTAAAGACCTTCAATCTCCTCGCCGGGCAAAACCTGCGGATCCGGCGGAGCCATCATTTCAAGAAAATCACCACCCGGAGCTATTACCCGGGACTCCACGCGCTCGAGCTCCAGGTCAATGGAGCCGGGGCGGGAAAGCGGGAATGGACGTTGGACGTGTAAATCTCGCACTTCGCGCTTGCCAGCCCCCCTCGCGTTCCCTGTTTTGGACCGCTCTGTCAGTCAGTAACCATCAACCATAACTCAGTACTCGATCGCAAGGCGGCCCTCTGGCCGACCTGTGTTTCGGAAACATAGATCACATGAACGTCACTCCTAAAGACCTGCTCGATGCCGGCGTGCATTTCGGGCACCAGACCAAACGTTGGAACCCGCGCTCGAAGCCCTTCGTCTTCGATCACCGCCAAGGCATCTCCATCATCGACCTCGGCAAGACCCACATCGCCCTCGAAAAGGCCTCGAAGTTCGTCGAGGACACCGTCGCCAACGGCGGCAACATCCTCTTCGTCGGGACCAAGCGCCAGGCCAAGGAAATCGTCCGCGAAGCCGCAAGCGCGACCGGCATGCCGGTGTGCGTCGATCGCTGGCTCGGCGGCACCCTCACGAATCACGAGACCGTCAAGAAATCCATCGCCAAGTTTAAGAAATACCAGGCCATGGAAACGAGCGGCGAACTCGCCAAGCTCTCCTCCAAGGAAGAAGCCGCCATCAAGCGCGAAATGGTCCGCATGCAGCGCAATTTCAGCGGCATCGTCGACATGGCCGGGCTCCCGACCGCGATGTTCGTCGTCGACGTCAACCACGAGAAGATCGCCGTCGCTGAAGCCCAGCGCTGCGGCATCCCGTGCGTCGGCCTCGTCGATACCAATTCCGACCCGACCACGCTCAGCCACCCGATCCCGGGCAACGATGACGCCGTGAAGTCGATCCGCATCATCGTCGAGACCATCGTCGCCGCGATCCAGAGCGGTCTCGCCCAGCGCGACAGCCGTCGCGCCCAGCGCGGCGCCTCCGACATCAAGGTCGCCAACGCCGGCGCCGCTGGTGCCGTCGAGACTCCCCTCGCCCCCGGCGAAGTCGACCTCTCCAAGATCGATCTCCCCGCCGATGTCGTCGCCGCCGTCGAAGGCGAGAGCGAAGCCAGCGCCGCCAAGAAGAAACCGGTCCGCGCCAAGAAAGCCCCGGTCAAGGCCGAGTAATCGTCCCATCTTCCAATCTCCCTCTGAATTAATGAGCACCATCATCACCGCTCAAATGGTCAACGACCTCCGCGGCGCCACCGGCGCCGGGTTGCTTGACTGCAAGAAAGCGCTCACCGAAGCCAACGGCAACGTCGACGAAGCCAACACGATCCTGCGCAAGAAAGGCGCCGCCTCCGCCGCCAAGAAGGCGGACCGCGCGACCAAGGAAGGCCTGATCGAAAGCTACATCCACGTCGGCGGCAAAGTCGGCGTGCTCGTCGAGATCAACTGCGAGACGGACTTCGTCGCACGCAACGACGACTTCAAGTCGTTCTGCCGCGACATCTGCCTCCAGATCGCCGCCGCCAACCCGCTGTACGTTTCCCGCGACCAGGTCCCCGAGGCCGAAGTCACGAAGGAACGCGACATCGCCGCGGCCCAGGTCATCGGGAAGCCGCCGGCCGCCGTGCAGAAAATCGTGGAAGGCAAGATCGACAAGTTCTTCTCGACGATCTGCCTCCTCGACCAACCCTTCGTCAAGTTGCCGGAGAAGACCGTGAAGGATAAACTCACCGAGCTCATCACGAAGATCGGCGAGAACATCCAGATCCGTCGCTTCACCCGCTTCCAGCTCGGCGCCTAAGCCGGGTCGGCTCGAATCACTCAAGGCGCTCCGCATGGCGGGGCGCCTTTTTTTTGGGCCCAAAGCAAACGTCGGCGGAGCCTACCTTTTCCCGCAGAATCCAGATCCCCGCGGATTTCCGAACATTCGCGTCCGTTCGCGGTTAAAAAAAGTGTTTCCTGCTCACTCCGGCGCGACGTAACCCTTCGCGCCGCCGAGCGCTTCGAAGTGACGGTACGCGACGTACGTCACCCACAGCGTCACCAGCGCGATCACGCAGCCGATCAGGAAAGTATAGCGGTAATCGTGGCCCAGCAGGTCGAGCATCTTCCCGGTGGCCGGCCCCACCACGAACAGCCCCACATTCTGCAGCAACGAGGCCGCGGAAGTGAACTGCGCGAACTTGAGTTTCGGCAGCAACATTTGCGCGAGCGCCGCGGCGCCGGTGAAATAACATCCCGACAGCACGCCGTGCAGCAGGAACACGATGCCGAAACTTGCCGGGCCTTTCATGACGAAACCGCCCACCGCCATGACCGCGGCATAGATCGCCAGCGTCACCATCGCGATCCGCGTCGCGTGGAACCGGTCAGCCAGCCACCCGAGCGGGTACGCCAGCACCAGGGAGCACGAATACATCAGGAAAATATATTTCCCATAGGTCGCCATCGACATCCCGAAGCTCTCCGCCGCGTACACGGCGAACAAGTTGACCGGCGCAAAGGTCACCTGCGCCAGCGCGAGCGCCGCGAACACCCAGAGATAGTACGGCTTCGAAAAACAATCCCGGAAATATGATTTCACCGCGGCAATGAAGCCCACCGCCTGCCCCGGCTTCACCGGCTCCGGTGGCGGATACTCGCCCTCTTTCACGCGCAGGCACATCAGCGTGATCCCGCCGGCATACAACACCCCGATGCCGATGAGCAGCGGCATGAAATGCTCCTTGGCGTGCCCGAGCAGGAAATAACCGAAGAGCATGCCCGAAAGCAGGCTCACCACCCGGAACAGACCGTAAAACCGGCCAATCAACGCGCGCGGCACCACGTCGTTCACCAATGCTCCATAGAGCGAATTCGACGTCACCACGGCGAATTCGTACAAAACCCAGGAGGCGCCCATGAACGTGATCACCGTCTGGTTCAGCGAACCCGGCGACCAACCCATGCGATGATGCAGCAACGCCCCCGCGATCGGGCTGAAGGCGAGGCCCGACATGCCCACCGCCGCGATCGGCGCCGTGGCCAGCAGGTAGGGAATGCGTCGACCCCACCGTCCGCGATGTCGGTCGCTGCGATAGCTGATGATCGGCGCGAGGAACATGCTGAGCGCCGCAGGCAGTGACATGACGAAGAGTCCCGCGAAGAAATCCGAGGCTCCGAACTTCCGCAGCAAGAGCGTCACGATCGGCTGCGCTCCGCGCTCCCGCAGCTGGTACGAAAAATCCCCCCATAGCAGCCAGGAAAACAGCACGACCAGGCCGGCACTCGTGTAGACCAACGTTCCCGCCTGCCATCGTCGGTTTTTCCCGGACCCGGTCGCCGAGGCCGGTGCAGGAGTGGGCGTGACAGCGAGAGGGGAACTCACGCGTTGAACTCAGGGAGGATTTCGCCCCATGTCGAAGACGAAAGGTTTGTCGCGCACGCCCCGCTCCGCGCCCATCACCTGGACTGCGTCGGGAATTCGAACGCGAGCTGATCCGCGCAAGGGGTCAGGCAACGCGTTCCACCCTTCAGCCCACGCTCTCCGCCGGAGTCTGCACTGCCTGCTCATTCGTGCGACGGCGCGAACCGGCATCAAACACTTGCTGCACCAGGGCGTAAGGCGTGAGAAAAATAATTTTACCGTCCAGCCACATCGACTTGTGGTGGGCGTAATGGATATCGAGGCGGATCATTTCCTCGAACGTCGTGCGGTTCTTTCCCGAAACCTGCCACAGGCCCGTCATGCCGGGGATCGTGCTGAAACGCTCGCGCTGCCACGGCAGGAATTTCTCGTATTCGTACGGCACGCACGGGCGCGGCCCGATCAGGCTCATGTCGCCGAGAAGCACGTTGATCAGCTGGGGAAGTTCATCGAGGCCGCAGGCCCGGATCCATTTGCCGCCGGGAATCAGGCGCGAGTCGCCGCCGCGGTCCATCTTCGTCCACGGCGTGTTCGTGCGGATGAGCTCCTCGCAATGCGCGCGGTGGATGCCGGCGTCGGCGTTGACCGACATCGTGCGAAATTTGTAGATGCGGAAACGACGACCGAGATAACCCACGCGTTCCTGGTAAAAGAAAACCGGGCCCGGCGACACGGCCTTCATCAGCACCATCATCGCCAAAGTCACCAGCCCGAGGACCGGCAAGGCCAGGGCGCTCAAAACGACATCGAACATCCGCTTTCCCACCGGCATCTTCTCGCTCGGAGCCACCCGAATCGTCGCCTCCGGGCTGGAAGCGTAATTTTTTAGTGAAGAACGTGCGGAAGGCGTCGGCATGGGGAGGATTCAGCGGTGGGCCATGGGCATCTCGTGCCTCAGGTTGCGATCAGTTGAACCGGAAATATAAAACACAGGTAAATTTCTCGTTTGGGCCGCCGTTTCCATCAAAGGGGGAAAATACGCATGCCAGGGTCGATTGAATGCCGCGTGCTACGATTACCGAAAAACCTCGCGCGCATTACGCCAGCGAAGGCGGTTTTCTGATCGTCTTAGCGGCCCTCCAACCGTAACGATCTTCGCGGCAAGGTTTCCGCACTAAATACAAACCTCTGGTTACCAATGTCCTTACAGACCCTGCTGGATCGCTACAAAAATCATTACGCGGCGATTGCCGGCCAGCATTCGCACGACGACGCCGCGGCGCTGGCCGTTGGCGGCGAGTTCTACACGATCGGCGCGCTGGAGTATTATTTGCTCAAGGCCCACGGATTGAACGAGTCCACCCACGTCGTGGATATCGGGTGCGGCACCGGGCGCCTGGCGGCGCAGCTCGCGAGCCGGAAACATCCCCACTACTCGGGTTTCGATATCATGGAGTCGGCTGTTTCCTATGCCCGCGATCTCTGCCAAATGCCCGCGTGGAAATTCGGCGTCACCGCAGGCTTGAAGGTCGACGTCCCGACCGGGACAGGCGACATGGCGTGTTTTTTCTCCGTGTTCACGCATATCACGCATGAACACACTTTCCTTTACCTGAAGGAGGCCGCGCGGCTCTTGAAGCCCGGCGGGCTCGTGATTTTCACCTACCTCGAATTCGCGGTGCATTCGCACTGGGACGCGTTCGCGAAGGCCGTGAACAATTTTGGCAAGGATGCCGAGCCCGTCGTTTTCCTCGACTGCGCCGGGATCACCCAGTTTGCGAACCACTTGGATTTCGAAGTGCTCGCGCTGGTCGACGGCGACAAACCCACCTTCGCCATCGAGGAGGAATTAATCCTCGGCCCCTGCGTGATCATGAAGGACCGCGGAAATTTGGGCCAGTCCATCGCCATCCTCCGCAAGCGCGTCCCTTAGTCCGAAGAGAGGCCCGCGAAATCTACAAAACACCCCAAGGGGGTCCGAACCTTGGGAACGCCGGGAAGCGTTTTTCCTGCCTTGCTCCATTCGTGGTTAAAAAACTCTGACGCCTCGGGTCCGGATATTTTTGTGTGTCTCGCGGTCCTCGATCCGGAAATTAACGCGTGTATTTCTTCCGGCTCTTGTAGTCTTGGACGAAGATACTGATCACGAGCCAGAACCCCCCCGCCGCGGCGGCCATAAAGCACAGGATCGCCAGGCCGGGGAAACCGAAGAGCTGAAATTTCGTCTGCACGCGCATCAAGAGCGACGCTCCCACGAGGAGACCGGCGAGGACCAAGCCCATGGTGATGCGGTTCGCGATCTTCTGCATGCCATCCATCACCATCTTCGCGTCCGTCGCCCTCACCTTCACCTCGAGCTCCGAGTTGGCGATCCCATCCATGATCCGGTTGAGCCGCGACGGCAGGCCGCTCGTGAAATCCTTCATCTCGAGGAGGCTGCTGTAAAAGCTCCCCTGCGTGAGGTCCTTCCGCATCCGCTGCGTCATGAGCGCCGCGGTGTTCCGGCGGATCGAAGCATTGGGGTCAAACTGCGGGTCGAGGATGCGCCCGACTTCGTCGAGCTGCAGCAGCGTCTTGCCGAGCAGCACCAGTTCACTGGGGACAATCAGGCCGTTCTCCTGCGCGATCCCGCTCACTTCGAGCAGCGAGCGGCCCACGTTGAGTTGCGCGAGCCCTTGGTCGCGGCGCATCGCCACGAGGTGCGTGATGTGACGGCGAAATTCCGTGGCGTCGAAATCCTCGAGCTTCTCGCTCATCTTGATCGCCTGCTCGCCCGCCGCTTCGCCGTTGCCCTCGCTCACGGCCAGCAAAACCTTCAGCAAGTTTTCCTGCATCGCCGGCGCGGCGTGCCCCACCTGCCCGAGGTCGATCAATGCGATGCGTCCATCGTCGGTGATGAATACATTGCCCGGGTGCGGATCGGCGTGGAATAACCCGTCGACCAGAATCTGCTTCAGGTACGCCTTGAACACTTCCTCGGCGAGTGGCGCGCCTTTCAATTCCAGCAGGTCGAGGGGGCCGAGCGCGGTGATCTTCTTACCCTTCACCTCTTCCATCACGAGCACCGAACGGGTGAAATAATCCGGCACGGGCTGCGGAACCTGGATGAGTTTATATTCCTCCAGGTTTTTCCCGAGCGTGATGAGGTTATGCGCCTCGAGCTCGTAGTTGAGCTCCTGCAGGATCGAGAGGCGAAACTCCTCCACGACCATCGCGAAACGGTGACGCCGGCCGAGCTCCGTGTGGGCATCGAGGAAGGCAGCAATCTGGCCGAGCACTTCAAAATCTTCCGCGATCTGCGCGCGAATCTTGGGACGCTGCACCTTCACCACGACATCGCGCCCGTCGCGCAATGCGGCCGAGTGCACTTGGCCGAGCGAAGCGGCCGCGAGCGGCTCCGTATCGAAACGCGAGAAGGCCTTCGAGATTCGCACGCCGAGTTCGGTCATCACGATCTCCTCCACCTCCGCGTAGGGAAACGGCTTCACCCGATCCTGCAGCCGCGCCAGCGCTTTCATGTACGCCTCCGGCATGAGGTCCGGCCGGCCCGCGAGCACTTGCCCCAGCTTCACATAGGTTGGCCCCATCGCTTCCAGGTCGTCGGCCAGCTGCTCCGGCGTCGCGCCCTTGGCCGTGGCTTTCGCCGGGTCGATGGCCTCGGATTCCTCGAGCCCGAATTCTTTCTCGCTCGCGATTTGGTGGGCCAGGTCGGAGCGGCCATATTTCCAAAGTAACGCAGCGATCTCGCGGTAACGTTTTAGGTGGGAAGCGGAGAGTTTCATGCGACGAGTTCATTCACTGACAGGCCTTTGGGGGGCTTGTCACGGCTGACAGGAAAATTTCCCGCCCGCCACGGCCTGGAATGGAACTGCCCGGTGCTCCGGCGTACTTACTACTTGGTTCGCGACCGTAGGGCTTGGAAGGTGGCAGCTTGGAAGTTGAATGACCCGGCCGGAGTGAGCTAACGATGAATCACGAAGTCCCATGATCAACGCCGTCAAAGATGCCATGACCAGCCGTGCCGCGCTGAGTTTCGTCAACAACCAGATTTCGCGTTACGGCACCGTGCAGGATCTCAAGATCGATTCCCGCCAGAAGACCGTGACCGTATCCTGCCTCCTCCACGGCGAATCGGCGCCCATCACGGTGAAGGCGGAAAATTACGTGATCGAAACCAAGGGCGACAAAAAATTCGTGCACGTAACCCGGTTCAGCTGCTCGCGCCCATGGCTCGGAGCCCTGCTGACCGACTTCGGGCAGAACCGAAAAGTCGAGCTCCCCCCGTGGGCCGCGGCGGCGTTGTAGCGCAGGCGGCCCGCCTGCTTTTCGAAGTAGCGAGTAGCGCGTAGCGGGTAGCGAGTAGACGGACCCCGGACCCCTGGGGGAGTGGTGCACCGTTACTATAGGGTCCGACTACTCGCTACCCGCTACTCGCTACTTCCGGCAGAAGCAGGCGGGCGGCACACCGCCACTTCCGCTCGACAACCGAGACCCGCGCGCGCAAGAGCGAGGCCTGCCGCTCACCCCAACGCGCATGAAATCGTCCCGCATCGCCTTGACCGTGTCCGCCGATCAACCGGGCCCGAAAATCAGCCGCCATATTTTCGGGCAGTTCGCCGAGCACCTTGGCGCCTGCGTCTACGACAGCATCTGGGTGGGGGCAGACTCCCCGATTCCAAACGTCCGCGGAATCCGCCGCGATGTCGTCGACGCCCTCCGTGAAATCCGCATGCCGAATATCCGCTGGCCAGGCGGTTGCTTTGCGGACTCGTACCACTGGCGCAATGGCATCGGGCCTCGCGCCGCGCGCCCGCGGATGCGCAACGACACCTGGGGCCAGGTTGAAACCAATGCCTTCGGCACGCACGAGTTCCTGGACTTCTGCCAGCAGGTCGACGCCGAGCCCGTGATCTGCGGCAACCTCGGTTCCGGCACCGTCCAGGAAATGCGCGACTGGGTGGAATATCTCAACGCCCCGACCGGCACGATCCTGGCCGACGAGCGCGCTGCAAACGGGCACCCCGCACCGTACGGAGTGCGCTACTGGGGCGTGGGCAACGAGAGCTGGGGCTGCGGCGGCTTGATGCGCGCGGAATATTACGCCGACGAATTTCGCCGCTACGCCACCTTCCTCGGCAACTACGAAAAATCCCGGCTCTTCCGCATCGCGACTGGCCCGGGCGTCGACGATTTCCACTGGACCGAAGTCATGATGCGCGAATGCGCCGCGCCGCGTTTCAATCCCGGCGTGATGGACGGCCTTTCCCTCCATTACTACATGAACGGCGGCATTCCGCCCGCGCGCGTGCAACAACGTTTGCGCGCGACCACCTTCAATCACGACGAGTGGCGCACCGTCATGGCGCATGGCTGGTATATCGATCGCCTCATCGGCCAGCACTGCGAGATCATGGACCGCCACGATCCGGCCGGACGCATCAAGCTCATCGTCGACGAATGGGGCTCATGGTACGAAACCGAGCCCACGCCCGCGCCGAGCCCGTACTTCCAGCAGCAGACGATCCGCGACGCCCTGCTGTCGGCGCTCACGTTCGACGCCTTTATTCGCCACGCCGAACGCGTTCACATGGCGAACGCCGCCCAAGTCGCGAACGTGCTCCATTCCGTGATTCTCACGTTCGGCGCCGAAACCATCCGCACGCCAACGTGGCATGCATTTCACCTCTACGTGCCACATCATGACGCGGCGCGCCTCCCCGTTTCCGGCGGCGAGGAATTGACGATGCATGACGACCTGCCCTACCCGCGCGTGTCGGCCACCGCGTCGCTCGCGAGCGACCAGTCGATCACCGTCACCCTCGCGCACACGGATCCAACCACAGCGGTCGAGCTCGAGCTCAACCTGGCCGGCCTCGCAAGAAACGCCCAGGCCACGGGCCGGATGCTTGGCGCGACAAACCTGACGGATTGCAACGCACCCGACGCGCCGAACCGCGTCGCGTCCCAGCCCTGGAGCGATTTCCGTTTCGAGAATAACCGCCTCACCGCGACGCTCCCGCCCGCCAGCCTGGCAGCGGTGACGTTTCGCTAGGCAGGGCGCGACCGTCCTACCTTGCTCGCATCAATTCCAGGTAGACCAGCGACGCGGTCCTCAATTGGTCGAGCGCGACCCACTCATCTTTCGTGTGCGCCTGCGCCAGGTCGCCCGGGCCAAGCACGATCGAGGGCGCGCCCGCCGCCGCGTAATGACTCGCATCGGTCACATAAGGCGCGCCGCGCGGAGTCTCGTCGCATCCCTGCCCTTTCAACACCGGGCTGATCCAGCGGTGAAAATCGCGCCCGAGAATCTCATCCATCGACGGAACGACATAAAGTAAATCGTGCTCCACCTCGAAGCCTGCCATCGCGTCGTCACGTTCCCGCAAGACCTGCTCGGCGGTTTCACCCGGCACGGTGCGACGGTCGACTTCGATTTCGCATTGGGCCGGGATGATGTTCACCGCGGTGCCGCCCCGGATCACGTTCACGCTCGCCGCCGCGCGACCCGTCATCGGATGGACTCCCTGCACGCCGGGAATGTAGTTCGACTCCAATTTCTCCACGACCCTTAGCATCGCCGAAATCGCCGACACGCCCTTGGTCGGATCCGACGAGTGCGCCGCGCGCCCCCGCGTCATCGTCCGCCAGCGCACCACGCCATTATGTGCGACCACCGGCCGCAGCATCGTCGGCTCGCCCACGATGACCCCGCGCAGCTTCGGGAGAAATTCCTTCAATTCCTTTTTCGCGAACGCCTGCGCCCCCGTCATCCGCGCTTCCTCGTCGACCGCAAAAACCATCGCCACATTGCGCGGACGCCGTGCATCGCGGGCGTATTCGCGCATCGCCCAGAACATCGCCGCGCCCGACCCCTTCGTGTCGCACGCTCCGCGACCGTAAAGGCGGCCGCCTTCGATTTTTCCCCCGAAGGGCGCAATGGTCATGCCAGCCACGCTGACGGTGTCCAGGTGGCTCTCGAACAGCAGCCACTCCCCGCCCGGCACCGGCTCGCAACTCACGATAAGATTCCTCGCGCTGTTTCCCTCAACTGCCGCGCGCCGCGTTTGCAGCCCCCAGCCGAGCGCAAGTTTTTCCAAGTGGGCCGCGAGTGTCTCTTCCCCGCCCACCGCCCCACCAAAGAGCGGATTCACGGTATCGAACGAAACCATCTGCGCCAACAGCGCCTCAAGCGTAAGTGGAGTCGTCATGCGGGGAGTGGTGCTCCTCTGTTCGCCCAGGAATAAGGTTTTCGCGCGGCGCGAAACCTAGCTGAGCCACTTGTCCCGGTTCGCCGCGACAAACGCGTCGTCGGTCAATTCCGGGTAGGCCCGCGCCACGCGCGTGAGTTCCTCGGCCTGCCCCGGTGAAAGAACTTCGTGCGGGTTCAAGCAGTGGATCGACGGCACCAGCCCGCCGCGTCGCAGCACTTCCAGGATCCCCGGGATGCAACCGCGAAATCCGTTCGCCGAGTCGAAAAGCGCCGCGTTCATATCAGTGACGGCGATCGCCCGCTCCAGCCACCGCGCTTCCATCGTGGATGACTTCCGCGCGACTTTGATCTCCTCGAGCAGCTGCACGGCGCTCCGCGTCCAAACGCCCCAGTGGCCGAGCAAGCCACCGACGATCCGGCGCGTCGCCTTCCCGCCGTTGTGTTCGAAGGTGAAGGGCGTGAACAGGTCGACCACGATGCTATCGTCGTTGCCGGTGTAGAGCGCGATGTCGTCGCGGCCCGACTCCGCCAACGCCCGCATCACATCGATCGTCTGGTACCGATTGAACGGCGCGAGTTTGATCGCGACCACATTCGGGATTTCGGCGAAGCGCCGCCAAAAAGAGTAGCCCAGCAGCCGTCCACCCGCCGCCGGCTGCAGGTAAAACCCAACCACCGGGATCACGTCCGCGACACTGCGGCAGTGCGCGATCATCGCGTCCTCCGAGTCATGCTTGAAGGCCGACATGCTCAACAAACCGGCTTGGTATCCGAACGACTTCGCGAGTTCTGCCTCGCGCACGGCTTGGTCCGTGCGGCCGCAGATGCCGGAAATTTTGAGGAACGGCCGCGGCGATTTCGCGAGTTCCTCATCGATCGTCCGCGCGGCCAGTTCGAGCACCGGCTTGAACAGGCCGTGCTGCGGCTCGCGGATTTCGAACTGGGTCGAATGCACGCCGACGGCCAGGCCGCCGACTCCCGCCGCGACGTAATAACGCGTGATCGCGCGTTGGTGCCGTTCGGAAAATTTCCGGTTCGCATCGAGGGCAAGCGGCTGCGCCGGGATCGCATGACCGGCGTGGAGGTGTTGGCGAAGGTCCATGATTAAAATTTTCCGTCCCGGGTTTCGAAATGCGTCGGCTTGCCCAGCAGCCGTCCGCCGGTGCGCAGGTGGGCGGCGACCAGGCCGATCATATCATCCAGTGATTTCGTCGTCGGGCCGAACAGCCGCATCGATTCGCTCGCATCGGAATGCCACGCGGCTGCCGCCGGGGCGCCGATGAACGTGGGTGGCTTGCCGAAAACCTTGCCGAAACGTTCCGCCACGTCCCGCAGCGGAATTTTATCCGGTCCCGTGACATTCAGGATCTTCGGCGGATTCGAAACCTGCTGCAGGCACTGGATCGCGCGCGCGCAGGCGTCGCCCTGCCAGATCAGGTTGAAAACGTTCATCGTGATGTCGACCGGCTGGCCCGACAGCACGCGCTGGCCGATGTCGACCAGGACGCCGTAACGGAGTTCGACCGCGTAATTCAACCGGTACATCAGCTGCTTCGTGCCAAACTTGCGCGCGTAATGGGTGAACACCCGCTCGCGTCCCACGCAGGTGCTCGCGTACTCGCCGAGGAATGCCACCGGCGTCGTTTCCACCGCGCCCCGGCCTTCGACCGGCGTAAACGGGTAAACACAGCCGGTGGAAAATACCACGATCCGCGACTGGCGGAATTTCTGCGCCACCAGCGATGGCACCACGGTATTCTGGATCCACGTTTCGTCCGGCGCGGAATCCGTCCCGAATTTCTGGCCGGCCAGGTACTCCACGTTCGCCACCTCCGGGAGCTGCGCCACCTGGGCGGCGTCCGCGAGGTCGCACGAGATCGGGAGGATCCCGCTTTGCTCCAGTTCAAGCTTCGCCTCCGGGCGACTGAACCGTGAAACCCCGTAAACCTTCGCGGATTTTCCCGCGGCATCGAGCGCGCGGCGCAGCATCACCGCCGTCGTCGTCCCCATTTTTCCACCGACCCCGAGCACCATATAGTCGCCGTCGAGCTGGCGCACCGCCTCGATCGCGCCGGGCGTCGGTTCGGAAAGCAGCTGTTCAATCGCGTGGTCGGTGAGCGCGGAATTTGCCATGAAATCGGCCCGGACTGTGCGAGTCGCAAACGGTCTTGTCACTCCGTTTTCTGTCGCGCACGGTCCCACAAACTTCATGCGCATTATCGACGTCCACACGCATCCGATTTTTTTCCGCAAGGGTGCCACGCCGAAGGAGGTCGCCGCCCTCGTCGCCCAAAGCCGCGCGCTCGGGATCCGGCACATGGTCTCGCTCGGCGACGTCCTGGTGCACGGCACGCACCCCACCGCTGCGCAGGTCACGGCGATGAACGACATGAACGCGAAACTCCAGGCCTGGCACCCGGATTTCTTCTCGAGTTTCTGTTTCCTGAATCCGGTGCTCGGCGAGCGCGCGGTCATGAAGGAGGTGGAGCGCTGCGTCACCCGGTACGGCTTCAAGGGCATCAAGCTCGAGATTTCCAACAACGCGCGCGACGCCTGCATGAAACCCGTGATGGCCGCCGCGCGCCGGTTCGGCCTCGTCGTGCTTCAGCACAGCTGGAGCATGGTCAACCTCAAGCTGCGCCGTTTTCACAGCGACCCGATCGACACCGCGCAGCTGGCGCGCCGCCACCCGGACGTGAAAATCATCATGGCCCACCTCACGGGCATCGGTTTCCGCGGCGTGCTCGAAGCCAAGGGCTGTGACAATCTGTTCGTCGACACCTCGGGCGGTTACCCCGAGGAGGGCCTGGTCGAATACGCCGCCGAGCAGCTGGGGGCCGACCACGTCCTCTACGGTTCGGACCTCCCGATCCGCGAAAACTCCGTGACGATCGGGCGCATCCTCGGCGCGCGAATCTCCGCCGCCGACAAGCGGCTCATGCTTCACGACAACACCGCCCGACTTCTCAATCTGAATTGAGCCACGCCATGCTGATCGACTCCAACGTCAACCTCGGCCCGTGGCCGTTTTCCCCGATCCCGGAATACACGGGTCCGCAGCTGGCAGCCCACCTCGCCGCCACCGGCATCCGCCGCGCCTTGGTTTCGGACTTGCGCGCGGTGTTTCTGCCCGACCCGATGCCAGCGAACCGCCGGCTCTTCGCCGCCGTGAAGCGCACGCCCGCGCTGCTGCCCGTGCCGATCCTGAACCCCGCGCTGCGCCCCTGGCGCGAGCAGCTCGATGAGTGCATCAAGGCCGCGCCGATTCGCGCGGTGAAGATCTGCCCGAACTACCACAATTACTCGTTAGGCGCCGCGCACCTCGACGAGTTTGTCGCCGCCTTGTCCGCGGCAAAATTGAAGCTGGTCCTCAACGTCCGCCTCGAGGACGAGCGCCACAAATATTTCGCGCTGCGCATCAAGGGCGTCGCGGTCGCCGACATTGGCGCGTTTCTCCAGCGGTTCCGATCGCAGCACATCTTGCTCTCGGGCATCTACAAACCCGACCTCGAGAAACTCGCACCCAGCCACGCCAATTTTTCCGCCGACATCGCATTCTGCGAGTGGATCAACACCCTCGAGGCGCTGCTCGAGAAGATCCCGGCGAACCGCCTGTTCCTCGGCACGTGCACGCCGCTGCTCTCGACCCGCGGCCAGGTCGACAAACTCGTTCGCGCCCGGATCCCGGCGCGCGCGAAAAAGCTGATCGGTTCGGAAAACGCCCGCCGGTTTTTCGGCCTCTGAGATGAACGCACCGTCCTTGAAACCGATCGTGGATGAACCCGTGCCGCAGCCCGGGCGGTGGGGCGCCGAAGAACTCGCGCGCCTCGCGGCGATGGTGACGCAGTCGTCGCTGTTTTATTGGAAAGGCCCGCAGACCACTGCGCTGCTCGAGGAATTTCGCCGGCTTTACCCGCTGAAGTACGCGTTCCCATGTTCGTCGGGCACCGCCTCGCTCCACATCGCGCTCGCCGCGCTGCGCCTTCGTCCCGGCGACGAAGTCATCGTGTCGCCGATCACGGACATGGGCTCGGTCATCGGCATCCTCTACCAGCAAGGCGTGCCCGTGTTCGCGGACCTCGATCCGCGCACCTACAATCTCGACCCCGCGGACGTCAGCCGCCGCATCACCGCCAAGACCCGCGCCATCATGGCGGTGCATCTCGCCGGGAATCCGTGCGACCTCGCGGCGCTCTCCGCGCTCGCGCGCCGGCACAAGGTCGCGCTCATCGAGGACTGCGCGCAGGCGTGGGGCGCCAAACACCGGGGCACGCCGGTGGGGCTCATCGGCGACTTCGGCTGCTATTCCTTCAACGACTTCAAACACATCGCCTGCGGGGATGGCGGCATCGTCGCCACGAACCACGAAACCTACGGGCCGGCGCTGACCAAATGGGGCGACAAATCCTACGACCGCGTCGCGGGCACCCGCGCACCGGAGGAACTCGCGCCGAATTATCGGATCAGCGAACCGCAGTCCGCGGTCGCCGCGGCGCAACTCGGCAAGCTCAAGGAGATCGTGAGCCGTCGAAACCACGCGGGCGGACTCCTGACGTCATTGCTGGCAGATGTGCCCGCGCTGCTGCTTCCCACCGTTGCCGATGGCGACACGCACAGTTACTGGTTTTACCTGCTGCGGCTGGACCTGCCGCGCTTGTCGGTTTCGCGCGCGGACTTCGTCGCGGCCCTCAACGCGGAAGGCGTCGCCGCGGGGGCGGGTTATATTCCCACGACCGTTTACCAGTACCCGGTCTTCCGGAATCACAATTTCTTCGGCGGCGCGTGGCCGGCGCGCGACCACGGCCTCACCACCATGGATTACCGCCAGGTTTCATGCCCGGTCGCGGAAGCGATCATCGAAGACTGCATTGTCCTCCGCCTGAACGAAGCGATGTCCGACGACTACATCGGCAAAGTCGCGCGCGCGATGCGCGTGGTCGCGCAGCGGTTTTCGAAGTAGCGCGGTCGCCGGCCCGTCGGCAGCCTCCCTAGGCTCGACGCCCCAACGGGGCACCCCCAGCCAGAGCCGAGCCCCGGTGTTGGCCCGACGCCCAACGGGGCACCCAACCAGAGCCCCGGTGTCGCTCAACGCCCCAACGGGGCATCCCAGCCAGAGCCCAGGGCAACGCCCTGGGTTTCTAATTTCGAACCACCCGGAGCCCTGAAGGGGCGGCCCAATTTACCGTGATGAAAACGCCAGCCGTTAAACCGCCCTTTCAGGGCTCCTGTTTCTTCCGACGAATTCCCAGGGCGTTGCCCTGGGCTCTGGCTGTAATGCCCCGTTGGGGCGTCGATCCCCTGATATACGGCACGTCCCGCGGATTCCTCACGCCCGATTCGATCGCCACCGTTTTCAACAAGTCGCCCCGCGCGACCGCGCAGCGGTTTTACAAAGTGGGGCGCGGTCTCCGACCCGCCAACAACCCCATCCCGCGAATGGCGCCGACGGACACATTAGTCACAAGCGGGATCAACGGCCGTTGGCCCGACGCCCCAACGGGGCACCCCAGCCCGAGCCCAGGGCAACGCCCTGGGTTTCTGATTTGAGAACCCCGGAGCCCTGAAGGGGCGGCCCAATTTACCGTGATGAAACCGCCAGCCGTTAAACCGCCCTTTCAGGGCTCCTGTTTCTTCCGATGAATTCCCAGGGCGTTGCCCTGGGCTCTCGCTGGAGTGCCCCATTGGGGCGTCGATCCCCGGATATGCGGCACATCCTGCGCATTACTCACGCCCGATTCGATCGCCACCGTTTTCAACAAGTCGCCCAACTCGATTGCGCAGCGGTTTTCAAAGTGGGGCGCGGTCTCCGACCCGCCGACAGCCCCATCCCGCGAATGGCGCCGACGGACACATCAGCCACAAGCGGGATCAACGGCCGTTGGTCCGACGCCCCAACGGAGCATCCAAGCCAGAGCCCCGGTGCAGGCCCGACGCCCCAACGGGGCACCCCAGCCAGAGCCCAGGGCAACGCCCTGGGTTTCTAATTTCGAACAACCCCGGAGCCCTGCAGGGGCGGCCCAATTTACCGTAATGAAAACGCCAGCCATTAAACCGCCCTTTCAGGGCTCCTGTTTTCTTCCAATGAATTCCCAGGGCGTTGCCCTGGGCTCCGGCTGGAATGCCCCGTTGGGGCGTCGATCCCCGCATATGCGGCACGTCCCGTGGATTACCCAGGACCGATTCGATCGCCACCGTTTTCAACAAATCGCCCGCGCGATCGCGCAGCGGTTTTCAAAGTGGGGCGCGCCTACCTTGGCAATTTCCTTTCCTCCGACGGGCTGTGCCCCGTTGTCAGGTGAAACTGCCGGTGAAAATACTGCGGGTTACCCAGGCCCGACTCGATCGCCACCGTTTTCAACGGCAGCCGCGTCACCTCGAGCAAATGCCGCGCGAGCTCGATTCGGCGTCCCAGTAGGTATCGCTGCATCGTCATGCCGTGCTTGGCGCGAAATCGCCGCGACAAATGATTCTGGCTCACGCCCACCCGCCGCGCGAGCGCGGGCACGTCGAGGCTGCCATTGCCGAGCTCATCCAAATAATGGCGCGCGACGTCCAGCGCCTGGTCCACGCGCGTCGGGGCCGCCGTGACCGTGCTGCGGCGCGATCCCACCGTCACTGCGATCCACAGCAACAGGCTCTGCAGTGCCGCGCCCGCCGCCTGTTGGGCGAGCTTCGCGTCCGCCCCGCCCCCGGCGCCCAAGCGACGGAGATGAATGATTTCCTGCAACCGCTCGCTGATGCGCTGGCCATGCGGGCCCGGGCGCCAGTGCAGCGGGAGCCTAAACGGTGAAACTCCCGCCGGCTGCGCTTCGAAGTGCACGCACCAGTGATAACCACCTTCGTCCAGGTCGTAGTTCGACCGCAGGCCCGCCGGTGTCAGCGTGAAATCCCCCGGCTGGAGACGGATCAGGCGCCGGCCCAGCCACATCTTTCCCGAGTAATCGTAGACATGCAGCGCCACCGTGGCGGGCGACATGTAAACAAGCCCGGGGTTGTGCGGCGGCATGGGAAAACGCCCGCCGTTGCGGAGGCTGGGGGTGCCGGCGCGAGGCCAGGCCAGGGTGACATTCGAACAGGCCATGTGTTGAAATTAGACAAGCCACAGCGGAATTCGACAACCGCTTTTTCTTTTCCCGCCGCCTTGAACCGATTCCTCTACCGGCACCTTCCCCATGCCCACCGCCAAAAGCATCAAAGCCTCTTTCGACAAAAACGGTTACTACCTCGCGCGCGGCCTCTTCAAGCCCGCGCAGATGAAAGTCCTCGAACGCGACTTCGATCGCATCGTCGACCAAAACCGGCGCCTGCTCGACGCGCCCAACAAGGGCTGGGGCGGCAAGGCCGTCGAACGACTCAAGGCGGGCGAAACCACGCTCATCCACACCCACCAGGTGCACTTCTACTCGGCGGCGTGGCTGCAGGCCTTGCAGGACAAGAAATTCCTCGACGTCACCGAAGCGATCCTCGGCCCCGATATCGTGCTGCACCACACCAAGCTTTTCCAGAAACCCGCCGAAAAGGGCGCAGCGTTTCCAACGCATCAGGACTGGTCCTATTTTCCCTCCGAGAAGGACACCATGATCGCGGCGGTCATCCACGTCTCCCAGACGACCGATGAAATGGGCTGCCTGCGCGTCTACCCCAGCTCCCAAAAAATTGGCCGGAAAAGCCACACCAACGGGCAGGAGTATTCGCGATTCATGGATAAGAACTACCCGCTCGAAGGCGCCAAGGTCATCGCGGGCGAACCGGGTGACGTGCTTTTCTTCAGCTACTTCACGGTCCACGGCTCGAAGCCCAATCGCTCGAACCGCCTCCGGAAATCGGTGCTCGCCCAGCTGTATTCCGGCCAGGATCGGATCGAGGAGGGAAATTACCACGCCGACTCCCGCCTCGTCCTGCGCGGCTGGAGCCACGTCGCGAGCCAGAAATATTGCGAGGGGCATCGCTGACTTCCTAAAATTCGAAGGTCAAAATCCGAGATTCGCAGGAATTCGGAAGATGAGGAAAATACCGGAAGTCGCCCCGGTGTTTTCCGGTTGGAACCGTGTCGGTTCCCGAGCCGAACCGGAGTGGTCGAGGACTCTCTCTGGTAATTCTCCGGAATTTCGTTCTTAAGGCTTACTTCGCGTTTCGGATTTTGACCTTCGGATTTCTCCTTCCATGCCTTCGCCCCTCCGCACAGTCCATATCATCTTCAACGCCCACATCGATCCGGTCTGGCTCTGGCCTTGGACCACGGGCGTCGACGAAGCTCTCAACACCTGTTACACGATGTGTAACACGCTCGACCGCCACCCCGACATCGTCTTCACGCGGGGCGAGGCCTGGGTCTACGAGCAGGTCCGCCGCCACGATCCCGCGCTCTTCAAGCGCATCGTGAAACACATCCGCGCCGGCCGGTGGTCCGTCGTCGGCGGCTGGTGGATCCAGCCCGACTGCAACCTTCCCGGCCTCGAAAACATGCATCAGCAGATCGCGATCGGCCGCGCGTGGTTCGAGAAACACCTCGGGCTGTTTCCGCGCATCGGCTACAACGTCGACTCATTCGGCCACACCGCGGCGCTGCCGGACGTGCTGTCGGCGCATGGCCAGGACAACTACGTGTTCATGCGGCCGATGGCGCACGAGACCCAGCTCCCGGCGAACGTTTTCCGGTGGCGCGGGCGTCCCGGTGGCAAAGTGGTGAACGCATTCCGTATTTCCCACGGCTACGCGACGATCTTCCCGCCGAACCTGGAGTGGGTCGAAAGCTCGCTGAAGCCCCTGCCCAACGGCGTGAATGACACGATGTGTTTCCTCGGCGTCGGGGACCACGGCGGCGGCCCCAACGAGCACATGATCCAATGGGTGCGCGACCACGTGCACGCCATCCCCGGCGCCAAGCTGGAGTTCTCCTCGCCCGAGCGCTTCTTCCGCGCACTCGCCCCGCAGCTGCAGCACCTCCCGCTCGTGACCGGCGAACTCCAGATGCACGCGATCGGGTGCTACACCGGCCATCGGCCGGTGAAACTCGGCGTCCGCCGCGCGGAGAACATCCTCGCGCTCGCCGGCCGCGCCGTGGCCAAGGCCCCGGCCGACGAAAGGAAAACCGCGCAACCCGTCCTCGACGAATCGTGGCGCAGCCTCTGTTTCAATTCCTTCCATGACACGCTCGGTGGCAGCTGCACGCCGAGCGCCGCCCGCGCCGCCGACGACCAGCTGGCCGGCGTGAAGGCCGCCGCCGAAACCATCCTCAGCGAAACGTTCCGCCGCCGCGCGCACTCGCTGCCCGCCGACCCCCGCCAGCGCATTGTGCTCGCCAACTACACGCGCGAAAAATTCCTGGATTTCGTCGAGCACGAACCCTGGCTCGAGTGGACGCACTGGAAACCCGACTGGTGCCTGCTCGATGAACGCAACCGGCTCATCCCGCACCAGATCGTCGAACCCGAGACCCTGATGCCCGACACGATGCGCGTGTTGTTCCCGGCCGAGGTCAACGCCGGCGAATTCCGCACCGTCCGGATCGCGCGCAATCCCTCGGGAAAACTCCCGCTGCTCAAAGGCGCCAAGCCCGACTTCACGCTCATCACGGCCGCCAATGGCAGCGGCGCCCTCCAGTCGGCTGCGGGGGTCGCCTGCCCGCTCCCGGAACTGCGGCTCATCGAGGAAAAATCGGACACGTGGGCGCACGGGCTCGATCGTTTCGCGGGCCCACAGCTGGACCACGCCCACTGGAGCGCGCCGGTGCAGGTCGAGACCGGACCCATTCGCCAGATGTGGCGGATCGACGGCCGGATCGGCGAAAGCCGCATCTGCGCCGATTGGCGCCGCTATGTCGGCCACGATTTCTACGAATTACGGCTGCGCGTGACGTGGCACGAACATCACAAGTTGCTGCGCCTCTCGTGGAACCCCGGCGCCGAAATCCTTAAACGCGAAGACGGCATTCCCGGCGGCGGGCTGTCCCGCGCGAGCGACGGCCGCGAACTCCCGGTGCGCGATCGCACGCTGCTCATGCTCGGCGACGGCGCCCGCGCCGGCATCGTGGCCCCGGAAATTTTCGCGCTGAGTGGCGAGCCCAAGGAAGTCCATTTGACGCTGTTGCGGTCGTGCCCGTTTGCGCACCACGACCCGAAAATCCTGCCGGAAAAACTCGAGCACTATGCGTGGGTCGACCAAGGCGAACATACGTTCACCATGCGTTTTTTCCCGGCCGGCCGTGTCACCGCGAAGGAACTCGATCGCCAGGCGCTGCTTCTCCAGCAGCGGCCCGTGATCGCCGACCTTACGCGCGGCATGCCGTATCGTCCGTACAAGGATCAGCCGGATTGGCCGGCGTAACGCCGGGTCGCTGACTCGCTTCTGGAATCCCGACGACGCCCATCGTGGGCGGAGCGTGTTGTCTCCAACGCGCTGAGCGGCTCCCGCCCGTGTTTCCCCGCTGACGACGCCAAACAGCGCCTTGCGGGGAAATCGCTCATCCCGACACTCCGCGTCGGGATGAACTGATCGCGCGAACGCGATTGCGCCATTGACGGGCCGCGTGCCGACGGTCACCTCGTTTTCTCGACCGCAATTTTCCGCGGCTCCATCCCCACCCCTTTCAAGCCATGAGCGTCCTCGTCCCCACTCCCGAACTCCTCGAGCAGTTCAATCGTGAAGGTTTCCTCGTGCTCCCCGACATGCTGTCGCCGCAGGAGGTCATCACGCTTCGCACAGGCCTGGAGCGCGTGTTCAACCAGCACTCGCCCGAGGCGGACATCTACCACATGCAGGACATCTGGCGGCCGAAGATGTTTGAACACGGCGAGGAATTCGAGGCGCTCATCGACCATCCGAACATCGCCGACTTCGCGGAGACCGTGCTCGGGAAGGATTGCCACATGATCGCCGAGACGGGCCTTAAAACCTCGCCGGGAAAGACGATCACCTTCTGGCATCTCGACGACGTCTGCCGTTTTCCCATTCCGGAAGGAGTCAAACTTGATCCGCGCATCCCGGTGCCGACGTACGTGATCAACATGAACTATTACCTCTGCGACGTGGACGAAGAACTCGGGCCGACCCAGTTCATTCCCGGCAGCCATCGCGCCGGGCGCGCGCCGCGTCCCGAGGACAACGACGCCAGCGGCAATCCGGTGTGGGACGGCCGCACAATGGTGAGTTCCCCCGGCAAAGCTGGGACGCTGGTATTGTGGAACGACCAGGTCTGGCACCGCGGCGGACCCAATCTCTCCGAGGGCCGCATTCGCTGGGTCATCCAAACTCCGTTGGCGCGCCGTGCGATCGCGCTGCGTTACTGGCCGCATGTGAACTATCACATGCCCGAAGACGTCATCGCGCGCGCGAACCCGCGTCGCAAACGCCTCCTCGGATTCCATCCCATCGGCGCTTACGGTTGAGCTTCGTCCAATTTACGGCGCCCTCGATTCTCGCGGACGTGTTACCAAAGATATCTCGGAAACCGCCCGCCGACGTTTAGGAAAGTCCTATGGATGCGCCTACCAATGCACACTGTTTGTAATAAGGGTTTAAGCTATTGATGGGCAGTGTTTAATATTTGATGGTAAATTTTCTGTGCAGAAGCTAAGGTTTGAAACCGATTTAACTATCCCCGCCCTTCGCGTTTATTGGATCTCGCGTGAGGCGCTCACCCTGTCACCGCAGAAATTTTTCAATGTCGAAATCACCTTCTTCCCACAAATCAGGAGACGATGCAGAATCAAGTCCTTCGCGTTGGATCCTGCTCGTGGACGACGAAACTTCGATTCGGCAGCTGATTGAAACTGTGTTGGTGACGGAAGGATTTGAGGTGCGAGTAGCCGATGGCGCGCAGTCGGCGTTTGCCCAGGCGAAGAGTGCGCCCACGCCTCCGTCGCTGATGATCTGCGACGTGATCATGCCGAACACCGATGGCTTGTCCCTGACGCGGCAGATGCGGGCGCAGTACAAAAAACTTAAGGTGATTTTTATCAGCGGCCGCCTGGCCGATGCGGCATGGTGGCCGGCTGATCTCAGCGGGATCCGGCTGCTGCACAAACCCTTCGCCAACTCCGACCTCATCCAGGCGGTGAACGAAGCGTGGGCAGATTCGGAGAGCGGTAGCTGAATCGCTGACTCCCATGGCAATGGACCCACATCTAACGCTCGCGGCCCAGAGTTTCATTCTCGCTCCCGATCTTCAGCACAGCGAGTTGGTCGGCGGCCTGCACATCATCAAGAACGCCTCCACGAAGACGTATTTGCGCGTCACGAGGGGCCAGTGGCGGATCCTCGAGTTTTTCGCCGAGGCGCGATCCGTTCCGACGGTCCTTGCCAACGCCCTTGACGCCCGCGTGTGCCTTCCGCTCGGGGAATTCTACGAGCTGATCCTCAAGGCCGTTCAAAAGAAAGTCCTGATCGAGCCGGGCGTGACCGTCTCCGTTGCGCCGGTCTACGGCTGGCCCGTCGGCATCCGTGCCTCGACGGTCGTGCGCCCCTTGATGCTGCTCCTCGTGGCCGGGGTGGCCGGGGCCTTCACTTTCCCCCCGAGCCTGCCGGGTTCGATCCTCGACGTCGTCATCGGCGTCGCGCTGGTCGGCCTTTCCTTGAGCCTCGGCTCGGTCATCGCGGCATGCCTCGTGCGCGGTGGCGGTGGCGAAGTGCTGCCCTTGCCGTGGCGCTGGTGGCGGCTGACCTGGATTTTCGCGGTCGATGCGAGCGACGTGATCATGCTGCCCGCCATCGCCCAGCGCGCGGCGGCCTTGGCGCGCCCCGCGATCCTCGCGACCACGGCGGGCATCACGGCGTGGCAGAAACCCGATTGGGGCTTCCTTCCGCTGGTCGCGCTCGCGGTCAGCCTGCGCCCGATCCTCGGCGGGAATATTCCCGCGCTGATCGGCTTCAATCGCGGCGGGCAGTTAAGCGACGCGGAGCACGAATTTGTTTTTCCGCCCAATCATCGCCCGAAAAAACGCTGGGAAATGCTGCGCCGCGCGATCCGTCACCCGGATACGTGGATGCGCCTGCTCTACGGCATCATTTGGACGCTCGCCGTGATTTACGTGGCCGGTCGCCTCACCGAGGTTCCGCCGTGGACGATGGGATTCTGGGAAGCGAATGGCTTCCGCGTCCTGCTCGCGATCAGTGGCTCCCTGCTGCTCCTTTCGACCGCGTATTTGGCGTGGGAACTCTACTACGTCGCCCGCGAACATGCGCGTACCCGCCGCAGCGTTATCCGCCTCTGGCACCGGCGCTGGTTTGGCGCGAAGAAGCTCACGCTCGTCGAAGGGGACCGCGTCAAGGCGGTGAACGAATCCCCGCTTTTCCGCACGCTGCCTCCGTCTGACCGGCAGCAGCTCGCGCACAAGATGTTCGTGACGCGACATAACGCCTGGCAGGCCTTGTCCGAATACGGCCCGGTTTCCACGAGGATTTCGCTGATCGTCGCAGGCCGCGTCGCACTGTATCGAAAAGGCCCGTCCGGCCAGCTGCGCCGCGTGCAGGTCTTGAGCGAGGGCGATATCGTGGGCCTCCACGACGTCGCGGATCCAAAAAATCCCGAGTACTTCGTCCGCACGCTCTCGCCCGTCACGTTGTTCACCATCGACCGCAAGGAGGCCGACGAGATCGCGATCGCGAAGATGCCGCGCACCACCCTCGCGAACACCGTGCTGAAACTTTCATTCCTGAAGCGCATCCCGCTCTGCCAAAACTGGCACTACCAGGCGGTCGAGCGGTTCGCGTCGCTGTCGGCCATTACCGACCTCGAGGACGGCACCGTGATTTTCCCGGAGAACCAGTTCAACCAGGACTTCTTCGTGATCTTCGAAGGCGACGCCAGCGTGACGCGCGGCGGCCGGCGCCTGGCGGTGATTCATGGCGGCGATTTCTTCGGTGAAATCGGCCTGCTCCAGAACAGCCCCTCCACCGCGCAGGTCGCAGCGAAGGGCCGCAACCGCGTGCTCAGCATCGACCGCATCGAGTTCCTCCGCTTCGTGACGCACAATTACACGGTTGCGCTCGAGCTCGAGCGCGTGAGCTCGAACCGCCTGGGTTATCCGATCTTCCCGCTCCGCAAGGGGAACTTCCGGGTGACGTAAATCCCGCGACTTCGTCGCCCCGAGGGGGAATTTTTCGCGCGGAATCCGCGGATCAACGCGATTCTAATGCCAGGGTATTTTCCACAGGAGACAAACCGAGGAAGGCCGAGTCGGATCTATTATGCCTCGGTCCTCCTCGGTGTCCTCCCGTAAAATCAGGTCTGGTGGTTTGGAATCCGCGTTGATCCGCGGATTCCGCGGGAAAAATTTCGCTCCGCCCAAGTCACCCGCCGAAAATCTCGCGGTGCACCGCGATGATTGAGTCCGCGATATGGTCGGCGTCCTCGGCGGTGTAGAGCCAGCCGATCGGCAATGCGATGAAGCGCTTCGTCAGGTCTTCGGTGCGTGGGAAGTCCTCGGCGCGATAACCCGGCGCCGGCCAGGGCTTGATGTCCCGGAAGGGCGACATCGCCGGCACGTACGCCAGCCCGGTCTTCACGTAATCACGGTTGTACTGGGGGTACGTTCCCGTGCGCTGGCCGCAGTTGACATTTCGCGCGTCGAGCTTGTCGCGGAACGGCCCGACCAGGTCCGGATTATCCAGTAGCAGGTACGGCTCAAATCCCATGTCGCCCGCCGGGTCCGCAATCGGGCGCAACTTCAGGCCCGGCAAACCCTGGATGCGCGACAGCACGCGCGCCTGCAGCGCACGGCAATGCTGGCGGATTTTTTCCACCTTCCGCAGCTGCGCCAGGGTCACCGCGGCGGTCAGCTCCGACATGCGAAACTGCGCGCCGCAAAACGCCGGCTCGCGCGCCGGCGCCTGCGCCGCATGCACGGGCCGATAGTTGCCGAGGTCGCTCATCCGCACCGACCGCTCAAAAATCCGCTGGTCACGCGTCACGATCATCCCGCCCTCGCCCGCCGCCGCGACCTTGTTGAACTGGAAACTGTACGTCCCGACGTCGCCCCACGTCCCGATGTGGCGTCCGCGGTAACGCGCGCCCAGCGACTGCGCGCAGTCCTCGATCACGTAGAGCCCGCGGCGATGCGCTTCCATTATGATCGGCTCCATCGCCGCCGCCACGCCCTGGTAGTGAACGACCATCACCGCCCGCGTCTTCGGCGTGGTGAGCCGCGCAATTTCCTTCGGGTCGATGTTCAGCGACTCGTCGATCTCCGCGAGCACGGGACGCGCGCCCACGCGCACGATCGTCGTGAAGCACGCGATCCAGCTCCAAGCCGTCACAATCACCTCATCGCCCGGGCCAATGCCGCAGGCGGCCATCGCGACTTCCAACGCCGCGGAACCGCTCGACACCGCCAGCGCGTAATCCGTGCCGACGTACTCGCGAAATTCCTTTTCCAACAACGCGGCCATCGGCGGCGGCTTCGCCGGGTCGTTGCCGTAATAGCGAAACGGTTCCTTGCGGCGGAGCACGTCGAGCACCAGCGCCTCCTCCTCCTGGCCGATGGCTTGGAATCCGAGGCCAGGCGCCGGGCGCGGTCGTAAAGCGGGAGCAGTCATCGCCACAGTCAATTTGCCGCCGGCGCCGAATGACAAACCTGAAAACGCGGGAAGCGCGCCGCGCGCCTCCCAACCTGCCGGCCACGGGGCGGCGCACGCCCGCCGACGTTGAATAAACACAAAAAGCCCGTTGCCGCTGGCTGCGTCGGGGGATTGGTTCACGCGGATGAAACTGGCCTGCGTGCTCGCGATCGCCCTGGTGGCTGCGAGCCCCTTTCGCGCCGCCAGCCTTGCGGTCCGCGACCTCGGGATCCCGGTCAAGGGCGTGAGCTGGGTTCGCCTCCATCCCGGCCAAACCGCCGATGGCAAAGCATCGTTGCTCGCCACCATGAGCCAGAACAATGGCGGACTCTTCGTGATCGCGATCGATCTCGCAACCGGTCACTGCCGGCAATTCCCGGTGCAGCACCGCGACACCTCCACGTTTTCCACCGCCGCGTTTCGCTCGTTGCGCACCGGCATCCTCTACATCGGCTCGGCGTGGGATGGGCACCTGCACCGCTTCGACGCCGAGCATCCCGAGCGCGGGATCGAGGACCTGGGGAAAATCGATCCCAATGATGCCATCTTTCCAACCGGCCTCACCGAAACGCCCGACGGCGCAATCTGGATGGGAACGTGCAACGGCGCGCGCCTCGTCAAATTCGACCCGGCGACGAATGCGTTCACGCGTTTCGGAAAAATGGACGAGGTGGACAATTACCTCTATCCGCTCGCGGGCGACGATGGCTCGCTCGCCGCGATCGTCAAAGTCTTGCGCCCGCATCTCATCGTGATCGATCCCGCGACGGGCGAACACCGCGAGGCCGGCCCGGCGATCATCGATACCACCGATAAATCGCAGTTCCTGAAATTGGTGAAAGGGATCGACCGTCGGCTCTACCTCGATTCGCACGCGGGCAAATTCCGCGTCGATGGCATGAACCTCACGCCGGTGGACGAAATTCCCGTGTTACTCGCCGGCATCCCGATTGCCGGCACGCATCGCTACCAGGCGCCACTCGTCATGCCCGGCGGGTGGATGGTTCAATTTACCGATGACAACGACGTCGGCGGCGGCACCCCCCGTCACGTGCTCGTGACGAACATCAACCCACTCCTGCCCTCGCGCCAACTCACGCTCGATTGGGTCGGCGGCGGCTCCAATCTTCACGTGTTCGATGTCGGTCCCGGCGGCGACCTCTACGGATCCAGTTACATGCCGAATCACCTTTTCCGGGCCCGAGCGGAGGAGATGCCCTCCGAAGCCGCGGCGAAACCGGGCCCGCGCCCGCCGCTCGAAGACTTGGGCAAACATACCTTCGCCATGGGCGAGGCGTATTCGCTTACCACCTTGGACGACAAAGTTTACCTCGCCTCCTACCCCGAGGCGCGGCTGTCCGTCTACGATCCGGCCAAGCCACGTCATTTTGGAACCGGGCCGAATGACAACCCGCGCGACCTGGGGCGCCTCGACCCGATCGGTTATCGACCCAACGCCCTGATCCACACGCCCGATGGACGAATCTGGATGGGCTCGGCGCCCGACTACGGATTGGTCGGGGGAACGCTCGCGTGGTTCGATCCGAAGAACGGCGAGAAAAAATCCCACCGCGGCATCGTGCCGGAATTGTCCCCGGCCGCGCTGCTTTATCTTCCCGCGCAAAAACAGATCCTCGTCGGCCTGAGCATCGAAGCCGGCACGGGGGCAAAACCAAAACGGCAGGCCGGCGCGTTTGCGCTCTGGGATCCGGGCAAGGATGAACTTGCCTGGTCGGGCGACCTGGGGCTCGACGACCTCGCGGACGTTTCATCGCTCGCCGCGGCCGGGAACGGCCTGGTCTACGCGTTGCTCGGCCGCGGCGACCACATCCTTTCCCAAGGTGCGCCCGCAATCGCGCCGCGCCTGGTCCTGATCGATCCCATGCAGCGGCGGGTCGTGGCCAGCGCGTGGCTGCCGAAAGATTTCGGGCCCGTTTCGTGGCACGGGCTTTTCGCACTGAAGACCGATGCGCGCGGCCAGGCTTACGGCGCCACGGCGTATTGTATTTTCCGCATCAAGCCAGGCACCTGTGACGTCGAACGCGTTTGGCAGGAGTCCCAGCCGCACGCGCACGAAGGCACCGTTTGGCTGACCGCGTCGGATCCCAATGTCATCGACGTCGTCGGACCCATCGTGGGCGACCAATTCTACTTCGCGACGGGCTGGCGCCTGCGCGCGCTGACGCTGCCCCAATAATTTCCACCATGATTTTCCACCGTCTTCTCCTCGCTTTCGCCCTTTCGTTCGCCGGCTGTCTCGCGGCCCTGGCCACGTCCGCCGAAGTTGTCGTGCGCGAACTCGGGGTGCCGGTAAAGGCGGTCAATTGGGTGCGCCTTCATCCCGGGCGCGGGCCTGACGGGAAGGCGTCGCTGCTGGCATCCATGGGGCAAAACAACGGTGGACTCTTCGTGCTCGATATCGATCTCGCCACGGGGCACTGCCGGCAATTCAACGCCCCGTCGTCGAAGCAGCAGTATCCGACGGCCTCGTTTCGCAGCCCGCGCAACGGGATCCTCTACATCGGCGCCCACGTCGACGGTCACCTGTTGCGCTACGACCCGGCGCGTCCCGAGCGCGGCCTGGAGGACCTCGGCGCGATCGACGGCGAACACGCGACCTTTCCCACGGGCATCGCCGAGGCCCCGGACGGCTTCATCTGGATCGGTGGTTATCCCGATTGCTCGCTCACGCGTTTCGATCCCGCGACCGGTGAATTCAAACGGTTCGGGTCGATGGATCCCACGGACAAATATCTTTATCCGCTGTGGGGCGCGGATGGGACGCTCGCGGCGCTCACGCGCGTGGTGCACCCGCACATGATCGCGATCGATCCCAGCACCGGCGTGCAAAAAAACCTGGGACCCGTGACCTCGCCCGAAGACAAAAACCAGCGCCTCCTTTTCTACAAGGGACTCGACGGCTTGCTTTACCTCGAGACTCACGCGGGAAACTTCCGCATCAAAGGAGATAGGTTGGAGCCGGTGACCGCGCTGCCGGCGCCATTGCCGCCGTACTTCGCCGCCGGGTCGCAGCCGGTCCCGTTTCGCGACGCGTTGCCGATGCCGGATGGGACGATCGCGACGTGGGACGACGGAGACGAGGGCGCGGGGACCTTCCAGAAAATCAGGCTCGTGAGCACAAACCCGGCGGTCGCGTCCCGGGTCATCCCGCTCGATTGGAAGGGCGGCGGCACGAACCTGTTTGTCCTCCATCGTGGCGCCGACGGAAATATCTACGGCTCGAGTTTCCTGCCTGAGCATATCTTCCGCTGCGCACCCGATGGCTCCGCCATGATCAACCTCGGCCGCTGCAGCTTGATGCTCGGGGAGGCCTACACCCTTGCGAACTTCAGCGACGGCACCATGGCGTTCGGTTCATATCCGCACTCGAACCTCTCGCTATACGATCCACGCCGGCCCTGGCGTTTCGGTGCCGACTCCGACGGCAACCCGCGGGACATCGGCCGCCTCGACGACGTGGGCATTCGTCCCATCGCGATGACGATTGTCCCGGCGTTAGTCGCCGCCGACGGCAGCGCGGTTCGCGAGCGCATGTGGGTGGGCAATCTTCCCGACTACGGCACTTGGGGCGGCACGCTCACTTGGCTCGACCCGAAGACGCTCGCCTCGGGCAGCCATCGCCACCTTCTCCCCGACTGTTCGCCGTTTTCCCTCCTCTGGATGCCGGAAGCCAAGCAGCTTCTTGTCGGAATGAGCATCGAAGGCGGGACTGGGACCAAAGCGAAGGCGCAGCATGGCGGCTTCGTGATTTGGGATCCGATCGCCGACCATGAAATTTATCACGGGGATTTCGGCATCAAAGACCTGCCGGACGTGATCGCACTGGCGTCGGCCGGGCACGGGCAGGTTTACGCCTTGCTCGGGCACACGCGCTATACCGCCGACCAGCTCGGCGCGAAGAGTGCCGGTCCCACGCGGATCGCACTCCTCGACGTGACGGCGCGAAAGGTGATCGCGGAAGCCGCGTTGCCACCGGAGTTCGGACGCATGCCGGAGCAGGTTCAATTCTGCCTCTTTCATGGTCCCGGCGGAGTCTACGGGATCACCGAGCACGTCCTCTACCGGATCAAACCCGGCACCTGCGAAATGGAGGTGGCCTGGCGGGCACCGGAGAACGACCAGCTCGACACCCCTGGGCCGTGGATCGACCGCACGTTTTACTTCGCGACCGGCTGGCGCCTCCGATCCCTGACGCTGCCGTAAGCCCGCCGCCGGCCACCGCGCCGCCTTTAAAAAAATCGTGTCAAACCGGGCGATCCTTGGTTAACACTCCCCCGTTTTCCCCATGGCCGAAGCGATCAAAATCAATTGGTACCGCTGCAAGGTCGACAAGGCGGTAATGAGCCAGCTCATCAGGAAGAGCGACGCTCGCGGGTTTCTCCAGGCGGGCGCGCAGACTTTGCTTTTCGTGCTCACCGGGGCGCTCGCCTATTGGGTTTTCGGGCTCGTCCACGTTGACACCTGGCACTGGGCGCTGCCGCTGCTCCTGGCCGCGCTGTTTGTCCACGGCACCAACGGCAGTTTTTTCGGCGGGATCGCCTGCCATGAACTCTGCCACAAGACGCCGTTCGCCCGGCAATTTTGGAATACGTTTTTCCTGAAGCTTTACTCCTTCCTCGGCTGGTTCGACCCGACCGGTTATCGCGCGAGCCACATCCGTCACCATCAGGCCACGACCCATGCGGATCACGATGGCGAAGTGGTCCTGCCGCAGGGGCTGGATTGGTACGGGATAAAATTCGTCGTCACAGCGCTCACTTTCAGCCCGAGCGGCCTCGTTAAATTATTCCGCTTCTGGCTCGCGGCCGCACGCGGCGACCTGACTCGCGATGGGTTTTTCCGGGCCGCCTGGCTTCAGCGCGTGGTGCCGGAAACGAACATCGAACAGCGCCGCGAGATCACGCACTGGGCGCGCATTGTCTTGTTCGGGCATCTCGCGCTCGCCGCGACGTTCATCGCCACGGGCCACTGGTTTCTCATCGTCATCGTCAACCTCGGCTGCCTCTACTGCCCGTGGCTCGTGGTGTTATGCGGCGCGGCGCAGCATGTGGGGCTGTCGCCCAACACCCCGGATTTTCGCCTGTGCTGCCGCACCTATACCTGCAGCTGGCTGCCGGCATTCTTCTACTGGAACATGCAGTACCACGTGGAGCACCACATGTTTCCCGCGGTGCCGTTTTATAATCTCCCGCGCCTGCGGGCCGCGCTCATCCACGATCTCCCGCCGGCTCCGCATGGGCTTTGGGCGACGTGGAAGGAATTGATTCCCATCATGCGCCGCCAGCGCATCGACCCGACCTACGTGTACGTGCCGCCGCTGCCGACGAACGAAGGCGAGCGCGTCAACGACCAGATGATCGAGTCCGAAGCCGCGCAACGCGGCTAAAGTAGCGCAGGCGGCCCGCCTGCTCCGGGGGAAGTAGCGCCTGGCGAACATGCCCGACGAAACCTAATTTGTTTGAACAGAAGGCAACCAAGGTAACGAAGAGTTTCTGGTTCGCGAAATCGATCGTGCCACCGATGGCGGAGAATCGAGAATTCCCAGACCTATCTCGTGAAGGGTCGCGAGCGACTCCGCTGGCTGAAACCTCTTCGTTACCTTGGTTGCCTTCTGTTCAAACGGATTGGGGTCGGATCCGAAGGTGGATTGTCTCGTCGCCGCCCGCCACGCGCAGGAAAAATTCAATCAGAGCACGCTATTTTTTCGGCAACGACTTCAGCATCGTCGTGAAGTCCTGCAGCCCGAAAATGAAACCGAAGTTGATCGCCACGCGCCAGAGCGCCTGCTGTTTCTCGCGTTCCTGACGTGCGGTTTCGGCATTCTCCACCGCGGTGACCGCTTCCGGGATCGTCGAGCAAATCACGCCATAACGCCCCATGTCCACCATCCCGCCCGGCGACATCAGCAGGCACCAGTTGATCGCGAACCCCACGTAGACGAGGTGATTGATCCCATGCGCCCGACAGACCGCCGCGAGTTGGTGGCCGTCTTCCGCGATCGGCTCGTCGCCCACTGGCCGAGCTTCCGGCGCGAAGCCAAGCTGCTTGAAACCCTCGTTCACATCGGGCCAGTTCCGCTCACCCACGAAGACGTGCTTCGATCGAAAATCCTGATGCCCCTCGTAAACGGGGTCCTTCGTCACCTGCGCATGCGTCGGCGAAGGCCCCGCGAGCTTCACGGTCTGCTGGTAGGCCGGGAGGTGCGAGTAATAGTCGCGGCCCCCGACCACGTGGAATAACTTGAGCGGCGAAGCGCGGACCGCACCCAGCAGCGGCGGGAAAACCTCCGCCAGGATTTTCAGCGCGCGCGGATGGTACTCCACGCACCGACGCCAGCCGGGCCACTGCTCCATCGTGCCGCATTCCCACGCGTGCATCACCACGACCGCCGTGTGCTCCGGCGAGAGTTCAATGTCGCTCTTCTTCCAACCGCCGTAGCTCTCCGCCGGCACCTCGCGCGTGTAATCCGCATCGAATTGCTGGTAATAGCTGGCAGGGAGGATTGAGGGCATTGTGAGATTGCGGATTTCAGATTGCGGAGACCGGAAACCGGAAAGGTTACAAACGTCGGCGGGAAACGAGGAACTTCAAGGACAGCTTTTAACCAGGTATCGGGCTGAATCCGAATCCGGAAAGTAGCGCAGGCGGCCCGCCTGCTTGGAAGGTTCGAACTACGCGGTTAAAATCCTTGGTGCTCACCTTTCGGGTTGGGGGCGTGGAGGTTTGGCGACCCAGCGAAGCACGAAGCCGATCGCCACCATCAACAAGCCGCCGATCACGTTGATCGAGGCGGGCGCGATCGCGGTCGCGGGCACGAAGACGCAGGCCAGCAGGACAAAGCCGATGATCAGGCTCAGGTTCCCGATGACCGCATAGACCTGCATGGCGCCATGACCTTCCGGGCGGATATCTTCCGGGACCGGGGTGCGGAGGTCGCGGTCGAGCGCGATGGCATTCGCGCTCTTCGGATCTTCCGCCCGCCAGAAAAACGCCGAGATCACGAACACCACCGTCGAACCGATCGTCGCGCTGAACACATTCCGCGCGTACACCTGCTCGGGCCACGCATCCAGGCCGAACAGGAGAAACGTCAGCGCGAAACCGGCGCAGCACGAGGCAATGCCCGACCACCAAGGGGTTTTCCGATAAATCAATCCCAGCATCACCGGCATCATGAACCCGGGGCCCACCATCGAATAATATTTCAGGCCGAAGTCGAAGGCGCCGCCGCGTTTGGAAATATCGAACGCCAGCGCCACTCCGCAGACGCCGATCACGAACATTGTCACCTGGGCGGTTCGCATCTGGTGAAGATCGGAAGGCGCGGAATAACCCAGCTTCCGGCGGAGCGGGACATAGACATCTTTTGTGACCGCCGCCGAGAGCCAGTTGAACGCATCGTTGGCTTGTCCGAGGGTCGCCGAAAGGATGGCTGCCACCACGAAGCCGATCATCCCGTGGGGAAGAAGCAGCATCGCGAGGCTGACAAACGACGCTTCTTCCGGCGCCTGCAAGTTGGGCCACAGCTTGCCCATGTCCGGGAAAATCAATTTCGCGCCCATCACCGGGAGGATCCACATCAGCGGTCCGAGCAACGAGAGCCACGCGCCGAGCATCGCCATCTTCTTCGCGTCGCGCTCGCTCGGCACGCTGTTGTACCGCTGCGCGAAATGCCACGCCACATTGTAGCCGAGCATCACCGCCACCAGGTAGGCCGAAAGAAACCAGGGGTCCACCGGCTGGCCGCTCGGCACGAGGTAGTCGTGCGGCAGCTCATGCACCAGGCGTTTCAATCCCGCGATAAAGCCCCCGCCCGCGCCGTTCCCGGATCCCAGGAAATACATCGAGACCGGGAAAATAATCACCGACATCACGAGGATGATCACCCCTTGGATCGCGTCGGACAGCACCGCGGCCCACAAGCCGCCCACGACGCTGTAGAGAATCATCACCGCGCCGACCACGAGCATCGTCACCTGAAGGCCCGTCATCGAAAAACCGAGGACCGGGAAGATCTGCCGGTCGAATCCCAGCGCTGCGGAGACGAAAATACACAGGATGTAGAGTCCCTGCGCGATCCCGATCACCTGCGGCACGATCGCGGTGACGGTGTAGAAGTAGGTCGTCGACGGCGAGAACCGCCGCGTCAGGAATTCCAGCGGCGCCTGGATGCGCGCGCGGCGCCACATCGGGGCGAAATAGAAATATCCCGCGAGATACGCCCAGAACGCCGAGGTGAAAATGACCAACGCACCGGAACCGTGCTTGTACGTGTAGCCCGCCGCCGCGACGAACATGAACGCCGAAAAGCCTGACACCCAGCTCGACACCCCCGCCATGAACCAAGGCACCTGACCGCTCGCCTTGAAGAAATCATCGGTCCCCTTGTTCTTCCGGGCCGAATAAAACCCGACCCAGATTACAATGACGAAATAAAGCGCGATCAGGACATAATCGATCGCGTTGACCGTGTTGAAGGAAGGCATGCGAGGAAAAATCCGAAGTGAGTTTTAAGACAGGGCGGGACCGGCGGGAATCCGGGCAACGTGGTCCGTGAACGGGCCCGACGGCGAGGCCAGCTGACCCGCCCCACCCTCAGTCCTTGAAGGGCGAGCCATCACGCCGCGCTGTAAACCACCACGGTGGCTGGAGCACCGCCCTGGCTCGACAACGTCACGTCGATCTTCGCGCCGCCGTGCGTGCCTTTCACGCGCCAGCCGCCTTTTTCCTCCGTGATCGCAAGCGTGCCGTGCGCCCCGCCGGTCGGCTGCGCGGTGCAGACGGTCAACACCGCGTGCTCGGCGGCGGCGGCGGAAACCACTTCCGCGAACGGATACAGGCCGTCCTTTTCCTCGAGCGGGAGTTTCCCCGCCTGCAGCGTGCGCCCCGCCGTCTTCGCCACGCGGCCGCGGAGCGAAGCGTGCGGGCGCGTGATGTGAAACTCGTCGCCCTCGGTTTTGACGTCGCCCGCGAGGTCCTCGTTGAACGCCTGGAAGCGAACCTGCACCGAGCCGGTGCCCTCGTTGAACGCGACGCGGTCGTAGAAAATCACGACATCAGGCTTGAGGTAAACGAGCGTGCGGTGAACCAATGAAACCTTCTCGTTCACGAGGCGATACGCCTCCGTGGCCTCGCTCGTCACGGCCATCCAGTTCGGGCCGGTCTTGAAACCAATCACGCTCGCCACCGCCCAGGAAGCGTTAGTGCCTTCGCTGCCGTCGTGGTACTGGTGGCCCTTGCCGTCGATGAGCACCGCCGTGTGCGCCTCCGTCAAGCGGAGCAGCCAGCGCGGCTGGGCGCGGACGTAGGCCGCGCGGAAGGGATCGTGGAGCAGCCGCTCGCCATACGCCTTGAAAATGACGCTGTTGCGGTCCGCATGTTCGTGGTTGGCCGGGCCGCCGCTCCGCAGCGCGAGCACGTTGTCCTTCGCGTGCCAGCCGGTGCGCGACACCACGATGTCGTTCGACATGCGATGATCGAGCAAGGGGGTTTCCGGAGCCGCTTCCGTGGCCGCGGGTTCGTACCAGATCATGCCGTAGAAAAATTTCGCCTCGCCGATTTCGCGGGCGACGTACTGTGAAAGCTCGTCGCCGTGGGTGCGGCGGACCCAGGCGGCGACCGACACATCCACGGCGCCGTTGGCGTCGCCGAAGTTCACGATGTCGAACTCGGGTTTCACCGTCGGCATCGTATAACCCTTGATGTGCTGGAAATCCTGCAGCTTCCGGTGGTCGTCGATCGTGGGATTCGCCATGCACAGCGCGTAACGCACCGAGCCCGGGTAATTGATCAGCTGGCGGTCATCGATGCCCTGCGTGCGCCACAACACCTCGGCAAACAGCGCGAGGTAGAGGGTCGTGTATCCCCAATAGCTTACGCCCTCGTCGTAACAGCCATCGCTGCCGTACATCGTCGAGAACGACTTCGCGCTCGAGCGCGCCAGCTCGAGCCAGGCGTCGGCCTCGGGCAGCCGCCCGCGAAAATAACACGCGGCAATGCCGAGGCAGGACGTCGGGATGATCTTCAGGTTCGTCGCCGCGAGGATCAGCGGCCAGCGCTTCAGGTTGATGTTGCGGAATTCGTCCACGTCGCTGCGCGGATTCCATTCCCAGCCTTTGACGCGGTCCGGGTACTTCATGCCATAGACGGAGGTGCGGCAGGCGGGAATCCCCTTGGTGAGAACCGACTGTTCGACCGCGGCGCGCTCCTCGGGAGTGACGGCATCGCCGAGGCAGTCCAACGCGAGCAGCAGGGCGAAGGTGCCTTCCGTGGCGCGCTGCAAACCGAGCACCTGCTTGCCGCCCTCGACGAAGCTATCCCACTCGGGAAACTCGGTCATCTTGCGCATCGCGAGCTTCGCGATCGCGAGCTGGGCGTTGTCGCGGTTGACCAGGTAAATAAACGCCGACCGCTCCAGGATCTTCTGGATGTGAAGCAGGTCGACGACGTGGTTCGTGAGCCGAACCTTGTGCTCGAGGAAATCGGTGTCGGCCGCGAGGTCGGCGGCGAGCATCGACTTCCAGAGTTCGGCGAAGCGGGGATCGGTGGTGTTGGCGCGGATCCGCGGCAGGTCGGATTCGTCGAAGAGCAGGCCTTTATGCAACGCGGGGCTGGCGGGTGTTTTCAGGGGCATCGCAGGAGTCTCGGCCGCGCCGAGTCGCAGGTTCGCCAGCGGCAGCGTCGCCGCGAGCAGGGAGGTGGTGTGCAGGAAATCGCGGCGAGATTGTTTCATGGCAAAGCAAACGGCAGCGCCGGGAGTCGGCGCGCGAAGTTTGACCGAAGCTAGGTGGCCATCCGCAGCTGTCATTTCAAAAGCAGACGGCCCGCCAAGTATTTCCGGAATAATCAGCAGCGTAGGGCGTGGTCTCCGACCCGCCTCGGGGAAAACGTAACGCCACGTCTTCGACTGGCTCCCTTACGCGTTTCAAACACTGCGTCGCGGATTTGTAGTCAGAGCCCAACGAGCCGGTCGGAGACACGGCGCTACGTTTTTTCCCGAAGCGGGTCGGAGACCACGCCCTACGCCACAAAAAAGGCGCCCCGTTTTCGCGGGGCGCCTTGAATATTTTCGGGAGGAAAAGCCCGGGCTTAGTAGTCGCCCATGCCGCCCATGCCGCCGCCACCGGGCGCCGGATGGGAATCCTTCTTCTCCGGGATCTCGGTGATGATGGCTTCCGTCGTGAGCAACAGGCCGGCAATCGAAGCCGCGTTCTGCAGCGCGGTGCGCGTGACCTTTGTCGGGTCAACCACACCGGCCTTCACGAGGTCCTCGTATTCGCCCGTCGCGACATTGTAGCCGTAGCTGCCCTTGCCGCCGAGCACGTTGCCGACGACCACCGCGCCCTCGACGCCTGCATTGAAGCAGAGCTGGCGAAGCGGATGTTCGATGGCACGACGCACGATCTGGGCGCCAATGGCCTCGTCACCCTCGAGCTTGAGGGCGTCGATGATCTTCGCGGTGCGGAGCAGCGCGACACCACCGCCGGCGACGATACCCTCTTCAACGGCCGCACGGGTCGCATGGAGAGCGTCTTCGACGCGGGCTTTCTTTTCCTTCATTTCCGCTTCAGTCGCAGCGCCGACATTGATGACGGCGACACCACCGGCGAGCTTGGCGAGACGCTCCTGGAGCTTCTCACGGTCGTAGTCCGACGTGGTTTCGTCGATCTGGCGACGGATCATTTTCACGCGGCCCTGGATGTCGGAGGACTTGCCGCCGCCTTCCACGATCGTGGTCTTTTCCTTGTCGACCACGATGCGCTTGGCCTTGCCGAGGTCGCTGATCTGGATGTTTTCCAGCTTCAGGCCGAGGTCTTCCGTGATGCAGCGGCCGCCGGTGAGGACAGCGATGTCCTCGAGGATGGCCTTGCGACGGTCACCGAAGCCCGGCGCCTTGACGGCGGCGACATTCAGCGTGCCACGAATCTTGTTCACGACGAGTGCGGCGAGGGCTTCGCCTTCGACTTCCTCAGCAATGATGAGGAGCGGCTTGCCGGTCTTGGCGGTCGTCTGGAGGATCGGGAGGAATTCCTGGAGGTTGGAGATCTTCTTCTCGTGGATGAGCACGTAGGCGTCCTCGAGGATGGCCTGCTGGCTCTCCGCGTTGGTCGCGAAGTAAGCGGACAGGTAACCCTTGTCGAATTCCATGCCCTCGACGACGTCGAGCGTCGTTTCGATGGACTTGGATTCCTCGACCGTGATCGTGCCGTCCTTGCCGACCTTATCCATGGCCTCGGCGATCTTGCCGCCGATCTCGGTATCCCAATTGGCGGAAACCGTGGCGACCTGGCGGATTTCCTCGGTGTCGTTCACCTTCTTGGAAATGCGGGCGAGTTCGCTGACGGCGGCCGCAACGGCCTTGTCGATGCCGCGTTTGAGGTACACCGGGTTGGCCCCGGCGGTGACGCTCTTGAGGCCCTCGCGATAGATGCCCTCGGCGAGGACGGTCGCGGTGGTGGTGCCGTCGCCGGCGGCGTCAGAGGTCTTGGAAGCGACTTCCTTCACGAGCTGGGCGCCGATGTTCTCATACGGATCCGGCAGCTCGACTTCCTTGGCGACGGTGACGCCGTCCTTGGTGACGGTCGGCGAGCCGAATTTCTTGTCGATGACGACATTGCGGCCCTTGGGCCCGAGGGTAACTTTGACGGCCTTGGAGAGGAGCTCCACGCCCTTCAGGATTTTTTGGCGCGCGGCCTCGTCGAAGATAATTTGTTTAGCAGGCATAGTGATGAATTAAATTTGGGATGTTGGAAGGGAGTGAGGCGCGGGATTAGCCGATGACGCCGAGGATGTCGTCTTCGCGGACGAGCGTGTACTTTTTTTCACCGAGCTTAACCTCGGTGCCGCCGTATTTGCTGATGAGGACGGTGTCGCCGACCTTCACTTCGAAGGGCGTGATCTTGCCGTTTTCGTCTTTCTTGCCGGTGCCGAGGGCGATGACCTTGGCCTCCTGCGGCTTTTCTTTGGCGCTGTCCGGGATGATGATTACTCCGCGGACCTGCTCTTGTTCTTCGATGTGTTAGACGAGAACACGATCACCGATGGGCTTGATTTTTACGTTAGCCATATATGTGGGTTTGGGTTGAAGGGTGGTTTTTTGTTTTTGGTGTTCAGCCAAGCGCGCCCGCCGCAGGGATCCACGGCGGGCGCGCAAAGATGAGAGAGTGATTACTTTTTGTCTTTGTCTTCGTCAACGACCTCGAAATCGGCATCGACGACGTCGGCCTTTTTCTCCGACTTCTTGCCGGCCGGTTCTTCCGGGGCGCCGTCCGTCGGAGCCGCTCCAGGAGCGCCTTCCGCAGCTGCCTGCGTGTTCTTCTGAGCCTCGGCGTAGAGCTCGGCGCCGAGGGCGGTAAGCTTCTCCATCGCGGCTTTCATGCGCGGACCGTCGTTGCTCTCGAGCTCCTTCTTCGCGTCGGCAATCGCAGCTTCGATCGGCGCTTTTTTGTCCGCGGGCATTTTATCGCCCGAGTCCTTCAGCGTCTTCTCGATCTGGTAGATGGTGCTGTCGAGTTGGTTTCTCGTTTCAACGGCTTCCTTCCGCTTCTTGTCCTCTTCGGCGTGAAGCTCCGCATCCTTGGTCATCTTTTCGACCTCTTCCTTGGAGAGGCCGGATGAGCCTTGGATCGTGATCTTCTGGTCCTTGCCCGTGCCGAGGTCCTTGGCGGAAACATGGAGGATGCCGTTCGCATCGATGTCGAAAGTGACCTCGATCTGCGGCGTGCCCCGCGGCGCCGGCGGAATGCCGTCGAGCTTGAACGTGCCGAGCGTCTTGTTGTCCTTCGCCATCGAGCGCTCGCCCTGGAGGACGACGATTTCAACGCCCGGCTGGTTGTCGCTGTAGGTCGAGAAGACCTGCGTCTTCTTTGAGGGAATGGTCGTATTGCGCGGGATCATCGCGGTCGATACGTCGCCCGCGGTCATGATGCCGAGCGTCAACGGAGTGACGTCGAGGAGCAGCACGTCGCGAACGTCGCCCTTGAGGACGCCGCCCTGGATGGCCGCGCCGACGGCGACGACTTCGTCCGGGTTCACGCCTTGGTGCGGCGGTTTGCCACCAAGGGTCTTGGCGATGTCGACCACCTTGGGCATGCGGGTCATACCGCCGACGAGCACGAGCTCATCGATCTGCGAGGAGTTGAGGTCCGCGTCCTTGAGGCAGTTCTTGAACGGCTGGATGCAGCGCTCGAAAAGAGATTCGCAGATCTGCTCCATTTTCGCCCGGCTGAGCTGGACGTTGAGATGCTTCGGGCCGGACGCATCCGCCGTGATGAACGGCAGGTTGATGTCGACCGACTGCGTGGACGAAAGGGCAATCTTCGCCTTTTCCGCTTCTTCCTTCAGGCGCTGGAGCGCCATCGGGTCTTTGCGGAGGTCGATGCCGTTGTCCTTCTTGAAGGTGTCGACGAGCCAGCCAATGATGGCGTCGTCCCAGTTGTCGCCGCCGAGGTGGGTGTCGCCGTTCGTGGCTTTGACTTCAAAAACGCCATCGCCGATCTCGAGGACCGACACGTCAAACGTGCCGCCGCCCAAGTCGAATACCGCGATCTTTTCGTCCTTCTTCTTGTCGAGGCCGTAAGCCAGCGACGCCGCCGTCGGCTCGTTGATGATGCGGAGGACGTCGAGGCCGGCGATCTTGCCGGCATCCTTCGTCGCCTGACGCTGGGAGTCGTTGAAATAGGCCGGGACCGTAATGACTGCCTGCGTGACCTTTTCACCGAGGAAAGCCTCGGCATCGGCCTTCAATTTACCCAGCACGAACGCCGCGATTTGCTGCGGAGCGAACTGCTCGGTCTTTTCGCCGGATTGAACTTCGATGTACGCATCGCCGTTTTTGCCCTCGACGACTTTGAAGGGCATGTTCTTCGCCTCAGCGCTGACTTCGGAGAATTTGCGGCCGATCAGGCGCTTGGCCGAGAAAACAGTGTTGCGAGGGTTGGTGACGGCTTGGCGTTTCGCGGCTTGGCCCACGAGACGCTCACCGCTCTTGGTGAATGCGACGACGGAAGGAGTCGTGCGGGCGCCTTCCGCGTTGGGAATAACGACCGGTTCGCCGCCCTCCATTACCGACATACAGGAGTTGGTGGTGCCGAGATCGATGCCTAAAATTTTGCTCATAGAGCCCTCCCTTCAGCAGTGTGCGTGCCTCATTTTTACAACTCACGTTAACCACTCTTTAACAGAGTTTTAAAAGATTTTGACGGCCCAAATCTCTAGTTCCGATGGGCCATTTTGATGTCAGTTTGGCGCATTTGCGGGACGATTTCGAAGAAGTGTGACAGCGATTGTCACACTCGCCCACCACCCTTCCGCCAAGCTGGCCGCGTCCTGCGCAGGAGTAATTATATCGCGGACCGCGTTTTGCAAAGAGCGGCCACTAATTTTGGGGCGGATCGCGAGTGCGGCAGTTGAATTCCCGGGCCACATTCCTACGTTGGCGGCATGGAGATGGAGATCACATTGCCTGAGGTCGTGCCGGTGATGACCTTGCCGAACGTGACCTTCTTCCCGCAGGCGCTGTTGCCGCTGCACATTTTCGAGCCCCGATACCGGCGAATGTTAAAGGACGTGCTCGCCAGCGATCGGTTGTTCGCCGTGACGGGGCTCAACCTGAAAGTTGCCGCCGAAGAGGAGGAATTCGAGCCACCGCACCGCATTGCGAGCGTCGGCATCGTCCGGGCCTGCCAGAAAAACGAAAATGGCACTTCGAACCTGTTGCTCCAAGGACTCTGCCGCGTCGAATTCCTGGAAATCGTCACCGACGACCCGTATCGCAAGGTTCGGATTCGCGCATTGGAAAGCGACCCGGTGAAGGACGCGGCGGAAAACGTCCGCTTGCGGACGGAGTTGGCGCGCTTGATCGGGTTGAAACAGAAGTTCGGCGCGCCGATGCCGGCGGAGATGGCGGATTTCTTGCGGACGGTGGACGACCCGGAGGTTTTCATCGACCTCGCGGCGTTCAGCCTCTGCGAGAACAGCGCGCTGAAGCAGAAGTTGCTCGAGACGCTCGACGTGCGCCGACGGCTCGAACTTTTTTCGCAGCAGTTGCGCTACGATATCGAGGCGATCCGGCTGCGGCGAAAACTGCAGGGCGGCCTTCCCGACGACCGGATCTCGAGCAACTGATACGTGAAGGCCGACGACGCGCGCATCGACATCAGCGCGATAGGAGGATTGAGCGTGAAAGAACTACCGGTTTAACCGACGTTGCTCGGTGAAAATGAGTGACGATGCCACCAGAATGATCCTCCTGGCGGTTGCGGGTGTGACCTTGCCAGTGGGATATGTAGCTACGTCCGTTTGGTTGCGAAAGCAGCAGGCGTGGTGGTTTCTCTACGTCGCCTATTTTGTTCTCTTTGGTACCCTCGGGGGCTGGACGTTCGCTTTCGCCATGTCTCCGTCAGGTATTGCGGCTGTGAGCATCGTATTCTTGATGACCGCGGCCCTAGCGGCATGCGTGTCTTCTGCAATCGTCGTAACTTTCAGAAGGAAGAAGAGTCGAGCTGATTGGATCGCGCTCACCACAGGCTATTTTTATCCGGTTTGTCTCGGTATGATGGTCGCTGTCGGTTTCCTCCTCGACGGCAAATCGCCATGGTGAATAGTTCAACCAGCAGTGGTAGGCAGCTCCGAGCGTCGATTAGCTAATCCTCAGTTTTCTCGAATAGTCCGAAAGTTGAAAGTTCGGCGACAACAAGGGTGACAAGATCGAGTTGGATATGCGTGAGGGACCCCAAGTTTCTTTATCACTCGGTTGCAATCCTCCACCTTCGGGAAATGAAAAGCAGGCTGCTAGTTTTGGTTCTCGGAATACTCGTCGCCCAAAATTTGGGAGCCGCGCGTATCGAAGACAATCCGCAGCGGGAAATGATCGTTGACCACCTTAAGCGGATCGCGGCAAGTCGTCCGAGCGATCCAGTCGCACATTTTTTCGTCGTGCAGCGGAAAAAGGTGAGTTGGATTTTTTGGCGTGAAGGGAGATTGGTCTGGGAGACGACCTTGGAACCATACTTTGAAAAAAAGGGCCGAGGGGAAATTGCCGTAACGGCCGTTTGGGGACTTCGCTTTTCATTGCACAAGGCGATCGACCTCGATTCTGGCGTGGTGCCGGATGACTTTGATCGCGCAGGAAGCTCCTTTTTGGTGCCGCGAAGCTATGTGGCGGATATTGTTTACGACTGCGTTCTAAACGGGGAACTGGTGGAAGTCCGCCAAGGGGGCCAATTGTCGGGGGTGAGTAGTGTTATCATTCGTCCGCCGGCGAAACATTGAAGGCTATGGGAATGGCGATTTTTCGAAATGTATCCGAAAAGCGAAATTCAATCGCTGAACGTCCGTCGCGAAATCAATGCCAGGCTGCGATTCATCAAGCAGCGCATGTGCCAGACGACGCTCGGCAAGTTTCCTGTCCTTCGTTTTGAGCGACCGGCGAAATTGCTTGTCACCCCTCTTGAGCAAAGCGTAATACCCGCCACTCGTTTCCAAGCGATAGAGGTTCTCTGCCACCCGATGAAACACCACTTTTCTAGCCGCCTTAGTCTCTTCCAGAGCTTCGGTTTCATGGCTTTAAGGGTAGGTAATAACTAGGGGTGACAACTTCAGTAACTTGGTGCGACTGTTCTTCGTAAGTCATTGAACAAATAGCTTTTTGCCGAGCTAGCTCAGTTGGTAGAGCAACGCTTTCGTAAAGCGTGGGTCATCGGTTCAAATCCGATGCTCGGCTCCATTTCGAGAGGCGCTTCGCCGGTTCAACCGGCGAAGCGCCTTTGTCTTGGGCTCCACGATCCCAATCACCGGAATCCTCCGGTTGGACCGTATCTCGCAAGGTAACTCCGGAATTTAAAGTCCGGATTCGTGTCCATTCGCGTCCATTCGTGGTTAAAGGTTTTGTTCGGGGAAAGCAGGCGGGCCGCCTGCGCTACCGGACTCGATTCGCATCTTCATAAAGAGCGCGATTTCTCCGTCTGGAAAATCGTCGTTCCGATAAAGCGACAGGTCGAATCCCTCGAGCTGGAATCCCACCTCGCGATAAAATTGAATCGCTGGGCCATTGGTGTTCTGGGTTTCGCACACGACCGTTCTCAAGCGAGCCGCCCGAGCTTTCTCGCCGACCGCGCTTAACAGTTTCCGACCAATCCCGCGGCGTTGGTGCGACGGCGCGGCATGCAATTCCCGCACCCACAAACTTCGGTTCCAAAGCGAGGGTTCGCAAAGCGCGATGCCCACGCACGACTCATCGTCGAAGGCGCCAAACGAAAACCCGAGCGCGGCCATTTGCTGGTATCGCCCCACCGTGCCTGCGTCCACGTGATCGAAGCGCTTGTGATAAGGCTTGGGCAAGGGAACCCGCTTCAGCGTGAACAGAAATTCATCTCCGCTTTCCGATTTCTCGACCGCGAATTTGAAATCGGAATCGTAGCCCTTGATCAGCCGATGAAGGTCAGCCGCGCTGATTTCCTGCAATGGCCTGATGTCGATCATGCGGCCCGATGGTTTTTAGTTGGGAGGAAAAAGCAATCGCCCCGAGTAGCGCAGGCGGCCTGCCTGCCCGGGAATTCGAAATTCGATCTTCCGGAGCAGGCGGGCCGCCTGCGCTACGCCTCGCTTGACCACTGGCTGCCCGGCACTGGATATAGGCAGAATGATTTTCCGCACTTCGACCCTACGGATTGCAGGATTTTTTCTGGCGGCGTGCGCCAGCGTTTTCGCCGCGCCGAAAGGGATCTCCGTGCGCTGGGCCGGCTCAGGACCTTCCGGCGAAATTACCGTCCTCCGCGGCACACTCGTTTCCGCCAAGGCCGTCGACGGCACCACCCCCACGCTCTCGAGCTTTCAATTTCCACCGCGCCGCGGCGCTCGCCTCGACCTCGTCGTCGACCCCGCGGCCGACGCCGCACTTCCGAGTGTCGTCACGATCGGCAGTCGTCCGCGCCCTTTTTCCTTCAAGCTTTCCGACGTCACTTCCGCCTACCCCATCTATCTTCCCGCCGACGGCGTGATCGTCACCACGATAGACGACGCGCGCGGCTTTGACGACATCGCGGCCGCCATCCAAGCCCGCCATTCGCGCACCAAGCTCCAGCAGATCGCCGCTGAACCGGAGGAGAGTTTCGCGCAGGCAGAAACGCGCACGCGCGAAACCAAGGTCGAAACCTGGCTCGGGCTTGGGCGCGACGACCGCGTGTTCCGCGTCGACCCGCACCTCGAATGGATCCAACCCCGCCTCTCGGGCCGCGAGCTGCGCCTGCCGGAAACCGAGAATGAACAGGTCACCTATGAATTCCTCTTCGGACGCGGCTGGGGCGTGCGCGATGAAATCAAACGCCACCTCGACAACGACGTCCTCCCCATCCTCCGCGCAACGATCCGGGATGAAAGCGTCCAGTACGACGTCACCCTGTTCTCGGCACTCGAACGCCAGCCGCTCGTCGCCGAAAATATTCGCGGCACGCCTTACCTTCTCGCCAACCTCGACAGCCACGGCCACCAGTTCACCGCTGCCCAAGCGGCCGAAGTCGAGCGCGTGAAAAAAATCGAGGAATTTCCCGATGAGGAAACCGTCGTCTACGCGCGTGTCGTCGCAACCAATCGCGGCGCCGTGCCGCAGTATGCGTTCTTGAAGGCGCCCACCCCCACATCGAAAAAACCGCCGGAGTGGTCCTTCGACGGCAGCGCCGGGTTCGGCCTCTATAAGACCGGCCGAGTCTACGCCGTCGCGAAATTCAACGGACGCCCGCTTGCGGCGGTCGAATCCTCCCCGCTCCTGCTCCCGGGCAAAACCGCCGTCCTCGAATTTTATGTGCCGCATCGTCCGTTGACGCGGGAACGCGCGCTGGTGTTGAACGCCCAGTCGTTTGACACCCGCCTCACCGAAACGCGCACGTACTGGGAGCGCAAACTCGCCGTCGGCGCGGCGTGGCAGCTGCCCGAGCCGCGCATCGATGCGATGGTCCGCGCGGGGCTGCTCCACCTCGACCTCGTGTTTTATGGCCGCGAACCGGCGGGCCCGCTGCTCCCCGCGATTGGGGTCTACACCGCGATCGGCTCCGAGAGTTCTCCGATCATCCAGTTCATGGATTCGATGGGCTGGCACGACACCGCCGCCCGCGCGCTCGATTACTTTTTCGCGAAGCAGCACGACGACGGGTTCATGCAGAATTTCAACGGCTACATGCTCGAAACCGGTGCCGTGCTCTGGACCGCCGGCGAGCATTACCGCTACACGCACGACGACGCGTGGCTCAAGCGCGTGCACCCGCATCTCACGCTCGCGTGCGAATACCTCGAGGCGTGGCGCCGGCGAAACCTCCAGCCCGAACTCAAGGGCGATGGTTATGGCATGCTCGACGGCAAAACCGCCGATCCCGAGGATCCCTATCGTTCGTTCATGCTGAACGGCTATGCCTACCTGGGCTTGTCACGTGCCGCGGAAATGCTCGCGGAACTCGCGCCCGACGAAGCCGCGAAATGGCGCGCTTCGGCCGCGACACTCAAGGCCGACATTCGCGCGTCGCTCGAAGGCTCGCTCGCTCGCGCACCGGTCGTTCCCCTCGGCGACGGCACCTGGTCGCGCGCAGCGGCGCCGTGGACGCTCTACCGCGGTCCCGTGATGCTGCACACGGATGGTGGGCGCTGGTTCACTCACGGGGCGATGACCGCCCGCGATTCGCTGCTGGGCCCGCTCTACCTGGTGTTTCAGGAAGTGGTCGACCCCGGCGAACCGATCGCGACGGAGCTTCTCCAGGTGCACAGCGAGCTGATGACCACGGACAACGTGGCGTTCAGCCAGCCGTACTACAGCCGACACCCTTGGCTTCACTTGAAGCGCGGCGAACCCAAGCCGTTTCTGAAGGCGTGGTATAACACCGTGTCAGCGATGGCCGACCGCGAGACGTTCACCTTCACGGAGCATCTGTTCCCGGTCAGCTCGCACAAGACCCATGAGGAAGCCTGGTTCCTTATGGAAACCCGCTGGATGCTTTATCTCGAGGAAGGTTCGACCCTGCGTCTGCTCTCGGGCGTTCCGCGCGCCTACCTTGAACCCGGCAAACATGTCACCGTGAAAAACGCGTCGTCGTATTTCGGATCGTTGTCGTTCCAGGTCGAGTCGTCGGCCCAGGGCGAGCTCCGCGCCACCATCGACTGCCCCGGCGCCCGCCACCCCCGGTTTGTGGAAATCCGCCTGCCGCATCCCAATGGAAAGCGTCCCGTGTCGGTTTCCGGCGGCGCGTACGATTCGGATCGTGAAGTGGTGCGGATTTCCGATTTCAACGGCCACGCCGAAGTCGCCCTCCGTTTCAAATAACCGCGCGGTCAGCCCATCATTCAGAGGAGTGAGCGGGATTGCATCCCCTCGACCGTCCCGCTAGCAAACCGACCTGCCCATTTCCCCGCCTTTTCCCATGTCGTCCGCCCCACGCCGCCGCGCGGGATTCACCACAGTCGAGCTGATGATCGTCGTCGTGATCATCGGTCTGCTCGCGTCGCTGGCCCTGCCGGCATTTCGCCGGATCCGGCAGTCTTCCCAGGACAAGGCCGTCTATAACAACGCACGCCAGCTTTCCTCGGGTGCCGACCAATATTTCCTCGAAACCGGGCTCTCCACCGCGACCATCGGCGACCTCGTGGGCCAGAACAATTACGTGAAATCCCTGAACCTCGTGGCCAACGAGACTTATCCCGACGGCTACACCCAGGGCGTCACGCTCACGGTCACCGGCGTGGCCGGCGTTCGCACCGTGACGTACGCGCCCTGACCCGATCCTTGGCTCCCGCGGGAATTTCACCTTTGCCGCCCCTCCCCGCGTCGCGGCCGCAATGAATCCACTCTTCCAGGACGAGATTCAGGGGCTGCTCGACCAACTCGTCACGACCGGCCCGGAACTTGGACTTCAGGCCGTCGCATTTCACGACGGCGCCTGCGTAGTGGATGCCTGCGCGGGAAATGCGAGCCGCGCGGCGGGCGACCGCGTCACACCGGCCACGCTTTTTCCCGTCTTCTCGACGACGAAGGGCATCGCCGCGACCTTGCTGCACCGCCTGGTCGAGCGGCGCGGGATTTCCTACGACACGCGCGTCGCGGAACTCTGGCCCGAGTTTGCCGCGCACGGAAAATCCGCCGTCACCCTGCGGCACTCGCTGGGGCATTCGGCCGGAATTCCGTTCATGCCCACCGGCATCGGCTATCCCGAACTCTGCGATTGGGACTGCATGGTCAAAGCCATCGCCGCCCTCCCGCCACAGTGGCCGCCCGGCGCCCGCACGGAATACCACGCCATGACATTCGGCTGGATCGTCGGCGAACTCGCCCAACGGCTGGGCGGAAAAAGTTTCGCGGAACTCCTGCGCGTTGAAATCCGCGAACCCCTCGGCCTCTCCGGACTGTTCGTGGGCCTGCCGCGCGACGTAACCCATCACGTCGCTGTCATCGAGGAAGACATCGGCCCCTTCGTACCGGCCGACGACACCGTGCCCCAATCGGTTCCCGGTTGGATCGGTCCGCTGCACGCAATGATGAATCGCCCAGACATCCAGCACGCCTGCATTCCCGGGAGCAACGGGCTCATGACCGCGCGGGCGCTCGCGACTCATTACGCGGCGTTGCTGCCGGGCGGATCCGAAGGGAGGCGTTTGCTCTCGGATGAACGCATTGGCGCGGCGACGATTGCGCCTGCGCCGTACGCGCCGGCGTGGGGACTTGGCTATCAACTGGGAGGCGCCGAATTTTATCGCGACTCCGGCCTGGCCTTTGGCCACGGCGGCTACGGCAGCTCGCTTGGCGTCGCTGACCGCGAATTGAACCTCGCCATCGGCATCACTAAAAATCGTTTCGTCGGCGGCGAATCCACCCGGCTGATCGTGGAAACCCTTCGCCGCCTTGTGCTCGGGAAAATCAATCGCCGCGCCCCGGCCATCCCCTCGGAAGCCTGAAGCTTACCGCCTGCCGTGTCTTTTCGCGGCGGGTCCGAGACCTGGCCGTGCTGGAACGCCCACCTCTCAAACGGGTCGACGTCACCCATGATGGAGGTCTTCGCCCGCTTTGCCCGTGTACTCTCGAACCGGCTCGCCCACCCGGCGGCCTTTCTCGCGGCCCTGCTTGCCGTGCTCATTTGGGCCGCGTGCGGTCCTTTTTATGGCTACTCCTCCAACTGGCAGCTGGTCATCAACACCGGCACCACGATCCTCACCTTCCTCATGGTGTTCGTCCTGCAGAACACCCAGAACCGCGACGGGCGCGCGCTGCAGGTGAAATTGAATGAACTACTCCGCGCAGTGAAAGGCGCCCGCAACGAATTGATCGATCTCGAAAATCTCACCGAGGAGGAACTCGTGCGCTACTGCGATGAGTTTCGCGACCTGCACGAGCACTGCCGAAAAGTGCTCAAACACCGGCGGCGGCGGCATCCTCGCTAGCATTGCCGGCGCGCGCTCGCTCGTGCGCTACGTCAGTTCGATCAGGTGGATTGCCGGCGGCGCGCGCCGCGGCGCGGACAAACGGACCCGCAGCAGGCTCAGTTCGGGGAACGTGAAAGCGACCGACTCTTTCCCAGGGTCGACGGCGTTGAACATCGCCGCAGAAAAACTCAGGCGCTGTTTTTCGAGCAAGGGCTGCAGCGTCGCTGATGCGCTCCAGCACTGTCCCGCCTCGAAGAGACCGTCATCACCTGAATTTGAAACCACGAGTTCGCATGTGCCCCCGTTCGGCGCGCTGGCCTCGAGCGCCAGCGCGGAGACCGACGCGCGGTCAAGCAGCGCGCAGGCCGGCGACCTCAGCATAAGGTCGAAGGTCACCTCGCCCACCAAGCGAATGTTCGCCGGCACGAATTTCAGCGCCCGTTCGCCGCTGGCCGAGTCGCTGATGACGAGTTCCCCCGCCAGCGGCAGGATCTCCGTCGAATGCCAGCGCCACTCGCTGAACCACCCATCGATGCCGTCCGCCGGATCGAATAGACGCCGGCTCGGGAATTCATCCGACGAACGCATGGCATGCGGCGGAACGTCAATCGTCACCGGGAAATTCGACACCGCCGACCCGTCCGGCCGCGGGTGATGCCCGAAAACTTCGACCTGCACCACCTTCGACGGCAGCGTGATCGAGGCCCGTCCCGCCGCATCCGCCGACGCGCGCCGCCAATAACCGCCGGGCCGACGTTGGTGCGTGCCGTAACTGAAATAAACCGCCGCGTCTCCGCCTTGGTTTCCCTCCCACTCCACCACCGCGCGGCCTCGCTCAAACCTGACCGCCAATGCGGGAGGAGCCGGCACCGCGGGACCACCTTTCAGGAAATGATCCAGCCACGCCCAAGCGGTCCGACTGGATGATTCCCAGATGCCGTGGTTTTCATTGGCGCTCAGTGAAATTATTCGCTCGACCGGAACCAGGTCGAACCAGGCGCGAATATCTTTCCAGTGCCCCGCGAAGTCATTCGTCGCGGTCAAATAACACACCGGTCCGCGCTGCGTCGCCGCGAACTGCCTCGGCTGGAACGCCCCGAGCCACGCGCTCTCCGTCGCGGGATTTGACGGGTTCACCTCGCAGCCGAAGACCGGCACCGCGGCGCGCACGCGTTCATCGAGCCCATTGACCAGCCATGTCGCGAAACCACCCCAGCTGATTCCGTAGACCCCCAGCCGGCTCGCATCGACCTCGGGGCGCGCCGCCAGCAGCGTCAGCCCCCGCCGGGCCATGTGCACGATATGGCGGATCCGGGCGCGCGACAGCGGACACGTTCGATCGTCGATCGAGGGGATGAAGTCGGGAAAAACGGTGGTGATCTCCTTCGTCCGTTCCGGCGTCGGGCCGCTCCAGTCAAAACTGAGGACCGCGTAACCCCGCGCGGCGAAATGCACCACGTTCCGCAGGCTCGCGGTCTGCAGGCCGCCGTGGATGTGCAGCAATCCCGGCAGGTTTTCCGCCCCGAACTTCCGCCCCAAGATTCCGTAAACCCAGAGCGGGCTGCCCTCGACCTCGTGAGAAACAAAACGGAGCCGGAAAATCTGCACATCACCGACCCATTCTTCACTCAGGATCCGAACCTCGACCGCCGCGGACACGGGCGTGAGGTCCTCCCACGGTGCTGCATTCATCCACTGCCTGATACGCGATGCCGCAAGACGCGGCTAGGAAATTAGGTGGAGCGCCTTCGCCCAACGCGCGGTCGGAAACCTGGAGCCTGTCGAACGGGTTCGACTTCGCCTCACGCCGCGGCGGACGGTCGTTGACGCGCGGCTGATGACTTGCCCACGCTGTGGCCTGTCATGTCCCCTTCGTCCGCTACCCTGTCCGAGCCGACGGTCAAAGCTTCAGCCACCGCGGCCCGCGTGCCTTATAAAGTCTCGATCGATGAATATCGTCAGTACCGCCGCGACGGTTACCTCGTCATTCGCGGCCTGGTCCCGGCGGCGGACATCCAGGAACTCCGCGAACACACCGATGACCTGATCGCGGGCCGGTTGCCGCAGCAGCATCCCGACACGCCGGAAGCTGATCGCCTGCCATTGCCGGCGGCGGACCTCACGCCTTTGGAGAAAGCCCAGTTCGTCGCGCGAATCCACATGCTCCACCGGAAGCTGCCGCTGCACGAGCGGTACATGCTTCACCCGCGGGTGCTGGACGTGATGGAAACGCTGATTGGGCCCGATGTGCTCGCCCTGCAGACCATGCTGTTTCTCAAGCCGCCCGGCTCGATGGGCCAGGGCTGGCACCAGGACACCTACTATATCCCCACGCATCCTGACACGCTCGGCGCCGCCTGGATCGCGATCGACGCATGCGACGAATACAACGGCGCGATGTGGATGGCGGCCGGAAGCCACGTCGAGCCAGTGTTTCCACCGAGGATCGACCGCGCGTATGGGGACCGCCATTTGCCGGGCGTGACGCCGGTTCACCACGTGAGCGATACCGACGATGCCCGCAATGAGCTCAGCCCGATCGCGGATCGGTACCCACAACTGCTCGTGCCGGCGCAGCCAGGCGACGTGGTGTTTTTCAACGGGCACATTCTCCACCGCAGCAAGGCAAACGTGACCACGGACCGCTTCCGGCGCTCGTTCGTGAGCCACTACTGCAACGCCCGCTCGTTCACACAGTGGGGCGCCGGCACCGAGCCCGATGCGTACGCGCGAAACTTTGACCCGGACACCCTGATGAGCAACGCGTCATATATCCTCGCGCGCGGCGACTCCCACCTGCCCTTCGCGCAGCCCCGTTTCGGGACGCCCTGCGCCGCGACCCAAGATGCCGTCGAACGCCGGAAGAACCATCGCTACATCCATGGCGCGATGGGAAATCTAACGACGAACGACATGGAAAAAAAGTAGCGCAGGCATCCTGCCGGCTTCGCTCCGCCCGCTAACGCTTCCCCATCTTCGCCTCCCGAAAGACCCTGATCATCGCGCGGTTGAACGCCGGGATATCCTTCGGGCTGCGACTCGTCACGAGGCCGCGGTCGATCACAACCTCGCGGTTCACCCAGCGCGCGCCGGCATTCCGCAGGTCCGTCTGCACGGAAGGAAACGACGTCATCTGGTGCCCGCGCACCACGTCCGCTTCGATCAGCAGCTGGGGCCCATGGCAAATCGCCGCCACCGGTTTCCCCGCCTTCCAGAACCGCTGCACGAATTTCACCGCGCGCGGCTCCTGGCGCAGCGCGTCGGGATTCATCAGGCCGCCGGGCAGCATCAGTGCATCGTAATCCTCGGCGCGCGCTTCCTTGAGTGGGACGTCGACCCTGCGCGCCAGGCCTTGCTGGTCGTGCCGCATGCCCTTCACCGTTTTTGAATTGGGCGAGACAATGTGTGTTTCAAAACCGGCACGATCCAACGCCGCGCGCGGCTGGTCCAATTCGACCTGCTCAAAACCATCCGCGGCGAGGATGGCGATTTTCCGGACCGAGGCAGAGGCCTCCGAGGTTTTTTTCGTTTTCATAAATTGGGGATACTCCGGTGCCGTTAAAAAAACTCCTCCCCCCGGTCACCCAAAACCGGGGAGAGGAGCCGTGGACACCCGTCTCTTGGTGTCACAAATCAAGAGGTTCAACCGAGGTTCTTGCGGAGCGTCTTCGCCTGTTCGAGGTGCTGGCGCATGACCGCGAGGTGGTTGCCGGCGAAGCCTTGGACAACCCTGTCCGCTGCCTCGCGATCCTTCGCGGCTTTCTCGTACATCGCGACGGCGTCCCGACGTTCGTCGATGATCATGTCCAGGTAAGCGCGATCAAAATCAGTCCCGGTTTTCGCCGATAGGCGTTCATAGCCGCGGTCCTGCTTGATCCAGTCGCTCTTGGACCAAGCCGTGTCGTCCGCCGCGACGCCTTTCATCCCGCGCGCGTCCTCGGCCATCCTGCGATGATCGTCCAAGACCTGCTGGGCAAACGTCCGAATCCGTGGATCGCTCGCCTGGGTGACAGCGAGTTCGGAGTATGCAATCTCCCGATGGCTCGCCATTTTCGCCTCCCTCCAGAAACGGTGTTCATCGCGATTCATGCCGGGTGCATTCGGGTCGCTGTGATCGCTCGCCAACGCGCTGTCCGAGCGACCTGCGGTCTCCATGTCGGCACGCGCCAGGTTGTCCTTGGCCGCGCCGCCGTTCATGCCGGCGGTCGTATCGGTGCTCATGCCGGAGCGGTGGCTCGCCGCGGTCGTAGGCGTCGGGTTGCCATGATTACACGCCGCCATCCCTCCGAGGCAAAAAATCGCGGCCAAAGCGCGGCCAGCCACCAAGCGGGAAAAAGTCAGCCTGGATTCCATGCCTTCACTCTAGCCCATGCGCGCAACGCCACCAATCGGGGCCGTTGCGGCAGCAAAGCACCGGAGAATTCCCGCTCACGCCCCCGGGTTTACGCCTCCCTGCAAATTTACGATCTTCGTCTCACTCGGAGTGCCCGGACGAGCCGGCTGGCGTGGATCACGCACCGGCGCGTCCGCCGGATCAGGCGAACGGGTCGCGGGCTGGTTTTCCGACGGCGCGCCTTGCGGTTCGCGACGGTCAGAGGGTTGACCCGTCGATTGTTTCTTCCCCGCATTCGAGGGATTGCCCGGTGCCGCAGCAGATGAATTTTCGTTCATGGTAAAGCTTGGACCGACACCCGCCCACGTAGTGCGCAATTTCCTGGAGGAGTAGTCGAAAAAAAGCGCAAAGCTGCCGCGGCTGCGAAGGTGATTTGAGCGCATTCATGAGCGCGCAGGCATTCCTCTTCACAGCGTCAGGAAATTTTGCACGACGTCGCGGTCTACTCGCGAAGATTGGTTCATGCTCGTGCGGATCCGGGTTTATTCGCGTCCATTCGCGGTTACAAAACCTCGCGCGAGTGCCCCGTAATACCGATAGGGAAATTAGCCGGTGTCTGGTGTGGCGACCGACCCGATGGCGCGGAGCATATCCTGACGCTAAGGTGACCGCAGCAATCACCTGACCGAAATCAACGTGGCTTGGGATCACCCCCGAAAATCCCGCCCGCCTTCGGCCCTTCGCTCAAAACACTTCGGGAAAAGGATAATAAAACATCATGGCTCAAATGAAACGCTCCAGTAAAAATTCCAGCAGCGGCCAGTCGAGCCGCCGCGGCCGATCCGGCTCCAGTCAATCCAGCGCGGGACGCTCGGGCTCCGCGCGTTCGGCCAGCAGCAAGAGTGGCGGCAGCAGCCGCTCCGCCTCGGGCAACCGTAGCTCGGGCTCCTCGTCATCCAGCCGCGGCTCCAGTGATCGCGGCGCCAGCAGCAGTTCCGGTTCGTGGGACGACGCCAATTCATCGGGAAACTCGGCCTTGGACTGACCGGCCGCCTGGCTCCCCTGTTTTTGTCCGTCCTGATTTAGAAGTGGATTGGTGCGGGCAGAACTATCCCCCGGCGCAGGCTGGGGGATTTTTTGTGTGAACTCGCGCGCTTTGAACCACGGCGCTCGCGGCGGGTCCATTCAGCGCCACCTGATGAACACGACGCCTTATTGGATCGACTCCGCTTCGCTGCCACAGTTCGGACCGCCCACGGAGGATGTCACCGTCGACGTCGTGGTCGTGGGCGCGGGGATCACCGGGATCACCGCCGCCTACCTCTTCAAGCAAGCCGGCTTCACCGTGGCGCTGGTGGACCGGGAGCGGTGCGCTCGCATCGACACCGCCCATACCACCGCGCATCTCACCTCGGTCACCGACGATCGGCTGCACGATTTGAAGAAACGTTTTGGCGCCGAAGCCGCTCGCGCCGTCTGGGACGCGGGCGGAGCCGCCATCGATCAGATCGTGAAGAACATCCGCGCCGAGGATATCTCCTGCGATTTCTCCTGGGTGCCCGGTTACCTCCACGCCCCGGCCGGCGAAGATCCCGCCAAACCCGTGAGCGACCTCCCGGCCGAACTGGCCGTCGCCTCCGAACTTGGAATCGTCGCGGAGTGGGACAACGCGGTGCCGGGTTTCAAAACCCCGGGAATAAAATTCGCGCACCAGGCGATCTTTCACCCCCGGAAATATCTTTCGGCCCTCCTCCGCAAAATCCCGGGCCGAGGGAGCCACGTGTTCGAGAATTCGACAGTCGACGAAGTCCTCGAACGCCCGCTCGCGGTCAAAGTGGGCGAGCACCGGATTCGCGGCGGTTATCTCTTCCTTGCGACGCACACCCCGCTCACCGGCAACACCGGCCTCGCGCCTGCGCTGCTTTTCCAAACCAAGCTTTTCCTGTACACCAGCTATGCGCTCGGCGCGCGGCTGCCCACCGGGAGCCTTCCGGTGGCGGCGTGGTGGGACACCGGCGATCCCTATTCCTATCTCCGCGTCGAACGGCACCGCGGCTACGACTACGCGATCTTTGGCGGCGAGGACCACAAGACCGGCCAGGAAACCGACACGCTCGCGTCCTATGCGCGGCTCGAGCAGAAATTCCTGTCGCTCGTGCCGCACGCGCAGATCGATCATCGGTGGTCGGGACAGGTCATCGAAACCAACGACGGCCTTCCCTTCATCGGCGAAACCGCCCCGAGGCAATTCGTTGCCACCGGCTTCTCCGGCAATGGCATGACCTTCGGGACGCTGGGCGCGATGATGGCGGTCGACGCGATGACGCAGCGGAAAAATCCCTGGCAGGATCTCTTCGACGTTCACCGCAAAAAATTGCTCGGTGGCACTTGGAGCTACGTCGCCGAGAACAAGGACTATCCCTATTATATGGTCCGGGACTGGCTCGCGAAGGCCGAGGGAAAATCGCCGGACCTTGTCCAGCCCGGCGAGGGCCGCATCCTCAACCTGGCGGGGAAAAAGGTCGCCGCCTACCGCGACGACAAGGGAAACGTTTCCCTGTGCTCACCGGTCTGCACCCATCTCCAGTGCATCGTGGCTTGGAACAATGCGGAGCGAACCTGGGATTGCCCGTGCCATGGCTCGCGCTTCAAGCCGACGGGCGAAGTCATTTCTGGGCCCGCCGAAGAGCCCCTCGAAAAACTGAATGCCGCGGGCGAAAAGAAATCCGGCCTTTGATCATTTCCCATGAGCGACGTCCGCATCGGAATCTCCGGCTGGACCTATTCACCATGGCGGAAAACGTTTTTCCCGGCTGACCTGCCGCAACGGGCCGAACTCGATTACGCGTCGCGCCAGGTGCGTTCGATCGAGATCAACGGGACTTTCTATTCACTCCAGCGCGCCTCGAGCTTCGGCTCGTGGTTCGAACGCACGCCCGGGGATTTCCTCTTTGCGGTCAAGGGTCCGCGCTTCATCACCCATATCCTCCGGCTCAAGAATTCCGCGATCCCGCTGGCTAATTTTTTCGCGTCCGGCGTGCTGCGCCTCGGGCCCAAGCTCGGCCCGATCCTGTGGCAGATCCCGCCCAGCCTGCGCTTCAACGCGGCGCAACTGTCGGAGTTTTTTCGCCTGCTCCCGCGCGACACTCGCGCCGCCATGGCGATGGCGAAACAGCACAACGAAAAGGTCCGATTCCCGTGGCTGGGTGAAGTCGTCCCGCAGCCCCTGCGGCACGCCTTGGAAGTCCGGCACGAAACCTTCAAGGACCCGGCCTTCGTCGAGCTCCTCCGCGAACACGACATCGCCCTCGTGATCGCGGATACCGCGGGAAAATGGCCGTTCATGGAGGACGTCACCGCGGACTTCATTTACATCCGGCTCCACGGCGATTCAGAACTCTACGTCAGCGGTTATACCGAAGACGCCCTCGCGGAATGGGCGCGCAAAATCCGCGCGTGGCGCAAGGGGTCCAATCCTCGCGGCGCAAGACTGGCGGCGCGGCCCATGGAAGCCGCGCCCGCCGGACGGGATGTCTATGCGTACTTCGATAATGACGTAAAAACCCGCGCGCCCTACGACGCGATGAACCTCGCGCACCGCCTCGGGCTGGGGCCGATGCCGGGGGAGGCCCCGCCGATCGAGTCGATCAAGGAAAAGCCGCGCACGATCTGGCCGTCATATCCCTCGGCCCGCCAGGGGCGGGCCGGGTTGTCCAAGTCGAAGCCCGCGAAGGCCAAACCGAGAAAATCACCGGCCCGGGGTCGAACCAACGCAGCAATGCGCAGTCCATGAATTTCCCATGCGCGCCATCTGGAAAGGATCCATCACCTTTGGCCTCGTCAGCATCCCCGTTGCGTTGCAGAACGCCAGCCGCACCGAGGAGCTCAAGTTTCGCCTGCTCCGCCAAAGCGACCTGAGCCCGGTCAACTACAAGCGCGTCGCCGAGATCGACGGCAAGGAGGTGCCGTGGGAGCAGATCGTCAAAGGCTACGAATATGAGAAAGGTAAATTCGTGGTCTTGAAGGACGACGACTTCAAGCGGGTCGACCTCGAGGCGACCGACACGATCGACATCGTGGACTTCGTCGACCTCGCCGAAATCAACCCGGTTTACTTCCATCGCCCCTACTACCTTGAACCGCAGAAGGGCGGCGCCGGCGCGTATGACCTGCTGCGCCGCGTGCTGGCGGAAACCAACAAGGCCGGCATTTCCAAAGTCATCATCCGCACCCGGCAGCACCTGGCGGCGGTCAAGGCGAACGGCGACCTGCTCGTGCTCGAGCTGATGCGGTTTGCCGACGAGCTCGTCCCCACTTCTGCGATCAGCGTTCCCACCGAGAAAAAACTCGGCACACGCGAGATCACGATGGCGCGGACCCTGGTCGACCAGATGACCGAGGACTGGGATCCGCGGCGCTACACCGACGACTACCGCTCGGCCCTCATGAAACTGATCGACCGCAAGGTTAAGAGCGGCGGCAAGGAGTTGCCGACGAAGGAGGAAGGCCCGAAACGGACGACGAACGTCATCGACCTGGCCGCCGTCCTCCAGCAGAGCCTGCGCGATGTCAGCGGCCCCAAAACCAAAGGCGTGAAAAAATCCAGGAAACGCGCCAAGGCCGCCTAGCCCAACTCCCCTTCTCCCATGGCGCGCAAAGCTGTCCCGGAAGTTAAGTTCTCGAACCTCCAAAAGATTTTCTTCCCCGAGGTCGGTTTCACGAAGGGGCAGATGATCAAGTATTACGTCGACGTCGCGCCCTACCTCCTGCCCCACCTCAAGCAGCGGCCCGTGACCCTGATCCGCTTTCCGGACGGAATCCAAGGCGGGCAATTCTACGAGAAAAACGCGCCGAAGTTTACGCCGCCGTGGGTCGAAACCTACGCGGTGAATCGCCGCCACCAAGCGGGCTCGACCAACTACATCCTGATCAACGACGCGCCCACGCTGGCGTGGTGCGCGAATCTCGCGGCGATCGAGCTGCATCCCTTCCTGCACCGCGCGCCGGACCTCGAGCGCCCGACGCACGTCGTCTTCGACCTCGATCCCGGCGAAGGCTCCGATCTCCATCGCTGCGCGCGTGTCGCCTTCCTGGTGAAGGAACTCATGGACGGCCTGAAGCTTCAGATATTTCCCAAAGTGTCGGGTTCGAAAGGCGTCCAGCTCTACGTGCCGCTCAATACGCCGACGACCTATGCGGCCACCGCGAATTTCGCCAAGGCGGTGGCGGAGCTCCTGGAGCAGCAGCATCCCGACCTGGTCGTGAGCCAGATGTCGAAGGAGCGCCGGCGCGAGCGCGTGATGATCGACTGGAGCCAGAACAACCTGTCGAAAACCACGGTCGCCGTTTATTCGATGCGCGCGAAACGCGAGCAGCCGTTCATTTCCATGCCCGTGACGTGGGACGAGCTGAAGCGTTTCAAGAAACCCTCAGCACTCTTCTTCACTCCCGACGCCGCCTTGAAACGCCTCGCCAAGCTGGGCGACCTGTTCGCCCCGGTGCTCAAACTGAAACAAAAACTTCCGAAGGCCTTTGCCGCGAACGCACCGGCCGCGAAACGTCCTCCCCCCGAGGTGGCAACCGCGGCGCCCACGTTGCGCGCGTATAAGGCGAAGCGCGATTTCACCAAGACGAAGGAGCCCGGCCCGGTCGTCGGCGAGCGGCAGGCCCAAGGCGGCGGACGCTTCGTCATTCAAAAGCACGCGGCGTCCCATCTTCATTATGATTTCCGGCTCGAGATGGACGGCACCTTGAAATCCTGGGCCGTGCCCAAGGGCGTGCCGACGGAGCTCGGCGTGAAACGCTCGGCCTTTGCCGTCGAGGACCACCCCATCGCGTATTTGAAATTCGAGGGGACGATTCCGAAGGGCCAGTACGGCGGCGGCACCGTGATGGTGTGGGACATCGGCACCTATGAAATCCTCGGCGGTTCCTACGCCTCCGGAAACCTCAAGCTGAACCTTTCCGGCAAGAAACTGAAGGGCGAGTGGCACATTTTCAAAATCAACAGCAACTACGGCAAAGACGTCTGGCTGATCGCCAAGTACGGCAAGGCCGCGAAGCCTATCAGCGCCCGCCAGGAAGACAGCTCGGTCCTGACGAAACGCTCGCTGGCCCGGATCGCGAAAGACAACGACGCAGAGTGGAACAGCAATCGGAAGTAGCGGCCGATTGCAGATTACGGGGACCGGACAGCTAATTTCAGCCCGCCTCCGGCGCGAATGGATTGAGGTCGAAATCTATCCGCAATCCGCCATCCGCAATCCGCAATTCTCAAGCCGGTCCCGCTTCGCGGCGCACCGCCTTCGCGGGCTTGTCCTTCCTTAGCCCGAGAAACACCGGCTGGCGCAACACGCCATCGTGGGTCCACTCGGCGAATTTGATCTGCGCCACAAGTTCGGGCCGCACCCACGTGACCTTGCGCATCTCGGCGCGCGTCATCCCGCTCCCGAACCGCGACCGCCGCTCCATCGGCAAATTCTGGAACGGGCAGTTCACCCGCTTTCGCCTGAGGAATTGCGCGTGCAGCGACTCGAGCAGCTTGTAGTTAAACCCCGTCCCGACCTTGCCGGCGTAAAGAAATTTTCCGCCCTGGTAGTAGCCGATGAGGATCGCCCCGAAAAAAGGCCGGCTGCGCTGCGGCAGCGTGAAACCACCGATCACGAATTCCTGCTCGCCATGAACCTTGCACTTCAGCCACGCGCCGCTGCGGCGGTCCGATTCGTAGAGTGATCCCGGGCGCTTCACGATGATGCCTTCGAGTCCCTGCGCGCGCGCGGCCTTCATCAGTTCCGCTGGGGCAAGATCGAACCAAGGGGAAAGTTGGAGCGGTGTCTTGGGATTTTTCAGCAGCTTGGCCAGGATCGTCTGCCGCGCTTCCAAAGGCTCGGCAGTGAGGTCCACCCCTTCAAGGTGCATGAGGTCGAAGAGATAATATACGATTCGTGGACGTTCCCCCAGGTCGCGGCCCTGCAGCAGCTGGAAGCGAGACCGCCCGGCCGAATCCAACGCGACGATCTCCCCATCGAGCACGGCGTTGCGGCACTTGATCCCGGCCAGCGCCTTCACCACATCCGGGTAATCGGGACCGAGCGGCTTGTAATTTCGCGACCAGAGCTCGACCCGCCCGTTGTTGATCACCGCCACCGCGCGGTAGCCGTCGAACTTGATCTCACAGCGCCACTGCCCGACGGGCACTTCCTCCACCCCCAGCGCCTTCATCGGGATCATATATTTGGCCGCGCGTTTCATGGTCGGATCGATGGACCCGGCACGAGGCGCATGGTTCGGGTCGACCGGCTCAAGCCAGGCGATGCGCTCCACCCGCGGCGCCGCCGCAGGCAGAAACAATTTCCTTTGCGGCGCGAATTCCACTGTTGAGCGCCCCGTGCACCGTCCCCACTTCCGCGCCCTCGGCGGTGGCTTCCCCGGCAAAAAACAACGTCGCCCCGACCGGCTCGCGCACCTTGGCGCCAGCCTCATCCGATCCGGCGGCGGTGAAACTGTACGCCCCGCGGGCCAGTGGATCCTTCTGCCAATCGTGGCCCGCCCAATCGACGACCGCCCGCTCCACGACCGCGGTCGAAACCCCGATGATTTCTGCGAGCGAGCGCAACGCGAGGCGTCGGCGCTCCGCCGGTGCACATCTCAGCGCACGCTTCGCCGCCGGCCCGCCGGCCCAGCCAATTACCATCGGTTGCGCCGACAACGCCCACCAGACCGGCACGCCCTTCACCGTGGAATGAATGAACCCGAACCCGCCGCGCGCATTTTGTTTCAGCGGCGGCGGCCAGAGTTTTTCCCAAGCACCGGAGTGGAACCTCACGGCGAACCGGAACACGTCCCCCATCGCCATGCGATCGATCCACGGCTGCTTTTCCTTCAGCGCCGGTTCGAAGCGAATCGCGCCCCGGCCGGAACGCGCCTGCAGTACCCGCACGGGCAGCGTCACGACCGCCGCGCACGCGATGAAGGTTTTTCGATGTGGAGCATTCGCGCCCGTCGTCACGCTGACCAAACCTCGACGCCACCGCACGGTTCGCACCACGACGCCGGTGTGAATCCGAACTCCCTTCGCGACACATTCCTTCGTCAGCTGCTTGACGACCTGATCGTATCCGCCCGGCAGCTCGAACTGATGCTCCTCGTCCATCGTTTCACCGGCGAGGGAGCGAGCGCTGATCCGGTTGAGGGGCGCCGCTTCGAACCCTTCGACGAAACTGCGGGCAAGTTTCCAGGCTTCCGCAGTGACCTGCGGCGGATAGCGGCGGAAATAGGCCCCGAACGACCGGTTACCCGCGAGCCGGGGTTTGATTTTTCTCGTCACGCAAGCGAGCGATTCATCGAGGCCTTCGATTTTCGCCAGGTGGTTTTTCCCCGCGAGCCAGTGCGGCACAGTCAATCGGCGCACGGCAAAACCGCCGCGACGGATTAACCGCCACAACTCCGGGTTTCCCACGTGCACAAATTCCGCGCCCAACTCGACCGGCGTGCGCCAACCCGTCGGACGCACCGTGTGGATTCGTCCGCCGAGGCGATCGCGGGCCTCGAGCAGGGTCACGCGAAACCCGGCCCGTGAAAGTTCCCGCGCAGCCGACAATCCCGACACGCCGCCGCCGATCACCACCACGTCAGTGGCTTCCGGGTTGTTCGCCATCCAAACTTAGACCCGAAATTTCACCAAAAGTGCAATCCCACGCTGGGGCCGACAGGATCCTCCTCGTCTGTTTCACCGTCCCTGAATGCGATCGCGTCAGTTCGGCGACCGCTTTCGAGCCTTGGATTTTTTCGCCTTGGATTTCGGACGGCGCTTTTTCTCGGGCTCCAGAGCGGCGGCCAGGACTTCGTCCACCGTCTCCACGAGCACGAACTTGACGTGCGCCACCACGCTGGGCGGGACGTCGGCCAGGTCTTTCTCGTTCAGCTTGGGCAGGATCACCGTCGGAATCCCCGCCCTCCGCGCCGCGAGGATTTTTTCCTTCAATCCCCCGATCGGGAGCACCAACCCACGCAATGTAATTTCCCCGGTCATCGCCACGTCCGCCCTCACCCGACGACCCGTGCAGAGCGACGCGATCGCCGTGAAGATCGCCACGCCGGCGGAAGGACCGTCCTTCGGGACTGCGCCGGCCGGGACGTGGACGTGGATGTCGCTGTCGAAGAGTTTCCGGATGCCGAGCGAACGCACCCGGCTCTTGAGCAGGCTCAGCGCGGCCTGGGCGCTCTCTTTCATCACATTGCCGATCTGGCCGGTCAGCTGGATGCCGCCGCGCCCGGGATAGCGCAGCGCCTCGATGTGCATGATTTCGCCGCCGACGCTGGTCCAAGCCAGGCCCGTGACCACTCCGGGGTTCGCCGTGGTGAGTCGCGCTTCGCGGAGAAATTTCGGCGGACCCAGCACCTGCTCCACCAAGACCGGCGTGACCGTGATCTCCTTCAGTGCAGGCTCGCGTTCCATCATGCCGACGGCGGCGCGGCACAACGCGGCGATTTGCCGGTCGAGCCCGCGGACTCCGCCTTCGCGCGTGTAATCCTCAATCATCCGGCCGAGCGCTTCGTCTTCGAAATGACACTGTGCATCGCTCAAGCCGTGTTCGGCGAGCAGGCGCGGGACGAGGTAACGCCGCGAAATCTCGCGCTTGTCCTCGTCGCTGTAGCCGGGAATCCGGATCATCTCCAACCGCTCGCGCACCGCGGGTGGCACATCCTCCCAGTAATACGCCGTGGCCAGGAACAGCACGCCCGACAGATCGAACGGCACGCCGATGAAACGATCGACGAACGCCTTGTTCCGCCGCGTATCGAGCACCTCCAGCAACGCCGTCGCTTCGTCGCCGGAAAAATCGATGTCGGTGTCGTCGATGTCCTCCAGCATGATCACCGGGTCGCGCGCGCCGGCGCGGCAAAGTTCATGGATGATCCGGCCCGGCAGCGCGCCGGGAAGGGTGCGGCGAAACCCAATCAAATCCCCTTCCCCTTCCATTCCGCTCACGCCGATGCTGATGAATTTCCGCCCCAGCGCTTCCGCGAGCGACGCGGCCAACGTCGTTTTCCCGACGCCCGGCGGCCCCACGAGGCACGGGATCATCGGGTGCCCCAGCGGATTTCTTTTCCGCACCGCCAAGTGATCGAGCAGCCGGCGCTTCACCCGCTCGAGGTCGAAATGGCTCTGGTCGAGCTGTTGCTGCGCCTTGGCCAAGTCGGGCTTGCGCACGGTTTCCGCTCTCCACGGCAATTCCGTGAGCGTTTCAATATAGCTCACGATCAAGGGGAACTCCGGGTTCGCCGGACGCAGATACGTCAGCCGCGTGAGATCCCGCTCGACCTCCTCTCGCACGTCCTTTGGCACCCTCGCGACCTCCAGGCGGGCGCGCAATTCCGCCGCCTGCTGGGCGCCCTCGGACTGATCCTCGCCGAGTTCGCGGCGGATGATCCGCAGCTGCTCGTGCAGGTATTCGCGGCGCTGCGCATCGGTCAGCTCCGCCTTCGCGTCCTCGTGAATCTTGCGGCCGAGCCGCGCCTTCGAAAGTTCCTGTCCCACGTGCGCGAGCACCGCTCGCAGGCGGCGCACCACGTCCAGTTCCTCGAGCAGCGCCTGTTTTTCCTCCAGCGTGATCGTCAGCACGCTGGCGACAATGTCCGCGACGCGGCCGGGGTCCTCGGTCGTGGCCAGTTGGGCTGCGGCCTCGCTCGCCGTTTCGTCGGTCCGCTCCTCCAGGAACGCATGCGCGGCGGATTTCAGTTCCTCGGCGCGCGCGTGCGCCTCGCGATCGTCGCCCGGCATGGCCGTCGTTCCCGCCGCCGGGGAAACCTCGGCGCGGATAAAGGGCTCGGTGGCGAACACGCGGTCGATCACAATGCGGTCCAGCACGCGCAGGCGCACCGTGAGGCTGCCGTCGTCGCGGCGGTTCAACTTATAGACCGTCGCAACCACTCCCACCGTGACGATGCCCGCCGCGCCGGGCTCGGCCCGGTCCCCGCGCTGGCGAAAGAGCGCGATTCGTTTCCCGTGCGGCAGGGATTCCTCCAGCAGGCGGCGCGAGGAATCCCGCGTGATGGTGAGCGTTTCGACGGTGCCGGGAAACATCACCACGCTGCGCAGCACCAGGACCGGCAGCGTTTCCGTCCGGGCCGCTTCGATTGCGGGCGCCGGGTTGGCGAGGCGTTCACCGGTCCGCCCGGCGGGCGCGTTCGCTTGGCCGGCCATGCGGAAAGCCGCTCCTAGGCGGCGACGGGCGAAGGGCTCGGGGCGAGCGGAAGCCGGATCCAGAACAAGCCTCCGCGCTGCTCCGTCATTAGACCCGACGCTTCCACGGCCTCGGTCAACGTGAGGATGCGTTCAAACGGGCCGTGATCGATTTCCAGGGCAAGGACGCGGTGCAACGGCTCGTCCGTCGGTTCGACGGGCTGGCGGTTGCCGCGGATAATGAGGTGCCGCCCTTTCACGCTGACCTCGATGCTTCCCTCTTCCGCGCCCGCCAAGTCGACGCAGACCGCGATGTGTCCGTCGCAACGAAACACATTCATCGGGGGACGCCATGCGATGAACCCCATCGGGTCGCGGCTGCTGGTTTCGTTTTCTTGGAGAGACGGGGAGAGGACGGTGATCATGGACGGACGGGGAGGGGTAACTTTTTACCGCGAACCTAGTTCGGTCCGCGGCCCCGCATTATAGCCCGGGACGAAAGGGACAGCCATCGGGCGCCGGTCCAGTCCTCTCTCCGGGAGATTTACCGTAGCATCTCCAACCACGGGCTTTCGGCAGAAACAGCCAGCTCCTCACCCGCTGGAAATTTCACCGCACGCAGCTAAAGCCAATCCCGGTAGTCCCGAATGGGATGCCCCCTGATACCCCGCGAAGAGGAGGAGGACTATGTTTTTGGAAGCAGCACAATTGGCACAGACCGGCCGTCCAATGGGTGGAGCGCCGCTCGCAACCGCGCTGTCACCACATGAAAAATAACGAAACCTCCTCTTCTGAATCCGATTTGGTCCTCGTCACCGGCGCCTCCAGCGGGATCGGCCGCGAGCTGGCGCGCCAGTTCGCCCGCAACGGGCATTCCCTGGTCATCGTCGCCCCCGTGCAGGGTGAACTCGACGCCTTGGCGCGCGAGATCCGCGAGGAGTTTGATGTCACGGTTGTGCCGGTGGCGAAAAACCTGGCCGACGCCGAGGCCGCCACCGGCCTCCGGACCCTCCTCGCGGCCCAGGGGTTGACGGTCGATATCCTCGCCAACAACGCGGGGCTGGGCCAGCGCGGGAAATTCTGGGAAATCCCCGTGGAGCGCGACTTGGAGATGATCCACGTAAACATTGAAGCCGTGGTCCGGCTGACGAAGGAATTCCTGCCCGGCATGATCCAACGCGGCCGCGGCCGGATCCTGAACACCGCCTCCGTCGCGGGCTTCGAACCGGGCCCGACGCTCGCGGTCTACCACGCCACCAAGGCCTTCGTGCTCTCCTTCTCCGAGGCGCTCGCCACGGAACTCGAGGACACCGGCGTGACGGTCACGGCGCTGTGCCCGGGACCGGTCGACACGGATTTCTTCCCGAAGGCGGACATGGTGGAAACGCGGGCTTTCCAAAAAGCCAACGTGATGGCGGCGCAGGATGTCGCGAAAACCGCCTACCAGGCGCTCATGGACGGGGAACGCGTGATCATCCCGGGCGGGATGAACAAGGCCATGGTGTTCTCGCGCCGGATGCTCCCGGAATCAGGCCAGGCCCGGAAGAATGAAGCCATGTACCAGGAAGTCCCCGCGAAGGACCACCGCCGCAATCCCGGCGACATCGAGCGCGCCGCAAAAACCCAAGACCGCGGAAGGTGAGCAACTCACCCGTTGGTTTTGCTTTTGCTCCACTGAATCGCGTACCGCACCAGCTCGCTGCTGGTGCCGAGGTTCAGCTTGAGCTTCAGGTGCTCGCGGTAGGAATCGATCGTCTTGACGCTGAGACCCAGCTGTTCCGCGATCGCCCGCGTGCCATAGCCTTCGCCGATCAACTCGAGCACCTCGAGTTCGCGGTCGCTGAGGAGTTCGGCGAGTGAAACGACCTTTTCGGTCGAGTGGTTCAGAAAGCGATGGAGCATTTTTTCCTTCAGCCGATCGCTCACGTAAATATCGCCGCCTAAAATTCGCTCGAGCGCGATGATCACCATCTCGACGGCCTCGTGCTTCATCAAGTAACCCATCGCGCCCGCGCGCAGCGCGCGTTCGGCGTAGACCTCCTCGTCGTGCATCGAAACCACCAGGATGCGCATGTCGGGCGCCTGCGCGCGGAGGGCCTTGGTCAATTCGATGCCATTCGTCGATTTCAGCGTGATGTCGACGATCGTCAGGTCGGGCTTGATCCGGCGCACCATGTCGACGGCTTCAGGCGCGTTGTCAGCTTCGCCGCAAATCTCGAAACGCGAACGCTGCTCGATCAGCACGCGCATCCCGCGCCGCAGCAGCGGATGGTCATCCACCAGCATGATCCTGATCTTTTTCGAGGGATCGGCGGCGGGAGCGGCGTGGGCAGGACTGGTGAAAGGGGACGAAGAGGGTGACTTTTTGAGCTTCATCGCAGCGCTCAGACCGCGACTGGCCTCATCAGTGCCCGAACGCGCCAATTTCGATTTGGTCATCCCAACAACCTCGAGTTCCCGCGGAACCTTCGGCCACCTCGCGCTACGATAGAGGGCTATGAAATCACTCGCACAACACCTTCTACGGTGCGCCACGTTTGCCGTCGGCGCGACCCTTGCTACCTACGCGGCCCACGCCGCCCAGTCCGACACGACGATGGCCGATTCCTCAAAGCTTTCGCACGGTGACCGCGCCTTCTTCGAAAAGGCCGCGAAATCCGGCATGAAGGAAGTGGCCGTTTCCCAAGCGGTGACGGACCGCCTCATGAACGCGCAGGTGAAGGACCTCGCGCAGATGATGATCGCCGATCACACCGCCGCGAACAACGAACTCTCCGGCCTCGCCGCCCGCAAGGGCGTGACCCTGCCCGCCGGCGATCCCAAGATTGCCGAGAAGTGGGGCAAGAAGGACAAGGGCGTGGACAAGGATTACCTCGGCGAAATGGTCGAGGATCACGAGGACGCCGTGAAGCTTTTTGAAAAGGCTTCCAAGAGCGACGACGCGGACATCGCGGCCTGGGCGCAGAAAACGCTGCCCGCCCTCCAGCATCACCTCGAGATGGCGAAGACCCTGAAGAAGGCCATGTAAGCAGCCTCGCAAAAATTCCCGGCCCGGTCGTATCAAGCGACCGGGCTTTTTTTTGGAATCGCGCGGCGCTATTTCTTTTTCTGTGCGAGCAGTTCCTGCACCTTGCGCAGGAGCACCTCGGGCTTGAAGGGCTTCAACAGAAACGCGCCTTCATATTGCTCCGAGTACATCGGCGCCCTCGAACCGGCGGCAGAGGCGAGGCCGCTGACCATCAGGGTCCGGACGTTCGGGTTGATGTGGCGAAGCACCTTCGCAAGCACCGACCCGCTGAGATTCGGCATGTGATGATCGAGAACCACCAGTTCGATATCGCTCGCGTGCTTGGCGAAACACGCGGTCGCCTCCGCGCCGTCCGCCGCCGTGGTCACGCGATAACCGTGCTGCCCGAGGATCGCCGAGATGACATCGCGGATCGGTTCCTCATCATCCACCACCAGGATATGTTCCCCGTGCCCATTCGGCACCGGGGCCGGCGCCAGCCCGCTGGGCTCTTCGACCTTGCCTTCCGCGGCCGGCAGGTAAATCCGGAAAGACGTGCCGTGTCCCAGCTCCGTTTTGAGTTCGATGAACCCCTGATGGTTGCGGATGATTCCGCGCACGGTGGAGAGCCCGAGACCCGTCCCCTTCCCCGCCGCCTTCGTGGTCACGAACGGCTCCCACATGTGTTCCAAAACTTCCGGCGGAATTCCCGTCCCGGTGTCCGAAACCTCGATCACCAGGAATGAACCCGGCCGCCCGCCCTCAATGATCATCGCGGCGGGCTCCGAAAGCACGCAATTCTCGGCGCGCAACCGGAGCGTGCCACCATTCGGCATCGCATCGCGCGCGTTCACACAAAGATTCAGCAGCACTTGGTTCAGCTGCGTCGGGTTCACTTTCACCGTCCACAAATCGGTGGGCAGGTCGTCCTCGAACATGACGTTGGACGGAAACGTGCCCGTCACGAATTTCGCCGTCTCGCGGAGCAAGTGGCGAACTTGGAGCAGCTGCGCTTCCCCGCCGACACCCTTCGCAAAACCCAGGATCTGCCGCACCAGCGCGGCGCCGCGCTCGGCACTGTACTCCATGGTCGCGAGGAGGCGCCGGCTGGTGTCGTCGACCGCGGAAACCCGCAGCATCGGCACTGCTAGCAGCATCGGCGCGAGCATGTTGTTCAGGTCATGGGCTATTCCCGACGCGAGCAGGCCGATGTTTTCGAGGCGTTGCGCGCGATGCATCTGTTCCTCGAGGCTCTTTCGCTCGCTGATGTCGCTGACGAGGCTCAGCTGCGCGGTCGGGCGTCCCTCGCTGTCGAAGACCACGGAACGGCGCATCTCGACGTAGAGCGGATTCCCGACTTTGCGCCGCAGGCGAATCTCCCCCTGCCATTCACCTTTCGCGCGCAAGGCGTCGTCCGATTCGCGGAGCTGCAACGACTCTTCCGGATCCGACCAAAGCTCGGCGACGGTGCGACCCATCACCTCGATGGTCGTCCACCCGAAAATCCGCTCCGCGCCCGTATTCCAATAAATGATCCGGCCTTCGAGGTCACCGATGACGATTCCCTCCCGCGCCCGATTCAGGATGTCCGACTGCTGCCGCACCACGCCCTCGACCCGCTGGCGCTCCTTCTGCTCCTGGCTTTCGCGCAACGCGTCCTGCATCGAAAGCACCAGGCGCTTCATCCGATCCTTCAGCACATAATCGCGTGCACCCGATTTCACCGCGGCAATCGCGCGATCCTCACCGATCGTGCCCGAGATAAAAATAAACGGCGTCTGCGGCGTGAGTTCGCGCGAGACATTGAGCGCGCCCATCCCGCTAAAGGTCGGCAGCGAAAAATCCGACAGGATCACATCGACCGGCCCATTCGCCAGTTCGGAGCGGAGCCCCTGCTCGGTGGTGACCACCTTGATGTCGCAGTGAGGCCATTCCGCCAGCACGAGCTGGTGGATCAATTCTGCATCGTGGACGTTGTCCTCAACATGAAGGACTTTCATTTTTGTGTCTTCAAACGGACCGGAGAAGCACCGCACTGTTCAGGAGCAATCAATGCTTCAGACCTAGGATGGTCTCATTCGCAGGTAATTTACGAATCCTCTAACTACCGGATTTCCGGTAGTCCAAGCCATCGCGCTTCGTCAATGCGACGAATTTGGAGCGCCGCGCCGCGCTAAAATCCACGCGGACTCAAGCGCCCTTTGCTCCGCCAAAGTCTGGTTCGCCGCGAGCGTCTGCTGGCGGCTCGCGCGCTCCGGCGAGACTGCGAGCACCCGATTCAACGCGCTCATCGCGATGATTTCGGAATCCACTGCACGCACGCCGGCCAGCCGGTTATGGAGGTCGAGGCGCAGGTCCTCGGTGAGCGCCGCCTTCATGTTTGCTTCCAGCGCTTCGACAAAACGGTCGACACTGCCCTGGGGCGTGACGAGCAGGTGAAAGTTCTGCTTGAAGGCGATTTCCGAGTTCGGCCCCATCCCCATGTAAAAGATCCCGGTGTAGTAGCCGTTGAACTCCGCGCGCTGCACTTCCAACTCCGGCGGAGTCGGCACCGAGCGGATCGACGACAGCCAGCCACTGCGCTCCGTGAAGATTTGCCCGCCCTCGACGCTGGTCAGGAAGCGCAGGAAATCGAGCGCCTCCTCCTTGTGGCGCGTGTTCTTGTTCAGGTAAAATTCGCACCCTGTGCCGAGCAGCCCTTCGAGAAAGGGTCCCTTGATGAAGGGCCCCACCACCGGGTCGTCCTGCGTCAGCTGCGGCAGATGCATCGCTTCCACCGGGAACGGCGCCAACTCCCGCAGGCTGGTCGCATCGAATGAGCCCGAGAAAATAAACAGGGCCTCGCCGCGCACGAATTCCTGGATCGCGTCGTCGCGGCTCAGCTGCGCAAAACCCGGCCGCATCTGCAGGCAGACCTCGCGCATCAGCGCATAAGCCGCGCGCAGGTCGGGGCCTTTCGCGGACCAACGCCCGTTGAGGTAATCCTCGAGGACCTGCGGCGAGTTGCGCGACAGGCAGCCATCGCGGTCGAGCTCGAGGTTCAGCCGCGTCACGCATCCCTGCATCAACATTTCGAGCAGCCACTGCGCGTTGCTGCGTGAACCCGCAAGCGTGTGCAGCGGACGCCCGGTGCGCTTCGCATGGTCCGCGACCTGCGCCCACAGCGCGCGGAACTCGAGGAAGTTTTTCGGCGGGATCGTCGCGCCCGTGATTTCCTTCAGCAGCGCGCGGTTGCAGAACAGCCGCATGCTTCCCTGCGTGAGTGTGACCCCGTAAATCTGGCCGATCTCCGGGCTTTGGCTGACCATCAGGTAGAGGTTGTCCGCGAAAGTCCGTCGCCACGGAATCTGCTCCATTTTCGTCCCTCGATTATACGGATTCGGAATTTCCATGAACCGCGTCAACGGCTCGAAGTAGCGCACGGGCACGTCACCCACTCCGCCGAGAAAATACGCGAACTCCACGATATCCGTCCCGGTGCCGCCGGTGAGATTCGTGCGCAGCCACTGCCGGTAAATCGGGCTCGGCACTCCGACCGCCTCCACTTTCACCCGCGGGTTGATTTCCTCATAGCGCTTGATCACGGCGGCCAGCCCGTCGGGCGGCCCCTTTTCAATCTGCCAGTGCGCGAGCCGGATCGTCACCGGCCGCGCCGACACCAGCGGCGCGGATCGCGTGAAGACCCACCACGTCGCGAACCCATAGGCGACGATGAGGAGCGCGAGCCCGCGGGTGAAGGCGCGGCGTCTCATGGTGCGATCCCTTTTGCCGCGGGATAAACCGCCGCGATTTCCTCCAGCTTGATGCGCACAGCGTACGCGCGCGGGTCGGCGTCGTTTTCGGTTATGAACTCCTCGAAGAATTCCCGGGCCTGCGCCCAATTCCCCTCGCGGCGCGAGAGTTCCGCCACCTGGAGCTGGAGGTCCGAGCGCGGCACACCCGCGAAACCGCCGACCCGCGCTGCCGCCACGAGGTGGGGCAGCACGCCGGGCAAATCATGAAACAGCCGGGCGCGGCCGATCACGACATGCAGGTCGCGCTGCAAAATCGGATCCGTCACCCGCGCGAGCAATGCTTCCGCCGCCGCCACGCGCGCCGGTGGCCCAGCTGGTTGGGGCAGCGCATAAAGTTTGAGCACGGCGAGTTTCACCAGCGCGAGCTGCGCCCAATAGCTCGCCGGCTGGCGCGCCGCCAGCGCTTCATAAACCTCCGCGGCCCGCCCCAGGTCCGCCGCGAAGAAATGCGCCTGGTAGACGCGGCCCACCATGTAAGTCGCCGCGAGCGCGATTTCGTCATCGCCGCGGCCGAGGCTTTCCAAGCGGCTCACGACGTCGCGCATTTTTTCATCCGTGGCCGGCTGGCTGTCCATCAGCACGATGGCCTGCGCGAGCGCGGATTCGCGGTCGGCGTTGCCCGACGAATTTTTCAAGCGGGCGAGCGCATCGGCGGGCAGGTGTTGCGCGACAAGCTCCCAAGCCCCGCTGACCTCGCCGGCCGCGCGGGTTTCCGCGCACGCCAACGCCGCCAAGCCGAGCAGCAGCGCGCATAAAATCGAGGGCGGGGAAACCCTGGGCACCTCGCCATGGTGAAACCCTCGATTCGAGAGGCAAGCTCCGGGGCAGACGTGGCGCCACGTCTGCGACTCGCTCGTTCGGGTCCAATCACAAACCTGCGACGGCGCGGAGCAGGCGGGCCGCCTGCGCTACTTCAGACCGATTTCAGGAAATCTCGCGCCGCCGCGAAACCCTTTCGCTCGCCCTCGAGCGTGCCGTTGTAGTTCACGTCTTCGAGTTCGATGGAAACGAAACCCTTGAACTTCGCAGCCTGCAGCGTCGCAAGGAGCTTTGTCCAGGGCGCGGCGCCCGCGCCGGGAATTGTGTACCGCCAGAAATATCCGCCCCACGGAAGGCCTTCCGCAAAGACGCCGGCCTGCTCGGTGCCGATGTTGTAGAGCCGCTCGGGATCGATGTAGGTGTCCTTGCCGTGCACGTGCACGACCTGCGCGGCGAATTCATCGATGAAGCGCGCGGGATCGATCCCCATGCGGATCAGATGCGACGGGTCGTAATTGATCCCATACTGCGCCGAATTCATCTCCTTGAGAAATGCCCGGTACGATTCCGGATTGCAGCACTGCGCGTTGCATCCCGGCCAGCCTTCGATCGAAAGGAAGGTGTTGGTTTCCTTCAGCACCGCCCGCAGCTCGCCGTAGGTTTCGACCATGTACTTGAACGTTTCCTTGCGCGGGAGTTTTTCGTCCTCGGCGAGCATCACGATGAAGAACCGTTTCACGCCGGCGGCCGCGGCCGCGCGGATATTTTTCACGCCGAGCGCGGCGGTGGCTTTGCGCTTCCCGGCATCGGCTGAGAGCATCCCCTGCCACTCGGGCCCAAAGAGGTCCATCGTGCCGATTTCGAGGCCGGAGTTCCTCCACGTCGGGATCGTGGCCAGCGCGTCGGCGTAGATATCGACGGCGCCGAAGCCTTGGGCCTTCACCCACGCGGCCGTTTCGGCGGTCGGGGCTTTGGCAAAATCGCCGGTCAGGCGGATCGCGATGGGAAAACCACCGGTGCGGGTCAGGGCGGGAGTGCTCATGGAAGTTTTGAAAACACGGTTTGCATGGCGTCGTACATGCGCTTGGCCGCAGCGGCGGGCGTCATCGCCCACAGCTCGTCGTTGAACATCTCAATCGCGTAGTTGCCGCAATAGCCCAGCTGCTCGAATTTCCCAAACAGCCCGACCAAATCATAGCAGCCCGCGGGATCCCCCGGCAGCAGGCGCGCGGTGTTGCAGTCGGTGGTCTCGGCGGGACTCATCGGCATGTTGTCCACGTGCACGTGCTTGATGTACGCCATCGTCTCCGCGGTGATGTGCTCGGTCTTCGACGGCGTGGAATGAAAATGCGCGGGGTCGAAGAGCACGCCGACATTCGACGCGCCGGATCTTTTCGCGATCTCCACGGTGGCGAGCAGCGTTTTCACCATGCCCCAGTTGAACTCGATCGCCATCGTGATCCCGAGCGGACGAATCCGATCCGCCACGGCGCGCGCGGCGGCGGCCATGCGCTCGATCACGTCGGGAACTTCCTTCTGGCCGGGCCAGTTGATGTAATCCGTGCCCACGACCATCATGGTGCCGCCCAGTTGGGAGATCAGCTCGGCGTTCTGCACGTGCTGCTCGAGGCTCGCGGTGATTTCCGCCGGGGTGCCGAGCCCGATGAGGTTCTGGTTAAAGCCGCCCGAGACCGTGACCTTGTGCCCGTTGATGATCGCGCGCGCCTGCGCGGGCGTCATACCTTTCTTCAGCTCCCCGCGAATTTGGTCGAGCGGGCACTCAATCGTGCGAAAGCCCGCGGCCGCACACGCGGCCGCGACTTCCTCGAGGTTGGTAAACTTGAGCGAAACCGTGTTCAGGCCGAGGCGTTGGATGTTCATGAAAATGAAAAACGGATTTTAGCAGGGAAAAACAGGCTAACCACGAATGGACACGAATCCCAAAACTCCATCCTCCGATTTCTTGAAGGAGACAACGGAAGAAACCGGGAGAGCGGTCTTCAACGATCGGCTGAACCAAGAATCAGGTTTCCGGGATTCGGGTTCATTCGCGTCCATTCGTGGTTAAAAAACTCAGAAGCTCAGCTTGATGCCCGCGCCCTTTTGCTGGAGGTGGAGGAAGTCGCGCGCGATCTCCAGGTCCTTCGTCGCATCCTGCGCCGTGCAGAGCGGGGTTTTTTCGCCGGCGACTGCGCGCACGAAATTCGCCGCCTGTGAACGCATCGCATGCCACGGCGCAAAGACCGGCTCGATCTGCTTCGGGGTTTCGGTGCCGCCGAGATCCTCGAAAACGCGCAGCCGCCCGGGACGGTCCAGCACCATCGGCGCAGGCAGGTCGAGGTGGAGGTAACCCTTGTCGAAACCGACGAGCGCCGACTCCTGCCAGTCCAGCGTCGTGTGGTATGGCGCCATCTCGAGGATGCCCGACACTCCGCTCGCCGAGCGGATGCCCATGTACTGTCCATTCGCGTCCGCCGTCGTGACAGTGAAGTCCTCGCCGAGGAGATAGCGGAGCAGGTTGATCTGGTGGATGTAGAAGTTGACGAGGAGGAAATTCTGGTGCGCCCCGTCCTTGTCGAAGCCCGCCGGCGGCGCGTCGTTTTTGACCTCCGGGTATTTTTCGTCGGTGACAATGCGGCTCGCGAAACCTTCCGCGTCCCACTTGCCGGGCGGCATCGTCACGCGGACGTAGCGCATCTGGCCGAATTTTCCCGAAGCTTTCCATTCGCGGATTTTTTCGGCGGCGGCGACGGAAGCGAGGTCGCTGCGCTTGTGGTACGCAACGTAGATCGGCGCATGGTGTTTCGCCGAGAGGTCGGAGAGATGCTGCGCGATTTCCACGCTGTGGGCCAGCGGCTTCTCGATCATGATCGGCTTCCCGTGGGCGAGCACCGCCGGGAGCAATCCACCGTGGATCCAGAACGGCTGGATCATCACGAGCGCGTCGACCTTCGCCTTTGCGAGGAGCTCCTCGTGATCATGATAGACCTCGGGAATTCCAAACCGCGCACCGACCTGCGCGGCCAGCTGCGGGCGCAATTCGGCGAGGGCCACGACCTCGCAGTGCGGCAGGGTCATGTAATTCCGCAGGTGTGCCATCTGGCCCATGTTGCCAGTGCCGATGAAACCGAGTCTGATTTTTTTCATTGGGGAAAAGATGACGAACCGCGCACGCGCAAAAATAGGGGGAGGCGGCGGGCCAAAAGCAGGAAGCCGGGACAATGCGCAGAAGCATCCGGCATCGCCAAGAACCGTTTTGCCGAAATGCGCCGCGCAAAAAGAAAATTCAGCGCCGGTTTCGGGTGTAGTGGAGGCCCGGCCCCTGTTCGGCCGAAGCAGGCGGGCCGCCTGCGCTACATTGATCCCGGAACGGCCGCCACTCCGGAATTGCCGGGGCCCGCGCCGGCATCCAGCTTCGCCGCCTCCCCACCATGCCCAACTTTCTTAGCGAGCGCCGGGCTCGCGTCGCGGCGGCTCTCGAACTTGGCGACGCCCTTCTCCTCATCGGCGCCGGTGAACCGGTCCCGCTGCCCGAAAACACCGACCAGACCTACCCGTTTCGCGCGCACGCGGAGTACTACTATGTAGCAGCGCAGGAATGTCCCGGCGGCGTGGTCGCCTTCGATCCACGCGACGGCGATGCGGCAGGCTGGGTTTCGTTCGTCCCTGACGTAAGTGAGGGCGAACGCGTTTGGGAGGGCCGCACGCAGCCGCCCGGGACTCCGATCGCAATGCTCGAGCCGTGGCTTTCCGCTCGCCGCAATCGTCCCATCGTGAGGCTCGGCGCGCCGCTGCGCGGTGTGAGGGCCGACGACGCGCGCACG
>JAQGOP010000056.1 GCA_028293545.1 Verrucomicrobiota bacterium | reverse complement strand
CGTCGTCGCCTCGGAGATTCTCAGCGCCGATACGCGCAACGATCTGGTCTACACCATCACGACGGAGCCGCAACATGGCCGGGTCGGATTGGCCGGGGGCGACGATGAGACGGATTTCTTCAAGAACAAGACCTCGCGCCTCGGTTATTTCGCGTATCGCCCGCAGGACGATTACACGGGCGAAGACTCCTTCGGCTACACCGTGCGCAACGAAACGTCGGGCCTGGTGTTCAAGAACACGGTCGCGATCCGGGTGAAGCCGAGTTCGCCGATGACGATGCAGAAGTACGAGGTCAGCGCCGCCCGGGCGCGGACCACGAACGTGCGCGGCGTCTCGCTCACGACGCGCCCGAATACGCCGGTCGCGCAGAAGGTCCCGAGCCACGAGGATTTCATGACGCCGGAAGAACGCATCGGCATCGCCACCCCGAAGGTCTCATACCTGCTGGACGACAAAGCGAAACCGCAGAACGGCGCGGCGAAGCTCGATCGCGCCACCGGCCAGCTCACCTATGCGCCCAACCCGGGCTTCATCGGCGAGGATCGCTTCAAGTACTACACGATCGACGAGAACAATTCATTCCTCGGCGTGGAAAATGCCGTTTCGGTCAACGTCGAGCCGATCCGCACCGCGAAGCATATCGCAGTCGATCGCTCCCGCAGCCGCGAGGTTGACCTCGTGTTCGTCATCAACAATTCGCCCTCGATGGCTGCGCACCAGAGCCGCATCGCGGCCAATCTGAGTCGCTTTCGCCAGCTCTTCCACGCCCGCGATCTCGACTACCGCATCGGGGTGTTGACGACCGATTTTGTGAACGCGGAGCCGGGACGCCGGCCCGACGATCAGGATTTTTTCAAGGAGGTCCGCTCCGTTCAGCTCGACCAGGCGGGCAACCCGGTGCTCGACCGCCGGGATCGGCCGAAGCAAATAACCAAGCGCGTCGCGAGCAACGGCACCTTGGTGACCCTGCCCGTGATGGCGCAGCCTTGGGTCACGCCCCAGACGCCGGACAACGTTTTTGCCGAACTCGTGAAAGTCGGCACGAACGGCGACAGCAACCGCACGGCGTTCACCTCCGTGTATAATTTCGTCGCGGGCTATTACAACAAGCAGCACGCCTTCCTGCGACCCGACGCCACGACGATCGTGGTCTTTTTCATGGATGAGGAGGAGACGCGCATGGCCTCGTGGAAGGATCAACCAAACGGCAACCGCACCGCCGAATGGATCGAAAACGGCAAACTTCCCGACCTGTTGAACCAATACAACGCGCGCAATCCGCACGCCCGCCAGACGCTCGACGGCTACATCAATTACTGGGTGCTGCGCCCCTTCATCATCGCGAAGGGGAACAAGCGCGGTCAGCTCGAGATCCACGCGGTCGTCTCGCCGAACAACGTCTCGCACCGGCGCGCGGCCGAGCTCACGGGCGGCACCGTGCTGAACATCGAAAGTGATTTCTCCGGCCCGCTGGCCGCGCTCGGCGACCGCATCGCCGACACCGTCGCGGTCGCCCTCGAACCGGTGGAGGGCAACGCGACCTTCTACAAAAAGAGCCTCCACGTGCGGGTCGATGGGCAGGAGGTGGCGCCCGATCCACAAAACGGCTATATCTACGACGAACTCACGCACAGCATCCGCTTCCAAGGCACCGCGAAAAAGAACGCCGCCCGCGCCAAGATCGACATCACTTACGAGGAACACATGTGACAATGGCCGCGCCTCGTTCGCGCGGGTAAGGCGAGTGAGGGTGGGAGACGCCGGACCTCCCGCCACGAGCTAATTGACGAAACCACCGACCGACAATGTCCGCATCGGCCAAGCTCGTTCGTTGAGACATTGAATCCCCAAAACTAACCGACAGCCTCGATCAAAAGGAAAAAACCATGTCCAAGACCAATACCATCCGTCTTCACCGCGTTCTTCGCTCGTCGCCCGAGAAAGTGTACCGCGCGTTCCTCGACGCCGATGCCATGAGCAAGTGGATTCCGCCTCACGGATTCACCGGCAAAGTCCATCACATGGACGCCAAGGTCGGTGGCACCTACAAGATGGCGTTCACCAATTTCACGACCGGACAGAGCCACGCCTTCGGCGGCACCTACGTCGAATTGGTCCCTCATGAGCGTATTCGCTACACGGACAAGTTCGACGACCCGAACCTGCCCGGGGAAATCCAGGTGACGGTCACCCTGAAAAAAGTGCTCTGTGGCACCGAGGTGAATATCGTGCAGGAGGGTGTCCCCGCCGTGATCCCCGCCGAGATGTGCTACCTCGGCTGGCAGGAATCGCTGGGCCAGCTGGCGGCGTTGGTCGAACCCGAGATTCCGAATTGAGCCTCACCTCCTCAGGCCCAAGGCGTTCCTTGGGCTGGAGGGTGGAGCGACTTCTCCGCCAGGCGCGGTTTGGGACTGCCCGCGGTTGACCGCCGGCGGAGTCCTTCCGCGGGCGGCGCGTGCCGCCGAAAGAGCTTGGTCTGGAAAAAACTTGGGCTTCACTGCGCCGGTGCAGAACCCCAGCGCATGACCGAGGTGACCGTCAGCCCGCTGCTCGGCGTGGGCATGCATGCGATCGGGGCGTTCTTCGCCGCGACGTGTTACACCCCGCAGAAAAAAGTGCGCGGCTGGTCATGGCAGAGTTACTGGATCACGCAGGCGACGTTTTGCTGGCTGCTGCTGCCGTTGATCGGGGCGTACCTCACCATTCCTGACCTGATGGCGGTGCTGCGCGAGGCCCCGACCAGCGCGATGCGAAACTCTTTTCTGCTCGGCGTGGCTTACGGCGTCGGTGGAACCGCGTTCGGGATCTCGATTCGCTACATCGGCTTTTCGCTGACGTATGCGATCGCCGTCGGGCTCTCGAGCGTACTGGGCACCCTGGTTCCTCCGCTCGTGAAAGGCACGCTGGGCGACGTGCTGCACAAGCCGGGTTCGATGTGGATCATGGGCGGAATCGTTGTCGGGATCATGGGCATCGCGATGGCGGGCTGGGCCGGGCGCTTGAAGGAAAAGGACCTGTCCGCTCGCGACCAACGCGGCGATTTCTCGCTGTCGAAAGGGCTGATGCTTTCACTGCTGGCGGGCGTGTTGTCGGCGGTTTATGGCTTCGCGCTGGAGGCGGGCGAACCGATCGCCGCGGTGGCCTCGGCGCACGGCGCGGGGGTGTTTCGCGGGAACGTCGTCTACATTTTTTCCAACACGGGCGCATACGTGACCACGTCGGTGTATTGCTGGTACCTCCACGTGCGGCACAAGACGGCGGGCGAATTGGTGAACCTGCCGGCGGGGCCGGAGCGGGCGCGGCTGTCGGTGAACTTCGCGATGGCGGCGGTGACGGGCCTGTTTTGGTACGGGCAATTTTTCTTCTACAACCTCGGGCACGTGCGCATGGGGGCGAAGTTCGCGTTCACGAGCTGGGCGATCCACATGATCATGCTCGCACTGTTCAGCAACGTGATGGGGGTCGTGCTGAAGGAATGGCGGAACTGCCGGCGCCTGACGCACGCGACGATCGCGCTGGCGATCGTGGTGCTGGTGTTCGCGGTGCTGATGTTGACCAATGGAAATCGGGTCGCCGATCTGGCGGCGGGAGCGTGAGCGCCCGCGCCGGGCACGGTCTCCGGCCCGTCTCCGGGAAGACGTAGCGCCACGATTTCCAAAGGAGCATCCGACCCGCGCGCTACTTCACGCAGCGGAAGCCGACGTGGGAACTGCCGGTGTCGGGGGGCGTGCCGCGGCGGGCGGTGGGGCGGTAACTCTCGCAGTAACTGATGTGGCAAAGGTAGGAGCCGCCCTTGGTCACGTGACGGACCTGGCCGGGCACGTCGGGCGGCGAGGGATCGCCACGAATTTCGCGCAAGGGTTGGCCGGGCAACGGGCCGGTGGGATTCCCGCACAGCTCCACCTTTCCGGCGCGGGCCGCGAAGGTGTCGGGACGATAAATATCCGAGCACCAGTTCCAGACATTTCCCGCCATGTCGTGGAGGCCGTAGCCGTTGGCCGGAAAAGCGTCGACCGGAGAAACGCCGCTGAAGCCATCCTCCGCGGTGTCGCGGTTCGGGAAATCGCCCTGGAACGTGTTGGCGAAATATTTTCCGCCGGGCTTGATCTCATCGCCCCACCAGTAGCGTGTCGTCGTGCCGCCGTGCGCGGCGAACTCCCACTCGGCTTCGGTCGGCAGGCGCTTGCCGGCCCAGCGCGCGTACGCCACCGCGTCGTCCCACGACACCTGCACCACCGGGTACTTTCCCAATCCGGCCAGATTGCTCCTCGGTCCTGCGGGATGACGCCAGTTCGCGCCGGGCACCCAGCTCCACCACGCGGCCAGCTGGTCGAGTGGCACCGGGTGGTTGGGCGGGATGAATACCAGCGAACCGGGAGCGAGTTCCGCCGCCGACAATTTCGGCGTGTCGGGCGGGAGCTGGGCCTTGAGCGTTTCCCAATCGACGGGTTTTTCCGCCGTGGTGAGGTAGCCGGTCGCGGCGACGAATTTTGCGAACTCCTCGTTCGTCACGGGATGCACGTCCATCCAGAAACCGCTCACGGTCACGCTGTGCGCCGGGCCTTCATTCACGAAACTCGCGGGATCGTCGGTGCCCATCGTGAAACGGCCGCCGGGAATCCACGCCATGATTTTTGGCCCGGGGGAATTCCCCGCCGCGCTGGAGGCCGAGAGCTGCAACCCGCCGAGAAGGATCGCGGCGAATTGAAGCAACCGGCCCAAACCCGGAGAAGAAAACCTGGGCCGCGACGCAGGCATCTATTCCTTGAATGCTTCGTCTTCCCACGACGCGTAGATCACGGCGGGATGGGGCGGCGGCGCGATGTCGGGGGCGTTGATCGTCGGCAGCCATTTCCCCAGCGCGGCTTTTTCGGCGGCGTACTTGGGATCTCCCGCGAGATTTTTCCATTCATACGGATCGGCTTTTTCGTCGTAAAATTCCTCGGCGCCGTTCCGGTAGCGAATATAGCGGTAGCGATCGTTGCGGAGACTGTGGTTGCCCTGGCCGTACGTGGAGAGCACGGGTTTGCCGCGGTCCTTGGCCTTGCCGGAGAGCACGGCGCTGAGGTCCTCGCCGTCGAGCTCGTGCGTCTTGGGCGCGGGCAGGCCGCAGAGGGAATTGAGCGTCGGGTAGAGGTCGACGAGGCTCACCGGCGTGTCGCTCCGCTGGACCGGCATGCCCGGCACCGAGATGGAAAACACCACGCGGCAGGTCTGTTCCCAGAGCGCGTATTTCAGCCAGTGGTTTTTTTCACCGGTGTGGAATCCGTTGTCGGCGGCGAACACGACGATCGTGTCTTCGCGATGCGGGCCCTGCTCCAGGGCGCTCAGCACGCGGCCCACCTGTTCGTCGGAATACGCGGTGGAGGCGTTCACGGCCTGGATGGCTTTCTTCCACATGCCGGCGGCGACCACGGCGGCGTGCTCGCCGCGATTCGTGGCGATCCAGCGACCCGGCTTCGGCACGTCTTCGAGATCGTCGGCCTTGTAGCCCACGGGAAGCTGGATCGACTCGAGCGGGAACTGATCGAAGAAACGTTTTGGCACCGTCCAAGGACCGTGGGGACGATAAAATCCGCAGATCATGAAGAACGGCTGCTCATGCTTTTCGCGAAGGACGGCGATGGCGCGGTTGGCCTCCTCGGTGTCCTGCTGCATTTTGGCCGGGTCGTTGCGATCCCAGTCGTCGGGCAGGATTCCCCACGACCAGTGTTTCGTGGCGGGCGAAAGGACCTCGTGGAGCGAACCGGGAATGATGTAGTTCAAAAGCTCATCGTCGGCGTGGGTGACGTCGGGCTTGTGATCGAGCATCTTATAATACCCAGGCGTGTAGTCGCCAATGTCGTCGTCGAGGAACGTATTGTGCCCGATCTTGCCGTAGCCGATGGTGAGGTAGCCATTGGCTTTGAAATTCCCGGGCAGGGAAGTGACTTGGGAGATGAAGGTTTTCGCGCGGCGATAAGCTTGGTTGTTGTAGTAAACCCCGGAGCGGGTCGCATGCACGCCGGTCAGGAGCGCGGTGCGCGAAGCACAGCAGATGGGGGCGTCATCGTAGCCGTGCGTAAACCACGTCCCGCGCGCGGCCATGCGCTGCATGCCCGGGGTGGGGACGAAGCTCGGCTGGAAGACGTCGCAGTTGGTGGAGGGGTGATCATCGATGAGGATGATCAGGACATTGGGACGGGGCTTGGCGGCGAGTACGGGCAACGCAGTCAAAAGGCCCAGGAGGCAGAGACCAAAACGACGAATCATGGCGCGGATGGTTCCAGCGAATTTCCGGCGATGGCAAATTTATTGGCAGGGAATGCCTACCCAAATTTTGATGAGGCGGCCGAAGTGTAAAATCATGCTCGCGCCAAAGTTTTGGTTGCTTTCAGGCGGTTCAAACCTATCACGTGACCCTCTTTTCCATTACGCCTGCCCTCAATTCCGGGGTGACAGGGGGAACGAATCTCATGAAACAACAGTTCAAACTTAACGTCGCAGCGCGCGCCCAAACTGGCCGTAGCGCCTCCCGCCGCCTGCGCAAAGCCAATCGCGTTCCCGCCATCCTTTACGGGAAGCACACGAGCCCGGAGTCCCTTTCCATTGAAGGCCCGGAGTTTGTCCGCCTCCTCAAGTCCCTGGCCGGCCGCGCCGTCCTCATCGAACTCGAGCGCGGGGACAAGGTTGCCGGCACCGCACTGTCCTTCCTCCAGGAAATCCAGCGCGACCCGATCACCGACAAATATCTCCACGTCGACCTCCAGGAAGTCAAAGCCGACGAGAAATTCGAAATCCGCGTTCCCGTCCAGGTCAGCGGCGAGTCTTTCGGCGTCAAGAACCAGAACGGCGTCCTGGAAATGAATGCGCACACGTTGCGCGTCCGCGTTTTCCCGAAGGATCTCCCTGAGGCCATCCTCGTCGACGTTTCCGAGCTTAAGGTCGGCGAAACCATCAAGGTCGGCGAAATGAAGCCGATCCCCGGCGTCGAGTTCCTCGAAGTTAAGGGCCAGCCCGTCGTCTCGTGCGTCGAGCCCGTCGCCGAAGTCGTGCAGGAAGTCACCACCGCCGCCCCCGTCGAGGGTGCCGCCGCTCCCGCCGCAGGTGCCGCGGGTGCTGCCGCTCCCGCCGAAGGCGCGGCCGCCGC
>JAQGOP010000021.1 GCA_028293545.1 Verrucomicrobiota bacterium | reverse complement strand
TCAAGCGCAATGGTTTCCTCCGCAACGTCGCGACTGATGGCGACGGCAAGACGCATTCGGCGGCAAAACAGAACCTCCAGCTCTGCCCGGCGAATTTCTACAGCACGCTGATCCGCGCCCTGCCCTTTGCGCCGAAGGTGATCGATGCCGTCACGCGCCTGCTCGGTGACGAAATCACGCTGCACCTTGACCAGATTTTCCTGAAGCCCGGCCGCACCGGCATGGGCACCGCGTGGCATCAGGACAACGCGTACTTCAAGATTCCGAAGCCGCTTCGCGGCACGGCCATGTGGATCGCGATCCATGATGCCACCAAGGCCAACGGCACGCTGAAGGTGGTGCCGAACTCGTGGGAAACCCTCCTTCCTCATGAGCGCGACGGCAACAGCGACCACCACATCAAGTGCAGTCCGGACGAGTCGAAGGCCGAGGTGGTCGAACTCAAGGCCGGCGGAGTAATTTTCTTTTGCTACGGAACGCCGCACGCGACGGGCGATAACTTGACTGACCACGAACGCGCTGGTTTGGCCTATCACTTCCTTTGCGAGGACCAGACCGACGAGGCTTTCTACACCGCAGGTAGAATTGGAAATCCACGTCCACGGCTCACGGGGCCACGGGCGACCGGCGGACGCGAAGAGTATGGAAGTGAGATTACGGGGACGTGGGAGACGGAGGTCGCGAAAGCAAAGTAGGGCCGGTCTTCGACCGGCCGGCGGACGTGCAGACCGGTGGTTCACTCGGCGCGCCAGAAATTCTGGATTCAGACTTCCAGGCGGTTCCTGGATTCTTCGGTGCGCTGGAGAAGGCTGACCGCTGAATGCTCGGCTGGCGCATTCTGCAACGGCTTACTTTTTCTCGTTGTCGGCCTGGGCTTTCGTCGGCGGGACGTCGGCGCTGACGCCGAGGGCTTCGGTGAATTTTCTCCGCGCCTCGATCTTTTTATAGTCTTCGGCGACCCGCTGCTTGTACGTCATGGACGCGAAATCGGAGACGCGCCCAAGGAACGGAATCTTTTTCCAAGCCGTGTTAATCGTGAAACGATTCAACGCCACATCGAGATCGGACGGCGTGCCGACGTAGCGTTTAACGATCGCATCCTCCCGCGCCAGGTCGGTCGTCACGTCCTTTTCCGAGATCGGCGGAGCTTCCCGGACGATAAATTTGGGCAGAACGAAAACCGCTGTTGGAGCGGGTTCGGGCACCGGTCCGGGAAACGCTGTGCTGGTTGCCGCCTTTTTCGGATCAAATTTAGGAAGTCCCGCGGAGACGTTATTCAACGTCTGGGCCGAAGGCGCATGCGGCTTCGCAGTGGATTCATCCTCCCCGCGCAGCGTGAAAGCCGTGGCAAGCAGCACAAGGACGCATCGAAACATGGGTAAAAGTGTGAACGCGAGTCGCGGCCCGTGTTCCCGACGATCTCGCCCCTAGACGCTCGCGCACCGCACCACAAAAATCGCCAGCGCTCCTCCGCCCGAAAGGCGAGAGCTAGAGGGTCAGAGTGTCTCCACCCGAACGTTGACGGCCTGATGCATGTGCGCCACGACAAGATTTTAGGGTCAAGATTTTAGGGTCTGTCCCTAACGGGGAGCCTAGCTCGCTCAACTTTGTCAGGAGTGAAGACCCTATAGATTGAGGCCCCAGTAACCCTTCGTCCAAAGTTTCAGCTCATGAACCCCAACTTTCCCAGACTTCTCGCTTGTGGCGTGTTTGCGCTGGCCGCATCTGCCGGCGAACCTACCACGCGCCTTAATCCTTTCGCGGGCCAGAACCTCGGTGAGATCCGCGCCATAGCGAAAGCAGAGTCGCGACCAGCGGGGGAAAATTTGCGCGCGGCCTGGCAGCTCTACTACGAACTTGAGGGCTCGTGGAAGCCAAAGGCGGCCAAACCAAAACCCGAAACGGTCCAGCGCTTGGATCGTCTGAGGGCAAAACTCGAGAGCCTGCCGCAGCCGCCACCCTTCGATGAAAATGTTCCGATGAAGACGGTCGGTCTCGCCCACGACGCCAACGACCCGAAGTTCACAACCCAGCTCGAAACCCCGGAATATCAGAATCAGAAGGCCTTGGTGCTCGTTTATCTCAGCGAGCACGAGATCGACCGGCCCCAGGCGGCCAACCGCGCCGGACGCCTGCTTACGGTGCTGGCGGTGAGTCACCCATGGGACTGGCAGGTTCATGCACTCTTCGCCCGCCTCCTCGCCGACGCAGGACAGTCCGCGGTCGCCTGGAAAATGGTCGCGAACAGTCTCTTTCTGAACCCCCACCCCGACCTCGATGACTTGGGATACTTCGCGTTCATAGGTCGAATCGCTGCCGTAAATTCGTGGCAAGAAATCCAACTTGCCATGCGCGAAGCGACACCAGACCAAAACCTCGCTGAGCAAGCCATCAAGGATTCGAACGTGATGTTCGCTCCCGGCGCAGAGCCTAGAAATTTTCCCATTAAGGCACCTTGACCCGGCACTCGCTCACTAAAGACATATCTAGATACCGCCTTTTCCGATTGGCCTAAACCACAAAGTCGGAATACGGGGTCAGATTTTGTGGTTTGTGGTAATGAGTGATGAGCCTGTTTGATGCTTGCGATGAACTGTAGCGACGGACTGGGTTGAGGGCATGTCCTCCGGCTTCAGTCGGCGCACGTTGGTCAAAGGCATGGCGGCGGCGCAGGTGCTGGCGTGGTTACCGCGGCGAATGCTCGCCGCGGTAGCAGATGGGAGTTCGAAGATTGGAGATCGAATTCTGCACTGGCGGCGGGTGCGGCCGCGGGAGACGGGGTGGCCGGGCGCGGCGGAGTGGCAGGTGTTGGCGGCTGAGGTCGGCAGCAATTTGATTCGCGTTGAGGCGCTGCTTGCGGGCAAGGGTGCGAAGGAGAATTTGCGGAATCCGTTTTATCTCGGCGATCAGCCTGCGGGCACGCAGGTGTCGGGGTGGTTTGGGGCTTGGTCCCCTGCCCCGAGTGTTTATGCGGTTCAGGCTCGGCAGGCGTCGCAGGTCGCGGCTGCCGTGAACTTCGCGCGGGAGCATCGGCTGCGGCTGGTCGTCAAGGGCGCGGGACACAGTTACTAGGGCACGTCCTGCGCGCCGGATTCGCTGCTGGTGTGGACGCGGGCGATGAACACGGTGACGTTGCACGACGCGTTCGTGCCGCAGGGCTGCGCGGGGCTCGTCGAACCGACGCCGGCAGTCTCAGCCGGGGCCGGCGCGGTGTGAATCGATTTGTACCATGTCGTCACCACCGAGGGCGGTCGCTATGTGCAGGGCGGCGGGTGCGCCGATACCGGCGTGGCGGGGCTGGTGCAGGGGTCCGAATATGGGGTCAGATTTTGTGGTATGTGGTTCGGCCGCATCCAAGAGCTCAAGAAGCCCTTGACTACCACAAATCAAAAAGCCTGACCCCGTATTCCGACCTCCGTATTCCGACCTCATCGGCCTCATGGACAGAGAGCCGAAAGCCGCTCCGAGGAAAGTCCGCCGAGCCGACGCGCGACTCCTCCTGCGGACCAGCCTAATCCGTCACGGCGACTTCGACTGGCACAAAGGCACGGAGTCAGGGCCCATCACGGCGGCATGATCTCGAGGGACAGCGCATAATCCCGGTACCCCATCCTCCGCCAGAACGCGACCGCCGGCCCATTGGCGCACAGGACCTCCACCGTCAGCCGCACGTCCTTCGGCCAGATTTCCTCCCGCAGGATGCCCATCGCCGCAGCCCCGATCCCCTCGCGCCGCCGGTTCCGCGCCACGAACAACTGCCGCAGATAGATCTCGGTTTTCCCCGGTCGATACAGCGCATACGCCACCGGCGCCGTCTCCGAAAAAATCACGGCCCGGTACTCGCTGCCGAGCCACCCGCGCATCCGCTCCTTCAGTTCCATGACCGTCATCGGATTGCGATGTCCCTCGTCGCGGATCAGTTGGTGATTCCACTCCGCGAGGAGATCAAGGTCTCCCGCCGCCGCATGCCGCCACGAAAGATTCATTCCTCTGAGTGCAGCAGATTAGGTTACCGCTGCAAACGAGTAGAACGAAACAACCAGAAAGAAAATGCGCCTGGCCTTCATGCTGCCACTAAAGGCTACGCAGGCACTCGGCCGGGTTGATGCGCTTCAACCGGAACAGGCTCGGGATGCAGGCCAGAGCGGCCACGACCAGAATCGCGAGCGCGACTCCCGCGTAGGTCATCACCCCGTGCGGATCGACGCCAAAGAGCAGCGCACGGAGCACCCGCGCGGCTTGACTCGCGCCAACGAGACCCAGTGCCACCCCGATCAGCGCCGCGACCAAGTGTCCGCGCGAGAAGTCACGCCACAAGCGCCCTGATTCCGCACCCAGTGCCATGCGGATGCCAAACTCCCGCGACGATTGCAGGACCTGCGCGACCGTCAGGCTGTAAATCCCGATTGCGCAAAGTAGCACCGCCGCGACGGCGAACAGCGTCGTCAAGCCGGTCGTCATCCGTACCGAGCTCAGCGTCAGGTTGATCTGGCCCGCGATCGTTGATGGGAAAAACAGCGGGACCCGCGGATCCGCCCGGTGCACCGCCTCGGTCAGCGAGCGCACATCGGGCACGCCCACGCGGTCACGCACCAAGAGAAAGACCCCGCCGATTCCGCCCGATCCCGGCTTGTACGGGAAGTAAATGGCGTCGTTGTTTATTGCGAGCGGACCACTGGACTGAAAATCCCGCACCACCCCGCAAACGGTCAGCCGTAGCAGTGGATCGTTCTCATCCGGGTCCGGTATTTGGACATAAAACGTCCGTTGTAACGGATCCTCCCTGGGCCAGAGTCTCTGCGCGAGAGACTCGTTGATCACGGCATAGGTCGGCCCCTCGGCCGGATTCTCGCGGGGAAATGTCTTGCCCGCCACCAACGGCACCGCAAGCACGTCAAACAATCCTTCCGTCGTTCGGGTCCCGAAGGCTTCGCCCAACTCCGCATGCGACCCGAACGCCGCCGGATCCAGCGCGTAACGGTAGTACGGTCCACCGCTGTAGCCCGGAGGGTTTTCCGCAAACGCCGCCGCCGCGGTTTCAGGCCGCGCTTTCACGCTCTCCAAGGTTTTGAGATGCGAGGCCAGCCATGCCGTATTTTCCGCGGTCCGATTGGCCGCTTGGCCCGTCGGCCGGCGGACGCCCACCGCACTGATTTTTCCCAGGAAGACCCGTTGCGCCGGATAGCCCCACTGGCTCTCTCCGACATGATAACTCGAGTGAATCAGCAACTCCGCGCTCACCCCCAGGACCGTGAGAAGCGCGATCTGGCCCATGAGCAGCAGTCGCCGCCATAACGCGCGACCGGAGCCACGGTTCGAATAGGCGTGCTCGCGGATCACCTGATCGGGATCCATCCAGAGCAGGAACAGGATTGGAGCCACGACCGTCACGATCGCCGACCCCGCTGCCAGGACGAAGGCCACCCCCACATACCTCCATTGGAAGTGATAAGTCAGCCAGTAGGGCGCATTGATGATCTTGATGCGGTCGTAGAGTAACGGCCCCGCAACGGGCAGAAACGCGAGGCCGAGCAGGGCCGCGATGAACGCGATCACGCCTACTTGAAAGCAAACTCCGCGAATCGCCGCCCGTCGTGGCACGCCCAGCGCAATCATCGAGGCGACCTCCGATCGCCGGCCGAGAAAATCAATCAGCATGAGGTTCGCCGCGTTCGTGCAGCTGACGATGACGAAGATGAGAGAGAGCGAAAAAAGGATCACGGCACTGACGCGAATCTCCGGCGGCAGATAAAAATCGCGCAAGGGCATCAGCACGGGCTTCAATCCCTTTTTGTTGGCAAAGCTCGTCGGACCCCGGCGGGCGAGGATTCCCTCAACTTCACGAAGGGCCTGGTCGCGCGTGACGCCGGGCTTCAGTTTCACCAGCGCGTCGCGCACGGGGAAATTCTCCGTCCCGGGACTGTATCCGAAACAGATCCAAAGATCCTGATCGTTGGGGAAGCGATAGCCTGCCGGCAGGACCCCGACGATTTCCCCCGTTCTACCCACCAGATCGATCGCCTTGCCCACGACGTCCGGGTCGCGACCAAAGCTCTTGGTCCACATTTTCTCGCTAAGCAGCACCTTGCGCTCGGAACCTTTGTCCTCCTCGGGCGTGAACAACCGACCCAGGAGCGGCCGCGCCCCCGTCATCTGCAACGCGCGCGCCGAAGGATAGGCCGTCAGCGCCCGCTCGGCACCCAGTGGTGTCCCGATTAGCACCGACGAATAGAATGTCACCGGGGCAAATTCTGAAAAAACCGTCTGTTCCTTCTGGTAGGCCCCAAGTTCGTCCGCAGTCGAATGAGTGGGACCACCCGCGACGCTGCCCGCATAGGTGAGCACGAAATATTCCCCTCTCGGATCGAATTCCGGCTGGCTGAGAAAAATCGTATAAAACAAAGACCAGCTCAGCAGCGAAAGTGCGATGGACATCGCAAACGTCAGGAGCATGAGTCCGTTTTGCGTCTTGCGCCGCGCCAGCCGGCGCAGCGACAAAATAAACTCGAACCAGAAGACGTGCATGGCGGGGTACAGGATGAGGAAATTCCTGTCCTAGACTGTCAACGCAGCAACGCGCTGCACCTTCCTCCGAACAACGGGCCGGAAAAGGGGTCTGGCCTCTAGTTCTTAAATTCGCGCCATTCGTCTTCATGCTTTTGAGAACTAGAGGCCAGCCCCTTTCGTTCGCCCTTGTTTGATACTTGCGCAGAACTTCGAGGACGGACTCCCTTGAGCGCATGTCCTCCGGCTTCAGTCGGCGCGCGTGGGTGAAAGGCATCGCAGCGGCGCAGGTGCTGGCGTGGTTGCCGGGGCGGGTGCTTGCGGCGGTGGTGGATGGGAGTTCGAAGATTGGAGATCGAATCCTGTCGTGGCGGCGGGTGCGGCCGCGTGAGGCGGGGTGGCCGAGCGCGAGTGAGTGGCTCGCGCTGGCGGATGACGTCGGCGGGAACTTGATTCGCGTTGAGCCGTTGCTGGCGGCCAAGGACGCGAAGGAGAATTTGCGGAATCCGTTTTATCTCGGCGATCAGCCTGCGGGCACGCAGGTGTCGGGATGGTTTGGGGCGTGGTCCCCTGCCCCGAGCGTGTACGCGGTTCAGGCTCGGCAGGCTTCGCATGTGGCGGCGGCGGTGAACTTCGCGCGGGAGCATCGGCTGCGGCTGGTCGTCAAGGGCGCGGGACACAGCTACCAAGGCACGTCCTGCGCGCCCGACTCGTTGCTGGTGTGGACGCGAGCGATGAACGCGGTGTCGTTGCACGATGCGTTTGTGCCGCAGGGTTGCGCGGGGCTTGTCGACCCGACGCCGGCGGTTTCGGCCGGGGCGGGCGCGGTGTGGGTCGATTTGTACCATGCCGTCACCACCGAGGGCGGTCGCTACGTGCAGGGCGGCGGCTGCACCGACGTCGGCGTGGCCGGGCTGGTGCAGAGCGGGGGCTTCGGCAGTTTGTCCAAGGGCTTCGGCACCGCGGCGGCAAATTTGCTCGAGGCCGAGGTGGTCACGGCCGACGGCGCCGTGCGGGTCGTCAACGCCCGCTCCGACCCCGACCTTTTCTGGGCGCTCCAAGGTGGCGGAGGCGGGAGCTGGGGCGTGGTGACGCGCGTGACGCTACGCACGCACGCGCTGCCCGCGAACTTCGGCGCGGCATGGGGACGCGTGCGGGCAGCCAACGACGCCGCATTCCGGCGGCTGCTCGCGCGCTTCTGCGCATTCTACGCGGAGCGGTTGTTCAATCCGCACTGGGGCGAACAGTTCTCCGTGGGCGACGACAACTCGCTGAAGCTCTCGATGGTCTGCCAAGGGCTCACGGCGGACGAGGTCCGCGCAACATGGCAGCCGTTCTTCGATTGGGTGAACGCCGCCGGATCCGACTACACGTGGGTCGACCAGACCGGTGCGAACGCATGGGACTCGCGCGGCTGGTGGCGCGTGACGCCCGGACGCAAGTCGATGATCGCCGACCCTCGTCCGGGAGCGCCGGCTCACCACGGCTGGTGGAAGGGCGACCAGGACCAAGTGGGCGCGTTCCTCTACGGCTACGAGTCTCTCTGGCTGCCGGCGACGCTGTTGGCGGCCAACGAACAATCACGGTTGGCCGACGCGCTGTACGCCGCAAGCCGTCACAAGACGGTCGACGTGCATTGCAACAAGGGGCTGGCGGGCGGGCCGGAAGCCGCGGTGGCCGCGACACGCCGGACGGCGACCAACCCGGTGGCCTGCGACGCGTTTGCCTTGGTGATCATCGCCGACGGTGAAGGCCCGGCGTATCCTGGGCTGGAGCGCCCGCCGGTAGACGAGGCCAAGGCGCGCCGCGTGGCGCAGTCGATCGACGCGCCGACGGCAGAGTTGCGGGCAGTGGCGCCTAGCGGCGGGTCTTACGTGTCGGAGAGCAATTATTTCAACGCGCGTTGGGCGGAAGCGTTCTGGGGCGAAAACTATGCGCGACTGAAAGCGGTGAAAGCGAAGTACGATCCGGAGGGACTCTTCTATGTGCACCACGGAGTCGGAAGCGAGGAGTGGGCGGAGGGCGGGTTCGAGCGCTCAGCGCGCTCGGAGTCGTAGGTCGTAGTTCGGACATACCACTGAGGTTGGCCGCAACGAGGCTTAACGCGCGACAGGGCCGCATCCAAAAAAATTCCAAACATCCGGAATTTGAATAGAAGATCGCGAAGGAACGAATAGCCGTCCGTTTGCAGCATCCCGGTTGCAAGCCTGGCTTCGTGGTCTGGAAAACTTGAATGGCAGCCGCTGCTTGCAAATCCGGACACCTTTGAAGGACAGCTCTTCGTTTCCTTCGCGATCTTCTGTTTCAACGGTTTGTTTTTTGAAATTCTTTGCTGGGCTGATTCACGCAAGTTACGCATCCGTATCTGGCGAACTCCGATCTGCGATCTTCGAACTCCGCCGCGCCTGTGCGCGGCTTTCAAAGCCATTTCGCCAGCCAGGCGTGGACTTCGCCGTACCAATAACGGCTGTCTTCGCCGCGCAGCACCCAGTGGCCGGCTTCGGGGAAAACCAGAAGCTTGCTCGGCACATTCAGCCGCTGCTGGGTCGCAAAGTTCATGAGCGCGTTGTTCATTGGCACGCGAAAATCCAGTTCGCCCACGGTGATCAGGATCGGTGTTACAAACCCCGTGCCCTTGGCATGATTGCCGCCCTGCATCACGGGACTCTGTTCGCGCCACACCTTGCTGTCGCCCCAGATGGGGCTGCCACTGTTGATTTCACGGGCGAGGATGCTGTCGCTCGTACCCCACTGCATCACGAGGTCCATCTCGCCCGCGTGGGAAACGATCGCCTTGTAGCGCGTGGTCGTGGCCTGGAGCCAGTTCGCCAGGTGCCCGCCGTAACTCGCGCCGCCCGCGGCCTGGCGTGAAGCATCGATGAAGGCATACCGTTTGATCGCTTCATCCGCCGCTTGGTTCACTTCGTCGGCGGGGCCCTTAAGCGGGTCAAACTGGATCGAGCGCGCGAATTCCTCGCCGTAACCGGTCGAGCCTTTGTAGTCGGTCAAGAGCACCACGTATCCAGGCTGCGCCAGCAGGTGATAATTCCACCGCAGCACAAACGCATCGTGCCACATGTTCGCCGCCCCGCCATGGATCACGACGAAGAGCGGGTACTTTTTCGCGGGATCGAATGCCGGCGGCTTCACGATCATGTTGTGAATCTCGCGGCCATCGGCGGCCTTGAAGGAAAAATGCTCCAGCGGGAGCCAGTCAATCACCGCGGCCCGCCCGGTATTGATCGACGTCAGGCGCTTCGGCGTTCCGTTGAACGATTAAATTTCCTGCGGGTCAACGGCGCTCTCCCACATGCCCACGAGCGCGGCGCCTCCGGCCTGGAGATTCGAGCACGTGCCCGTCGCAGGCGAGGTTTCGTCACGCACGTCGCCACCCGCATAACCCACGGAGTGCAGCTGTTCGAGGCCCGCGTGCTCGAAGGTGAAATAAATCCGGTCCGAACCCGATGGCGTCGCAAAATTCCCCACGCCGCGATCCAGGTTGGCGGTCAGCACGCGGCGCTCGTTCCTGAACGGCCACGGAAAACTGGCCAGGCGCGGCAGGTCGTAGATCTTGTCGGGCGTGTTGGGATCGAACACGCACAACAGCGTTTTCCCATCCGGTGAAAATTTCGGCGCCGCATAACTGGCGGTGTCCTGCGTCAGCCGCCGGGGCTCTCCTCCCGCGGCGTCGGACAGGAAAATCTGCGCGGCCGTCGGGGTCCGCGCGGCTTCGTCGCGATTGAGCGCGGCAATGAAAACCGCGCCGAGGCCGTCCGGCGTCCATTCGAATTCCAGGTTCTGGCCGGAATCGCCATTGACGCCGCCGAAGCCGGCAAGGCCGGCGAGTTTCGTCCCGGCGAAAAGATCCTTCGGCTTCGCGCCGGCCTTCGCTTCCTGCACGAAAAGGTGCGGCTTTTTTTCGTCCAGCCAGTAGTTCCAATACCGTGGCGGGAATTGCTCGTAGGCCCGGACGTTGTACTTCCGCTCCTTGCGTTCCTTCGCGATCGTCTTGTTCGCCTCCTCGTCGGCGGCGCCGGGATAGGCCTGGCTCACATAGAGCAGGGATTTCCCATCGGGACTCCACTTGGGCGTGCCGGCGCCGAGCGTGAGATTGGTCACGCGTTCCGCTTCGCCACCCGAGAGATCCAGGACGTAAATCTGGCCGGCCTCGTCGCCTTCGCGTTTGGCGGAGAAGGCCAGCTTCGTGCCGTCGGGGGACCAATCGGGGCTGCCCTCGCCGCCTTTGCTAAACGTGAGCCGGCGCGGCGGTGAATCGTCCGTGAGCGATTTGATCCAAAGGTCCGCCCACTGCTCCTTCGCGTCGTACGCGGGTTCCGTCACGGTATAGACCACCCATTTCCCATCCGGACTCGGCGTCGGGGTGCTCAGTCGGCGCATGAGCCAGACATCTTCGTGCGTGATCGCGTGGCGCGCGGGAGCGGGAGGTTGATCGGAGGCCCCGGCCACAACGACGGCGGCCAGCCACAGTACGGTCAGTTTTTTTAACATGGATTAGAGGCGCGCCTCGAACGTCCCGTCCGCTCGTTTGGCGATGCGACGTTTGAGCTCGAGCATCATCAACGTCGGTGAAACGCGTTCGGCGGGCAATCCCGTTTGCATCGCGATCGCATCGGGTGCGAGCAACTCCCCGCCGCGAAAACAATTCCACACGATGACCTCGTCCGGCGTGAGACCATCTTCGCCGGCCTCGGGCGAGCCGGGTTTCGCCGGGATCGGCTGCGGACGCAGGCCGTCGAGGTAGTTCAATTCCGAAAGCACGTCGTCGACGCCCGTGAGCAAGGTGGCGCCGTCGCGGATCAGCTGGTGACACCCGGAACTGGTGGATTGGTCGATGCGTCCCGGCACCGCGAACAGCAGCCGACCCTGCTCGCCGGCGAATTTCGCGGTGATCATGGCGCCGCCGCTCACATCGGTCTCGACCACAATGGTCGCCTCGCACATCCCGGCGACCACGCGGTTGCGCATCGGGAAACTCTGCCGGTCCGCCCGGCGGCCAAATGGAAATTCCGAAAGGATCGCGCCTTCGTTTTCGATCTGCCGGTAGAGCGCGAGATTTTCCGGCGGATAAATAATGTCGATGCCCGACCCCACCACGGCGGCGGTTTTCCCGCCGACCGACAGCGCACCTTCATGGGCCGCGGTGTCGATGCCGCGGGCTAAGCCGCTCACGACGCAGAAGCCGAGCCGCGCGAATTCCGCGCCGAGCTTTTTTGCGGTGGCCTGGCCGTAAAGCGTCGTGCGGCGCGAGCCGACGATCGCAATGCACGGATGGGTGAAATCGTAGGTGCCCTTTCGGTAGAGCCCGATCGGGGGATCGTTGATCTCCTTCAGCAACTTGGGATAGCCCGCGTCGCGCGATGGAATGAAAACGGTGCGGGCCTTCGCCATCCGTTCCTCCTCCCGCTCGAGATTGAAGTGCTCGGTCCACTGGCTGATGGTCGCGCTGATCGCTGGTCCCACTCCCCTCACGGATTCGAGCCGGCGCGTGCCGACCTGGAAAATTTCGCGCGGGTCACCGCCGAGATCCTCAAGCAGGCGGTTCAGCGTGATGGGCCCGATGTTAGGCAGCGCATTGAGGACCAAAAATGCCTGCTGTTCGGTCAACTCACGGCTCATGCCGCGACTCTCTCAGGGCGTCAGATAGAAAGTCGAGCAGCTGTGTGGTCTGAACCGCGGTCTGGCCGTATTTTCGCGCCAGCAAATCGGCGGCAATGCCGTGCCATACCGCGCCGCGCGCCGCCGCGAGCGTGGGCTCGGCGGGAGTTTGCGCGAGCAGGCCGCCAATCAAACCCGCGAGGATATCCCCGCTTCCGCCGCGAGCGAGCACCGGCCCGCCGAAAAAACTATGGTGGATCTCGGCCCCGGAACAAATGCAAGTGATCGGCCCTTTGAGGACGAGTGTCGCGCGATGACGTTTCGCGTATGCCCGCAATGCCCGATGGCCCTGGGATTTTTCGGCCGGCCCGGCAATCCGCGCGTATTCCCCGGCATGGGGGGTGAGCACCAATCGGGTTTTCGCCGCGCGGATGATTTCAGGTTGGAGCGCGTCGGCGTCGAGGAGGACCGGCAATTTCACGGAGCCCACGATCGCGGTGACGAGGGCGAGCGTCTCGGGATCGCGTCCCAGGCCGGGGCCGATCACGACGGCGGTGGCGCGTTTGAGCCGAGATTGGAAAAGCGGCAGGCCTTCGAGCGCCAGCCCGCCGTCGGGAGTTTCCGGCCAAGCCACCCACATCGCCTCGGGCGCGCGCGCAGCGTAGGCGGGCGCGAGCGATTCGGGGATGAAGGCCGTGACCAGTCCCACCCCGCTGCGCAGCGCCGCCAACACCGACATGAGCACTGCGCCAGGATAATTCCGCGATCCGCCCAGCACCAAGAGATGACCTTGGCTGCGCTTGTCGCTCGATGCCGCGCGCAACCCGGCGAGCGGGGCGAGGCAATCCGCGGTCAGCACACGATCCCGGCCACTCGCGGGCTCGTGGAAAAAATCCAGGTCGAGGTAGCGCACGCGACCGGCTTGCGGGCTGGTGAGCAGCGGCTCTTTGACGCAGCCGGTGGCATACGTGAAGTCAGCGCGAAGCAAATCCGCGCTTGGCAAATCCACCGCGGCGCGGAGCGAAATCGGCAGGGAGTTTATGCGCTCGAAAAGTGCGGAGATTTTTTTGTCCGCGGGCGGTCGAAACTGGAACCCAAACACGCCGTCGAGGCAGAGATCGTAAGGGCCGGACACCTGCCCGCCCGCCATCGCGTTCGCCCGGCCGCCGGCCGCTTGGGCGAGTTCGCGGAAAGCCCGCGCGGCGAGGGGCCGGAGGACCCGTTCACCGAAGACGAAAAGGATCTCCGCACGAGCCAGGGGGAAAATCCGCAGGATCGCGGCTGCGGCCAGCATGGCATCGCCACCGTTGTGGCCCTTTCCCGCGAGGACCAAAATCCGCGCGTTCCCGGGAAATTTTCCAATCTCCTGGAAATCCGCGAGGACCGCCGCGGCGATTTTCTGCCCCGCCCGCTGCATCGCCGGCCACTCGCGCACTTCATCGCCGCCAAATAACCTACCCTCCAGGCGTCCCGCCTGTGCGCAGGAGAGGATCGGATGGCTGGGAGGAATCATCGCGGCGAAATGGGCGAAATTAAAACCCGGGTTCAGCGTCCATCGACCGGGGGCAGCATCGACGGTGCCAGCGATTCGTTCCGGTGCAGCCATTCGCTCCGCATCTTCTCCGTTTCCGTGTACACCAGCGGCGACGGCGAATTCACGCCATGGGTGAGGATCGGCCGCGTGAGATGGGGAATCGAACGGAAATAATAGGCCCCTTCCCTCCGCTGGACCTCATAGCAGATGGAGTAGGATTTCCGGTCGACGTCCCAGAGCGCGACTTCCGTCAAATCGTGCTCCCAGGCCGCGAATCGTCCCCATTCGTAAAACACCGCCTCGATATCGCTGAGCTTGGGACGCTCGAGTTGGACGACGGTGGGGCCGGTGACCTGGGGCGTCACGGTTTTGACGTCGCCCGGCAGCGCCCAGACGAACAGCACGCCGATCACAAATCCCAGCAACACCCATGAGGGGGTCATGGAAGGCCGGGGTTTTGACGCGGAGGTTTTCGTCGATTCAGCCATGCTGGTTCAGGCCCGGACGATCGCGGCGACGGCCATGGCGTGGGTTTCCGTGTGCGACAACGTGACCATCACATGGGTCGCGCCGACCTGGGCGAGGAGCGCCTGGCCTTTTTCGTCGAGCCGGATCAGCGGCTCCTTGCGCGAACCGTGGTAGACGGAAACCGATTTCCAACCGAGCTCGGCCCCGATGCCGGTGGTGAAACATTTCGACACCGCCTCCTTGGCGGCGAAACGCGCGGCATAGTGCTTGTGGGGATGAGCCATGCCGGAGCAGTAAACGCGCTCTTCCTCGGTGAAAACCCGCTCGAGAAACCGCGGGCCCTGGCGTTCCAGGACGCCGCGCACGCGCTCGACCTCGATGAGGTCGGCGCCGAGGCCCACGAGCACGCCACCGGGGGGAAGGGAAATGTTCATGGCAGGGGGCGGCGGCGAGAAGTAGCGCAGGCGGCTCGCCTGCTTCCGGGCATGGAATTCATGATTGGTCTTTTCGCTATTGCCCCGCCATCCGGGCCTTCAGTTCGCGCACTGCTTCCTCGATGCCGGTGAAAAGGGCGCGGCTGATCACGCTGTGGCCGATGTTCATCTCGTGCACATGAGGCAGCGTGCGAACTTCGGTGACGTTCACGTAATTGATGCCATGGCCGGCATTGACGACCAGGCCGAGCTCATGGGCACGCACGCAGCCGAGCCGGAGGCGCTGGAATTCCTTGGCACGTTTCGCCGAGTGATAGGCGTTCGCGTAGGCGCCGGTGTGGAGTTCCACGATCGGCGCGCCGAGCTTGGCGGCCAGCTCGATCTGCGCTTCGTCGGGATCGATGAAGAGACTGGTTTGGATGCCGGCCTTGGTCATCGCGTTGATGCAGGCCTGGACGCGTTTCTGGTTTCCAACGACGTCGAGCCCGCCTTCGGTGGAAATTTCGTCCCGATTTTCGGGCACCAGGCAAACCGTCGCCGGCTTCAGCTTGAGGGCAAAGGCGGTCATCGCGGGATTGCACGCCATCTCGAGGTTGAGGCGCGTGGCGATGCACTCGCGGAGGCGCCAGACATCGCGCTCCTGGATGTGGCGGCGATCCTCGCGCAGGTGCACGGTGATGCCATCGGCGCCGGCGCGTTCGCCGAGCACGGCGAGTGTCACCGGATCGGGCTCGACCGCGCCGCCGGTCGTGGCCGCAGCCTCGCGGTAGCGTGCCTGTCGAACCGTGGCACAGTGGTCGATATTAAGTCCGAGGAGGATCATGAAGGTGATGAGGAGAAGGGAGCAAGGAGCAGGGGGCAAGAGCGGCGCACGGCGCGGATTTTCGGTCTTCCCGTCCCGGTGCTCAGGCTCCTTTCGACTCGCTCGAACCGGGAGAGGTTTGACGCGATTAAGCGAACTGTGAATCTGCAAGGCAAAGCGAAATGACCCCTTCCCCCGAACCGAACCCGAGCAGCGCGTCGACCAAGCCTCCGGCCAAGAACGAGAACCTTTTTGTCAGCCTCATCTTCAACATCATCCTGCCCGCGGTGGTGCTCGGGAATCTCAGCGGGCCGCATCGGCTGGGCCCGGCGGGGGCGCTCATTGCGGCGCTGGCTTTCCCGCTGGGTTACGGGCTCTACGATTTCAACCGGCGCCGGAAGGCGAATTTCATCTCGATCATCAGCTTTGTCGGCGTGCTGCTGACCGGGGGGCTGGGCCTCCTGAAACTGGGCGGGATCTGGTTCGCGGTGAAGGATGCCGGGATCTCCACGCTGATCGGCCTGGCCGTGTTGTTCTCCATCCGGACGCGGGAGCCGCTGATTAAACTGATCTTCTGCAACGACACCGTGATGGACCTGCCGCGCGTCGATGCGGCGCTGCAGGAACGCGGGACCGAAGCGGGCTACCTCGCGCTGCTGCGTCGTTGCACGCTGATCATTGCCGCCGCATTTTTCGTGAGCGCGGGGCTCGGCTATTGGCTCGCGCGCTGGCTCCTGCGCAGTCCCTCGGGCACGGAGGAATTCAATTCCGAGCTGGCGAAGATGCACTGGCTCAGCTGGCCCATCATCGTCGTGCCGTGCATGATCCTGATGATGGTCGCGCTGTGGCGGCTGATCGTGGGCATGAAGGCGCTGACCGGGCTGACGACCGACGAGATTTTCAAGGCGGAGCCGGCGAAGAAGTGAGGCGCGCTTTGCCGCATCGAAGATCGGAGTTCGCAGGTGACATGACGGATTTCCAAAAAACGTTCGGTTGAGTGGAAAAACGTGCGAACGCAGCTCGTGGGTGGAGCGCGTTGTCCCTAACGCGCTGTTAGGCTCCGTCTACGTTTAATCGCGGGCCGACTCGCTCAGCGCGTTAGGGACAACGCGCTCCACCTTCACCCGCGCTGGTCGAGCGGGACGTAGTCGCGCTTCACCGGGCCGGAATAAATCTGGCGCGGGCGATAGATTCGGCCCTTCGGGTTGGCGGCGACTTCGCGCCAGTTTGCGATCCAACCGGGGCAGCGCCCGATCGCGAAAATGATCGTGAACATGTTCACCGGGATCCCGAGCGCGCGCATGATGATGCCGCTGTAAAAATCGACATTCGGATAAAGCTTTCGCGAAAGGAAATAGTCATCCTTCAGCGCCGCCTGCTCGAGGTTCTTGGCGATGGCGAGGAGTGGGTCGTTGATCCCCATCTTCTTCAGCACGTCGTCGCAGGCCTTCCCAATGATCTTCGCGCGCGGATCGAAATTCTTGTACACGGCGTGGCCGAATCCCATCAGGCGGCTGCTCTTGCTGCCGGACTTGGCGGCGGCGATGAAGCGGGTGCCATCGTCGTGCTCGTCGTGGATCGACTGGAGCATGTGCATGACCGCGGTGTTCGCGCCGCCGTGAAGCGGGCCTGAAAGCGCGCAGATGCCGGCGGAAAGGGACGTAAAGAGATTCGCGGCGCTCGATCCCACCATGCGCACGGTCGAGGTGCTGCAGTTCTGCTCGTGGTCGGCGTGAAGCAGCAAGAGCGTGTTGAGCGCGCGCGTGACCTCGGGCGCGGCGGCGTAATCCTGGTACAGCTCCGAAAACATCATGTGGAGCAGGTTGTCGCAGAACGGAATATCCTTCGGCGGAATGTACGGCAGGCCGTGCTGGTAGCGGTAAATCATCGCTCCGATCGTGCGGACCTTTGAAATCGCCATGGCCGCGGCGAGGTCGAAGTTCTGGAGATCCTTCTCGAAATCATTCGTGGCCAGCTTCGGGTAATGCGCGGCGAGCGAAGCGACGAGCGACGAGAGCATGGCCATCGGCGGCGCATCCTTGGGGTAACCTTGAAAGATCGCCTGCATCTGCGGCTCGATCGCGGCGTTCTGGCGGAGGAGGCCGGCGAAGGCCTTCCGCTGCTCTGCAGTCGGCAACTCGCCGTACATCACAAGATACGCGGTTTCGACGAAATTACTGTGCTCCGCGAGCTGCTCGATCGGGTAACCGCGGTGACGGAGGATGCCGTTTTCGCCGTCGAGATAAGTGATCGCACTCTCGCACGAGCCGGTGTTGCCGTAGCCCTGGTCGTAGGCGATGTAGCCGGTTTCCGCGCGCAGCTTGCGGGTGTCGAGGGCCTTCTCGCCTTCGGTGCCGACGATTACCGGCAAGGTGTATTCTTTGTCGTCGATTTTGAGCTGCGCATTCGTGGCCATATTCCGTAACCAAGCCGAATCTGCGCTGCTTGCAAAGCAAAGTTACCCACGAATTTCCGGAGAGTAGCCCATGGAATATACCGAATACGCGGAAAGTTCCGATCCACAGAGAACCAATCAAAGTCTAGGATTCGAACCTCCGAGGTTGGAGTCTTAAATACGGGTGCATTGTCCGGGCCATGTCGACCGACCTGGCCTGCGCCTCCACAACGCTGTTATTTGCGGACAATCTGGAATGCGTACAGGGTCGCGTCCTGCAAATGAAAGCGCAGGCGGACGGTCTGCCCCACCAACGATGACAGGTCGGCGGATTTTTTCCAGCTGACTGGCAAACGAATACCGTCCTGTTGGGCCACCGGCTGGCCCTCGGACCGGTCGAATCCGGCGAGCGGCTTGCCGTTGCGATCCAGCACTTCCACGACGCACTGGCCGGCCTGGCAGTCTGCGTTGATCATCACGTTTGCTCCGTCGAGTTTGAAGGGAATCGTCGTCACCGTCCCCGGTTGCGCCTTGGCCTGCAGGCCGACAAACCGGTCCAATGGCAAAGTCGCCAAGCCGATCGCCCGATCCTTTTCCGGCTGCACCTTTGCGTCTCCATGGCGTTCGTTGGCGCCACAGTAGTACAGCCAATGCCGGTCACCCTGCGTGACGATTTCCGAAGCGGGGAAGAGAATGTCTTTGTCATAGGCGCCGTCTCCACCGCGTGGGACGATCGGTTGTCCCGATTCAATCCAGTGCAAATCCCAGGTGGCGCCATCGCGGCTCGTTGTGAGATAATAGTTTATAACGTCGCGCTCGTGACGCTTATTGTGATCCGTCTTCTCGCCTTCGCTGAAGTCACTTGGATACTCATAGATTGTCGCCAGTCCGAAATGGATTCCTTCATAGATCCAATCGGTCAGGGCATAAATTTGCCGGCGGGCCGGGTTGTCGAGTTTCCAGCTGCGAACGGTCTTCCACCCGGTGGGGTTGGCTTTCACATCGGGATTCGTCATGGTGCGGGTACCGCGGATCTCGCCCGAGCCGCCCGCGGTGCCGAAATCAGTCCGGGTTAGCAATCGGTAGGTCCTGGCCTGCTCATCCCATAGAATCTGGTTGTAGGTATCCGCCGCGCGACCGGTCACGGCTTTACCGTCGTTGTAAGGGGTAAAATGAATGCCGTCGGCCGAATGGGCCAGCCCAGCGCCCACATTGTCCGCATCAAACGCGGCTTTGTAGCGATGCGCTGGATCGCTTTCGTGCGCGTCGATCGCGACCGCGAGCGCCGCACCCTTCATCCCCGTGACATCGACGAGGTCGCTGAATGTCACGCCGTCGCGGGATTCGGAATACGCAAAACCCACCTGGTCCGGCTTGGAAAACCACATCTTAAAGCGGTTGTCGTCGAAAAGCACCGTGCCATAAAACCACCGGTCCTTAAGAATCGGTTTTCCGTCGTTCACTTTGGTCACTCGTCCTTGGACGCGCTCGACGTTGGAGTGGTCGGCGATGACGAAATCGTCGACCAGCAACTGTTTTTTCAATCCGATGACCGGCAATTCCTCGGCTGCTTTCGCAACGAGTGAAACCAGCGTAAACCCTAAAATAACGCCCATGAGCGAGCGAAGGCTGCTTGGCGCCGCTAGGTGAGCGAAACCACTGACGATATGATTGATTGAGGAATTCGACTTCATTTTCATGTCGGGGATAAGTGGGGCACGACGGTCTGAATCGACTCCGATCCAGCTGCTAGCCATTAAGCGCTGCAGGTTCTAAGCATAGCATTTGGAGCGGGTGGATAAACATGGAGATTCGTGCTCTTTCATGGCGAATTATAGCATGGTCTTTGGGTTATCATCCGCGCCGACCCGGAAGCGGTCGGCATAGGTCGGCGTGAAGCCCAGATGTTCGGGCCCGAATTCAAGATACCGGAGTCCCAAAATTAAGCGGCTCAGCTTGTTTCCTTACCACCCTTCCCCGAATTGAGCGATTAAGCAGCGACCGCGAAAATTCCCGCGAATTCGGAACGATCTTGACCACGGATTTGGCGGATCACGCGGATTGTTCGGGTAACACGGGTTTCGGCGCCGGATTCGCTGGCGACGTCGAGCCTTCCTCGTCACCTCGACAGCTGCGGGGGCTAGCTCTAGCCGCGTGCGGGGGCTAGCTCTAGCCGCGCGCGGGTGCTAGGACGCGCTCGTGGCCATAGCCGAAAAATTCCGGTAGATCTGCAGGCCCTTCGCCTGGCTTTTTTCGGGGTGAAATTGCGTTGCGAACACACGCCCGCGGCCGATCGCCGCGCAAAACGCGCCGCCGTAATCGCACTCCCCTAGCAGAAGAGTCGGGTCCGCCGGGACACAGTGGAAGCTATGCACGAAATAGAAGGCCTCGCCGTCCACCGCGAGCCCGGTGGCGAGTGGCGACTTGGCTTGCGTGAACCGGATCGTGTTCCAGCCCATGTGCGGGATCTTGAATTCCGGGGGCCGGCGAAAGCGGATGACCTGGCCCGGGAAAATGCCCAAGCCGGTGACATTGCCCTCCTCCGAGTGCTCGAACAAAGCCTGCATCCCCAGGCATACGCCGAGAAACGGGCGATCCGCCTTGATCCAGTCGCGCACAGTGGCGTCGAGCTGGGCCGCGCGCAGGGCGGCGACGCAGTCGCGCAAGGCTCCCACCCCCGGCAGCACGAGGCCATCGGCCTTGCTCGCGGCGACTTCGGCCGGGGTCTGCACCACGCGCGGAGTCGCGCCGACCGCCTCCAGCGCCTTGGTGACACTGCGGAGGTTGCAGATTCCATTATCAATGACGGCGATTGTCGGCATGGCGGTAGGAGTAGCGCAGGCGGCTCGCCGGCTTTGAAAGC
>JAQGOP010000051.1 GCA_028293545.1 Verrucomicrobiota bacterium | reverse complement strand
GTCACGCCCCGCTGCCCCATCCAGGCGTTGATCAGCGCATTTCCAAAATCATCCGGCAACGCGTCCGCCAGCAAACCCGGCAGCCGTTGGAAGGACTCCGCGATCGATGGAAATACGAACGTCGCCTGCGTTCCCTTCACGGGCATCGTCAACGGCGCCAACTCGATCCCGCGCTTTCGCCACGCCGGGTCGTACTCGAACACGTAATAGCCGAGCGTCGGGTCGAGCGCGACCGCCCCGACCAGCAGGTCCCAGATCCGTACCTCGATGACCGAGCTCACGCGGCGCCACTCCGCCGACGCACCCGTTGCGGCCGACCCGTCTCGTGACGCAGCATCGCGAGCGGGCTGATCTGCGGCTGCGGCACCAGTTGGCTGATCGTCCCCGCCGCGCCCATCGCATTCAACGCGCGCACCAAGGTCTGCAGGGTCGCTCCCCCGTTGCGCTCCAGGTTTGCCAACGACCGCAGCGAAACTCCCGCCTTCACCGCCAGGTTCTCCTGGGTGAGCTGCCGGTTGATTCGCAGCGCCCGCAACGCTTGACCTAATTCGGCCTGCAATTCTGCCGTCGATTTAACTACCTCATTCATAATGAGCGTATTTCTACCTTTAATTCCATTTTTGTCAATTAATCAGTAGTTTTATGCTCTTTATCGACTATTCAATTAAAAGCATTTTTATACCTTTTAAGCTGATTTTAGGACTTAAAGAGCATTTTTATGCCATTAATATGATAAACGATGGTCAATGCCCTAAATCTTTTTCAACCAATCAATTACTGGCTGCTCGCGCCAGTTTCCCCTTCCGCCCCTCGATGATTTGTTCGCGAACCCGGACGGCGGTGTCCTTAGGTTCAACATCCAGCTCATGAGCCAGCCGATAGGCGCGGGTAAATTCCACGCCGAAAAAGAGGATCGCGCACGAGTAATAAACCCAGATGAGCAGGGCGACCAGCGATCCGGCGGTGCCATAAATGGTGGCGACCGTGGAATGCCCGAGATAGAGCGCAATGAGGTACCGGCCGACTGTGAACAAAATCGCGGTCAGCAGCGCGCCGAGCCAGACATCGCGCCAGCGGAGTTTCACGTCGGGCAGGACTTTGAAGAGCAACGCGAAGAGCACCGTGATCACCAGCAGGCCCACGGTCAGGTCCGCGGTGCGCGCGAGGGCGGGCGAGTCGACCAATCCGCCGTTGAACCGGCCCAGCGCGCTCGTCAGCGCCGTCGTCAACACCAGCGAAACGAGCAAAAGGAACCCCACGGTCAGCACCATTGCGAACGACACGAGCCGTTGCACCAGCATGATCACCCATCCGCTTCGCTTCGGCTTGGCGCGCACGCTCCAGATGCTGTTCAGCGAATCCTGCAGCTGCCCGAAAACCGTGGTGGCGCCGACGATGAGCAGCACGATGCCGATCGTCGTGGCCATCCTGCTTTCACTCTGGACCTCGGCTGCCTTCGCCGCCGCCTGGATCATTTCCGCGCTGGCGGGGCCGATCAGCTGGGAAATCTGCGCGCCCAGTTGACGCCCGGCTTCCTCCTTGCCGATGAAGATCCCGGTGATGGTCACCGCGATGATCGTGATCGGGGCGATGGAAAACAGCGTGTAGAAGCTGACCGCCGCGGAATGCTTGAACGCGTTGTCCGACGCCCAGGTTTTCCCGGCGTTGAGGAGGATCTTGGTCCAGAGCGAAATGGTTTTCACGGGTTTCAAGTGACGCTGCGACCGACAGCAATCCTGGGCACTCGTGCCGCGGGAGAAGTTGGAGGTTGGAAGTCAGCAGTTGAAACCCCGAACGGCGGAAAGTTAAGCGGGACCGCCGGCAACGTCGGCCACGGACCGGCCTCACGCCAGGCGCAGTACTCCCGCTCTCCGCTTTCAACCCTCGACTTTCAACATTCAACGCCGGCCAAAAAAACTCCCGACACCTGTCACAACGACGCTGGTCGTTACAGGATGGCCGCATCGTCCTCACCGCGGATTTTTCTCCTTTCGCCAGCGCATGCGGGCGGGATGCGAGCGAAATTCCTGCTCAATCCCCGCGCGCCCTTCGCGCTCGCGCGGCAATTCCAGGCGGAAGGCCTGCCGCTCGCCACGGTGTTTGCCTTCGCGAGTGGGCTCTATTTTCGCGGCAAGATCGCGTATTCGCGGCGTTTCGCGCCGCCGGAATCGGGTGACGTCGTGCGCGTGATCACGTCCAACGCCGGCCTTGTCGATCCTGAGAAAATAATCGGCCCGCCGGAGCTGATCGCGTTTGGCACCACTCAAATTGAAGCGGGCGATGAAACCTATCATGGCCCGCTTCGGCGCCATGCACGCGCCCTGCGGCGAAAACTCGGCGCCACGACCCGGGTGATTTTGCTCGGGAGCATCGCGACGCCCAAATACCGCGAGGTGCTGCTCGAAGTCTTCGGCCCGCACCTGCTTTTCCCGAGCGAGTTCGTCGGCCGCGGCGACATGAGCCGCGGCGCCTTGCTCCTCCGCGCCGCGCGCGCGGGAACGGAACTCGAGTACGTCCCGGTCGAGGGCGCCATTCTCACCGGCCGCCGGGCAAGACGCGTTGATCACATGTAGGCAAGCAGACGAAAGCGTGCCCGTAGGCCCAGAACTTGGTGCCACGGTACTTTTGCGTGTTTCGTGACGCCTAACTCAATTGCCTTGGCTGAACCACCGCGTCTGGCGCCGGTCGTTAATCCGATGAAGGCCGCGCGTTTTTCCAAGGTGGTGGAAAAGTGCGGGCGGCCCAGCGTGCACCTCACGTGGGTCGCGCCCCAGCGCGATCGGTCGCTGATGAGTGCGCTGAAGGAATCGCGGATCATGACGGTCCATCACGTTGCTCGCGGTGGCCAAAAGGATTTCGGCACAGTCGGCCTGCTGAAGGCCGAGCCGGGCGCGCAGCTCCTGATATTCCCGAAGTCGCTCCGCCGGTTTTCCGAAACGCGCATCGTCGGGATCAACTACGATTTGCTCGCCGAGCCCGAGTCCAGCCACGCCGCCGCCGGCGAGCCCAAACCCGACCTGCCGCACCCACGCCGAAAAACCCCAAAGCTCGCCCCGGCGCACTCCACCGCTTCCCCTCGCATTTCCGCGCCGCCAAAGCTCGAGCTCGTGCCCGAGCCCTCCCCGCGAAAAGAAATCGTCGCGCCCCCGCCCGTGCTGACTTGGTCCGAGGCACTGGGTGAGGTCGAGAAAGCCCGCCACGACCTGAAGCGCCGGCCCGACTCCGCCGCTGCGCGTCTCGGGACCTTGGCCGAGCGCATCGGCCAGCGCCTTCGCCCGCGTTAACGACGGGATCGCGCGGTCGAAAAAATCCGCGCGGCGGGAACAGCGCGATACCGGGGAAGTCCGTCCTAAATGAAAAAGTCGACCGCCAGCCCTGATAATTCGAAAAACCTCAATCACTCCCCCGCCGTCGAAAAAATCCGGAAACTCGGAACGTCGGCGCGGGTGTGTTTCTTCGGGACGTCGACCGGGCAGCTGCCACTTGAGGTGCGGCCTATGACGGTGCAGGACGTCGACGTCATCGGTAACGTTTGGTTCCTCAGCGCTCGTTCGAGCACGCTGAACAAGGACATCAACCGCAACCCGCGCGTCCAGCTGCTCTTCGCCAACACGGGCGACTCCGAGTACCTGAACCTGCTGGGTTTCGCTACGATTCATGACTCGAAGGACTTTCGGGAAAAATACTGGACCCCGATCGCGAAGGCGTGGTTTCCGGGCGGCGTCAACGACCCGGAATTAACCATCATCCGCGTGCAACCCAAGGAAGGCCACTACTGGGACACGGTGTACGGCAAGGCCGTGACGCTGCTGATGGTCGCAATCGGCGCCGTCACCGGGAAGGCCACGGATGTGGCCGTCCAAGGCGACGTGAAGCCGTAGCGCAGGCGGCCCGCCTGCTCCGAAGTCCGCCGAGGGTGCAGCGACCTTTCCGCAAGGTGCCGTCGGGTTCCGTCGGCGTTTAATCGCGGTCGAATCCGCTCCCTTTCGGGCTCGGCGTCTACGGCAACGTGTTGGGGACAACGCGTTCCACCTGCGAGCTGCGCTCGGCCACACTACGCTTTTCGCAGCGTCGGACCATCGACCCAGCGGCCCAGAATTGAAATCGTCTGCGGGTTCAACGGCACTCCGCGTTCGTTGCGCTGGATCTGCGCGGCGAGGGTTTCGACGGCGACGTTGCCGTGAAGTTCCGGGCGGAGATCGAGGCCCGCGCAGGGCCGCATGCGCTCGTTCCAATTCAAGTTGAAGAAACCAATGTCGCGCGGCGCCTCGCGGCCGTTGCGTTTCATCCAGGCCACCGCCCGGTCGACATGGCCGACCACCAGGTCCGGCTGATGCAGGCGCTGCCACGGGGTGAATTCCCGGCTCGTCATCGTCTCGCTCATCAACACCGGGACGTGGCCGATGCCACCATGGTTTTCCTGGAACGAGCGAAACGCCGCCGACCATTTGTGCACGAGGCGCTCGTCCTTGTGGCGTTCGATGAAGAGGCCGATGCGGGAGTAGCCGAGCGTCCGCAGCTTCGAGAGCGCGCCCACCAGCGTGAAGTGGTGATCGAGCGAGACCGTGTGCTGCACCAGGTTCGGCGAATCGTAGTCAATCTGGACCGAGGTGAAATGCTCCCAGGGAAATCCCGCGGTGGTGTTGTTGGAATTGGGCTGGAGAAAAACCACGCCGAGCACGCCCCGCGCCCGCAGGACGCGCGCGAGGGCGGCCGGGCCGCCCTCGCGGTCACCCAGGCTGAACACACCCGTCTGGAAACCGAGCTCGAGTGCCCGCTCCTTCGCCGCCTCGATCATCCGCAGCTGCATCGGCCGCAGCGTCGGCTGCTCCACGGAAGGCACGTGCACCAGCGCCAGGTTGCCGAGGAAATGCTGCGTCCGCGCCCCCCGCACCTGGCCCATGATCGTGCTCACCAAGTGGTTTCGCTGGTAGCCGTGATCGCGCGCGATCGAGAGCACGCGGGATCGCACTTCCGCGCGGACGTTGCGATGCCCGGAAAGTGCGCGCGACGCCGTCGCGGACGAAACTCCGGCGGCCCGAGCCACCAATCCCAGTGTAATGACGGAAGGTCGTTGCAACGCTTCCAAACTTGGGAGCGCGACATCCCCGGACAAGTACCTTTTTTCACCAACGTCGGCCCCGCTCCTTCCGATTCCCCTCTTTGTTCTCGGTCCTTCGCGCCCCTCTTTCCATGCGCACCCTTCCGTCGCGCTGCCCCGCTCATCCCGGCTGCCCAGGCCGGCCGATGAATTCGCCGTGGCCCACGGGTTCCAGCCACTCCGCCGGGACCGCCGCGTCCGACCCCACCCCTTAATTTCCGTCGCCGTTTCCGCCCTCGGGAAACGCGACCAAGAACACCCCAAAGCCAGAACCATGAAACCACAACCAAGACACCACCTGCATCGACCGAAGCGCGCCTTCCTGGCCGTCTTCGCAGCGCTGTTCGCGCTCACACTCAATCCCGTTTGGGCCGCTTCCAGCGCACCCAAATCCCTCCAGGAGGAAAACGCCGAGCTCAAGAACGAGAACGCTGCGTTGCGCGCCCGTTTTGCTGAACTCGAGAACCGCCTGGCCGCCCTCAGCGCCGCCCCGGCTCAGGCCACCGCCACCACCACGACCACGTCGACCACGGCCGCCGCAACGGCTGGGACCACCTCGCTCGCGCCCTCCAGCTCCGGCACGAGCGACGACGGCGTCACCGTCATGTCGGCGTTCAACGTCAATAGCGCGCGCGACTTCGGTTACCTGAAGACCAACGCGATGACCGCGACCCGCATCGGCATGGAAATCCAGAAGGTCCCGATGAACGTGTCGGTCATCTCCCGCGAATTCATCGACGACACCAACGCCCGTTCGCTGACCGATCTCCTGCGCTACAGCGCCGCTTCCTCCGGCGACACCCGCTACGTCATGCGTCGCCCCGGCAACGAGGCCACGCCCCAAGGTGCGTTCACCATGCGCGGCTTCCCCGTCAACACGCTCATGCGCAACGGGCTTTTCCGCTACATCTCGTACAACATGGACAACGTTGAGCGCGTCGAAATCGTCAAAGGCCCCGCGTCTGTCTTCTTCGGCCAGGGTTATCCGGGCGGCGTGATCAACTACATCACGAAGCAGCCTTCGTTCGCGAAGCTGCCGATGGTGTTTCGCTATTCCATCAACGACAACGGCGGCGACAAAGTGGTCGCCGACATCAACGTCCCGCTGTCGAAACGCGCGGCTTTCCGCATCGTCGGCGCGTGGGAAGACACCCCCGGCGAACGCCGTTATGAGTTCCGCAAGAACATCAACCTCACGCCGAGCCTCACGCTGCTCCCGTTCGCCAACGACAAGCTGAAGATCAACCTCGACCTCGAATATCTCCGCGAGAGTTTCAACCAGAGCGATTACGAGTGGATCTTCAGTGATTTCGCCGGCTGGAAGGCCGCCGCGGTGGGCAGCCCCATCGTCGCCAACTCCGTCAACACCCCGAGCCTCGCCTACGCGACCTACATCAACAACAAGCGCATCGCGACGAACAACTACTCGCTCCCCGCCTACACGAGCGTGGACCGCGGCGCTTACTACACGAACAAGAGCGGCCAGTTCATCCACGACGAAGGATTCAATTACACCAGCCGCGGAGCCCGCAGCACGAACGTCGTCGACTCCTTCACCACCACCGTCGACTTCGCGCCGTTCGAATGGCTCGAGGGACGCTACGTTTACCAGCGCGACGACAGCCGTTTCGATTCGATCGAAGGCGTCAGCACGCCGTACGCCGATGGCATCCACTGGAACGTGGCGGCGAGCGCGACCTCCGGTTACTATCGCCTCACGGATACGCACCAGCTGGACCTGATCTTCAAGTTCCAGACCGGCGGCATCAAACACAAGATCCTCACCGGCTATAACCAGTCGGACTGGACCCAGAATTACCTCGGCAACGACCTCAAGCTGACGCCGTTCTACGGCTTCGTCCCCGGCGCGACCAATTCGATCGCGAACCCGGGTTACGTCGCTGGCACCACCGGCGGCTCGCAGGTCCCCGGCAACTTGGTCGGCGAAGGCCGCGGCCACGACACCGGTGTCCCCACGACCAACGCCGTCGTCCGCGATCGCTTCGGCAACATCAAGCTCGTGAAAGCCGTGTACAGCGACTTTGACCCGGGCACCGAAGTCTATCCGACCATCGACAAGCTGTTCCCGATCAGCCGCGCGTGGCTCGACGGTTACAAGCCAAAGCTCACCGCCGCGTACCTCAACTACCAGGCCGCGCTCTTTGACGACCGCCTGAACATCATCGCCGGTTTCCGCCGGCAGTGGCGCGAGGAGAAAGGCCAGTACCTGCTCTCGAACTACCCGTGGTACGACGTGCCGGTTGACGCTTATCTCAACCCCACGATGTACCCCGAGAACGAGTACGGCTACAACGCGTACTACGTGAAGACGAACGTCTACAAGCGCCACGGTGACGCATGGATGGGCGGCGCTTCCTACGCGGTCACCAAGGACATCAGCGTCTACGCCTCCGTCTCGAAGACCTTCCAGTTCAACCTCGGCAACGTCGGCGGCGTGTTTCCCGGCGCGGAGCTCGCCGTGTTCCAGAGCGCGTTGGACCAGAACGGTGGATCGTTCCAGTACCTCGGCCAGACGATCACGTCGGTGGCCCAGGCGGTCGCCGCCCAAACCGCGCGCGGTGCGTATGCGGACATCAAGGACGAGTCGGGCATGAACTTCGAAATCGGCGCGAAGATCTCGACCGAGGACAACAAGATCGTCGGGACGATCTCGCTGTTCCGCGGCGAACGAAAGGACCAGAAGCTCGACGATTCCGCGAAGCAGTCGAACCTCGAGGAACCGTTCAACTTCAACACCACGTTGTTCGCGCCCGGCACCATCGGCTACAACACGCGCGTGTTCCGCTGGCGCACGGCCAACCTGAAGAACCGCATCGAAGGCACCGAAGCCGAAGTGATCCTGACGCCGACGCCGAACCTCCAGCTCGTGGTCAATGGCTCATGGCTCTTCACGGCCAAGACGCTTTACGACAAGACCCGCGCGGCCCCTGGTTCCGCGGCGTATAACGCTTCCACGCCCGCCGCGAAAGTAGCGTCGGACATCTACTTCAAGGCGCGCATCGAAAACGTGCCGGAGTACCGGTTCAACGTCTTCGGCAAATACACGTTCCGCGACACCATGGTGCGCGGCCTCTCGGTCGGCGGCGGCGCCCGCTATTCGTCCGAGACGGTCGTCAGCCGGTCCGTGGATTGGAACCCGCTCGCGGGTGGTTACCAAGCAGGCGACTACATCGTGTTCGACGCCACGCTGGGTTATCAGTGGAAGGTGTTCGGCACCGCCATCAATTCCACGTTCGGCCTCTATAATGTGACCGACGAGAAATATTCCGAGGGCTCCTTCGTGCTGTCGCCGGCGCGGAACTGGCTGTTCTCGAATACGCTCACGTTCTGACCCGTTTTGGTGGGAGTTTGTAGTCAACAAAGGCGGAGACCTGCGAGTCTCCGCCTTTTTTTTCGCGCACACGGGCGTTTCGATTCGAAGCCACGAACCCAGATTTTTTTTGCGGCCAACATCCCGAGGTTTTCTCACGGCCACCCGGCCTGCGCGGATGACGAAGCGGATGCGGCCGGAAATGAGGCGGGCCAGATGCCGTCAAACCTGTTTGGTTGTTACTCAACCCGCCCGTTGGCCGGGCCCGCCCGATGTCCGCTTCCTCCGCTCACGACCGCACGAATCCGCTGCGCACGGAGCCGCGTTGGTGGGCGATCGGATGGCGGATTGCGCTTACGCTCCTCTGGGGCTTGTCCGTGTGGAGCCTCGCAACGCTGGCGCTCGATCGTCGGACGGCGGGGATTAAAATTATCGGGGTGATCGCGTTTGTCGTCCTGGTCGCCGCGATCTTCCGCTTCAACCCCGGCTCCGGGAAAAAGACGGCGGCGTCCCTGCTGCTCAACGTCGCGATCATGGGCTGGTGGTTCACCCTCCGGCCCTCGGGTCGAGGCGACTGGGCGGTGGACGTCTCGCGGCTTCCATGGGCCGAGCGTTCCGGCGACCGCGTGACCCTGCATGACGTGCGCAATTTTTCCTACCGTACGGAAAGCGATTACGATGCGCGCTGGGAAACCCGCATCGTCGATCTATCGGCCATCGTCGGGGCCGACCTTTTCGTGACCCACTGGGGCGTGCCGCTTGTCGCGCACTCGATCGTAAGTTTTCGGTTTCGCGACGGCTCGTATCTGGCCACTTCGATCGAAGCGCGGAAGACGAAAGGGCGGAGTTACTCCGCGATGCGCGGGTTTTTCCGGCAGTTTGAAATCATCTACCTGGTCGCCGACGAGCGCGACGTCGTCCGCCTGCGCACCAATTACCGGAAGGGCGAGGAGGTCTACATGTACCGTACCCGCCTGACGCCCGCCGATTCCCGTCGTCTGTTCGAGGCCTATCTCGGCTGGATGGACCGCGCCCGCACACACCCGGATTGGTACAACGCCGTCACCGCCAACTGCGCGACCGACATGATTTCATTCCTCTCCCGCGAAAAAATCGGCGGCCTTTCGCGATGGGACCTGCGCGGGCTGCTCGCCGGTGACGGTGACAAGATGCTGTACGACCTCGGCGACCTGGCCGGGAGTGAAGTTCCCTTCGACGAATTGAAGCGCCAGGCTCACATCAACGCCGTCGCCCGCGCCGCCGACTCCGCCCCGGATTTCTCCGGGCGCATCCGCGCCGGCCGCCCCGGTTTCGAGTAGCGCAGCAGCCTACCTCCAATCGTGTTGGGTGATGTCGGCGTGCGCGTTGAACGCCGCCAACTGTTGCGGAGTCAGTGAAGCTTGGAACCGCCGCATGTTTTCCTCGTGTTTCGAAAGATCCGGCAATGTTTCCCGTCCTGCTTGGACCTCGCGGAAATTCACCGCGCGCGTGGCGTAGGCCGACTTGAATTCGGCGAGCTTTTCCTTCGAAAGCATCGCTTCGAAGTCCCTGAGCTTCGCGGCGCGGACTGCCGAACGCTCCTGGCCATAGATATTTTGGTAACTGGCGCCGCTCAGTCTCCCGGAACTCTTGTCGGGGAAAAACTCCCAGCCAAAGGCCTGGTACCAGGCGATGAGTCGTGCGCGTTCTTCCGCGGGCAGATCTCGCCAGCGGCTGAGCACGGGCATCGGCAATCGCGCCGCTTGCTGGAGCATCGGATTCGCCTGCGAATTGATCCACACCCGCGATTCACTTTTTGATTTCTGCGCCAAGAATGTCGGATCGGCCTGGAGCGGAACCTCGAACGAGCCGTGGGACGCCTCCCCATCGAGAGTGACAAAATCATTCGAAAGCGACGTCACTTTCATGCCGTGAAATACGTCGCCAATTTTCAGGCAGGCCGGCTCCTTCCCCGCGATGCTGATCACCGCGTAGGTTTCGCCCCCCATCATTGCTCGACACGCGGTCAGCGACAACGCGGGCGCAGTGGGTGAAATCGCCGGGACACCATCTCTCGCTTTAACCAATTCGGCGCCAAACAGCAGCGTCCCGAACTGGGCAAAACAAACCAAGGCCAACCATTTTTTGTAATTCATAGGGGTAAAAAGGAGCGACAGTCACCATCCGATCGCCCCGGCATGTTGAACGTTTCGTGCGGTGCGGCTCAATCAATTCCCACCGGAACGCCACACGAAATCGAGTCGTTATTTTTCCGCGGATTCCACTGATCAACGCGGAGGGGGAATCCTCGATTTCTTTTCGGGACACAAACCGACGCGATTCGAACCAAAGCTTCGCGGCTAAGACTTCCGCCAAACCATCGTACAGAAGTGTGGGACTCTATACAGGCTCTGCATTCCCGGATTTTTCGCGATGACGTCACGCCGCGGGACTGGTTCGTCGAAATGCTCGAGCACCATCCTGGCGCCGAGAAAGGCTTTCATGTAATCCGACAGCGGACGGTGCCAGTTCACGATCGACATCCCCGCCCACTCCGCGCGCGCCGATCGCTCGACCATGTAGTTGTCCATCGTCCAGTGGAGCTTGTTGCCGTCGTCATCCCGCGCCCAGAATCGCGTGCTCGCGGTGTTGAAGCCGTTCAGGTTGGCGACGACGCAACGCCCGCCGGGCCGGAGCACGCGCGCCATTTCCGTGATCGCCCGGCGAAAATCGGGGATATCCACGAGCGCCACATAACTCACCACCAGGTCCATGCTCGCGTCGGCCAACGGCAGGGCCTCGCCCACGCCCTCCACATAAGCACCGCCCGGATGTTTCACGCACGCCTCGGCAATCAACGACGCCGTGGGATCGATCCCCGTCGTACGCGCCCCGCGCGATGTCAGCATCCGGCAGAAACGGCCTTCGCCGCAGCCGACGTCGAGCACCTCCAGGTCGCGGACCGTCCCGCAGAGCCCGAGCATGACATCGTCGAGCAGCAGCACCCGGTTGGGATCGCCCGCTTCCATCATCCGGATCCAGGGCGCCGCCGATCGCTCCCATCCGTTGTCGCCGGCCGGGGGTTTTGCAGTGCTCATCGCGACGACGAAGAATGACCCGTAGCCTCGGCGCAAGACCGCGCGTGTCAGCGCGGAATCCGCGCTCGCACTTCGCGCTTGATGCGCGGCGGGAGGATCAGCCTTCGACCTTTTCGACGGACGCACGCACCGCACCCGCCTCGTAGCGACCGTGAAGCTGGCGGCGAATTTCCTGCACTGCGGTCAAGGGCCATGCCTCACCGGTGAGGCAGCGACGAAGGATCGCTTGGCGGACCGCGGAAGGTCCCGTGATGACTCGGCGCATTTGGTGGAGGCGTTTCGAAATCAGGCGCGGTGTCCGGAGGAGGACGGCGTGATATTCCCGAAGATCGTTGATCGCCCGAAACCACGGATCGGATCTCATCTTCAACACTGACGGAGGCGCACAACTGGCCAGGGCGTCGTCGATCATCTCCTCAACCTTGGTCGCTTTTTCCCGCGAGTAGCGCCCGTGCGTGGACGTCAGCTGTTTCGGATGGAGGGTCCACGACGCCCAGGTTGAAGGCACGTGCACTGTATCGGCGGCGAGCCCGGCTCTCATTTCCCAATTGAAATCGCTGACGGCGCCCCACCGGTCCGCGAAAAAACCGATCTTCGCGAAGAGCGATCGCCGGATGAGCAATTGGGTGATCGAGAAATACACATGCCGGCCGGTGAGATGGAGCAGGCCATCATGCGGTGCGTGCCGGACATGCTCGTGCCCGACCAATCCATCCAAGCCTTCGGCAAAGACCGTGCCGTTCGGCCAAACGCGGCCAGGGACGGGTGAGCCGTCGGCGTGGGTGAACCGGAGCGGGCAATGCGCGAGGTCGCAGGCGGGGTGGCGATCCAAAGCGGCGACCAGTTCGGCGAGGCAGTTGGGCGCGAGGGTGTCGTCGGCGGTCGCGATATAGACGAATTCACTGTCGCTCTGCCGCACGCATTCGTTCCACGCCACGTAAGGGCCTTCGCGCGGTCCTTGCACGGCACGGACGCGCGCATCACGCCCCGCGATTTCCTGGATGTACTCCCAGCTGCCATCGTCGGAATGGCTGTCGTAGACGAACACATCCCAATCCGTGTAAGTCTGGCGGAGAATTCCCCCGAACCTTTCCTCGAGAAAGGGACGCGCATTAAGGGTGGGAACAGCGATCGAAACGCGAGCCATGGTAGGGTGATGCTGCAGCATCGACGCAGCGCCTAAAATTTAAGAACGGGAAGCGGAGGCCCTGCAATGCCCACGAGCCAGGACGGTGAGGGCTGAAGGCTCGCGGTGCAGCAAAATGGCCAACGCATTCTTTTACCTTGCGCGGGATAGGGTGCGCCCTACTTTCCCCGGCTCCGCGGTTGGTCCCCATCGTCTAGCCCGGTCCAGGACACTACCCTTTCACGGTAAGAACCGGGGTTCGAATCCCCGTGGGGACGCCATCTTACAGAACCGCAGAAGTGGTTCAGGAAGCCGGGGATGCTCAAGAAATTGAGCATCCCCGGACCCTTTCGCAAAACTAGGTTGCCAGTTGACGTGGCAACCTACGCATGAACCAAACAGAGTTTGCCGTCAGCCGGTTCGAAAATCGGAACGGCGTTACGTCATGGCGTGTGGCCGGCTGGCTGCACGGTGTCCGCATTCGGAAGAACTTCCCGACGCGCGAAGAAGCGGCCGCGGAAAAATCCACGCTCGAAATCAAGGCCGCGCAAACCGCGAAAGGTATGCGCACGGTCGCAACCACGCTCACCGAAGATCAAGTGCGCGAAGCCGAGATGATTTTCCGCCGCATGACGGCGTTGCCTCGCCCGCTTTCGTTCTACGTCGATTTCGCGTTGGGCAACTACAAGGAACCGGAGCAGCAGAAGCCGCTGGTCCAAGCGACGGCGGAATATATCGCCGCCAAGGAAAGCGAGTTCGCGCAAGACCAGCTCTCCGTGCCGCAGATGGACCGGATTCGCTGGGAGATGAAGCGGCTTACGGACTTCTTCGCCGGCAAGGCCGTCGCGGAAATCACCTCCACGAAGCTGATCGCGTTTCTGGAAGCCGGCAAAGGCGGGATGAAGACGCACAACAATCGGCGCGGCTTGCTCTCAACATTCTTCAAATACTGCTTCCTGCGCGGCTGGGTTGCCGAAAATCCGATTCCGAAGGTCCCACACTTCCGCATTCGCCGGAAGCGCGGTCTACCGGCAGTCCGGGCTCCGTCGCTCCTCGATTGCCGCGCTCAACGAAGCCGCCCGCCAGATGTTTGGCGACATCGAGCCGCTGCGCCGCGCGATCTCCTCGCTCCGGGTCAACGGCTATGCGAAGCACAACGACGGGAAGCTCGGCGTGTGGTATTCGCGGCGCGCGCTCCTAGTCAATGGCAGCTACTGCTTCTGCGGCAGCGAATATTTGAATATCCTTTCGCAGGAGATGGGACCGAGTTTTCACCAGGAGATGACCACGGCCGGAATCGGCGCGATAATTCGCTGCCACCTTCCCATCGACATGGCCGAGTCCTACTGCGCGTCTCTGGCCGAGCTTGTCGTGAAACGTCTCTTCCAGATCGTCAACCCCGACGCGCCCGAAAGCATCTACCTCGACGACCATGCGCCGATGCTGGAACACGACATTCCGCCGGAGTGGATCGACATCGAGTTTTTGCCGGCCTGACCAAAACTTCGTCACAGCAGTGCTCCCGCACATAAAAATCAGGCAAGCGAATCGATTATTTTCCATTTTCACTTCACGGGTTTAGGCGACGCGGTTTCTAGCGCGGTCTGCCGCAGCCTCGGCTCGTCAGCGTAAGCAAGATGCTGCTGAGCTCAGGTTGCCGGCTGTTCCGAACGTGACATTGCATACCATGGTTTTATACTGCCCAAATGCCTGACCCCAGCGCTCTGCCCCCTCGAAAGACAGGTGGCGGAGCCGCGACGTCAGCCGGCATCGATTTCCAAAATCGGGTTGCTGCATGGCTGGCAGTCCGGGTGTTGGCCGAAAAGGAAAGCCAACCGCTTTGGGGGTGGCCGGCTCATTCGACGCTTACTTTCATTCGCTGCGAAACCGAGCAGCCGGTTGACGACATTTTGTTGGGAAGTTCAAACGACGGCTTCGGCTTTATTCAGGTCAAGCATACCCTTGGTGCTACCAAAGGGGCCGATTCGGCATTGGGATCGGTTTTTGACCAGTTCGTTAGGCAGTGGCTTCGACCTGAGGTCAAAGGTGTGGGCGTCCCTCGCCCCTGGGACCGGCGATTCGACCGCGACCGGGACAAGCTTGTCGCCTTGGTTGGCCGCAGCTCGTCGGCAACCGTGACCCTTCAGCTCCCCGCGCTCCTCGCGAAACTGCGTGAATTGCCGGACCAGTCCCCCGCTGCGACCGCTCAATTGCCCGTGGCCGACACAGACCTCCTTGCGACCATCCGAAACCACGTGAATGCCGCATGGGGCACCGTGTCCAAGACCGCTTGCAGCGATCAGGAATTCACCGACTTCTTGAGGTGCGTCTATGTCGAACTTGTGGACGCCGACCGGGACGGGCCCGCGGAGCGAGAAGCGAAGGAACTGCTGCGCCGCACCATTCTTCACCATCCCAATGATGCCGATCTGGCCTGGGCAAAACTGTTGGAGCTGTGCGCGGGCTATTCCAAATCACATGGCGGCGCTGCGCGTGACGACCTCCGTGAACGCCTCGTCTCCGCCAATGTCGCGCTCAAGGCCCCGGCGTCCTATCGGGCCGATGTCGAGAGATTGCGGACTTATACGCGCGACACGGTAGACTCTCTCGAAAAACTCGCGGAAATCAGGGTGGGTGTCACCGCCCGCGTTAAGATCCAGCGCCATTCCACCGGCGAGCTTCAGGTCGCGGCTAATGCCGGTTCCCTTTTGGTCATCGGTGAACCCGGTGCCGGCAAGTCCGGCGCCCTTTATGACATGGCCAGCGCTCTCCTCAAGCAGGGCTGCGATGTGGTCTGCTTCGCCACCGACCGCATCGAAGCTTCCAGCCTCGCCAGACTAAAAGACGAACTTCACCTGGACCACAGCCTAACGGAGGTATTGAAGAATTGGGGTGGCGCGGGACCGGTGTATTTCATCACCGACGCATTGGATGCCGCCCGGTCGGACCATGCGGGCGCTATGTTCCGGGAGGTCATCAATAACGCGCTCAACCTCGGTTCCCGCTGCCGGGTCGTAGCGTCCATCCGCATGTTTGACCTCCGCCACGACACGAAGTTGCGGGCGCTCTTTGCGGGCAAGCCGGCCACCGAATACAACAACCCGGAATTCGGGTCGATCCGACATTTTCTTGTTCCGGTCCTCGATCAGAGAGAACTCGACCAGCTCGCCACCCAAGCACCTGACTTAGCGGGCCTCGTTCAGGCCGTGATGCAGGGCGACAACGACGACATGCGTCGTTTGATTACCGTGCCGTTCAACCTGCGGCTCCTCGGGGAACTAATCGGGGAAGGCTCGCCGATAGCGTCGCTTACCCCCATCCGCACTCAAATCGAGCTGCTCGACCGGTATTGGAACGAGCGGGTGCTCCGAACCGACGGCCAAGGCGATGCCCGGGAAACGGTCCTGCGGGCCATCGCCGATTCGATGTTCAAGTCACGTCTCTTGCACGCCAGCCGCGCGGTCGTGAAAGCAGACGCCAACTCCTCTGCGGTGCTCGCCGACCTGCTGAGTGCAGACATCCTCCAGCACTATGCGGTTACCTCTACCGATGGGCACGGCCGCAATACCGTAAAATTCCCGCATCACTTGCTTTTTGACTACGCGCTTTCGCGGCTGCTGTTCCGCGTGGATCACCAATCCCTGGTGAAGATCATTGCAGACGATCCCGACTGCGTTGTCGCGTTTCGACCCAGCTTGGTCCTCCACTTCCGCTATACTTGGGCCGTTAATCCCGGCTCGCACGCTTCATTCTGGAATCTGCTCCTTACCGTTGAAGGTGAACCCAAGATACCGCTGGTTGGAAAGATCATCGCGCCTACGGTGGCGGTGGAATGTTTTCAAACGGTCGCGGACTTCGACCCGTTTTTTGAAACGGCCCGCGCTTCGTTGGCCAACGCCGATCAGCGCAAGACCATGGTCCGAATTGTGTCCCACCTTACCGGGGCACAGGCGGCGCGAGGCAAGATTAGCCGCAATGACCAGGGGGCCGAGGCTCTGCGATGGGGCGGTTTTGCGGCGGCACTCTCTGAACATCCAGAGGCCTTCGCTTACCCGCTGCGCCACCTCCTTTCGATGCTCTGCGATCCCCCGGACCGGTTCCCCGAGGCGGCACTGGACTCCACTAGCAAGGCGGCCCGTCGCCTCCTGGCCTATGCGCTCGTGCCAACAACGCGCTATGACGCCGGTCTCGTGCGGGGCGGCTTGGAAAGCGTTTGCCGGACATTCGCTGGGGCACCCGCTGAGTCCGGAAAGGTGTTGCGGAAGCTCCTGGAGCCGGACCATGCGAAGCAATATGGACACACCGAACTGTTTTTCTTTGCCCAGGAGGTCCCCCGCCTAGTTGCACTCGACCCCGCGCTTGTGGCCGAAATCTACAAGATCGCTTTCACGCACGCGAGCGACAGCACGGAGAAGGCCTACCTCGGAGGACCCAGTCGGATCATGCCGCTGATCACCAATGTCCGGCAGGAATGGCAGGGGGTTCAGTATTCTCTCGCAAAATCGTTCCCGGATTTTCTCCGAAAGGCTCCGCGATTGGCCATTGAAGCGGCGTTGGTCGGCGTCGCCGCTTTTGCAGTGCGCGAGCATCCGTCCAAATCCGGGGACGTGATCGCGGAACAATTCGCGTTCCTCGGACGCGAATGCCGCATCATCACCGACTATAGTTCAATTTGGGATTCCCGCAGCAGCGTTCATTCCGGCGATTCTTCCGCCATCGAGCTGCTTTATGCGGTGCAGCGCTATCTGGAAAAACTCGATTCGTTACCGGACGCCGGGGCGCAAATTGACGAACTGCTCGCGATTATCGCCGAAGGCGCGCAGCACGCGGTTGTCTGGCGTCGCCTGCTGCAAAGCGGCAGTGAACACCCGAAAACGCTGGGGTATCGCCTGCGGTCGCTGCTCTGGGAACCGGGAATGCTTTCGTCCTTCGACGTGATGGAGGAGGTAGGGAACCTGCTGGAATCCCTTTACCCCTTAATCACCGAGGGCGAACGGCAGCAAATCGAGACGGCGATAGTGAACATCGATCGCGGGCCCACACACAACGAGGAAGCCAATCAGCATCTGCGTGACCGGTATCTTGGTTGTCTGCCGCGTGAACTCGTTGCCACATCCGAAGCCCGGGATCGCCTACTGTTGCTCGACGCCGACAAAGGCCCGCCCCCCAATTCCCCTCATTTCCGGATGTCGTCGTTCGAGTCCTCAAATGCCGACGACGAGGACTTCTTGCGCCACCGCGGAATACCGGTGGACGAGCCGGCCAACCGCGAGCTTTTGGAGCTGATTCGACCGTTCAAGGCCTCATCCAGGAGCACGAAGGGAGCAGCGGAAGCACCCGAGCCCTCTGAGGTCCTTGAAGCCCGATACCGCAAAGTTCTCGACGCCCTCGCGAATGCGGACAAAAAAGGAATCAACTCAGATTTGAAGGACAACGCCCGGGCCTATCTGGCCGAGGCCTGTGCCATGGTCTTGCAGCGGCCGGTCGAGGCCAATACCACGGCCCTCCGAGCTCTCGCGCGATCCATCCTGCTACAAGTGGCGACCGAGACACCCGCGGACGGACCACTCGAAACCAACGCGAATTTCGATTCGATGCCGGGATGGGGCAGCCCGGATGCGGCCATCTCCGCCGTCGAGGGTTTGATGCTGGCGAAGGATGCGGCGACCACCGGCGACAAGTCGCTCGTCGAGGCGGCGATTACACGCCTGCGCGGATGTCCGCGACCGGAGGTCCGCTATCAGGTGGCACGCCTCGCGCCCACCTATGCGGAAAGCAATCCGGAGCGCACATGGGCACTCTTGGAATTTTACGCTACCAACGATCCGAGCAGCGCGATTCTTACGGCGGTGGTATCCACCCTGTCGCGCACGAGTGCGGCGCGTGGCATTGGACTCGTCCAGACCATCTTTGAGCGATCAAAAGAACTTCCGGAAAGCGAAAAGCTGCGGGCTTTTTGCCTCTCTTATTTTCTAGCATTATATCTCCGGGACAATCATGCGTGGTCCTCCGCGATGATTTCCGGAATCGTCGATACGCCTTGGGCACGGCGTGAGTATACGCTCCACCTCATTAGCGATCTGCGAGGTTACCTCGCGTTCGGCGAAATGGAACCCGCCGGCACAGCGGACACTCCGATGCGGCATCGCGCCCAGCAAGTCCTCTATCGCTTGCTGCAATCCATCAACCAGGAGCTGGCCCGCCTAATTGCGGAATACGACGGCAAACCCTACGACGAGATTGCCGCCCCGGTCAGAGAGAAAATTGAGACGCTCCATCGGTGCGTGGACTCCATTGCGGACCAGGTCTATTTCGCCTCGGGGACCTTCGACTTGAAGTCCACCACCGCGGGCCGGGGCAAACTCAGCACCGAGCAACGGCGCCGGTTCTGGGAGGAGATGAAACCGGTCATTGCCATGCTTGCGACAAGCCGCGTCCCCAATGTGGGGTTCCATTTGATGGAACTGCTCGGTGCCTTGGTGGAATTCGCGCCCAAGGAGGTCTTCCTAAAGCTGAGCCTCGTGGTGCAGAACGGCAAAGAGGGGGGATTTCAATATGAAACACTGGTCGCGGAACTCGCCGTGCGCGTGGTCCAGGAATTCATCGCCACCCATCACGCCCTGTTGAAAGACGACAAGGAATGCCGGCACGCCTTGATTGAGATTCTCGATACCTTTGTTGAAGCGGGGTGGCCGGCCGCGCAGCAGCTGACCTACGGACTCGAAGATATTTTCCGATGAGTTACGAGAACGCATCGGACGCGCAGTTGGATTTCCGTAAGGCCGCAAAGCGGTTTGCGACCGATTATCTGCCGCGCATTACCCGCTTTCGCGACGCCTATTCCGTCAACCCCCTCGGCAAGCCCGCCGCGGACGTGCAGGCAGCGTTGGAAGCGCACGGCAGAAACTATCTCATCGATTCGCTGCTTTCGTCGCTCAACTGGAATATTACTTCCGAGAGCGGAGCGTATCTCGCGCAGTTGATTCCGGAATCGCCGTTCGCTTCCACCAAAGACGAGGTGACCCGGTTCATTGATTACCTGGGTTTTGACCGAGAGACCGAGCAACCGCTCCTCGTGGTCGAAGCGAAACGTCCGGGTAGCCCGCTGCCGGCTCGCCAGGACCCGCCACCTAGTGACAAGTCGGCGAAAACCGCGGAGCCCACACCGGAGATGGTCATCCGCGAAATAATCCTCGGCGGGCTACGCGGCGAAAAACTGCTCTACGATTGGAATAAGTGGCTCACGACCCTGAAGGACTACGTCAAGTCGGTTCGGGAAAAGTCCGGGACAGCTCCCAAGCGGGCCGTTCTTACGGATGGCCTCTGGTGCATTCTTTTTCTTGAGCCTCAACTTTTGTTCGAGAAACCGGCCGACGCGACAACCGATCACCTCCGCGTCTATCTCGCGGCCGGAATAAGTGAAAGTTTCGTGGGTGAAATCGACAGTCGGTTTCCCGAACTATACCGCTACCTCGACTACTATGCGCTCGCGTCCGGCACCCCGCCATTACAGCCGGTGCAGCTGCCGTTTCATTTCCCGTCCAATCAACCGATGGATGCGCTGAGGGGGTTGCGGATCAAATACGGCGAGCATGAGCGGTTCTTCGCGGTCGAGCCCAGCATCGAGGTCTCGCCCATCATTTTTGTCCGGGCGCCGGGCAGCCCATGGTTTCAAGTTCGCTCGTCCGAGGGCCAGTATCTTCCCCCAAAGGAAGAGGATGTCCCGGAGCACCTCGCGGAAGTGGCAGGGATCGCAAACCAACTCGAAGCGGATCTTCTCCATGCTTTTCCCTGTGCCTTAAGTTGGCGGACGCTTCAGCAGCACTTTGCGGACGAACCGGGCTTCAGGCAGGTTCCGGGCTTCAGGGAATATGCCCCGGATGAGTATCTCGTGGTGACCGGCACGGAGACTCACTACATTCGTGAGAATCCATCGGTCCCCAACTGTCCCTTTCATGACTGGGACGCCGCACAGGCGGCCGGCAGACAATGGCCGGATCAAGCGGGAATATCCCAGCCTGCCGTTGACCCACGGGTGAAGTATCCTTCGCCGAGTCGCTACCACTGCGCGCATCGGGAAATAAGCGTCATCAAGGCCCAGCAGGTGACACCCGAGAATCGGGTGCGGTGCGGAACCCGGAGCGCCAAAGACGCCCAGGCCTTTTGTGAAATCCGAATGCTCGAGCAGCACCTTTGTTGCCGAAGCTGCGTCTTCGAGAATGTCTGCGAAAGTGCCCAGGTGTTCACGCCGCCATGCCAGCGGCCAGCGGGCGCCGCACCTGCCTAGTTTCGATGCCGAGTCGACCGTCCCGAGAGAGAATCTGGGGCCGCGACTTCCCCTTCCCATGGATTTCCCTCTTTATGAAGAAAACATCAAGCGACTTGCGGAAGAAAATGACCTGCCCCCCGCGCTTGGCCCGACCTATAGCGCGCTGCTGCGTTTCGTAGCCGAACAGGAATTCCGTGGCGCCTGCCATGCCGTCACCGGAATTCTCCATGTTCTACTGCGCAGCCAGGGACTGAAGACGGAATTGGTGACGGGCGAACTCCAGCGAGACCGCAACGTCTTCAATCACTCCTGGCTGGAATATCAGGGCAAGGTCTTCGACATCGCCATCGCGCTGACCCTCGTGGCGTCCATGGACGGCAACCCGGTTTTCGCCAGCCGTGATCTCTCGACGCGCGGTCCCACCTATTGGAACTATGGCTTCAGCTCAGGGCTGGCCGACGATTCCGAAGTCGGCGTCGTCAAGAATCAGACCTTCGTCGAATTCATGGACAGGGCGCCGCATCATCGCAATGGCCTGTGGCACGTCGTCCAAAAAGTGGGCAACCGTCTCAAGCTGAAAATCAGTCTGAACAAAGTTCGGGCCTCCCATTCGGAGGACCGATGGACCATCAGATAATAGTATCGGATGCCTGTTAACCTCGGCCGGCGCGTCGGCCCTCAGCGTTTGGATTCGTTGGTCTCATTTTGGTAAGATTGAAGAATCGCCGTAATCATCGGGCCAAACGCCGTCAAGGCCGCGGTCGACAAAACCTTCACAACTTTCGGCCGCCTGGACGTCCTGGTGAACAATGCTGGCACCGCCATCCCGAATACATTCGAGACGGCCACGCTCGAGGAGATGAACCGTGTGATCGACATCAACATCCGGGGCGTATTCGTCGCGACCCAGGCAGCGCTGAAGCATATGAAAGAAGGTGGTCGCATCATCAACATCGGCTCGGCGGTCGGTGAGAGAGTGATGGTACCCGGTTTGGTGCCCTACGCGGCAACAAAGGGAGCCGTGAAGATTTTCACGCAGGGGCTGTCCCGGGAAGTGGGAAGCCGCGGCATCACCGTCAACAACGTCCAGCCCGGTCCCATCGACACGGAACTGAATCCCGCCTCGGGTGAATGGGCGGTGCCGCAGAAGGCGCAGACGGCGCTGAACCGGTACGGGCACGTCAACGACATCGCCGCGATGGTCGCATTCGTCGTCAGTCCGGAGGCGTCGTATGTCACCGGCGCGAACCTGACCGTCGATGGCGGAATGAACGCCTGATCCGATCACCATGACGACCGTTGCCTCCGGCGGGCTCATCATTGCGGAGGCGACGGTTGTCGAATGAACGGTTCTCGGGAGCCCCTGACGCCATCTTAGCCTGGTCCTTCTTCGGGAGTCGCGGGAGCGTTGACGGCCCCGCCGTGAATTCCCAACCTCCGGGCCATGCCTGAAGCCGAACTGCTGCCCTTGGCGGAGTGGGAAAGCTTCTACGTCATCGTTGGCTCGTCGGCTGCGGCGCTGACGGGACTGCAGTTCGTCGTGATTGCCCTCGGGGCCGACAAACACCGACTCACCGATGAGGATTCGACCAGGGCGTTCGGTACTCCGACGGTGGTTCATTTCTGCGCGGTCCTCCTCGTCGCCGCGATCCTCTCGACTCCGCGGCAAACGCCGACGTCGCTCGCCTGGTGCTTTCTCCTCTGCGGGATCGTGGGCCTCGCGTTCATCGTTTCGGTCATACGGGGCGCCCGCCGTCAGCAGAAATACCAGCCAGTCCGCGAGGACTGGATCGGCCACGCGGTTCTTCCCGCCATGGCGTACGCCGCGCTGGTGATCGCGGGGGCGATGACATTCCGGCATGTGGTGCCGGCGTTGTTCGTCGTCGCCGCGACTGAGATGCTGCTCCTCTTCACGAGCATTCACAACGCCTGGGACGCCGCCGCATGGTTGGCGACGCGTCGTCCGGATGAGCCCTGAGAAAAGCCAGGCTGATGATCGCGAGATTGTCGGTTGGACCGATTTGCTCCTGTAGCCCGCAGGGTGTCGTAGAACCTCGCTCCGCTCGCTAGCGGAGAGTGGCAAGGATCTCAGACAGCGAGAAGTCGGCGCCGCAGACAACGGTATCGGCGGCTCCGTAGTACATCCGCAACCGGTCGCCTTCCACGATATGGCCGTTGGTGAAGATCACATGGCCGAAAAAGCCATTGGTTTCATAGCTCTCCGTCGGCTCCATGATGGGCTCTTCGGAACGGGCCAGCACCTTCCATGGTTCATGAAGGTCGAGCAGCAGCGCCCCGAGGCAATACCGATGCTGCGCCGTCGCTCCGTGATAGATTTCGAGCCAGCCGTCGGCGGTCTTGATCGGAGCCGCTCCCGCCCCGACTCGCGCGCCATCCCATTTGCCGGGACGCGTGGTGGCGACACAGCGATGGTTTCCCCAGTGCAGCAGATCGGGCGATTCAGCGATCCAGATATAGTTGCCGCCCAAAGCGGGGCTGCTGGGACGGTGGAGCGCAAAGTAGCGCCCCCCGATCTTCTCCTCGAAGATGGCACAATCCTTGTTATCGGGCGGAAGGATCATTCCCGCGTGCTGGAAGGTGCGCCAATCGTCGGTGTGACGCAGGCCGACACCCACGCCGAGCCCGGATACCGCCGTGTAGGTGAGGTGGTAACGCCCCTCGAGATGGACCACGCGGCAATCCTCCACGCCGTAGGTTTCGAGCGGGCCGTTCCCGGTGAGCAACGGCGCCGAGGGCTCGGGCGAGAAATGAACGCCATCGACGCTCGAAACCAGGCGCAGATGGGAAAGCGTGCTGAGGTACACGCGACCGTCGTACGCAAATGCGCGGGGATCCTTGCACTCGAGTTTCGGATCGCCGCGATCAAACGCGACGATGCTCATGCCTCCATCCGGCGCGAGCACCGGCACGCTGACCTTGCCGGGAATCTCGGCCGACCGCTCGGCGACACGCACCAACAGCCACGTCTTGCCCGCAAAGCTGAACGCCCCGGGATTAAGCAGACATTCGATTTGCAGCCCGGGTGCGCTCGGCTGGAGGTGCGCGGAAGTCAGGATGGGGTTGGCGGCAAAACGGCAGGCAAGGTCGGCCATGGTCAGGAGAACTGGCGATTTTTTTCCGCGGGAACCGCGACCACGCCGGCTTTCGATTCGTGGCGTGCGCCCTTCTCGAAAGCAGCGCGCTCGTTCGCCGTCAGGATTTGCCCGGCGGCCCGGAGAGCGTTCTGCAGGTCGGCATAGGGCAAGTCCTGCACCGGCTGGCCTGCGGTCAGCGCCTGGTGCGCGGCGATGGCCGCGGATTGGCCGAGCACCATGAAGACCGGTTCCATGCGAATGCTGCCATAGGCGATATGGGACGCTGCCATGCAGACCGGCACGAGCAGGTTGGTGCATTCGGATGCACGCGGCACAATTGAGCGATAGCTGATCGAATACGGCGGGAAACCGGGCATCTGCACGTCGCCTTCGTTGAGCACTCGGCCGTCCTGCACGAAACGACGGCAATTATGGGAATCCATGGCATACGCAGCCAGTCCGACGCTGTCCGGAGCGGTGCGCGCGCTGCGACATTCGTGTTCCGTCATTATATATTCGGAAACCATGCGACGCGCTTCGCGTACATAGAGCTGTGGCGACCATCCCCCCGTTGTCGTAAACTCGTCCCGACACAATCCCCAGCGGGCATAGGCCTCGCGGATTTCGCGCGGCACCGCCGCATCGTGGGTAAGAAACCAATGATAACCTTGCTGGTAAGCGACGTGAGCCTGGAATATCTGCTCGCGCGTTTGATAGCTACCGGCGGGCCATGCGAAATTCTGGCCAATGAAATCGGTCGAGACCGCACCATGGTTGTTGGTGTCGCTCTTTGTTGCCACGCGTAAGAGATCGAATTTGCCAAACACCTCGCGCCAGCCAGCCTGAAGGTATCGTTCCAACAGGACATACCAACGGCGGTCGTAATTGCGCGGTTGCGGGAATGGCAGACGGATCGCCGGATCGTCCGTCATGCACATGCGAAAACAATAAGCCTGAATGCGGTGATCCCTGGCGCCGATGACGGGAGGCTCGATTTCGATGCCAGGCAGCAGCCCGCTCGTCGCGATGCCTTCGACGACATAGGGGTCGACGGGAAGGTCGAACTGGTGCGTCGACTGCACCTGCGCTCCATTGAGCGTCTCGCCATAAAGGGCATTCCCTTCGCGTCCCACACAGTGGCTCACTCCTGCGGCAGCCAGGAGATCTCCTTCATAGGTGGCATCAATAAACATCCGCGCGCGAACCACCGTGCCGCTTTCCATCCGGACGGCCACGAGTCGAGTCTCGTCCTTTTCCACCGCGGCGAGAAATTGCTGATGCAAGGGTCGGATTTCTACCTCGCGGAGCCATTGGGATAACACGCGTTCGGCGATATGCGGTTCGAAGGTCCATGCGACATCCACACCATAGGCCTGGCCAACGCGCTGATAAAACTCCCGGGCCAGACCGCCGATCGCGGTTTGGTTGCCGATGTCCGTATAGCTCAGTCCGCCCGACGTCATGCCGCCGATGCGTTCGGCCGGATTGAGCAAAGCGACCCGCCATCCCAGCATGGCCGCCTGCACCGCGGCAATCACCCCGGCGGCAGTGGCGCCATAGACGCACAGATCGGCGGTGATCGTTTCGCGTTCGGCGTGAAGGGATAGATCCGGGCGGTAATAGAAAAGGTTCTCCGAGGGGTGGGGCATACGAGCGACGCAGCCATGAGGCGCGCCAGTCCGTGGAAGTTGCTGCGGACAAGGCGCTGTAACAATCCAGCGCGTTTACCCCGCGCGCTCGAAAAGTTATACGTTTTTAGCAGAGAGCGCGCGATGCGCGGGCGAAGCCTGGCGAAACTCGCGCGGGGAAAGCCCGCGCCGGCGACGAAACCACGCCGAGAAATGCGGGAGCGATGAAAACCCCAGTTCATAGGCGATCTCCTTCACCGCGCTCGGGGAGCTTTCCAAGACATCGAGGGCGTGTTGAAAGCGGCGTTGTTCAAAATACGCGCGCGAGCTCACGCCGAATTGGCGGAAAAAAAGTCGGTTCAACTGCGTCACGCTCAGGCCCACCGCTCTCGCCAGGGTGTTCTCGGCCATCGGCTGGGAGAGCGGTTGGCCATCCAGCCGGCGCATCGCGTCCAGCAGCCGCGGGTCGATTCTTCCCATGTGCGAGGGCATTACGCCTTCACGCGTGAGGACAACGACGACGGTCTCGATCCAGCGCGCGAACAGCGTCTGCAACCGGAAATGCACCTCGAGTGGCGCGGGGGTCTGCATCAAATCGATGGTCGCCGCGGGAAAGTTGCGGTCGACGAATCTCGCGAGCGGCATCGCCGCGCGCAGGAGTTCGGGATGGGCGGTCGCGGCGACCGAGAGCCCGAGGCCCTTCTCGAAAAAATCCTCGCCGGTCGGCCACGTTGCCCGATAACGCACCGACAGCAGCCGGGCGTCGTCTGAGAAGAGCTGCGAGCGATCCCCCGGCGGCGGAAACAACCATTGGCCCGCCTCCGCCCGCCACCGTTGCTGCCCTTGGCGCACTTCGACGCGGCCACGACGCAACAACCAGGCCGCATGGTGCGCGGAGAACATCGAGCCCTGGCCCGCGGAACTTACCGGGCCGTCGTAAATCCAGATCAAATGGGTGTGCAGGCTGGCCCATTCGGCGAGCGGGATAAGTCTTACAGTCAGGGGCTTCATAGCTAGGCCCATGGCGAAAACATATAACTTGTCGAACAAAACGGACAAGCATGTTCGCTGGTGTCTTTGCCTCAGGCGGTTTGGTTAAGGCGCCAGACCCCCCACCCGCCCGTTCACTCACCACGTGACTTGAGGCCATCCCCAAAAGAAAAGTAACTATAAACTGCTATGTGCTCCGCAACCCCAGGACACGCGCGATGCCACCGGTATTCACGCCTTCTTATCATCCCGTTTGTCGCTGGCGCGTTGCTCCTGCCGCCCGCCCGGGCGCAAAACGCGCGCTCTGCCTCCACTCAACCCGCTGACGACGCGGATGCGGTCGTGCTGTCGGAATTCGTCGTCAAATCGGAAAAAGACTCGGGCTACGGCGCAAGCAATGCCTATACCGCCACCCGCATCGGGATCCCGATCGCCAAGACGCCCCTCAACATCCAGGTCGTCACCGCCCAGCTTATCGAGGATCAGGGCGTGCACGATTTCCAGGGAATGCTCCGCTTCACGAGCGGCGTGAATGGCGACTCCCTCAACCGCGATGCCGGCACCGTCAACCTGCTCGGCTCGGGCTCGTTCAACATTCGCGGTTTCGTGCCCAATGTTTTTTTGCGCAACGGATTCCGCCGGCCCAACAACCTGGTCATGGACAACGCCGAGCGCGTGGAAATTGTGAAGGGCCCGGCCTCGGTCTTCTTCGGCCAGGCCGCGCCCGGCGGCCTCATCAACGTCATCACGCGCAAACCGCTGGGCCAGTTCGCCGCGTCCGTCGACTATACATATGGCGACTACAACTATAACAAGGCGCGGTTCGACGTTTCAACCCCGCTCGGCAAGACGGCGGGCTTTCGTCTCTTCGTCAGCCGCGAAGACAGCGACGACTGGCGCGACTATGTCTACAGCCGGTCAACCGTCGTCGCTCCGACGCTCAGCTGGCGGGTGAACGACCGGCTGCAGTTGAATTTCGACTATGAGTACGTCGACAAGCGCTTCAACTTCCCGCCTTACACCGCAATCGGCAACCGCCGGTACATGGCCGACTACGCCGCGCCGCCCGCGGCCGCCATCGCCAAGCTCGGAATGACGGCGGATCAGCTGCAGGCCAGGTGGCGGACCTCGATCAACACCTGGATTGCCGATGTGACCACCGTGACCGGCGTCGCGCCGTTTCGGATCACCGACTACATCACGGACCTCAGCCCGCGCGGCTTGAATTACAACCCTGGCGGTCCGGATCAGGTGAACAGCCACAAGACCCAGAGCTTCACCGTCGAGGCCAACTACCGTTTGAACGACGCGATCTCGTTCCGCTATGGCGGCAATTACTACGAGCTGGAAAAACACGATCTGCAGGCGGGCTTGGCCGTGGTGAACGCCGACCGCACCATCAACCTCGGCCTGTCCAACCCGAACGAGTCGGATCGATGGTGGATTCATCAGTTCGACGTGCTGCTGAAGCACGATCTGTCATTTGTGAAGAGCAAGTTCGTCGTCGGCTGGCAGTTCACCAAGGATCGCGACATCAACACGCCCGGCTTGTTCGACAACAACAGCGCGCCCGGCGGTGCCGCGACGATCACGGCGCACAACGCCTATACGATGCCCGACATCCGGCTTTCGCAGATTGCCGTGACGCAGCAAGCCGCGACGGGCGCCAACAACGCCACCAATTACACCCGGGGTTATGCTGCCAGCTGGTATGGCGAATGGTTCGAAAGCGGCCGGCTGACGACGTTGATCGGCGCTCGGTATGAGGATGACATTCGCGAGCGCCTCGGTGGCAGTCCGGTTCTGCCGGATCTGCGCCGGCACGCCACCGTGCCCACTTTTGGCGCCACGTTTCAACTAGTGGACGGCTACAGCCTGTTTGCCAGCTACAGCGAGAATTTCGCACCCAACAGCTCGCGCTCGATCACCGGACCCGGCGTCGTCGACGCTGACAACGCGCACGATCTTCCCGTTGAGCTCGGCAAGGGCATGGACTTCGGCCTCAAGGCTGACTGGATGCAGAATCGGCTCTCCGGTTCGCTCTCCCTTTACCAGGTCGATCGCACCAACGTCCCGCGTTCGGATTACGCTGCCAATGTTTCCGATCCGCGGAACGCCGGCGGCCTGAGCACGCCGACCAGCGTGCAGTACACCGTGGCCGGCGGCCTCGAGCGCACCCAGGGCGCCGAGCTCGATTTAGTTTATCAGCCGAGCCGCAGTTACCAATTGCTCGTGTCGGGGGCGTGGATGTGGAAATCGGAGGTGGTCCGGGATCCCAGCCTCGCGCCCGGCACGATCAACTACGATCGTACGTTCAACCAGGGCCGCCGCCTCCGCAACACACCAGAGTGGACCGGGGCGGTTTGGAATAAATACAGCTTCACCGGGGCGCCGCTCAAGGGTCTCGAACTCGGTTTCGGCCTGCGCTACGTCGGCGAGGAGGAGCCCCGCGCCACCGACGTCACCACTTCGCTCAAGAACCCGGCCTTCACCGTCGCCAACGCGCTGATCGGCTACAAGACCCACTTCGACCGGCACCCTCTCTACCTTAGCCTGAATGTTGATAACCTCTTCGACCGCGTTTACTATGAGGGCAACACGATGGTTTCCGACCCGCGCAAGGTATATTTCAAGGTGCGGATGGATTATTAACCAAGTTTTCCCACCGGCTATATCAAATGTCGGTGGGCGGCTTCCATTGGTGGAACGCGTTACCCCCAACGCGTCGAGCGGCTCCGTCGTCAACTAAAGGTCAACGGAGCCAAAACAGCGTGTTGGCGGACAACGCGCTCCAGCGCGCTGCGCGCTCTCTATCTATGAATCCGACGCGAGACTGCCTGAACTGCAGTGGCGCCGCGCTGTTTGAACGCGGTCCGCCTCGGGGCGAAAAGATATAACTACACGGAAGATTCGCGTAAGTCTTCCCGATTGCCCGAGACGAGCGCAGCGACTCCATTGCCAATGGTTTTTCGGGCCATCTCTTACGCCCCACGTCGCGAGCCGGAAAATCGCAGCCCCAATCCCCTTTTGTCGTGCCGGCCATGGACCCTTTCTGCCGACACATTTTGCTTTCTCTCGGTTAATGAAAAATGGAGGCCCTAAAAATGTTAAAACTACATCTGACGAAAGGATTGAATCCTCTGGGTTCAATCCGCCCCGCGACGCCAATCCTGGTGTTTATCCTCTGCCTGCTTTCCGTCCCCAATTCCCAGGCGGTGGGAACCGTCACCAAGGTGGTGTGTTGCCAAGCGGGCTATAGTGCCGGCGACTGCAAGGTGGCGCATGTCATCGCCACGGATGTCCTGACCACTCCGACCTATCAGGTGCTGAACGGCACCACCGTGGTCGCCAGCGGCACCATGACCGATGAAGGCGTCGCGTGGGGCAGCCGGGTCTATTCCGTCGACTTTTCCTCGGTTACCGCGACCGGGACGAACTTCACGGTCAAGAGCAACACTGTCTCGTCCTATACATTCCCAATCCAGACCAACATGTGGGATTCCTACAAGGACGAGATGACGGCTTTCTACCGGATGCAACGCACGTTCGACACCACCCTCTCTTGTCCCTCGGGTTACTCCACGGTCAGTCCCTCAGCCAAGGCGTTTCATCCGGATTCATTTATGGACGACGCGATCTCCCAGAACCTGGCGACGCACTACGATCTGACGGGCGGCTGGTACGACGCCGGAGACTACGGCAAGTACGGCGGCAACCAATGGGTGCAGGGCGAAATCGCCCTCGCCTATCTCAGGCATGCGTCGTCCGCCGCCATCAACTACGACTATGATGCGAACGGGATTCCCGACCTGCTCGACGAAGCGAAGTATGGCTGCGAATATATCATCAAGTATGCGACCCTGTTCAACGGAGCGCTCTATGACCTGGGCAATCCCGGCGGCTGGAAGCATCCGGAGCTTTATACGGATGGGATCGCCAGCAGCCCGACCGGCGCGATCGACGACCGGAAACTGGGCCAGCTCTGCGTCGGCGGCTCCGCCAAGGCGGCGGGAGCGCTCGCCGCCACCGCCCGAGCCATCAACTGGGCGCTGGCCAACAACAAGATCGCCGCGGGCAAGATCGTCGAGATGCAGGCCTTTTCCGCCTCCTGTGCCAGTGCTGCTGTCACTTGCTATAACTACGCCATCAATAACCAAACCGGCAACCTGGGCTCCTACACGCCGGAGCTCACCAACTGCCTCCTCTGGGCGGAGGTGGAGTTGTATCTGCTTACGAACACCACCTCATATAAAACCGCGGCCACGAATCGCATCACGCCGTTGACCTCGCTCGACCTGCCGACGAACTACTGGGACCTCAAGCCGATGACGCTGGTCGAGTTTTATCCGGTGGCGGATGCTTCGGTGCAAACCCAGATCCAGGGCCTCCTGAAAAAGGAAATGGATTATTTCATGTCGCTGGCGGACGACACAGCCTACGGCGTGTTGAACCAGCTCGGCACCTTCGGGGTCAACGAGCCGCACTTGTCCTACGTCGGGGATGCCATTCGCTATTACGAGCTCTTCGCGGACCCGGCGGTTTTGCGCGCCGCGTTAAAGGGAATCTATTGGGTCTGTGGCGACAATCCCTGGAACAAGAGCTGGGTTTCCGGCCTTGGTACGGATTACACGGCTTTTATCCACACCCGCTTGAATGCTTCCGCTTACACCCACACCGACACGGGCATTGTGCTGCCCGGAGCCATGGTGGGCGGCCCCAATGTTGTGGATCCAACCGACAAGAACAGTGCCAGCCCGTGGTATGTCGACCGGCCGATCTGGCAGGACGATATCAACCAGTGGCGCTACCAGGAACACAGCATCAGCATTGAGGCGGGGCTCGTTTATTCGATCACCGGCCTGATTGCGCTCAACGGCAGCTCGTCGTCGGGCGGAACGACCCCGCCCATGATCAAGATAACCTCGCCGACCATCGGCGACTTCGTGACGGGTGACGTCGATATTTTCGTCCGCCCGCTGGCCAACTTCAGCGCGGTGGAGTACAAGGGCACCGCTTATACCGCGATGACGGCCGAGAACGGAGTCTACACGGCGACGGTCAATGTCGGCGCCGACATCCCCTACGCGAACAAAAGATATACGGTCAGGGGTACCGATGCATCGGGCAACATGAGTTTTTCAGCCGTCCATTTCCGCGTGGCTCCCCCGCTTCCCAGCCCGACGGTTCCCTTGCTCTACGACGATTTCGGCCATGGCGGGGTTTGGGGAACCCAAAATCTAGGCTGGGTGAATTGGTACAACGACCAAGGCGGCATTGGGACCTACGCACTCACCACCGTCGACGCGCGAAGCGTCGGGCGGTTCACGCAGAACCCGTCGATCATCGCTTCACAGGCCAAATTCGAGCCGTGGCACGACTACATCGACCTGACCGGCTACCGCTATCTGACCTTCGTCATGAAGAATCCCGGCTACCCCAACAGCCGGATCAAGGCCAATCTGAATGACGGGGTCAGCACTTACGCCCTCTCCGCCGGATTGGTGAATGTGCCGACCACCTGGACCACCTACAGTTTTGACCTGAATCAATTCGCCGGTTTGAACAAAAGTAAAATTCACCTCGAGCTGTGGCTGAAGCAAACGGCGGTGACCTACGGGGAAATGCTGATCGACGATATCTCCGCGACCAATGTCGCCAGCGGCGTGGCGCCGACGATCTCGGCGACCAGCCTCAACAACCTGACCGGCGACGAAAAGACCGTGTTCACGTTCAACGCCACCTACACGGACGCCGACAACCAAAAACCATATCGCATGCAGCTGGTTATCGACGGCATTATCCGCGACCTGAACGAAGTCGATGCCGCGGACGTAGTCTATACCGATGGAAAATTGTATACCTACGCCACGACGCTGCCGCTCGGTGCACACTCGTATTATTATCGCACCACCGATACGACCTCGAGCGTGGTCGCGACCACCGTCCAGTCCGGTCCATTGGTGGATGGATATGAAATCGAAAACCTGCCGGTAAACGTGGCCTCGTCCGGCGACACGCATACGATCTTCACCGATAGCACGGCAAGCGGCGGAAAATACGATCGATTCAACGCCAACGCGGCCACCGACTATATCGAATACAAAACGAATGTGCCCGTGCCGGGGACCTACGCTGTCAAGGTTCTGATCAGAAAAGGGAACGACCGCGGCATATATCAGCTGGCGATCGACGGCGTAAATCAGGGCAGCTCATTCGATGCCTATGCCGCCACGGCGGCTTACGTGGAAGTGGATTGCGGCACCGTTGTGTTCACCACCGCGGGAACGAAGATGTTCCGATTCACCTGCCTCGGCAAGAACGCGAGCAGCGGAGCATATAAGCTATACGGCGACAGCATTGCGCTGGACGTTCCGTAATGACCCGGCTGCATCCTGAAACGTTTTCGGGATGCAGCCTGGCCCCTTTTTCCTCCCACTCACCGAATCAAATTGATCTCGCGCCTTCTCCCCTTCTCGTCCGCCACGCCCCTCGTGCCGGGCCCATCGGCCCGGACCCATTCCGCGGTCGCGCCGCCTGCCGGTGAACAGCCGCTGTCTTGGCAGGAGCGCCAGGCGCTCCTGAACCGGCGGACGGCCGAGGCGGGTGCCGCTGCGCGGGTGATCTTTGTCGGTGACTCGATCACGCAGGGCTGGGAGCAGGAGGGCCGGGAAACCTGGGCGCATTACTATGCCGGCCGGAAGGCACTGAATCTCGGGATCGGTGGCGACCGCACGCAGCACGTTCTCTGGCGGCTGAACCATGGGAACCTTGATGGGCTCAGTCCCGAGGTCGCCGTGGTCCTGATCGGGACCAACAACACGGAAGGAGAAGAGTACACCGTCGGGCAGATCGCGGAGGGCGTTGCCGCGATCGTCGCCCGGATTCGCGAAAAATTATCCGACACGAGGATTCTCCTCGTCGCCATCCTGCCCCGCAGCGAAAACCCATCCATCCGGCGGGGCAAAGTCCTCCAGGTGAACCAAGTCATTCGAAAGCTCGCGGATGGGGACCGCGTCCGCTGGCTCGATTTCGGCGACCGATTCGTCGGTTTCGACGGCCTGATTGCGAGCGAGCTTATGCCCGACTTCCTGCATCTTTCCCCGCTCGGCTACGCCCTGTGGGCGGAGGCGATGGAGGACGAGTTGTCCGCGATGTTGGGCGACCCTCGCGTGGCGCCGTTGGCCCCGACTTCGCCCCCGCCGAAAACTTCGGCGCGTCTTGCATCGATGGATGGCACGGGCCGGAATACGGGGGCATGAAATGGCTGTACTCATTTCTCGTCCTGGCCAGCTCCGGCCTCGCGACGGCTCCGCCCTACAACGCAGCCTGGGAAAACGCCTCGCGGCAGCTGCTCCCCGATGCGCACCGCGCCTTTGCCGATCCGGCCGCGGTTTCCGGCCCGGCCCGGCGAGTGGCCCGCCTCGGCGAGGCAGTCACCGTGCTCAACCTGCAACCGCGCACCGACGAGCGCATCGGCCAGGCCCGGCAAATGCTCGAGGGGTTGGCAGCCGAGCGCGCCAATGACGAAGTCGACGCCTTCGCCCGCTTTTTCCTCGCGCGCCTGCTTGAGCTGCATGTTCGTCCCGCTGAGCCCACGGCCGCGCGCCAGATCTACGGCGAGCTCCTTGAGCAGTATCCGGGACATCCTCTGGCCGAGCGCGCAGCCGCGCAGCTGGTGCTGATCGATGCTTATGCGGATACCTCTCCGGGAGAACGGCAGCGGAGGCTGACGGCGTTAGAGCAGCTCGGACCGCAACTGACGACGCCTTCAGGCCGGCGGGATTTTTATCTCAACTTGGGCAATGCCTATATCGACTTCGGCCTCGAGCCCACCCGGGCCCTGGACCACCTGCTCGTGGCCGATCGCGCGGGCATCACCCATCCCGTCACGCAGGCCAGCACGTGGATCGCGATCGGGGAGCTGGCGCGGGCCACCGGGCAAAGCGCGCTCGCCCGCGACTATTATGGCCGGTTTCTCGCCGGATTTCCGCTGGACAGCCGCCGGACCCTGATCGCCCAGCGACTGGCGAGCCTGCCTGCGCACCTCCCAACCTCGTCGCGGGACAAGCCGTTCCGGCCGGGTGACGTCCGCCAATGACCGTGCGCTCCTCGCAATTTAAACGACGGCCTCCGGTTGTGGCCGGCACCTGTTTCCTGATGGCCCTCGCGCTTGGTCTTCTCTGGCAGGCGCAGGCGCGTCCCGCGAAGAACACCGGTCGCACTACGATTCGGCTGGCGCACTACCAGCTCGAGACCGGCGCCCGGCAAGCCTTCGACCAGATCGGCGCCGCGTATATGCAGCTTCATCCCGAGGTGGAGATCATCCAGATGCCCGTCCCCGAGCGGATCTACCGGAACTGGCTTGTCACCCAGCTCGTCGGCGAAACCGTGCCGGACCTGGTCGAGATCCAACTCGATGCCGAAACGAGCGACGATCGCATTGCCCGGTTCTTCACGCCGCTGTCGGACTTGGCCGAAGCACCCAACCCCTACAACCGCGGGACTGAGCTCGAGGGCGTGCGCCTGCGTGAGACTTACCTGGACGGCATGAAGGGCGGCTACTTTGACAACCTCCTTGATTACTACGCCGTGCCGATCTCGTGCCCGACGGTCCGGATGTACTACAATCTAGATCTCCTGAAAAAAATCACCGGCCGCACCGTGCTTCCGGCGGATTATGTCGAATTCATGGACCTGTGCCGCCGCACGGCCGCGTATGCCGCGCGGGAACGGCCAGCATTGGTTCCGGTCGCAGGTTCGCGATCGAATGGGCTGGGGTTGATGATCCGAATGTTCGACAGCCAGACGCAGCGGCTCGACTCCCGCCTGGCTCCAGTGGGTTTGATCTATGAGAACGCCGCCGAAGGCTCCGTCCGGCATGCTACGGATTATCTCCACGGCAGCTGGTCGCTGGATTCCCCTGAAATCCGTTCCGGGTTCGAGATGATGCGCGCTGTTGGCGGCGAAATGCAGCCCGGGTTTGTCCAATCCGAACGCGACGAATCTGCCCGACGCTTCGCCAACGGCTTGGCGTTGATGATCAGCACAGGGAGCTGGGACGCGTGGAGCCTGCGTCAGCAAGTGACGTTTCCCGTCGGCGCCGGCCCACTTCCCTATCCGTCCGTCAACGATCCGGACTACGGCCAGTACACCCTCGGCGCTCCGTCGGAAGCCGGCATTCGCGCGACCGGGTGCTTTGGCCTGGCGCGCAGTTCGCGGCATCCGGAAACAGCGAAGGATTTTCTGCAATTCCTCGCGAGCCGCCAAGGCAACCAGCTGTGGACGAATGCGAGCGGCTGGCCGCCGGCGATCATGGGCACGCAAGTGACGGCGGAAATCGCGCCCTTCCTTCCGGTCCGCGAAGGCTATGTGCCGGGGTTTCCCCCGAATATCTCGTTGGTGGGATTCATGGAGGTCACGCGCTGCTACACCGTAAACCTTCATCTGCTTCTGGGCCCGCGCGGCAGCACCGAGGCATTCGTGCGCGCGGTGAAACCGCTGTACGGAACTGCCGTTCAAGCCGATCTCCGCCGGATACAACACGATATCCTGAGCCAGGTGCAGGGTAGAGATTCGCAATTTGCCGCACTGGCGTGGATCGCGCGCGAGCAGCCCGAAAAACTGGAAGCGCGTCAGCGGCTGGATCAGTTTCTCCAAGCGGAATCGCTCGCTGAGCGTCGCTATTACCAGGCGAAAATGGCCCTTCCCCGGCCTTAGCGCCCAAGCCGACGACGATACGCTTCCCGGGCGCGCGGGACCATCAGTCGCTCGGGCGAATTTATTTTTGCGCGACGGTCAGCACTTCATGCAAACGCGCGGCCACTATTTTGTCCTCGCCGGGACGCAGCATCAGGACGGACACCGTCACTCCATTCTGTCCGCGTTCCCGCACCGAGATTCGCGGTTCCCCCTCCATCAGGCGCTGCCCGATTTCATGGGATGAAAGCGGGATGCGGCTGGGTTCCCATTCCACGGCGAGATGCGGCACATGATTCGCGATCTCCGGCACCCATAGCTCGGTGCGGACTCCCCCGATTCCGGCCAAGGCCTCGCCCATTAGCCGGACTCGGGATTCGAACTGGCGGTAGTCGGCGTCGTGATCCGCGCTCATGAATCGTTCGACCGCGGTCACCAGGCCAGCGACTTCTTCTTTTCCTACCTTCAGTGCGCGCCCAATCGTTCGATCATAGGGGCTGGCATGATGGCGGGCGGCATCGACCAAATCCTTGCGGCCCAAAAGCAGCCCTGTGGATTGGGGTCCTCTCAGCGCTTTGCCGCCACTGAAGGCCACAAGATCGAATCCCATTTTGACGTAACTCGAGAGATGCTCCTGCGGCGGAGTATCGGCCGCGGCGTCGAGGAAGGTCGGAATCTCATGCTTCCTCCCCAAGGCCACCCATTCATCGCGCCGGATTTTTCCGTAGGGATCGGCCTTGTTCACGAAAAAGAGCATGGCGGTCCGGCCGTTGATGGCTGCTGCCAGTTCCTCGCGGGTTTCGATCTCGATGAGTTTTGCGCCCACCAGCCGCATCTGGGTTTCGTATTCGTTGCGGTGACTCCGCTGCAGGATGATTTCGCCTTTCATCCCGGTGGTGTCCGGCAATCGCTGGATTTTTTCCAAGTCGCTGCCGGCGACGCAGGCGGCGGTCCCCAGCGTGATGGCGCCGGCGGCGCCCGTCGTGATCAAGGCGGCCTCGACCCCGATCAACTGCGCGAGGTGCTCGCCTGCTTTTTCAAGCAGCTCCGTGATCACCACAAAATCGCGCGAGGCGTCTGCCATCGCTGCGAGCGTCTCGGGCGCCATGATCGAGCCACCGAGAAACGTCACCGAGCCCATGGCATTGATCACCGGCCGGACTTTCAGCCGGGCGTAAAAACTTTCAGGCGGCACCGCCGGCGTCGCGGGGGACTGACCATAAACCCCGGAAAGAAACCGGCTGGGAATAAGACCACTGGCGAAAGACAGGAGTCCCGCGCGAATGAGAAACTGGCGCCGTTTCATGGGGAGCAAGGGAGGAATCATGAAGGGACTCCACCGTGACCGGGGAGTTCCTGCTCCGTCAATGAATGCGAGAACGAGAGAACGGAACGAGTCCGAGATCAGCTTGCTTGGACGCTCCTGCGCTCGTCGGGGACAACACGCTCCATCGTCCAGAAGGTTGGCCGCAAAGAAGCGCAAGTTTCCGAGGCTGCGAAGGAGATTGGGAAGCGCTTATAAGCGCGCGGACGTTGGAAGTAGCGCAGGCGGCTCACCTGCTCCGGAATCAGAAAACCGGATTCGGGCCCCACGAACCACACGAAAAGAATTCCTCGTAGTCAGTCCATGAATTTTTGGCCGCAAAGAAGCGCAAGTTTTCCGTGGCTACGAAGGAGATTTGGGAGCGCTTATAAGCGCGCGGACGTTTCGATTCGAAATCCCGGAAACTTGCGCATTTTTGCGGCCAATCCTCTGGAGCCTTGGTCCTGGGTGCTTCTTTGCGGCCAAATATTCCGAATGGGCTTCCCTCGCGCGCGTAACAAGCGTGACCCACTCCTCTCGGTGCTGCATCGTTTTCCGATGGCATTCCAAGTGAAACTGCGGCGAGCACTTGCGCTGCTCGCATTCTCCCTCGGAGCTGCGGCCCTGCATGCCCAATCCATTCCGGGCTACGACCCGGCAGCTCCGGTGTTCGTGAAGGTCGACGAAGCGAACGCGATTCCCGCCCGCGCCACGCTGCCGGAACCCGGCAAGCCCGGCGAATTCCCGCGGCTCATCTTCACCCCGGCCGAACTCAGCCGCTTCCGCGACCGGCTCAACGAATCCGCTCCCGGGAAAGCCGCCCTGGCCACCCTGTGCAGCATGGCCAAAAACGGCTTGGGCGAACCTATCGTGTTTCCCTCGATCGAGGACACCGTCGCGAACCTCGCCAACCGTCTCCACGAAAAACTCTCCAATCGCGCCCAGATCCTCGCCTTCGCCTACGCCCTCGATGGCGATCGCGCCTGCGCCCTCAAGGCGCGCGAGATCCTGCTGGGCTACGCCGAGCGCTATGCAGCCTACCCCCGGCATGCGGGACGGAATAAATCCGACAGCTCGAAGGTTTTCTTCCAGCGCCTTTCCGAAGCGATGTGGCTCATCCCGCTCATCGAGGCCTGCGATTATCTCTACGCGGGCGATGTCCTCAGTGCGGACGACAAACGCCTCATCGAGACCAAGCTGATCCGCCCCGCGATCCTCGAAATCCGCCGCAGCACCAGCGTCGATGAAATCGCCCAGCGCGCCCGCTCGCATCCCGACTGGCGGACCTTCACCCCGCCGCCCGCGAGTCGTGGGACCTATTCCAACTGGGTGAATTTCTACAGCGCCGCGACGCTCCTCGCGGGCGCGCTGCTCGATGACCGCGATCTCGTCGACCTCGCCGCCGCCGATTTCCGTGAAGCCATCGCCACCGGCATCGGCGACGACGGCATGTGGGGCGAGGGCGCGATCGGTTACCAGCTGTTCGCCATGAACGCGATCACCACGGGCTTCGAGGCCGCCGCGCACCAAGGCCTCGATCTCTGGAACGTGTGCGACGGCCGTTTCAAGCAGCTCTTCGATTCCCCGCTCCGCTACGCCTATCCCGACGGCACGCTGCCCGGCGTGAACGATTCGGGACGCGCCGAGCTCGGGACCTGGCAGACGATGGTCTACGATTACGGCTATCTCCGCTACCGTGATCCCGCCTACGCCACGATCATCAACCGCAGCCCGCGCCAGTTGTTCGATTCGGAGAGCATCTACACTCCCGCGCAATTTTTCGCCCCGTTGACAATCCCCGCCGTGCCCGCCGTCGGCAGCGCGCTTTTCCGCAGCCTTGGCTACGGCATCCTCCGCGACCCGAGCAAGTACGCCCTCCTCGACTACGGCCCGCACGGAGGCACGCACGGCCATTTCGATAAACTCAACCTCATCCTCTTCGGCAGCGCGCCCGGCAGCGTGGGCGATGAATTGGGCGGCGAACCCGTGATGCATGGCTACGCCGATCCGCTGCATGCGGAATGGACGCGGCAAACCATCGCGCACAACACCATGGCCGTCGATGGCGAGTCCCAGGCCGCGACCGAGGGCAAGCTCCTGATCTTCGCCGACACGCCGCGCTTCAAGGCGATGCGCGCCGAATCCGTGGAATCATATCCGGGCGTGTGGCTCGATCGCACGGTGATCACCACGCCCGACCTCGTGATCGACCTCTACCTCGGCCGCAGCCTGACCGCCCACACATGGGATCGCACGTTTCGCTATGCGGGAAAACTCTCCGCGCTCGCGGGCGCGACCGGCGAACCGGCGCCGCTCGGCACCCACGCGGGTTACCAGCATTTGAAAGCGTTCGCACCGAATCCTGCGACCGGGACCTGGCGCGGCGAATGGACGATGAAGGCGGGAATTTTCCAAGCCGTCGTCGCGGGGGCGCCCGCCCAGCAGATCATTCTCGCCCGAGGTCCAGACCAGGAGGACGTCGCGCTCGCACGCCAGCAGGGCACGGCAGCCAGCTTCGCCGCGGTCTATCGACTCACTGCGTGGCCCAACGCGGTCGGGTCCATCCGCTGGATCGCACCAGGCGACGCGGATCAGCCGGCGGTGCTGGAAGTCACGCAGGAAAACGGGATCAGGACCTTGGTCATAATCGCGCACGCCGCGGGGCCATGGACCGCCGCAGGCTGGACGAGCGACGCACGCGTACTGTGCGTGCAGCAGCAAAATGAAAAGATCGACGGCCTGCTCGCCGGAGGAACCTTCGCGCGTCAGGAAAAGTTTGATTTCCACCAGGACACCGCCGGGATCTATCCGCTCGGCAAGTAGCGCAGGCGGCCGCCTGCTTCGGCGGAAGTAGCGAGTAGCGCGTAGCGAGTAGCGAGCATACCGGACCCCCAAGCACCCTAAGGCATAGGATAGGATGGTGGTGGTGGATAGGATGTCCTGACCGCACCCTGGTCGTCCGACTAATCGCTACTCGCTAATCACTACTCGGGCAGAAGCAGGCGGGCCGCCTGCGCTACTTCGGCCAAAAAAATTTGTCCGGCATGCCGGCCTTCGAACGTTGATTAGGTGCAAGGCCATCCTCATCTCCCCCAACCTTCCAAAATCATCCCATGCCACGTACCAGTACCTACCTAAATTTCGCGCGCACCACCGAACAGGCCTTCCTGTTTTATAAATCGGTATTCGGCACCGAATTCTGCGCTCCGACAATGCGCTTCAAGGACATTCCCAACAACGCCTGCCAGCCCGGCCAGCCCGCCCCATCGGCCGCGGACCAAAATCTCATCGTGCACATCGAGCTGCCGATCCTCGGCGGCCACGTTCTCATGGGCACCGACGCCCCGGAATCCATGGGCTTCACGCTCACGAACGGAAATAACATCTCGATCAATCTCGAGCCCGACACCCGGCCCGAAACCGACCGCCTCTTTAAGGCCCTCGGCGACGGCGGCAAAATCGAGATGCCGCTGCAGGAAATGTTCTGGGGCGGATATTTCGGCACGCTCGTCGACAAGTTCGGCCTGCGCTGGATGTTCAACTGCGCTTCGAAATAACCGGCCTTGAACTTCGGGCGCCTTCGCCGCCCGGGGTGAAACGCGTTGCCTAACGCGTTCAGTGACTCCTTCGCCTCGCCGGAGCAAAACAGCGCCTGGCGGAGAAGTCGCTCCACCGCGCAAGGGGCGCTCCTCTCCGAAGCCGGAGAGCGGCCTGCGCTACCGGAATATCGAGCTTCGAATTTCGGTTTTAATCTTCAGCGTCGTCGCGAATGAACGACGCCGCCCGCCCCCTGCCGCACGGTTCCTGGCTCGCGCGGATCATCCGGAGCGTCGCGCTCGACCTCACGCCGCTGCGCGCTTCGCGGGATTACCGGCTGCTGTTCACCGGCCAGTTCGTCTCCGCGTTCGGGTCGTCGATGACCTACGTCGTCCTGCCGTGGCAAATGTACCAGCTGACCAAGTCGACGCTCTACGTCGGCCTGCTCGGTCTCGCGGAATTTTTCCCGATGCTCCTGCTCTCGCTCGCCGGCGGCGCGCTGGCCGACGCCGTTGATCGCCGGAAACTGATTCTCCTCGCCGAATGCGGACTCGCGCTCTGCTGCCTGATGCTGGTCGCCAACGCGCTCCTGCCCCACCCGCGCGTCGGCCTGCTGTTTTTCGGCGCCGCGTGGGCCGCCGCCTTCAACGCGATCCACCGGCCCGCCTTGGAATCGCTCACGCCGCGGCTCGTCGCCCCCGAGCACCTCGCCGCTGTCTCCGCGCTCTCGAGCCTGCGCAGCTTCACCTATGTCGTCGGCCCCGCGCTCGCCGGCGTGATCGCGGCGACCCTCGGCGCCGCGTTCGCGTTCAGCATCAATTTCGCGACGTACCTCCTCGCGATCGTCACTGTCGTCCTCATTCGCTCGATTCCCCCGCCGGACCAGGCGGCGCGTCTCGGCTTCGCCGCGATCTTCGAAGGCCTCCACTACGCGCGGAAACGCCCGGAACTCCTCGGTACCTACCTCATCGACATCAACGCCATGTTCTTCGCCATGCCGATCGCGCTGTTCCCGGCCCTCGCGGAAAATTTTGGGCACGTTTCCGTGGGATGGTTTTACTCGGTGCTCGCGCTGGGGCCGCTGCTCGTGTCGCTCACCTCCGGCTGGACCGCAAAGATCGAACGCCACGGCCTCGCCGTGATCGTGGCGGTGATCGTCTGGGGACTCGCCATCGTGGGATTCGGCAGCGCGGCAAACGTCTGGCTCGCGCTCGCATTCCTCCTCGTCGCCGGCGCGGCCGACGGCGTCAGCGGGATTTTTCGCATGACGATCTGGAACCAAACCATTCCCGATCGCCTGCGCGGACGCATGGCGAGCGTCGAAATGGTCAGCTACCTGACGGGCCCGTACCTCGGCAACGCGCAGGTGGGATTCACCGCCAGCCTCGTCGGCCTGCGCACCGGCATCGCCTGCGGCGGTGTCGCGTGCGTCGCGGGCACTGCGCTGCTCACCGTGCTGCTGCCGGGGTTTCTTCGCTATCACTCACGCACCGCCGCCGCCCGGAAAGCGGGATAGGGTCATTCGCGGCAAAGCGCGTATTCCTGTCCGCTTTCGAATTCGGCGGCAGCCATCTAGCATCCCACCATGCACGACGACGATGATGTCAGCCTGCTCCGCCGGTACGCGCGCGACCGCTCCCAAGCCGCGTTCGCCGCGCTCGTGCAGCGCCGCATCGGGCTCGTCTACTCGTGCGCGCTGCGACGCGTGGGGAACGACACGCAGCTCGCGGAAGACGTGACCCAGGAAGTTTTCTCCGCCCTGGCCCGGAAAGCCCCGGAGCTGTGCCAGCGCTCCTGCCTCCTCGGTTGGCTCCACGTCAGCGCCCAGCGCGCCGCCGCTGAAATTGTGCGCACCGAGCAGCGCCGTAAATCCCGTGAAACCCAGGCCACGCTCATGGAAAACATTCTTCATCCCCCCACCGCGACCCCGGAAACCGATTGGACCCACCTGCGTCCGCTGCTGGACGAGTTGATCACGGACCTGAAGGACGTGGACCGCGAAGCGCTGATGCTGCGTTTTTTTGAAAAACGTCCCTTCGCCGAGATTGCAGCCACCCTCAGCCTCACCGAGGAAGGCGCCCGCAAGCGCACCGAGCGCGCCGTCGAACGCATCCGCGCCGAACTCGCCCGGCGCGGAGTGACCTCGAGTTCCGGCGCGCTCGCGTTCGTCCTAGCCGAGCAAACCGCCAGCGCGGTGCCCGCCGCGCTCGCCGGGAATATTACCGCGGCAGCCTTTGCCGAGGTCGCCGCGGCCGGTGTCGGAACCTCTGTGCTCGCCGGGGTGGCGAGCGCATTGGTTTCGGACACTGCGCTGGTGCTCGCCACATTCATGGCCGGCGCCGGCCTGGTCACCTGGCAGCTCCGTTCCAACGCCCAGCTCGAGTCCGTACTGGCGCGCGTAAAAAATTCCCAGGGCGAAGTTCGCGCGCTGCATCACGACAACCAGCGCCTGATCCGCCGCATCGCGGAAGCCGATGATCTTCGCCGGGACCAGGCCGCAGCAGCGAGCGAGCCTCCCCGCACAACCGCGAATGCTCGCACGGAAAACGGACCCGCGGTCAACGTCCTCGTCACGGCCAAGGGAACGATCGCGTGGGAAAATCAGCCGATAACTTTGAACGACTACCTGCAGCGCCTCGCGGACCTGCATTCGATCCCGGCCGATCGTCGCCCGCAGCTGTTCGTCCAAGGCGCCCCAGGCGCGAGGTTTGACGCCACGGCCTACACGATCGAGCAGGCGAGCCGCGCCGGGATTGCCGACATCGCCATCGCGGTCCCAGGCACGCCGGGGCCGCGGGCCGACTGGATCACCACGCCGGTCGCCGCGCCTGGCCCGGCCGAAAAAAATCCACCGACAGTTCCCGATCCCGCCATTGATGCCCCGAAATGAAAGTCGCACACCTCACGATTATCTCCGCGTGCACCCTTGTTGGGTTCTGGTGGGGTTTGAATCGCAGCAAGGCTGTCCAACTGCAGGCCCAGCTTGAGGCACTGCACCAGTCCGACGACGAGCTGGCACAACTGCGCCGCGAGCATGAACGGCTGTCGCGGCTTCAACCAAGCGACGACGAACTCGCTGACCTGCGTCGCGCCGTGGTCGCACGCGCGACACCGAGGGTCGCCGCGCAAAAAGAGCCGGGGATCGCGAAACCGATTTTCCCGCCGGGCGTGTGGATCGCTCCGGGACATTGGGAGAACCGCGGTCGCGCCACGCCGGACGCCGCGGTGGAAACGATGTTGTGGGCGGCGGCGGGCGGGGACGTCGCGGCGCTCAAGAATACTTTGGAATTCGACCAAGCTTCGCGCGCGCAAGCCGCGGCGATCATGGCGAAGCTCCCCGAGACGTCGCGTCGATCGGCGGGCACTCCCGAGGACCTGCTCGCATTCGCCATCGCGGGCAACGTCCCGCTCGAGAGCGTGCAGCCGGTGGCGCAGCAGCAAAGCAGCGAGGACGAGGTCGTCCAATACATGCGGTTCAGGAATGCGAACGGGCAGACCCGCCAGGTTTACCTCACGCTGCATCGCGCGCCCGACGGCTGGAAACTCCGCGTGCCGCCCGCCGTCGCGGCGGACGTCACAAAGGGAATGTAACCGCAGTGATCGCGCGATCCTCCGACCCTGCCGCGGGTCGGAGCAGGCGGGCCGCCTGCGCTACTTCCTGACCCTTTTGCGCTGGTGCAGCGCGATCTGGTTTCCGTCGGGATCGCGGACGGCGAGCATCCGGCAGGTGGGGACGTCGACCGGGCCCACCGCCAATGGGATTTTTTTCTTCTTCAAATGGGCCACGGCGGCGTCGAAGTCGGCCACCTCGAGCGTGGCAACGGTGCCATGGCGGGAAGGTTTCCATTGATCCGGGGCGCAACCCACCGCGATCGTCCCCGAGCCAATATCATATTCGACGAAGTTCTTGGAAAACACGCGACTGAGCTTCAGCCCGAGCACGCCTTCATAAAACTTCCGCGCCTTCTTCATATCCGTCACGGCGTAACACACGAACGCCAGGTTCTTGTACGTGATCATGTCGTCACCGACCCAAATCCCGTCAGGCAGTTCCGAAGTAGCGCAGGCGGCCCGCCTGCTCGGGGGATTTGGAGCTACGGCTCTGCGGCGAAGCCACACTCGGGCGCAGGATAAATTTTTCCTGCGGAATCCGCGGATCAACGCGGATTCGGATGCCAATCCTTTTTTTCACAGGAGACAAACCGGGGAAAACCGACTCGGAATTCTCCTCCTGCAAAAAGCGTTCCGGCGGTTTGGAATCCGCGCTGATCCGCGGATTCCGCGGGAAAAATTCCTCACGTCGATTTCCGGCTCCGTCGACGTTTAAGCACGGGCCGACTCGCTCAGCGCGTTGGGGACAACACGCTCCACCTGCGACTCCGTCGCCGGAAATTCGGATCGACGCTAAAATCGCGAGGCTCAAAGATGCCCGGTGCCGTGGCAGTAGTGACACGGGACAGTGACCATCTGCGGAAGGCCGGAGCCTTTGTAGACATACTTGCTTTCGATCTCCTCGGTGCCCACCCCGCGACAGTTCGCACACACCGTCCCTTCGTTGATCATCCGCTTGGCGCCGTCGATCGCGCTCTGCGAGTACGTGCGCCCGGTCCCCATGACCATGTTGGCGGGAACCCCATCGCGGTAGCCGATGCTCAGCAGCGCCATCGCCTCTGTCTTTTTCCAGACTAAATCGCCGACGATCGTGCCATTATAACGGAGATGATAAGTCGACGAGGACGGCTTCTCGAGCCGACGGTCCAACTCCACCTCGTACCGGTCGCGCGTAATAAGTTTGGGCAGTGCCTGGAACGCAGCGAACGCGAAGGCCGCGTCAGCCTGCCCGCGATAGGTCTTCATGTAGATATTTCGTTTTTGAAAAGCCACGATCAGCTGGTCATCGCTCGCCCCCTGCAGGTCTGCGATCACCACGGTCACGTAGAGCGGATCGCCTTCAGCCGTCGTGTGAAACAGCGGTCCCACGAGGCCGTTGAAATTCCCCGCCGCCCGCTGGATCAGAAACTGGATGCCGTTCGCGAATGCCTGCATCCTTTGTTCTTCCGTGGGCCCTGATGCCGGAGCGTCCGCAGCTTTCGCCGCCACCACCGGAGCCGGCGCCGCGGTCGCGGCCGGAGTCGCCGCCGGTCGGCCGCCGACGGGCCCGACCGCGAGGATGTTATCCTTGCCGTTCCGATAAACCATGAAGTTCGCCACCTTGCGCCCGTTCAGCAGGAGGGTCGTCACGTCCTTGTCCGCATTCGTCGCCTTCGGGTCAGGTTCGAGCGTATACGCCCCGCGCGGGTCGGAAAACTGCGGCATCGAGAAAAAGGCTTCGTAGCTGGCAGCGCGGCTTTCAGACGTGCCGAAATCCACCATGACGAAAGTCAGGCCGTTCGACTTCATGATGAACTGCTGGCCCGGAATCATGTTCTCAAAGGGAGTCGCCTTATAGAAAGTGCATTCCCCGTTCACCGATATTTTCTCACCGGCGCGACCTTCGAAGTCCCGCTCGCTCTCCGTCACCATTGCCGCCAGCACCGCGCGCGCGTCAGGCGGTGCCGCCTTCAGGGCACCGCTGGCACCGAGCCACAAGGCCATCACACCGACGATCGAGATAAATTTCATTGGGGAAGAGCGGGCTGCGAAGGATGACGACAATGGAGACGGAATTTGAGAGGCTTCTTCAGCGCCCCGCGGCAATCGCCGCCACGAGCTTGGCATCGACGCCGTGCACCACCTCGAGCGCGGCCTGTTCGAACTTAACGGGATCCGTCTTGACGGTATATACTCCGTCGTCGCCGGTGAGTTCGCCGAAGGGCTTTTCCGAGGTCACGGGGACGGCGAGCGCGGCAATGGCGGGAAAGCCGCCCGACTTCGGTCCCCAATATTCCACGAGCGTCGCGGTGTCGTACAAAGTGCCCGACTGGGCCGTCACTCCCTTGTCGAACTCCACCTTGACCTCCTCCTTCAATTTCCGCGTCGCACCGGTCGTGCTATAAACTCCGTAGTCGACGACCATGGTGACGGCGAGGATGCCGAGTTTGCCGTCATAGGCCAGGTACGGCGAGCGCGTCAGCGCCTGCGGACGGTCCCAGGCGCGGAACGGCATGAACAGCTCCGCCGACTTCGAGGACACGTCGCGTTTTGCGGCATCGCCCTGGAGGAACCGCAACGCGCGACCCGTCGGCGCGACGTAGGTGCCGTAGCGGCCTTTGCTGAAATTCGGAATCGAGGCCCAGGTCGTGAACTCCGGCGTCAATCGCGCGAGTTCCTCCACCGACACAACTTCATAACCCGCCTTCTTCAATTCCTCCACGAAATCGGCGTACGCGGCATCGGCGATGCGCTGCTGCGTCGCGTGGTCCAGGCCGGTCATCGTCGTGTGCAGCGTGGAGCTTTTGTGAAAAGAGGTGGTGGTCGTGACCGTAGTATAATAACCCGTCGAAGTGCTGGTGCGGTTTTTCGCGCGCAGGCTGGACGTGAGCGAGTTTTCGTCCGGAAAGGCGACATTGAACACGCTGATCGCCACGCGATGCGCGCCTTTGAAACCGTCGATATGCTGGACCTGGAAATCGCCGACGGCCATTTGCCCGCCGGGTCCGCGGCCGCCGTTGAGCTTCACTTCCTGCGTGACGCCCTTCTCGACCTTGCGGGCCGAGGCGTTGGTCGAGACGACCAGCGCAATTAACGTCGTGCCGAAAACGAGGAGTGCGCGCTTCATGGTGGACGCGAGTGGGAACTCTCCCCTCGCTGGGTCAACGGGCATGTCGCGCCAGGGTTTACGCGGATATGCGTAAGGCGCCGATCGCCTCCGCTGATTAACCACGAAGTAGCGCAGGCGGCCCGCCTGCTCCGGTCATCGCATTTATTTGCAGTCAGAAAACTCCGACCTCTCACTTACTTTTCATGGCCGACCCGCAGCCCACCGTCACCGAGCGTCACTCCATCCGTGCGATTGTGATCACGCCGCAGAGCGAAGTGCTGCTGATGAAGATTCGCCGGCCTGACGACGGCAGGGAGTTCTGGGTGGCGCCGGGCGGCGGCCGCGAACCCGGGGAAAATTTCGAAGCGGGCCTTCGCCGGGAGTTGCGCGAAGAGCTTGGACTCGAGTCCTTCACGATTGGCGCGCTGGTGTGGCGCCGGCATCATACGTTCGACTGGTGCGGGCGCCGGCTCAGCCAGCGCGAGGATTATTACGTGGTGCACGCGGACCGTTTCGAACCGCACATGAGCGATCCCGTCGAAGCGAAGGTGCTGCAGCGATTCCACTGGTGGCCATTGGCCGAACTCACCGACACGGCCGAAACCTTGGCGCCGAAGTCACTCGCGTCGATCGTTGCGCGCTATCTCGCCGAAGGCTCACCGTCACAGTTACCCGACTTGGAAGTACTGACCGATTAGCCCCGAGGTACTTCCCAGCTTTCTTGGATGAACCGAAACCCGGAAGTACCACAGGCGGCCCGCCTGCTCCGCGATAGAAGCCGGGGGAAGACCCGGACTCCAACCTGCGATCTTCGAATTTCGACGCGGGGAGAATGCGTACTCCTTTGATTTCCCGCCGACGCTTCACCATCGTCCGCAGCTTCTGAAACTCATCGCCCAGCTCATCTTTTTCTTCTGGGGACTCGCGACCGTTCCACTCTCGCTGTTGCTGCTGGGCGTGGCGGCCACGTGGGAGGGCCGGGCATTCGCCATCGCCGGAATACTCGCGGGCACCACGCCATTTTTCACCGTGCTCGCGTGGGACGTGGGCAAGCGGACGTGGAAACGATGGGCATCCATTCAGGCACTCAGCTGCGGGGCGATCTTGGGTTTCCTCGTCATTCGTGCACCCAGCGGGAACTCAACCGCAACGGCCGCTATTCAAAATCTTCGTCTCGATCGTGATCCGCATTCCTTCCTCACCTGGTTCAGCAATCTGCTTCCGGAGGTCGATCACCTGATGCTGTGCTATACGCTGGCCTCGTGGATCGATCCGCTGCTCACCGCCGGACAAACCGAACAGCTCAAGCGTCTCACGAAGGAGCATTACCGGCAGCTTGAGAAAGATCCGGAATTCCACGCGCTCGGGACCGCGATGTCTGACAGCTACGCCGAAGTGCTCATGTGGGGGCCCAGCGCCCACCACGCCTATCTCTACGTCCCCGCCAAATTGGATCGGAGCAAGCCCGCGCCGGCGCTGATCTTCTTCCACGGCAGCGGAGGAAACTTCAAAGCCTATCTCTGGCTTCTGTCCAGGATCGCCGACGATCTGAATATGGTCGTAATCGCACCCACCTGCGGGATGGGCAACTGGAGCGCCGCCGAAACGGAGCAGGTTGCCAGCCAAGCGCTCACCGCCGCCGCGAAGCAGGTCAGACTCGATTCCAATCGCCTGCACTTCATGGGGCTTTCCAACGGAGGGTTGGGTGTAAGCAAGTTTGCCACGACAAACGCCGCAAGATTCGAGTCCCTGATTTTCATCTCTCCCGTCTTCGATCGACCCGGGCTCGGCCCCGAGGCGTTTCGGCACGTCTATAAAAATCGACCGGTCCTCGTGCTGACCGGGGAAACCGACAATCGAATTCCGCTCAGCTACGTCCGTGATAGCGTAAATGAACTTCGCCAGGCCGGCGCACGTGTGACGCTACAGGTAGTCCCAAACGCCAATCACTTTCTATTCTTCAGCCATCCCGCCCAAGTCCGGGAAACGCTCGAAAACTGGCTGCACGAGCGAGATTGAGAGGAGCGCCGGCGGCTTTTGGCGACGCGATCCTGCTCGGCGGATTCGGTCGATTTTTTTGACCTGCGCGAAGTTTTTCAAAACGTACCGGTTGCGACGGAATAGCACGCGTCCATGATCCGGGTCAGAGATTTCGTACCGGGGCGTCAGGACGGCTTCGGCCATAATCCCGCTTGCGGGAGCGCCCATCTCATTGTGCATTCCGTCGCACCTTTTTTTTCACCCATTCGCACGTCCAAGCGCTGGGATCGCAGGAAGGTGGAGTGAAATTTTTTCCGCGGATTACGCGGATCGCCGCCGATTCGGAAGTCCGGTCGAGTTTTTACAGGAGCTGCGAACCGGGGAAGAGAGTTCGGGTGGCATCTTTGTTTTCAATCTTCGGAGCAGGCGAGCCGCCTGCGCTACTCCGAGCCCAAGGCGGCCTCTCCAACCGAAGGTGGAGCGTGTTGTCCTCAACGCGCTGGGTGGTTACCAATGCAGGGTCTGAGGAACAAGCTGGCCTTGCTGGATCGCAAAAACGCCGAGGAGCGGAGGCGCAGATTGGCTGGGTTTGCCGGCCTTCCACCATTTCCGCCTTTCTTCGGCGGTTTGTTTGTGCGAACAATCGATCACACCCCAAGGCCCGTCCGGCCTTTGCTCTACTCGTTACTCACTACCCCGCTACTCGCTCCTTCCCCATGAATGAATTGCTCGCCCTCTGGTTGCCGATCCTGCTCAGCGCAGTGGTCGTGTTCGTGATCAGCTCCCTCGTCCACATGCTCCTCAAGTGGCACTCGAGCGACTACGGCACCTTGCCCAACGAGGATGCTGTGCGCGACGCGATCCGCGCCGGCAATCCCGCACCCGGTCGGTACGTCATGCCGCGGTGCAAGGAGATGAAGGAAATGGCGAGCGAGGCGATGAAGAAGAAATACGCGGAGGGCCCGGTGGGACATCTCACGCTCCTGCCGAATGGCATGCCGAAGATGGGAAAATATCTTGGGCAATGGTTTCTTTGGAGCCTGGTGATCGCGGTCGTCGCGGCCTATCTGCCGGCACACATTTATGGCTTGGGTCACTTCCATGCCCGGTCGGCAGCAAAACTGGCCGGCATCATTACTTTCATCGCCCATGGTTTCGGAACGATCAGCGAATCGATCTGGACCGGCCGCCCGTGGTCGCAGAGCGTGAAGTACCTCATCGACGCCGCACTGTACGCAATCGGCTCCGCCGTCGTTTTCCTCTGGCTCTGGCCCTGAGCCGGCCGATCCAATCGAACTGGCCCTGATTCCGAGATCGCCACGAAGAGGCACGAGAAGGCGCCAAAAAAAATCGGGTCTTGCTCGCCGAAAGTCATCCAAGGCGGGCTCGGATTCAGCAGCAGATTTTTTGCGCTTTTTTGGGCCTCTTCGTGGCCAAGCGATGAACGACTTCGGATTGGGTGAACCGCGAAAGACACGAACTACGCGAAAGTTCTTTTCTAACCTGTCCCTTATCATCTTCGCTGATTTTCACTCATCCGAATTAGTGATGATTAGTGTCCATGAGTGGTTAAACTCCGGTGTCTTGGTTCGTTTGCGGCCCTGCTGCACTAAGTCGTATTTCCTTCAGCGCGCTGGGACCGGCTCGAGTTGGCCTTGGGCAAATGGCTTGAACGTGAGGGCGATCAGAAACGCCCCGACGCCGATCGCGCCGGAGCCGAGGTAGAGCCAGCCGTAGCTGCCGAGACGGTCGAAGATCAACCCTCCCACCAACGGACCAGACGCCATGCCGAGGCTTCCAGCCATCGCCGTGCCCCCGATCACCGTACCCATCATCCTCGCCGGAAAATTCTCGCGGGCCAGCACCGCATACAGCGGCATTACGCCCGCGTAAATAAAGCCAAAGACGGCAGCCGCGCTGTAGAACCCGGTCAGTTCGCTCACGAAAAAATACGACGTCGCGCCGATCGCCTGCAGAAGGAGGCCTGTCACGAGGACCCGCTTGGCCCCGAGCCGATCGCCCAGCACACCGAACACCACCCGCCCGCCCATGCCCGCCAAGCCTTCGACGCTGTAGATCGTCACCGCCGAAATCATCGGAATCCCGCAAGCCACGGCGTAACTCACCGTGTGAAAAATAGGGCCCGAATGGGTGGCGCAGCAGAAAAAATTCGTGAGCAATAGAATCGCGAATTGGGGCGACCGGATCGCCTGCTGCACAGTCATGCCTGAGGTCGCCCCGCTATCCGACGGAGCCACGGCCTGGGTTTCCGGCGGCCGGCGGATGAGCAGCGCAGTCGGAATCATGATCGCCCCCGCCACCGCCGCCACAATGAGCAGCGACGTTCTCCAATCGTGGTGCGAGACCAGCCAGGCCACGAAGGGGGACATCGTCATCGGAGCCATGCCCATGCCCGCGGACACGAGCGACACCGCCAAGCTCCGATGCGTGTCGAACCACCCCGTCACGCATGCCATCATCGGCGCAAAAATCGCGGCGGTCGTGCCGCCGACCAACACACCAAACACCAGCTGGAATTCCCAAAGTGTCGTCGCCCGACTCGCCAGCGCCAGGCTCGCCGTGAGGCCCACTGAACCGATCAAGGCAACCACGCGGGCTCCCCACCGGTCCGAGAGGACGCCCCAAAGCACGCTCCCCAAGGCCATCGCCAGGAACCCAATCGTCATGGCGGTGGAGACACCCGTCACCGACCACCCCGCCGTCCGCACAATCGGCACGAGCAAAACCGGCAGCGAGAACATGGACCCAATGGCCACGCACCCCAGCAAACCGCCCGCGGCGACAATGACCCAACGATAAGGCACGCGGTTCATGGGACGATGATTTCGGCAAGCACGCTCATGGTAAAATCAACGAACGACATTCGCCGAATCGGACAGCGCGGCGAATGATTTCCACAGATTACGCGGATCGACGCGGATGGATTCAGATTCGGAGTGGTAGTACAGAGGTCGGAAGAGGCCTGACCCTGAGCCGGCCGATTTAAGGAGCGGGTGGAATGCGTTGTCCCGAACGCGTTGTCGGGGACCCTGAGCTGCCGAATGGGTTTGGCTTCGTCTGCGATAAAATGCGGTCTGACTCGCTCAACGCGTTAGGGACAACGCGTTCCACCCGCTCCAGGAAAAGACGGATGGCCTGTATCATTTCAAGCCATGCACGGCTATTCATGACTCCCTTATGAGCCTCTTGCGCCTTATGAGTACAATTCCGAATCCGAGCGGCAAAGGCCGCATATATCGGAGGATCCGAACCGAATAGTCGCGACGGCGCCCATCGAAGCAGCGAGCATTCCTCCTGCTCACCAAGTCCTGCCTTCACTCCACCCCAACAAGCCGTGTTCGTCTCCTCTCCAGACGCCTTTGCTATGCACAAACGAAGCAAATCTATTCTCACCAAAATAGTCCCACTTTTGGCAGTACTCGCTGCGGCGGGTTGCACGTCGGTCCAAAAATCCAATCGCGTCAGCACCAACTTGCGGGCGCAGGAGTTCGCTGGCGCCGGTTCTCAGTATCGGGAACGGCCGACGGCTGTTTCCGTGGAGATCCGCCTAATTTCCTTACGTCGTTCAGATCGCGAATCGGCTTTGATCGAAGGTGAGCCAAAGACCATCGCGAGACGCCGAGATTTAACGCCGTCTTCGACCCGCTTCTGAGTTTTGGGGCCAGTCCGCAATTCCGCTCTCATTTCTGATCAAGCCAGCGCGTTAGGGACAACACGCTCCACCTTGTCATCGGCCCTAGCCGCGAGTGGCGCACGCGTGCCGTCGGCGTTAATTTTCCCAAGTTCGACGTCGCCAACGAGTACGGCGCTGAAAGTTTCGTTCTAACCTGTTTCCTATCAAGCGCCCTATTATCTTACAAATGAAGCGGTTAAAGTTGAATGGTATTACCAGCTATTAAGCTGGTAATACCATCTATGGAATAGCTAGCCTTTCGAAATGGGTACGCTTTCTGCCCTCTTCCATTCAGCTGTGCGGGCTGAGGTGCTTCGCGTCCTATTCGGCCTGCGCGAGGCTAGGATGTACCGCGCGGAAATTATCCGGCTGATGGATTTCGCCCCGCGGTCGGTGGACGAAGAATTGGAAAAGCTGAGGAAACTCGAACTCGTGACGTCATCCCGCGACGGCAATCGCGTGTACTATGCCGCGAACAAAGCTCATCCCCTTTATCCCGAAATGCGGAGCATCGTGCTCAAGACGGCTGGCCTGGGCGATGTCTTGCGAGCCGCTGTGACCAATTCGGCGGTGGATTTCGCATTCGTGTTTGGTTCCATCGCCGCGCTGACAGAGAAGGCCGAGAGCGACGTCGATCTGATGGTCATTGGTGCCATCACCGAACGAACCCTTTCGACCTTGCTGCGCGGCGCCTCCGAGCAGATTGGCCGGGAGATCAATCCGCACGTTTTCACTTCCGCAGAATTTTCCCGCCGTCTTTCCGTCAACGATCACTTTCTCCGCGACGTCCTCGCCAAACCCAAACTTTTCCTTGTCGGACCAGAACATGAGTTTGCTGAACTGGCACAACGCGGGATGGATTCGGCCCCATCAATCCAGCCCTGAAGAAATCCGGGACCTTCTCCGCATCGCCGACCGCGACCTGTCGGACGCGACGAGCGGATCCATCTCAGCCGACTCACGCTACTGTATCGCCTACGATGCAGCCCTGAAGCTTTGCACGATCCTGCTGCTCGCCGAAGGTTATCGTCCGGAAAAGGGCCAGTCGTCTCACAAGCGCGCAATCGATGCGTTGCCGCTCATTCTTGGCGCAGACCGGGAGGACGACGCGCGTTACCTTGATCTCTGTCGCGGCAAACGGAACGCCGCCGCTTACGACTATGCCGGCGGAGCCTCGGACCAGAACGCCGATGATTTGATCGCCTTCGCCCGCGAGCTTCGGAGCGACGTGCGGGCCTGGCTCCAAACCCAGCACCCCGATCTCAGCAGGCTCGCTTCACGCTGACTGCAGACTAAATCGCGGAAGACCAGATCGACCGTAGGGCGGCGTCTTCGACCCGCCTCTGAGTTTTAGGCCCGTTCTTACCTGTCCCTTATTTTAACGGCATTGGCTAACCTCGGACACCACGATGGATCTTCTCTTCTTCCGCACTCGTTCGCTCCGCCGGCTCGCATTGCATTGCCTGTTGGCCTGGAGCGTTAACTTGGCTTCCGGATTTTAGCCAAAGACTCGGCATCTCTTCGACGGGAAGTATTTTTATCCAGCTGTGGCGGTCCTAATCCGGGAAGTTTGATCGTGCGCTAGTAGTCTTTATTTCTGAGTCACGCCACGCAGGCATTTTTCTTGTGCGGTTTCTTCGTCGGTGCCGGTAAGAAGCTGAATCACATGACCGACGATGCTGAATGCCTGCGACGCTATGCCGAGAGCCATGACGAAGCGGCTTTCACGACGTTCGTGCGTCGCAATGTCGACTTCGTCTATTCTGCCGCCCTGCGCCAGACCCACGGCGATGGCCATCTCGCCGAGGATATCACCCAGAAGGTGTTCGTGGCCGCGGCACAGAAGGCGGCCGCCCTCGCCAGCCATCCCGTCGTCACCGCCTGGCTGCATCAATCCACGCGCTTTGCCGCCATCGACGCGATCCGCAGCCGCCTGCGCCGCGCCGAACGGGAGTCGGCAGCTCACCTTCTTACCGCTATGAACGCGGAGCCCGAGCCAACTGTGGAATGGGAACAGGTCAGCCCCAAACTGGACGAGATCATCGCCTCGCTCGACGAGCGCGATCGCCACGCGGTGATCCTCCGGTTTTTCGGCGGAAAATCCTTCGCCGATATTGGAGCCCGGCTTCACCTCAGCGAAAACGCGGCGCGGATGCGCGTCGAACGAGCGCTCGAAAAGCTGCGGGCCCGTCTCGGACGCCGGGGCGTCACCTCGAGCACCGCGGCCCTCGGCGTCTTGCTCGCCAATCACAGCCTGACCGCCGCGCCCGCCACGCTCGCGACCGCCGCCGTCAGCAGCGCCCTGGCTGCGCCCGCCGCCGGAATCATCACCTTCGCCGGAGCCCTTCACCTTATGACCTCGACCAAAATCACCCTCGGCGCCGCCACGCTTGTGACGCTGGCCAGCCTCACGTTCGCCGTGCGCGAGCATCGCCGCGCCGATCAGCTCGCCGCCTCCGCCGCCGTTTCGCCTGTCGCCAGTCACATCCGGCCAGCCGCGGTCGCCGTACCCGAGCCAGCTTCGCCGTCCGCCGCCCGGCCCGTATCGACAAACCCTCCGGTAGCCGCGGCCGCCACGCCGCCGAAGAGCGGGCTCACGGCCGTGCTTGAGCTGTTCGACAACCCGGCGATGCAGCAGCAGAACTCCATCCAGGCGCAGAGCCGGATCGATCTCCAGTACGGCGCGCTGTTCAAGAGCCTGCAGCTGAATGCGGACCAAGTTGAGCAGTTCAAACGCCTACTGGTCGAAAAGCAGATGGTCGGCTTCGACAGCATGTCGGCGGCGCACCAGCAGGGCATCGACATCGCGACCGATCCCAAGGCCTTCTTCCAAGTGGTCGCCGAAGCCGTAAAGTCCATCGACACCCAGATCTCCACCCTGCTCGGTTCCGCCGGCTTCACGGAATTCCAGCAGTACCAGGCCTCGGTCCCCGCGCGGAACACGACCAATCTCCTCAGCCAGGCGCTCAGTTACACCGCAACGCCGCTGACCGACACGCAAGCCGTCGCAGTGACGCAGATGCTCGCAACCTACGGCACGCCCGCGCTCCCTCCCGGCAATCCCTTCACCGTCCTGAACGGCGATCTCGGCGTGGTGCAGCTCAACGAAGCCGGCCTCGGCCAGCTCCAAACCATCCTCGCCCCCGCCCAGCTCCAGACGCTGCAGGCCAAGATTCAGCTGCAGCAGCAACTCCTCGCCGCCCGCAAGCGCATGGGACGCTGAACCTCGGGGTAACGGGATGCGGCTAGCCGGATTTAGGCATAGACGTAATCTGCTTCAGCTCGCGGCGGACCTCGGCTTTCAGTTCGGCTTCGCTGGGCAGGTGAAGTTTGTAGCGGCTGGCGAAGATCGTTTTCTCCTGGTCGGCGCCGAGCGTGTATTTCACCACGGCATCGTTTTTGTCCGTGCAAAGCGTCAAGCCGAGCGTGGGGTTGTCGCCCGCCGTGCGTTTTTCGCGGTCGTAATAATTCACGTAGAGCTGGAGCTGGCCGAGGTCGCCGTGCGTGAGCTTCCCCACCTTGAGATCGAGGATCACGTAGCACTTCAGGACGACGTGGTAGAAAACGAGATCGATGTAGAAATGATCGCCCTCGAGCGTGAGTCGCTGCTGGCGCGCGACAAACGCGAAGCCTTTTCCGAGTTCGAGCAGGAAGGATTGAAGTTGATCGAGGACCGCTTGCTCGAGGTCGGACTCGGCCAGGCGGTGCGATTCCGGCAGCCCGAGAAATTCGATGACGACCGGATCCTTGAAAACATCAGCGGGCGACGCGATCTCATGGCCCTTCGTCGCCAGCCGCATCACTCCGGCCTTGTCACGGCTCTTCGCCAGTCGTTCGAAGAGCAAGCTGGCAATCTGACGCTCCAATTCGCGCGCCGACCAGGACTCCTTCACCGCCTCGATTTCGTAGAACGCGCGAGCGGCGGGACGATCTACTCTCATGAGCGTGCGGTAGTGGGTCCACGATAGATTTGGGTTCAGCTGGCCGGGTTCCCATTCCTCAGATATCGAACGCAGTGCGTTCGATATCTCCGTCTCGGAATCCGGCGTATGTAATTTCCGAGACGGCGATTCGGTAATCGGACGCTGCAATAAGCTACGCGGTGCGTAGCCATTTTCCGCTGTCGGCAAAAGGCTACGCACTGCGTGGCTTTTCCCGGCACCCAGTAATTGGGGATAGGCGACATAGAAACCGCGCAGATTCTTCAGGTGAGGCAAACTGTAGCCGGGGCCAAAATCACGGGATAGCTTTTGCGTGAGCCGTTGCAGAAGTTTATCCCCATAACCCGCACGACGTTTCCCCTTCTGCTCCTCTTCGACAATCTCCCGGCCGATCAGCCAATTCGCCACAACCTGTGTCGTATTGACCGAGCGCGCCACCCGGCTGCGTGCCGATTCCAAAATTTCGCGGATGCGTGTGTAGAGGGGAACGCGTGACATGGTTAGGCGGAGGGTGGAGCGAATATCACCAGCCAGTGATCATCGCGGATTTCAGAAGTGGCCGAAGCTGGGGACATAATTCGGGTCCGCCACAAAATCTGCCCACTCAACCTGTGCAAGCGCAGATCAGGCCAGTGATCGATTTTCCGAAAGGCCCAGCGAACTGAAGCGTCTTCGAGACAAGCCGCTCCACCCGCGGAGTTGGGGCTAATAGGCGATCCTCATCGCCGTCGTACATCACACACGGCGTCACCCAGAGAGAATCTTAAGGGACAGGTCCACGACTCCTTGTTTCTGCCGGAATCGAAGGAGAAAAATGGGCGGCAAGTACCATAACAAGGTAGCTACGGAGTGTTGACCCAGGCGTTTGGCAGGAATTCAGTGCGACCGCCTGAGAATGGATTTTGCCCCGCATGCCACCGCCCAACCAATCCTCTGGCAACAAGCCGAACGACCTCCGGCGGCGGGAGCTTTTCTGTAATCCGGATTGGCAGAAGGATTCGGGTGGGCGGCACCACGTGTTTCTTTTTGACGGGACGTGGAATGACGAGACCGGCGTCAATCCCAGTGATTTCGGGTGGGACGCCGCGCGACAGCTCTGGGTCAGCAAAGACGACCCGGCCAAAGCCTATCCGCCGATCATCACCAACGTCGCCAAGACCTACCTCGCGCTCGCACCCGACAGCGCGGCCCAGATCACTCATTATTTCCGGGGCGTGGGTAACGACGATGAAAACGACGCGCTGAATCGCCTCGCCGAGGGAATGTTTGCCTCGATGGAGGAGCATGTCCGCAACGCCGCTTACTGCGAATTCCTGCGCTGCTACCAAAGCGGTGACATCATCTCGATCCTGGGATTCAGCCGCGGCGCCGCGAGCGCCCGGCTGTTCGCCCGCGATCTCGGCCAACGTGGCCTGGTCTCATCGGTGATGGCCGAGGACCGCTACCGTTCGGTGCGGAACAACGCACAGTTGCGGCACGATGTCTGGTCGATCGACACGAAGTGGGCCAAGAAGCCATTCCTGGCCGGCGCCGACCTCCCGATCGCGTTCCTCGGCGTGTGGGATACCGTGCCCGAAAATGTTTCGGCCGCCGCGTCCGACTGGATTGTGCCCGCCGCCGTCGCACGCGCGGTCCATTGCGTGGCACTCGACGAATTCCGCGTTCCCTTTGTGCCGACGCTGCTGCAATACCCGGCCAAGCGAGCTTCGGCGATGAAGGAGGTCTGGTTCCCCGGTGGCCACTGCGATGTCGGCGGCGGTTATTTCAACGATGCTCTCTCCCGCGTAACCCTCGACTTCACGTGGAAAACGTGGACCAACGCCCTCGCCACCGACGGGCTCCCCGCGCTCGCGTGGAAAGCCGAGCCGGCCGCTCGCTATGTCGACACGCGGGGTCTGCCCTGGCTGCGACACCAGCAGGAACTGCCAAACAATATTGGCAGAGTCGCCCCGCGCGAAATCACGGCAGCCAATAATGCAACGCCCAAGGTGCATCCGAGCGTAGAGGCGTTCGTCCAACATGGCGGGCTCCAGTTCTGCGCCGAAGACGGACGTTTCCCTCCCACTTGCACGATTTCCGCCCCGATCTATCAACCGCTCGCCTATCCTGGAGCGGAGAGTGTCGAGCTGTACGCAACGACAAACTGGTAGGCGATCGAAGTAGCGCAGGCGGCTCGCCTGCTCAGTGATCGAAGCTCGACGTCGAATTTCCGAAACCGATCTCCGGAGCAGGCGGGCCGCCTGCGCTACTTCTGCCCCGGCAAAAAGTGGCCCCGGAATTTGCGAATCCGAAACTGATCGAGAAAGTCGGGGCCGAAGCGCCCGCCTGGCACTCCGCCGGGTGTGATCGCTTCGTCGACTCATGCCCTCGCGATTTCTCCTTCCATGACATCCCGCTTCGCCCGGTTCGGTTCTCCTCGGTCGCTCGCGACCGGCCTCGTTCTTCTTGTCTCCCTCGGCCACGCGGCTCGCGCTGCTGACTCCGCGGCCCCGGCCGGCGATGTCGCCCTCGGCAAGGCTTACTTCCTCCAGAGTTGCGCGCTTTGCCATGCTGCGACCCTCGGCGCGGGCGGCGTCCCCACCTCAGGCCAGGGGCCCAACTTGGTCGGCGTCGTCGGCCGACGCGCCGCATCCAGCCCCAATTTCAGTTACACCCAGGCTTTGATCGATTCGAAGCTCACGTGGGATGCCGCCACGCTGGACCGATTTCTCACGAGCCCGCCGACGGCGGTCCCGGGCACATCCATGCCGATCCCTGTGCCCAAGCCCGAAGATCGCGCCAACCTGATCGCTTACCTGTCCACCTTGGTCGCATCGGCTGGCGCTCCGTCGACCGCGGCCCGCGCGCCAGCCCCGGCCACTCCGAGGAGCGACCCCGGTGATTGGTATAATGCGCGTCCGGGCGTCCAACATCATCTCACCGTCGCGGACCTGCCCGCGCCTTTCAGCACCGAGTCGGCTGGCAACAGCCCGAAAGTGGTGCGGCCGCCGAGCGATGCCCGCCTCTCCGTGCCGGCGGGTTTCACCGTCAAACGGTTCGCCGAGGGACTTTCGAATCCCCGGCTCCTCCGGATCGCGCCGAACGGGGATATTTTCCTTGCCGAAACTTCCTCCAACCGGATCCGGGTCATCCGCGCGGAAGACGGCGCCGACGCGCCGTCCAAAAACCAGGTTTACGCGGACAAGCTCGACCGACCGTTCGGCATCGCGTTTTTTCCCTCGGGCAGCAATCCGCAGTGGGTCTACGTGGCGAACAACAACTCGGTCGTTCGTTTCCCGTACCGCAGCGGCGACCTCACGGCGCGGGGCGCCGCCCAGGTCATCGTGCCGCACCTGGCGGACAACACCGGCGGGCACAGCACGCGCGATGTGGTATTTTCCCCCGACGACCGGCGCCTGTTCATCTCGGTCGGCTCGGGCTCCAACGTCGCCGAGGGCATGGCCCGGAAAACACCGGACGAAATCCGCGCATGGGAAGCAGAACACGGACGCGGCGCCTCCTGGGGCCCCGAAACCAACCGCGCGCTCATCCTCGTCACCGATCCCGAGGGACGCGCACCGCTGCGGACCTTCGCCACCGGTATCCGCAACGGCGTGGGGCTGGCCGTCGATCCCTTGACGGGTGAATTGTGGACCTCGACGAACGAACGCGACGGTCTCGGCGACAACCTCGTGCCCGACTACATCACGCGGGTAAAGGAGGGCGGATATTACGGCTGGCCCTGGTACTATCTGGGCAACCACGAGGATCCGCGCCATCCCGGGAAGCGGCCCGAGCTCGCTGGCGAGGCGATCGTGCCGGACGTGTTGCTCCAAGCGCACTCGGCCTCGCTGCAACTGGCCTTCTACACGGCGACGAGCGGTGCGGCGGTATTTCCCGCGGAGTACCGCGGGGATATTTTCGCGGCCCTCCACGGTTCCTGGAACCGCGGCTCGCGCACGGGTTACAAGATCATCCGCGTGCGGCTCGAACACGGCGTGCCGACCGGTGGCTATGAGGATTTCCTAACGGGGTTTGTGGTGGATGCCGGCCACGTGTGGGGCCGGCCGGTGGGTGTGGCTGTCGCGCATGACGGCGCGCTGCTCGTGACGGAAGATGGAAATGGCACGCTCTGGCGGGTGGCGTACGCGAAGAGCGAATAGCGCGCAGCGATCGAAGTAGCGCAGGCGGCCCGCCTGCTCGGGAGATTGAAAATGGGAATTCGATCGTCGGAGCAGGCGGGCCGCCAGCGCTACTTCGGATCCCCGGAGGCACGCTGCAACAAATCATGAAACGTTACGGCAATCGCAGCGGAAACTCCGGCGTCGTCGCGTATGAATCCGGACCGGATTGGATCCAGGTCCAATTCGTCGACGGGCACGTCTACGAATACACTCGCGCGAGCGCCGGGGCGGAAAATCTCGCGACCATGAAACGGCTCGCTCAGAGTGGCAGCGGACTGAGCACATTCATCAGCACGGCGGTCAAGAGCGGCTATTCCAAGCGCGTCCGCTGATCGGCGTAGCGCAGGCGGCCCGCCTGCTCCGGAAGTAGCGCGTAGCGAGTAGTGAGTAGCGAGCATGTCGGACCACGGATCCGGACGGGGAGTCGTGCAACGTTACCGTAGGTGCTTGGGCATGCTCGCTACTCGCTACCCGCTACTCACTACTCGGGCAGAAGCAGGCGGGCCGCCTGCGCTACTTTATTCCAGTGGCGCCAAAAACCGGATCAGGTTCGCTACGTGGTCGTCGACCGACACGCCCAAGTGCTCGCAGCCGACATGGATCGTCTTGCGATCCACCTTCGCGGCGAACGACGGCTCCTTCACTTTCTTCCGGATCGAACTGGCCTTCATCTCGCCGTACCGCACCGGGTTCAGTTTCCGATACGCATAGAAAATCCCGCAGAGCTCGTCGGTCGCGAGCAGCGCGGCGGCGAGCTTCGTCTGCGGGAGAGCCGTGAACCCGTTGTAGCCGTAGGCGTGCGCTTCGACCGCGTGGATCAATTCCTCTGGATAATTCCACTCGCGAAACCACTTGAGGGATTCCGCCGGATGAATCGCGGGAAATTTCTCGAAGTCGATATCGTGGAGCAGGCCGGTCAAATACCAGAGGTCGGCGTCACCGCCAAACTGTGCCGCGTAACCTTCCATCGCGGTCGCGACCATCAATGCGTGATAGCGCTGGTAGGTGTCGTGCACGTGTGACTCTAGCAACAGCTGCGCTTCGGCTTTGGTTGGAAGAGGCATCAAAAAGCCAACTTGCTAAATCCAAACCCGCGAAGCGACGCGGAAATACCCGACACCCCATCATGATGTTACACAGAAAACAGTGTGAAGCACAGAGGGGCACTGAGTAAGACCTCGGACCGAGCAACCGACCTGACTTACTCCGTGTCCGCCGCGCCTCTCAGTGCTCTCTGTGTCGAAATCCGATTCCATCACGCTCGCCGTCTCGAAAATTTTCCCTTTCATGCGCGGTGTGATTTCCTTTCGTGCGCTCGACCGCGGTGACTTTCCGCTGCTGCGACATTGGTTGAACACTCCCCACGTCTACGAATGGTGGGGCCAGCAATCCGGCGTCGGATCGTTGGGCGGCGCAGGTCCCGATGCCGCCAGCGCCGACGACGTCGAAGCGAAATACGGCCCGGGCATCGATCACGGCATTGCCACGCAGCGTTTCATCATCGTTGCGGACCAATCGCCCATCGGCCTGATCCAATGGTACCGTCTCGCCGATTACGCGGACTACGCACACGACATCGGCGAAGGCCTGGCAGGGACAGCCGGTGTCGATCTCCTGATCGGAGAGCCCACCGCGTGCGGTCGAGGCCTCGGCTCGGGCGCGCTCGATGCGTTCGTTGCAACGATCGTTTTCCGTGCCGAGGGTATTACGCGCGTCGTCGCCGGACCGGCGGTGAACAATGCGCGCTCCATCCGAACCTTCGAGAAAGCAGGATTCATCCGCGTGCGCGATGTCGCGGTGCCCGGCGAGCCAACGCGTGAAGCGATCATGGTCCGTGATCGCCCGTAGAAATTCGATAGCTACGAGCGTGACAGACCGTGTGAAAACCCGAAGTGGATACAAGTGCAGGCGGCCGGCTGCTCAGATTCGGAATTCGAAATTGGGGAATTCGGAGCGCGCGGCGTTATCTCGCTCATCGTTGATACTATTGTGTCCGATTCTTCGGATAGTTCCGAAGCGGATTCCGAATTTCGAACTTTCCCGAGCAGGCGAGCCGCCTGCGCTACTTCCGAGCCCGTACCCTCACTCGAACAGGAAAACGTAAATGGCGAAGAACAATGCGCCGATTCCCGCCCTCGAGTCATCCGCGGGCAACCTTGCCGGCGAGCCCAACGGTCCCTGCCCTACCTCAAACGAGCGCCTGCTTCCAAATATCAGTTCGACCGTTTCGAGCCGAGCCTTCCACCCGCCCAGGCACAGGGCAGCGCCGTGAGCGCGAGGACGATCGGATACCAGGCCGGACCCATTTTCATCACGATCCCGCCGATCGCGCCGGCCACACTCAGACCGAAGCCAATCCAGCCCATGATCAGCGCGTGGCGCAGCGGGTTGCGCGGGGCGCATTTGGCCGTCACGAAACCTCCGACCACGCCGTACACAATCCGGTACGACAGCGCCAAGGCGTTGAGGCGGTTGTCCCACATCGCTTCATTCCACGGCGGATAGATCTTCAGGACGTGCAGCACTTGATCGGTGCCAAGCGAAAGGACGAACACCACGAAGATACCCAGGAAAACGGCGCCCGTGCTGCGGAGAAGATTTCGGCCGGGAACAGTTTCGTTCATTGAGATATCCCTACAACGAATGACTCCCCTCGAAACGGACAGGCGCCCGTGGAATTTCGCGGGAAATTTTTCTTCCGTGCCCCGGGGCCACCGCCTACTCCTGAGGCCACTTCCCCGCTGCCAAACCCGCAACCTCCATGGCCACGAACTCCGCGCCCTTCCTCCTGATCTTTCGCGACTCCGATCCTGACGTTTATCAAAGGATGTCGCCCGATGGGCGGCGGCAGCTCGTCGCCGCCTGGAATCAGTGGTACGATTCGCTCGCCGCACAGGGCAAGGTCAAGCAGGGCCACCCGCTTGAATTTCAAGGCCGCGTGGTGTCCGGACCACGCGGTGAAACGGTCAAGGATGGCCCCTACGCCGAGACCAAGGAAATTGTCGGCGGCTATTTCTTCCTGACCGTGGCCGATCTCGATGAAGCCACCGCGATCGCCCAACGGTGCCCGAGCCTCGCCGTCGGTTTGAGCGTGGAAGTGCGGGCCATCGCGGAGTTCAGCCCCGCGCTAACCGAGTTACGGGGCCGGCCGTAGCGCAGGCGGCCCGCCTGCTTCTGCCCAAAGTAGCGAGTAGTCGGACCACCTACGGTAACGGTGCACGACTTCCCGGAAGGATCGGTCTACTCGCTACGCGCTACTCACTACTCGCTACTTCGAAAAGCAGGCGGGCCGCCTGCGCTACTTTCCAAGCCGACCGGCTGCTGACGCTCCTACGCGAAAACGCGTAAGGGCTGATTCGCGTCATTGACGGCGCGCCGGACGCAGGCTGCCCTCCATGCCGTGCTGCTTCCGATGTTCCGCAGTCGCCGCGCGCTCGCCTTCGCGGCGGGCGCTTTTTTGTCATCGCTGCCCGGCACGCTCAAACCGCTGCCCGCCGCCGAACCTTCGCACGCGCTCGAAGAAGGCCTGCCACTCGTCGAACACATCTTTCCGGAAGCCTATCGCGGCCTCGGCTCCGTCAGCAGCGTCGAGGTCCTGCCCGACGGAGTCATCGCCTTTACCAGCACCGCTGCGATTTATCTCTACGACCGCGCCGGCTTCACGCGCGTCGCCATCCCCTCCACCTACGCGAACGCACTGTTCTGCGATCGGAAAGGCACGCTCTGGGTCGGCGGCGATTCGCTGCTGGGCGTGATCGAACCCGATCCGGCGACGGGTGCGCCGCATTTCGTGTCGCGGATCGAAGGCCTGCCCGCCGACCAGCGCGAAATCGGGTTTGTGACGGCGTTCAAGGAGGGCGACGACGGCTCGATCTACGCCCTGAGCGACCGCGGGGTCGCCCAACTCTCCCCGGGCGGCGCGGGCCACTGGTGGAAAATCCCTGTAAAGCATTTTCCCGTGATTCTACCCGTGGGGAAAATCGTGGTGCATGGCAGCGCCGTGACCGGAATTTCGCTCCTCGGCAGCGACGGCCTTCGCACCCTCATCACCGCGGAGAAAATGCCGAGCAAGGTCAGTGACCTTTTGCCTGCCACGGCCGGGCATGTCCATGTGCTCACGCAGAGCGGGAAGATATACGACTGCGACCTGTCGAACGGCGCGCTGACCCCGTTTCCCACGACGTTGGAGAACTTTCTCGCCGTGCATCCGGCGTTCGCGGTCCATCCGCTGGCCGACGGACGATGTGCGATGCTGCTCTACGGCGGCCGCCTGCTCGTCGTCGAAAAGGGGTGGACGCGGGCGCGCATTTTCGACCGGAGCGCCGGCCTTGGCAGCAATTTCATCACGAACCTGGCGTCAGATCAGGAAGGCGGGCTGTGGCTCGCGACCTCAAACGGTCTCACCCGTCTCCAGCTGGGTTCCGGAGTGACGGTCTTCGACGAACGCAGCGGACTCACCAGCACGGCGGTCTGGGATCTGGCGCGCCATGACGGCCAATTCTACGCCGCCACCAACGAAAATTTGCTCCGGCTCGTTCCCGCCGACCCGGCCGAGGGCCGGCCGGCGCGGTTCGAGAAAGACGCGCGGTTTCCCAGTGCGGTCGAGTCAATCATGAGCCGGGACGACGGCCTGCTGATCGGAACGCCCATGGGAGTGTCCCTGCTGCCGCGAGAAGGTGAAGCGCAGCAACTGCTGAGGACCGGGGATTCCGTCCGTTCCCTGGTCGGGTCGGCGAAGGATCGCGCGGTGGCGTTCGCGATGAGCGACCACGGAATTTACGTGCTGCGCCGCACCGCGAGCGGTTACGAAACCTTCGGGCCGTTTGTGCCCGAAACCGGGTTCTGGAGCGGGGCGGAGGACGCCGAGGGCGTGTTGTGGTGCGGCACGCGCTCGAGCGGAATCATCCGGCTCACGCCACCGGCGGACGGCGACTGGAAGCATCCCGGGATTACGATTTTTGCCCTGGGCAAGGCCGGCCTGCCATCGACCCAGGGATGGACCGCGGTCTATCCCGCCTTCGGCGAGCTGCAGTTTCTCGCGGAGGACGGAACCCATCGCTGGGACCCAGCGACGCAGAGTCTCCCGCTCGACTCGCGCATCACGCTCGACGGGCAGCACGACGTGCGCACTTATCCCGTGGTTTCGGACTCCCAACGCCGCGCGTGGACCTCGCCATGGCACGGCCTGGCCGCGTGTTCGCGGCCGCTCGGATGGTTCGATTCGGCCCGCACGTGGCATGATGCGCCGACGGTGGCGGCGGCGGCGGTCGGTTATTTTGGCGCGGCGCGCATGCTGATTGACGCCGGCCCGAACGAAATCCTGTGGGCAAAGGGCAACAGCGGCCTGGCGCGCATCGACCTCGCGGCGGGCGACGCGATGAAACCGCCCGCAGGCTGGCTGCCAGCGCTGCGCAGCGTGCATGCCGCGGGTCGCACGTGGCCGCTCACGGCGGCGGCAACGCCCGCCTTTCCCTTCACCCGCGAGGCGATCGTGTTTCGCTATTCGGCGCCGCGGCACGCCACCGGTGCGGCCGTACGGTATCGAACGCGGCTCCTGGGTTTCGACTCAGACTGGTCCGAGCCCGACGCGGCCGTGGAACGCGCCTTCACCAATCTGACCGGCGGCCCGTTCACGTTCGAAGTCCAGGCCAGCGATGCGGCGGGCCACGAGAGCCCGGTCGCGCGTTACACGTTTTCCGTCACGCCTCCATGGTACCGTACGAAGTTCGTCTTCGTGCTCTATGGCTTCGCCGGCGCAATCGCCGTGTATGGTTTCATTCGCTGGCGCCTCGGCCGTTCCGAGCGGGAACGGCGTCGGCTGGAAGCGCTCGTGGCCACGCGGACGTCGGAACTCGCCACCGCGCGCGACGCCGCGGAAACCGCGAACCGGGCGAAGAGCGCTTTCCTCGCATCGATGAGCCACGAGCTGCGCACGCCGCTCAACGGCGTGATCGGCTATTCGCAGGTCCTGCAGAACGACCAGCGGCTTGCGCCCGACCAGCAGGAACAGCTGCGCATCGTCCAATCCAGCGGCGAGCATCTGCTGCGCATGATCAACGACGTCCTCGACCTCGCGAAGATCGAGGCGGGCAAGGTCACGCTGCGCCCCGCGCCCTGCGCCCTTGGCGATCTGCTGCGGGACATCGCGGCGACGCACACGGCCGCCGCGGCCATGAAAGGCCTGGCCTTGCGGCTCGAGCTCGCGGGCCTGCCGACTTGGGTGGAATGCGACGCGCAGAAGCTCCGGCAGGTGCTCGACAATCTGCTCGGCAATGCCGTGAAATTCACCGCGGCCGGCAGCATCACCCTCCTCGTCCGCGCCGCCGGGGCCGGGCGGATGGAGTTCACGGTGCGCGATACCGGGGCCGGAATTTCCACGGCGGACCAGTCCAAGCTATTCCAGGCTTTCGCGCAGGCCGAAGATCAGCGGCCCGAGGCACCCGGCACCGGGCTCGGCCTGGCGATCAGCCGCGCGCTCGTGACCCAGCTGGGCGGAGACCTGACATTGAAGAGCGCGCCCGGGGCCGGCAGCACGTTTTCCTTCACGGTTCCGCTTCCGGAATGTGCGCCGCCGCCCACCGCGGGCGCCAGTCGGCGACTGGCAGGGTATGAAGGCCCGCCACGGCGCGTGCTCATCGTCGACGACCATGACATCAATCGTCGCCTGCTCATCGACCTGCTCACGCCGCTGGGGCTCACCTGCGCCGACTTCGCGGTGGCGCAGACCGCGCTCGATCGCCTGGCGCAAGGCGTCGAATCGTGGCCCGACCTGGCCATCGTGGATGTGCGGATGGACGGTCTGGACGGTCTCGATTTCACGCGGGCCCTCCGGGCGCTGCCCCGCGGGCCGCAGCTGAAGGTGCTGCTCACATCGGCCTCCGTGCTGTCATTCAACCTCGGGGAAGGCCGGAAGGCCGGGGCCGACGATTTCATCGCGAAGCCTTTCCGCACCGATGAACTCCTCGATAAAATCGGACGCCTGCTCGCGCTGGAGTGGCGCCATGCCGACCCCGCGCCCGCGCCGAGGGTCGAGGCCGTGTCATCCGTGTCGCTGCCGGACGCCGTGAAGGCCGCGCTGCTGGAACAGCTCGCGCACGGCGACCTGCAGGCGTTGCGCGCGCAACTGGAGATCCTGCGCGGCGAACAACCCTCGCACGCGCTCGACGAGCTGGATGCCGCCGCCGCGCGCTTCGACCTCCCCCGCCTGCGCGCGCTGCTCGAAACCTAGCGCCGGTTTTCAACTACGTCGGGTCCATCCGCGGTTAAACCGGTCCGGGTTACGTTCCTTCTTCATCTTTGGCGGATTGGTGTTCAAATGAGCGGATGAATTTCGCCGCGATTTCTGCCGCGCTTCCTCCCACGGCTGTCACTTCGATCGACGGGCTCCCCTTCCCGCGCATCGCCTCGGGCAAGGTCCGCGAGATTTTCGACCTCGGCGACGCCCTCCTGCTCGTCGCGACCGATCGTCTCTCGGCTTTCGACGTCATCCTGCCCGACGGCATCCCGGGCAAGGGCGTGATCCTCACGCAGCTCAGCAATTGGTGGTTCGAGCAGACGAAACCCGTGATCCAGAACCACCTTTTCCCCAACCAGGCCGGGGAATTTCTGCGCCGCGGAATCACGAGCCGCGACCTCCAGCTGCGCAGCATGGTCGTGCGGAAACTGAAACCCCTCGCCATCGAATGCGTCGCGCGCGGCTACCTGATCGGCAGCGGCTGGAGCGCCTACCAGAAAACGGGCTCTGTCTGCGGCATTACGCTGCCGGCGGGATTGCGCCAGGCCGACCGCTTGCCTGAACCGATCTTCACGCCGACCACAAAAGCGCCGAAGGGCCAGCACGACGAAGCGATCGACGACGCGCAGGGGGCGGCGACGATCGGCGCGGAACTCTACGCGCAGGTGAAGGCGATGAGCCTCGCGCTTTACCGGCTGGGCCACGACCGCGCGATGCAGGCCGGGATGATCTTGGCCGACACGAAGTTCGAGTTCGGGACGGACGACGCGGGCAATCTGTTCCTGATCGATGAAGTGCTGACGCCCGATTCGTCGCGTTACTGGCCCGCGGACCAATACGCGCCGAACCAGTCCCCGCCGAGCTACGACAAGCAGTTCGTGCGCGACTACCTGCTCGCGATCAAGTGGGACCAGAAACCCCCGGCGCCAAAGGTTCCGAGCGACGTGATCCAACGCACCCAGAAAAAATACCTCGCCGCCCTCAAGAACCTCCTGGGTTAAATCGGGAAACAAACCACCAATCCGTTTTTTAACCGCGAATGGACGCGAATAAACGCGAATCCGGAGTTCCAAACCTCGAGCTTCTTCCCGCGGATCACGCGGATCCGATCCGGATAAATACCACTGCATTTGGTTCCCCATCCGCGTTGATCTGCGCAATCCGCGGGGAAACTCCGGGGTTTGGAACTCCGGATTCGCGTTTATTCGCGTCCATTCGCGGTTAAAAAAACAGTTGAATGAAACTTACTCGTGACCTGGCCACGGCCTCCTGGACTCTGACCGGATACACTCCTGACACGTGGCGGTTTCTCGCGGGGATCGATCTCGGCGCGCCGAGCTTGAGTGAAGTGGCCCCGGTCCCGGCGCGCGTGCCGGCTTCCGTGCAACAGCTGCTGCTCGAGCAAAAGCTCATTCCCGACTGGAATTACAACCTCGATAGCCGCGGCTCCGAATGGGTCGAAAACCGGAACTGGGTTTTTGAAACCGTCTTTCCGCGCGAATGGCTCGGCGGCGGCGCGGTCCGTCGGCTCCGTTGCGCCGGCCTCGACCATGCGGGCTGGGTTTGCTGCAACGGCCAGCTGGTCGGCCGTTTTGAGAACGGCTTTGTCGAACACGTCTTTGACCTCTCGGCGGTCGCGCTCGTCGAGGAAAACAAACTCCAGGTCGTCTTCGACCTTCCGCCGCGCTGGCTCGGACAGTTCCACCACACGTCGCAGATCCGCGATTGGAAGGCCCGGTTCAATTACACTTGGGACTGGCAGCCGCGCCTGGTGCAGATCGGGATCTGGGATCGCGTGACGCTCGAAGTTTCCGACGGCGACGAGCTGGCCACGATGCGCTGCCAGCTTTCGCCGAAGGGTTTCACACTCTTCGGAAATTCCAGCGGGCGCGTGGAAATATCCCTCACGGACGGTGCGCGGTGCATCGTGCAGCGCGAAGTGGATGCGGCTGAGCTCGCGGGCGGCGCAAAGTTCGACGACTTGGCCGTCGAGCCTTGGTGGCCGAACCGCGAAGGACCGCAGAAAACGTATCGCGTGACCTGCGCATTGAAAAATGAACAGGGCGTCGTCGCGGACGAATGGACCCGCACCGTCGGGTTCAAGGACGTGACGTGGCGCGACTGTGAAGATGCGCCCGCCGGGGCCGATCCGTGGATCTGCGTCGTAAATGGCCGCGCGCTATTTCTCCAAGGCGTGAACTGGACTCCAATCCGCCCGAATTACGCGGACCTCACGCCCGCCGACTACGAGGTTCGCATCCGCGCCTACGCGGACATGGGCTGCAATGTGTTTCGAGTGTGGGGCGGGGCCTTTCTCGAGACGGAGGTCTTCTACGATCTGTGCGATCGCCATGGGATCCTGGTTTGGCAGGAGTTTCCGTTTTCCTCTTCAGGCATCGACAACTGGCCGCCGGAGGACGCGAAGGTGATCGCTGAAACGCGCCCGATCGTGCGCGACTACATCCCCCGGCGCCAGCACCACGCGTCGCTGCTCTGCTGGTGCGGCGGCAACGAACTGATGGGTCATCTCAACGGGAGCAAAGTCGGCTCGGGCAAGCCGGCCCCGGCGTCGCATCCGCTGCTCGCGATGATCGGCGAGGAAGCACGCGCGCTCGATCCATCGCGGCGTTTTCTCGCTACCTCCCCAACCGGCCCGCGCGCGGTGGCGGATGAGAAGGAATTTGGCCAGGGGCTGCACTGGGACACCCACGGTCCGTGGTTTCCGGTGTCGGAAACCTATTGGTCGAAGGACGACGCGCTGTTTCGCTCCGAGGTCGGGGCAGCGGGGGCGAGCCCGCTGGATATCCTGGAGAAATTTTACGCGCCGGGCTCGCTGCTGCCGCTCGATGAAACGAATCCGCGCTGGCGGCGGTATGGATTCTGGATCCAGGGCGCGGCGTTCCAGCAGGCGCATGGTCGTCCGCCGCGGGATCTCGCGGAGTACGTGGACTGGAGCCAGGGCCTGCAAGCCGCGGCGCTGGAAAAGGCGGCGCGTTCGATCAAGGGACGTTTTCCGAAGTGCGGCGGAATCATCCTGTGGATGGGCCACGATCCGTTTCCCAACCCCGCGAACACCGCGGTGCTGGATTTCTACGGACGCATGAAACCGGCGGCGGTGGCGCTGCAGAAGATTTTTCTGAAGTAGCGCAGGCGGCCCGCCTGCTCGGAAATCCGAATTCGAAATACGGGATTCGATACCTGAGCAGGCGGGCCGCCTGCGCTACTCCCCCTACTGCATCACACCGGTGCGGCGCACGGGCGCGGTGGCGCCGGACTGGGCGCGCACCAGCTCGCGACGGAGCCAATCGAGCGCGGCGTTCACGGCACGGCTCTTCACGGTTGGCCGCGGGCCGGGATAGCTGAGCTTCTTCGACCACACCCCGTGCGGCGCGTGCAGCGCGATGAAAATCGTCCCGACCGGGTTCCCTTTGCTGATCTCCCCTTCACTCGCGCCGGCAAAACCCGTCACCGCCAGCGCGTAATCCGCGCCCAGGGTTTCTGCGGCGCCGGTCGCCATCGCGACCGCCCCCTCGGGGCTCACCGAACCGTGCTGCAACAGCAGGCACTCCGGCACATCGAGGAGCTGCATCTTCGCGTCGTTCGTGCAGCACACGACTCCGCCGGCGAAAAACTTGCACGCTCCGCAAACTTCGGTGAACGCATGCGCGAGCAACCCGCCCGTCGCGGTCTCGGCAACCGCGAGTTTTTTCTCCTGCGCGCGCAGCAGGTCGGCACAGACCTTCGCGAGCGAGTCGTGCCCGTAGCACATGAAATCCTCGCCGAGGTGGCGCGCGCATTCCGCGGCAACGCCGTCGAGCTGTTCCAGCGAAAGTTTTCCGGTCGGCGAACTCACGCGACAGTCGACCTGGCCCTGGTGCGCGCAGAACGCCACGCTGAGCGCTTCGCCGTGACGATCAAAGATCGGCTGGAGCCGCGTCTCGAGCGCCGACTCGCCGATGCCCGCGGTGCGAAGCTGCACGTACGCCTCGCGATCCAGGAGCAGGCCCAGCTTCGCCAGGCGCGGGAGCACCTGCTCCACAAACATCGGCTGCAATTCGTTCGGCGGTCCCGGCAGCATGCAGAGCACCTTGCCGTCCTGCTCGACCCAAAGGCCCGGCGCGGTGCCGTGGGCATTCGGCAGCACTTGGCCGCGTTCGAAACGGTACGCCTGCTTCAGGTTGTTCGGCGTCATCTTGCGACCAAACGCCGCAAAACGTTCCTCCATCGCTTTTTCGATCGCGGGATCGAAAACGAGTTTCTGGCCGAGCATCTCGGCAATGACCTCGCGCGTCCGGTCGTCGCAGGTCGGCCCCAGGCCGCCGGTCGTGATGATCACATCCGCCGCCGCCCAGCTCTCGCGGAACTGGCGGGCGATGGCCTCGGCCTCGTCTGTGATCGTGACGTTCCGCTCCAGAAGTACGCCGCGGCGGCCGAGTTGCGCGCCGATAAAAGTGAGATGACCGTTGGGGGTGAGCCCGAGCAGCAGTTCATCGCCGAGCGTGAGCAGTTCGTAGCGTTTGACGACGAAGGGTGCGGACGGGGAGGAGGGTAAACCGGATGAAACCATACTTGCGAGCGGGGGAGACTAGGCAAATTCTGTCAAAATGCCAGCGGGAGAGCCAATCGTGGGCTCCCGCCGGTGTCACTACTCCATTGTTCGCTTACCAAATCATCCCCATTGACGCCGGAGTTCGGAGCAGGCGGGCCGCCTGCGCTACGCATGAGTGACGAGGTTGTCACCCTGAAGGAAAAGCTCCGGCGGCTGCCGGACAAGCCGGGCGTCTACCTGATGAAGGACCGCTTGGGACGGATCATTTATGTCGGCAAGGCGAAGAGCCTGAAAAAACGGGTGTCGTCGTATTTCCAGCGGGGCCGCGTGCGGACGTTGTCGCAGCCGAAAATTCGGGCGCTCATCGACATGATCGAGGACCTCGAGACCGTCGAGGTGAAGTCGGAACCGGAGGCGATCCTCCTCGAGGGCAAGCTGATCAAGCAGTGGCGCCCGCGGTACAACACCGACTTCACGGACGACAAACGTTTCCTCCTCGTGCGCGTGGACCCCGGCGAGGAGCTGCCGCGCTTCCGCCTGACCCGCATCAAGAAGGAGGACCGCTCGCGCTACTTCGGGCCGTTTGCGCACAGCGGGCTCCTGCGGAAAACCCTGGCGCAGATGCGCCGCCAGTTCGGGATCCTTCTCGGCGACGGCACGCCGCACCAGTTGCCCGACGGCACGTGGCGGCTCTATGACGACGTGCGCCAGGAGCTTTATGGGGCGCGCACGATCGTCTCGGCGGCGGATTACCGCCAGCGCGTCGAGGATGCCTGCACTTTCCTCGAGGGAAAATCACGCGAGTGGCTTGAGACGCTCCGCGCCGAAATGGCGAAAGCGGCGGAAGGCCAGGCCTTCGAAAGAGCGGCGGAATTGCGCGACGTCGTTTTCGCACTCGAGAAAACCCTGGCGAAGACCCGGCGCTTCGAACGGATCGATCCGACGCGGCCCACCGGCGACGTCGATGCGCTGCGTTTGCTCGGCGAAGTGCTGGGTTTGCCGGGGCCGCCGCGCACGATGGAGTGCTTCGATATCTCCCACATTTCCGGCACGTTCGTCGTGGCTTCAATGGTGCACTTCGCCGATGGGCGGCCCGACAAGGACCACTACCGTCGTTTCCAGATCAAGAGCTTCATGGGCAACGACGATTTCCGAGCCATGGAGGAAGTCGTCGGACGCCGCTATCGCCGGCTGGCCGAGGAAAAGAAACTTTTTCCCGACCTGGTGGTGATCGACGGTGGACGCGGGCAAATCGGCGCGGCGTTGAAGGCCTTCCTCGGGCTCGACGTGATGCCCCCGCCGATCATCGGCTTGGCGAAGAAACACGAGACCGTGATTTTTCCCGATGACCGGCCGCCGTTGAACATGCCGCTGAATCATCCCGCGCTCAACCTGCTCCAGCGGCTGCGCGATGAGGCCCATCGCTTCGCGAACACCTACAACGCCACGCTGCGCTCCAAAAAAATCCGCGAGAGCGTCCTCGAGGATCTCGAGGGCCTCGGACCTGTGCGTCGGCGGGCGCTGCTCCTGCACTTCGGGTCCATCGACCGGTTAAAAGCGGCTTCGATGAAAGAGATCATGGAAGTCGATGGATTCGGCGCGAAGATGGCGGCCGAGGTGCATGAGTTTTTGAAACAGGACGAAGCGCCGGAGACGATTCCAGTGGAGCCTGTTGTCCCCAACGCGCCGAGCGACCCGGCGGGAAGTTGATCGCGGACCGAGCCAGCTACGCGTTCCCGACAAAAAGTCCGGGGCCGGAGGGCCGCAAAAATGCGCAAGTTTCCGGGGTTTCGAATCAAAACGTCCTGATTCCGGAGCAGGCGAGCCGCCTGCGCTACTTTCAACGTCCGCGCGCTTATAAGCGCTCCCCAACCTCCTTCGCAGCCCCGGAAAAACTTGCGCTTCTTTGCGGCCAAAAATTCCCCGGGCTCGGGCGGGCCGGATGCCGGCGCTACCCTTCGCTTTCGCTCGCTTCTGGATCACTCATTTCACAACCCTTCGCTGCCATGTCCTCTGTTCCTGGATCCGATCTCGCCGCACTCAAAACCCAGTTTGATCGCGACGGCTGTGTCGTCGCGCGGGGAATGTTTTCCTCCGCGGAGGTGGCGGAGCTCATCGCCGCATTCGAAGGAATCCACCATTCCGGCGAATCGGAAAAGCTGCACTCCGACCAGATCACGGACCCGAAGGATCCGCTGACCCATTGGCCGCGCGTGGTGCACCCGCACCGTTTTAATGCGACGGCGCGCCGGCACATGCTGCATCCCGCGGTGCGCGAGACGTTGGCGGCGTTTTTCGACGGCGTGGAGCCGCTCGCCGCGCAGACCATGTATTATTTCAAGCCGCCCGGCGCGCGCGGCCAGGCACTGCATCAGGATAATTTATACCTGCTCGTCCAGCCCGGCACCTGCGTCGGGGCGTGGACGGCGATGGACATTTGTGACGAACAAAACGGCTGCATGCTTGTGGTCCCGGGCTCGCATCGCGGCAACCTCGTGTGCAACCAGCTCGATGCGGACACGAAGGAATATTTCAATTCAAACCACGTGCCCGTGCCGAAAGGCATGAAGGTCGTGCCGGTGTGCATGCAGCCGGGCGACACGCTCTTTTTCCACGGCAACCTGATCCACGGCTCAGGACCGAATCGTCATCCGACGCGCTTCCGGCGCTCGTTCATCGGCCACTATGCCGCGGGATCGCTGAAGGAGATTTCGAAGTTCTACCTTCCGCTCGTGCGTTTTGACGACGCGATGGATATCGAGGTTCCCGCCGCGGTGGGCGGTGGCGCCTGCGGGGAAACCTGGCAGGGTGCGGAACACTGAGCGCCCGAGCCTCACGGCGGCGCGGTTGAAAGTTGAAAGGTTAAGGTTGAAGGCCAAGAATTACCGAAGGCACCCAGGTACTGGCGCATGGGAGTTCAGCCACGGTTGACCCAATTACCTTTCAGCTTTCAACCTTCACCGTTCATGAACCACCTCCGTTTCCTTAGCTGCGCGCTCTCGCTCGTCTCCCTCGCGCGCGCGGACGTCACCCTGGCACCGCTTTTTCGCGACCACGCCGTGATGCAGCGGGACATGGCGCTTCCGATCTGGGGACGCGCGGATGCAGGCGAACATGTGACGGTGACATTCAAGGGGCAGACCATCGGCACGACGACGCCTGCGGACGGCCGATGGATTGTGTACCTCGATGAGGTGCCTGCGTCCGCGGAACCCGCAGACTTGGTGGTCACGGGGAAAAACTCCGTGACGGTTTCGGATATCCTGGTTGGCGAGGTGTGGCTCGTGTCGGGGCAGTCGAACATGGAATGGCCCGTCTCGAAGGCGAACGACGCGGCCAGGGAAATGGCCGGCGCGCAGTTCCCGTTGATTCGCCACATCAAGATCGACCGGGTCGTCGGGACCGCGCCGGCGGAAACAGCCACGAGTTCGGGCTGGCTTTCCGCCACGCCGGAAACCGTCGGCGATTTCTCCGCGATCGCCTATTTTTTCGCGCGTGACCTCCATCGAAAACTCGGCGTGCCGATCGGCATCGTGAACAGCTCGTGGGGTGGCACGCCCATCGAGGCGTGGATGGATGACCGGGCGCTGCGCGGGACGGCGGCGTTTCCGGCGGTAGACGCGCGCTGGCAGAAGGTGCTCGCCGAGTTTCCGGAGAAGCAGGCGAAATATTTGACCGATCACGCCTCGTGGGAAAAAGCGGAGGCGGTGGCCGTGGCGAATCACACCAAGAATCCCGTGGTGCAGCCGCGAGCGCCGGTCGGGCCGGGAACGCCGTATGTGCCGAGCGGCTTGTACAACGCGATGATCGCGCCGCTGCAGCCCTGGGCGTTGCGCGGCATGCTCTGGTACCAAGGCGAGGGGAACTGGGCGCGACCGGGCGAATACGCGGAGCTTTTTCCCGCGATGATCCGCGGCTGGCGGAAGAACTGGGGACAGGGTAACGTGCCTTTTTATTTCGTGCAGCTGGCGGCGTTCAACCAACCCGACGACACCACGCGACGCGGCTGGGCGTTATTGCGCGAGGCGCAGGGACAGGCGCAGTTGCTGCCGGCGGTGGAAGTCGCGACCGCCATCGATATCGGGGATCCCTCGAACATTCACCCGCGGAACAAACAGGAGGTCGGACGCCGGCTCGCGTTGATTGCCAAGACCCAGGTCTACGGGATTTCCGGTGATTTTTCGGGTCCGGTTTTCCAGCGGGCGGTGCGCGAAGGTTCGGCGATGCGGGTTTATTTCAGCCACGTCACGACCGGCCTGATTTCGTACGACAAGCCCGTGCAGTCGTTGGAAATCGCCGGGGCGGATCGAAAGTTTTTTCCCGCAACCGCGAAGATCGAGCACAGCACGTTGCTCGTGACGTCGCCTTCGGTGAGAGAGCCGGTGGCGGTGCGGTATGCGTGGAGCAATGCCCCCGTGGCCAATCTCTACAGCGGCGCCGGGTTGCCCGCCCTGCCGTTTCGCAGCGCGATTTGGTGAAGTACCGTCAGAGTTGAACAGAAGAAGAGGTCCCGGTCCGCGGAATCGCTCGTGCCCTAAACGATCCATGACTTGAGGGATTCCAGTCCCACATCGTCAAGGGCACGATAGGCGGCGCGAACCTGAACCGCTTTGTTACCTTCGTTGCCTTCTGTTCAAATCAGTTCCGGGCGGATCGTTTGCTTGGGCATGCGCGCTACTCGCTACAGGCTACTCGCTACTTCGAAAAGCAGGCGGGCCGCCTGCGCTACTCACGGCAGCTCGTAGATTTCGACGAGCGAGGTACCGGCGGCGCCGGAGGAACTCTTTACCTGTGCCGAGTAGGAGCCCGGCGGGAGGGTGACGATGATCGCGGAATCCCCGCTGCCGGCGGCGAAGCTGAATGCGCCGGCCTGCGTCGTCGCAGTCGTGATACTCGCTCCCGTCGCTCCCGGTTGACCCGAGGTAATCGTGACCGGTGTGCCCCAGTCGTCGTTTTGCGCGATCAACCCGTTGGTGCCGTCATAAAGGCTGAGGATCGGATTCGTCATGAACGCCGTAACCCCGTAATTCGCGAGTGCCGGGCCCACGCCGCGGATCAACATGCGCTTCGGCGCGCTGCCGGTGACCACAAAACCGCCGATCAAAACGTTCTCGCCGGTGTTCGCAGTCGCGCGGGCGGAGATGTTCACCAGGCGCGGCGCGGAGGCCGAGGCATCCGTGCCGGTGTCGTAGACTTCTGCAAGCGAGATGCCCGTGGCGCCGGAGGAATCGGAAACCACGACGGAATAAGAGCCCGGGGACAGTGTCACCACCATCGCCGAATCAGCGCTGTTCGCCGGCAGCGGGAATGCACCCGCTTGGGCAAACACCGAGGTGAGGGCGCTGCCGCCACCCCAGACTTCGTTCTCATTGAGCAGCACACCGGTCAAGGTGTTGAACAGCTTCATGTGTGGATGCGGAATGCCGTTGGCCACGCCATAGCTGGCAAGCGTCGGGCCAATCGCGCGCAACAACACCGTGCGCGACGTCGTACCGCTGATCACCAAGCCGGCGATGAGCGGGTCAGAGGAACTGACTTGGGCGCGCGCCGAAAGATTGACGAAACGCACCACCGCCGCGCCGCTGCCGGGCGGGTTGATGCTCAGAGTCAGCACGCTCGTGGCTGAACCCGATCCATTAGTAACCGTGAGCGTCACCGGGAACACGCCGGTCTGCGATGTCGTGCCGCTAATGATGCCCGTCGACGGATCAATCGAGAGGCCGGAAGGCAACCCGGAGGCGCTGAACGTTGCGCCCGAGACATTCGTGGCGACGCCAAAGAAGAAAGCGGATCCGCTTGTGCCCGTCGCGGTGCTGGCGCTGAGGATTTGCGGTTGAGCGGTCGCCACAAACTGGCGAATGGCTTCGACGACTCCCGACGAGCTGTATTGCGAAGTCACCGCCACGCCGCGCGCGCGAACGAAAAAGGCGCTGCCCGTCGAGAGCGACGAACTGGCGAACTGCCAGGTATCGCTCGTGCCAACGCGCGTGCCCTGGCCGAGCGTCGTCCAAGTGCGTCCGTCGTTTGAACGCTCAAACGTCGCCGAAACCACTGCCGGGCCGGAACCGGTGCGGGTCCAGGTGACCGTTGAGAAATTCGCGCTGATATCGAGCGACTCGCCCGCCGGTGAGGTGGAAGCCACCCGGGCCAGGCTGAAACGCGACTGATTGCCGACCATCGTGAAGCCGCCACCGAAGAGAACCTTGCCGGTCGACTGGAGAGCGATCGCCGTGACCGCGCCATTGACGTTCGGATTGTACGTCGCGTCAGCGGTGCCGTTGGCATTGAGCCGCGCGAGATTCGAAACCGTCAGTCCGCCGATGCTGGTGAATGAGCCACCCACCACGATCCTGCCGTCCGATTGGACCGCGATGGAGTTCACCGTGCCGTTCGGCGCGGGATTGAAGGTGCCATCGATCGAGCCATCGGCCGCGAGGCGAACCAACCGACTGGGCGCAGCGCCTCCGACAAGAATTTTGCCATCAGGCTGGGCGGCGATCGCGTTGATCGTGCCCAATCCGCTCGGATGAAAGGATGCATCCAGCGTGCCGTCAGCGGCCAAACGCTCGAGCGTGCCGAAGGACGTCCCGTTGAATCCGACATTGGTGCCGCCGACCAAAACCTTGCCATCAGGTTGAAGCAGCAGCACTGCCGGGCCGCCCGTGACCGTAGCGCCCGTTGCGAAGGTAGAATCAATGGCGCCATCAGCCGTCAGCTGAGCCAATCCGGGGCGGGATGCGCCAGCGATGGTTGTGAACGTACCGGCGACGAGCACCCGATTATCGGGACGGGCCGCCAAGGCGTACACCGTGCCGTTCGGGTTGGGGGCGAAGGAACTGAACGCCGACCCACCGACATTGAGCAGGGCCAGGTTAGAAATAGGAGCGCCACCGATGTTGGTGAATGAACCGCCCACCAGGATCGTGCCGGAGGGCTCAACCGTCGAAAACGCGCCGCCGGCGATGACCCCGCCATCAGGGAGGAGAGCGAGTGAAGTGACTGATCCGTTAAAAGCAGGGTCAAACGAGCCGTCGACCGTACCGTCGGTGTTCAAGCGGGCGATGCGGTTGCGCGAAGTCGCGCTGCCGACGCCGGCGGGTTGGATCGATGTGAAAACCCCACCGATCACCAGCTTGCCGTCGGGTTGAAGGAGGATCGCCGAGACGCCGCCATTAAAATTGGGATCAAAGCCGGCATCGAGCGTTCCGTCCGGGTTAACCCGCGCAATGTAGTTACGAGTGATAATCGTCGGCGATTTGTTGGCCTGCAGAAAGGTGAACGTGCCGCCGAGGACGACTTTCCCATCGGCTTGGATCGCGAGCGCGAGCACGACCCCGCCGGGGCTCGGATCGAAAGTCGTGTCCGTCGTTCCACTGCTCGAAAAGCGGGCAACAAAATTGCGCGGCACCGATGTCGATGAACCCGTCTTTTCCAAGACCGTGCTAAACGCGCCACCGACGATCACAGCGCCATCGGATTGAGTCGCCAGTGCGTAAACCACGCCGTTGGGACTCGGCAAAAAGGTCGAGTCAATCGTCCCGTCCGCATTGAGCCGCGCCAGGTAGTTCGCGCCGTAAACGATGGTCGAAGCATTGGGCTGGAGCGAGGTGAAGGAGCCGCCAAGCAGGATCTTGCCGTCGGCTTGAAGGGAGATCGCATTGATCGCTGCACTGGCTTTGGGATCGAAATTCGCGTCGAGCCCACCGTCCGGATTTAGGCGCGCGATGTACTGGCGGGCCACGCCGTTTACGTTGACGAAATTTCCGCCGATCACGATTTTACCGTCCGGTTGCAGCGCCATCGAAAGAACTGCGAGGTCGGGTTTCGGATTGAACGAGGTGTCGATCGTTCCATCCGCGTTGTAACGGATGATATTGCCGCCGGTCGCACCGCTCAGGTCAGTAATGGCACCTGCGATCAAGACCTTACCATCAGGTTGCACCAACACGGCATGGACCTCGCCACTGATTTGCTGGTTGCTCGCAGGACGGAAACTATTCCGGAGCGTTCCGTTGCTATTGAGGAAGGCGAAATTCGCTAATTGCGTGCCATTGGCGCCGCCAAGTACACGCGTGACAATGCTGTTAACCGCGCCGTTGACGTTCGGGTTGAAGGTCGCGTCAGGCACACTGTCGCCGTTGAAACGAGCCAGGTTGCTGCTCGAGGAGCCGCCGAACGAAGTGAATGCTCCGCCGACGAGGATTCGGCCGTCGGCCTGAACCGTCAGCGAATTGATCACCGCGCCTGCGCCTTGGCCGGTGCTGGGAGAGTACGAGGTGTCGACAGCGCCCGTCGTCTCGACGCGGGCAAGCGAGTTGCGCGTGACCTGCGAAGACGTGCCCGTGCCAAGCGTGCTGAACGCGCCACCGATCAGCAGTTTGCCGTCAGACTGCAGCGCCATGGCGATGACTTGGTTACCAACCCGAGGAGCGATTAAAAGATTATAGGAATCGTCGAGCAGGCCGTCGGTCGTAATCCGCGCGATATAAGTGCGATCTGCAAACGTGGTTGAGCCGTGAGAAGCAATCCCGGTGAAAACCCCGCCGGCGATTATTTTGCCGTCGGATTGCACCACCAAGGAACGGACAATGTTGTTGAACGCCGGATCGAAGCCGGGATCCACCGTTCCATCGACATTGAGGCGGGCGATCGCGCGGCGAGCCAAGGCGTTGGTTTTTACCTGTGAAATCGTGCCGTCGCTGTTGGTGACATTGATCGTCAGAATGGGACCGTTGGACGGCTGCAAAACGTTGAAGACGCCACCGATGACGGCTTTACCGTCAGATTGAAGCGCAATGGCGTTAACACGTCCGTCAGCGACCGGATTGTAATCGGGATCGAGCGTCGCGTCAGCTTTGAAGCGCGCGATATTGTTGCGGAAACCGGCATTGAACGCGGTGAAGAGACCACCGACGAGGAATTTGCCGTCCGACTGAAACTTGATCGCATACACCGGGCCCGTGCATCCGGAATCGAAGGTGTCGAGCGAACCATTGGAATTGATGCGGGCGAGATAAGTGCGCGTCGTCGAAAGCGCGGATCCGTTGGGACGGAAGGTGAGGAAACTGCCGCCTACTAAAATCTTGTTGTCCGTTTGGACGACGATGGCAAAAACGGCCGAATCGGGATTCGGCTCGAACGAGGCATCGAGGGAGCCATCGGTATTCAAGCGCACCAAATGCAGCTTGGGAATTCCCTTAACCGTGGTGAACGAACCGCCGACCAAAATGCGGCCATCGCTTTGCACGGCAATCGCGCTCACCTCGCCGTTAAAGTTCGGATCGAACGCAGTATCGAGCGAGCCGTCGGCGTTGAGTCGCGCGAAGTAGTTGCGAGTCACGCCACCGATGCTCGTGAATGAACCACCGACGAGAGCTTTGCCGTCGGATTGCATCAAAAGCGAGAGAACGCGTCCATTGGTGTCCGGGCCGAAATCCGCGTCGAGCGTTCCGTTTTTGTTAACCCGGGCGATGTGATTCCGCGTCGTCGGTGCAACCGCGCCATTCGCCTGAATCTGCGTAAAATTACCGCCGAGCAGGATCGAACCGTCGGATTGTTCCGCGAGGGCGAACACCGAAAAATTCGGACTGGGGTCGAACGTGGTGTCCAAGCTGCCATCCGCATTCACGCGACCGACATAGGACCGGCGCACCGATTGGATGGCCGTAAACGTGCCGCCCAAGAGGAGGCTGCCGTTCGATTGCAGCGACATCGCCAAGACGTTGCCGTTAACGACGGGAAGGTAGGTCGCGTCGACCGAACCATCGACATTGAACCGCGCCACGTGATTCGTCGCCGTCGTTCCGCCGGCGCCATTCGGAGCCGCGGTCGTGAAATATCCGCCGGCGATTACCCTGCCGTCCTGTTCAACGACGAGCTTGGTAACACCGTTGTTGAGATTCGGATCGTATCCGGCATCGAGCGAACCATCGGCGTTCACCCGCGCCATGTTGGCCCGAAGGGTCGCCGTGGCGGCACCAGCAGGCTGCAATTTGGTGAAACCACCACCGACAACGATTTGGCCGTTGGACTGCAATGCGAGCGCCAGGACCGTGCGATCGGGATTCGGATCAAACCCGGTATCGAGCGAACCATTTGAATTAAACCGCGCCATGCGATTGCGCGTGACGGTTCCGGCGAGGGTGAAAGTTCCGCCAGCGACGACCTTGCCATCGGCTTGGACCAAGAGAGCTTCAACGCCCGGGGCGAGCGCGCCGCCGAGATTCGGATCGAAGGAATCCACGGTGCCGTCGGCGTTAAGGCGTGCGATACGATTGCGTGTGACCAGGGAGCCGGTCGTTGGCTGGACCGTCGAAAAATAGCCGCCGATGACGATCTTGCCGTCAGCTTGAATCACGATCGACGTGACCTTGTCGTTCGTTGCGGCGTTGAAGGTGCCGTCGACGGTCCCATCGATGTTCAAACGCGCGATATTGCCGTGGGCAATTCCCCCGACGTTCGCGAACATACCAGCAATGACGATCTTGCCGTCGGATTGCGTGGCGATCGCGTAAATGGGTCCATCCACATTGGCATCAAAACCATCCGCCGCAGAAGGGGTGTTGGTTTGTGCACTCAGCGAGGCCTGGGATAATGCAACCAAGGAGAGTCCAGCCACAAAACCAAGGTGACGCCAAAGGGCGCGGAAAGACGAAACGATGAACATGAGAGGGAAAACGTTGTAGAAAGAAAATCTAACGGGCAAGTGCGCTCTCAGCCTGACGAAATCGGGGAAAATACCTCGTCGGCGGGAGAAAAACTCCGGGTTAGTCTCGACCGAATTGGCGAGGTTCCGGCTTATTGCTCCCCAGCTTCATCCGGCGCCAACCTCCGCCGTCCAACGACGAGGCCCGAGGGTCTCTCCCGAGCCCAAACGGATAAAACGTGGCACTTTACGGCTAAGATTTTAGTCCTGAGCCCGTTGATGCTTCCAACTCCCACCCCATCAAAGCCATGAAACGTCTCATTCCCGTCCTCGCCGCGCTTTTCGCCGCCACCCTCGCCGCCGCCGAAATCGCACCCGTCGATTCCACGATCAGCGCCGTCACCGTGTACACCGATCGCGCCGTCGTGACCCGCAGCGCCAAGATCGACCTCGTGGGCGGCACCACCGAACTCACTTTCGCCAATCTTCCCCAAGCGCTCGATGAACGCTCGCTGCAAGTAAGCGGCAAGGGAACCGCCCAGGCCCTCATCCTGGACGTCAGCGCGCGCCAGAACTACGTCGATTTCACCCCCAATGCCCGCGTCAAGGAAGTGGAAGACCTATTGCGCGGCTTCCAGAAACAGGTCCGTGGACTCGACGACCGCGCCACCCTTCTGCAATCGCAGACCACCATGCTCGACCGCATGGAAACCGCGCTCTTTGCGCCGCCGACGAAAGATGTGCCGCGGCCGGATCTCACGCAGTTCACCAATTCACTGACTTACCTTACCGACCAAAAGGCGCGCATCACGGCGGATCGCGCCGCGTTGGACGAACAGCGCGAAAACCTGCAGAACAAAATCAACACCGCGCAAAGCCAGCTCAACGAACTCCGCGGTTCGGGCGGCCGCGGTTACAAAACCGTGGTCGTGCGCGTGTCCGCCCCGCAAGCCGGTTCGCTCGACGTGGCGCTTTCCTACACGGTCCCTGGCGCAAGCTGGTCGCCGAGCTATGACGCCCGGGTGCTCAGCACCGAACGCGCGGTCGCACTGGGTTATTTTGGGATTGTTCGCCAGAACACCGGCGAGGATTGGAAAGACGTCACCCTGATGCTCTCGACCGCGCGCCCCGGCTTGGGCGGCGCCGCACCGGCGTTGAATGTGTGGAGCCTGGATATTTTTCGCGCCCGCGACGAAATGACGCTGAATCGATTCGCGGCAGAGAAAGACGTCGGTTTCGCAAAACGAATAGCGACGGGAGCGATCAACATGCAGACTCTCACCAGCAACGCGCCGGCGGTGGGCACGCCCGAGGTAAAGGAATTCCTCGCCCGGGAACCCGAAGCCACCATCGAGGCCGGAGCGACGAGCGCCTCGTTTAAAATCGCGACGACCGCGACGATCCCGAGCGATAACTCCCCGCAGAAGGTTCCGATCACATCCGCGCATTTCGCCGCGACGCCTGAGTACCTGACGGTTCCGAAACGGCTCACGACCGCCTACCTGACCGCGAAGGTCGTGAACTCCTCCGATTTCCCGCTGCTGGCCGGCCCCATGAACGTGTTTCTCGACGGCACCTTCGTCGCCACCAGCGCGGTGCGCACCGTGATGTCCGGCGAAAAGTTCGACCTCGCCCTCGGCGCCGACGAAGGAATCACGGTGAAGCACAAACGCGTGAACAAATTCACCGAGGATACAGGCCTGACGAATTCGGGAAAGCGCGTGACGTACGAGTATTTGATCACGGTCCAGAACAACAAGAAAACCGCCGAGCGTGTGATCGTCGCGGACCAGGTGCCGGTGTCGCGCAACGAAAAGATCGTGGTCAAGCAGCTCTCGCCGGACGCGAAGGACGTGAAACCCTCCGACGAAGGCACGCTCAAGTGGACCCTCGACCTGAAGCCGGGCGAAAAGCGCGAGATCAGCGTGAAGTTCTCCGTCGACTACGCGAACGAGGTGAGCGTCGCCGGTTTGGAATAACGCATGGTTTCGCTCCAGCTACCGGGACGACGGAGCGAAACTTTTCCCGCGTCAGTCCTCTCGAACCACCGGAGGAAACAACCACTTCAACAGCGCCCCCGTGCGTCCACCCCAAGCGGCTTCGTTATGCTGCGCGCCTTCGGCTTCCACGTAGTGCAGGTCTTCGCGCCAGCCCCGCCTCACGAGCACGTCGCGAAACCGCCGCGCGTTCTCCCATCCCGGCTCCGCCGTCCCCGTGTCGAGCCACAACCGCACCGCTGGTTTTTTCCTCAAGCCCTCCACGAATTTTGCCGGCGCGCCATCGTCCCACCACATCGACGGTGACATCAAACCCGCCGCGCCAAACACGCGGGGGTGCCACAGCGCGCAATAGAACGAAATCAGCCCGCCCATGGAGGATCCCACCACCGCGGTGTGCGCCGCGCCTTCGAGGGTCGGATAGCGCGCATCGATCATTGGCTTCACTTCCTCGACGACGAACCGCGCATAAGCCCGACCCAAACCGCGGCTGCGGCAGGCCTCCGCGTCCCACCCTGAAAATTTCCCGCGCGTCGGCGCATATTCGTCCATGCGCGCGAAGCCGGTATTATAAATGCCCACCATGATCGGCGGATCGATTTCCCCGACCCGGATCAGTCCCGCGGCGGTCCGGCCCGCGTGCCACGCGTTACCCAGGAACGCCGTGCGCGGGTCAAAGATGTTCTGCCCATCCTGGAAATAAACCACCGGGTGACGGCGACGACGCCCGTCACAGCCCGGCGGCAGCCAGACGACGACGTCGCGTTGATTCCCGAGGATGCGCGAAGCAAAGCGGCGATGCAGCCGAAGTTCTCCGTCGGGAAATTTATCAATCGCAGCCATCGAAAATCGCCCGGAGCAAGCGGCGCGCGTCCCCCGAAGCCAAGCGGTTTCCGAAGCTACCGCCATCTGATTTGAACAGAAGGCAACGAAGGAAACGAAGCGGTTCTGGTCGGCAGAATCGCTCGTGGCCCTTCACGAGATAGGTTCTGGGAAATCCCGATCCCGGGACCGTCAATGGCACGATAGGTCGCGCAAACCTGAACCTCTTCGTTCCCTTCGTTCCCTTCTGTTCAAATGGATTGGGATTTGTTTGGACCTACTCGCTACTCGCTACTTCGCAAAGCAGGCGGGCCGCCTGCGCTACTTTGCCCACCGCCATTGCCATTGGCTCAAAGGCTGCTCTGGATGTCGCCGTTCCCGCATGAAGGAAGAACATATTCGCTGGTACACGCCGCATCTCAGCCGGGATTTCGACATGCTGACGTTTGGCCACGCCGGGTGGCCCGTCATCGCGTTTCCCACTTCGCTTGGACGCTACTATCAGAACAAGGATTTCCACCTGATCGATTCGGTGGCGCACCTCGTCGACGCCGGCCGCGTCAAAATCTACTGTCCCGACGGCATCGACGAACAGAGCTGGTACAACCAATCGATCCATCCCGCCGACCGCGTGCGCACGCACATGGCGTATGAAAACGTGATCCTCCACGACGTCGTGCCCTTCGCCCAACGCGACACCGGCCGCCACAAGGTCTGCGTCACCGGTGCCAGCTTCGGCGGTTACCACGCCGCAAACTTTGCCTTCCGCCACCCCGACGTCGTCGGCTATATGATCAGCCTAAGCGGCTCCTTCGATATCCGTTCGTTCCTCGACGGCTACTACGACGACAATTGTTACTTCAACAATCCCGTCGACTACCTCCCGGCCCTCACCGACTACGGCCTCCTTTCCCAAATCCAAAACCTCGGTATCGTGCTCGGCACCGGTGATTGGGACAGCTGCCGGCCCCGCAACCTCGAGCTCTCCGCGATCCTTAACTCGAAAGGCATCCCCCACTTTCTCGACGACCGGAAATGGTCCGGCCACGACTGGAATTACTGGCGCGATATGTTTCCCCAATATCTCGACCTCCTCAAATAACCCGAAGCCGCCACCATCCCCATGAAAAAAATCGGCATCCTCCACGGTAAAGAACGCACGTTTCCCGAGGCCTTCATCGAACGCATCAACAGCCTGGGGGAACCCGGCATTGTTGCCGAGGAAGTTACTGTCAACAAAGTCATCCAAGGCGAACCCACCGAGTACGCCGTGATCCTCGACCGCATTTCGCAGGACGTTCCGTTTTACCGTGCGTACCTTAAAAACGCCGCGCTCAACGGCACCGCCGTCGTCAACAACCCGTTCTGGTGGTCGGCCGACGAGAAATTTTTCAACAACTGCCTCGCCAGCAAACTCGGCGTCGCCGTGCCGAACACGGTGCTGCTGCCATCGAAGGAACATCCCACCGACTGCTCGGCCGAGTCCTTCGCCAACCTCGCCTACCCGCTCGATTGGGAGGGAATTTTTTCCTACATCGGCTGGCCCGCCTATTTCAAACCGCACTCGGGCGGCGGCTGGAAAAACGTCTACAAGGTCCGCAACCCCGACGAATTCTTCGCAGCCTATGCCGAAACCAACCAGCTCGTGATGCTCCTCCAGAGCGAGGTTTCGTTCGACGACTACTTCCGCTGCTACTGCATCGGCGGCGAGGACGTGCTGATCATGCCCTACGAGCCGCGTAACGCGCCTCACCTTCGCTACGTCGTCGATCGCCCCGCGCCGTCGAAGGCACTGCTCGACCGCGTGCATCAGGACGTCCTCACGCTGAACCAGAACCTCGGCTACGATTTCAACACGGTGGAATTCGCCGTGCACGACGGCGTCCCGTACGCGATCGACTTTTGTAACCCGGCTCCCGACGCGGATCGAAAATCCGTCGGTGAAGAGAATTTCTCCTGGGTTGTCGCCGCCGCCGCCAGGATGGCCATCCGCAAGGCCAAGGAACATCAACCCGGCAAAAGCAACCTCACCTGGGGCAAATACATCCAGCAATCCGCCACCGGCAGAACCAAGTAATACAGAACACAGCTAGTTTAATCGCGCATGAACGCGAATCAAACACGGCTGGACTCCGAATTCGCGTTCATTCGCGGTTAAAAAAACTCCCTTCCCCATGAGCGCCGCCCCCAGCAAGTCCCACAGCCGTCCGCCGTTGTCCGCCAGGAAAAATCGACTCTTCACGCTCGGGATCGAGGAGGAGTTTCAGATCATCGATCCCGAAACCCGCGAACTCCGCTCGCACGTTGAGCAGATCATGGAGGACGGGAAAACCCTCCTGCGCGAACGCGTGAAGACCGAGATGCACCAGTCGGTCGTCGAAGTCGGCACCGACATCTGTCCCGACGTGGCCTGCGCCCGGGTCGCCGTCACCAAGCTCCGCAGCGATCTCTGGCGCCTCGCCCGCAACCGCAACCTCACCATCGCGGCGTCAGGCACGCATCCTTTCTCGCACTGGATAGACCAGAAAATCACCAAGGGCGAACGCTACGAAGGCATCGTCGAGGACATGCAGCAGGTCGCGCGCGCCAACCTCATCTTCGGCCTTCACGTTCACGTCGGCATTCCCGACCGCGCCGTCGCCATCCAGGTGATGAACATGGCGCGCTATTTCCTGCCGCACATTTTCGCGCTGTCCACGAATTCGCCCTTCTGGCTCGGGCGCAACACCGGGTTCAAGAGCTACCGCGTCAAGGTCTTCGAGCGTTTCCCGCGCACCGGCATCCCCGACGTCTTTGAATCGCTGGCCGAGTACAACGACTACCTCGACCTGCTCGTCAAAACCAAGTGCATCGATAACGCGAAGAAGATCTGGTGGGACATCCGGCTTCACCCGTTCTTCGACACGATCGAGTTTCGTGTCTGCGACATCCCCATGCGGGTCGACGAAACCATCGCGCTCGCCGCGCTGATGCAGGCGCTCGTGTCCAAGCTCCACAAGCTCCTCAAGCAAAACCTCTCGTGGCGAAACTATCGCCGCCGCCTGCTCGACGAAAACCGCTGGCGCGCCTCGCGCCACGGGCTGGACGGCAAGCTCATCGATTTTGGCAAGCAGGAGGAAGTCGACACGCGGCTCCTGATCCTCGAGCTCCTTGAGTTCGTGGACCAGGAGATCGACGAGTTCGGCAGCCGAAAGGAAATCGCGACGATCCACGAGATCCTGAAAAACGGCACCGGCGCCGATCGCCAGCTCGCCGTCTGGAAAAACACCCACGACCTTAAAGCCGTCGTCGACCACATCGTCGCCGAAACAACGTTTGGTTTGAAAAAGTAGCGCAGGCGGCCCGCCTGCTCCGGGAATCCCCCACAGCAAGCATTCGCCCGCGCACCTTCAATTTTCCTCTCGTCACTACGCTCCCGCCACCCGTCACTTTCCTGATGTCAGTCATCGATCTTCCGCCCACCGCCACCTTCGATCCCGCGCTGTCGCCCGGGGCGCACAACGCGATCCACATCTGCCTGCGCCTCCAGCCGCAGGAGCGGTTTACGCTGATCACGGATCGCGCGTGCTCGGAGATTGCGGCGGCCCTGCGCGCGGAGATTGAAAAGACCGGCGCGGAGTACTCGGTGTTCGTGCTCGAGGACCACGGCCCGCGCCCGCATCGCGACATGCCGCCGGAAATTCTCGCGGACCTCGCCCAGTCGCAGGTCAGCATTTACGCGGCGATCACGCAGGTCGGCGAACTTCGCACGCGCATGCAGATGATGGATGTCATCAACCCGCGCCACATCCGGCACGGCCACATGGTGAACATCAACAAGCAGATCATGCTCGAAGGCATGCGCGCCGATTTCGTCGCGATCGACCGTCTCTCCCAGAAACTCATCGAGAAGTGCCGCCGCGCGCAGCGCGTCACGTGCCGGACCGCCGCCGGCACGGATTACGTCGCCGAACTCTCGCAGGATTTGAAATGGGTGAAAACCGCCGGGCTTATCTCGCCCGAGAAATGGGGCAACCTCCCGGGCGGCGAAATCTTCACCTCGCCGTTCAACTCCAACGGGCGCTTCGTCGTGGATGGCGTCGTCGGCGACTACCTCTGCCAGAAATACGGCGACATCGGGGCCACGCCGTTGACCATCGAGATCAAGGACAACCGCATCGCGAGCCTCGCCTGTTCCAACCGGGAGCTGCTGGAGGAATTCGACGCCTACTGCCACACCGACGAAAACTCCGACCGCGTCGGCGAGTTCGCCATCGGCACGAACCTCGCGTGCACGCACATCATCGGGCACATCCTACAGGACGAAAAACTTCCCGGCATTCACATCGCCTTCGGCCACCCGTACTCGGAACACACCGGCCAGCCTTGGAAGAGCACGACCCACATCGATTGTGTCGGGCGAAATTTCGACATCTGGCTCGACGACGAGCAGGTGATGACGAAGGGGAAATTCCTGCTCTGAGCCCAAGCCGTTTTTAACCACGAATGGACGCGAATGAACCCGAATCAGAGTCCGATCATGTTTGTCCGGGCCGAAGACGACGCCTTGGGCTGGGAGTGTTTTCGAAGGCTGCGGTCTCACACTCCGGATTCGTGTTCATTCGTGTCCATTCGTGGTTAAAAAAAGCGCCTTGAACGATGACGGTTGCACCACGTTGACCAACGCGAAGACCCGCGATGATTCCCCTCCTGCGTCAGCGTTTTAATGCGGGGTTCACCGAGGCGCGCTATGCGGCGTTGCTGGGGGAACTGAACCAGGCGGTTTATTGGCCGGTGGATTTTCGCGTCGCGGAGTCGCCGCTGTTCCTCGACGAACCGACGACGACAGCGCTGATGCGCGCGGCGGCCGATATTCTCCGCCAGCTCGACACGCCGGCATTCCGCAAGCACGCCGAAGCCGCCGTGCCCAACGGCCTCGTGGTCCCAGCCGAGACGCCTTACCCGCATTTCCTCGCAGTGGATTTTGCGCTCTGCCGCGACGACACCGGTAAAATCCTGCCGCAGCTGATCGAACTGCAGGGATTTCCCACGGTCGCCTGCTGGCAGGCGCTCCTCACGCGCACGTACCGGAAACACTTCCCGGAAATTCCCGCCGAATTCACGCCCTACTTCGGCGGGCTCGACGAAGAGTCCTATCTCGATTCGTTGCGGCGCGTCATGCTCGGCGAATGCCTCGCCGAAAACACGGTGCTCCTCGAGATCACGCCCGAACTGCAGAAAACCCGCGTCGACTTCGCCTGCACGCATGCGTTCCTCGGCATCAAGCCGCTCTGTGTCACCCAGGTCATCAAGCGTGGCCGGAAGCTTTTTTATTCTTCCGGCGGGCGCGAGGTTCCCATCCATCGGATTTTCAACCGCGTGATCTTCGACGAACTGCTGCGCAAGCAGCCGCCGATGAGCTTTAGTTTTTTCGACGACCTTGACGTGCAGTGGGCCGGGCACCCGAACTGGTATTTCCGGATCAGCAAACACACGCTGCCGTTCCTGCGCTCGCCCTATGCGCCGGACTGCCGGTTTGTCTGCGATTTGGGCGCCGACGTTCCCGTCGACCTGGGGAACTATGTGCTCAAGCCGCTGTACTCGTTCGCCGGGCTTGGGGTCGACATCGCGCCGACCCGCGAAAAAATCTCTGCAGTCGAAAAACCTGCGGAGTGGCTGCTCCAGCGAAAGGTAACGTACGCGCCGATCATGGAAACGCCGGACGGTTCCGCGAAGGCGGAGGTGCGCTTGATTTTTGCCGGTGACGGCCTCGGCCTCCCTAAACTCGTGAACCAACTGGTGCGCCTGACGAAGGGCGCGATGCACGGCGTCGATTTCAACAAGGGCCGAACCTGGGTCGGAGCCAGCGCGGGGTTCCACGCGCCGTAGCGCCGGTCTCCGACCGGCTCGTTGCGCGTGGCAGTCATTGGGTCGCACGTCGATCGTTTGACCTCAACGAGCCCGGTCGGAGACCGGCGCTACCGGCAAAAAAAGCCACGGCGCCCGTGCGCCGTGGCTCGCTGTCTTGGTGTGGGGGCAAAGTCGGAGCAACGACTTTGGGCCGCGCTCAATAATGATAATTTACGCCGACCAGGTAGCTCGTGGCGTCCTTCGAGTGAAGGATCGCATCGTACGAAACACCCGCGGAAAGACTCCACTGGCGGTTCAACCGATACGTTCCCTTCACCCCGTAATCGACCTCGCTGCGGTTGAATGATGTCGCACGCACGAAGTTGATGTACGGCGTCAGCACAAACGGCTGCGTGATTTGGAACTCCACGCCCGTGCCGACCGTGTAGGCGAACGAGTCATCCGCCACGCCTCCGGCCCGCTGCCACTCCCAACCGGCCAGGGCCTGCACGAACGGCTTGCCCCATTCCAGTTTGGAATAAAGCACGGCGCCGAATTTCAAATCCTGCGCAGTATAGCGATAGCTGTCAGCCGTCGCCCGCGCCCAGTCGTAGCCCAGCTTGAAATCCAGCCCGTCGCGATACGCCTGGTTGAATTCCACGCCGGCTCCGCGCAAGGCAGTCGCCGGGCCGTTGTCGAGATCGGTGTATTTCAGGTTCAAGCTCGTGTACCCGGAACCGAGGAGGCCCCAGCCGGAGACGCTCGGCGTGGCGCTTGGCGTCGGCACCGACACATCGGAATTCTGCGCCGCGGCGGAGAGCGCGAGACCGAGCGAGAGCACTGCGGTCGAAATGAGGAATTTATTTTTAATATTCATGTTTATGTTTTTGGTCCTTTTTGGTTTTTCGCGCCGTGAGCTGGACCATGGCGCGGTGCCGGTATGACCATCGCGAGCGGAACTGTTCCTCATTTTTAAAATTCCAAAACTTTCTCACAGGCCGGAACTTTTTTATCCGCGCGTTGACGCCTGCGGCTTGCGAAAATTTCGGCAGGGGATATTTCTCCTGCGTATGAAACTTCCCTCAATCCTCGCGCTTATGGCCCTCTCCTCGATCATCACGGGTTTCGCACGCGGCGAACCGCTCAAAGTTGGCGACTCCGCCCCCGCCGTCACCGGCATCACCGATACCGGCACCTCGCTGGCTCTGGCCGATGTGTACGCAAAGAATACTTACACGCTGGTATATTTTTACCCGAAGGCCGACACCCCCGGCTGCACCAAGCAGGGCTGCTCGCTCCGGGACGGCTTCGAGGCGCTGACCCAGAAGGGCGTCGCCGTGATCGGCGTGAGCCACGACGACGTCGCCGCGCAGAAAGCCTTCAAGGAAAAATACCACCTGCCCTTCACGCTCATCGCCGACCACGACAGCAACGTGATCAAGGCCTTCGGCGTGCCGAATTATCCGATGACCTCGATGGCGCACCGCCAGGCGTACCTGATCAAGGACGGCAAAATCATCTACACCGATTACAACGGCACGACCGACAAGCAGGCCGACACGATCCTGAAGGTGCTGGCTGAGCAAAAAAATTAAGCTGCGTGCCTTGGGGGCGGAAGCACGAGACTCAGAATTCGAAATTCGTGCTTCTCACAACTCGTCATCAGCGGGTTTTCCCAGCAGTGAGGCCGAAGGATCGCGCCTCACTGCCTCGAGCCATTGCGCGATAAGGGGATTGCGCGCCGTCTCGGCATCGGGCCAGCGTGCCGCCACGAGGTCGATCACGCGCAGTTCGCCATCGGAGCAACGCACGAAATTTCGCGCGTGCAGGTCGGCCACCAGCCAGGCGTGGTCCTTGATTAGAAAAAGCCGGGGATGATCCCGATTCGCGCGCAGGAGACGGGAGGGAATTTCGATCAAACCTTCCGGCAACCGCTGCGACATGTCGTCGCCTTGGGGCAAAGGTTCGCCCAGCGACTGTTTGGCCACGAGGATTCCTTCCGGCGTGACGGCGATCACCTCCGTCGGCATTCCTCCCAGGGCTTCGATCAGAAAAAGTTTCTGGAGCAGCGACGCATAATCGCCGAGCCGGGCATCGGCCTGAAGCAAGGTTTCCTCGCCGGGCCGAAACCCAAAGACGCTCCCGATGCGCTGGCCTTCGCGCGGCAGGTAAAACTTGTAGACCGAGTGGTCGGACTCCGCGGCGTAGGCCCAGGCCTCCACCCCGCCGCCGATTCGACGCAACCGCGCGTTGGGTTCTTCCAGCGGGTTCTCCGCATCGGCCAGGAAGCCAAAATCCTCCAGGCGCTTGATCGGCAGCAAGGCCCGCAGCTCGCGGATTGCGCCGCCAAATGCGGCCCATTCGGGACCCGCGGCTTCGAGGAGGCTTACTTCGTCTTCTTCGAGGACGATGAGATCGCGGTCTGAATCTGTTTCGATACCGCATTCCCCTGCCGCCGCGCCGACGCGAGCGAGCGCTTCCAATCGTCGCTCGTGATCGTATTGAAGAGCGACTCGTTCTTCCGCCCCGAGGATGCTGCTGCCTTTGATGCGGGTGTTTTTTCCGGTGAAGTCATCGTGCATGAAACCGTCGAGCGAACGTCGATGGCGCCGCGAAAAAATGCAATGCTTGGTTCGAGAATAGCAGACCCAAAAAGTTTATCCCACTGCGCGCCTCCCCCTTGGTGCTGCGCTAGAAGAAACTTTCCGGAATCCGGTATCCCCAATCCGCAATTCCCCTCCGTCCGTGATTCAGGCGGATGCCGCGTCCGCTGCGGCCGCCGGGACTTTCGCCACGAGGACCTTGTCCACGCGCCGCCGGTCCATGTCCACCACTTCAAACCTCCAGCCGGCCCAATCGAAATGTTCCGCGGCGGACGGGATTCGGCCGAATTGCGTCACCACGAATCCCCCCAGCGTCTGGAACTCCGCCGCCTCCTCGTGCGGCAACTCAACCTCGATCCCCAGCAGCGTTTTCAATTCACCGGTCGAGAGCGCCGCGTCGATCAGCCACGAGCCATCCTCGCGCTTCTTCGCCTGCGGTTGATTCCGGTCACCCTGGCTCGGCAGGTCGCCCACGATCGCCTCGAGCACGTCGATCAGCGTCACCAACCCCTGCACGGCGCCGAACTCGTCGGTGATGATCGCGATGTGCTTGCCCGATTTTTTAAAACGCTCCAGCAGCTGGATCGCCGTCAACTGGTCCGGCACGATCAGCGGCGGCAACAACAGGTTCTTCAACGCCGTCGGCAGCCCGATCGCCGCGTGCGCCCACAGCGCCTTCACCGGCACCATGCCGACGATATGGTCGCGCGATCCTTGGAAAACCGGGAAATAGGAATGGCCGCTCGTGACGATCTTCCGCCAGTTCACGTCCTCGGAATCGTCGAGGTTGAGAAAAACAATCTTCGGCCGCGGCGTCATGATCGCCGCCACCGGCAGCTGGTCCAGCGCGAGCACGCCCTCGACCATTTCCTTTTCCGCCCGCTGGAAAACCCCCGCGTGCAAACCCTGCTCCACCAGCGCGCGAACCTCGGCCTCGCCGACGGCTTCCGCCGCGGGCCGCGTCCGCAGCCGGATCAAACGCGCGACGCCTTCCGTGGCGAGTTCGAGGACCCGGAGAAACGGCGCCGCCAGCCAGGCCAGCGCACGCATCGAACCCGCGAGCAGCGACGCCACCTGCTCCGGATGAGCCAGCCCGATTCGCTTCGGCACGAGCTCGCCGAACAGCAGCATGAACGCCGACAGGCCAAGCGTCACGACGCCGAAGGCCAGCATCGAGGCGTAGGGCTGCAGTGGCGCGATCCGGCTGATCGCCTCGGCGAGCTGCCTGGCCAGGCTCGCCCCGCCGAGCACGCCGGCGATCATGCCGGAGAGCGTCAGCCAGAATTGAACCAGGGCCAGGAACCGCGTCGGATGTTCCGCCAGCGCGAGCGCGCGTGCCGCGCCTTCATCGTTTTTCGCCGCGAGTTCCCGCAGGCGCGATTTCCGCGCGGAAACCACTGCGGTTTCCGCCATCGCAAGCAGGCCGTTGGCCAGGACCAGCAGGCAGATGATGACCAATTCGACTGGGAGGCTAAGAACCACGGCCCCGCAGGCTAGGTTGCCCGGCCGGTGAATCAAGGGTGGAGCGACCTCCCTATAAGACGCTGTCGGTGCCCGCTTCCACCTTGACGTGGAGAAAGCCGATGACGCGCGGCGACCGCGCGGCTCGCCACTTCCGATTCGACACCTCCCGCCCGCGCCCTTTGCTGCTGGATAAACTACCCCATGCCTCCGACGTTCGTTTTTTTCGTGGATTTCGTGGTCGTCTCATCCAACCCCCAACACCCCTAATCGATGCGCTCCGGAATTATCGCTGGCGGCAATTGGATCACCGACCACGTCAAGGATATCGACGCCTGGCCGCCGGAAGATTCGCTCGCCAACATCCTCAGCCAATCGTCGGGCAACGGCGGCGGACCCTATAACGTCCTCAAGGATCTCGCGAAACTCGGCGCGCCGTTTCCGCTGACGGGGGTGGGTTTGATCGGCGACGACGCGGACGGTCGCCGCATCCTGGAGGACTGCCACGCCCACAAGATCGACATCAGCCAGCTTCGCGTCACCGCGGCCGCGCCCACCAGCTACACCGACGTGATGAATGTGCGCGGCACCGGCCACCGCACGTATTTCCATGCCCGCGGCACGAATGCGTTGCTCGCCCCCGAGCATTTCGACTTCCGGAGCCGCACCGCGAAACGCTTCCACCTCGCCTACCTGCTGCTGCTCGACGGCCTCGATGCGCCGGGTCCCGACGGACGCCCGCGGGCGTTCGACGTGCTGCGGCGCGCGCGCGAAGTCGGGCTCAAGACTTCGATTGACTGCGTGAGCGCATCGCTCGAGCGCCAGCGGGCGGTGATTGCGCCGGTGCTTTCGGAAGTGGACGTGCTTTTCATCAACGACGTCGAGGCTGAGCACGTGTCCGGCATTGCTTTCGGCCGCGGCGAAAAACTCGACCACACCTCGGCCCAGCGGGCCGCCCGCGCCTTGGTGAGCCTCGGCGTTCGCGAGTGGGCGCTGATCCATTTTCCCGAGGGCGTGTACGCCTGCTCGGCGCGCGGCGAATTGATCTGGCGGCCGAGCGTGCGGATGCCGGCCGGCGAAATCGCGGGCACCGCCGGCGCCGGCGACGCCTTCGCCGCCGGCGTGCTTTTTGGCCTGCACGAAGACTGGCCGATGCCCCGCGCCCTCGAGTTGGGAGTCTGCGCCGCCGCCGCGTCGCTGCGCCATCCGACCTGCTCCGAAGCGGTGATCAACGCCGCCGATTGCTTCGAGCTCGGACGTAAGTACGGCTATCGGACGTGACCAATGCCTTTTCTAACCGCGCATGGACGCGAATTCCTGCGACGTTCGATCTCCGAAAATCGCGCCCCATTCCCGTCCGTTCGCGGTTAAAAATCGGGTGCTCGGTGGAAGGCTTACTTCAACCGATCCAATCGCTGTGAAACATCCGCGCGGAAACGCTCGATGGTGCTGAGGGCGAAATCAGCGACACTCAAACCTTCGTCGACGACCAGCGGCGTGAGGTCAATCGCCCAGGCGACGGAGGTGAATTTGTCGGTTGCGTGCGAGGTGTGAAAGGTCGCGTTCGCCTGCCGGCGGCCGAGCGCGGCGATATCGTAGCGCTTTCCCCCGCTGATCTGGGAATCAAACACCTTGATCAAATCGCTCGCGAGTTCCGGCTGCGCACTGGTGTCGAGTCCCACCTTCTCGGCGTCGCCCAGCCAGTCGAGCCCGCGCCACGCTTCCACGCCCAGCACCCGCCGCGGACGCTCCGCCTTGGGCAACGCGCGAATCGCCTCCAGGCACCGCAGCAGCACCGCGACGTGGGTATCGTGCTTGTCCATCGGTTGGTGAAGGTAAACCACCTCGGGACGGCATCCCGAAAAAATCGCCGCGAGGTCCGCGCGCACCGCGACGTTCCCGGATTTTTTCACGTCGGCGCTGGGATGCGCGAGCTGGAGCTGGAGATTATATTTTCCCAGGCGCGCGGCGGCGCGCTGTTCTTCGCGCCGCACCTCCTGCATCTGGGCATCGGTGTGATCCGCAAACACCCCGGTCCGCGGCGAACCCGCGCCGTTCGTCACGACGACCCCGGTGAAAAACCGGTCATTCCTCCCGTAACATTCCGCGACGCCCGGATAGGCGTTGATCTCGATGTCGTCCTGATGCGCGATCACGCACAAGTGGGTGGTCCGTGCCAGCGCCACCTCAGCCGGCATCGCCTCCGATCCCGGCACAAAAACATCAGCGTCCGCGCGCGATAATTTCATCCCGCCGAGCAACAACCAACTCCCGCCCGGAAGCAATCCTCGCACCCAATCTTTTAACCACGAATGGACAACCCCGATGCCCTGAAGCCGGCCCAGTGCATCATACTGGATGCGGTCGAGCTCGGAGAGCCCCTTTGCCTCGTCTTAGGAGCGAAAACGCGAATCAGATGATAGACGGAATTTAGATTGAGCTCGATGAAGAGCGCTCCATCGAGTGCGCCGCATGCGAGCACCGCGCGTGAAGATTCCCTGGACAGAGGGTCCGTCGCAT
>JAQGOP010000049.1 GCA_028293545.1 Verrucomicrobiota bacterium | reverse complement strand
CGGCGCCAGCCGAGGTGGAGCGACTTCTCCGCAAGGCGCTGTTCGACTCCGTCTACGTTTAAACGCGGACGAAGCCGCTCCCCGTTCAACCGGCTCAACCTCTACGACAGCGCGTTGGCAACGCGTTCCACCGTCGCCGCCGGCTCCGGCTTCGCTTTCGGCGGCCCGACCAGCAAGTCGAGCTGGCCCTGGATCTGGATAAAAAACGCCTCGTCGAGGTTTCCCGCCGGGATTTCGTACAGTTGATGAGTCTTCGCGTGCTCGTAAACCTGGCGCTCGCGATCCGCCGTGAGTCCCCGCGGACGCAGCAGCTTTTTCCGTTCCAGCATCAGGCCGAGGAATTGAAGCATCGGCGTGTTCGCGGAGTTCGGCTCCGCCGAGGGATCCGCGAGGGTGACAAACAGGTTTTCGGCGGTGAGTTTCAAGGCCCGCCCGGCGTTTTCCTCCGCATGCCGCGCCTTGTAGGTCACGGTCCAACTGCACAGCACGGGCCCGGTCTTGGGGTAATCCGCGTCCTCGCTGGCCAACAGGTCATGGCGTCCGATTTCACCACCCGCCTCGCGCAGAAGGTAGCAAACCACGCGCTCGCCTTCCGCGAAGGCATGGCCCGTGGCGCGGGACGTTTTGGCGAGCGGATGCAGGGTCATCTCCATTGTGACTTGTGTTTAGGGCCCGGGAAAATGAACGCTAGCCCGAATTTCCCGCGATGAATCTGACTCACCCCGCAGCGCCGGCGACCCTCCGGCTTCCGTGCCAGGGCCTCCACGGGAATAACCGCGCCCACCTTCGGCGCAGGCGGGCCGCCGGTTCTACCCGACCATGAAAGGCCGGCTCATCGCGATCGGCGATATTCACGGGTGCCACCGGGAATTCGAAGACCTGCTCGAAAAACTCTCGCCGGAAAAATCCGACCGCCTCGTGCTGCTCGGCGACCTCGTGAATCGCGGGCCCGATAGCGCGAAAGTGATTTCCCTGGCTCGCGAGTACGCCTCCGTTTCCCTCCTGGGCAATCACGAGCTGCGACTCCTCAATTACCGGAAAACCGGCGACCCGACCCATCTCAAGAAGACCGACTACGACACGTTGAAACAGCTCAACCACAAGGATTGGGCCTACATGAGCGCGATGCCGCTCACGTTTCATGATCCCAAGAACAACATCGTGCTCGTGCACGGCGGATTTCTCCCCGGCGAACCATGGCGTCGGCAGCCGGCGCGAATTGTCACGCGCATCCAGGTGATCGGGCGAGGCGGCCTGCCGCGGAAACGTTCGGAGGAACCCGACGCGCCCCATTGGTCGGAATTGTGGAGCGGCCCGCCGTTCGTGGTCTACGGCCATACGCCGCGCCCGGAGATTTCGCGGCTGCGATGGTCCCTGGGCATCGACACGGGCTGCGTGATGGGCGGGCATTTGACCGCCTGCGTGCTCCCCGAGAAGCGCATCGTGCAGGTTCGCGCGCGGGAGCAATACTACGAACCCTGAACGGGCGCGCGGGCCAGCGGGCTCGTCGCACCTTTTAATCGCCACTCACCGTCGCTATTTTAGATTCAGGTTGTCATCGGCCGCGATGTGACCTTTCGCTCACGTCCACCGCATGCCTGAAGCCTTACTCCCGCTTTCATCCGTCCGTGAGCTCAAGGCGCTCGAAGCCGCCAACGGCCGCGCCTTCGCCAGCCTCCTGGTCATCCGCAAGCTCGCGGGAAAAACCGCGTCCAACGGCAATCCGTTTTTCAGCGTCGATTTCGGCGATCGCACCGGTTCCTTTGGCTGCACCATCTTTAACGACAACCCGGCGTTTGAGCTCCTCAAGGCCGCCGGCGAAGGCGCTGTCGTGCGCGTCGAGGGCCGCGTCGATTATTACCAGGGCCGGCTCTCCCCCAAGCTCGCGAAAGTCGTGGCGCTCTCGGAGTCGGAACTCGGCGCGCCGGGAGTCTTGGACAACCTGGTCGAAGTTGCGCCCGAAAACGCGGACGCCCTCTGGACGGAATTCAACGCCTTCATCGACGGCCTCTCCCACCCGGAGCTGAAAGCCACGGTGCGCGGCGTCTTCGACGAGGTCGGCGATGCGTTTCGCTGGACTCCCGCCGCGATCTCGATGCACCACGCGTATCGCCACGGGCTCCTCGAACACACCGTGCACATGGCGCGCGCGTGCAGGGCGCTGCTGCCGCTCTATCTTGAGGTCGACCCAAACCTCGCGATGGCGGGGATCCTCCTGCACGACACCGGCAAGGTCATCGAATACGAGGGCACGCTCTCCACGAAACGCAGCCGCCGCGGAATCCTCCAGGGGCATGTGGTGCTCGGTTATCAACTCGCCCGCAAGGCCGGCAAGATCGCCAGGCTCAACGAGGAGCTCCTGGAGCGTCTCGAGCACATCATCCTGAGCCACCAGGGAGAGCCCGAATGGGGCGCGGCCGTGTACGCGGCGACGCCCGAAGCCGTCTTTGTTTCGATGATCGACAACCTCGACGCCAAAATGGGCATGGTGCAACGCGCACTCCGCCAAGCCGGCGACGGCGAGGAATTTTCCGAGCGTTTGCCAGGCCTGAGCTCGCAGCTCCTGACGCGCCCGCCACTCACGCAGTAAGTAGCGCAGGCGGCCCGCCTGCTTCGGCCCGAAGTAGCGAGTAGCGCGTAGTGAGTAGCGAGTAGACGGATCCGGACCCCGGGGAGTCGTGCACCGTTACCGTAGGGGGTATGCTCGCTACTCGCTACCCGCTACTCGCTACTTCCCCGAGCAGGCGGGCCGCCTGCGCTACTTCGTCGAAAATGAAGGACGCTGACCACCATCCCCAAGCCGATCGGAATCGAGGTCAGTGGCATCGACACGCTTGCGCCGCGCTCCAAGGCGACCCTCAGCCATGCCGCTCCGCTGCCGATAAACAGCAGCCCCATGAAGAAAAACCAGTGGGGCATGCAGAGCAAAGTGCCGGACCAGAGCGAAGCGGACCAGTCCTCGACGATCGCGCGCATTTCGAAATTTCGTTTTTGGATCCCGTAAAATATCCACCAGACGATCCCCATCAGCGGCGGCGCCAGGGCCGCCAACTGGAAATCCCTCGGACTCGGGTCCGTCCACGCCACGCGCCCGCTGACCCAAATCACAAGGACCAGGACGAGCAGCCGGATAAAAAACCAATGCAGGGGTTTCATGTCGTCAGTGGGCGCGCGATTTTTGAAGGCAACGACGAGGTTCGGGTGGGATCGGGCCGGTCCGATTTAAAGGACACGAAATGCTCTCCGTTGACTTCGGTTCAATTCCGAATCCGCGCCTGGATCCTCAGGAAATTCCCTTGGCCTTGAGCAGGGCGGCGAGTTCCACCGGGTCGGCTTCGCCTTTGATCGTGTTCAGCTGACTCAGGACCTTCATCCGCTCGTCGGGGCCGCAGGTCGAAATCTCGATCATCCAGTCCTCCGTTTTCGCCGCCGCGACGATCACTTCGTCGGCCCACGCGATCACTTCCGACGCTTCGACAAAGCCCTGGGTGATGCCCCTGATAAAATATTCCGCCTTGGTGCGATAGTTCATCCGGTCATCAGCACACAAGCGTTTGGCCGTGCCAAGTGTGTTATGAAGAGGCGCCGCCTTGAAACAGTCTCAGGACTGCGCGCCTACAACGTCGTTCGCACCCGCACCGTCGAGGCCGGGTGGTTGGCCAACTTCGCTGCCGGTCGAATCGGGCGGCGCACCAATTCGCCACCGCAGTTCGGACAGACGTAACCGAATTTGGCCGAGGTGCAGTCCAGGCAAAACGTGCACTCAAACGTGCAGATGTACGCTTCCCGCGATGCCGGCGGCAGATCGCGGTCGCAGCACTCACAGTTGGGTCGGAGTTCGAGAGCCATCGTCTAATTCAACTCTTTAACCACGAATGGACCCGAATCAGAACCAAGACTTCGGAGTCCAAGCCCAACAAACGGATCGAGAGCCGGCGCCTGATTCGTGTTCATTCGTGGTTAAAAATATTTCGTTTCATTGCAGATGCTCGATCACGCTTACGATCGGCAAAAACAGCGCGATCACGATCATGCCGACCACCGCCGCCATCACAACGATCATGATTGGTTCGAGGATCGACGTAAGCCCGGCGACCGCGACGTCCACCTCCTCATCGTAAGTGGATGCAATCCGCCCCAACATTTCCGGCAGCGATCCCGTTTCCTCCCCAACTTGGATCATCCCTGTCACCATCCCGGGAAAGACCGCCGTTTCCTCCAGCGAGCGCGCTACCGTGCCACCCTGCTTGATGCGGTCGTGCACGTGATCGAGCGCCCGTGAGACATGGACATTGCCACTGGTGTTTCGGGTGATCGCCAGCGCCTCGAGGATCGAGACACCGCTCGCGAGCAGCGACCCGAGGGTACGCGTGAATCGCGCGATCGACGCCTTCAACGTCAGCTCCCCGAATACGGGAACCCTCAGGCGCAGCCAGTCGATTGTCGCCTGCCCGCGCGGAGTCCCGCCCAGGAACTGCAAGGCAAGCCCCGCCAGTACGGCGCACCCGACAATAATCCATGCCTGGCCGCGCAACAGCGTGCTCACGCCCAGCAGCGCACGCGTGAGCGCCGGCAAAGGCTGGCCCTTGAGCAATCCGCTGAAGATCTGTTCAAATTTCGGCACGACGAAGATCATCAGGATCGACAAGATCACGCCGGCGACGGCCATGATCACGATCGGATAAATCATCGCCGACTTCACCCGCGCCTTCAGCCGGGAGGATTTCTCCATGAATTGTGCTAGCCGTTCGAGCACCGGGCCGAGCACACCGCCCGCCTCGCCTGCCTTCACCATGTTCACGTACAAGGGCTCAAATATTTTCGGGTGCTGGCCGAGCCCATCCGAGAAATTTCCGCCCGCACAGATGACGCCCTCGAGCCGGGTGATGACGGCGCAGAAACCCCGGCTCCGCTCCTGGCGCTTCAACACCTCCAGGCATCGCGCCAACGGCATGCCTGCGTTTACCAAGGTTGCGAGCTGACGCGTGAAGAGCATCACCGTGCGGCGACTGACGCTACCGGTACCGCAGGTGGTCCGCCTGCTGCGGAGGCTTGCGAGTCTAGCCACCCACCCTTTCGAACGGGGAAGCAGACGGGCCTGTGTTGCTTTCGGGAGCACCGATACCGGTGCCATGCCGCGAGTTTTCAGTTCCGCAGCCGCTTCCGCCTGCGTCACGGCTGTGATCGTGCCTCTTCGTTGGCGGCCGCTCGAGAGTTCAACCGCGCGATAAACGTAGTGATTCATTTTCAGGTGTATTTGAGCATTTCCTCGAACGTGGTCTGGCCGGCAAAAACCGCGCGCAGCCCATCCTCGCGCAGGCTGCGCACTCCCTGCTCCTTCGCTTTCCTCCGAATTTCCTGCACCGAAGCGCCGGTCGTCACCAAGGCACGCAGCGGCGCGTTCATCGGGAGCCATTCGTAGATTCCCATGCGTCCGCGATAGCCGGAATTCGCACACGCGGCGCAACCGCGGCCGCGATAAAATCTCGCGCCGTCGGGCGTGACGCATTCCCGGGGCCAAATCCGACGCAGCATTTCATTGTTTGGCGAAAATTCCTCGCGGCACGCCGGGCAAATCCGTCGCACCAAACGCTGCGCGAGCACGCCTTCCAGGGTCGCCGCGACCAGGAAGGGCTCGACGCCGAGGTCGAGCAGTCGCACGACAGCCGACGGCGCATCGTTGGTATGCAGCGTCGATAAAACCAGGTGCCCCGTCAGCGCCGCCTGCGTGGCCACCTGGGCAGTTTCATGGTCTCGGATTTCGCCGATCATCACCACATCCGGATCCTGTCGCAGGAATGCCCGCATCGCCGTTGCGAATGTCAGGCTCGCCGCCGGGTTCACCGGCACCTGCATGATGCCCTCGATCTCGTATTCGACGGGATCTTCAACCGTGAGGATTTTTGTCTCAGTCGAATTGATCGAACGCAGCCCGCTATAGAGCGTTGTCGTCTTGCCGGAGCTGGTGGGACCCGTGACCAATAAAATTCCGTTGGGTCGACGAACCATCGCCTGAACTCCCGCCAACACATCCGGCGGCATCCCGAGCTGGGCCAGGTCGAGTTGAACCGACGACTGGTCCAGGACCCGGAGCACGATGCTTTCCCCGAATTGCGTCGGCAGCGTCGAAACGCGCAAGTCGACCGTGCGCCCGGCCAGCGCCGTGCGTATGCGCCCGTCCTGCGGCACGCGCCGCTCCGCGATGTCGAGATCCGCGAGCACCTTGAGTCGCGAGGCGATCGGCAGTGCCAGCGACTTCGGTGGCGGCGGCATCTCGTTCAGCACCCCGTCCACCCGATAGCGAATTTTGAACTCGTTTTCAAAGGGCTCAAAGTGAACGTCGCTCGCCTTGTCCCGGATCGCTTGGGCCAACACAAGGTTCACAAAGCGAATCACCGGCGCGCGGTTTGCCATCGCTTCCAAGTCTTCCGGCGCCACTAAGAAACCATCCACCGCAGTGTGAGCGATGGCATCAGGAGTGTCCGACGACTTTTCCCCAGCGGGATAATATTTCTCGAGCCACTGTTCGACCCGTCGCGGATCGCCAACTTCCAGGCGAACCTCGCGGCTCAGGACAAAGGCCAAATCCGCCGCCAGATCCCGGGCAAACGGATCGCTTGGGACCAAAACCAACGCGCGTCCCTCCTCCCGGACCGGCACCACCCGATAAAGCCGGGCGCACTCGACCGGCACGGCTTCGATGACCTCGGCCGAAAGCTCGGCGGGAAATTCGTCCAGGACTCCGAGGTTCAACAGTGCCGCGATCGCGGCCAGCAGCACGGGCAACTCGATTAAACCTTCGCTCACCGCCAAGTCGGCAAGCGACGCCCCACTGGCGTGAAGTTTTTGCCTTAACAAGGCTGACGCGCTGAGCCCGACGTGTCCTTGGTTTTTGAGCAGTTCGTAGATCGCCTCGTCGTGGCTCTCGAACATCTCTTTCCCGGTCAGCCCGGAACGGCGGCGCCGGATGCCGGGGGTCCGGCATGGCGAATAATTGTCTCAGGTTTCGACACGATAATTTCCTAGAGCGCCTTCAACCGGGCGCCACCGGCCACGAGCTTGTCGCGCATGATCACGGGGTCCTGCGCTTTTTCCACGCATTCGTCCGCGCTGATCAGTTCGCGGTTAAAAAGGCTCATCAGGTGGGTGTCCATCGTGATCATGCCCAGGTTCGCCCCAGTCTGGATGTCGGAGTTGATGCGGAAAGTTTTATTCTCACGGATGAGCGACGCGATCGATGTCGTGTTGATCATGATCTCGTAGCCCGCGATGCGGCCGCCGCCGATTTTCTTGCAGAGCACCTGGGAGATGACGGCCTGGACCGACGACGCGAGCTGGGTGCGGATCATGTCCTTCATGTTCGCCGGGAACGCATCGACGATGCGATCGATGGTCTTGGCGGCGCCGTTGGTGTGCAGCGTGCCGAACACCAAGTGGCCGGTTTCGGCGGCGCTGATCGCGGCCTCGATCGTCTCGAGGTCGCGCATTTCACCGACGAGGATGATGTCGGGGTCCTGGCGTAGCGCGCGGCGAATGGCTTCGGCGAAACTCGGGACGTCGGAGTGCACCTCGCGCTGGGTGACGACGCAGCGCTTGTGGTTGTGATAATATTCGATCGGGTCCTCGACGGTGATGATGTGGCCGTCACGATTCTCGTTAATATAATTCACCATCGACGCGAGCGTGGTGGACTTGCCGGAACCGGTCGGGCCGGTGACGAGGATCAAGCCGCGCGGGCGGTAAAGGAGCTCACGGATTTTGTCGGGCAGGCCAATGTCGCGCAGGCCGAACATTTTGTACGGGATCTGCCGGAGGACCAAGCCGTAGTTTCCCTTGGCGCGAAGGACCGAGACGCGAAAGCGGGCTTTCTCGCCGTAGGCGAAACCAAAGTCGGCGCCACCGTTGAGCTTCACGTTGCTAATGTGGCTGTCGGGGGTGATCGACTGCATCAGCTTTTCCGTGTCGGTCGGTGTGAGCGGCGGGCCGTCGATCGGAGTCATGCTGCCACTGAGCCGGAGCGTCGGCGGTTGGGCGACCTGCAGGTGGAGGTCGGAGGCGTTTTGCTCGACGACCAGTTCGAGCAGCTCGTTCATTTCATAGCTCATGGTGGATGCGGGGAGGGATTAGCGGGCGTCGCTGACGGTGATAGAGAGTACTTCCTCGATTGTGGTCAAACCGGCGCTCACTTTGCGAGCACCGTCCTCTCGCAGTGACCTCATGCCATTCAGCCGCGCCCGGGCTCGTAGCTCGACCGGCCCTGCCCGCTCGTGGATGAGCTGCTGGATTTCTTCATTTATCACCACTATTTCAAAGATCCCGATGCGCCCGCGATAACCGAGGCCATCGCACTCGCCGCAGCCGACCGCGCGCATAAACCTTTCGCCCGGCAACGTCGCATCCCAGCCGAGCGCTTCCAGTTCGGCGGCGCTGGGTGAATACGCCCGCCGGCAGTGCGGGCACAATTTCCGCACCAGGCGTTGGGCCAGCACGGCGCGCAACGAGGCGGCGACGAGAAAAGGCTTCACGCCGAGGTCGATCAATCGCGCCACCGCACCCGGCGCATCGTTCGTGTGGAGCGTGCTGAAAACCAGGTGGCCGGTGAGCGAGGCGTTGATGGCGATCTCGGCGGTTTCAAGGTCACGAATCTCACCCACCATGATCACGTTGGGCGCCTGCCGCAGCATCGCGCGCAAGGCCGCGCCAAATGTCATGCCGATCTCGCTACGCACGGGCACTTGGTTGATCCCACTAAGTTGGAACTCCACGGGATCTTCCACGGTGATGATTTTCCGATCCGGCGTATTCAAATGATGGAGGAAACCGTACAGCGTCGTGGTCTTGCCCGAACCGGTCGGTCCCGTCACCAGCACGACGCCATCGGGCGAACCGATCAGTTCAGCCATCAAAGCCTGGTCGCCCGTATCGAATCCCAATTCACCCAACCCCAGCTTCACCGCCTGCTGGTCCAGGATGCGCATCACGACGCTCTCCCCGTGGACCGTCGGCAACGACGACACGCGGAGGTCGAGAACGCGGGAGCCATGCCGGAGTTGGATGCGGCCGTCCTGCGGCACGCGCTTTTCAGCGATGCTGATGTTGGCCATGATCTTCACGCGCGAGATGATCGCGAGCTGGAGCGACTTCGCCGGCGGCGAACTCGTTTCAACCAAGAGGCCATCGATCCGATGCCGGACGCGAAAACGTTTTTCGAGCGGCTCGAGATGAATGTCGGACGCGCGCTGATCGATCGCGGCGGAAATCAGGTCGTGAACGCATTTGATGACGGGCGCAGCGTCGTCGCCGGCCACAGCCGTGTCGTCGCCGGCGGCGAAGTCATCCTCCCGAACCATGCTCGTCATTTCCTCGGAGCCGCTGCGATCGGGATAAATGGTCCCGCGAACTTCCCCGGTGACGCCGGGCTCGCCGTAGAGGTGGTCGATCGCGCGGCGAATCTCCTCGATCGGCGCCAAGACGATTTCAACCCGCGCGCCCAGCAGTTCGGCCACGGCATCGACGCCTTCGGTCGCGAACGGATCGCTCACGGCCACGCGCACGATTTCACCGGTGCGGGCGATCGGAACCAAATGGTGCCGGCGCGCCAAGACAACCGGGACGCACTCGCGGAGTTCGCCCGGGATTTCCGTCGCGCGGAGGTCCACGACTTCGATGCCGAAACTTTCGCCACGCAGCACGGTGACCTGCCACGCGGTGAGCGCTCCATCCGCAATCAATTGCGCCACGAGCCGGCCTGAGGAAACTATCGCACCCGGCTGGCGGCTGATCATCGCCGCGGCTGATTCGAGCTGCGCTGGGCCCAACCACTTCTGGTCGAGCGCTCGCTGCAGCACGAAATCAACGACGGGGATGCTCACATGGTTTACCGCAGGCTCATCAGGAACTCGGCGTTCGACTTCGTTTTCTTGAGCCGGGTGATCAGCATTTCCATCGACTCGATGGGACCGAGCCCCTGCATCGCGCGGCGTAGGCCGTAGATGCGCTGCAGTTCGTCGGGGTGATAAATGAGTTCTTCCTTACGCGTGCCGGAGCGGTCGATGTTGATCGCCGGGAAAATGCGGCGTTCGACCAAGCCGCGATCGAGGTGGAGTTCGCTGTTACCCGTGCCCTTGAACTCCTCGAAGATGATTTCGTCCATCCGGCTGCCGGTGTCGACCAGCGCGCTGGCGATGATCGTGAGGCTGCCGCCGCCTTCGATGTTGCGCGCCGATCCGAAGAACCGCTTCGGCTTTTGGAGCGCGTTCGACTCGAGGCCGCCGGACATCGTCTTGCCCTGGTTGCCGGTGAGCGCGTTGTAGGCGCGGGCCAGGCGCGTGATGGAATCGAGGAGGATGATGACGTGGTCCCCCTGCTCCACCATGCGGCGCGCTTTTTCGATCACCATCTCGGCGCAGTGAACATGGCTTTCGGGCGTTTCGTCGAAGGTCGAGGAAACGACTTCGCCCTTGGTGTGGCGGCGAAAATCCGTCACTTCCTCGGGACGCTCGTCGATCAGCAGCAGGATCAGTTTCGCATGCGGGCTGTTCGCGGTGACGGAGTTCGCGATGTTCTGGAGCAGGACCGTCTTGCCCGTGCGCGGCGGTGCGACGATCAGGCCACGCTGGCCGAAACCGATGGGCGTGAGGATATCGACGGCGCGCATCGAAACGTCTTTCTGCGTTTCCTCGGACTCGAGGAGGATCCGCTGCAGCGGATAGTAGGGAATCAGCTCCTCGAACGGCGTGACCTTGGAAATTTCGTCGGGGGCTCCGCCCATGACGCTTTCGATGCGAACCACTGCCGGGCAGCGGTCGTGGTTCTGCGGGGCTTGGATCGCGACCTCGACCTTGTGGCCGCGTTTCAAGCCATAGTGGCGAATCAGGGTTTCGGGGAGATAGGCGTCTTCGGGATAGAGGCGATAGTTCACGTGCTCGTGCACGATGAACGCACCCCGGTCGGTCATATCGATGTAACCGCGGTCGCGGATGGCGCGCTTGCCGGTCGCGGCGAGGGCGAGCACCTGCGCGAGGAGTTGCTTCCGATTGGGGGCATTGTCGAACGTCACGCCGAACTTGCGCGCAAACGACGTCAGCTCCGCGAGCGGCAAGGCGTAAAGCTCGTCGAGATAAACCGAATCGCCGGTTCCCGACGAAATGTCGGCGGCGAGCGTCTTCAGGCTTTCAAGATCGTTGAAACGCGCCGGATCCGGCAAGTCGCCGTAGGTTGGCGCAGGGGTTGGTGGCGGCGGTTGCGGAGGATGCTGCGAGTGCGGTTGGCTGCCGCCGCCACCGCTACCTCCACCGCCCCCGCCATTGCCACCGCCGGGTTGCCAATGGCCGCCGCCGTGGCGTCCGCGTTTGCGCTTGTTGCGCTTCCAAAATCCACGATCGCCGCCGCCGCGATCGTCCCACTGGCCTTGCCCGCCCCCGCCATGGCCCTGGCTTGGTTGGCCGCCGCCGCCTTGTCCACCTGCGCCACCGCCTTGGTTTCCCTGGCCGCCGTTTTGCGCGCCGGTCGCGGGCTGATCCGGGGTGTTGCTGGAGCGTCCATCCTGTTCGTGGGACGACGAATCGGAATCGTTGCCGTTGCCCGTGGAGGGCGCGGATTCAGCGGCGGGCGGCGATGGCGGAGGCTCGGGGCGTTCCGGACGCTGCTCACGCTGGAAATTTTCCTGGCGGTTGAACGCCGCCGGGGGGGCCTCATCGCGGGGCGGCTGCTCGCTGCGCTGCGGTTTCTCGGCGCGCTCGGGCTTCTCCTGGCGTTCGGGCTTCTCGGGGCGCTCGGCACGCTCCTGGCGGGCAGGCTCGGGTGCGCGGACGGGAGCCTCGGCGGCGGGCTGGGCCGCGGCTTTGGGACTGGCCTTGGCTTTGCTGGTGCGCGTGGTCTTGCGGACGGTTTTCTTGGGCTTATCAGAGCCGGAGACGTCGTCGTTTTTCGGGGGAAGTTCCATACAGGTCGAGCTGGAGATATAAAGGGAAAGGATGATGACCGCCGCGCGCAAAGCTGGTTGCCGCGAAAATCTCAGCGCGCCACCGGCAATGCTTGAATCAGGTGATCAATCTCGTCTTGGAGGAATTCGGCGGCGCCGTCGTTCCACAGTACAAAATCAGCCAGCTCAATCTTACGGGCCAGGGGCAGTTGCTTCGAAATTCGTTGCTCGGCGAGCGCGTGCGGTAGGCCACGCTGCTCTAGTCGGGCGAGTTGCTGGGCCGGAGCACAGGCGACGCAGACGGTGAAATCAAACCAATTTTCCAGATTCTTCTCAAAGAGCAAAGGAACCTCGACGACCCACAATCCCGTCGGGCTTTTCGCAAACTCCAGCCGCCAAATCTCAAACAGGTGCGGATGAGTCAAATCCTCCAACGCCCGCAACGCCGCTTCGTCGCTGAACACCAACTGCCCCAACTCTGCGCGATCCACGACGCCATCGGCAGCGATGACCTTGGGACCAAACCTCGCCAATAACTGCCCACGGACGTCGCTCCGGGTCAGGATTTCGTCGCGGATCAGTGCGTCGGAGTCCAGCCGGCGAAATCCCCGTCGCTCGAAGCCCTTCGAGGCCGTCGATTTTCCGCAACCTATGCCACCTGTAATGCCAAGGATCATCGTTTAGGTATTTCCCCCTGTTTTGGTCTTGCGGGTAAAATTGCGCAAATTCTTAATCCCGCGGCAACGCCGCGCTTACGTCGTCGATTGAACCACCCTCTCTGTCTTTTGCCTGCCATCCTTAATTCGGTCGATACCAAGAATCCCGCGGACGTCGCGGCGTTCTTGCGCCGGATTTTTCACGAGCTTTATCCGGACGCGAGGATGACGCTGTTCGACCGGGCGTTTGACGACACGATCAAGCTCTTTACCGGCCAACATCCCGGATACCTGCCGATCGATCTGGGATATCATAACCTGGAACACACCCTGCAGGCGACGGTTTGCCTCGGTTACATTCTGCAAGGCGCACAACTTTCGGCGGACGGCCGCACGCTCACGTCGCGTCAGTTCGAGTTGGCGATCGTCACCGCGTTGTTGCACGACACCGGTTACCTGAAGCTTCGGTCGGACCTGAATGGCACGGGTGCGAAATACACGCTGACGCATGTCCTGCGAAGTTGCGCGTTTTCGGCGTCGTACCTTCCGACAATTGGCGCGGAAGCCCACGAAATTAGCGGGGTCCTCAATGCGATCAACTGCACGGGGCCGACCAACGAAATCGGTCGCCTTCACTTCACCACGCCCGCCGACCGATTCATCGGATGCGCTGTGGGCACGGCCGATTATCTCGGGCAGATGGCGGCGAACGATTACCCGGACAAGCTCGGGATCCTTTACGGTGAGTTCCTGGAGTCGGACAACTTTGTCGGTACGCCGGCCGAGAAACGGATGTTCAAATCGCCGCAGGATCTCGCGCAAAAGACGCCGGATTTTTGGACCAAGTTTGTGCAGCCGCGATTGGTGAACCAGCTCGATCGCACGTACCGCTACCTTTCGCGACCGCTGCCTGACGGGCCGAACGAGTACTTGGACGCCGTGGAGAAAAATATCTCGATCGTACGCCAGCGTTTGAAAGCCGGTTAGCCGGGCAGCGTTCGCGGTTCGAGCCGCCAGCTTTCCTGTCATGAACATTACCCTACCCCACTCGAAATTGCGGTTGGTTGCGCGCACCGGAGTCTGTGTCGCTGTGTTGGCAATCGTCTCCGCCTGCCAGAACACCATTGCCAGCCGCGCCCAGGAGATGAGCGCGACCTTTGCCAGCGCCACCCCTGAACAGCAGCAAACGATGAAGGAGGGCTGGCTGAACTACGGTTTCACGCCGAACATGGTCTACATTGCGCTGGGCAAACCGGACGAGATCAAGACGACTGAGCATAAGGAAAAAATCTGGGTCTATCGGAACTACGAGGCCACGGCCCCGAGCGGCGTTCTGGGGAAGCCGAAGATCGGGGTCGTTTACGCCAATCCCAAGCTGCCGAGCACCACGGGCATCTCGTTTACCGTGTCGCAGGACGTCGCCAACACTCCGCCGGCGGAGGAAATCCCGACGCTGCTGGTCTATTTCTACAACGACAAGGCGAGCCGGATCGTGATGAAGCGCTCCTCCTTCATGTAGGATTTGTCTCGAAAAGCCGGGTAATCGCGGGATGCCGGAAAGTTTCGGCGGCACCCAACAGCTACGAGAGCCGACTTCAAAAGAGCTAGTAAAACAGCGTCCGGTCCAGGCTGCGGTACTGAATCGCCTCCAACAGATGAGGCGCCTCGATTTTTTCGGAGCCGCCGAGATCCGCGATGGTGCGGGCGACTTTGAGAATGCGATCGTACGCACGGGCGGACAGGCTGAGCTGCTCCATCGCCTGTTGGAGCAAGTCCCCCAGGCTCGCCTCGATCGCGCAGTGCCGGCGAATCTGGCCGTGGGTCATGCGGGCGTTGGCGAGCACCCGGCTCCCGGCGAAGCGCCTTTGCTGCAATGTGCGCGCCTGCTGGGCACGGGCACGCACTGCGCTCGAACTCTCGCCGGCTTTTTCCGAGCGCAGTTCGCTCAGCGACAGCGCCGGCGCGTCGATATGGATGTCGATGCGGTCGAGCAGCGGTCCGCTGATGCGCGAACGATAACGCTGCACCTGCGTCGGCGAGCATCGGCACTCGTGCTTGGTGTCGCCGAGGTATCCGCAGGGGCACGGGTTCATCGCGGACACCAGCATGAACGCGCAGGGCAGCGTCACTTTTCCCGCGCTGCGGGAGATGCTCACCTCGCCGTCCTCGAGCGGCTGGCGCAAGACCTCCAACGCGGACCGCTTGAACTCCGGCAATTCGTCGAGGAAGAGCACGCCATGGTGTGCGAGCGAGATTTCCCCGGGACCGGGGATCGTGCCACCGCCGAGCAGGCCGACATCCGAAATGGTGTGGTGGGGGCCGCGAAACGGGCGCGTGCCCCACGCCATTTCACCGCTGATGGTGCGGCCGGCGGCCGAATGGATGCTCAGGATTTCCAGCTGCTCATCGAGCGTCGGCGCCGGCATCACGGTGGGAATGCGTTTCGCCACCATCGACTTTCCCGAACCGGGCGGGCCGATCATCAGCAAATTGTGCGAGCCGGCGACGGCCACCTCCACTGCGCGCCGCAGCGCCTGCTGGCCTTTGATCTCGGAAAAATCGGCGCCCCCTTCCGTGATCACCGGCTGCGCCTTGGAGCGCGCCTGGGTCGACGACAGCGGCGTGAGTTGCAAGGTCCCGATGAGGAAACGCACCGCTTGGTCGAGTGAGGTGACAAGGTAGACTTCCACGCCTTCGACCAGTGCGGCTTCGTCGGCGGAGATCGCGGGCAGGAGCAGCCCGCGCTTCCCGAGCTTTCGCGCCAACCGCGCCATCGCCAGCGCGCCGCGGATGGGACGCGTTGCGCCAGAAAGGCTGAGTTCACCGGCCACGAGCCAGTCGCTGGTATTCGCCGCCTTCATCTGTTCCGTCGCCATGAGGAGCGCCAGGGCGATGGGCAGGTCGTAGATCGGGCCTTCCTTGCGCACGTGTCCGGGAGCGAGGTTGATGGTCGTGCGCGTGCGCGGGGAAAAGAAACCACTGTTGCGGATCGCGGTGAAAACGCGGTCGGCGGATTCCTTCACCGCGGCGTCGGGCAGACCGACGAGGTGGATCTTGGGCTCGCCCGACTCGACGGCGTTTACCTCGACGTGGACGGCCTCGGCTTCGATGCCCTGCAAAGCGGCGGATAGGAACGTGGCGAGCATGCGTGCGCTATGGCGAAGCTAGAGCGTCTTCCGACGATTGATTGGTCCGACCGGCCACATGAAGCCGAGTCGAAGCCCGAATTCGCGAGGGTCAATGCCAACGCCCTCTATCACCTGATTCGCATTAACCCGTCGAAGTAACGCAGGCGGCCCGCCTGCTCCGAAGCTCGAACCCCGACCGAAAAGGGACACGACCGAAAAGGGACAGGTTACGAAAGAAGCTCGCCGAAGAGGGACAGGCTACAAAAGAGCTCAGGAGTTCGGATTGTGCGGGGTTCTCTTTTCACCGCTAATCGACGCGAATCCGGACCTTTTTTAACCTGTCCCTGTTTTCTTTGTCCTAATTTTGCTTTTCGCTTCCGCCCGTCGCGCCGTGAGCCGGGCTCTTCAAGAAAACCGTCGGAACCAGAAACATTTTCTGTCACGCACTTCTATTCGAGCGGTCCAATCTTACGCATGGCTAACCCCAATAATCCTGATCTGTCCGAGTCGAACTCCAGCGAGCTCCCGCCGATAAAGCCGAAGCGGTTTTCGATGATTCGCTCGTTCGTGTTTGCCGATTTCCTTACGTTGGGAAACGGATTCTGCGGCGCGGGCTCCGTCCTTTCCGTGATGCAGTACCTCGTGGTCCATGAAAACCACTGGCTCGTGATCGCGATGGCGCTCCTCCCGCTGGCCGGAATTTTCGATTTCGCCGACGGCCGCGTCGCACGCTGGCGGCATCGGTCGTCTGCCCTCGGGGCCGACTTGGATTCGCTCGCTGACGTCATCTCGTTTGGGCTCGCGCCGGCCGCACTCGGTTTTGCGATCGGGTTACGCGGCGCGCTTGACGTGGCGATCCTGCTCTACTTCGTCGGCTGCGGCATCAGCCGTCTTGCCCGCTTCAACGCCACCGTCGATGCGCTCGCCGACGACAGCGGCAAGGTGAAATACTTCGAAGGCACGCCGATTCCCACGAGCGTGCTCCTGGTGATCGTCCTCGCCGTCCTTCATTTTCAGGGCCTGCTCAATCCGACGATCTGGCTCGGTGAATGGGTCATCGGCGGACTCGTGCTTCACCCGCTTACACTCATGTACGCGCTCAGCGGCAGCGCGATGATCAGCACGTGGAAAGTGCCGAAGTTTTGAAACTGTTTCAACCCCGAGCGAGCGCCAATGGACACGAGGCCTGAGTTCGATCGTCGGAGCAGGCGGGCCGCCTGCGCTACTTCACTTCCTCGCCTTTCCCTCTTCGACGACGATCGGATTTCCCAACGTCACGGTTCCGACGGGCACCGACGTTTCGACCACCACCTCGCGTTCGCGTTCGATGTGCCGGTCAAAAAACGGCGCGCCGCTCGCGAGCAGTTTGGGATAGAGTAGATTCAGGTCGAGCTCGGGAGAATCGACGACGTGCATCGTCGTCATCCATAACATCATTGGCTTCGCCTTCGGATCCGCGGGCGGTGGATATTTCCAGGCGCGAACTTGGATGATGAGCTGCTGCTGGTCAGCCAGCGTGCGTTTTTCATCGAGGCGAAAAGCATCGTAGTCGTTGAAACCGATGACGGTGCTGTCGGAAAGGTTGCTCACGACTTTGATGGTGTCGTTCTGTTTATCCACCAGTTCGTCGCGAAATGGGTTGGGAAGATTTCCGACCCCGTATTCAGCCGTGACGACGAATTCCGGCTTCCCGCCCGTCGCGACCTCGCGGAATCCTTGCGCGAGCAGCACGCGCTTCAATTCGCGCGCAATATCCCGAGCGTCGACTGCATGCGGGAGTTTTACCTGCCCGATCACTTCCTTCACGCTGCCCAGCAGAAAAACCCGGGCGTGCTGGTTGAGGTCCTGGCCATAGGCTGCCTCGCGATCGCGTTTCTTCTTTTCGGCGTCGTCGATCCCGGAGCGTACCCGGATGTCGACCTCCAGGATCCTCGGGCTGGCGACCGCGGCGGTTGCGCACACTGAGGCGAGGAGAAACAATACCTTGATAAATCGAGCCATGCGTTAAGTGGATTGGACCGGTCTTCGCGATTTTCGCATCGATGACAGCTTCGCGTTCGAGACGTTCGTCGAAGCGTCGCCACCGCTCTCGAGCAGTTGTTGATCGATCAGGTTCGGGTTCGGGTTCGGGTTCGGGTTCGGGTTCGGGTTCGGCAGCGGGGGCTTTCTATGTGTCCAACGTGCCGCCCGGAGCCGCCCCACTCGCCAGATCAAAGGCGACAAGTGGCAACGCGAGCGAAACGCAGTGAAACAGCTTCATTCAAGACCTCTTTCCTAGACTTACTAGGAGAAAGGCGCGACCGCTTGCTCAGTCAACCCAAAATTCCAGCGGCCCGGGAACTCGAAGGAACAATTTATGGCTAGGACGGAGATGACGACCCAAGGTCCAAAACACGGTCGCGGTGACGAAATTACCAACCCCGGGGGCCACGATCTTTCCAAACTACCACGGCCTGATTCCGCCGCCGCTCTAGGGCCGGAAAAGGCCCCGAATAAGTTGGTGCCCCCACGGGGACTCGAACCCCGCTTTGAAGATTGAGAATCTCCTGTCCTAACCGATAGACGATGAGGGCGAAAATCGGAGGGGACAGGGTTCGGTTTTAGCGGCTCGCGTCAAGTGCGCGTTTCAAACGCACACTTGCAGTCCAGCCAATGCGTTTCGCAAGGGCCCGCCGTTCCAGTGCCAGGCCGGTCGCGGCATTCCCGAGAAAGCCCTCGTCGCCGCTCTCGGCGGCCGCGGAGGGACCGCTTACCGTGACCCCGCATTAGGAGCGAAAACGCGAATCAGATGATAGACGGAATTTAGATTGAGCTCGATGAAGAGCGCTCCATCGAGTGCGCCGCATGCGAGCACCGCGCGTGAAGATTCCCTGGACAGAGGGTCCGTCGCAT
>JAQGOP010000046.1 GCA_028293545.1 Verrucomicrobiota bacterium | reverse complement strand
CGAGGTCGTCGCCGCGCGACTCCGCCAGCTCCTGCCCGAACTCATTATTGGCGTCGGTCACGGCCAGATGGACGCCGACGAACTCGAACGTGCGATGACGGATTTTGTTGCGGGGAAATTTCACGTGCTCATCTGCACTACGATCATCGAGAGCGGCCTCGATATCCCGAACTGCAACACGATCATCATCGAAGGCGCGGATCGGTTCGGGCTTTCGCAGCTTTACCAACTCCGGGGGCGCGTGGGCCGTTTCAAGCACCAGGCCTACGCGTATCTCCTGCTGCATCGGCACACGCGCTTGATGGATGTCGCGCGCCAGCGGCTCACGGCCATGCGCCAGCACAACCAGCTCGGCGCGGGTTTCCGCATCGCGATGCGGGATCTCGAGCTGCGCGGGGCGGGCAACCTGCTCGGCGCCGAGCAGAGCGGGCACATCGTGGGCGTCGGTTTCGAACTTTATTGCCAGCTCCTCCGTCAATCCGTCGCTCGCCTGAAGGGCGAAAAAACCGCGGCTGCGATCCGGGCGAGCGTGAAGCTCGATTTCGTCCAGGTCGGCGAAGGCGGCGCCCGCCCGACCGCGCCGTCGCGCGGCCGCCACGAAGACATGTACACGGCGATCAAGGATGCCGAGGACCGGCACGGCGTGGAGATTGAAACGATCCAGGCGCGGATCCCGCTCAACTATCTCAGCGAAACGCGCTTGCGCATCGATTTCTACCGCAAGCTGGCGCTGGCGGATTCGCTGTCGGCGCTCAAGCAGATCGAGTCGGACCTGCGCGACCGATTCGGGAAATTCAGCGACGACGTGAAGGCGCTTTTGCTCATCACCGAAATCCGGATTCGGGCGGAACAAAAAGGTATCGTTTCCGTCGAAACCGAGGCTAGCCGCCTGAAATGTTTGAGATCGAGCGGTCGCCGCGACGACTGGGTGCAGGTCGGCACCCGGTTTCCAAGGTTGACCGCCCCACGCCCCCTTCTACGTTTGCGCGAAATCGTTTCTTTTTTGAACAATCTTCCCTCTCCATGATGCTAGGTCGCCGCCTTTCGCTCACCTTCCTGGCGCTCGCCGCCGGGTCGGTCACGCGTGCCCAACAAACTGCTGACAGCCTCAACCTCCGCTTCGCCAATGGCATCGCGGCGGTCGCGGAGGACAAAGTGATCACGGTCGACGATGTGCGCCGCGAAATTTCCCCGCTGATTCCCCAGCTCCAGCGCGAGGCGCGCAGCGAGCGCGAGTTCAACGAGAAGCTGGAAACCCTGCAGGACGACGTGATCCAGCAGCTCATTGACCGGGTGCTGATCGTGAAGGAATTCCGCAAGGACGAGAAAAAGCACATTCCCCTGAGTTTCATTGATAACCGCATTGCGGATATCCAGACGACGGAGTTCGACAACGACCGCTCGAAGTTCCTCGCCTACCTGCGTTCCCGCAGCACGACCTTGGCGGACTACAAACGCGAAGTGGAAGAATCGATCATCTACGACTACATGCGCGGCCAGCAGCGCAAGTCGCAGAGCTTGATCAGCCCGGTGCGCATCGAGACGTTCTACCGCGAGAACAAGGACCGCTTTTACCAGGAAGACGGGGTCCACCTCCGCCTGATCCAGTTCAACCGGAACAACGGCGAGTCCGACTCCGAGTTGACCGCGAAGGCAAATGTGGTGGTGGCCCGTTTGAACACGGGGGAAAAGTTTGAGGACCTCGCCAAGGAATACAGCCAGGACTCGCGTCGCACCAAGGGTGGCGACTGGGGCTGGCAGAAGCGTTCCGATCTCAAGCCGGCTTTCAGCGATCCGCTTTTCACGCTCAAGAAGGGCGAAACGACGGCCCCGGTGCTCACGCCCGAGGGTTGTTTCCTGCTCTTCGTGGAAGAGCGCAAGTACGCGGGCATCCAGCCGTTGGACGACGTCCGCGACCAGATCGAACGCATCCTGGTGCAGCAGATGGCGCAGGTCAGCCAAGAGCGCTGGCTAGAGCGCCTCCGCCGAAACGGGTACGTGAAGCACTACTGAGGAATTGCGGATTTCGGATTGCGGATACCGGATAGCTAATTCCAGCGCACGAACCCAGGTGTGGGGGTTTGTTATTCGGAGCAACGGGCTTGGCGGCCTAGGCCCCAACTCACTCTCATAGTATCCCTCATGGGGCCTCAGGGGCTAGAATTTGCTATCCGGTTTCCGCAATTCGAAATCCGCAATTCGCAATTCCCTCCCCGGTCCGCAATAGCGATTATGCTTTGAGCGAGATCTTCTCGGGCGGATTTTTTGCGTTCGGGCACGAATCGATCCACTGGCCCTGCGGGCGGGCCCACTCGGCGGCGTTGGCGATCACGCGGCGGACATTCTTGTCGTGGTACGTCGGGTAGGTTTCGTGGCCGGGACGGAAATAGAAAATCTTCCCGTTCCCACGCTGCCAGCAGCACCCGCTGCGAAACACTTCCCCACCCTCGAACCAGGAAATGAAAACCTGCTCGTCCGGCGCCGGGATCGCGAAGGGCTCGCCATACATTTCCTCCTTCGGCAGCTCAAAGTACGTCCCCAAGCCGCGCGCGATCGGGTGACCTGGGTTGCACACCCACAGGCGCTCGCGGTCGTCGGCCTCGCGCCACGTCAATGAACATGTCGTCCCCAGCATCCGCTTGAAAATTTTCGAGTAGTGTCCCGAGTGCAGCACAATCAGGCCCATGCCCTCGAGGACGCGCTTCTGGACGCGATCCACGACCTCGTCGCTCACCTTGTCGTGCGCCATGTGGCCCCACCACGTCAGCACATCGGTCTCGGCCAGGCGGGCCACGCTGAGGCCGTGATCGGCCTCCTGCAGCGTGGCGGTTGACACGGCGGCAGTCGGGAGAAATTCCCGGAGGCCCTCCGCGATCGCCGCGTGCATTCCGCGAGGATAAATTGCACCAACCTTGGGATTTTTGTGCTCATGGACGTTTTCGCCCCACACAACGACACGGAGTGGATTCATGGTTAAAATAAAGAGTCCGCAGGATTGGCAGATTCAGAAAACCTGTCCAAGCCAATCCCGTGCCCGATTTCCTCGAATATTCGACCGGCAATCGTCTCCAGGAAATGGCCGTCGGCGAACGCCCGCAGGAACGCCTCGAGCGCCTCGGTGCGAATGCGCTGAGCGATACCGAACTGCTCGCGATGCTGCTGCGAAGCGGCACGCGCGGGCAGGATGTGATGACGCTGACCACGCGCCTGCTCGCGGAAGCGGGATCGCTCTCGGGCCTGCTGTCGTGGCGGGAGGCTGAGTTTCAAAAATTGAAAGGCATCGGCCGCGTGAAAGCGCTCCAGCTCGTGGCGGTGATGGAGATCGCGCGGCGCGTGATCCAGCAGCACGCGGCCGAAGCTCCGCTGCTGAATCGCGCGCCGTTGATCCTGGAGTATTTCACGCCGCTCGTTTTTGGCCTGCGCGTGGAGAAATTCTGGGTGTTGTGCCTGAACCGGAAAAATCGGCTGATGCGCTGCGTCGAAGTCACGTCCGGCACCGCGACTTCAACGCTGGCGCATCCACGGGAAATCCTGCGCGAGGTGATCCGCGAAGGCGCGACGGCGTTCGCATGTGTGCACAATCACCCCAGCGGCGACCCCGCGCCGAGTTCGGCCGACCTGGCCATCACACGCCAGATCCGCGAGGCCGCGCGGACGATGGACATCGACTTCATCGACCACGTCATCGTGGGCCGGCCCGGTTGCGATCCCGCCGGGCGCGGGTTTTTCAGCTTCCGCGAAGCCAGCCTGATCGGATAGCGAGTGCCCGGTTACACAGCGGACCGACTACACCTTCCGATCGAATGGCGCTGAAGTTTTTTTAACCGCGAATGGACGCGAATGAACGCGAATCCGGAGCCGGAATTTTTAAGGGGGTGACGGCGATCGGAGCCGGGTGGAGTAATTGTGGCGACGACTCACGCGCACCTCCCTTGCCTCGCGTGAAAAGCAGGGAGAGAGTGAGCCGCTCGGAGGCTTCGTAGAGATAACTCCTTGCGATGTGTTCCCCGGCATGTAATTCGAAGCTATAATGGAATTCATGGAGTTCGGTCCATAGGCCCAACAAACCGGGCGGCAGAACAGCATTCTCCGCGCACCTGTTAAGTAATTCGCCAACCCCAATGCAGCTTGCACCCTTCGGCTCCACTCGCGCCGACACCATCGAACAGGGTTCGGACCGTGCGAAGTGGAGGAATCTTCCGCCCCACCCTGGATGAGCGCTTCCTCTCAATTGATGGTTTTTCGCCTGGGCGAACAGCTTTACGCGATTTCCCTGGCTGCGGTTCAACGTGTAGTGGCGGCGGTTGAAATAACCATCCTGCCCGGCGGACCTGCTATTGTGCTCGGGGTAATCAATGTGTCGGGTCAGGTGATTCCGGTTTTCAACATGCGTCGACGCTTCGGGCTGCCGGAACGGGAGATAACTCCAGCCGACCAATTCCTGATCGCGCAGACCGCCCGGCGAACCGTGGCTTTGGTGGTCGACGGGGCGCAGTCCGTGATGGAATGCCCGGCGAGCGAAATTATCGAGACGACCCAGCTCGTGGCCCGGAGCGAACACATCGACGGCGTGCTCAAACTTCCCGATGGGCTGGTGTTGATTCACGACCTGGAAAAATTTCTTTCCTCAGCCGAGACCCAGGCATTGGACGATGCCTTGCGCCAGGAGGTGATTCGTGGAACCTAGTGCCGTGGAGACGGACTGGTCGCGTTTAAGCGAGGTCATCGCGGATGCGATGGGACTGCACTTCCCGCGCGAACGCTGGCCCGACCTGCAACGCGGCTTGGCGGGAGCGACAACAGAGTTCGGCTTCACCGATATTGCTGCCTGTGCCGAATCGCTCCTGTCAGCCCCGCTCACCAAAATCCAGATGCAGGTGCTGGCGGATCATCTCACGATTGGCGAAACCTACTTCTTTCGGGAAAAGAGAACGTTTGAGGCCATCGCCAGCCAGCTTCTTCCGGCGTTGATCGAGTCCCGGCGGAACGGCGAGCGACGGCTGCGCCTCTGGAGCGCCGCGTGTTGCACGGGCGAGGAGGCGTATTCGCTCGCGATCATGCTGCACCAACTGCTGCCCGATTTGGCGGCGTGGCACGTGACGATCCTGGCTACGGACATCAATGCCCGGTTTCTCCGCAAGGCCGTCGCGGCGTCCTATGGTGAATGGTCGTTTCGCGATGCCCCCGCCGGTTTCAAGGAGCGTTATTTTATTCGGGGCGAAGATAACCGTTACCTGGTCGTTCCGGAAATCAGGCAGATGGTGACCTTCGCGCCTTTGAACCTTGCGGAAGGTGGCTACCCCTCGCTGGCCACCGACACGAACGCGATGGACCTGATATTCTGCCGCAACGTATTGATGTATTTCGCCCCGGCCCAAGCCGTGCGGGTGATCGCAAATCTTCGTCACGCCCTGATCGACGGAGGCTGGCTGGCGGTCGGCCCCAGCGAAGTATCCCAGGCGTTGTTTCCCGGGTTTGTCGTTCGGAACTTTCCCGGCGTGATTCTCTATCAGAAAGGCGGTGCGCCTTTGTCGAGTCGCCCGCAACCCCGACCGAAGCTGCGGGGTGAAACAGAGCGTTTGGATTTCGCGCCCGCATTACCGTGGCCGCGACCCGCAGCGCCGGTGCCGGCGGCGACCCGGGCTCCGGCGCCGCGGTCGGAGCGAGAGGAAAAACGACCGAGACCGTATGAGCTCGCCCGGGCGCTTTACGAACAAGGTCGGCAGGCGGAAGCGGTGGAGACGCTGCTGGTCCCGGCTGCGCGGGCGATGCGCGATCCCCGCGAATTTCACCTGCTCGCACGGGCCTTGGCGAACGAAGGCAAGCTGACGGATGCACTCGCGTGGTGCGATTCCGGGCTCGTCGCGGACAAACTGGATGCCGTGGGCCATTACCTGCGAGCGACCATCCTCCTCGAACAGGGCCAGGTTGCGCCGGCCCGGATCTCGTTGCAGCGCGCGGTCTATCTCGACCCTGCTTTTGTGCTGGCCCATTTCGCACTGGGGAATCTCGCGCGCGCCAATGGCAAGCCCGGCGAAGCGGACCGTCATTTCAGCAATGCGCAGCAACTCCTGGTTCGCCTCAAAGCGGACGAGCCTATCCCAGAAGGGGACGGGCTCACCGCCGGCCGGCTCGCCGAAATCATCGCCACCCTGGCGACATTGAAAACCTCGCGATGAAGAACGACGCTGAGATCGCCCTGCTTCCGACTGCCACCCAGATCCTTCACGCGCGCGCCCTGGCGCTGGCGCGCCAGCCGGAAAGCGTGCCGGCCGCCGAGACGCAACTCGACGTGTTGGAATTCCGCCTCGCCCAGGAACGCTATGCGGTGGAAATCCGCCACGTGCGGGAAGTTTACCCGCTCAAGGAACTTACGCCGCTGCCCTGCACCCCGGCGTTTGTGCTCGGTATCGTCAATGTGCGCGGCAGGGTCCTGCCGGTGTTCGATCTTAAAAAACTCTTCGCCTTGCCGGACCACGGCCTCGCCGATCTGCATCGGATCATCCTGGTCGGCAACCACGAGGTCGAGTTCGGCCTGTTGGCAGATGTGATTGGGAGTGTGCGATCCATCCCCGTGGCCGCCCTGCAGCCTTCGCTGCCGACCCTCTCAGGCATCCGTGCCGACTATCTCAAGGGGGTAACGTCCGAATCCCTGGTCGTGCTGGACCTCGACCGCATATTTTCGGATCCGAAAATCATCGTGCACGACGAGGCGGAAGCCTAGTGGCATCAACCCGTGACGCGTTCAACCGCCACAACTGGAGAATACTGAAAATGATAAAATGGAATGTCGGAATGAAAATTGGGACGGGCTTTTCGCTCGCCCTGACGATCTTGGTGATCATCGGTGCCGTCGCTTACCGCAGCATCGGCAAACTGACCGAAACGGCCGGATGGGTCGCCCATACCCAGCAAGTGCTCGTCACTCTCGAAAACGTGCTTTCCACCATGAAGGATGCCGAGACCGGCCAGCGCGGCTACGTCATTACCGGCGATGAGAAATACCTGGCGCCCTTCCGGGCTGCGCAAAGTGCGATCGACGGGGAAATCAAGGCGCTCCGGGATCTGACCAAGGACAATCCGAACCAGCAGCGCCGACTGGACCTCTTGGAGCCGTTGGCCAGTGGCCGGGACGGGAAATTTAATGAACTGCAGGAGTCGATCGATACCCGTCGGGACAAGGGATTCGAGGCCGCCCTGCAAATCGTGCGGACGGATCGGGGCCGAACCATCATGGATGAGATCCGCAAGATAGTTAAGGAAATGGAAGACGAGGAAAACGGCCTGCTGAAAATTCGCATCGCCGAGGCACAAGCCAGTTCGAGCAATGCCCAGCTCACCATCGTGGTCGGCACGCTGGCGGCTTTCGTTCTCCTGGTCGTGGCCGGCTTCATCATCACGCGCAACATCGCCTATCCGTTACGGGAAATCTCGGCGACTGCCGAGCGGATCGCCGTGGGCGACCTGAGCATGGCTATCGCCGCCACCGACCGTTCCGACGAGGTCGGCGCCTTGGCGCGGACATTTTCCCGGATGTCGGACTCGCTGAAAGGCATGGCTGGCGTGGCCGGCAAGATTGCGGCCGGGGATCTGCGTGTGAAAGTCCAGCCGCAATCCGAGAAGGACGTCCTGGGCAATGCCTTTGCCTCGATGGTGGAGAATCTGCAACGCCTGACGGGCGAACTGAGGGAAGGAGTCAGCGTCCTCGGAACATCCGCCAATGAAATTTCGGTATCAACCACCCAGCTGGCCGCGAGCGCCAGTGAATCGGCGGCGGCGGTGAGTGAGACGACGACCACGGTCGAGGAGGTCCGGCAAACCGCCGAGGTCGCCAGCCAAAAAGCCCGGGATGTTTCAGAAGGCGCTCAAAAGGCGGCGCAGATTTCCATGAGCGGCCGCAAATCGATCCAGGATGTCGACGCCGGGATGAACCGCATCCGCCAGCAGATGGAAGCCATTGCCACCAGCATGGCGCGGCTGAACGAGCAGAGCCAGACCATCGGCCAGATTATCGCGACGGTGGAAGATCTGGCCGCGCAGTCGAACCTGCTCGCGGTCAACGCCGCCATCGAGGCAGCCAGGGCGGGCGAACACGGCAAGGGATTTGGCGTGGTGGCACAGGAAGTGAAAAGCCTGGCCGAGCAATCGCGGCAGGCGACCAACCAGGTGCGCACGATCCTGAGCGACGTCCAGAAGGCCACAGCCACGGCGGTGCTGGCGACCGAGCAGGGAACCAAGGCGGTGGAAGCCGGCGCCCGGCAAACGGAACTGGCGGGCGAATCGATCCAAGTGCTCTCTGAGAGCGTCACGGAGGCGGCCCAGTCGGCGACCCAGATTGCCGCCTCGAGCCAGCAACAGCTGGTGGGCGTGGACCAGGTCGCCACGGCCATGGAGAGCATCAAGCAGGCGAGCACTCAGAACGTGGCGAGCGCCAAGCAGCTCGAAACTGCCGCGCGCAACCTCAGTGAGCTCGGGCAGCGACTCAAGCAACTGGTCGCCCAATACCAGGTTTGAGCCAACAGCCAGCCATGGGCGCCAAGGACGAAGAGTTTCTCAAATCGCTCCGCGCGACCTTCCAGGTTGAGGCGGCGGAGCATTTGCAAACGATCGCCACGGCCCTGCTCGCGCTCGAGAAAAACGCGGTCGCAGGAGAACGCGACAAACTCATCGCCGATGTGTTTCGCGCCGCACACAGTTTGAAAGGCGCGGCGCGCGCCACTGATTTTACCGAGATCGAGTCGCTCTGCCAGTCCTTGGAGGACACGTTCGCCATTTGGAAGCGGGAGAAAAGCGCTCCAACACTCGCCGCCCTCGACAAGGTCCATCGCGCGCTCAACACCATTGCCGCAGTCTTGTCGCGCCCGGAGGTTTCCCCCGGTCAGCCTTCGTTCCCAAACCTTTCCGCGTTCGACTCCCCTAGCCTCTTCCCTCGAGAAACCGGGACGAAGGCGGCGGGCAAGGTGATTCCTTCGCCGACCCCAGAGATCACGACGCTGTCCCCGGATGAGACTGTCCGCATCACGGTGAGCAAACTGGACGCGCGGTTGGTCGAGGCGGAAGAGATGCTCACGGCGAAATTGACCACCGGGCAGCGGGCGGCGGAGTTGCGGGAACTTGGGCAAAGTTTCGAGATATGGAGAAATGAGTGGGCGCGGATCGAGCCGGAAGCGCGCCTGCTTCGCCAGGCTCACGCTGCGACTGCATCCGGCCGGACCGCTCCAGCCAACCCCGGCCTGGTCCGGCTGCTGGATTTTCTCGATTGGTTCCGCGACCAAACCAAGGCACTCGAAAACAAAGTGAGCGTTCTGACGCGCACCGCGGAACAGGACAGCCACGTCATCGGCCGCCTCGTGGACGATTTGTTGAAGGATTCCAAGAAGCTGCTGCTGCTGCCGTTTGCATCGCTGGCGGCGCCATTTCCCAAACTGGTGCGCGATCTTTGCCGCGACCAGGGCAAGGAAGCTGATTTGGTGGTCCGCGGCGAGACGGTCGAGATCGACAAACGGGTCCTCGAGGAAATGAAGGATCCTTTGGTTCATTTGCTCCGCAACAGTATCGATCATGGCATTGAGCCGCCCGATCAGCGCGTCCGCGCCGGCAAGCCCGCCCGCGCCACGATCACGCTGGCGGCGTCGCCCGTGAACGGCAGCAAGGTCGAGCTTGTGGTCTCCGACGACGGCGCCGGCATCGATCTCGAAAAAGTCAGGGAGTCGGCGGTCAAGCTCGGGCGGCTTTCAGCCGACGAGGCCCGGCATCTGGATGAGGCCGCGGCCCGGGAATTGATTTTCCAGGACGAGGTTTCCACCAGCCCGCACGTCACGCGGTTGTCGGGACGCGGACTGGGTCTCGCCATCGTCCGTGAGAAGGCCGAGAAACTGGGTGGCACCGTCTCGGTCGAAAGCCAGCCAGGCCAGGGAACCCGTTTTCGCATCCTGCTGCCCTCCATGCTCGCGACTTTCCGGGGCGTGCTCATCGAGGCGGCAGGACGCCGATTCGTCGTGCCGACGTTCCAGGTTGAGCGGGTTGCGCGCGTGAAGGCGGAGGAAGTGCGAACCGTGGAAGGTCGCGAAACCATCGCGCTGGACGGGCGCACGCTCGCCTACGCGCGGTTGGCTGACGTGCTGGACCTGCCGGCGGAAGAAGCAGGCAACCAATCGTTCTCCTCCGGGCCGATCCTCGTCCTTGGCTTGGGCGACCATCGGATCGCCTTCGCCGTGGATGCGGTGCTGGATGAGCAGGAAGTCCTGGTGAAGCCATTGCGCAAACCCCTCTCCCGCGTGCGCAACATCGCCGGCGCCACGGTGCTCGCTTCCGGCGAGGTGGCTCCGGTGCTCAATGTGGCCGACCTGCTCAAGTCCGCCCGAAAGGTCGGCGCCACCGCGCCCCGAACCGCACCCGCCGCGCCGGCCGCCCAGGTCCGGACGATCCTCGTCGCGGAAGATTCCATCACCTCGCGGATGTTGCTGAAGAGCGTGCTCGAATCCGCTGGTTACAGGGTCCGGACAGCGGTGGATGGGATGGACGCCTTCATGCTTTTACGGACGGAGAAATTCGACCTGGTCGTGTCCGACGTGGAAATGCCGCGTCTGAACGGATTGGATCTCACCGCAAGGATCCGTGCCGACCGTCGACTCGCCGAATTGCCAGTGGTGCTGGTGACGGCCTTGGACGCGCGCGAGGACCGCGAGCGTGGCATCGAGGTGGGTGCCAATGCCTACATCGTCAAGGGTCGCTTCGACCAGAGCGACCTGTTGGACGCGATCCGGCGGTTGGTGTGACGTTACCACGCGCCCACGTGAGAGACCGACTGATCAATGTGCTGGTGGTGGATGATTCGGCCGTGAGCCGGATGCATCTGGTGCATCTGCTCAAAGCGGATCCATTGATCCGGGTCGTGGACGCGGTCAACGACGGCCAAGCCGCGTTGGATTTCATCAAGAAGCAGGCACCGGATGCGATCGTCATGGACATCCACATGCCGGGCATGGACGGCTTCGAGACCACACGGCGCATCATGGAAATACAGCCGGTGCCGATCATCATTTGCTCCGCTGACACGACGCCGGGAGGAGTGGCGACCACCTTTCGCGCGCTCGAGGCCGGTGCCATTGCCTGCGTCGAAAAACCGGTGAGTCGTGAGCACCCTGATTTTGAGTCAATGGCGGCCGACCTCCGGCAGACCGTCAGGCTGATGTCCGAGGTCAAGGTCGTGCGTCGCTGGCCGCGTTCGCGTTCAAGCACGACGCCGTTTTCCAGCGCGCGGTCGGCGGAGCCGAAACCACCGACCGGGATCAGATTGGTCGGAATCGGCGCTTCCACCGGCGGCCCGCCGGTGTTGCAAACCATCCTCGCGGGCCTGCCGAAGAATTTCCCGGTACCCGTGCTCATCGTCCAGCATATCACGCATGGTTTTTTGCCCGGCTTGGTCGAATGGCTCGGCCAAACCACCGGCTTCCAGGTCCAAATCGCCGCCCACGGAGTTACCCCGCTAGCCGGACATGTCTATCTCGCGCCCGATGGCTTCCACATGGGCCTCAATCCCAGCGGACGCATCCTCCTGACCAAAGAGCAGCCTGAAAATGGATTGCGCCCGGCGGTTTCGTATTTGTTTCGTTCATTGGCCGACGTCTGTGGACCAGACGTGGTGGGAGTGTTGCTGACCGGCATGGGCAAGGACGGCGCGGTGGAACTTCGGTTGATGAAGGACAAGGGCGCCATCACCATTGCCCAGGACCGCGAAAGCTCCGTAGTGCACGGCATGCCTGGCGAAGCCATCGCCTTGGGCGGTGCCACCCATGTCATGCCCGCCGACAAGATCGCGGGCCTCCTGCTCACGCTCACGAGCCACCGAATTATCAAGAAGGAATAGATCTATGAGTACTACGACGCTTCCCACCAAGCCGCCGGTGAACATCCTGATTGCTGAGGACAGCCCGACCCAGGCCCAGCGTCTGCGGCACATTCTCGAACAGCAGGGTTATCAAGTCACCCATGCCGCAAACGGCCGGCTGGCCTTCGCAGCCGCGCAGCGCACCAAGCCGACGCTCATCATCAGCGACGTGGTCATGCCCGAAATGGACGGCTACGAACTCTGCCGCAGCGTCAAGGCCGACGCCAAGCTGGCCGATCTTCCAGTCATCCTTGTCACCACGCTATCCGATCCGGGGGACGTGATTCGCGGGCTGGAGTGTCGTGCGGACAATTTCATTCTCAAACCTTATGACGAGCGGTACCTCGTGGATCGGGTGGAGTATATGTTGCTCAATAGCCAGATGCGCCACGCCGAACAGCCATCCATGGGCGTGGAGATTTTTTTCAACGGGCAGCGCCATTTCATCACGGCCGACCGGCTGCAGATTCTCAACCTGCTTCTTTCCACTTACGATGCAGCCATCCAGCGGAACAAGGACCTGAATCGCGCGCAGGAAGAACTGCAACGTCTCAACGCCCGGTTGGAAATGACGAACAAGGAATTGGAAGCCTTCTCCTTTTCCGTTTCCCACGACTTGCGGGCGCCCCTTCGTCATATCGACGGCTATGCCAGCCTTCTCGAAAAGAAAATGAGCGGCAAATTGGATGTCGGGGAACAGGGCTACCTTACGAAGATCGTTCAATCCGGCCGACAAATGGGTCAGCTCATCGATGACCTGCTGGATTTTTCACGGATGGGTCGCGCAGAAATGCGCAGCACCACCCTGGACTTGAATAGGATAGTGCAGGAAGTGATTCGCGGCCTGGAGCCCGAGATCAAGGGACGTCAAATCGTCTGGGAAATCCAGGAGTTGCCCGCGGTGCAAGCCGATCCGGCCCTGTTGCGCCAAGTGTTTGTCAACTTGCTGGGCAACGCGGTCAAATACACGCGCGGCCGGGAGACGGCTCGCATTGCGGTGGGCTGGCAAGACGCTCCGACTGAAAACATCGTGTTTGTGCGCGACAACGGTGCCGGCTTCAACATGGACTTCGCCGGAAAACTGTTCGGTGTCTTCCAGCGCCTGCACCGGGCGGATGAGTTCGAAGGCACGGGTATCGGTTTGGCCAACGTGCGTCGCATTATCACGCGCCATGGCGGTCGGACATGGGCGGAAGGCAGGCTTGATGAAGGCGCGGTCTTCTATTTTTCGTTGCCCAAATCCGCCTGAGGCGAGCCACTGTTCGAACCTCGGAGTGTTGGCCGCAAAGAAGCACAAGTTTCTGCGGCTTCGGATCGAAACTTCCGCGCGCTTATAAGCGCTCCCAAATCTCCTTCGCAGCCCCTGAAATTTGCGCTTTTTTGCGGCCAACACTCCGAGGTTTTATTCCGAGCTCGTGTCTTCCTCGGATCGACTCCTGTAACAATCCGGATCAGTCCCCGGAAGATTGGCCGCAAAGAAGCGCAAGTTTCTGCGGCTGCGAATCGAACTTCCGCGCGCTTATAAGCGCTCCCAAATCCTTCGGGGCCTTCGTTTTGCCTGTGAGTGGCACAGGCCCAGCAACTTGCTCCTTTCTCGGAGATGGTGGTAGGACCTGGATTCGAACCAGGGAAGGCGTTAGCCAGCAGATTTACAGTCTGCCCTCGTTGGCCACTTGAGTATCCTACCAAAAAGCGAACGGGCAAACTCTCGGCTGGCCCATCTGAGTTCAAGGTTTTTTTCACCGCCGCCTTGCTACGTTTTGGCCCGCGCTGTGTCCTCGCCCTAATCCCATGGTCGATGATCTCAAAGAATGGCTCGCCGATTTCATCGCGCGAGGCCTCATCGCCGACCTCATCACCCTCGCGGGGTTCGGATTGGCCCTGCTCCTCGTCGCGCGGCTGATGAGCCAGAAAAAAGCCCCGGCAAATACCTTCGCCTGGCTGCTGATCATCGTCCTCGTGCCCTATGTCGGCGTGCCGCTCTACCTCCTCTTCGGCGGACGCAAGCTGCGCCGCCTCGCCGCGCGGAAAACCCCGCTGGCTCCCCGCCTCCCCCACCGCTCCGACACCCCGTCGATTTTCGCGCAGCGGCCCGTGGCGCAGACCATCATGGCCAGCGGCGCCGGCGGGCCGGTGGCGGGAAACCGGTTACAGCTGCTGATGACGGGCGAGGAGACTTTCGCCGAGCTCGCCGACCAGATCCGCAACGCCAAGCACTCGATCCACATCACGACCTTCATCCTCGGGCGCGATGAAACCGGCGCGCTCATCGTCCAACTCCTCGCGGCGCGCGCGCGCGAAGGCATCCAGGTCTGCCTCCTGCTCGATTCGGTCGGCTCGATGTTCATCACCCGCTCATTCATCGCGCCGCTCCGCCTGGCCGGCGCCGAGGTGATTCGTTTCATGCCGGTGCTGCCCTTCACGTCGCGCGGCTCGGCCAACCTCCGCAACCACCGGAAAATCGCGATCTTCGACCATAACACCGCGATCATCGGCGGGCAGAACCTCGCCGACGATTACATGGGACCGACGCCGTCGAAGAAACGTTTCGCCGACCTCGGCGCGCTGGTCGAAGGACCCGCGGCGACCTTGTTGAACGAGGTGTTCATTGCGGATTGGTGCTTCGCCAGTCGCCGCCCCGCTGAACCGTTGCGCGCGTCGAAACCCCCGACGTCCACGCACCGCGGCAACGCCGAGCTCCAGGTCGTCGCGAGCGGGCCGGATGTGCCCGGCGATCCCCTTTACGAAGGCATCATCTCCATGATCCAAGAGGCGGCGAAAAGCATTTGGATCGTCACGCCGTACTTCATTCCCGACGACGTCCTGCTGCGCTCGCTGATTGTAAAAGCGCGCGCCGGCTGCGAGGTCATCCTGATCGTGCCGGCGCGCTCGAATCATCCCGTGACCGATTTCGCGCGACGCCACTACGTCCGCGAGCTTCGCCAGGCCGGCGGTCGTGTCTTGCTCTACAGCCCCGGCATGCTCCACAGCAAAGCCGTGATCATCGACGACCACATCGGGCTTCTCGGTTCCGCGAATTTCGACCTCCGCAGCCTGTTCGTAAATTTCGAAATCGGCCTGGTCGTTCACTCCACGGCCGACGTGGTGATGATGAAGGCTTGGGCCGAAGCGCTGATGACTCATTGCCGCGAAGCCAAGGCTGAGCCACCGCGGAAATACCCGCTGCTCGGCAACATCGTCGAAGACTTCAGCCGCCTGCTGGCCCCCCTGCTGTAGGTCAGCCGAGGACAACACGCCTGCGGAATTTGCGGATCAATCCCGGATTTTTAACCGCGAATGGACGCGAATGAACGCGAATCCTGAAAACCCTCAGAGGGTTGGCCGCAAAAAGGCGCAAAGTTCAGGGGCTGCGAAGGAGATTTGAGAGCGCTTATAAGCGCGCGGAAGTTTTGATCCGAAGCCGCAGGAACTTGCGCTTTTTTGCGGCCAATCATTCCGTGTTTTCTCTGGATTCGCGTTCATTCGCGTCCATTCGCGGTTAAAAAACTACGCGACGGCGTGCTGATCGATAAACGCCCGGATCGCCGCCGGCGTCGCGGGAATGCGGTGTTTCACGATCGGCCGCGACTTCAGCGCCTCCAGCGAAGGATGCGTCGGGACCACTCCGATCGCGCTTGCGATCGTCTCCGGGAATTTTGCCGGGCTCGCCGTGGCAAGCACCACGCTCACCCGATCCGGTGAGAGATCCTTGAACGCACATGCCGTGTGGGGATCGACGACATACCCGAACTCGCGATACACGCGTTGGATGATGCCCGGGATCTCCGCATCGCTGCAGCGCGAAGCGCTAAAGGTGCCCCGGTCCCATTCCGCGAAACGGTAGTCGCCGGTGCGTTTGAACTGTTCGAGAATCGCGCGAACCTTCGCCGGATCCCGGCCAACTTGGAAATAAAGGAAGCGTTCAAAATTGGAGGCGACCTGGATGTCCATCGACGGTGCCAGGCTCGGCGTCACCGCGCCCACGCGATATTCCCCGGTCGCGAACAGCCGGTAGAGGATGTCGTTCTGGTTCGTCGCGATCTTGAAACCGCCGATCGGCACGCCCATCCGCTGCAGCAGCCAGCCGGCGAGCACGTTGCCAAAATTGCCCGTCGGCACCACGAACTCCGCGAACTCGCGCTGTGCGGCCGGCAGGCGAAACCACGCGTACAAATAATAAACGCACTGCGCGAGGACCCGGGCGAGATTGATGGAATTGACCGCCGACAACCGGTGCCTCCGGCGAAATTCCTGGTCGCCGAAGACTTCCTTCAATGCCGTTTGCGCGTCGTCGAAGGTGCCGTCGACCGCCAGTGCGAAGACGTTTTCCGCGCCGGTACACGTCATCTGGCGTTCCTGCAGCGGCGACACGCGGCCGTCGGGATAGAGAATGAAGATCGCGGTGCCCGGTTTGCCCAGCAGCCCGTGGATCGCCGCCGCCCCGGTGTCGCCGGAGGTGGCGCCGAGCACATTGATCGTTTCCCGGCGCTCCTGACACTGGTGCTCGTACAGATTGCCGAGCAGCTGGAGCGCGAAATCCTTGAACGCGAGCGTCGGGCCGTGGAACAGCTCCAGCACGTGCACCCGCGAGCCAAGCTGTTTCAGCGGCGCAATCTCGGCCTGGGAAAACGCCGTGTACGATTTCTCGACGATCACGCGCAGCGTCTCCGCCGGGATGTCCGTCGCAAACTCACGCATGAATTCGAAACAGAGCTCGGCGTAGCGCAGTTTTTCCCAGCTCGCCAATCGCCCGGAAAGATCCGGCAGCGACTCCGGCAGGAACAGTCCGCCGTCCGGCGCGAGGCCCATGGCGACGGCGTCGGAAAAACCGAGCGCGGGGGTCTGGCCGCGGGTGGAAACGTAGATCATCGGGGCGGGGCTCGGCGGAAGGATTTCAACGGTCCTGGTTTGTCATCCTTCGCTGCCACCCAAGATGGCAGGCGGAAGCGCGCGTCACACCTTGTCCAAGTCGAAGGCCGAATGCGCGACGCGCGCGGCTTCGTCAGCGCGGTCGAGGTCGAGCACGATGGAGATTTTGATCTCCGATGTGCTGATCATCTCGATGTTGATGCCGGCGTCGGCGAGGGCCTGGAACAACGTCGCCGCCACGCCCGAGTGCGTCTTCATGCCGACACCGACCACGGAGAGCTTGGCGACCTGCTCGTGCACCGTCACCTGCCCGCCGCCGATCGCCGCGAGCACGGGTTCCAGGGCGCGGACGGCCTTGGCGGTGTCGGTCTGCGGGACGGTGAAGGTCAGGTTGGCGACGCCTTGGCGGCCGACGTTCTGGACAATCATGTCGACGTTGACGTTCGCGTCCGCCAGCGAGCGGAAAACCTTCGCCGCCGAACCCGGTTTGTCGCGGATGTTGCTCACGATGACCTTGGCCTGGTCCTTGTCGACGGCCACGCCGCGGACCACGACTTTTTCCATGTAGGCTACTTCTTCTTTCACGATGGTTCCTGGGTTATGATTAAAGGATGAACGGACTTCGAAAACGACGTGGTACTTCTTAGCGAACTCGACGGAGCGGGTCTGCATGACCTTGCTGCCGGAGGACGCGAGCTCGAGCATCTCGTCGTAGGAAATTTCCGCGAGCTTGCGCGCATCCTTCACCACGCGCGGATCGGCGGTGTAGACGCCGTCGACGTCCGTGTAGATTTCACACTTGTCCGCCTTCACCGCGGCCGCGAGGGCGATGGCCGTGAGGTCGGAACCGCCGCGGCCGAGCGTGGTGATCTGGCCTTCCTCGTTGATGCCTTGGAATCCGGCGACGATGACGACCTTCCCCGCTTCGAGGTCGCGGACGATCGGCTTCGCGTCGATCGTCTTGATCTTCGCCTTGGTGTGAACCTTGTCGGTGAAAATTCCCGCCTGGCCCCCGGTGTAACTCACCGCGTCGACGCCGATGCCATGAAGCGCCATCGCCGTGAGCGCGATCGTCTCCTGCTCGCCGGTCGCGAGCAGCATGTCGAGTTCGCGCTCGCTCGGGAACTCGCAGACCGCCCTGGCGCGGGCGAGGAGCTCGTTGGTCACGCCCGATCGCGCGGAAACCACGACCACGAGCTGGTTGCCTTCGTCGCGGGTGGCCTTGATGCGTTCGGCGACTTTCTTGATGCGTTCGACGTCACCCACGGAGGTGCCGCCATATTTTTGGACAATGCGTGCCATGCTCGGAAATGTTTTTAGTCAGCGAAGTCGCCGATGCGCAGGAGGAGCGGACGCTCCAGCACGCAGCGCAGGCGCGCGAGCCGGGACAGCGTCGCCTGGATGGCGCGCTCGTCGCTTTGGTGGGTGGTCAGGACGAGGGAAGCTGCGCCGGCGGGTTCCTGCGCGCTCTGGATCACGCTCGCGATGCTGACGTTTTTCGCCGCCATCGCGGCCGCGATCTGCGCGAGCACGCCCGGTTCGTCGCTCACAGTCATGCGCAGGTAGTAACGGCCGCGGATGTGTTCCGACGGCGCCAGCCGGCAGGCGCGAACCGGGCGCGCCGGCGCGCTCGCCTTGCGGGCGGTGATGAAGGCGCGGCGGTCGTTCTTCAGGAGCGAAATCGCGTCGACCAGATCGCTGATCACCGCGCTCGCGGTCGCGTCCTGCCCGGCGCCGCGTCCGATGTAAAGCGTGGTGCCCGCCACGTCCCCGCGCACCGAGACGGCGTTGAACACGCCGCTGACTTTGGCCACGACATGACTTTCCGGGAGCAGGGTCGGATGCACGCGGACGCTTAACTCGTCCGTGTCGAAATCGCGCGCAATCACGGCCAATAGCTTGATGCCGTAGCCCAGTGCGGAAGCGTTCTTGAAGTCGATGGGGGTGATGCGGTCGATGCCCTCCACGATCATCTGCTCCGGCTTCACCCACGTGCCGTGGGCCAGGAAAGTCAGCACCGCGGCCTTGTGCGCCGTGTCCCAACCCTGGACGTCGAGCGCCTCGTCGGCTTCCGCGTAGCCGAGGCGTTTCGCCTCGCCGAGCACCGCGGTGTAGGGTGCGTCCTGCTCCTCCATCTGCGTGAGGATATAATTACACGTGCCGTTCAGGATCCCGTAGATCAGCGGGAAACGATTCGCCACGAGTCCCTCGCGCAGCGCCTTGATGATCGGGATGCCCCCTGCGACGCTCGCTTCGAAAAGAAAATGCCCGCCGTGCCGGCGGGCGGCTTCGAAGATCTCGGCGCCGTGCTTGCTGATCAGCGCCTTGTTCGCGGAAACCACGACCTTCCCCGCCGTCAGCGCCGCGAGCGTGACCTGTCGCGCCAGGGTGGTCCCGCCGATCAGCTCGCATACGATGTCGACGTTGGGATCCATCGCGATCGAGAGCGAGTCGGTGGTCAGCTTCGACGCCGGGACCTTGACGTCGCGGCGTTTCTTGAGGTCGCGCACCGAGGCGCGCGTGAGCTCAAGCTTCACGCCGAGGCGTGATTCGAGTTCGGGGCGGATCCGCTCAAGGTGTTTCCACACGCCCTGCCCGACCGTGCCCAACCCACAGATGCCGACGCGGATGACCGAAAGTGGATTCATGGCTGGGCCTTGGCTGTTTTTTGGCGGCCGATCTTGGTTTCAGTCCCGGCGATCAATCGCGCGATATTGGTGCGGTGGCGGATCACGACGAAAACCATGACGACGGCGCAGACTCCCAGGACAAGCGGCGGCTTGTGCAGCAGCCACGCGGCGACGGTGAGGCCGACCCCGGCCATCATCGACGCGAGTGAAACGTACCGCGTGATCCCGGCGGTGGCGCCCCACACCACCACCGCGACGAGTGCCCCAAGGGGAAACAGCACCACGAACCCGCCCGCGCCGGTCGCGACGCCCTTGCCGCCTTTGAAATGGGTGAAGCAGGAAAACGAATGCCCGAACAGAGCAGCGATGAGGCCGGCGACCATGCACGGGGTCGGATCATTGCCAAGATACGCGGTGCCGCCGGCGGCTGGGCGCGAAACCAAGTTCGCAACCAGCGGCCAGCCCGTGGCGACCGCTCCCTTCAACGCATCGAGCGCGAAGACCAGGTTGCCGGGCCCGCGGCCCAGGACCCGGCGGACGTTGGTCGCGCCGGGATTCCTGCTGCCGACTTCGAAGATGTTCACGCCCCGCGAACGCGCGACGAGGTAGCCAAATGGAATTGCTCCCAAAAGGTAACCAACGACCGCAGCGATGGCGATGGGCAGCAGCATGAACGGCTAGAGCTGCGCAAACTTCGCGAGCTTGATCGCGCGATGCGCCTTCAGTTCCTGCCGCGCGCCGGCGCTCGGCTCGCTGTCGAGATTGATGACCATAAGCGCGGTCTCGCCCGGGCGCTGGCGGCTGAGCGACATGTTCGCGATGTTGACCTTGTCCTTGCCCAGCAGCGTGCCGACGTAGCCGATCATGCCGGGTTCGTCGTGGTTCTCGATGATGAGCAATTTGCCGTGAGCCTCGGCCTCGACTTCGCGGCCGTTCAGCTCGACGAGACGCGGCTTGCTGCCCTTGGCAATGAGCGTGCCCTTCGCGGAATGAGTCGTGCCGTCGCCCGCGATCGCCTCGACCGCGATCAGCTCGGCGTAATCGATGTCGTCCGTCGACTTCACCACCTCGAGTTTCAAGCCGAGGCGCTGCATCACGAACGGAGCGTTCACAAAATTGACGGTGTCGCCGCTGATGCGGCGGAGCCAGCCGCGTTGGATCGAGCGCGTGACCGCCGTGACATCGAGGTCGACCATCTTGCCCCAATACGTGATGCGGAGCGTCTCGATCTGCTGCGGCGCGAGCTGCTGCACCAGCGTGCCCAGCTTCTCGCCCAGATCCAGGTAGGGCCCGAGGACCTTCAAGGCTGCGGCGTCGATGCTCGGCATGTTGACGGCGTTGCGAATCACGCCGCCGGCGAGCACGTCGGTGATCTGCTCGGCGATTTCCAAACCAACCGCGTCCTGCGCTTCCGCCGTCGACGCGCCGAGATGCGGCGTGAGCACGACATTGTTGAGGGAGCGGAACTCGCTGTCCTTCGCGAGCGGCTCGTCCTCGTAAACATCCAGGCCCGCCGCGGCGACGTGCCCGGACTTCAGCGCCGCGAGCAGCGCGGTTTCCTTGATGATTCCACCGCGCGCACAGTTGAAAAGGCGCACGCCTTTCTTGCATTTCGCGAGCGCGGCTTCGTCGATCAGGTACTGCGTCGCCTCCGTCAGCGGCATGTGGACCGTGATGTAATCCGACTGGCGCAGCAGTTCATCGAGCGCCACGGCCTCGACCTGCATCGCCTTCGCGCGGCTCGGCGCGAGATATGGGTCGTAGGCCAGCACGCGCATGCCGAAAGCCTGCGCGCGTTTCGCGACCTCCGAACCGATGCGGCCGAGGCCGACGATGCCGAGCGTCTTGCGGAAAATTTCACTGCCCGAAAGATTTTTCCGGTCCCACTGGCCCGCGCGCATCGAGGCCGCGGCCTGCGCGACGGGACGCGCTCCACACAGGATGTGGGTGAAGGTGAGCTCGGCGGTCGCGATGGTGTTGCCGGTCGGCGTGTTCATCACGATCACGCCGCGTTCGGTCGCGGCATCGACGTCGACATTGTCCACCCCTACCCCGGCGCGCCCGACCACCTTGAGCAGCGGCGCGGCCGCCATCACTTCCGCGGTGATCTTGGTTTCGGAGCGCACGGCGATCGCGTGCACATCCTTGACCAGCTCGAGGATTTTTTCTGGCGAGGAGTTATAGGCTTCGACCACGTCAAATCCCGGCTGCTGGCGCAGATAGGCGACTCCCTTGGGTGAAATCTTATCGGCAACGAGGATTTTCATGGGGAAAATGGTCTCCAAAGAAAAGTCCGACCCGCCTAAATGCAATGCTAACCAAAAGGCCGTATCGCGCTCACCCAGATATGACACGGAAGAGAAACACCGTGCGGGCTTCACCCAGCGGGAGCAATTTGGCGCCGCGTCCCTAAAATCATCGGAGTTTGAACAGAAGGCAACGAAGGTAACCACGCGGTTCAGGTTGGCATCACCAATCGTGCCCTTGATGCTATGGGATCGGGAGACACCTGATTTTTAAAGGGCACGAACGAGTCTGCTCACCTGAACCGCTTCGTTCCCTTCGTTGCCTTCTGTTCAAACTCCGGTTCCAAGGTTTGTCTTTCACGGAAGAGGATTACCGCAGGCGCCGCGCCGCCTTGCCGAAATGGAGCTCCCCCGCGACCGCGACAAAATACCGGAGGTGCCTCAATTCCATTTTCACTGATACATGAAATGTATCAGCGGACCCGTAAAGGGATATTGGATATTTCGATCCATTTAAGCGATGATCCCGGTTTCTCACTTCATCCATGTGGATCGTCCGCCTTGCCCTCCGCCGTCCGTACACGTTCACCGTGATGGCGCTGCTTATCATCATCCTTGGCGTCGTGACGGTGGGACGCATGGCGAAGGATATTTTCCCGGCCATTGATATTCCCGTGGTCACGGTGCTCTGGTCGTACGGCGGGCTGAGCCCGGACGAGATGGAGAAACGCATGATCACGATCAGCGAGCGCGCGATGACGACGACGGTGAACGATATCGAGCACATCGAATCCCAGTCGCTCACCGGGGTCGGCGTGATCAAGGTTTTCTTCCAGCCTGACGTGAGCGTCGACGCCGCCGTCGCGCAGGTCACCGCCGTCAACCAAACCGTCGTGAAGTCCATGCCGCCCGGCACGACGCCACCGCTCGTGATTCGGTACAGCGCCTCGAACGTCCCCATCCTTCAGCTCGGGCTGGGGAGCAAGACCCTTTCCGAGCAGACGCTCTATGACCTCGGCGTCAATTTCCTCCGCGTGCAGCTGGCCACGGTGCAGGGTGCGTCCGTGCCCATCCCGCTCGGCGGCAAGGTGCGCCAGATCCAGATCGACCTCGATCCGCAGGCGCTGCAGGCGAAGGGGCTCACCCCGACGGACGTCAGCAACGCCATCAACGCCCAGAACCTCACCCTCCCTTCCGGCACCGCCAAGATTGGCGACCGCGAATACGGCATCCTCCTGAACAGCAGTCCCGACCTGGTGACAGGGCTGGGCGACCTGCCCATCCGCCAGGCCAACGGCGCCACGGTTTACGTGCACGATGTCGCGCAGGTCCGCGACGGTTTTGCTCCGCAGACAAATATTGTGCGGCAAAACGGCACGCGTGGCGCGCTCATGACGATTCTCAAGACGGGCCGGGCTTCGACGCTCGACATCATCGAGCGCATCAAGGCGATCCTCCCCCGCGTCCAATCGACGCTGCCGCCCGAGCTCGATCTCAAGCCGCAGTTCGACCAATCGGTCTTCGTCCGGGCGGCGCTCAATGGCGTGCTCCGCGAAGGCCTGATCGCGGCCTGCCTCACCGCCGCGATGATCCTGCTCTTCCTCGGCACCTGGCGAAACACGCTGGTGGTCGCGCTCTCGATCCCGCTCTCGATTTTCTGCTCGATCCTCTGCCTCGCGGCCTGCGGCCAGACGATCAACGCAATGACGCTCGGGGGCCTCGCGCTCGCGGTGGGCATCCTCGTCGACGACGCCACGGTCACGATTGAAAACATCGACCGCAACCTCGGCCTCCGGAAGTCGCTGATCCAATCGATCCTCGACGGCGCGGAGCAGATCGCGATGCCGGCCTTCGTTTCCACGCTCTGCATCTGCATCGTGTTCGTGCCGATTTTTTTCCTCGAAGGCACCGCGAAGTACCTGTTCAGCCCGCTGGCAATGGCGGTGATCTTCGCGATGCTCGCGTCGTACTTCCTCTCGCGGACCGTGGTCCCGACGTTCGTGCACTACCTGTTGCACGGCCAGCCGATTTTCCATGACGACGGATCCGGCCACCAGGATCCGAACGCGCCGCGCGGCGATATTTTCTGGCGCATTCACCGCCGCTTCAACCGGCACTTCGAACGGTTTCGTGGCGCTTATCGTCGCAGCCTTGACTGGAGCCTGGATCATCGCCGCCTCGTCGTGGCCGGCGCCGTTGGTTTCCTCGTGCTCACCAGCCTGCTCGTGCCTTTCCTGGGACGGGATTTTTTTCCGCTCGTCGACGCCGGCCAATTCCGCCTGCACGTCCGGACCCCGCCCGGCACGCGCATCGAGGAAACGGAGCGCGCGTTCTCCCGGGTCGAGGCGGTGATTCGCGAGGTGATCCCGCGCGACGAGCTCGTGGCCATCGTCGACAACATCGGCCTGCCGAACGGCGGCACCAACCTGGCTTTCGGCGACTCCGCGACGATCGGCGCGGCCGACGGTGAGATCCTCGTCTCGCTCAACCCGGAAAAACACGGCCCGACCTGGGACTACGTGCGCACCCTGCGCACGCGCTTCCGGCGCGATTTTCCCGACTTCACCTTTTTCACGCAGCCTTCGGACATCGTGGGCCAGATCTTGAACTTCGGGCTGCCGGCGCCGATCGACGTCCAGATCGCCGGCCGGGATCGCGCGGGCAACTACGCACTGGCCCAGGAAATCGCGGCCAAGGTCGCGCGCATTCCGGGCGCGGTCGATGTCCACATCCACCAGATCGTCAACGCCCCGGCCTTCAGGGTTAACGTCGATCGCACGCGGGCGACCCAACTCGGGCTGACCCAGCGCGACGTGGCGACGAACCTGCTGATCTCGCTGGCGGGATCCGGGCAGTCCGCGCCGAATTTCTGGCTCAACCCGCAGAACGGCGTGCAATACGTCGTCGCGACCCAGACCCCGCAGTTTCGGCTGAACTCCATCGAGGCGCTGCAAGCCACCCCGGTTTCGTCGGCGACGCGCGACAACGCCGCGCAGCTGCTGGGCAACGTGGCGAGCATCCAGCGCGCGACCACCCAGGCCGTCATCAACCACTACAACATCCAGCCGATCTTCGACGTCTATGCGAACGTCGACGGCCGGGATCTCGGCGGCGTCGCCGACGAGGTGACCGCAATCATCAACCAATATCTGCCGAAGGGGCCCACCGATCCGGGCAAGTTGCCGCGGGGTTCGTTCATCACGATGCGCGGCCAGGTGGAAAGCATGAACACCTCGTTCCTCGGCCTGGGCATCGGCGTCGTCTTCGCGATCGCCCTCGTCTACCTGCTCATGGTGGTGAACTTCCAGTCATGGCTGGATCCCTTCATCATCATCATGGCGCTGACCGGCGCGCTCAGCGGGATTGTCTGGGCGCTGTTCCTGACGCGCACGACGCTGAGCGTTCCTTCGCTGATGGGCGCGATCATGAGCATCGGCGTCGCGACGGCGAATGCCATCCTCGTCGTGACGTTCGCCAACGACCTCCGTCGCGAAGGCAAGGATTCGCGGGCGGCCGCGCTGGAGGCTGGCTTCACGCGCCTGCGGCCCGTGCTGATGACGGCGTTGGCCATGGTCATCGGCATGCTCCCGATGTCGCTCGGGCTCGGCGAGGGCGGTGAGCAGAACGCGCCGCTGGGTCGCGCCGTCATTGGCGGCCTGCTCCTGGCGACGGTGGCGACCCTGTACTTGGTCCCGGCCGTCTATGCGACGCTGCGAAAACGCGCCGCCCACCGGCCCGACGAGCTTTTGGCGGAAGAGATGATCGAATCGAACCGTCCCCCCGCACCGACCTGATAAATTTTCCCGCTATGAAACCCGCCTCTCGTCTTCTGGTTTTCGTGGTCATGATCGCCTTCGGGCTGATCGTCTATTTTTTCGGCATCAGGCCGCGCCTTCAGGCCCGGGCTGCACTCAACGAGCGCGCCCGCGCCGATAGCAGCGTGAGCGTGAATGTCGTCTTCGCGGAGCACGCCGCCAACGCCAATGAAATCCTCCTGCCGGCAAGCCTCCAGGCGCTGCAGGAAACCCCGGTTTATGCGCGCACAAGCGGTTATCTCCTGCGATTTCTCGCGGACCTCGGTGACCGCGTGAAGGCCGGGCAGCCGCTCGCCGTCATCGAAGGCCCGGAAGTGGACCAGGCGCTGAACCAGTCGCGCGCCGCGCTCGAGCAGGCTCGCGCGAACCTGGAATTGGCGCGCAGCAGCGCCGAGCGCTGGAAGAGCCTCGGCGGCAAGAACGCGGTCTCCCAGCAGGAGGTCGACGAAAAATCCGCAGCGCTGGCCGCGCGGGAAGCGGACCTCCACGCGGCCGAGGCCGATGTGTCGAGGCTGACCCAGCTCAAGCAGTACCAGACGATCGTGGCGCCGTTCGACGGCGTGATTTCCGCGCGGAACGTGGAAGTCGGGGCCCTCGTGTCGGAGGGCGGCGGCGGTCGCGAGCTGTTCCGCGTTTCACAGACGGGAACGCTTCGCGTGTACGCAGCCGTTCCGCAGGCCTACATGCGTTCGATTCATCCGGGCCTCGCGGTCGACGTGCTGGTCAACGAATTTCCGTCGCGCGTTTTCCCGGGCCGGGTGGCGCGCGTGGCCGGAGCCCTGGACGCGGCCTCGCGCACGCTGCTGACGGAAGTGCAGATCCCGAACGAGCAGGGGGAATTGCTCGCGGGGATGTTCGGCCAGGTTCGGTTCAAGCTCCGGTCGGGCGAGCCGCCACTCATCATTCCCTCGAACGCGATCATCCTCCGCAGCGAAGGGACCCTGGTCGCGGTCGTCGACGGCACGAACACCATTCATTTTAGAAAAGTGAAGCTGGGCCGCGACTTCGGCCTGCAGGTTGAGATCGTCGACGGCCTGCCGGAGGGCACGATGGTGGTGGCAAACCCAAGCGACACGCTCACAGAGGGCGCAACCGTCGCGCCGATTTTGCCAGCGCCGGCAAAAAAAGGCTGAGTTCGTCTGCGCGAGCACAGCTCGTTTCAACCAGCGCAGTTCGCGCTGGAGCGTATCTCCCAACGCGCTTCGCCCTCGCCGTCGTTATTTCACCGGCATCCCCAGCGTGTGCGTCGCGAAGGCGAACATATCGGACCACTCCTCGATCGTCTTCGAGACCGGCGTCGTGCCGCTGGAACCGCCGTGGCCGGCGTTCGACTCGATCCGGATCAGCGCAGGATTTTTCGAGTCGGCCATCGCCGCCTGCAGCGTCGCGGCATACTTGAACGAGTGCGCCGGAAACACGCGGTCGTCGTGGTCTCCCGTCGTGATAAAGACCGCCGGATAACGCGCCTCGGATTTGATCGTGTGCAGCGGCGAGTACGCGCGCAGATAAGCGAAGCCCTCCGGCGTGTCGCTGGTGCCGTAATCCCCGGCCCACGCGGTGCCCACGGTGAACTTGTGGTACCGCAGCATGTCCATCACGCCGACCTGCGGGAATGCCACCGCGGCGAGGTCCGGCCGCTGGTTCAACACCGCGCCGACCAGGAGCCCGCCGTTGGAGCGGCCTTGGATGACGAGTTTCTCGTGACTCGTGAATTTCCGCGCCACCAGCCAGTCCGCTGCCGCGATATAGTCGTCGAACACATTCTGCTTCCGCTCCTTCGTCCCCGCCAAATGCCAGGCATCCCCGTACTCGCCGCCGCCGCGCAGGTTGGCCACGGCGTACACGCCGCCGAGCTCGAGCCACACCAGCGTCGGGATCGAAAACGTCGGATGCATCGTGATGTTGAACCCACCATAACCGTAAAGCCACGTCGGCGCCTTGCCATCGAGCACGAGGCCTTTCCGATGCGTCACGAACATCGGGACTTTTGTGCCGTCCTTCGATGTCACCCAGACCTGCTCCGTTTCGTACGGCGAGGGATCAAACGCCACCTTTGACTCTTGGAAAATTGCGCCCTTCCCCGTCGCGAGGTCATGGCGGAACGTGGTCGGCGGCGACAGGAACGATGAGTAACTGTAGAAAAACTCCGATTCATCGTCGCGCCCGCTGACGCCCGCGAGGCTCCCGATTCCCGGCAGCGCGATTTCACCGAGGGGCCTGCCATCCGCCGCGAACACCGCGAGCCGGCTTTTCACATCGTGCATGGTGCCGATCACAAAGCGCCCGCCGATGAAATCGACCGAGTCGAGGTTGTCCTCCGTCTCCGCAACCAGCGTCTTCCACGCCTTCGGCGATGGATCGTTGAGATCGATCGCGATCACCTTCCCGCGCGGCGCAGACAGGTTCGTCTGCACAAAGAGCGTCGAAGCGCGATTGCCCACGACGGAATAATTGGCGTCGAACTGGTCGAGCAATTTCACCACAGGCCCGCCGAGTTGCGGGTGCGCCGGATCCAAGAGGTCCTTATAATAGAGCGCGTTTTGCGTGCGGCCAGGCTGCCGGATCGAAAGCAGCAGGTAGCGTCCGTCATCCGTCACGTCCGCGCCGACCATCCAATCGGGATGCTCCGGCATTTCATAAACGAGCACGTCCTCGGCCTGCGGGGCGCCCAGCCGGTGATAATAAATTTTCCCGTTGAGCAGTTTGCCGAAGAGCTTGTCGACTTTCGCGACTTCCGGATAACGCCCGTAAAAAAATCCCCGGCTATCCTTCGTCCAACTCATGCCGGAAAACTTCACCCACTGCACACGGTCGCTCGTGTCTTTCCCGGTCGCGATGTCCCGCACGAAGAATTCCTCCCAATCCGACCCCGCGGCCTTCAGGGCATAGCCGAGCCATTTTCCGTCCCGGGATGCGCTGGTGCCGCCCAATGCGACGGTGCCATCGGCCGACAACGTGTTCGGGTCGATCAGCACGCGCGGCGGGGCCGCCAGCGTCTCCTGCACGAAGAGCACTGGCTGGTTCTGCAGGCCGTCGTTCTTCGTGAAGAAATAATGCCCGCCGCGCTTCACCGGCAGCGAGAAGCGCGGATAATTCCAGAGTGCAGTCAGCCGGGCGCGGATCGCGTCCCGCTCTGGCATCTGCGCGAGCGCGCTCGCGGTGAGCGCACGCTCCGCTGCGATCCATGCTTTCGTCTCCGGGGAGTCGGTCGCTTCCATCCAACGGAAAGGATCGCGGACTTTCTGCCCCTGATAGTCGTCGATGACGTCGCCTCGAGGCGCGGCGGGATAAGTCCACTGCGTCGGCCCAGCCACGGCGGGAACAATGAGCAAAGACATAAGGATGGGGATAATTTTGCGCATGAAATCCACCGTGCTCAGCGGCGCACAACGAGGCAAGCGAAGTAGCGCAGGCGGCCCGCCTGCTTCCTGAAGTAGCGAGTAGCGTGTAGCGAGTAGCGAGCATACCGGACCGTAACGGTGAACGACTCCCGGGGGTCCGGATCCGTCTACTCGCTACTCGCTACCCGCTACTCGCTACTTTCAGAGCAGGCGGGCCGCCTGCGCTACTTTGGGCTCGAAACGGAAGCAAGACGGCCGCGGGGCTCGGGGAAATCATCCGGTGCAACCTCGCGAATATCGGTTCCATTCCAGGCCGTGTGCATCGCGTTTTCGAGATAGTCCCGCACCCGCGACTGGCAGGCGCGACTGATCTCGAGACGCTGTCCGTTGCGGAGCGTGACCTCATCGTTGCGGCCGCTGATGCGCGAGATGAAATCAACGTTCACGCAGGTCGAGCGGTGGATGAAGATGAAGCGGGCGGGATTGAGCAGGCGCTCGACCGCCTTCATGGTCAGGCGGGTGCGGCAACTGGAGTCGCCGGCATGGAGGTGCACATAGTCGCCGTCGGCGGAAATCCACTCGAGATCCGCGAACCGGATGAAGTGGTAGGCGCCGGAGGATTTGACGGCGATCCGGTCGGAACAGCCGGTGAAGGCAATTGGAAAAGAAGCGGGGGCGTTCATGACGAGCAGCGTGGTTTCGTACTCATTGGAATGAATGAGCCCCGGTTTTTCGGAGCATATGGACAATGAGTCATCCAACAGCACTAGACTGAAACGGTGCGACGGGGGAAGGACGCGATGCGTCTATGTCACGGATCATCGGTGGATGCGGCAATCCGGGGCCGTCGTGAGTACTCTTTTCAAAGTAATTTCGGGCCTGTGATCCAACACCGCTCAATGATCTGCCCGAGCGCGGCCATCGGGAGACCACGCGTTCCACCCACAAACCAACTGGCGTTGACGCCCCATCTCCCGTGATTGCGGAAGGGGCGAATCTCGGATTGGGTTCGCCTCATGCCTGATTCCGGTCTTTCGCGCGACCCGTCGAACGTCATCAGGCTCAACTTGCGTGACCTGTCGCAGCTGTTCAATTCGATGGATCCGTCGCCCTTTCGCGACCGCGACCTGGACCCGAACGCCGAGGAATTCATCGCGAGTTGGGCCCGGGAATTACCGCCGAGTGAAGAACTGAAGCTTGCCGTCACCCTCTCCACCCCGCCCCCACCGGAGCGAGCCGCTGAAACGTCGGAGGCGGTCCGCCACTACTTTGAGGCGCGCGCCGAAAACAAACGGAGGGAGTTTCGCCAGCTGATGCGGCGCGGTCGTGTGAGCCTCGTGATCGGACTGCTCTTCCTTGCCGTGTGCCTGACGATCGGAAACTTTTTTGAAACAATGGCAGCTTCGCCCGTATCGGGAATCCTGAAGGAGAGTTTCGTCATCGTCGGCTGGGTGGCAATGTGGCGCCCGATCGAAATCTACCTCTACGACTGGTGGCCGATGCGTGCCGAGTGGCGGATGCTGCGTCGATTGAGCCAGATGCAGGTGGAATTGCTGCAAGCCTCCTAGCGCTCGCGGTTAGCGGACGGAACGAAACCGGAGACAGGGTCGGAAACATGCATCAGGGGCTGTCCCGGGCAGCGCTTCCGACTGGATGGCAGGACTTTTTCGGAGCAGGCGGGCCGCCTGCGCTACTTTGCGGCGCCGGAATCGAGGAGTTTCTTGAGTGCCTGGAGGGGCACTTTTGGGCCAACGTAGGTCTGGCCCTGGTAGGCTTCGGAAATAAGTTTTCCATAGCGATCGACGATCGCCAACTGGGGAATGCCGCCGCGGGCATAGGCCATGAGCGCGGGGATATTCTCGAGCGTGGAAAGCGTCACCGCCGGCCAAGGCATGGACTCTTGTTTCATATAGCCAAAAAGGTCCGAATCTTTTTTGTCGTTGCTCATCAGTACGACGACCAAGCGGGGATTTTTTGGCGCGGCCTCGCGAATGAACTTAACCAAACCCGGGGAAAACGCGCGGCATGGTCCGCACCAACTGGCACCATAGTACAGGGCGAAGACCTGGCCGTCTTCCAAATTATCCATGGTGGTCGCCTGGCCAGAGGCGTCGACCAACTTGCCCTTCAGCGCGAGGGGAATGCGGGCGGGACGTTGTTCGCGCGGCATCATCGCAAGTTCCCTGGCACGCGCGATAGTGTCCGTGACCCCGAGGTCCGCCTGCAGCATGGTTTTGTGACGGCTTGAATAAAGGGTCACACCGTCGGGCGCACAGGTGACGAACTCGTATTCCCCACCCGGCGGGAGATCGGTGCCATTCGCGAGCGTGAATCCGGCCGTCGACTTTACCTTCAGAGGCCACAGCGACGCGTCCTTTAGCAGCGCCTGGAGATCGACCTCGCGTTGCTCGGGAGCCAACTTGCTCCACGCTTGGTTCGCCGCCTGCAAGAGATCGGTTTCGGCGGCCTTCACCTCGAACGTGAGATCATGACCGGCGTCGACCGCCACGCTTGCGCCCTTGACCTCGAGCACCTGGACCGACTGGCCTTTCCTGACCGTGAGGCCGCCGTTGAATTTAAATTCACGTTGCACGGTCACGCTGGCGGGCCAGCGGTCCGGATGATTCGCGAGATCGTTGAGCGTCAGCACCGCCGGTGCCGCCGCCTGACCCATCGCGACTGAAAGCAGAGCGCCGATGACGGCGCGAAACACAAATTTAACGGGGATCATGAAGGTGAAGTTGAGGGATTTGCACCGTCGGAACGGCGCGAGCCCAGCACGGGAAATTCGTCAGGGCAAGCCGCGAGAACAGGAACGAAACGAATCGGCGCTGCTGAAGCAACGCGGGTTCCCTCGGTGTGATTGCGAATGTAAGTCGGGATTTCTGACGTTGCGTACCATGCCACGCCAAGGCACTTCGGAAACGTGACTGGGACCAAAAAACCGCCCGGAGCAGCGTGGGGAATCAACTCGATGGAGAAAATCTGGCACGACTTGCGGTTTTCCGTTCGGGCCTTGCGACGATCGACGGCATTCAGTTTGACCGTCATCGCTACGCTGGCGCTCTGCATTTGGGCGAACACGGCGGTTCTTTCGGTGCTATATGGCCTGGTGCTGAAGCCGTTGCCGTTTCGGGACGCCGGCCAAATCGTGGATGTTTATAATATGCGGCCCAAAGCCGGCCAAATGAAGCAGGCAGTCGGCTTGCTCCAATATCTGGATTACAAGGCACACGCGGACCTATTCACTGACTTTGCGCTATGGTATGGGTGGATGTTCAACATCGGCGAGGAGACGGGCACCGCGCGTTATGTCGCCATGCGGGTCACCCACGAGTATTTCTCGGTGTTGGGTCTGCATCCTCTCATGGGACGCTTTTTCAATGCGGACGAATGCGTGCCTGGGCATGATGCGGTGGTGGTGTTGACGGAGTCCTACTGGAAGAAACAGTTTCATGGTGATCCTGACATCGTCGGCAAAGAAGTGCGACTGACGGGCCGGCTGTACAAGGTGGTCGGCGTATTGCCGCTGAACTTTGAGGAATTGAGCGTCGCTCCTGTGCTCATGGTGCCAATGTCGTGGGGACCGGATCGCTTGAACCCACAATGGCGCCTGGCCCCGATGGGCTCGATGTATGCGCGAATCAAACCCGGCGTCGGACATGGAGCTGCCCTCGCGCAACTGCAGACATTGGAACAACGTAATCGCGATTCAGTAGCGGATCCGGCGCAGCGGGAATATCTTTATAGCGGCGGGCATCGGATGGGGCTTGGCCAATTGCGAGCCGAGCAAACAGAGCCAATCAAGAACGGGCTTCTGTTGCTGCAAGGTGGGGCGGTCTTTGTGTTGCTGTTGGGCTGCGTCAACGTGGCCAGCCTGATGCTCGCGCGTGCCAACACCCGACAGGCGGAATTCGCCGTGCGGCAGGCGCTCGGGGCGAGCCGCACCGCGCTGGCGCGGCAGTTACTCACGGAAGCGGCGTTGCTCGCGTTGACGGGCGGAGTACTGGGGCTGGCAATGTCCGCCACGAGCTTGCGGGTCATCAACACCTACATGGGCGCTATTATTTACGGAATACCGCCGATCAGCATGGACCGTGGAGTGCTTGGCCTGACGCTGCTGGTTTCGCTTTTGGTGGCGCTCCTGATCGGTTTGCTCCCGATGTTGCGGGTTTGGCGGTTGGGGAGTTTGCAAGGTTCCATCCAAAGCGGATCACGCGGGGCCTCACGCGGCGGTGGGATTCGTGCGATGAGCGGACTACTGGTGGTCGCGCAAGTGGCCCTCGCGCTCATGTTGCTCGTGGGGGCCGGTTTGCTCATCCGCAGTTTCGCCAAGGTGATGGCAATCAATCCTGGGTTTGATGCGACCAAAGTCATTCATGCCCGCGTCGCATACGACGGATCTTATATGGATCCGGCGAAGCTATTGAGTTTGCAGAATCGGATTCTGGAAAAGATGCGGGAGATTCCCGGGGTCGAATCGGTGGCGTATTCCGATCGCATGCCGGGGTTCGGAGAAAATAATACCGCCACATTGCCGATCCGCGGCATGCAAACAGGTCACGACGGAACCTATCCGACTGCGATTATGTTCGGCGCGTCCCCGGAATATTTATCGACGATGGGCATTCGGCTGCTCGAAGGACGCAATTTCACCGCGGCTGATCAGTTGCCGGGAGCGCGAATGGTTTTCATCGTGGATCGGAAATTTGCCGAACGATATTTTGGGGGCCGAAGTGCGGTCGGCCAGGTGTTCGCATTCGGGCCCAAGGATCAAAAACCGGAGGAAGCGCCCTTGATCGTGGGCGTAGCGGAAGTCGCCCACGTGAGCGGCTTGGAAAATCCCAATGGCGAGCCATATGTCTACGCGGCGATGGGCACGACGCGCGGCGGCTTGTCCGTCGAGTTGCGAACGTCGCGGAGCTTTGCGGAGATATTTCCGCTGTTCCGAGCGCAGCTACGCGCGGTGGATCCGAACCTCCCGATTTATCAGGCCCAAACGATGCAAACGCGTCTCGATGACGCGGCAGCCAATCGACGAGGAGTCATGTGGCTGCTCGGTGCATTTGCGGGCATCGCGCTTATCCTGTCAGCGGTCGGCATCTATGGAATGCTGGCCTACGATGTGACCCAACGCACGAAGGAGATTGGCATTCGCGGTGCGATCGGAGCCACGCGCGGCCAAATTGTGGCGATGATCTTACGGCAAGGAATTTGGAAAGCCGGCTTGGGGCTGGTGATCGGAATTACCGCCGCATTTTTCCTCAGCCGTTACATGGCAAGTTTGCTCTTCGAAGTGCGGCCAAACGATCCGCAGATTTTCAGCGGGGTGGCGGCATTGTTACTACTCGTTTCCTTGCTCGCTAGCTGGCTACCGGCGCGACGAGCAGCGAAAGTTGATCCCATCGTGGCGCTGCGGTGCGAATAATTTCTGCTTGGGTCTGTCCCGGAGAGTGCTGGTTGGATAGGTGAAGAAAATTGAATTTCTTACTACATTGATCGCGGCCGCCAAAGAAATCCCTACCCTCCTTATTGGCTGCAGGTTCACGACAAAGTGAACGCGGCCAGCGTGGGACGTGACTTCGAAACCAGGCCCAACCTTCTACCGAACTTGCATTGCTCCATTGAGGCGCGTGCGTAGCTCAGCGAAACGGGCGTTCATTTTTTCTGGCAGCTTCTCCAGTTGGACCGCAGCGACGGCGGCTTCGGCGGCTTTAAAGTCCTTTGCGTCGATTGCGGCGCACATTTCGTCGAACGCTGTCACGGAGTTGTTCATCACCCGGAAATTCAAAAGCTCGGCGGGAGAGAGCGCTGCTTGCGGAACCTTCAGCAGGGCGTTCCTCGTCTCGTCGATCCTGCCCTCGGCGTAAGTCCCCGAGGCGTCGGCAAGGTTCTCGGCCGCATTGAGCCGAGATGCGATCCGGTCGGCGTAGGGAATCATTCGTTGGTCGACCGCGAGGTTGCCCGCCGCCGCGAGACGGTCCCGGGCCGATTTGAAGTTCCCTGCCTTCAGGTCGTAGGCCGCCTGCCCAAGCGCGAGAGCATAACTCGTGGGGTACAGCGCGTGCCCTTCGGCCAGTATCCGCGCGTCATCAGGCGTCACTTCGGTGAGCGCTCCGATCAGGAGGGCATAGAGCTGAAATTCCGGCCCGCGCGGTTGCAAGGCCACCGCTCGCTGCAAGAGCGCCGTCGCCTCGCGCGCCTCCCTGCCATCGAGATGATCGGTCACTGCCTCGGTGCCAATGACCGGATTGGCCACGTCGGTCGCGACCGCCAGGTAGGGCCACGCCCAGTCGGTCCCCAGCTGGATTGACCGTTTGAAAAACTCTGTCGCCTCCTCCGGATGAGTTTGCGCCAACTGCTGATAACCTCGTGCGTCCGAAACCATGGACAGATTCGGACTCAATCGGTCCGCCGCGTCGAAATGCCTGACGGCCTCATCCGGCTTAGAAAACACACAGATGTAGCCGAGACCGACTTCGGCTTCGCCCGGCAAAGCAGCGACCATCGTGATGGCCGGGAGAGAACTGGTTGCGATGGTTTCCCCGCGAAATTTCCCGAGCTTCACGTAGCGATTCACACGCTGGCTCAGCTCCGCCGTCCCAGCCGGCCACGCCGCCGCCGCGGCCTCGGCATGGGTCCGGCCGGCCTCCCATTCCTTCACGTAACGGACCAGCTCCGGACGATGCGCGCCATTTTCGGACCAAAGCAGGTAATGGAGCACGGCCCAATCTCCGGCAAAAATCTGGACGTTCGACATCCCACCGCGAACCCCGGCACCGCTCTGAGCCGCCACAATGTCGTCAAATGAAGCCGGTAATTTTCCTCCTAAAGTTTCCACGTTCATTTTCGACCGAGCCCCGAGGTCGACGCCGTCCGATCGCACAACGATATTATAGGCAACCTCGCGCAAGCCCGTGAAGAGCCACGCCGGCAGCGTGCGCGGAAAACCCTGCGAAGCCCACGTGCCGCTATTGAGGAAAAATGCCGTCCGCGCCAATTCGTCCCGGTGCAGGTTGATCGCGAGCAGAAATCGGCCGTAGGACTGCACCACCTGGCCGGCCTGCAGCTGTCTCGTGATCGAATTGCCCATAACTTTGTCGGGTGGAGCTGGGAAAATCTTTTCAAAGTCTGTGTCATTCTGGAAGAACACGACTGTCGCCGGATCGAGCAGGCGGTCCTCGGCGGGACCGATCGATTTCACCAGCGCGTGAAACGCCAGCGTGCCGCCCAGCAATTCCTTCGCCTTCGATGCAGATCCCGCAGTGTAAATGGTGAAGCGGGCGGCCGAGACTTTGGACCAGGCCTCCGCTCCAGCGGCGCGGGAGACGGTGAGAGCGAGAAGCGCGAAGAGAAGATTTTTCATGTTCGAGTGCAGGTACGCAGGGGTCGGCGACTTACCTCCTTGGCCGCCGGCTTAGGCAATCAAAATTCGCGCGTGGGCGAATTTTGGCGCGCGGGGTTTGTTTGCGGAATTAGTGCTGAAATGGCGCGCCAAAGTTTACCCTTAACCGAGTACGACCGGGAATAGGCACGAACATGGAGCCCAAGCTGATAGCGGAATTGTTGCGTCCGTTTGTCAGAAAAATAGCCCTCCCTCCCCAACGCCCTCCGCATGACTTTATCGATCTTCGTTCCCGTGCGCGTCGCTCGCGCTCTCTTGATTTCCGTCCTCGCGATCGGCCTGTCCCTGATGGCCCAGGGACAGAGCAATTCCTCGATCGATCCGACGTTCGCGATTCGCGCAGCCATTTATCCCAACGCGCTCGCCCTCGACAAAGATGGGCGGCTGCTGTGCGCGGGCGGGAACTTCGTCGAGACCGTCAACGGACATGCCCAGCGCGGCATCGTGAGGTTCAATTCCGACGGCACGCTGGACTCCACCTTTGACGCCGGGAGCGGGCTCAATGTTGGCAATAGCATCAGTGCCCTTTACGTCCAACCCGACGGCCAGATCATCGTCGTCGGAACCGTGACCAGCTACAACGCCGGGTCGGTGAAGGGCGCGATCAGGTTGTTTGCAAACGGCGGCATCGATCCCGCTTATCAGGTGGAAACCTCCACCGCGGGAACCACGGCGCTCGATCCCCAGGGACGCCTCTACGTCTCGACCGGTCGAGCCATCACTCGCCTGTCGAACTCAGGCGCGGTCGATCCGACCTTTCCCGCCTTCACGACCGATGCGGAAATCACCAGCATGGACGTCGATAGCGACGGCAAGCTTCTCGTCATCCTCGACTCCCCACAAGGCTCCACCGACTCCAACGGGGCCGCCATCGTCCACGACACGCTCACGTTGCAGCGCTTCAACAGCGACGGCTCCACGGATCAGAGCCATATCCTGACCTCGGTCACCTATTATACGCCGGCCACAGGCTATTCCGCTGGCACCGTCCATGCGACCAAGGGCGGAGCGTTTTATGTCGTGGCCTCCGCACCGGTTGCCGGCGGCTTCACGGCTTTTCCCATCACCAAGTACAAGTCCGACTTCACGATCGACCCCGCGTTTTCCGCCCATCTCAACGGTGTCGTCCTATTAAATAAGGAAAACGATCTGGTTTTCCTGCGGGACGCGATCGTTGCGCGCACCTACCTCAGTCCTCCCGATGCGATCGTTGGCTTCAGCCGCCTTGGTTCCGACGGCTCGAGCAGCGATGTGATCCAAACCACCGCAGGCGCGGCCGCGGTCCAATCCGATGGAAGGGTGATCATCGAAGGTCCCGGAGGCGTGCTGCGTTACGACGTCAATCCGCCCAAGTCCCAGCCGCCAAAATTTCTCCAGCCGATCCCTACGGATCTCTACGCCGTGGAGGGCGCCTATTTCCCCTTCTTGCCGGTTGTGACCGGCGACGCACCGCTGGGTTTTCAGTGGTTTCGCGGCACGACTCCCGTGCCTTTTTTTTCCTATCCGCAACTCTCCGACGCCGGTACTTACACCTTGTCCGTGACGAATCCTTACGGAACGGTCACGAGTTCGCCGATCACTTTGCACGTCGAACCCACCACGCCGACGATCATCACGCAGCCGTCACCGCAGGTCGTCAGTCCCGGTGGCATCGCCTCGTTCACCGTGTTCGCGACTGGCATCGGCCAGCTCCAGTACCAGTGGTACAAGGACGGCAGCTCAATCGTCGGCGCCACCGATCCGACTTACATTGTGAATCCCATTTCAGCCGACAGCGTGGGAACGTATCGCTGCTTGGTCCGCGGCAACACCGGCTCCGCTGAGTCAGTGCCGGTGATGCTCCAACTCGGGACGTCGTCCCACTTAAGCAACCTCTCCGTGCGACTGAATATTTCGAGCGGGCAATCCGTCATTGCGGGCTTCGTCACGAACGCCCCCAAATCCCTCCTCCTTCGCGCCGCCGGCCCCGCGCTGAACGCCTACGGGCTCGCCGGCTTCGGCGACCCGAAGCTCGAGGTCTTCGACCGCGACTCGAAGTCGATTGGGCAAAACGACAATTGGGACGCCGCGTTGAAGCCGCTCTTCGCCCAACTCGGCGCATTTGGTTTTCTCGACGGCAGCAAGGACTCGGCGTTCACGGCAACGTTGGATGGAGTCAATTCGGCGATGGGCACTGGCACGGGCAGCGGCACCCTGCTGATCGAGCTATACGATAGGGACGACACGACGCAGCAGCGGCTGGTGAACCTATCCGCGCGCAGCCAGGTGGGCACGGGGGCGGATATCCTGATCGCGGGATTCGTGATCAGCGGCACAGGCAGCAAGCGGTTGCTCATCCGCGGCGTGGGTCCGACGCTGGCCAAGTACGGCGTCAGCGGCGTGCTGGCCGATCCGAAACTCGAGGTCTTCGACAGCACGGCCGCAAAAGTGGCCTCAAACGACAACTGGGACGCTGCCGTCGCAACCGCGTTCGCCCAAGTCGGCGCTTTCACTCTGGACGCAGGCAGCAAGGACGCCGCGCTCGTGGTCGACCTGCCGGTCGGCATCTACAGCGTCCAGCTCTCTGGTGTGGGCGGCACGACCGGGCAGGGCCTCATCGAGATCTACGAAATCGAACCGCGGTAGCGATGAGCGGGAAATCGGGCGACCGCCCTTATTTGGGCGCCATCGACGACATGAGTTCGGGGGTGACCGGAAACATGGAGACGCGGAACTTCGTGCAGCCGTAAGGCACGAGTTCGATCTTGGTTTCCTGGCCGCCCGTCACGGAGGTGGCGGGCAAAGGCTGGAGATCGGTGGGCTGCCAATCAAAGGCCACCGCCGGAACATGAAGACGCACCGGGGCGTCGAGTTCCCACGACCAATGCGCCGGCATCGGGCTGCGTACGACTTCGATGCTGTTTGCCGATTGGGCCGCCTTCCCTTCCAAGGCGAATTTCCAGCGCGCGCCCGGCGTGACTTGGTTGGGATTTTCGTCCGGAATCGGCAGCGCGAAAAGCAAAGGCCCGAAGGAAACGGATGCGTAGGGATTGTTGATATGTTCATCCTGGGCCAGCTTGCGGGAGTCCGACGCACGGAAATACTTGATCACGGGGAACGGCGTTTCGCGCGCCACCATGACCTTCGGCGCCATGGGCAGGCGCAGCCGCACGTGGTCGCCCGATTTCCAGCGCCGCGAAATCTTGATAAAGCCGTGGTCGTTGGCGGAGTTGCTCCACACCTTGCCCTCGACCTCGATCGACGGCGCCGTGCACCAAGCCGGAACACGGAGGTAGAGCGGGAATTTCGTCGGCCGGGCCGGGGACACCACGAACTCGAGCTGCTCTTCAAACGGATAGTTCGTTTTGCAGTCGATCGTAATGTCCACGTTGCCCTTGACCTTCGTGTGCACGCGACTGGGTCCGTAGAGCGTCGCGGCCAGGCCGTGATCGGGTGTCCCCATCCACATGTGATCAATATAATTGGGCAGGATCCGGTTGATATTCCCCGCGCAGCAAAGGACCGAGTGGCCTACCGGCGTAAACTTGTTGGATTGGCGGGCCGAAGGATCCTGAGCTTCCTCGAGCGGAAGCGTTTCGCTGAAACGGTTCGGGCTTTGATAATAGCAGAGCGTCTGGAAATCCCGCGCGATCGGCGCCGGAGCCGCATTGAAAAAAATATTTTCCATGCGGTCGCCGTAGCTGGCTTCGCCGGTGAGCCGCAGCATCCAGTGATCGGTCCATGCCCCCGCGGCCACATTGCAGGTTTCCACATAACGGAACGATCCGATGCCCGCGGAGTACTCTTCCGCCGACTCGACGCCCATCGGCAGCATGTTCATGCGTTCGTCCCAATCGATCGTACCCACGGTGGCGGCCAACATGCGTCGGTCACCGCTGATTGCATAGGCCAGCGCCGGGACGCGCTGAAATTCGTGAAACGTCACGCCATGCCCGGCCTTGACGTTGCCCTTCCCCCACTCGGCGACGGCTTGGCGAAAACTCGGACGCGAAAGGAGCGTCCTGGCATTGGCGAGAATCTGCGCGTCCCCGCTCAACCAGTAAGTCTCCAGCATCGGGTCGAGGTTGATCGCACCGCAGACGTCGATGAACTCGACGGGGAGGTCGGGCAGCGGAAAGTCCCGGTAAACTTTGACCAATGCGTCGAGGACCCGTTTGTCCCCGCTCGCCCGATAATACGCGATCAAGGCCCGACCCATCTGGGCATGCGCCCAACTGTTGAATGAATCGTTCAGTGCCTCCCGCGGCATCCAGTAGATAAAGGACGCGCCACCCTTAAGCACGCCGTCCACGACCGGATCCAGCCGGCCTTTCGCCTTCGCGATCAGGACTGGATCGTGGAGCGTATAACCGAGCCGGACCAACCCATCGAACCAGTAGGCGCATTGCTCCAACGGCCACCCCGTGCCGTGAGCGGTGGCGCCGAGCGCCTCGAAGTCCTCGCCCGACCAGCCCTTGGCGAATGTCGCGGCACGTTCATCGAGATGGCCGGTGGTGCCTTGGGCCGCGGCCAAGGCCCAGTCGCGCAGCCAGCCGGTGGGTTCGACCTCGCCTGGGGCGAGTACTTGGAGAGCCGGAGGCGGCTGCGACAAACGGGCGGGAGTCGGATCGTCGGCCAAGGCCATTGTGCCCAGCAGAAGCTGGACAAACGCGATGAGGTGAATGCGGGCGGGAACAACGGATTTCATGATAGTGAGGAGCGGGGTTGAAGGAATGGGAGGATAAGGCGGTGATGAATGCGCACGTGCTTCATGGGACCTGCAGGAGCAGGCCCTTTTCGACCATGAGAGGTGGGCGGCGATGGCGGGTCGCTTGTTCCCAGGCATAGGCATACCCGAGGAGTTCGCCGTCGCGCCAAGGACGCGCGGAAAATTCGAGACCGAACGGCATGCCACCGGGATAAACTCCGCCCACGACCACGATCGCCGGGACGCCGAGGATGTTGACCCACGACGTCGCCGAATGTGGACCGTCGCTCAGGTGCCCGTTTTGCGGCATCGTTTCATCGACCGGCGGCATCTGGATGGCCGGGTACACATAGCCGTCAAGGTGCAGCCGCTCCATCGGTTCGAGGTAAGCTTCCAGCGTCCGGCGACGCGGACCAAAATAATTCGCCTCGGCTTCCGGATCACCTTCGAGGTTGCGCTGCACGACCGTCACATTGCCGAGGCGCGCGTTGGCCGGCTCTTTGCCGAGCACACAGTCGCCGAGCGGCGCTCCGACCACCCGCGCGTAGTCCGCCGCGGAGTGATAGTGCGCGGGTCCGAACATCTTCAGGAATTTATCCATGCCCTCCCGCACGTAGGGATAGGTGCCAACGCGACTCGCGGTCGCGGCGAAACGCTCGGGGAGAATGGAATCGTCAAACACGACGGTCGCGCCGGCGGCGCGCAGTTCCGCGACGGCTCGCATGAACGCCGCGAGCGTCTCCGGCTGGAGCGGAGTTACCGCCTCCGCTTCGAGCTTTGCCGCGACATCATCGGTCACCGCCGCCGGCAAACCGTGAAACGGAATGCCGGATCCCTTCAGGATAAACGCGGGCACTCCGAAGCGTTTCCCCTTGAGGGCGCCGGGTTGAAGATAACGCGTGTAAGGACCAGGCTGCGCCTTTCCCATGGCATCCGCGGTGCGGGGATCGAGTGGATCCTCTCCGGCCATGACGGACAGCGCGATGGCGGCGTCGGTGACCGTGCGAGCGATCGGTCCGGTGTTGTCCAACAGCCAGTCGAGCGGGGCGATTCCCGCCGTGCTGACCAGGCCGCGGGTGGGAAAAACCCCGATCAGCCCGCTCGTGGCTGCCGGCATGCGAATCGAGTTTCCCGTGTCGGTGCCGTTGCCCAACACCGCCATGTTGCCCGTCACTGCGGTGACCGTGCCGCCGGAGGAACCACCGGGAGAAAAGCGCACGTCGTAAGCGTTGCCGGTTCGACCGAAGGAAGTGCCGCGGTTCGTGTCGGAGTTGGCGAAGTCCGGCATGTTGGTATGCCCGACAATGATCGCACCGGCGGCCCGGAGTTTCGCGACAATCGTCGCGTCCCGCGGCGCGATGCACTCGTAACCACGGCGGGTGAAGCCTTCCCAGCCGTCGGTCGTGACCTGTCCCTCGATGCTGGTGTTGGCCTTGATGACGATCGGCACGCCCCAGAGCGGACCGCGGGTTCCCGCACCTTTCGCGGCCTCGGCGTCTTCGCGGGCGGCATCGGCCAGAGCGGCGGATTCCATCACCGTTTCGACGGCGCGATAGATCCCATTGTACCGATGGATGCGCGCGAGGTGCCAACGCGTGACTTCGGTGACGGTGTACTTGTGCTGCGCGTAGAGTCGTTGCAGGTCGGTGATCGTGACCTCGAAAAGATCCCGATCGATTTCCTCAGCTGCCGGCGCGATTGGCTGCGCCGATGAAGACTGCGTGAACCAGACCGAAAGCGTGGCCGCCAACGAGGCCAGGAGGAGACGTGAATAGGGAATGGGCATGGGTGGAGAAGGTCGAATGCTGATGGAAGGCAGCGGACGTTGCGCGGATCACGCGGGCATTTAGAGAGTGCTGGCCTTCACGGTCGCATCGGCCGACGTGCGCCTCCGCTCCAACCAGCCCCAAAGCGTGGCACTGCGGTTGGCCGGAGCGGGCGCGGGGAACGCAAAACTCGCCGCATAGCCGACAACGAGCAGCACGAGATGCCCGATGGCGCCGATGGTCAGCGTCGACCACGTAAAATTGAAATGGCCGAGATCGAGCGTTCTCCCGGCGCCACTGGTGAGCGTCGCATAAGTGGTGAAGGCCAGGCAGGCGACAATTCCGCACGTCGCGCCTTGCCGGTTCGCGCGGGGACAAAGGAAAGCCAGCAGGAAAAGTCCCGCCAGACCGCCAGCCACGATGGACGAGACGGTGAAATAGAAAGCCAGCACGCGCTCCGATTTCCAGGCGATGATGATGGCAATCAAAACGCTCAGGAGACCACAGATCAGGATGATGACCTTGCCCATTGCCAGCTGCTGAGCGTTCGTCGACTTCGGCCGGATCCGTCGGTAAAAGTCCTCGACCCCCACGAGCGAGAGGCAATTGAGATCCGACGACAGCATCGCCATCGCAGCCGAGAAGAGCGAAGCCATGAACAGGCCCGCCAGGCCCGCGGGCACTTTCGTCGCGAGAAAATACGGAAAGACCTTATCCGCTTTGTCCACAAAGGCCGGCAAGGCCTCGTGGGAAAGTTGATAATAGGCCCACGTCAGCGTGCCGATCAGCATGAACAGCGCCCAGGCCGGCACGCAGAGGAGCGCGCCGAGTGCGACACCTTGCAATGCCTCGCGATCGCTGCGGGCCACGAGGTAGCGCTGAACTAGCGTCTGGTCGGCCGTATATTTCTGGAGATACCAGAAAAAGCCGTAGGTCGACATCAGCCCGATGCTCGTCTTGTTGGTCAGGTTAAAATCGAGGGTGCCGAGGCTGAATTTTTTCGCGTCCCAAGCCAGGTGAAAGGCCGCCGACGGCCCGCCTGGCATCAGCCAAAGCAGGCAGCCGATGCAGATGAAGATGCCCAGGCATTTGACGAAACCCTGGATCACATCGGTCCAGATCACGGCTTCGAGGCCTCCGATCACTGTATAGTAAATCGTGACGGCGCTGGTGGCCAGCATCACCACGTAGATGTTCCAGCCCGTGATGCTCGCGACCGTGAGTGCGAGCGTATAGAAAACAAAACCCATCTTGGAAAAATGCCCCATCGCGAAGGCGAAAGCGCCGTAGGCTCGCACCGGATAGCCGAAGCGCTGTTCGAAATATTCGTAGACGCTCATCCCGATCGCGTGCCGGAAGAACGGGATGATCACGAGGCCCACGATGATGAGCACGCCGATCACCATGAACCCCGGCACCATTTCACTCCAGTTGCCGGCATACGCCGATCCGGGATAGGCGATGAACGTGATGCTTGTGATCAGCGTGGCGTAGATCGAAACGCCCATCGCCCAGCGCGGGATCGAGCGATTGGCCACGAAGTAGGCTTCGGTGGTCGTCTGACGGCGCGCAAATCGCCGCCCGACCATCAGCATTGCCGCCATGTAGACAACGATGACAATGAGATCCAGCCAGCGGAGGGAGTTCATCGGCGGTGTCCAGACTGAAGGATCGGGCTGATCATGGGCTCAACAGGACGCCGTCCTTGAAGGTTTTCCGGGAAGACACTTGGCCGTCCTCGTTCCAGAGCATGGCGAGCCCGTCGGCGCGGAAATTTCTCCAGGTCGATTCGGATTTCTTGCGACCATTGGCCCAAAACTGCGTCCACACCGACGTACCGTCCGGTCGATGCTGCCTCTGCCAGACCACTGTGCCGTCGGCTCGCCACAGCGTCTCCGGTCCCGACTTGTGGCCGAATATATAGGTCACCTCGTAGTGTTTTGAGCCATCGGAAAAATATAGCCGTTCGGTCCCATGCATGACGAAGTCACCGCTGGCCGCGGTGCGTCCGCTCCACTCCGCGGTCAGCCGGCCCGCTTGATCCCGTTCCTGGTGTTTTGTGACCGGGCCGGCGCCCTCGCCTTCCGCCGTTACATTCTGCTCACCGCGAGCGTCGGAAAGAATCCATGCTTCGTTGAATTCGAAGTGCTGACTGGGATGATTCATTGAGGTGAGAAGGTGGATCACGCCATTCTCCGCCTGCGTCGCCGCGCAGTACCCGATCGTGCCGAATTCGTGGTCGCCACCATCGCCCCACTCCGTCGTGAGCCCTGGAATCCGGACCTGTTCGTGCGGCAGCGCGAGGTCGATGGCCTTCATTCGCCAGGTGGCGCCCTCGTCCTCCGAGAGCGCGACATACGCGCCGCGTTCAGTGATGGAGGCGGGCGGTTTGTTCTTGGCGAGGATCTGCTGGTAATCCCCCGCAAAAAACAGTCGGCCGCTCCGCAGGCGCAGGATGACCGGTCGCTGGTTCGGCCCGAGCGCAGGGAAACCGGTCTTCTCCGCCTTGGACCACGTGCGCCCGTTGTCCGCCGAATAAACCTTCGGCATGAACCCATCGAGGTGAGTGAGCTTCCCGCCCATGCCGAGAAACCGGCCGTCTTTGAGCTCGACGAATGTCGTGTGCCGTCCAGCTGTTCGCCCGCCGGTGTCGACCCAGGTCCGCCCTTCGTCCGCCGTCGCCCAGAGCATCGAGGAGCCGCCCTTGGCGTCAGCACCCAGGTAAATCGTCCGCCCCGGAGCGCCGCGGAACATTGAGTTGATCGGCTGGGCTTCCACAAAGGCGTGCTGGGCAGTCACGCGCGCCAGCGTCAGGTCGCTCCAAGTCGCGCCACTGTCGGTGGTGGTGGAGAACTTGAACCGCACGTCGCCAAAATAACGTCCCCCGCCGGCGAACCACACCCGGCCCTCGTCGTTCCACAGCAGCGCGGACTGGTCGTTGATGTCAGCGAGGTCATAAAACAGCTCCGGCATATCCCACTCGGCCGCGCCCCGTCGCAGGCGCGAAACCACCATGGTCGTGTTGGCTTCGTATTCCGTGTGTGGCGTGCTCGCGGCGAAGCTGACCTGGAGCACGTCACCATTGGGCATCACGGCGATCCCGCCGCTATGAATATGTGGCAGCACGGCGGGATCGACTCCCGCCGCCTCGGTGGCGCCGCCTTGGTCGTCTTCGGGCGGGATCGGCAAGATCGGCCGCGCGCGGAAATAGGGTTTTTTCGGCGACGGGCCCTGGCGGGCGTCGGTGGTCTGCAGCACGGCATCGAGGGGAAAAGGCCGATCGACCTGCCATGCCTTCGTCGACGGCAACGCCCCGACCACGACGCGAAATCCAATATAATGGACCAGGCGGCCCGGCGCTGATTCGACGGTTGGGAGCATGCTGGCTCGATTCGCGCTCCGGCGATAGTACGCATCCGGCACACGCCATTTCGTCGGAGTGTAACCGAGGCGCGGGACATTTTTCTCCGTCGCTTCCGGTTCACGCGTTTCAAGGCCACCGCCGCGCACGACCCGCGCGAGCCCGCGAGCCGGTCCCACCGGATCGACTTGGTCGCCTGCGGGGTAGCGCCCGTGCCAGTCGAAACACCACTCCGGCAGGCCGGTGCCCACGTCCTTAAGTCCCCAGGGATTGGGGGCGTCGCGTTCAGGGGAAGTCGCGCCCGACCAGAACAATGTTTTCGTTCCAGCCCTCGCGGCGTACTCCCATTCCGCCTCGGTGGGCAACCGGTAGGTCCGGCCCTCTTTTTTACCCAGCCATGCGCAGAACGCTTCCGCCTCCTCCCAACTGACCCCCGCCACATAGGGAGCGAAGAAATCGACCCCGGTAGATGCAGCGCGAAATTGCGCGAATGCTTCCTGCGTGACGGGCGTCTGGGAAATGAAAAAACCTTGGGTGATCCCAACCCGATGGACCGGCCGTTCATCCCAATCGCCCCGCGTCGCATACGAAGGTCCGCCCACCGAGGAGGGCACCGGGTTCGATTCGCCCATCAGGAAATCACCAGGCGCGACCGGCACCAGGGTGAGCCCAACGGTATTGGTGAAGGCGGCGGCCGAGGACGCGGCCCGGAGATCCATGCCTCCGAGCAAGACGGCGGCGAGGAACAGGCCCTCGGTGAAATTACGATGTGCTTTCATGGAAAAATTGGTGGGTTTGGAACGACTGTCCGCCAGTGACGGAGAGTGATTGGGGCTCACTCGTTCTTCCCTCGCCGCCTGGCCATGACGGCCGCGAGCTTGATGGCCTCGATGAGACTGCGCGGATCCCCCGTCCCGCGGCCCGCGTTCTGAAAGTCCGTGCCGTGCTCGACGGAGGTGCGGATGATCGGAAGGCCGATCGTGACATTCACTCCCTGCCAGATCCCGAGCATCTTCGCGGCGATGTGACCCTGGTCGTGGTACATGGCCACGACGGCGTCGAACTCGCCCTGCGACGCGCGGAAAAAAATCGTGTCGCCCGGATACGGCCCGGTCACGCGGTGCCCTCGATTGCAGGCTGCCTCAATCGCCGGCGTGATGGCTCGCGCCTCCTCGTCCCCGAAAATTCCGCCCTCGCTCGCATGCGGATTCAATCCCGCGACCGCGATCCGCGGATCGTGGATCCCAAGCTGACGGAGACCTCCGACCGTAAGATCGATCACCTCCCCGATCCGTTCCGGCCGCACCCGCGCGATGGCCTCGCGCAGCGCGACGTGCGTGCTCACGTGGCTGATGCGCAGGCGGCCCGCGACGAGCATCATCGTCACCTTGGGCTGCCCACAGAGTTCCGCGAGCAGCTCGGTGTGACCATCGAAGGCATGACCGGCCGCGTGGAGCGCGGCCTTGTTGATCGCGGAAGTGACGACGCCATCGATCTCGCCCCGCCGCGCCAGTTCCACGGCTCGGAGGATGTATTGATAAGCGGCTTCGCCCGCCTGTGGGCTGGCCTCTGCGCGGCGAAGTTCGGCCAGCGGCATGTTCGCCAAATCCAGGACCTCGACCACACCAGCACTGCCGGTCACTTCGGACGGAGAACGAACCACGCGCACTTCCGAGGCGAGGCCGACAATCCGCGCCGCGTCGCGCAGCACCGCGGCATCCCCGATCACCAGCGGGCGGCAGGCCGCTCTCACTTCAGGTTCAATGAGCGCTTTGACGATCAGCTCGGGTCCCGTGCCAGCCGGGTCCCCCATCGTGAGTCCAAGGAGTGGAAGTGTTACGGCCATGAAAGTCAGTTTTTCGCGACGACCGCCCGCCAAAGGGATTCGGGCCAGGTATAGCTTCCGGGTTTCAGGGTGACCCGCGCGTCGGGCTGAGCCGTCGGGGAAAGCGTAACCGTTCCGGGCGCCCATTCATGGACTACGGTAAGAAAGTCCCAGCCCAAGGCCGTCAGCACGGACGCGGCCGTGGCGCCGCCTTCGAGCATGAGATGCCGGCACGCGCCGCGCTGAATCATCGCGCACGCCGTGCGCGCGAGCACCTCACGAATGGGGACCGCGCCATCCGGATGCTGGCCCACCGGACCATCTATCATCAGGGCCACAAGCGGCGCGCAGGTCAGAGCCGCTTCCACCTCGTCGAAGCAGGCAAGCTCTTGGTCTGCTCCAAGGGAGATCGAGATCGAGAGCAGGGTCGCGCCGAGACTTCGCGCTCGTTGCAAGGCGGCGGTTCGCGACGGTGCAGTGGTCCCGCAAATCCAGAGCGTCGGACCGTCGATCCCGATTTCCTGTGGAACGGGTCCGACTTTCACCCAGCCAGCCGCAACCGTCAGCGCCATGAAAAATTCTGCGCCGCCCGCCGGCAGAATGGTGTCGTCGATTCGCCCCGCCCAAGCCGCCAGGTCGGCTGCATTCCCCGCTTCACCGATCACAATGCCCGAAGGGAAATTGACGTCCTTCAGGGTGAAGACCACGGAGGCCTCGCCGATTAGCTCGGCGACATTTGACGAAGTCGCCGGATGGTGTGGATCCGCGCGAAAGTCCGTGGCGTCGAGCGGGACGCCGTCGATCAGGTAACGGCCGCCGCGGATCACCCTGCCCTGTCCCGGATTGTTGGGGACGATCAGGACCGTCCGTTTGCCGAGCGCCTGGGCGATGGCCATCACTTCAGCCGCGACGGATCCGCGCAGCACCGAATCCACTTTCTTGAAAATCAGGCCTGAAGATCGCTGGCTCAGCCGGTGAGCCGCGTCGGCTGCGATGCGCGCGGCTCGCTCCGGTGGAGCAAGCCGGGTTTCCGTCGTCGTCACCGTGAACGACCCTTCCCGTTCCTCCGCTTTTCCGCCGGCAAATTTCACCGCGGCGCGTCGGCCCAGGCGATGACCGATCGCCGCAATCTCGGCCGCTCCTGTCAGGTCGTCGGCCAGCACATGGATGATTGGGGAGTGCGTCACGGTTTCAGCTCCAGTTCTTCCAGTTGGGCTTTGATCCTGGCGCGATCCGGATCCGCGATCCGTTGCAAGGGCGGCAGCACCTCCGGACCGCACAAGCCCCGGCAATCCATCGCCGCCTTCAAGGCCGCGAGTGACTGCCCCAGGCTGCGGTTCGATTGAAAGATCGCCGCCACGGCGTTGAGTTTCACTTGGAGTTCCTCGGCCTCGGCCCACCGGCCTTGGCGGGCATGCTCGAGCAATTCCCTCCACTCCACCTGCACGAGGTTCCCGGAACTCGGAACCAGTCCGGTGAACCCGAGGCGGAGTGCTTTGACCGAGAGCGACGCGACCCCGGCAAACAACGCGAAATCCTTCCGGTCCCCGAAAATTTCGGCAATGCGCTCGAATCGTCCGGGGGCATTTTCGGAATCTTTCAGGCCGATAATATTTGGGATCCCGCTCAGTGCCTCCACAATTTCCACCGGCACCGACATCCGCGTCGTCTGCGGGATATTATATACGAGCACGGGGCCACTGACATTTTGCGCGACGTGTTCGAAGTAACGGCGGATTTCCTCCGCCTCGAGCAGGTAGTACGAAGGAAGCAGCGCCACCACGGCATCGACACCCGCGCGCCGATACTCAGCTGCGGCCTTGATCGAATTGCTCACGCAGTTGTCGCCGATGCCTGCATAGACCAGAACGCGTCCGCGCACGTGTTCGGTGGCGAGTTGCACCAATCGTCGGCGCATCTCGGGAGGGACCGAGGCCGCTTCGCCTGTCGTGCCCAGCACAAAAACCCCGAGCTGATTTTCGACGAAGCGATCGAGGATCCGTCGCACCGCGAGTTCGTCCAGTTCGCCGCCCGCAGTTACGGGCGTCACCATCGGAACCACTGCGCCGCGATGTGAAGGAGTTTTCATCCTAATAGGCCGCGCGGTAAATCTGCTCGGCGTCGGCGACGGTCAGTTCCCGCGGATTATTTCGCAGCAAGCGTTCGACTTTCATCGCTTCCCGCGCGAGGCGCGGCAGGTCCGCCTCCGGCACGGCGACATCGCGGAGCCGCTGTGGAATTCCGCAGGAGCGGGAAATCTCCACCAAACGTGCGAGTCCGGTTTCGGCATCGGCCAAATCGGAGCCCGACGTCGCCACGCCGAGTGCCCGTGCGATCTCCGCATACCGCGCGGGCATCGCGGCCAGGTTAAAACGAAGCACCGCCGGCATCAGCAGCGAATTCGCCAAGCCGTGGGCCAGGCGATAGGTTCCTCCCAGCGGATAAGATAGTGCGTGCACCGCGGCCGTATTCACCGGCCCGAGGCACATGCCCCCGCAATAGGCGCCGAGCATGAGATCCGAGCGCGCGGCGAGATCGGAACCGTTTTTCACCGCCGTCTCGATACTGCGGCCAATGCGGCGAATGCCTTCCAGCGCGAACATGTCCACAAGCGGCCGGGCATTTCGATTCGCGTAAGCCTCAATGCAGTGAGTCAACGCATCGATCCCCGTCGTCGCGGTCACCGCCGATGGCACCGTGAGAGTCAGCGCGGGATCTTCGTAGGCCACATCCGGGACGAGATGAGGACTGATGACGGCTCTTTTTGTTTTCTGCGCTTCATCGTGGAGAATTGCATTGGGTGACACTTCGCTGCCAGTGCCCGCCGTCGTAGGAATGCAGACCAAAAACTTTGCTCGCGCCCGCAAGAGCCCGATCCCGAACACTTCGTGCACGGATTGCGCGCCATCTGCGAGTGCGGCCACCAGCTTGGCGACATCGAGCGCGCTGCCACCACCCAGACCGACCACGGCGTCCGGCTGAAAAACCCGCGCCGCGGCGAGGGCTTGTTCAAAGAGAGCGATTTCCGGTTCCCGGCTGACTTCATTCCAAATCTCCACCGTGGCGCCGTGCGCCTGCCACGCCGCGATAAGCGGAGCGGCCCGGTCGGAGGCATGTCGGCCGCTGACAACAAAGAGCCGCGCCTTGCCCGCACGCGCAAAGATATCCGCGTACTCCAAGGTACAGTTCGGGCCGAAATAGACCCGGCTCGGCTGGAGAAATGTCGTGGTTTTGTTCACCGGAGGTAAGGAGCTCGAAATCCGTGCGGCGCCGCCGGATTATTTTCGACAAAGCGGATCGCCTAGCGGGGCGTCGACTTATCGGCTTTCTCTGCATCGTGAGCTTCGGTGCTGCGATTGACGGGTTCGGTGCGGGTTTTAACCGACGGGGAAATTTCTCCTTTGAGCCAACGCGCTGCGCGCACATAGGCGTTCTCCGCGATGGAATGTCCGGCGGCCGTTTCGACGTGCAGTTCGATATCGAACGGCTGGCCGCGTTTCCCAGCAGAGGTCAGCAGCTGGGTTACGAAATCGATGGTACGGCTCGTATCAACCCGCTCGTCGTGGTTACCGATGACGACCCATAGGCGCCGGTCGCTGAGAGCCTCCACCTGCCGGCGCACGTCCAGTTGCGCGAGGCGCGGGTCGGCTGCCATCGTTTTGAATTCCTCGATCACCGCCAAATCGGTCACGGGCGCGAACGCCGCCACTTGGCCAATCCTGCGATCCGCTGCCGCGAATTGCAGGGCGAGAAATCCTCCGCGCGAAGTGCCGAAGACCCCCACCCGCTTGGGATCGCTCCAGCCACTTTGGACAAAGTAATCCAGGAGGTGTGAGGCGCGATCCACAAAACCGGCGACGAAGGGCTCGCCATGAGCCAGCCGAAATTCCCAGCCGTGCATCGAGCCCGGCTCATCGGGTCGTCGATCCTGGCCGTGACAGGGCAGGTCAAGCGTGACGCACCAAAAATCCTCGCCCAACTCGCGGATCGCTTCGAGGTAACGGGGCTCAGTCAGATTGTTTTCGAGCGCTCCGCCGAAGAAGAAGACCGTCGCTTTGGGCCGATCCGGCTTGGCCCCGAGCCAGCCATAGCGGACCCCATCCGGAGTCGTGGCCGATTGCAGTTTGAGGTCGGCAGCCGTCAAGCGAAGGCTCAGCCCGACGAGCAAAAGGAGGCAAAAAAGTTTCCGGCCTGAAAGCATCCGTCGAAGGAGAAAGTCCAGCAGATCGCTCGCTGCTTCCGTCGATCGGCCGAGAAATTCCGCTCGGCTCGTCATTGAGCGCCTTCTGATTTCTCCGTCTTCCGCCTGTCGCCGAATTCACCAATGAAGGTCAGGTCCGAACGCCGTCGTGGACCCTCGCCGTCCGGTTCCCCGCCCGCCGCCACCAATTGTGAGTCGATCACGGCCACGTAGGGCAGAATCACCGCCCGCGGAAATGGCGGGAGCGGCACGAAGGTCGCGGTGCGAGGCTCGAAGCGCATCACCGTCTTCGCCGTGCCGATGAGAAGAATGTTGTCGTCGACCGCGACCGGACAGGCGACTTGAAGTGTTTCCGGCAACGCGACCGCAAGACGCGTCCACTCCGCCTTGGTCACATCGTAGCGCAGGACTTCATTGATCATGCGGTTCGGAGCGCTCTGCGCCGGTCGGGAGAGTCCGCCGAACAAATAGATCGCGTCACCCTCGGCGGCGGCCATGTGCAACCAGCGCGGATCACCGGGATAACCAGGACGATCCTGCCAAACGGGAGAGGCCGCATCCGTGTCGAGTTCCCATAGCGTTTTCCTCGCCGTATGGCTGGTGCAGCAGGTCCCCCGCTCGTCGAAGGGCTCGTAGTCGCGGGTGCCGCCGACGACGAAAAGACGATGACCGATCGTCACCGCGTTGGCAAAGAGCCGGGACTCGGGCAACCGACTGTGGCGCCGCCATCGGAATTCCGTGCCGGTTTTCTGGAGCGTAAAAACTTCGCGGCCCGGTATCTCGTCCTGCAGTCCACCGATGACATAGATCACTTCGCCGACCTGCGCCGACGCCGGATAACCGAGGGTCACGGGTGCATCCGGCAGGGCGCGCCAGACTTTGGTTACCGGGTTGAAGGCGTGGGCCGCCGCGCTGAAGCGTTTATGCGTCCAGTGGCCGGCCTCGCCGTCCCAATAGGTTCCCCCGATGATGATCAGTTCCCCGCCGATGACTCCAGCGGCGTAGCCGTCGCGCGGGCCGGGCATCGGGGTGGATTCATGCCATCGCAACTCGGCCGCGCCCGGCGCCCCCGCCGAAACTCCCGTGACGACCAAAGCGGACGCGACCAAGACCAAACACGCTCCCAGATGGCGACCGAAGAAAGGGCGCCGCTGACTCCGGAGGGAAACGAGAGGATGCATGGAAAGTCCGGGGAGGCGTGCTACTTCGTTGCCGCAAAATGTTTTCGATATGCTGCGCGACATTGCTTCGCCTCGCTCGCATCCAAGCCCAGATAGGGCGGCAGGACGCGGTAAGGAAATTGCGGGTGCCTCAGCCAGACCAGCGCCTTGTCATAGCTGCCGTCGATCATGTCACGGGCGCAGTGTCCGAAGAGGATGCCTTCGACCTGATTGAGGAAAACGTGCGTGCGCCGCAGGACCTCGTGGTCGCGCTCGCAACCGGCGCGGTAAAATTCCTTGGTGGTTTCGGGGAAGAGCGAGCCGAAGCTGCAAAGGAGCGAACATTCGCCGAGCATGCACCCGAAGGCGTAGCTGCTCTCCGTCAGGAAATGTTGGAGCGTGGGCGCGTTGGTCATGAGCTCGGCGACCCGCCGGTAGTCGGAGGTGCTGTTCTTGGTCGCGACCAGGTTGGACGACGCCTTCGCGAGTCGCGCGTATTCCGCGCCAGTGACGATGTGCTTCGCGCGAGGCAGGTTGTAATGCAGGAAGCGACAGTCCGGAAATTTCCCGCACACGGTCGCGAAGAAAATCTTTCTCTCCCCTTCGTCGAGGGCGCTCCACGACGGCAGTGCGATCTGGAACATCCTGATGCCCTGGTCGCGCGCCCAGGCAATCCGGGCGATCATCTCTGACATCGAAAGCGAGATCACGCCGACTTGTGGATCCAGGCCTCGCCTGACGGCCAGTTTGGCAAAGAGTCCCACGACTTCCTTGAACTGTTCGTCCGACAGGGCATAGCCCTCGCCGGCAGTCCCGGTGATGTAGAGGCTCGAATAGCCTTCGGCTAGGGTTTCCTGCACGTGTGCTTCGAAGAGTTTTCGGTCCAGGCGAAAGCTCGCCGTCCACGGCAGGAAACACGCCGCCAAGTTGGTTTGGGGGTAACGAAGGATAGCTTTTTTACTCATAGAAACATGCAGCGGGGCCATTGGGGACAGCTGGTCTCGCGGTTATTCGGGTTCTTGGGGCACCTGGGGTCGTGCGGGCAACATCACCGCCACCATGACGCCTGCGAAAAGCAGCACACCGAGTGCGGTCCAGAAGCTCGCGCGCAAGCCCCACGCATCGGAAATCCGGCCGTAAATGACGGGCGCAAAGCCCACCAAGGAAGACACCAAATAAAGAAAGGAAGTATTGCGTCGCGTCGCCGCCTTGGGCGCGCATGAGACCGCGTAGTTTACGAAATACACTCCAAAGAGTTCACCGGCGCCATTCAGCCCGAAGGCCAGGAGGAACCAGTAACCAGGGACGAACAAAGCCCACAGGATGCCGGCAATCTCGAGGGCCGTGGTGATAAGGAGTGGCACCTTGGGACTGGTCCGTGCGAGCACCCAGGCGATGACGAGCCCGGCCACAATCTTTGCTGAAAAACGCAGCGCCAGTTGGTAACCGACGAGGTCCTCGGGTGCGCGACCCACCGCCTCGTGCGTGAACAGGTTAAGATTCACTTGCACCATGTTGCCCGCGTAAACGAGGAGGTAGCCGAGACACGCGAAGGCAAGCGTGCGCTGGGCCAGCAAGGCCTTGAAGCCCTCCGCCATCGCCACGAGGAACCGTTGCCGAGTGGCTTCGTGCTCGGGCATTGGAATCGCATAAAGCCGCGAAACGAAGGCGCATAATCCCATCAGCAATCCACCGACTCCAAAGAGCGCAGCGTAGTTGCGCGGATACGCGATCAACCAACCCGGCGGCACCCGCCAGCCCAGGACACTACCGTCGAGCAGCAATTGCGCTCCCAGTGAACCCACCACCGCAAACGCCGCTCCGAGGCCAAAGGCCAAGCCAAAGGCTCGGCCGCGCAACCGGTCTCCGACTCCACGATTCAGTGCTTCCCAATGGCAAGTGAGGACCACGCCATTCGCACAACCAAGGACTGCGGCATGTATTGCCAAGGTGCCCAGGATGACGGGACCTGGCGAACCCGTGAGAAGAACGATCGCCACGCCAACACAGACCGCTGCGATGGTCGCATAGGCAGTGCTCAAGAGCGGTTTCAGGGAACGGGCGGCGGGAAACAGCCAGACCGCGACGACCGGGAACCAAGCCATGCTGAGATAGACGGTGCTCGGCAGGTTGGCCAGCGTGTCAGAGGCCGCGAGGCGTTTGCTCAGTGAAGCCTGGACGAAGCCCACGTAGAGGGCCGGCGCCGACAGGAAGAACGCCGCCATCAGGGCAGCATAAACCAGAACATTGCGCCGCTGCTGCCGGAGTTCCGCATCGCTCGCCACATCGAGCGACGGATCCGTCGAAGCTTGGGCAGCGGAACTCACCGGCGATGGGATTGAGCGATCGAAAACACAGCGTCCATGGGTCGCCTATTTGCCCGCCAGCTGCCGGGCAGAAAGTTCGTTCAGGAGCGGACGTCCTGCGAGGTAGCGCTCCAGATTCTGCACAAAGATCGTGTAGGTCCGGCTGAGGAAATGCGTCCCCGCCGCAGCTCCGGAAATATGCGGACTCATCATGATATTCGGCAAAGCCCAGAGAGGATGCTCGGGCGGCAGCGGATACGCGTAATGGACATCCAGGGACGAGCCCCGGATCCACCCTTCGCTGAGCGACCGCACGTAAGCTGTCTCTTCGACGATGGCTGCCCGCGCACAGTTGATCAGCACGGCCGACGGCTTGAGCATCCGGAGTTCGCGCTCGCCGATGAGGCCACGCGTGGCCGGAGTCAGCGGCAGAGTCAGGACCAGATAGTCGAGGCCACCCAAAAATTCCCGGAGCTGATCCGGTCGGAAAACACGGTCGGGCAGGACTCCAGCGGGATCTCCAGTGCCCTCCACGCAGAAGGTGCTTTTCGAGCGATCGGCGAGGTCGCCGCGGCTCAGCGCCCAGACCTCGAGCCCGAGGGCCTTGGTCAAACGGGCGGTTTCACGGGCGATTCCGCCGTATCCATAAAACCCGACTCTCGCTCCGCGCAATTCTTGTTGGAACTTGGCGGCGCGATCGAACGTCTGCGTCCGCTGATTCTCGAGAAGTCCGAGCAGGTTCCGCTGCCACGCTAGGATCATCATGAGATTCCATTCCGCGATGGGCACGTCAAAAGTCCCAAGGCCATTCGTCACGCGAATCCCGCGTTCCTGAATCGGGAGATTCAGGACCTGGCCGTAACCCGCCGAGGTGAGCTGGATCCAACGCAGCTGCTTGAAGTCGTCGAAGTTTACGGGAGGCAGTTCACAAAAGAGCACATCGACGTCCCGCAGCATATCCACTGGGAGGTTGACCCCTTCGTCCTGGACCCACGGTCCGATCACGAGTCGTCCTCCTGGAATCAGTTCACGAATGCGGTCGGAGCCGCGCTTTTCGTCGTCAAGCAAGACCAGGACGTTGGGAGAAGAAGAAGACATAAGGAAAAATCAGCAGCGGTTTGGATGAAACTGAATGCGTGGGTTCGTCAGACGCGGACTTTGATGACCACCTTGAGCACATCGCCGACGACTCCGTTCACCGCGCGGGATGGGAGATGCCCGTCCGAGGGGAAGAAGATCGCAAAATGCCGCGCCCTCACGTGCATCGGTTGGGCAAGGGGTGAGGAGGCATGGAGGCTCGCGTCCTGCTCGGGGTCGTAAGCCATGGTCACTGCGCTCAGCGACGCCAGCGGCGCCCATAGCATGACTTCCTCGCCGGAGTGGACGTACTGGATGTCGATGTAATTGCGGTGCGCCTCGAGCACCTCATCGAGCGCCAGCGACGTGCGTCCTCGGACAACGATCGCAAAGACATTATCGCCGTCAATGTCGTGCCGGCCGGACGGCATTGCCGGGTCGAGCGCGGCAAGAAATTTAAAGGCCAGCGGGAACCGCCGGGAAACATCCGCATAAAGCGGCCAACAATTGAGATGGTCGATAATCATAGGGTGAAAAAGAAACGTGGCGGAAAAAGCCGATAGCTTGGGCGCGGCATTAACCCTCGCCCTGCCGTTCACCGCTGCCGGGAACGAACGGGAAAATTTTCGGCAATTGATCGTCCCACACGAGACCGGCCCCGGGGCTCCTCGGTGCGCGAAGAGAACCGCGCTCCAGTCCCAAGGGTTCAGCCAGCATCGCCTTCTGGAGATCGGTGCGAACGGGAAGAATCTCGATCAGCTGGCAGGAGTGCCGCGCAAAAGCCAGATGGAGGCCGAACATCATTCCTGCGCCGAGGCTCGGATTGTGAAGCACGACCCGGACGTTGCGGGATTCGGCCGCGGCGATGATCCGCAAGGTCTCCGTGATACCACCGTGATAGCCCACGTCGGGCTGGGCCACATCCAACGCCTCGCGGTCGAAGAAGCGGGTGAAGTCAGCGAGCCCCATGAAGCCCTCGCCGCCAGCAATCGGCGTCGAGGACTGCTGTCTCAGGAGCGCGTAGCCGTCGGGATCGTCGAAAGGCAACGGCTCCTCGAAAAAAAGTACGCGGCATGGCTCGATGGCTTGGGCGACCGCGAGCGCCGTTTTCCGGCTCCAGGGCCGAGTTACGGCGCCTTGATGGCCATCGACAATGATGTCGATATCCGGACCCACGGCCTCGCGCAGTGCGGTCATTTTCTCGACTTCCTGTTGGACGGTCCTGGCCAAGTTCGTGCTTCCGTAAGGCTGGCCCACAAATCCCGTGGCGAACTTGAAGGCGGTGAAGCCCTGCGCCACATACGCCCGGGCCGTTTCCACGGTCCGCTCAAGCGGATGGAGCGATGCAGCGCCCGTAGCGTAAACTCGCACCGTCGACTCAGCCAGTCCGCCGAGAAGTTCGTAAAGCGGGACGTTCAGCGCTTTCGCTTTGAGGTCCCACAAGGCGTTGTCGATCGCACCGATGACGCTCAACCCCAGCCCGCCCCGACCCCAGAAAAGCGACGCGCTGTGCATCTTTCGCCACAGGTGGCTGATCCGAAACGGGTCCTCGCCCAACAGCTCCTGCCGATAGAAGGCAACCAGCGCAGGAATGGCTTCCGGGGCATGGTAGGCCGAGAGTGGATCGCCCAGGCCGTAAATTCCTTCGTCGGTCAGCACCCGCACCACCGCCGAGCTGCTGCGATAAACCGTTCCGCCCTCGGAAAAACGCTGGGTGCAAGTGAGCAGATCGCAGCGTACATCAACGATTTTCATGCCGGTAGAATGGTGTAACCTGTTCGTCGGATCAGAACCCGGTAGCCTTGAAAGAGCTTGCTATCATTATCGTGCTCAACATTGCTTCTTGTGTATACTAAATTCACCTTGGTATACAGAAAACCACAGTCAATATTAAAATCGGTATTTAGAATTAATATTGTATCTGGCTGATGATGAACCCGTTCCAATAAAAAAATTCCAATCGTGAGCGAGGCCGGTCCTTATTTTAAACTGAAAGACATGATTTACCGCGGCGTGCTGCCGGCCGGGAAACGCCTGATTGAGCATGAACTTGCCGGCCTGCTGATGGTGAGCCGCATCCCCCTGCGTGAAGCGCTCGCCCGACTTCAGGCTGAAGGCCTGGTCCATGGGGGAAACCGCATGGGTACGTTCGTGATCGATATCACGCCGAAAGACATCGCGGAGATTAATTCCATTCGGCTGATCCTCGAACCGCCCGCCGCCCGGCTCGCCACGGAAAACGTCGATGCCATCCTGATCCGCCGCCTGCGGCGCCTCTGTTTGTTGATGGGCAAGCTTTCGGGAGAAAACAACCTGACCAAACTTGCGGAATGCGACTACGATTTCCATTGGACCATCGTTCAAGCGTCCAAGCACACCCGCCTGATCCGCGCCTTCGAGATCAGCCAGGTGCGGATCTTGGGACGCCCCGATGAATCCGAATACCTGAAAACGGCCGCTCCGGACCAAACCGAACAGGAGCACACGCAGATCGTGGACATCATCGCCAGCGGCGACGTGGATGCAGCCGAAAAAGTGATTTTCGACCACGTCAAAGCCACGATCACGGCCTTCGGCGGCCTCTACGAGACATCGCGTTCACGGAAAAAAAAGACGACGCGCCGGGCGTCCGGGAGTGCCGCGCCCTTCGGACGCACTTCGCCTTCCACGGGCTCCTGATTGGACTGACCCTTCGCGCCAGCGATACCGTCGCCCGCTCCTTCGTCTGCTGAGGGTTTCGCATTCAGGATCGGCCCCGCGATGCCCGTTCCCAAATCTGTTCGATCTCCTCAAGGGGAACGCCACGGGTTTCAGGCACCCGCCAAGCCACGTACAGGATCGAGAGCAGCGATGCCGCCGTATAAAGGGCAAAGGTCAGCGCGCTCCCCAGCCACGCGACGAGCACCGGAAAGCTCTGTGAGACGGCAAAGCAAGCACTCCACAAGACCACCGTCGCCACCGAGAGGGCGCGCCCACGAACGCGGGCGGGAAAGATTTCCGCCAACACCACCCACACCACCGGGCCGAATGAAGCGGCGAAGCTAGCAACGTAAGCGAGGATGCCGGCCAACAAACAGAATGGAGACAGGTGGAAGGCATACGCCGCGCTGACCCACCCGAGTGAGCAGGTCATCCCGATCGCGCCGGCGAGGAGGAGGGGTTTCCGGCCCCATCGGTCTACGAGCGCCGAGGCAACACACGTGAAGGCAAAATTGACGAGTCCGATCCACACCGTATCGCCAATGGCATCGACTGCGCCGGCCTGCCGGAAAATCTCCGGCGCATAGTACAAAACTGCATTGATCCCCGTAATCTGTTGGAGGACGGCCAAAGTCACTCCGACCGCCAACGCAGCGCGCGGGCCCGGCTGGCGGAAAAGCATTCCCAGGGTTCCCCTCTCCGGCGTGCCCTTCATGGCGGCCAGATCCATCTCGGACGCATTTCCTCCCGTGATCCGAGCAAGAATGCGCCCCGCCCGCTCGAGCTCGCCATGCTGCGCAAGCCATCGCGGGCTTTCCGGCACCAGGAGCAGCAAGACAAAGAAAACGAATGCCGGAACCGCGCCCACCGCGAACATGAGTCGCCATTGCTCCGCGCTTTCGGTCGCCATCCGGACAATCAAGGCGTTGGAGAGGTAGGCGAAAAGGATGCCGGAGATAATCGCGAATTGCTGCAGCGAAACGAGCCTTCCTCTCCAGGCCACGGGCGAGATTTCAGCAATATACAGCGGCACCAGCATCGAGGCGATTCCGACGCCCGCTCCCGCCCACAGCCGTGCAGCGATCAACTCGCTGGCCGAGCGGGACAATCCGCAGGCCACCGCCGAGAAAATGAACAACAGGGCCGAGACGAGCAACCCGTGACGCCGTCCGAAACGGTCACCCCACGGACCCGCCACCATCGCTCCAAGCATACAACCAACGAGGGCAGAACTGACGACCCAGCCGGTCATCCCCGCCCCGAGCTGAAACTCCGACTGCACCGAACCGATCGCGCCCGAAATCACGGCGGTGTCGAACCCGAACAGAAGTCCACCCAGCGCCGAGATCAGGCAGACCAGGGTGACATAACCGCGACCAGAGGAAGCAGTCGCTTTCATCGAAGCGGCCCGATGGGCGCGAGTGTTTCCGAGGATAGCCGGGGTATTTCGCGGGAAGGGTCGGTACCCACAGCAAGCCAGAGAATTTCGGGGAGAATCATCGAGGTTAAACCTCAGGCGAGGGTGACTGGTTTCGGCCGGGAACTTCCGACCGACCGTTTCTTAGCCGGCGCGGGTATCAAGAATTGCCCAGTGGATGCTCATGCAATTCGGAGCCCCCGCATAATAAGCGATCAATACGTCCTGTTCGTTCAGCTGGACCATGGCTGGATGCCCGAAACTCCATCGAAACATATCCGCCCAGTACAGACGATAGTCGACGCCGGTGCTGCCTTGGGTGAGGACGGCCTTTTCGTTGTGTTCGTAAACCACCAGCTCCGAGGGCCAGGTGTCGCCGCGATCCGGGGAGCAGAAAAGCCGCAGGCAGGCCGGATCCTGCCGGTGGACGGTCAACGCGAGCAACCGGCCATCTGGAAGAAGCAGCGGAGTCGTGATCTGGCCGGTGATTCGGGTCGCGCGCGGCTGGGGCATGGAGTCGGCAGGGGCGCGCACCGAATTTCTCGCAATATGAACTGCCAGGTCCTGCTTCGAAGTGAGATCATGGCTCCAAAATAGCGCGATATATTCCCCCAGCTCGGGCCCGGTGCACAATCGCTGGTCCCAATAATAAACGCCATGCGCGGGATCCTGTGCGACCAGAACCGGCTTCCCAAACGATTCGCCTCCATCATTGGACGGCATGAGCCACGCCGCATGATGAATGCTGGGATCGGTCGCGGTGATATCCCGGTAACTTTCGAAGGCGAAGGCGATCGAACCATCGGCCCATTGAAGAATCGGCCCGGTGATCGCACAACCGTGGAGCCCACGGATCGGCAACTCCCGCCAACCGGTCCAGGATTGTCCTTCGTCTGAAGAGAAGGAGATCAGCTGCTTGCTCGGCCTCAGTGCTTCCGTAGCCGCATCGAAGACGGACTCCGAACGATCGCTCCGATCGAACCACGTCGCCATCAGCAACAGCCGACCCGGTCGCACCTCCACAATTTCTCCCGCGGCCAGCGAGCCCGGGATGCCGTCGACGACTGAGGAAAACTCAACGGGAATCCGCTCCCATGTCCGGGCCCGATCGCGGGTTCGGCACAAGGCCAGCGTGGCATCCAAGCTATGCTTGGCCGAGCCCAGCTGGAAGAGGGCCAGGATAGTGCCGGAGGCGAGGACACGCAGGCTGGTGAAACTCGCGGCCCGGCGTGGATCCGGCACCGTCGTGACATCGTAGACCAATCCTCGTTGGAGTATTTTCATCAGGAGTGACCTTCGTTCCGCTCGGCGCGCACCGCACCCGGCGAATCGCGACGAGCCGGTCTGGGCTCAAGGAGCAATCTGGAAAGAATATAGCACCGCGTTCTTGAGCTGGAAACGGAGGTAAACTTTTTTGCCCTTCAAGGAACTGAGATCGCTACTCCCCTTCCAAGTCACAGCGTAAGCCGTGTTATCGGTTTCAAAGGGATCGCAGTCTTCCAACGCGAATCCAGGCACCGGCGTTTCAAACATCGTCTGCGGAGTCTGGTAGTCAGGCGCCTGGATTATAGCGACCCGAAGACCATCAATGCCGTGTTTGAAATAGGCGAACGGCAAAACCGACGTGTTGAGAAGCAGCTTTGAACCCTCGAGGACGAACTGCCGCGTGAGGAGGTAGCCCGTCTCGTTTCCCGCGCGTTGCCCGACAAAGCGATCCTTCCGCAGCCGTGCCACCGCGACCGCCGAATCCTGATCCCAGGAGATCTGGCCCTTCGGCGAAGCCCAATAATAGAAAAACATATTCTCCCCGATCTCAAGAGGCGGAGATGTCCCGATCTCGATCTGACCGTGGTCGTAGCTGCCGGGAGCCCCGTGCGGAATCAGGGGTTTGCGGTCCCAGGTCCGCTCCCAGTTGATGCCGTCGCGGCTGCTTGCGAGGAACACCTGGCTTTCGCTCTCGCCGTGCTCCTGGGCCATCTGCGCGTACAGTGCGAGGAACATCCCATAGCGGCGGAAAACCATGATATTGTCGTAATCGGGTTCGTCGCGCTCGTCCGGATACATCACCGTCCGCGGATCGCTCCAGTGCAGGAGATCGGAACTGGTCGTCATCGAAAGCCGCCGGCCAGTGTGGCGCATGCCCTCGGGCAGCGGTCCCCGTCCGTTCGGCCGAATGGACGGACGCACATAAAGGTACCAGAGCTTGTGCTCGGGCACGTAAACCAAGTGATTGGGAAAATCGCTTTTGTAGCGGAGGAGCGGCTCCTCGCGTGTGTTCCAGTGTAGACCGTCGGCGGAATAAGCCAGGTGAGTCTGGCGCGTGCCTTGGTAAACAATGAGGAAGCGGCGCTGCGGGTCCGACTGGTCGGGATTCAACATGACTTGCGCAGCCCCGGCCCGCTTGCCGTCGGCGCCCATGCTGACGATGTTGGTCCGAGGGAACTCGCCGTACGGAAAACCTTCCATCATGGGCTTGGTCCAGTTGATGGCGTCGTCGCTCTCCGCATAGCCCACATAATAAGAGGGCGCGCCTTTCACCGGATTAAAGTAATTCGTGAGGTGAAAATTATCGAAATACATCCGATATTTTCCGGTGGCCGGATCGCGCAGCACGCAGGGATAAGTACCGATCTGCCCTTCCCATGGTTTGTCCGCGATCACGATCGGATTGCGGAGATGCTTGGTGACCTCGCCCGTCTCCCGGGTCATTTTCCAGCGGTCTTCCACTATATAGTCATCGATCAGGAGCTGGACCTGGTTGCCGATATGCAGGGGCTCGCCCCGGAAATAGGACGGGATGGGGAATTCCGGGACTTCGCCCGCCGGTCCGGCGGCGCGGAGGCGGCCGAGCGCGAGCAGGCCGAGCGCGCAGAGAATCCAGGGGAAAGCGATCGTGAGTGGGCGGCGATGTTTTCGGTTCATGAAGGTTGTTTCGGGATCCAAGGCCTCTGCTTTTCGAGTTGGTCGTCGAAGCCAAAGAGCTTCACCGCATTATCCCGCAGGATGAGGCGTTTGGCCTGCGCCGCAATGTCGGCGGCTTCGATCCGGACCCGCTGCATCGCCACGTGGTAGAGCGGCGTGTCGCTGCCGAAGAGCAGTCGTTCCGCGCCGACCTCCTTCACCCCCCACTCGATCAAGCCCGGCATGATGCTAAGGGAACTGGAGGTATCGATCCAGAGATTGCCATGGCGCGAAGCCTGCACCGCGCGGACCTGCAGGTCGGTGCGCTGGTGATCGCCGGCGCCGTTGCCGAGGTGCGCGAGGATCAGTCGCACCTCGGGAAACGCGTTGGCGAACGGCAGGAAATCCGCGGGAAGGCTATTGGGGCAGCCGCTGTGGGCGAGGACCGGCACGCCGGTTTCGGTGAGGAAGCGGAACAGCAGGTCGCCCTGGGCGCTAATCGGATAGGCGTGCTCCTCGGGATGGATCTTGATCCCCACGCACCAGGGCTCCCGCAACATCCGCCGCGCCTGCGCGAAGGTTTCGGGCTGGAGCGGGTTGACGATCACGTACTGGTAGAGACCCGCGATGCCCGCGATCTCGCGGTGAGCCGCCTCGTTGGCGCTGACCGCGTCGGCCCGGCCGCGCGGGAGCAGGCCGGCCAGCGGCGAGACAAAGGTAATGCCGATGTCGCAGGCCTGGGCGCGGGCGGAGACGCCGTGCGACCCGAGGCTGAGCCACTCCTCGACCTGCGCGCCCGCTTCCGGCCGCAGGTACGCACCGTAGTGACCGTGCACATCAATCGGGGAAAGGCCTCCGAGGTATTCTGCGTTGTTCTTCGGCATCATGAATTCCGGTGGGAAAAGCGGACGCACGCCGGCCCGCGCGTCCGCCCGGTGCAACTCTCCACCGGGCGAAGCGCGGAGGCGATCAGAAGGCGTAGCTTACCGTCAGGGATGATCGCATGCGATCGGTCACCTGGACCAGGCCGGAGGCCGCGACGCTATAGATATTCCGTTCACTGGTGATGTTGTGCAAATTAACCTGGAAGCTGAGATGGGCATTGTATTCGTAGTGGCCGAAGAGGTCGTAGGTCGGCTTGGTGAGGATGATATAGTCGCCGCCCGAACGTTTTTCGCCGGTATCGTGCACGCCGCCGCCGATCGCGATGCCCTTGAGCGGACCGGTCGTGAAGGAGTACTTGCCGAAGATGCTGAATTCAGAGGTGTCGCTGTTGTCGACCATCTTGCTCTCCGCATCTTTGCCGTCGGATTTGTAACACGTGACGATGAGGTCCGCGTTGCCGGTCGCAGTCTTGATTCGCGTCGTGAAGTCGAACTCCCACCCCTTCACCTCGTTCCGGGCCGACTGGGTCGTGTAGGGCAGGCCGGTGCGCGGGCTCACGATGTTCGTATCGACGTTCGTCAGGTACTGGTTGAAATAGACGAGTGAACCGAAGAAGTTCATGCGCTCGCTGAGGCGCTGGTCGAATTTGATTCCGACCTCCTTCACGCCGCCCTGCTGGTCCTTTTTCAACTCACCCGGGTCACTCGGGCCGTCGTAGCCCACCGGGCGTTCCACGCCCGACTGCAGGATGACATTCTCGGCCTGTTGGGCGTAGATGACGAGCGTGGGCAGGATCTTGTAGATCAGGCCGACGCGATAGGTCGTGTAGCTGCGGTCAAAGCCCTTGCCCGAGGTGGAGGGCACGCCGTTGTCGCGATAGATGCCGAACGCTTCCTTGCCGCCGTTGTAACGGAGGCCGCCGATGAGGATGAGCTTTTCTTGGAACAGCTTCACATTCTCCTGCAGGTAGTAGGAAGTATAGTTATAGTGTTCCTCGTCATCGTAACCCGCCGGCTGCTGCGGGTTATCGAGCGGATAGTTCTGCTTGATATTGGCGGCGATGAACGCGCTGTCGGCGTCGAGGATCGCATCGGCATGGCCGGGGCGGGTGTCGAGGACGGGCATCGGCGTGTTGCCGTCGCCATAGCGCATGTAGGACTTATAGTAATCCATGCCGATCATGTTCTCCAACTTGACCGGCCCGAGGTCGAGGTCGTAGCGATAGTCGACCTGCAGGTTGTGGTTCAGCCACTCCACCGTCGCCGGAATGATGCGGCGGGTGACGGTGTAGTTGTCGGGATTGACGTAAACGCTTTGGACGAACTTCTCGTGGTCGTGATCGTGCGACAGCGTATAGCTGATGCGCAGGCTCCCGCCGAAGATCTGGTTGAAATATTGGACGTTCGTATGGAAGTCGTTGTTTTTCCAGAAGGTGTCGCGGCTGCGGCTGGTCGAGAAGCTTGGCGTGGAATTCGGGTTGAGCTTGGCGACCGTGAAACCGTGGCGCTTCTCGGTGACGGAGAGATCGAGGAAGTCCTCCCACGTCTCATAGTCGTTGTCGGCGAAAAAATAGGAGTCGATCACCAGGCTCTGGGCGCCGCCGAGATCGAAGCGCAACGAGCCGCCGACAAACCGGTTGTCGTAGTGCACCGCTTCCTTTTCGCCTTTCCCCGTTTTGCCGCCGAGGGTGACGCGATAGCTGATTTTCTTGTCGCCGTTGATATAGAGGGGGCCGGACTGGTTGTAGGTTCCTTCAACCGTGGAGTAGTCGCCCACGAGGACCTGCGCGGTGGCCGCAAATTTCAGGGTGGTCGGCTTCGTGATCGTGTTGATGCCGCCGCCGATGAAGTTGGTGGCGAGCACCATGTTGAGCGGCCCCTTGATGGCCTCAACGCGGTCCACGTCGTAAAGGGGCATTTTCTTGTAGTTGTCGTTCACCACGCCGTTGCGCAGGCCCTGGCCGGAGCGGAAGCCGCGGATCACGCGATCCTCGACGATCTTCTGGCTGGCGCTGACCCCGGAGACGCCGTAATCGAGCGCGGTCTGCAGGTCGGAGCTGAGGTCATCGAGCAGCGTGCGGTTCACGATTTGCACGCTCGAGGGAATCTCGAGCAGGTTCTTGGCCGAACGCGTCGAGAGCGAAGTTTGCCGGGAGGAATAGCCTTCGTCGCCCTCGGAAGAGACTTGGAAGGGCGACAGGAGGACAGGCGCGGTTTGCTGTTCGGCGGCCGTAGCCGGAACGTTATTGGAAACCTGCGCAGACAAAGGCACCAAGGAGAGCAGCGATAATGTGGCCGTAGCCAACATCACGCGGGTGGTATTCTTGCATGTATGCATAACAACGAGGACCAATGGTTGGGTGTGCGATTCCGATCCCAAGGATCCGGCTGGTGCTTTTCACTTGCCCCCAGACAAAGCCTTGGTTGAAATCTGGTATACAAAGATTGACTGAGTATACCGAATTGGTCTGTCAATTAAAATTATACACTTTCTCAAAATCCGGCGTTTTCGCCCGGTGAGAAGCTCGCAGCCCAGGTTTTCCGTCAGGCCGAGCCGTACCGCGGACCTGTTCCAGCATAATGTACGCCGTCTCTTTTGAACGACTTACCACGCACAAGGGCCTCTAAAACCGTAGCGCGTGTGCCTAGCCCGTGCCGGACTTCCTGTGGAGTTGGGTTCAATGCAACTGCTTCCCAATCATCGGAAAGCAGTTCGCGTTTCAGAGAACTTGGTGCGGGCGGCGGGAGTCGAACCCGCTTCTCATGCTTGGGAAGCACACATAATACCGGTATACTACGCCCGCGAAGAACCCGCCGAAGAAAAGTGGGAACACGAGGCGGCGCAAGGAAGAAGGCAGACAACGACGCGACGGACTGAGCGCCAAGGCATCAACCGAACCAGCGGCACGGAGCAAAAACCTCCCCTCGCCCTCAGCTGTAACTTCGACGCCCCTCCAACGCACTTTTCAACGTCACCGAGTCCGCATACAGCACCCCGCCTCCACTCGGCAGGCCGAAGCCGATGCGCGTGACTTTCACCGACTGGCCGGTCGCCGCGAGTTGCTCGGTTAAATAATGACACGTCGCCTCGCCTTCGACGTCGTTCGACAGCGCCAGGATCAGCTCCTGCACCTCCCCGCCTGACACCCGCGCCAGCAACGACGTAAAATTCAAATCGGTCGGGCCCACCCCGTGGATCGGCGACAACTTGCCGTGCAAGACGTGGTAAGACCCGCGATACGCTCCGCTCCGCTCCAGCGCCACCAGGTCCGGGACGTGTTCCACCACACAGACCACCGACCCGTCGCGCCGCTCGTCCGCACAGATCGCGCACAGCTCGCCCTCGGCCAGGTTCCCACAACGCGTGCAACGCCGCACCGAACGCGCCGCCTCCTCCAACGCCGCCACCAACGCCGGCAAACGCTCCGGCTTCTCCACGAGCAGGTTGAGCGCAATTCGTTCCGACGACCGATACCCCAGCCCCGGCAGCTGCTTCAAATGCTTCTGCAGTTTTTCAAACGCGGGAGTCATTTTTTGAATTTCGGATGGCGGATTTCGGATCGCGGATTGGACGCTGCGCAAGCGCGCACATGGGTCGACCAGTGTTTGACGTTTTTGTCAGCGGCGCGGACCGCCGGAAAATCGACAGTGAGCGCGCCAAACGGTTCGTGCCTCGAAACTATCCGCCATTCGAAATCCGCCATCCGAAATTGTCAGAACGCTCCTGGCACCTTGAAGGCTGACGTCACTTTCTCCATTTCCGCGTCGTTGTACGCCTTTGCCTGCTTCGCTCCATCCTGGATCGCGGCGAGCAACGTGTCGGAAACGGTTTTCGCATCCTCCTTCAGGAACTCCGGGTCGAGCGCCAGCGAGAGGAACTTCCCCGCCCCGTTGACCTTCAGCTTCACCGCGCCGCCACCCGACGTGACTTCGATCTCCTTCGCTTCGAGCTGCGCCTGGAGCGCTTCGATCCCGCGCTGCATTTTCTGGGCTTGTTTGAGTAAGGTGCCTACGCCGGCCATGGTGAAATGTGGGTTGAGGGTTGAGTGAGCTGAAAGTTGAGAGCCCGCCCCGCGGCTAACGCGATAAAAAATTTCGGTAGCCTTCGCGAAATGTCGGGTAACGCGGAACCCACCCCAAGGCCGACTTCAAACGCGCGTTCACGATCACCCGATTCGGCGTCACCGCCCGTCGCCCGATCATCGGCGCCCCCGTGAACGTCGGCTCGGGCACGCCCAGCTCGCGCGCGAGCCACCCCGCCACTTCCCCTTTCGTCGCCGGCGCGTCGTCGACCACGTTGAACACCCGCTCCAGCATCGCGGGCTCCGCCTCAAACACACTCCACGCCGCGCTGCAGACATCGTGCTGGTGAATCAAGTTCAAGTGGTTGCCCGCCACGCCCGACACCTCCCCGCCGCGTACCTGCTCGACGAGGTGATGACGACCCGGCCCATAAATCCCCGCCAGGCGCAGCACGAACCAACGCAGCGCGCCCACTGGGGATTGCAGCAACAGGTCCTCCGTCTCGATCAGGACCTCCGAGCGCTCGTCGCGGGGCGAGACCGGGGACGTTTCATCCACCGCAACCCCGCCGTCCTGGGGATAAACCGAGGTGCTGCTCGTGTATGCCAGCGTGGCGCCCGACGCTTGCGCGCGCATCCACGCCAGCACCGACTGCATCCCCTCTAAATAACTTCGGCGATACCCGCCCAACCCACCTCCGCCCGAACTGACCGCGTTCAAAATGAAATCCGCGTCGCCGCCGATCCATTCGTGCCACGCATCGCTCGCGAGATCGGCCACCACCGTTTCGATACCCGCAGCGCGCAGGATCGCGGCTTTCTCCGGGTTGCGCGTGAGCGCCGTCACCCGCATTCCGCGCGCCAGCCCCTGCCGGCCAAATTCGGCGCCGACATATCCGCACCCAAAAATCACCAGGTGCTTTCCCGCAAAATTTTCGTGCGAATCCTCCGCCATAGGAGCTGACTCAATCCCATGCCTAAGGTCCTAGCAATCCTCGCGGACGGTTTTGAGGAAATCGAAGTAACGACCCCGATCGACCTGCTGCGCCGCGCCGGGGCCGAGGTGACCACCGCCGCGCTCGGCGAAGGCATCCACGTGACCGGCCGGAATGGAATCACCCTGCACGCCGACACCACGTTGACGATGCTGCTCGCCCAGGGACCGGTCGACGTCGATTGCCTCTTCCTGCCCGGCGGACCGGGCACTGCGCGCCTCCGCGCCGATTCGCGGGTGCGCGACCTCGTGCTTCGCCAGGCGTCCGCGAACCGCTGGCTCACGGCGATCTGCGCGGCGCCGACGGTGTTGCACGATGCCGGGTTGCTCGAGGGCCGGCGATACACCGCGCATTTTTCCGTGGCGTCCGAATTGACCGCGATCCTCCCCGGCGAGCGCGTCGTGGTGGATGGAAACCTCATTACCTCGCGCGGTGCCGGCACTGCCTTGGACTTCGGCCTCATGCTCGTGGAGAAACTTTTCTCGCCGGGAAAATCGCGCGAGGTCGCCGAGTCGATCTGCCGCTGAACCCCGGGCCATCACCGGGGTTGCCAACTCGGAGGCTGGGCGTTTCCGTCTTCCTGCGTGACGAAAACCGTTGAACCCGCTCCAGTGCCTGCCCCGGAGCTAGTGATCGAAGCCGGCCGCGGCGAAGCGCACTACTGGCGCGACCTCTGGCGGTACCGCGAGCTGCTTGGATTCCTCGCGTGGCGCGATATCAAGGTTCGCTACAAGCAGACCGCCCTCGGCGCCGCGTGGGCCCTGATCCAACCCGCCGTCACCCTTGTCGTGTTCACCTTCATCTTCGGCCGGCTGGCCAAGATGCCCTCGGGCGGAGTTCCCTACCCGCTGCTGGTGATGGCTGGCCTGCTTCCGTGGCAGCTCTTCGCCAATGCGCTGTCCAACGCCAGCGGCAGCCTGGTCGGCAACACGCACCTGATCTCGAAGATTTATTTTCCGCGCCTCGTTGTGCCGTTGTCCGCGCTCGCCGTCGCGGTCATCGATTTTGCGATCGTGGCCGTCCTCTACTTCGCGCTCTGCGCCTGGTGGAATGATTGGCCGGACTGGCGCGTGCTCGCATTGCCGTTGTTCACGCTCCTCGCCTTGCTCGCGGCGCTCGGCGGCGGGCTTTGGCTGACGGCGCTCACGGTGCGCTACCGGGATTTCCGTTACGTCGTGCCGTTCCTGCTCCAGCTCGGCGTGTTCCTCTCCCCGGTCGGCTTCAGCACGGCCACCATCCCAAACTGGCGCCTGCTCTTTTCGTTCAATCCGATGGTCGCGGTGATCGATGGATTTCGCTGGTGCCTCCTTCGCGGCCAGGCGCCGCTTTCGTTTCCCAGCCTCGCCATCGGGTGCGCCGCCACGGCCATCATGCTGGTAACCGGGCTCATGTACTTCCGAAAAACCGAGCGCAGTTTCGCCGACGTCATCTAACATGGCCGATCTCGTCATCACCGCCGAAGGACTGGGCAAGCGCTACCAGCTCGCCCACGAGTCTCGTCCCGACACCTTCCGCGACTCTTTCCTTCAAAGCCTCCGGGGATTCGCGCGGGGTTTCAGCGGGCTCGGGAACAAGGTCACGGAGGACTTCTGGGCATTGAAAGACGTCAGTTTTTCCATCGAGCGCGGCGAAGTCACCGGCATCATCGGCCGCAATGGCGCCGGTAAAAGCACCCTGCTCAAGCTGCTCGCGAGGATCACGGAGCCGACCACCGGGCGCATCACGCTGCGCGGGCGGGTGGCGAGCCTCCTCGAGGTCGGCACCGGGTTTCACCAGGAGTTGTCCGGCCGCGAGAACATTTTCCTGAACGGCGCGATCCTCGGCATGTCGCGGCGGGAAATCCGGCGCAAGTTCGACGAGATCGTCGCGTTCGCGGAAGTCGAACGGTTCCTCGACACGCCGGTGAAACATTATTCGAGTGGGATGTATGTGCGCCTCGCGTTTTCCGTCGCCGCGCATCTCGAGCCGGAAATTCTCATCGTTGACGAAGTGCTCGCGGTCGGCGACGGCGAGTTCCAAAAAAAATGCCTCGGCCGCATGGACGCGATTTCTCGCACCGGTCGCACCGTCCTGTTCGTCAGCCACAATCTCGAGGCACTGCGCAGCATCTGCTCGCGGGGGCTGCTGCTGGAATCGGGAGTCATGGCCGCATCCGGTCCGATCCAGGACGTGATCGCCCGCTATCACCTGGAGCACTCGGAGTTGTCGGCTCGCTTCCCCGCGTCGGACAAGCCGAGCATCACGGGAGTCGAGATCGATGGCGCCCGGCTCCAAGCCGGCGACTTGGTGGTAAAGCTCACCTACCAGTCGCCGTGGCCTCTTCGCTCGCCCGTCGGCGGATTTGTGCTCTCCACCGCCGATGGCCGTCCGATCTTCGGCAGCAGCATGCGCACGCATCCGCCGACGGACCCGTTGGCCGACAGCCGGGCCGGGACCTGCACTTGGGAGGTGCCTCAACTCGCGCTCCATTCCGGGAATTACAGTTTGTCCGCGTGGCTGGGTGACAAGGCGGAGGATTTCGATCAGCGCGTCGACGCAGTGTCGTTCGCGTTCGTTTCCCCGCGCCATTATCCCGGACGACCGCCGGTTCACACGATTGGCCCCGTGGACCTGCCGTGCCGATGGACCGCGCAAAGCTGAGGCTTGGCGCTCGCGACTCCCCGGGTTCAATCTAGCTTCGAACCATGAAGAAAACGTACGACTTCGCAGTGATCGGCGGTGGCAGCGCGGGCTACAATGCCGCACGCGTGGCCGCGGGTCTCGGGCTCAAGACCGTCGTGATCGACGGCGCCGAGGATCTCGGCGGGTTGTGCATCCTGCGCGGCTGCATGCCGTCGAAATCGCTGCTGTACATGGCGGAGGTCCTGCATCTCGCGCAGAAGGGAAAAACGTTCGGCCTCAAGATCCCATCCGCCCGAGCGGACATGCCTGCCATGCATGCGCGGAAGAAACGCCTCATCGCCGAATTCGCCGCGGATCGGGTGAAATCGCTCAACGCGGGAAAATTCGACCTGGTCCGCGCCTACGCCCGATTCCTCGACCCGCACACGCTCGAGCTCTCCAACGGCCAGACTCTCAAGTCTCGCTTCATCCTGATCGGGACCGGATCCACCGTGAGCGTGCCTCCGATCCCCGGCCTGCTCGACAGCCAGTTCTGGACCAGCGACGACGTGCTCGACCTGGATTTCATCCCGCAGAGCGTGATCGTCCTCGGGGGCGGGATCGTCGCCTGCGAGCTTGCTCAATTCCTCAATCGGATCGGCACGCGGGTGACCTTGATCCAGCGCAGTCCCAATATCCTGCGCGACCATTCCGAGGATGCCGCCGATGTCATCCAGCAGGCTTTTGTCGATGAAGGCATTGAACTGTTTGTCGGCACCAAGCTGGAAAAGATCACCCGCAACGCGCGCGGGATCGCTGTCGCGTTCCAGCACGACGGCAAGCAGCGGGTCCGGCGCGCCGCCCATCTTTTCAACGCCTTGGGCCGCGAAGCCAACACCGCGAAGCTTAACCTCGCCGCGGCCGGTGTCCGCGCCCGGCCCGACGGCCAGGTCATCACGAACCGGTGGCAGCAGACCAGCGCGTCGCACATCTACGCGGGCGGCGACTGTGCGGGTCCCCACGAGATCGTGCACCTCGCCGTGCAGCAGGGCGAAATCGCGGCGCGCCATGCAGCGGGCGTGAAAGGCATCAAGCCCGTCGATCACGCCCTGCTGCTCAACGTCGTGTTCACCGACCCTCAGCTCGCGACGATCGGGATGCTGGCGAAGGAACTCGACGAAGCCGGCACCCCCTATCTTTCCGCCACCTACCCTTTCAACGACCACGGAAAATCCATGTTGATGGACGCGAACTACGGTTATGTGCAGGTCATCGCCGAGCCCAAGCGCGGGCGCATCCTCGGCGCTGAAATCGTGGGCAAGGACGCCGGCGAATTGATCCACGCCTTCGCGGGCCCGCTCGCGATGCGCGCGACGGTGTTCGATCTGTTGCGGGCGCCGTGGTATCACCCGACGCTCGCGGAAATCGTGACCTATCCGCTCGAGGAAATTGCGGACAAGATCAAACGATAGCTGGAGCGACTTCCCCGCCAGGCGCGGCCAAGGACCTCGAGCCTTCCACCTCGATTCTGAAATTCGGAGCAGGCGGGCCGCCTGCGCTACTTCAGGCGCGCCAGCTCCAGCAAGTCGCGCAGGTCGACGCGTTTTTCGTAGAGCGCCTTGCCCACGATCACGCCGTCGAGACGCGGGTGGCGCTGCGCTAACTTGACCAGGGCAATCACATCCTCGCGCCGGCTGACGCCGCCGCTGGCAATGACGCGAAAGCCGCCCGCCCCGAGCATCGCTTCCTGCGCGGGCAAATTGGGACCGGTCAGCATGCCATCGGTGCCGATGTCGGTATGAATCAGGGTGGAAACGCCGATTGCATCCATGCGCGCGGCGAGATCGAGCGCGGTCACGCCCGCGGACGCGACCCAGCCCTTCACCGCGACCTGGCCGTTCTTCGCATCGATCCCCACTGCGATTTTCGCACCATGCGCGGCCACCAGTTCCGCGACGAACGATTCACTCTCGGTCGCGCGTGTGCCGATCACGACCCGGCTCACGCCAAACCCGAGCGCGCGATCGACGCTCGCCCGCGCGCGCAGGCCCCCGCCCAGCTGCACCTTCATCCCAAGCGCGGCGATGCGTTGCACCACCGCGAGGTTCTGGGGTTCGCCAGCAAAGGCACCGTCGAGGTCCACGACGTGGATCCATTCCGCGCCGGCCGCCTTGAATTCCGCCGCCACGTCCGCCGGGTTCTCGGCGTAGACCGTTTCCTGGTCGGCGCGCCCTTGCGTCAGCCGCACGCAGCGCCCGCCTTTGATATCGATGGCCGGATAAATCGTCATGAATCCCCAAGGACTCACGCAAAGGCACCCGGAGGCAAAGAGAAATTTTCTTTGCGCCCCGGGCCACTTGGGCGAGCGTGGACCCATGCCCGCCTATCACGCCCCGCAATTTCTGGTCGACCTGCTCCATGCCCGTTCCCCTTCCGGTTACGAATCCGAAGCTCACGCCGTGTTCGACCACTACGTTAAGCCCGCCGCCGATACCTACGCGAACGACGCCCTCGGAAATCGCATCGCGACGCTCAACCCCGATGGCGACCCGGTCCTGATGCTCGCCGGTCACCTGGATGAACTCGGGCTGATTATCACCTACATCAACAAGGACGGCTTTATTTATTTCGACACGATCGGCGGCCATGATCGCACCGTGATCTCAGGGCGTCGCGTGATCATCCAATCCGAGAACGGCCCGATCAAGGGAGTCACGGGCAAACGCGCGATTCATCTCATGGACGAAGGTGACCGGAAGAAAGTCCCCGAGATTCACGAGATCTGGATCGATATTGGCGCGCGTTCCAAAAAAGAGGCGCTTGAACGCGTGGCGATCGGCGACGTGGCCACCTACGACCACGAGTTCGAACTCTTCCATGGGAGCATCGGCGCGGCCCGCGCCTTCGACAACAAAGTCGGTGCGTATGTCGTCGGCGAAACCCTGATCCGGCTGGCGAAGGAAAAAAAGAAACTCGCGGCCCGGGTCGTGAGCGTGGGCACGTCCCAGGAAGAGATCGGCGTCCGCGGCGCGACCACGGCGGTCTACGCGGTCAATCCGCACCTTGCGGTCGCGATCGACGTCGGCCACGCGACGGATCATCCCGATTGTGACAACCGGAAATACGGCGAGACGAAGCTTGGCGCCGGCCCGATCCTTTGCCGGGGAGCGAACATCAATCCCAAGGTTTTCCAACGGCTCCTGGCCGCGGCGAAGAAGGCGAAGATCCCGTATCAAGTCGAAGCGGACCCGCGTCCGACCGGCACGGATGCCCGCGCGATCCAAATGGGACGCGGCGGCGTGGCGACGGGCTTGGTTTCAATTCCCCTTCGTTACATGCACACCCCGAGTGAGGTGGTTGACCTCGAGGATGTGGAGCGCTGCGTCAAACTGCTGGTCGAGTTCGCGAAGGGCCTTGAAAAGGGCGACTACGCGCATTGGTGACGTAGGGCGCGGTCTCTGACCCGCCTCCGGAAAAACGTAGCGCCGGTCTCCGACCGGCTCGTTACAGCCCAACTACAAACCTGCGAGGCTGTCGTGAGTGAACACGTAACAGCCCAAGTCGAAGGCTGGCGCTACGTTTTTCGGAGGCGGGTCAGAGACCGCGCCCTACGACCCGCGACACAGGCGTGACCGAACCGGTCGGAACCCGGCGTCAGGCCGCGTTCTGCTTTTGCTCATTTTTGCCGGCGCGGCGAAGCGACGGCTTGCGGCGACCAGCCACCACTGCGGAGTCGATCACCACTTCGGTGACGTCGTCGCGCTGTGGGAGCTCATACATGACCTCGAGCATAAGATTTTCCATGATCGACCGCAGCGCACGCGCGCCGGTCTTCAACTCGATCGCCTTCTGCGCAATCGCCCGCACCGCGTCCGGGGTGAAACGGAGCCGCACGCCGTCCATCGCGAAAAGCTTCGAATACTGCTTCACCGTCGCATTCTTCGTGCGCAGGAGAATCTTTTCGAGGTCGGCGACCTTCAGCTGGTCGAGCACCGAAATCACCGGCAAACGCCCGATGAATTCGGGAATCATGCCGAAGCGAATGAGGTCCTCGGGCGCGAGTGACTTCATCATCTGTTCCGGCGCGAGGGCGTGTTCCTGCTGGGCCGAGATCGATGAAAACCCAAGGCTGCGCGTGCCCTGCCGCCGCTGTACGAGGGCATCGAGGCCGACGAAAGCGCCGCCGCAGATAAAGAGGATGTTCGACGTGTTGATCTGTACGTACTCCTGGTTCGGGTGCTTGCGGCCGCCCTGGGGAGGAACGTTACAGGTCGTGCCTTCAAGGATCTTGAGCAGCGCCTGCTGCACACCTTCGCCGGACACGTCGCGAGTGATAGAAACGTTTTCGGTCTTGCGGCCGATCTTGTCGATTTCGTCGATGTAGATGATGCCACACTCCGCGCGCTTGACGTCGTAGTTCGCGTTCTGGAGGAGACGGAGGACGACGTTTTCGACGTCTTCGCCGACGTAGCCCGCTTCCGTCAGCGTGGTCGCGTCGGAAATTGCGAACGGCACATCGAGAATCTTCGCCAGCGTCCGCGCGAGCAACGTCTTGCCGGAACCCGTCGGACCCACCAGCAGGATATTGCTCTTCTCGACTTCGACGCCGTCGAATTCCGGCGACAGGGCGACGGGATCCTTGGCCGTATCGCCCGCGTTGAAATTGAGGCGCTTGAAATGATTATAAACGGCCACCGCCAGGACTTTCTTGGCGTGGTCCTGGCCGATGACGAAGTCGTCGAGCGTCTTCTTGATTTCCGACGGCTTCACCAGGCGAAAGGCCGGCTTGGCTTCCGCGGTCGGCGCCTTGACCTCCCGGTCAATGATCGTCTTGCAGACGTTGACACAGGAGTCGCAGATATAGACTCCTGGGCCGGCGATGATTTTCTTCACCTCTGCCTGCGACTTTCCGCAAAAGGAACAGAGGGTCATGCGGGAGGACTTGGCCATGGAAAAGGTTGGCGCGCGAATTACTCGCGTGTCGAGAGAACTGTTTGTCCTGAAGCGCTCTTCAAGCGGCGCTTTGGGTCGGCACCGGCAACACGTCGCGTGCCGACTGGTGAACATGATCGACGAGGCCGTAGGCTTTTGCCTCCTCGGCGGTCATGTAGTAGTCGCGATCAGAATCTTTTTCAATCTGCTCGGCGGATCGACCCGTGTGCTTGGCGAGCGTCTCGTTAAGCGTTTTGCGCCAGCGGAGGATTTCTTTGGCGGCGATCGCAATGTCGGCCGTCTGCCCGCCCGCCCCGCCGCTCGGCTGGTGGATCATCACGCGGCTGTTCGGAAGAGCGAAGCGCTTGCCCTTGGTGCCGGCCGCCAGGAGCACCGTGCTCATGCTCGCAGCCATGCCCACGCAGTAGGTGACGATGTCACACTGCACCAAATTCATGGTGTCATAGATGGCCATGCCACCGCTCACCACGCCGCCGGGAGAATTGATGTAAAGGTGGATGTCCTTCTTGGAATCCTCCATTTGCAGGTAAAGCAATTGGGCGATGACCAGATTGGCGACGTTGTCGTCAATCGGGGTCCCGATGAAGAGAATGCGATCCTTCAGCAGGCGTGAGTACACGCTCATCGGCCGCGTTTCGCGTCCATTATTGTCCCAAACAGTAACGTCGTAGCTCACGTGATTTTTTGAATGGTAGGGTTGTTCAAGCCTTTGGTGGAATAGTCTCCACCTTAGCCTTGGACACGAGAAAATCAACCGCCTTGTCGAAAATGATCGACTGCTGCACCGCGCGAAGCTGGTCGCGGTCGGCGCTGAGCGCCTTCACGAGCTTCTCCGGCTTCTGTTGCGTGCGCATCGCCTCGCGATAGATGAAATTGTCGATGTCGGCCTCGCTGACCTGGAGCTTCTCCTCTTCCGCGATCTTCGCGAGGAGGAGCTGGACCTTCACGCGCTTGGTGGCGGCCTTGCGGGCGTTGTCGAAGAGCTCCTTCTTGTCCTTCTCGAACTGCTCCTGCGGCACACCGCGGCGCATGTTCTCCTCGATGAACTGCCGAAGCACGCCCTGGGTTTCGTTTTCCACGAGCGAATCCGGCACGGAGAATTCCACTTTCGAGGCGAGCACCTCGGTCACCTGGCGGCGCTGCTCGGAGCGGTTCTGATATTCCTTCTGCGCCTTGAGGTTGTTGCGGACGCTGCTCTTCAGCGCGTCGAGATTGTCGGCCTGGTTGGCCTTGAAGAAGGCCTCGTCGAGCGGCGGAAGCGAACGCTCGCGGACTTCGAGGACCTCGATCGCGTAGGTTGCATCCTTGCCCGCGAGCGCGGGGACCGGTGCGAAGTCCGCCGGGAAACTGATCCCAACGTCCTTCTTGTCGCCGGCCTTGAGACCGGAAAGGTGCTTGCCCAAGCCCGGGATCACGCCGTCGTTGGCGCCTTCGACTTCTTCCCACGTCTGCGGGACCTTGGCGTAAATCTGCTTGTCGGACGCCAGGTCGGAGATCGGCTGGCCGTCGACGCGGCCCTCGTACGAAAGCTTCACGTAATCGCCTTTGGCGGCGGGGCGGTCCGCGGCTTTGAATTCAGCGCGTTCGCCGCGCATGCCTTCGATCACGCTGTCGACTTCGGCATCGGTCGACTCGGTCGACGCGATCTCGGTAGGCAGGCCCACGTAGTCCGGAAGTTTGAATTCCGGGCGCACATCGACCGTGATGGTAACCGCGGCGGAGAGGCCGGGTTTAACTTCACCGGGCTCGACATTGACGATGTTGAGGACGTCGAGCTTCTGCTGGTCCATCGCGCTGCGGTACGCCTTGGACACGATCTTCTGCTTGAACTCCTCGGCGATCTCCTTGCTGAAACGCTTCGTGATCATGGCGGCGGGCGCCTTGCCCGGACGAAAGCCAGGGATGCGGGCCTGCTGGCCCACCTCGGTGACGACGGCCTTGTGCTCGGCGTCCACCTCGCTCGGATCGAGCGTGACAACGAGGCTCTTGCGGGTATCGGAAACGGAGTTCAGTTGGATGTTCACAGGAAAAATATCGGGGCGGTTTCTAGACGGAGAATCGGTCACGGTAGGCCGGGTGACTTGTTGGTCAATGCCCGATTCTAAGCGCTTGCGCGTCATCGTCCGCGGTCCTTTCGTGACCACGAGACGATGCCCAATCTCCGCGAACTCCTGGCCGCGCATGCGCCGCTGCTGCTGATAGATGCGGCTTCCACCCGGGTCCAGGTGGGCGTCTTCGCCGCGGACGGCTCCGCCCGCTGGGCGGCTTCGGAAACGGAGGCAGGCATCGGCATTTTCCAATGCATCGACCGGCTTCAGGTCGAACTGCCCGCGATCCGGGGTTTCGCCTTCTGCGACGGGCCGGGTTCGATGCTCGGCGTGCGCACCGCGGCGACTGCGCTCCGGACCTGGTGCGTGCTCTCCCTGCGCCCAGTGTTCGCGTATCACAGCCTGGCCGTCGTGGCCGCGGCGCTGCGTCGGCCGGACGTGCATTTCATCGCGGATGCGCGGCGCGATTCCTGGCACGTCGTCGGGACCGATCGCGCGCTGCGGCGAGTTCCCACGAGCGAACTCAGCGGCGAGTTGGTCATGCCCGATGGTTTTCGAAATTGGACTCCCCTGCCCGCCGGGGTCGCGTCCACGCCGTACACGCTCGAAAAACTCCTGCCCGCGGTGATGGACGAAGATCTGTTTCGTGCGACCGAGGCGCCCGACGCTTTCCTCCACGAGGCGCCGAGCTATGTGCGGTGGACGCCACAGATTCACCGCGCGCCATGAACCCACCCAATTCCCGGCTGCCGCTCCGATGCTGGGCGGAGATCGACCTGGCCGCGCTGGAGCGAAATCTCCGCCTGATCCGGGCGTCGCTGCCCGCCCACATCCGTTACGTGGCGGTGGTGAAAGCCGATGCGTACGGCCACGGGCTGCACCAGACAGCCGCGCGGTTGATGCACTCGGGAGCCGACCTCTTCGCGGTCGCCACATTGTCGGAAGCGGCCGCGGTGCGCGAACTCGGTCCCGGCTGGCCCGTCCTCTTGCTGAGCCCGCTGTTGCCCGAGGAAGACCGCTACCTCGCCGATTACGATCTCGCCGCGACGGTTTCGACGTTCGATGAAGTCTCGCGCTTCGCGGCCGTTGGCCGTGCGGCGGGGCGGCCGGTTTCGGTGCATCTCAAGATCGATACCGGCATGGGGCGCCTCGGGGTTTGGCACGAGCAGACCGGGGAGATTTACCGGGCAATCACGGAGCACCCGCAACTCCGGCTGGCGGGCGTGTTCACGCATTTCGCGAGCCCGGACGACGACGTCGCGTTCACCGACGAGCAACGGCGCCGGTTCCTCGCGGCGCTCGATTCGTGCGCGGGCATTCGGTTGAACGAACTCTTTGTCCACGCCGACAACAGCTCGGGACTCGAGACCATGCCGGGCGCGAGCCCGTTCAACGCCGTGCGCGTCGGCCTCCTCCAGTTCGGCATCCTGCCCCACCCGCATTCATTGCTCGCGCAAGTTCGCACCGAGCCCGTTTTTAGTTTTCGGACTCGCGTCGGGATCGTGAAGGACCTGCCGGCGGGCACCACGATCAGCTACGGACGGACGCACACCCTCGCGCGGGCTTCGCGGGTCGCCGTGCTCTGCGCGGGTTACGGCGACGGCATTCCCCGGGCGGCGAGCAACCGCGGGCAGGTGCTTATCGCCGGCGTACGCTGCCCGATCCTCGGGCGCGTCACCATGGACCAAACCATCGTCGACGTGACCGGCATTCCCGACGTGAAATGCGGCGACGAAGCCGTGCTCGTGGGACGCCAGGAGGCTGGGGAAATTTCCATCACCGAGTTCAGCAAGTGGGCGGACACCATTCCTTGGGAAACTTTGTGCTCGGTGACGAAGCGGGTGCCGCGGATTTATCGGACTGCGCTCGGGGTCTGATCGCCGAAACCATCCGGTCAGCGTGGCGTCATAGCCGCATGCAATTGAAACTTGCCGCGACCGAAGCCTGGCAGCCGTTGCCTGCGTCGGAGTGGAACGAAGCCGCGGCGCGCCACCTGCTGCGCCGCGCCGGCTGGAGTGCATTGCCCGCGGATGTCGTCCGCGCCGTGCCCGTGGGCCTGCCGGCAACGCTGGACCGCCTGTTTCCTTCCACGGGGCCGGTGTTTGCGCAGCCGCGCCTGGTGGCGAATCTCCAGGAGGACACGCCGGATTTCGCCCGGAAGATCGCCGCCAGCGCGAGCGACGGCGAGCGACGTCTGGTCCAGCGGGAAGCACGCGAGCGCACGCAGCTTGCCCTGCAGGACATGAGCATCCGCTGGCTGCAGTTTGCCGCGCAGCCGGAAAACGCGGCCTATGCCAAATGGATTTTATTCCTCAGCGACGTGTATGTCGTCAGCGCGGAAAAAGTGAAAAACGCCGCCCTGATCTGGCAGCACTTCGACATCATCGCGCGAAATTCCCTCGGTCCCGCGCCGGCGCTCGCCAAGGCCGTCTCGCGCTCGCCGGCAATGATCAACTACCTCGACTTGAATCAGAATCGCCGCGAGGCGCCGAACGAAAATTTTGCCCGCGAGCTCTTCGAATTATTCCTGCTCGGCGAGGGGCACTATTCGGAGGCCGACATCAAGGAAGCTGCCCGCGCTTTCACCGGCTATCGGCAGCAATATGGGGTCTTCCGTTTTGCGCCGCGCCAGCATGACATGAGGGCGAAAACGATTTTCGGGCAGTCCGGTTTGTTTTCCGGCGACGACGTCATCGACCTCGCATTCCAGCAGCCCGCCGCCGCGACCTTCCTGCCGAAGGAGATGGTGAGTTTTTACCTGTCGGACGTCGCGCTCCCCCCGGGTTACCTGGAGCCGCTCGGCGAGACGTGGCACGCGAGCGGTTTCGATCTGCGGGCGCTGGCCCGAAATTTCTTTGGCAGCCGGATTTTTTTCGCCCAGGAATTTCGCGGCGATTTCATCAAGAGCCCGGTACAATTCTACCTCGGGCTCGTGCAGGACCTTCAGCTGAACGTCGCGCCGCTGCCGCGCCAGGTGCTCGTGCCCCTGCGGCAGATGGGCCAGACGCTTTTCACGCCGCCGAATGTTCGGGGCTGGGTTGGAGGCCGCACCTGGATCAGCTCCGCCACCCTCGCCCAGCGGCGGCAACTCGTGGAGTCGCTGTTTGCGCCGATCCGCGAGGACACGCTGAACGCCGACGAACAGATCGAGCTGATGGCCGCGCGCGCGGCGGGCCGGAGCGCCTTTTCGGTCAGCGACCAGCTGCTGGCGCCGATCAGCCGCCTTGAACCGACCGCTGCAGCCGACGCACTCGTCGCCAATTTTCTCGCGCTCCGCAGCGCCCCGGAGTTTCGTGGCAGCGTGAGGCAGTTCCTCGCCAACAACAGCGCCGACGAGGCCCAGCGGCTCCGCCGCGTGCGACGCGCCACGGTCACCCTGCTCCAGTCCCCTGAATATCAACTCTGCTGAGCCACCATGCCCGCCAACCATTCCACCGCTGCGTTTCCCACCACCCGCCGTGAATTCCTGCAAGCGTCGGGACGCGGCATCGGCCTCCTCGCCTTCAGCCATTTTGCCCCGGCGTTCCTCGTCAATTCCGCGATGGCCGCCACGACCGGTCCTGAAACCGGCCGGCCGATCCTCGTGCTGGTCCAACTCGCCGGCGGCAACGATGGGTTGAACACGCTCGTGCCGTTCGAGGACGCGAATTACTACCGGCTCCGTCCCACGCTTGGCCTGGCCAAGGATAAGGTTCTCCAGCTGAGCGACACCGTCGGCCTTCATCCCTCGTGCGGCGCTCTCCACGAGCTCTTCCACGACGGCAAACTCGCGGTCGTCCAAAACGTGGGTTACCCGAATCCCAACCGGAGCCATTTTCGCTCGACGGAAATCTGGGAAACCGCGAGCGGCAGCAACGAGTTCCTCTCCGAAGGCTGGATCGGGCGCTACCTGGACAACGCGTGCACGGGACAGCCCGCCGACGACCATGATCCGGTCGGCATCCACATCAGCAACGGCGTGCCCCAGTCGTTCCAGAGCCACCACGACCATCCGACCTTTGGCCTGATTCCCGGCGGAGGAAACCGCCGCGAGAACGAGGAGAACCGCCAGCTGCTCGAGTCGCTGGTCAAACAGCAGCCCCCGGAAAACGACAACGCGGCGTTCCTCAAGCACACGTTGATGGATGCGCTCGTCACGGAGAAAAAAGTCCAGCGCGTCATCGGCGATTACCGTCCGTCCGCGAGCTATCCTTCCAATGCGTTCGCCTCTTCGCTGCGCAACGTTGCGGCGCTGATCGCGGCCGGCCTGCCCACGCGGGTTTATTTTGTTTCGCTGAGCGGCTTCGATACGCACAGCAACCAGGCGAACCAGCAGGCGAACTTGCTCGCCCGGCTGTCCTCGGGCCTGGCTGCCTTCCAGGAGGACCTGGAAAAGCACCGGCTCGACGGGCAGGTCATGACAATGACCTTTTCGGAATTCGGCCGCCGGCCAAGCGAGAACGAAAGCCGCGGAACGGACCACGGCACGGCAGCCCCGCTGTTTGTCATGGGCTCGCGCGTCAAAGGCGGCCTCCACGGCACCGCGCCTTCGCTCGCGTTGGCGGCGAACCAGGACCTGACGTTCAGCACGGACTTCCGCAGCGTCTACGCCACGATGCTGGATGGCTGGATGCACAGCTCTTCACAGGCCGTGCTGGGCGGAAAATTCGGCGCGTTGCCCATCGTCTGATCGAGCGCGACTGGCCCGCTCAGGCGGGACCAACCACCCCATCGGCCTGGCGTCGGCGACGCGTTTCACCCCCGGTCGCGGTTTCGCCGGCGGCGGCGGTTTACTTGCCGATGCCGTAAGTGCGGAAACCCATCGCGGCGAGCTTGGTGAGGTCGAGGATGTTGCGGCCGTCGAAAACAAACGCCGGCTTGTGCATGGCCCCGAGAATCTTCGCGTAGTCGAGTTTCTTGAACTCGTCCCATTCGGTCACAATCGCGATGGCGTGCGCGCCGTCGGCGGCTTCGTACGCCGATTTCGCCACGGTGAGCCGGGCCTCTTCCTTTCCTTTTCCAAGGATGTCGGCGCGGATTTCGTCGGCCGGAACCTGCGGGTCATAGACCACGACCTTGGCCTGCTCGGCCAGCAGGTCGCGGCACACGGCGATGGCCGCCGACTCGCGCGTGTCGTTGGTGTCCTTCTTGAACGCGAACCCAAGCACGGCGATTTTCTTGTCGGCGACGGTGTTGAACAGCGAGCGCACAATCTTGGCCGCGAAACGGTGCTTCTGCCAGTCGTTCATCTTCACCACGCCATCCCAGTACGTCGCGACCTCCGGCAGGCCGAAGTGTTCGCAGAGATAGACGAGATTCAGGATATCCTTTTGGAAACAGGATCCGCCAAAGCCGACCGAGGCCTTCAGGAATTTCGGGCCGATGCGCGAATCCTTGCCGATCGCGTTCGCCACTTCATCGACGTCTGCACCGGTCGCCTCGCAGAGCGCGGAAATGGAATTGATCGAGGAAATCCGCTGCGCCAGGAACGCGTTCGCCACGAGCTTGGAAAGCTCTGACGACCAGAGATTGGTCGTGATGATGCGGTCGCGCGGCACCCAGCGGGCGTAAACGTCGACCAGCGTCTGCATCGCTTTTTCGCCGCCGGGGGTGCGTTCACCGCCGATGAGGACGCGATCCGGCATCTGCAGGTCCGCCACTGCCGTGCCTTCCGCGAGGAATTCCGGGTTGGAAAGCACTTCAAACTTAATGCCCTTGGAGTTCGCGCTGAGGATGTCCTTGATCGTCTCGGCCGTTTTTACCGGGATGGTGGATTTCTCGACGATGATCTTCGGACCGGTCGCAACGTCGGCAATCGTGCGCGCGACCGACTCGATGAAACGAAGGTCCGCAGCCCGGCCGGCGCCCACGCCATAGGTCTTCGTCGGGGTGTTGACGGCCACGAAGATGATGTCGGCTTCCTTGATCGCGCCGATGACATCGGTGGAAAAATGCAGGTTCTTGCCCCGTGTCTGTTTAACGACGTCGTCGAGTCCCGGCTCATAGATCGGCAGCGTGCCTGAATTCCAGGCGGCAATGCGGGTCGCGTTCATGTCGACGACCTTCACTTCGATATCGGAAGCCTTCAGGGCGATCATCGCCATAGTGGGGCCTCCTACGTAACCTGCTCCGATACAGCAAATTTTCATGGGAAGGGCGTATCCTGCGTTTTGGAACGACAAATCCAAGGACGATTTTCCATCCGCGCGCCCAAAAAAAAGGCCGGCCCGGAATAAACCGGGCCGGCCAGGGAAGTTGTATCACTCAAGCCGGTGAAGGCGACGGCGTCGGCAGGCTGTCGATCGGCCCGGGAGCGGCGGCTTTTTCGGCGGCGCGCTTTTCCATGGCCTTGGCATCGCTCTTGCCCATCGCCTCGCGAATTACGGGCGACTGGATGTCGCCGTGCTTCAGGATCTCAAGGACGTGTTTGCCTTCAATGGTTTCGTGTTCGATCAGCGCCATCGCAATCTTGTCCAGCGCGGTCCGATGCTCGGCGATGATCTGCTGCGCGCGGGTATACTGGCTGCTGATCAAGTCGCCGACTGCGGCGTCGATCCGGCGGGCGGTGTCTTCGCTGATGTGCGTCGACCTCGTGATATCGCGGCCAAGGAAAACCGTGTCCTGGTTTTCGCCCAGCGCGATCGGGCCCAAGTCGCTCATGCCGTAGTCACAGACCATCGAGCGTGCGATACGCGTGGCCTGCTTGATGTCCCCGTAAGCGCCGTTGCTGATGTCGCCGGTCACGAGTTCCTCGGCAATGCGTCCACCCATCGCCATCGCGATTTGGTCGAGCAGCTTTTTCTTGGCCCGGGTCAGGATGTCCTTCGTCGGGAAAAAACTCGTGCTGCCCAGGCTCTGCCCGCGCGGGATGATCGTGACCTTGTGGACCGGCACCGTGCCGTCATCGAGCACGGCTTGGACGACTGCGTGGCCGGCTTCGTGCCAGGCGATCGCGCGTTTTTCGCTGTCGTCCATGACGCGACGACGTTCGCGGCCCCACAGGACCTTGTCGCGGGCGTCACCGATATCGACCATCTCGACCTTCTTCTTGTCGCGACGGGCCGCGAGCAACGCGGACTCGTTGAGCAAGTTGGCCAGCTCGGCGCCGGAAAGGCCGGGCGTGCCGCGGGCGATGGAAGCGAGGTCGACATTTTCCGAGAGGCTGATCTTCCGCGCATGCACGCGGAGAATTTGCTCGCGGCCAACCAAGTCAGGAAGGTCGACGTAGATTTGACGGTCGAAACGACCCGGGCGGAGCAGCGCGCTGTCGAGCACATCCGGGCGATTCGTCGCCGCAATGATGATCACGCCTTCCGTGGTGTCGAAGCCGTCCATCTCGACGAGCAGCGAATTCAAGGTCTGCTCGCGTTCATCGTTGCCGCCGCCGAGGCCGGCGCCGCGCTGGCGGCCGACCGCGTCGATTTCATCGATGAAGATGATGCAAGGCGCGCTCTTGCGGCCCTGCTCGAACATGTCGCGCACGCGGCTCGCGCCGACGCCCACGAACATCTCGACAAAGTCGGAACCGGAGATGCTGAAGAAAGGAACGTCGGCTTCGCCCGCCACGGCCTTCGCGAGGAGTGTCTTGCCGGTGCCGGGAGGCCCGACCATCAGGATGCCCTTCGGAATCTTGCCACCCATCTTGGTGAATTTTTTCGGGTCCTTCAGGAATTCGACGACTTCGCTGACTTCCTCCTTGGCTTCGTCGCAACCGGCAACGTCGGCAAACGTGAGTTTGTCGCGATCGCGCGTCAGCAGCTTGGCTCGGCTCTTGCCGAAGCTGAGGGCACCCTTGCCGGCCTGGCGGAGCTGGCGGATGAAAAGGAAATAAAGGAGCCCAATGATCAGGAGGAACGGGATCACGTTCACCGCGATCTGGGACAGCAGCGTGGTCGCGGGCTGTTCGGCGAAGGCCTGTGATTTTTGCAGGCGCTCCATGTTGGCGTCGGTCAGGCGACCGGCGGCGCGGAACTGCGTGGTCGGGCCGCGATCTCCCTCGAGGCCGGCATCCTTGGCGGTTTCGCCGGTGATGACGACCCAGTCGCGACCGCCCGAAGCGTCGGGACGGATGACGCCTTCGCGCACCTTGCCCTGTTCGGCAAGCTCAACGACCTTTTGGATCTTCACGGAGGCCGGCGACTTGAGGCCGCCCGGCGCAAAAAAGAGCAGTGAGATGGCCGCGAGCACGATGACCAACCAGATCACCAGCATCTTCGGCTGGAAACGATCAGGAGGCAGGTTTTTCAGCGAGCGACGTTTCTTATTATTATCGGGATCGGGCATGGGGGGTTGGACTGAGGCCAAACCGTGGATGTTCCTCCTGTATAAGTCAATTGGCCGAAGGGTGGAAATCCTGGGTATATTTACCCCGCGCCACAAAACGCAGCCGGGACTTTTCAATGACGGCGAAACTTTCCGCGCCCAGGCTTTGGCGCGTCGGGCTTCCGCGCATCACCGATCCGAGCAATGAATCGAACGCCTGGCGCGAAAGATGAAACGTCCGGCGCTGGGCGAGCAGCCAACGATGAAGCGCGCGGCGCACGAGTGCCCGCGGCTTGCCGTGAATCCGCTTGAGGTTGAGCGACCCGTCCTTGGCCATCGGTTCGATTTCCGCGAGCCAGGCCTCGAGTGCGGAATCATCGTCCTCCAGCAGCTCCCGCGACCGGGCGGCACCGGCGAGCGCATCGCGTTGCGCGGCCTGTTCCCATGCCGGCAGGACGTCGCGCCTGATTCGATTTCGGAAATAATAGCGCCCGCTGTTCGTCGAGTCCTCGCGCCAGGTCGCTCCGGCGGCTCGCAGCGCGGCGAGGATCTGGGCCTTTGAAACCGTGAGGAGCGGGCGCACATGGGTTCGTCCCGCCGGCATCGCGTGGATCGGCCGCGGCGCCGACAATCCGCCCGTGCCGCTGCCACGCGCGAGCCGCATGAAAAAAGTCTCGGCGATGTCGTCCTGCTGGTGGCCGCTCCAAAGCGCGCGCGAATGCCGCGCGAAAAACATATGCCGCGCCGCGCGCGCCTCCGCTTCGCTGGCGCCCGCATGGGCGTCCGACCACTCGCCCTCGATCAGTTTAATTCCCAAGCCGCGGCAGGCTTTGCGGCAGAATTCGGCATCGCGCCGGGATTCCACCCCGCGCAACCGGTGATTGAAGTGCAGGGCGCACAGGTGCCTTCGCCGGGTCGGCCAATGCGCCCAGAGCAGCAGCAGCAGGCAGAGCGAGTCGGCTCCGCCGGAAAATGCGATCGCCCAGGTTTTCCGCGGCGACGCGCTTTCCGCCCAGGCGACGACCGCGGGATGAAGCCGGGCCCGCGGCAAGGCTTCGGCGAGTTTCGACGCGCAATGCGCCCACGAAACCCGGCCCGAGGCGCGCGCGGAGGACCGGGTCACTTGAAGCTGAGGTACTCCTTGCCGAAATACGGCACGAGCGCCTCGGGAATTTTGACCCGCCCATCGGCCTGGAGATTATTTTCGAGGATCGCCGCGAGCACGCGGGGCACGGCCAGCCCGGAGCCATTGATCGTGTGCACCAGTTCCGGCTTACCCGTTTCCTTGGAGCGAAAACGGATCTGCGCGCGGCGGGCCTGGAACGCCTCGAAATTTGAACAGCTCGAAACTTCCAGCCACCGTTTCTGCCCGGCGCCCCAGACTTCGAGGTCGTATTTTTTCGCCTGCGCGAAACCGACGTCGCCGCCGCACATCAGCAGCACGCGGTAAGGCAGGTCGAGTTTCCGCAGCAGGGCCTCGGCGTCGAGGCGAAGCTTGTCGAGTTCGTCGTAGCTCGTCGACGGATGGACCCACTTGAGCAGCTCGACCTTGTCGAATTGATGGACGCGGTTCAGTCCCCGCACGTCCTTGCCATAACTTCCGGCCTCGCGGCGAAAACAGGGCGTGTAGGCGCAACGATAAACGGGCAGCGCGGATTCCTCCAGGATCTCGTCGCGGAAAAAATTCGTCAGCGGCACCTCGGCGGTCGGCACCGCATAAAGGCGGTCCGGCGTCGTCTCGTACATCTGGCCCTCCTTGTCGGGCAGCTGGCCGGTCGCGGTCGCGCTCGCGGCGTTGACGAAGATCGGCGGGCTGACCTCGACGTACCCGGCCTTGCCATCTTCCTCGAGGAAGAACTGGAGCAGGGCCCGGGCGAGCTTCGCGCCGTCGCCGATGAAGAAAGGAAAACCCGCGCCGGTCACCTTGGCGCCGCGCGCAAAATCAAACAACCGCTCGAACCCCGGGATTTCCCAGTGCGGCAGCGCATGGGGCTTCGGCTCCATGTGCGAACCGTGGAGCGCGAAAACGACATTGTCCTCCGGGGTCCGGCCTTCGGGCACGCTCGCGTGCGGGAGGTTGGGAATCGAGAGCATCGCGAGGCGGAATTTCTCCTGCGTCTCGGTCAGCTGCGCGTCCTTCTCCTTCACCTGCGCCGACACGGCTTTCATCTCCGTGACCTTCGCGATGAATTCCGGCGATCCCTTGGGCAGCGCCGCCATCGCGGCGTTCGCGGCCTTCTGCGTCGCGCGCAACGCCTCGACCTCCTGCAACTGGGCGCGCCACATCGAATCGATCGCCAGGACGGCATCGAGGTCGACCTCGAGGTGTTTCTTGGCAATCGCCGCGCGAACCAGGTCGGGCGACTCACGAATCAGTTTGGGATCGAGCATGAAAAAATAGGTCAGCGGTTCTTTTCGAATCGCGCGCGCGCGCGCTGGAAACGCGCATAGACATCCTTCGCCGAAAGCAGCTTCAAGTCGCCCACCGGCGCCTGCACCACGAAGTTCGTCGGCGCCGTCAGCGGGTACGGCCCAAACAACCGCGGGTCCGTCGGGCCAAAAATCCCCAGCGTCTTCACCCCCAGCGCCGCCGCGAGGTGCATCGGGCCGCTGTCGTTGGTGATGACCCAGTCCGCGCGTTTGATCAGCGCCGGCAGCGACACGAGGCTGGTGTTGGCGGTGAGGTTGAGGAATTGCTCCGCCGGGTACGCATTGCGGTCCGGCACGCGGTTGTTGCCGGCCCAGATCACCTTCCGGGTGCGGTTCTCGCGCAGGATCATTTCCGTGAGCTGCTTGAAACCGCCCCAGCATTTCTCCGCGCGACGGCTGTCGGGAAACATCAGGTAGGGCTTCGCGCCGCCGCGGCCCTCGGCAAAGCTCAGGTTCAATGTCCCAGCCTCGCCGAACTTGAGGTGCCCGCGCAGCTCGGGCTTGGCGCCGAGCACCGGGCAGAACTGCAGGAGGATTTCAACCGCGTGGCTGCGCCGGCCCTCGGGCGGGAGCGGGACTTTTTCGTCGTAGAAAATCCCCGACCACTCGCGGGCATCGGTGCGCCCGATTTTTTTCTTCGCGAGCGTGCGCGAGGTCATCAGGCCCGTGCGCAGCAGGCCCTGGAAATCGAACACATAGTCAAATTTCGTCTGCCGGATTTCGCGCATCAGGCGGAGGAAGCCCTTCGCCCCGGCCGAACGCTCAAAGACATAAACCTGGTCGATCGCTTCGCACGCGCGGACAATCGGCGCGAAGATGTCCCGCACCACCCATGAAATCCTCAACCCTTCGCGCTGCGCCTTGAGCGACGTCGCGACCTGCAGCCCGTGGACGATGTCCCCGAGCGAGGATGGTTTGATGATGAGAAGTTCGAGCATGGCACGGACGGTGCGGGCAGAATCTGCTTTTAACCGCCGGGCCGCATCGTTTGATGCAGATTGACGTTCAAATCAAACGCTAATCCGACTCGCGCGTGCAGAAACTCCTGCTTCAAACTTCCGGCTGGATCCTGGCTCATTTGCCGGAGCCGCTGCTGCACGGAGTCGCGACAATCCTGGGCGAATTGATGTTCTGGGCCATCCCGCGTCGGCGCCAGGTCGCGCGGTCGAACCTTCACCACGCGTTTCCCGAGCGCCCGGCGTCATGGCACCGCCGCATCGCCCGCCACAGCTCCCGGCGCCTTGCCGAAACGGTGCTGCTGTCGCTCGCCATCCCGTTCCTCACTGAGAAGCGCCTGCGCCAAATCATCCGGCCTTCCCCGCGGCTCGTCGACCTGACGCTCCGCCACCAGCGGGCGCCCTACCCGGTCGTGATGGTCACCACGCACATGGCCTACTGGGAAGTCCAGCCGTGCATGCCCGTGGTGCTGCCAAAGCCGTTTCCCGAGATGGGAATCATCTACCGTCCACTCGACAACGCCGCGGCCGACCAGTGGGTGAAACGCGGGCGCGAGCGCTTTGGTTTTCGCATGCTCTCGCGACGCGAGGGATTCGTCGAATTGCTCAAGGTGCTTCGGCGCCAGGGCGTGGCCGGCATCCTGTTCGACCAAAACGCCGGCATGCAGGGCGGGCTCGCGACTTTTCTCGGGCGGGTCTGCTCCACGAGCGATCTCCCGGGCCTGATGGTGGAGAAATTTTCCGCCGCGCTCGAAGTGATTTATCCGCGTCGGCTGGGTTTCTGGCGCGTCGAGCTCGCCCTCGACCTGGTGGCGAACGACCAGACTGCCGCCGGCGCCACGATCGCGCTCAACCAGTGGCTCGAGGGCAAGCTCACCAGCGATGAAAACCTCTGTGCTTCCTGGCTGTGGGCGCACAATCGCTGGCGGAACCAGGACGTGCCGGCGCGCCGATTCCGCCTCGAGGCCAAGCGCGACCTGATCGCCGCGGATCTCCGCCAGCGCGGATTAGCGGAATTGCCGCGGCGGACGCGGATCTTCGTGCGGCTCCCGAATTGGCTCGGCGACGTCGTCATGGCGGTGCCCTTGCTGCGCGCGCTGCGGGTTTCGCGACCCGACGCGGAAATTACCCTGATTGCGAAGCCGCAATTCCTCGCGTTGCTCAAAAGCTGGCAGGTCGCCGATCGATTCCATCCGCTGCCGGCACGCGGACTCGGCTATTTCCTTCACTTCTGGAAATTGCGCGCGGCCTACCCGGACACCTGGCTGCTGTTCACGAATTCATTTCGCGGCGACCTGGAAGCCTGGCTCGGCGGTTCGCGCCAGCGCTTCGGAATCATCCGGCCCGGCAAACGCCGTCCGCTGCTGTCGCATTCCTACCGCGTGCCGGCCGATTTCGACGAACGGACGCATCACCAGTTGGAACTCTGGGAAAACTTCCTCCGCCACTTCGGGCTTAACGTCGCTCCGGACCGTCATCCGCAACCACCCGCGGGTGAAATTCCCGCCTCCGCAATCGGGCTGATTGCGGGTTCGGAGAATAATCCGTCGAAACGCTGGCCCGTGGAACATTGGCGCGCGTTGATCGCAGCGCGGCCGGGCGGACATTTCGTGCTTTTCGGCACCGCGAATGATCGCCCGATCACCGCCGCCATCGCCGCGGGATTCGGCGACCGGGTGGAGGATATCGCCGGCCGCACCTCGTTGCCCGAGTACTGCGCGCGATTGCAGGCTTGCCGGCTGCTCGTGACCAACGACACGGGCGGAATGCACCTGGCGAACGCGCTGGGCGTTTCCGTGATCGGCCTTTTTGGGCCCACCAATCCGATTCGCACGGGACCGGTGTTCGACGCCCCGGTGAAAATTCTCCAACCTGCCGGCTGCCCGCCAACCGGCGGTGCACCGCTTGCCGAGCTGAAGCCGGCGGATGTGCTGGCCGCGATGTCCGAGAACGCGGCCGCGCCGGTTTTCGCGACTTAGTCGTTGCACCCTGGCCGGCCACCGCGCCACTTCTCCGACCCATGCCCTTGTTGAACGTCACCGATCTCCGCACGTGGTTTCACACGCGCAGCGGGGTTTATCGCGCGGTGGACGGAATCAGCTTCAGCGTCGAACGCGGCGAAACGCTCGGGATCGTGGGCGAATCCGGCTCCGGGAAATCGGTGACGTGCTACTCGATCATGGGATTGATCCCGCAGCCGCCGGGTCGGATCGAAAGCGGCACGGCGATGTTCGACGGAGTCGACCTGCTGCACAGCACTCCGCGCGAAGCCCGGTCCATCCGCGGCAAGCGCGTCGCGATGATTTTCCAGGACCCGATGACGTCGTTGAATCCGTACCTCCGGATTTCCGAGCAGCTGATCGAGCCGTTGTTGATCCACGAAAAAATCTCGCGGCGCGCGGCGCTCGCGCGCGCCCATGCGATGCTCGAGGCCGTGGGCATCAACGACGCCGCCAGCCGCATCCACTTTTATCCGCACGAATTCTCCGGCGGCATGCGCCAGCGCGTGATGATCGCGATGGCTTTGATCACCAAGCCGGAATTGTTGATCGCGGACGAACCCACCACTGCGCTCGACGTGACCGTGCAGGCGCAGATCCTGGAACTGATCAAAAAAATGCAGCGCGAGCTCGGCATGGCGGTGATTTTCATCACGCACGACCTTGGCGTGGTTTCGGGCCTCTGCGATCGGGTCCAGGTCATGTACGCAGGCCGGATCGTGGAAACCGCCGATACCCGCACCCTCTTTCGTTCACCCCGACACCCCTACACGCGGGCGCTGCAACGCTCGATTCCGTCGATGCAACCCAAGGGGGCCGAACTTTTCACGATTCCAGGAATGCCGCCCGATTTATCGAAGCCCCTGCCGGGTTGTCCATTCGCGCCGCGCTGCGAGTTTGCCGTCGAGCGCTGCCGCCACGAAACCCCCGCCCTCGCCGCCATTGGCGCCGATCATCCGCATGCTTGCCTGCGGGTGCAGGCGGGGGAGATCTAGCTCCGCGCGACCATGACCGACTCCATCCTCGAGCTCACCGACGTCAAAACCCACTTCCCGGTGGTGTCGGGGTTCGTGCGCCGTCGGCAAACCGGAACCGTCAAGGCGGTGGATGGGGTGACGCTGTCCGTCGGTCGCGGCGAAGTCCTCGGACTGGTCGGCGAATCCGGCTGTGGGAAGTCCACGCTCGCGCGCACCATCATGCAACTGGTGCCGACGACGGCCGGCACGGTCGTGTTGAACGGCAAGAACCTGTCCGATTGCTCGGCGAAGGAACTGCTCGTGGCCCGACGCGACCTCCAGATGGTTTTCCAGGATCCGTATGCCTCGCTCAATCCGCGGCTCACCGTCTATTCCACGTTGGCGGAACCGTTGATCGCACACCGCGTTTGTCCGCCCGCCGAGGTCAACGCCCGCGTCGCTGAGCTGATGCGCCTGGTGGGGCTCGCGCCGCGCTTCATGCAGAAATATCCGCATGAATTTTCCGGCGGGCAGCGTCAGCGCATCGCCATCGCGCGGGCCCTGGCGTTGCAGCCGAAAATGATCATCGCGGACGAGCCCGTTTCGGCGCTCGACGTCTCGATCCAGGCCCAAATCCTGAATCTCCTGTCGCAGCTCTGCCGGGAGATGAATCTCTCGCTCATTTTCATCGCGCACGACTTGTCGGTGGTGAAACACATCTCCGACCGCGTCGCCGTGATGTACCTCGGCAAGATCGTCGAACTCGGGCCCGCCGCGGACGTGATTGAGCGTCCGCGCCATCCCTACACGCGCGCGCTGGTCAGCGCGATTCCCACGCCGGACCCCGACCTCGAGCGGAATCGCCAGCGCATCGTCCTCCCCGGCGATCCGCCTTCCCCCATCAATCCGCCGGTGGGCTGCGCCTTTCACCCGCGTTGCCCGTATGCCCAGGAAAAGTGCAAGGCGGTCGTTCCCCCGTTGATTCCCGACACGCCCGGGCGCGAGGTGGCGTGCATCAGGATCAAGGAAATCTGACATGGGTTGGCCCGATAGAACGCGGTGAAGCAGCCAGACGGTGCGTTGGGGCTATACGCTGCACCAGCCAGACCCTCTAATCGGCGACCACTCATCTTCGCCGGTTCCCACCCGTCCGAGAATGGGCATCAGTTTTCATCGGGGTTTAGCTTCGAACGGCGTCCGCAGTTGCCTCAGCGCCTCGTAGCAGGCGATGCCTGCCGCCGTGCTGAGATTGAGGGAACGCAGGGTCGGATTCGCCTGGTCGATGGTCACGCGTTGCGACTCCCCGATTTCCTGGTGCAGCCATTCCGGCGCGCCTGAGCCTTCGTTGCCAAAGACCAAGCCGTCGTCATCGGCGTAGTGCGCATCCCAAAAACTCTGCGTCGTTTTGGTCGTAAAAAGCCAGAGACGTTTCGGCGCCGACGCACTGGCGCGAAAGGCCTTCCAGTCCGCGTGCTCATGCACATCGAGCGACTTCCAATAGTCCATGCCCGCGCGCTTGAGGTTCTTGTCCGTGATTTCAAAACCGAGCGGATGAATCAGGTGCAGGCGCGATCGAGTCAGAGCGCACATCCTCCCGACATTGCCCGTGTTGGGCGCGATTTCCGGCTGGAAAAGCACGAGGTGCAGCATGCGCCCATCGTTTCTACGTAAGTCTACGAATCAAGCGTCGGACGCGTTGCATTCGGGTTTTTCCCCCTCACCTTTCGCCACCTTTCCGTGCACACTTCACCTCGCAAGTCGGTAGTCATCCTCGATGACGAACAGACCTACACCAGCCTGATGACGCAGCTGCTCTCCGACCATTTTGAATGTCGGATCGTGCCTTTTATCCGCCCATTGGATGCGCTCGCCGCCCTGCCCGACATCGAACCGGGAGTGATCATCACCGACTACCGGATGCCGCAGATGAACGGGGTCGAATTCATCCATCGCGCGTCGAAAATCGCGCCCGGTATTCCGTTCATCCTGGTGACCGGCCATACCGCGGGAATGCTCAGTCGCGACGATCTCGCGAAGATTACGCCGCTAAAAGCCGTGCTGCTGAAGCCGTTTGCCTGGCAGCAGCTGGGCGACGAAATCGTGCGGCTCTGGCCGGAGCCCGACGTGACCCTGCTGCGCAGCGAATCGCACCCGGCGTCAATCTAGGCGCAGCCCGTTATTGTCCGCGGTCAGGATGCGCACTTCGCATCCGCTCGCTCCGCGGCAGAACGCGTCGCGCATGGCCGACATCACCGCTTCCGAGTGCTTCTGCGCCGAGACGCACAGCACGCTCGAACCGCTTCCGCTCAACCAGCCGGTGTACGCGCCAGCCTTGATGCCCGCCGCGATCGAGGCGGCGGCCCCAGCGATCTTGGGCAGCCGATAAGGTTCGTGCATGAAATCCCCCACGGCGTGCCGCAGTTTTTCGAAATCGCCGGTCGCAAGCGCCGCAGTGAAGTACGCCGCGCTGTTGATGCTCTTGACCGCGTCGAAATACGGCAGCTGCGGCGGAAGGACGCCGCGCGATTCCTTCGTGAGCGTCTCCCCGCTCGGGGAAGCCACGACGAAAACCAATTCCGAGGGCACCGAAATCCGCACCGTGTCGACGTAATCGCCGGTCGCCGGATCGCAGCGCGAAACACAAAAGCCGCCGAGGATCCCCGCGCTGGCGTTGTCGGGGTGCCCTTCCAATCTGGTCGCCGCGGACACGAGCTGATGCCGCGTGAGCGCGGTGCCGTGGAGCGCGTCAAGTCCCGCCAGGATTCCCGCGATCACCGTGACGCTCGAACCCAACCCGCGCGCCGGCGGCACCTCCCCTTCGATCCGGTACAGAAATCCCGACGGAGTGCGACCGGTGCGGGCAAAGAAAAGGGCGGCGGTTTCATCGACCATCGCCTGCGCGCGCTTGTCCTCGGGACGCTGCGCCACGGCGGCGGGGCCGACAGTCCGCTTGAGCGTGACGCGGTTATAAATGGAGAGGCCGAGGCCAAGGGTATCGAAACCGGCCCCACAGTTCGAGGTGCTGCCGGGAACGCGGACAGTGACGGTATCGCGGGCGCTCATCAACGGCGGAACTTCACGCTCTTATCCTCATCACGCATGACCGCTTTCTTTTTCAGCGTCTCGCGTTTGTCGAAAAGTTTTTTCCCGGTGCAAAGCCCCACTTCCACCTTCACCAGGGCTTCCTTGAAATACATCCGCAGCGGAATGAGCGCCCGGCCGCCAGTGTCGAGGGCGAGCTCGATTTTCCGAATCTGGTGCGCGTGCAGCAGGAGCTTTCGCGTGCGGCGGGCGTCGTGGTTGTTGATGTTCCCAAAGGCGTATTGTTCGATGTGCGCGTTGTGCATCCACAACTCACCCTTCTCGACCTTGCCAAAGGAATCGCTGATCTGCGCCTTGCCCGCGCGGATGGATTTCACCTCGGTGCCCTTGAGCGCGATACCGGCTTCGAAGCGTTCATCCACGAAATAGTCGCGCAGCGCCTTGGAATTCCGGAGCTCGGTATAGCGTTTGGAATCTTTTTTCTGCGCGCTCATGGAAAATCGGAATATCGGTGCATGAAAAAGGCGGCTTCGGCTTGCTGCTCAGCAATACCGCGCCGCCTGAAAATGTCGAATCCTCCGCCGATCAGGCCTCGCTCAGCTCGAAGCTGATCTTGCCCTCGCTGATCTCGCGCAGCGCGGTGTCTTCGGCGGAAAGCTTCTCGAGCGACTCGACGAGCGGACGATTGCCACGGCGAAGCTGCTTCACGCGGCGGGACACCACGTTGATCAGCATGTTCGGGTCGGTGATAATTTTGAGCGCGTCCTTGAGGTAGTCTTCTCTCATGTCGTAGGCGGGTTGTCTGAATTAAAAAAGGGTTCACAAGTAGGAGTCGGTAAGGATGCGTCAAGGGTCAATTTCCTCATTGCACCCCCGCCTTCGCCTGCGAAAAGGCTGCATCATGTTCATCGCGTGGACCACGTTGCCAACGAAGGCCGAAGCCGAACAATTGGCGTCAGACACCATCGCGCGCGGTTTGGCCGTATGTGCGCAGGTGGAAGGACCCATCATCTCCCATTACCGCTGGCAAGGGAGCCAAGAACGCACAGAGGAGTATCGAATCATGTTTAAGTTGTTGCCAGATAAGCTTCCTCACCTCGAAAAACACGTGCTTTCGCAGCACCCCTACGACACTCCCGAATGGATCGCGATAAAGGCGGACCAAGTCGGAGAAAAATACTTGTCATGGGCTAGCGCGAGCCCTACCAACTTAACCCTTTAGCGAGTCGCAACTCCTCCATTTACTACCATGTCACAGCACAAAAGTCTCCAGGGCGCCTCTGGCCTCGTTGTTAAACGTAACGTCCTCAAGCGCTTCGAGCGCGTTGACCTCCTGAAGAAGCGTGGTCAATGGAAGGCTGGCGATCGCGTTCAAGGTCTCCGCAAGACCAAGCCCGACGTCTAAACCGCGTCTCACCCCTCTCTGGCAGGCAGCCCTCCGCTGCCTGCCTTTTTTTCGCCTATGCATGACATGTTCAAAGGCCTGATTGATTGGTATCTCCAGTCGCTGGATTCGGGCGGCTATCTCCTCATCATATTGTTGATGGCGATCGAAAGTTCGATCGTCCCACTACCCAGCGAGTTAATCATTCCGCCCGCGATCATCGCTGCCCAAAAGTCCGGCAACATGACGTTGACGGGCATCGTCATCGCGGGGGCGTTCGGATCTTGGATTGGGGCGACAGCGATGTACTGGATTTCCCGCTGGGCGGGGCGTCCTTTGGTCATTCGCTATGGCAAATTCTTCTTCATTTCCCCGGCGAAAGTAGAGCAGGCGGAGCGCTGGGCCGCCCAGTTTGGCAGCCTTGGCATCTTTTTCTCCCGACTGCTTCCGGTTGTCCGCCATCTGATCGGGATTCCGGCGGGCATCGTGCGGATGAATTACTTCAAGTTCTCCCTGTTCACGCTCCTTGGGTCTGCGCTGTGGTGCTACGTGCTGTGCCACCTCGGCATCCAAGCCGGCAAAAACGATGCACTTATGCGGGGAGAACTCCGCCAAGTCACCATCTGGGCCATCGCTGCCCTCATCGTCCTGGGAGCAATCTACTACTTTTTCGTCCACCGCTTCACGCGGAAGAAAGCGGAGTAAGGCCAGCCAACGCGGAGAGCGTCGAGCTTGGTGCCCTCGGCTGGATTGGAACGCGAATTAAGTGAGCGTAATACTTTTATTTTCGACACTTCGTCGAGGGAATTGCCGAGGCTTCGGGAGTGAATTGGGAAGTGATCCGACTAGTGCGCGAGAAATCTGCCGTTTTCAGAATCCATTTCGCTCATTTCACTCACCGACGAAGCGGCGCGCGGTGAATTAAAGAAACCGGCGAAGTTTCATCGGAGGCGGGACGGCCGCTTGGCCGGCCGCAAACTTCCACCCTCGCCCTCCCCGGAAAGAGATCCGCCGACCAAGCGATTGCGCGCGGCCGGCGAAAGGAAGAATTTCGGCTTCTCCGCAGGCCGCCAGAAGAACCACGGATGTCGGTTGGCACCTCGCCGAAATTTCGCGCCGACGACGTGAACGAACAAGTTGGGGCGGCCATTAACCCACGGAGGCCGAAAAAAAGATGTCCATGCCGCGGCTGACCCGCCCTTTGCGCGTCTCCTTTAGATAATCTAAGGCAAGCATTGACGTACCTCCCTTAGATTATCTAAGTGAGTAGCCATGGCCGAAAAACTTGAACTGCTCTCCGGCACCCTCGATCTGCTCGTGCTCCGTGTCCTGAATCGGGGCGAGCTTCACGGCTGGGGGATTACCAACCGGCTCGAGCAACTTTCGAAGAAAGCGCTGCAGGTCGACGAAGGCTCGCTCTACCCGGCCCTGTATCGAATGGAGGCCAAGGGCTGGATCGAGGCCGCGTGGAAGCAGACCGAGAACAACCGCCGGGCGAAATACTATACGTTGACGCGCACCGGGCGGAAGCAGCTCGAGACCGAGCAGAAACTTTGGGACCGGACCAGCGCGATCATGGCGATGGTGCTGGATTCCGCCTGAGAAACCCCACTCCGAAAAACCCCGCACCCCATGAACCTGTTCCATCGCCTGGCCCATTACCTCGGAAAACTGACCCGCCGCCGCCGCGCCGAGGCGGAGATGGCCGAGGAAATGAAGTTTCACCTCGAGCAGCGCGCCGCCGATTATGCCGGAGACGGCCTCTCGGCCGCCGAGGCGCGGCAGGCCGCCCGCCGCCGGTTCGGCAACGCGGGCGCGCTGCAGGAACAGGCGCGCGATGCGTGGGGTTGGGGTTGGCTCGAACGCCTGGGCAAGGATGTGCACCTCGCCATCCGCCAACTGGCCCGGTCACCCGGCTTCACGTTTCTCTCCGTCCTGACGCTCGGCCTGGGCATCGGCGCCAACACGGCGACGTTCAGCATCGTGAACGCGATCATGTTCAAGCCGCTGCCCTATCCCGACAGCGGCCAGCTCGACCGGATCGACCGCGTGACCTCGCAAAATCCGCAGGCGCGCTTCTCGCCCGCGGACTGGCTGGAACTGCAGCGCAACGCCGACCGCTACGGCGAACTGGCCGCGTACTGGGTCGTCGACACGAGTCTCGCCGACCCCGGCCAGCCGGCGGAGTTCGCCCGGGCCAGTCGCATCAGCCCGAATTTCTTCGCGATGCTGCGCGTCCCCCTCGCCCAAGGCCGTGATTTTCGCGCCGGGGAGGACGTGCCGGGCAGGGACCGCGTCGTGATCATCAGCCGGCTCTGCTGGCTGAATCGTTTCGGGGGGCGCGCCGACATCGTCGGGCATCGGGTGCGGATCGATGGCGAGTCGCACGAGATCATCGGCGTCCTGCCTGCATCCTTCAACGATGGCCGCCATCTTGGTCCGCTCGAACTTTTCCGCCCGCTGGCGTTCGATCACGCGAAGGCCGCCGATCGTCGGAGCACGTCCCTCCGCGTCCTGGGCCGCCGGGCGCCGAACATTTCGCCGACTGAAGCCTCCGCGTTCATCGCTACTTTGGGCGCAGGGCTCGCGCAGGAATTTCCCGAGGTCAATGCCGGCAGCACCTGGCGCACCGTGCCGCTCAACCGCACCGTCATCGACGAGAACGGTCGCGTCATGATGTCCATGCTCATCGCGCTCTCCGGCTTCGTTCTTTTGATCGCCTGCTCGAATCTCGCGAACCTCCTGCTAGCCCGGACGATCACGCGCGCGCGCGAATTCGCGTTGCGGTCCGCGCTCGGCGCCTCGCGCCTCCAGCTCCTGCGGCCGTTGATCACCGAATCCCTGGTCCTCGCGCTCGCGGGTGGCGCCTGCGCCATGCTGCTCGCGTGGTGGGCAATGGATTACCTGACCCAGCGCACGACGGACGACAACGGCGCCAAGATGCTGATCTCGCTCGATGGCCGCGTGCTGGCGTGGGCGTTCGCCGCCTCGCTGGTCACCGCGATGACCTTTGGCTTGGCGCCGGCACTCTTCGCGCTGCGGCTGAACGTGAACAACACCTTGAAGTCCGGCGCGCGCGGTGCGACCGGCGGGCGGGGGCACCAGCGGTTCCGGCAGATCCTGATCGTGGGCCAGTTCGCGCTCGCGCTGGTGCTGCTCGCCGGCGCCGCGTTGTTTGTCCGCGGACTCGACGAGTTGAATTCCCGCCGCGCGGGCTGGGATTCCGAACACCTCATCACCGGCTCGGTCGTGCTCCCGACTGCGGCCTATCCGGACGCGGATCGGATCAATGGATTTCACCGGCTGGCCCTCGAACGGCTCCAGTCTCTCCCCGGGGTGGCGTCCGCCAGCGTCTCGACGTACACGCCGTTCTTCCAGTGGTTCGATGTCCGGAAGTACGTGATCCAAAACCGCACGGCGCCGCCGCGCGGGCGGGAACCCGCGGCCGTCGTCAATCGGGTGAGCGCGGAGTATTTCGCGACGGTGGGGACGCGCATCGTTTCCGGCCGGAGTTTCAACGAGCGCGACACGGCCACGTCCACAAAGGTCTTCATCGTCAGCCAAACCACGGCGACCGCTTGGTTCGGGAAGGAAAACCCGATCGGCCACCGCCTCGCCCGTAGCGGCACCGACGAGCTGGCTTGGGGGGAGATCATTGGCGTCGCCGCCGATGTGAAAGCCGCCGTGGACGACAGCAACGTGGTGAAAAGCCAGCTCTACCAGCCGATGGCGCAGGAAGCGAACCCGCGCGTCGAGATCGCGGTGCGGACGGCGGGCGTGGCGCCCGCTGCGGTGCTCGAAAGCGTGCGGGCCGCCCTGACGGCGCTCGATCCGGACCTCCCGGTGCGCAGCCTGCAGACCGCCGGTGCCTCCATTGTGCGCGCCAATTACCAGCTGGCCGTGCTCCGCGACCTCCTCGGGACGTTCGCCCTGCTCGGACTCTCGCTGGCCTCCCTCGGCATCTACGGAGTGATCACCCGGACGATGGCGCAGCGCTCGGGAGAGTTCGCCATCCGGGTTGCGCTCGGTGCATGCGTGCGGGACATCACGCGGCTGGTCCTGACTTCGGGCGCAAAACTGGCGCTCGTCGGCTCCACCGTGGGTTTGGTCGGCGCGATCGGAATTTCCCAGCTCATCATCGCGGCCTTTCCCACGATGCGTTTCAACAGTGCGCCGACGATCGTCGGGGCCACGCTGCTCCTCATCGCGATCGCGCTCCTCGCCTGCTGGTTGCCCGCGCGGCGTGCCGGCAAGGTCGATGCCATGCAGGCCCTGCGTGCTGAATAACCCGAATCCCATGCGCACGGTTTTTTTCCTGTTCGCCACGGTCGTGGCGGGCGCCGCGGTCGCGCCCGAAAAGTCGGCGGCCATTCGCGAGCTCATGGGCGCGAAGAAGCTCGCCGCCGCCGAGTCCGCGGCGAAGGAAATCGCGGCCGCGCAGCCGAACGACGCCGAGGCCCGGGCGTTGCTCGCAAGCGTGCTCCTGGCGCAGGGAAACACCGACGGCGCCGTCGAGGCGCTCGAAGCCGCGGTGAGGCTCGCCCCGACGAGCGGCGACTATCAACGCCAGCTCGGCGATGCGTATGGTGCGGCTGCGCAGGCGGCCGGGATGCTGTCCAAAATGAGCCTGGGGAAGAAGGCGCTGGCGGCGTACGAGCGGGCCGTTGCGCTCAATCCTCGTGACCTCGCCGCGCGCAGCAGCCTGATGAGCTTCTACCAGATGGCGCCGGCGATAATGGGCGGAGGCATGGATAAGGCGCTCGCGCAGGCCGCCGCGATCACGGAAATCGACGCCCTGCGCGGGCAGGTCGCGCGGGCGATCCTCCTCGTCGCGGATAAAAAATATCCCGCGGCCTTCGAACACGTGGACGCGGTCCTGCAGGACTCGCCGAACTATTACCCCGCGCTCTTTCAACTCGGACGCATCGCGGCCTTGAGCGGGGAGCGAGTCGACGCCGGCATCGCGGCCCTTCAGAGGTGTCTCACACAAACACCGCCTGCCGGGTCGCCCGGTCACGACGCGGCGCAGTGGCGCCTCGGGCTGCTCTGGGAACGAAAGGGCGACAAGGACGCCGCGCGGGCCGCCTACCGGGCGGCGCTGAAGGTCAACCCGAGTTTTGCGCAGGCGATCGAGGCCTTGAAAAAGCTCGGTTGAGGTTCAGGGACGTTTTTCGCGGTCTGGGTGGGAGAGATGGCGCGCGAGCGCCGCGGCCAGTGGAATTACGTGCCGGCGCAGCAGCCTCCAACTCGCCCGCGCGAGAGGACGATGGGGTTGCGGGGAAAGACCTCACACACGCTCCGGAGGAGCTGAGCGAGCGGCGTGTCGCTTTTCGGATTCGGAAAGTCAGCCAGCACTTCCGCGGCGGAGATGCACCGGCGGCTGATGGACGACGCTACGCGTTACGACCCCGCCGAGCACACGGGCGGGATCCTGGGGCCGTACCGGGACGTGCTGCTTTTGCAGCGGGCGAAGTTCATGAGCTATGACTTGATTGCCGCGACGTTTGCCCGGAAGGGGCTCAAAATTTCCCCGGCGGCCGTGGGGTGCTTTTGCCGGAGGAACTTCATGGTGCTGCCGGAAAAGGCTTCGTCGCGGTAGCAGGCGATTTCGTGCCAGCCCAGCTGGGCGCGCTTGGCAATGAAGTCTCGGCAGATTGCGGCTTGGCTGTCGCAGGAATCAAAGCGTCCGCCCACTTGGCCCTGGGTGGAAACGCGGGTGTAAATGGCGACCGGGATTGACCCGGGCGGGGCTTGGAGAGAGATGGGTTGGCTTCGGACATGGAGGGCTCCGTTGGTTTCGGAGGGCGATCCAAGAGGCCTCGACCCAGGTTATTTTCGCGTAGCGGAACGGTGATTTTGCCGCGCCGAATCGCAAGCGGATGCGCCGCTCCGGCATCCGATCTCGAGTGTTCGACCAGACGTTCATCGCGTAAAATACGCGGAACGAAGTTCGACTAATACAAAAACCTCGGCTTCAGATCGGAGGCCTTCATTTTCGAAGTGCCTGATCCCGAATCACCTAGAAAAAACGTCCGATCTGAGCGGATCTGTTCGTACTTTCTCCAAGGTGGTGCGAGCGCTGGGAATCGAACCCAGATCAATGGCTTCGGAGGCCACTACACTATCCATTGTGCTACGCTCGCAATGACGCCGGAAAATCCATGCCGACGCCGCGACTGTCGAGTGCAAAGACTGCCGCGACCGGCGCGGTCAGATATGAATCGCTTCGCCCGTCGTCGCCGCCGCGGCTTCCATCACCGCTTCGCTCAACGTCGGATGAGCGTGGATCGTGTGGTGGACGTCTTCGATTGTCGCCTCCAGGTCCATCGCCAACCCATACTCCGCGATCAGCTCGGTCGCTTCCGAGCCGATGATGTGTGCGCCGTAAATTTCGCCGGTTTTCGCATCGCTGATCACTTTGACAAAGCCTTCCGATTCCGCCGAGGCGACCGCCTTGCCCGAGGCCGTGAAGGGAAATTTGCCGACCTTGTAGGCGAGCCCCTTTTCCTTCGCCGCTTTCTCGGTCAAGCCCGTGCTTGAAACCTGCGGCTGGCAATAAGTGCAGCCGGGGAAATTTTTCACCCGATGGGGCTTGCTGTGGCCGAACATGCCGTTAACCGCGTTGACCGCCTCAAACGTCGCCACGTGCGCCAGCCACGGCGGCCCGATGATGTCACCCGCGGCGTAGATTCCCTTCACGCTCGATTGGTAATCGTCGCCGACCTTCACGTAATTGCGGTCGAGCTCGAGCTTCACCTTTGGCGAAAGCACGCCTTCGAGGTTCGCCACCACGCCAATCGCGGACAGCACCGTCTCGGCCTCGATCTCCTCGGTCTTGCCGTCCTTCACCAGGTTCAGTTTCACCGAGTTTTTCTCGACGCGGAAATTCTCACACTTCGTCGCTACATGGATCGCGATGCCCTGCTTCTCGAATGAACGATGCAGCGTCTTCGCCACCTCCTCATCCTCCACCGGCAAAATCTGCGGCAGCATTTCGACGAGCGTCACCTTCGCGCCAAACGCGTTGAAAAAGTAAGCGAACTCGACGCCGATCGCACCGGCGCCGACGATCACGATTGATTTTGGCAGTGTCTTCGTTGCCAGGGCCTCGCGCGAGGTCATGACGCGCACCCCGTCCACCGCGAGATCCGGGATCCGGCGCATTTTGCAGCCGGTCGCGATCATGATGTTCTTCGCGCGGAGAAATTTCCCTTTGTGCTCGCCCTCCGTGATTTCAACCATGCCGGGAACCGTGACCTGCCCGCGGCCGACGAAGTAATCGACCTTGTTCTTCTTGAAGAGAAACTCGACGCCCTTCGCCATCTGCGCCGCCACGCCCCGCGAGCGTTCCATCACCTTCGCGAAATCGAACGAAACATCCTTCACCGAAATGCCGAACGTCTCTGATTTCTTGATCTTCTGGTAAAGCTCCGCGCTCTTCAGCAGCGCCTTCGTGGGAATGCAGCCCCAGTTCAGGCAGGTGCCGCCGGCGCGCTCCATTTCAACGCAGGCGACGCGCTTGCCGAGCTGGCCCGCGCGGATCGCCCCGGCGTATCCCGCAGGTCCGCCGCCAATTACAATCAGGTCGTATTCAAGGGATTCAGCCATGGTGAAATAAGGTGGTTTGGCCCAGACCGTCGCCCTCGCCGTCCCGACCGTCAAACGGATTCTAAAACGTCGCCCGCTCGTTGCTTCCCGATCCTCAACAAACTCTCTTTTTAACCAGGAACGCCGGTCGCGAACGCCCGCCGCTAAATATCGATCACGTCCCGGTCAGCCTTCTTCCTCGGCGGTGTGGCAGTCGTTTTCGCCGGGCTGCGGATCAGGGCATTTGCGATGAGGCTCGTGATGCTCACGATGATTGCGCCCCAGACCGCGGCCCAGAAGCTCGCGACTTGGAAACCGTCGACCAACTTGCCGACCCAATAAATCAACAAGGCATTGATCAGCACCACCCCGAGTCCCATGGTCAGGATGATGAACGGGAGCGTGAACAACAGCAGCAGCGGCTTGAGGATGACATTGAACAGGCTCAGCAGCACCACCACTGCGAACAGCGTCGTGCCGTCGGCGCATTTGATCCCCGGCACCAGTTTCGTGGCGAGAGTCACACCAATTGCCAGCACCAGCCAGCGGATGAGTAAGCGCATGATGAGGATCGAAGGTTCGTGACCTCGCAACCTTCGATGCCCACCCGGCGCGAGCAATGAAAATCCTCATCGTCCAAGACTACCTGCGCAGCGGCGGGACCGAGCGCCAATCCGTCCTCCTCGCCAACGCCATGGCCCACGCTGGCCATGCGACCACCCTGCTGACCTTCCGCCCCGGCGGCGCCCTCGCCGGCACCGTGGAAAAAAACGTCGACCTGCGCGCGGTTCAACCCTTCGACGTCGGGCTCGATTGGTTCGCACCCGATCTCGTGCGCACCGCTCGCCGCCTCAAACCGGACATCGTATTGTGCATGGGAAGAATAGCGAACAGCCGCGCGGGCGCGCTCCAGCACGCGCTCCCGGCCACCGCCGTCATCGCCACCATGCGCACGGGGAAACCTCTCCCCGCGCTCTTTCGCCGTTCGCTCCAAAGGGTCCGGCATGTCGTCGCGAACAGCCGCGAGGCCCGGAGGAACCTGGTCGAGCAGCACGACGTCAGCGCGGACAAGATCTCGGTGATTCATAACTCGCTGGTTTTTCCGCCGGATTTGTCCGCCGTGCGAAACGACGCCTTGCGCCAGGCCCAGGGAGCAACCGCCGCCACCGTGGTCCTGCTCTGCGTCGCGATGTTTCGCCCCGAAAAAAACCAGCGCGAGCTGGTCGAGATCGCCGCCGCCCTGCCCCGCGAGGCCGACTGGCAGCTCTGGCTCGCCGGCGATGGCCCAAGCCGCGCGGCCTGCGAATACCTCGTCGCCGACCACGACCTGGGGGCGCGGGTGAAATTCCTCGGTTTTCACCGCGATCCCTCGCCCCTGTACCGCGCCGCCGACATCGCGGTCCACGCGTCGACCAGCGAATCGCTTTCCAATTTCCTGATCGAGGCCCAGGCCGCCGGATTGCCGGCCGTCGTTTACGATGCCCAGGGCATCGGCGAATGTTTTATCCCCGACAAGACCGGCTGGATCGTGCCGCAGGGTGACCGCGCCGGCTTCCTCGCCCGGCTCGCGCCCCTGCTCGCCGACCCGGCGTTGCGGCAGGCGTGCGCCGCCCCGGCCCGCGAGTACGCGCGGCGTAATTTTGATGCGGCGCGCCAGTTCCAAGCCTATCTCGACCTCTTTGCGCGGCTGGCCCAGCCTGCCTCGAAGCCATGACCAGCAAACAGCGCACCGATTCGATCGAACGGTTCATACGCGAGCACAACTACGCCGACCTCCACACGCTGGCTTCGCGGTTCGGCGGCTCGCTCTCCACGGTGCGACGCGCCCTCGACCAGCTGGAGGAACGCGGCGTGGTGCGTCGTCATCATGGGGGCGCATCGCTCGTGGAAACCGACGCCGTGGCGCAGGAATATGATTTCATCGCCCGCAACCAGCGTCACCCCGACGAAAAATTCGCCATCGCGGGCCTTGTCGCCGCGCAGGTCCAGCCCGGGATGACCGTCATCCTCGACGGCGGCAGCACGACGTACGCGGTCGCGCGCCTGCTCGCGGACAAACGCCTCCAGGTCATCACGAACTCCCTTCCCATCGCCAGCCTGTTCAGCGAAGTGGGCAGCGCGGAAACCATCGTGACGGGCGGGAGCATTTACAGCCGCTTGGGCGTCCTGCTCGGCCCGATGTGCGAGGAATCATTCGGCCAGGTGCATGCCGACCTCGCGATCCTCGGCGGCGCCGGCATCACGGAAAATGGGATCTGGAACCACAACGCCCTGATCGTCGCGGCGCAGAGAAAGATGATCACCGCCTCGGAGCGCACGATCTTCGCGCTGGATAATTCCAAATTCGGCCGCAAGGCGCTCAGCCTCACGACTCCGTTCGACGCGCGCTTTACGATCGTGACCGACACGCGCCCCACGACCGCTGTCGCCCGCGCGATCAACACCGCCGGCGCGAAGCTGACCTTGGCCAAGTAGCACCGGTTTCGGACCGCTTGCCTGGCTCACTGTATATACACGGGCCGGTTTTGCCGGCGGCGCCGCCTGAGCCCGCCGGAAACCGGCGCTCCCCCGGGAATTTGCACCTCGCGGTTGAGTTTCGCTGACTTCGCTTCATCTGTGTCCCCCTTTCCGTGGCCAAAACCAGTCCCGCAGAATCCATCCGCCTTCGCGGCGTGCGCCAAAATAATCTCAAGGGTTTCGATCTCGATCTTCCCCTGGGCAAGTACGTTGTCGTGACCGGATTGAGCGGCGCGGGAAAATCCTCGCTCGTCTTCGACACCCTCCACGCCGAAGGCCAGCGCCGGTACGTCGAAACCTTCAGCGCCTATACCCGCCAGTTCCTCGACCTGCTCGACAAACCCAAGGTCGACTCGATCGAAAACATCCGGCCCTCCATCGCGATCGAGCAGACCAACACGGTCAAAACCTCGCGCTCGACGGTCGGGACGATGACCGAGCTGACTGACTTCTTCAAAGTGTGGTTCAGCCACGCCGCCGAGTGCTTCGACCCGACAACCGGCGAAAAGGTGGAGGACCACACGCCCGCCGGGATCTGGGATAAGATTTTCCCCGCCTGCATCGGCCAGACCGTCGTCGTCGGCTTCAAGGTTTCGAAACCCGAGAACCTCACCTGGCCGGAGATCCTCCAGAACCTCAAGGGCCAGTCCTACGTGCGCGTCCTCGTTCCCGGCGAAGGGCCGGCGCTCACGGCGCATCGCGTCGACGACCTGCTCAACGATTTCAAGCCGCTCACGGGCGCGTCGCACCTGTTCGTCGCGCAGGACCGCGTGGCGCTGGGCCTCGAGGAAAAGTCGCGCTTTTTCGAATCGGTCGAAACGTCCATGCACTTTGGCCAGGGCCAGGTGCGGATCTTTTCGACGCCGCAGTTCGCAGAGATCGGGCATTTTTCCCGCGGGCTGCATTCGCCGAAGACCGGTCGCACGTTTCGCGCCGCGACCCCCGCCCTTTTCTCGTTCAATTCGCCGCTTGGCGCCTGTCCCAAATGCCGCGGTTTCGGCCGGGTCATCGACATCGACTTCCGCCTCGCCGTCCCGGACCAGTCGCTCTCGATCGACGACGGCGCGATCAAATGCTGGGAGAGCGAAATTTACGGCGAGTCGAAGAAGGACCTCTTGGTTTTCACCCGGAAAAGGAGAATCCCCACGAATGTCCCGTTCGCCTCGCTGACGCGCGAGCAGCAGGACTTCATCATCGACGGCGAGCCCGGCTACGGCGAAGAAAACGGCAAGCCGTGGCCCAAGTACTGGTACGGCGTGAAGGGATTTTTTCGCTGGCTCGAGAAGAACACCTACAAGATGCACGTGCGGGTTTTCCTCGCGCGCTATCGCACCTACAATCCCTGCCCCGCGTGCGGCGGGCAGCGGCTTCAACCGGAAGCGTTGTGCTGGAAATGGCGCAACCGAACGCTGCCTGAACTTTACCAGCTGCCGGTCAGCGACCTGCTGGTCACGCTCGCCGACGCCCGCCCCAAGCCGAGCGAACATCAATCCGAGCTGGCCTACGATTCGATCGTCACGCGCCTGCGCTACCTCGAGCAGGTGGGACTCGGTTACCTCACACTCGACCGCCAGTCGAAAACCCTTTCCGGCGGTGAAGTCCAGCGCGTCAACCTCACCAGCTGCCTCGGCACCTCGCTCGTCGACACCCTGTTCGTGCTCGATGAGCCCAGCGTCGGTCTGCACCCGCGCGATATCGACCGCCTGATCGCGATCATCCGTTCGCTGACGGACACCGGGAACACCGTCGTCGTCGTCGAGCACGACGAAGCGATGATTCGCGCGGCCGACCACGTGATCGAAGTCGGCCCGGAACCCGGCGGACGCGGCGGCCACATTGTGTTCGAGGGCACGATTCCCGCGCTCCTCCATTCGCCGCAGAGCATCACCGGCGCCTATTTCTCGGGCCGCGAGACTCTCGACGCCCCCGCGACGCGGCGCCCGGTGCCGGGCGATCATCCTTCGCTGCATTTCACGAAGGCGTCCAAGCACAACGTGCGCGATCTTTCCTTCCGCGTGCCGCTGCATCGCTTCGTCTGCCTGAGCGGTGTTTCCGGCTCGGGAAAATCGACGCTGCTCGACCATGTCATTCACCAGGGATTGATGATGCAGCGGCTCCAGCTGACGGAGGACGCCGCAACCATCGAAGCAATTCGCAGCGACGCACTGTTCAGTGAAGTCGTGCTCGTCGACCAATCCCCGCTCTCCCGCACTCCGCGCTCGAACCCCGCCCTGTACACCGAAGCGTGGGACCTGATCCGCGAACTCTACGCGACCACGGAAGCCGCACGCGAAGCGGGTTTCAGCGCCTCGTCGTTTTCCTTCAACAGCGGCGAGGGCCGTTGCGACCATTGCCAGGGCCTCGGCTACGAGCGCGTCGAGATGCAATTTCTCTCCGATGTCTTCGTCCCCTGCCCCGTGTGCGAAGGCCGCCGTTTCAAACCCGAAGTCCTCGCCATCCAGTGGAACGGCAAGTCCGTCGCCGACCTGCTCGCGACGAGCGTCTCGGACGCGCTGCCGCTCTTCGCCGAACACCCCTCGATCCGGAGTCGCCTCTCCACGCTGGAATCGGTTGGCCTCGGCTACCTCACGCTCGGCCAGCCCCTGAACACGCTCAGCGGCGGCGAATCCCAACGGCTCAAACTCGTGAGCTACCTCTCGGGTTTCACCGGCGGGGAAAAGTCCAAAGCTCGCGCGGGCGCCGGCGCCACTCCGTCGGGCGCGCTGCTCCTGTTGGACGAACCGACCACCGGCCTGCACCGCCATGACGTGAAACGCCTCCTCGCCGTCCTGCAGGCGCTCGTGGATCGCGGCCACAGCATCGTGGTGATCGAGCACAATTTGGACGTGTTGAAATCCGCGGATTGGATCCTCGAAGTCGGGCCCGATGCCGGCAGTCGCGGTGGCCGGATTGTCGCCGAAGGTCCGCCCGAAACCGTGGCGGTCGCCGACACACCCACTTCGCCTTTCCTTCGTGCCGCGCTGGAAGCCGGGGATCGCTACTCGATCGCCGCCGAGGATGACGGCAAGGAACAGCAGCCACTGCCGCTGGCATCGGGCGACCTTCACATCATCGGGGCGCGCGAAAATAATCTCAAAAATCTCTCGCTCTCGATCCCGCACCGGCTGCTCACGGTCGTCACCGGAGTCTCGGGCTCCGGCAAATCCACGCTCGCCTTCGACATCGTGTTTGCCGAGGGACAGCGGCGATTCATGGAGTCGATGTCGCCGTACGCGCGGCAATTCGTCGAGCAACTCCCTCGTCCCGACGTGGACCGGCTCACCGGCATTCCTCCCACGGTAGCCATCGAGCAGCGCGTGACCCGCGGTTCGCGCAAGTCGACCGTCGCGACGATCACGGAGGTGGCGCAATATCTCCGGCTGCTCTACGCGCGGCTCGGCGTGCAGCATCACCCCGACACCGGCAAAGCCGTCGAACCGCTCTCGCCGGGTGCGCTCAAGAATCTCCTCACCCGCGTGCTCGCGACGCCAAAAGCGCGCCGGGCCCGGCATCTGTACCTCTGTGCGCCCTTGATCCGCGGACGGAAAGGCCACCACCAGCCCATCGCGACGTGGATCGCAAACCAGGGTTACGAGTTGATGCGCGCCGACGGGCAGCTCACTCGCGTCGACGCTTTCCAAAAACTCGACCGCTACAAGGAGCACGACATCGAAGTTGTCGTCGCCGACTTGAAGAACCTGGGTTCGCCTGGCGCCCAGCCAAAATCCGCGGGCGCCAAAACGAAGCCGAAAGCCGCTCGTTCCGCGCCCAAGGCCTCGAGCCTCCGGCCGACCGCGTCATCCGCCCTCGACCGCGCGCTGAAGCTGGGCAAGGGCGCGTGCTTCCTGATCACGCCGCAGGGCGAAGTCCTTTCCTGGTTTTCGACGACGCGGACCGACATCGACTCAGGTGAGTCGTTCCCCGAGCTCGACCCGAAGAATTTCTCCTTCAACTCGCCACGCGGCTGGTGTCCGGCCTGCCGCGGGCACGGCCGGATTCTTCCATGGATGCTCGAGGCCGACGACGACGACGAAACGGATGCGAACCTGGAACGCCTGCGTCAGCTTGGACTGGATTCCAGCGACGACCTCGCCGTCGACGGCGTGCCCTGCCCCGAGTGCCACGGCGCGCGCCTCAATCGCATCGGCCGGTCCGTAAAACTCCACCTCCGCGGCAAGCAGCCACCGATCTCGCTGCCGGCGCTGCTGGCGGAAACGCCGGATCGATTGCTCGCCACGCTCAAGTCCCTCGAGCTCGACGCGCGCGGCAAACTCATCACGCAGGACATCGTGCCCCAGATCCGGGAACGCCTGAAATTCCTCGACCACGTCGGCCTCGGTTACCTTTCGCTGGATCGGCCCACGGAAACCCTTTCCGGCGGCGAGGCCCAGCGCATCCGGCTCGCGGCCCAGCTTGGTTCCAACCTGTCCGGCGTCCTCTATGTGCTCGACGAACCGAGCATCGGCCTGCATGCGCGGGACAACGACCGGCTGATCGAAACGCTCGAAACCCTGCGCGAAAAGGGAAACACGCTGCTGGTCGTCGAGCACGACGACGAATTGATGGCTCGCGCGGACCGCATCATCGACCTCGGCCCGGGCGCCGGCATTCACGGCGGCGAAGTCCTCGCCAACGGCACGCCCGCCGAAATTCGCCAGAACGCGCGGTCGCTCACCGGGCTTTTCCTCGAAAACGGAATCAAGCACCCGCAGCGCGGCGAATATCGGAAGATCGAGGCGCCGCGCTCGAAGGAGCCCTGGCTCGAGCTGACCGACGTGCGTTTTAGGAACCTGAAGGGCTTTGATCTTCAGATCCCGCCCGGTCGCCTCGTGATGGTGGCCGGACCCAGCGGCGCCGGGAAGTCGACGCTCTTCCGCGATCTCCTTCATCCCGCGGTCGCGCATGCGATCAAGGCCCGCACCGGAAAATTAACCGGCAAGGAATTCATGAAAGCGACCGGCTTCGCTGGCGATGCGCCGGTGTTCGGTGCATTGACCGGGGCCAATGCCTTCCGATCCGTGATCGAAGTGGACCAGTCGCCCATCGGGAAAACGCCGCGCTCCACGCCCGCCACCTATCTCGGCATCTTCGATTTGATCCGGCAGTTTTTCGCCTCGCTGCCGGAGTCGAAGATCCGCGGATACGCCGCTTCGCGTTTTTCGTTCAATACCACGGGCGGACGCTGCCCGACTTGCGAAGGCGCCGGTCGCGTGAAGCTCGAGATGGCGTTCATGCCCGACACCTACCTGCCCTGCGACGACTGCCGCGGGCTGCGTTATAGCGCGGAGTTGTCCGACCTCACGTGGAAGGGAAAATCCATCGGGCAGGTCCTCCAGCTCACGTTCGAGGAAGCCGCGGTGTTCTTTGATTTTCACTCCAAACTTTCCCAAGTCTGCCAGCTCATGGTCGATTGCGGCCTCGGCTACCTCACGCTTGGCCAGAGCTCGCCGAGCCTTTCCGGCGGCGAGGCCCAGCGCCTCAAGCTCGTCACCGAATTGTCCTCCGGCTTGGCCACCTATCGCGAACGCAGCCGGGGAACGCTGCCGCGCAATCTCTACCTGCTCGAGGAGCCGACGATCGGCTTGCACCTCAGCGACTGCGAAAAGTTGATCCGGGTGCTGCATTCGCTCGTCGACCAAGGCCACACCGTCGTCGTGATCGAGCACCATCTCGATCTCCTCGCCGAAGCCGATTACGTGATCGAACTCGGGCCGGTGGGCGGACCGGACGGCGGCGAAATGATGTACCAGGGAAATCTCGCCGGCCTCCTGAGGACCAAGCGCAGCCCAACGGCCCCTTACCTTCGGCGAAAATTTCCCCGCGCGTAGAACCGATCTCCGGCCAGCGGAATCGACTCGGCCGTCAAGCACGCCGTCGTGGCTCGGATCCCGCCGCGAAACTTTCCGGTATCCGGTATCCGAAATCCGGTATCCCTCAGCCTCAGCTCAACACTTCGAGCTCCTCGATCATCACCCGGCCGCCGCATACCTTGAGGTTTGCCGCGGCGGCTTCGGGCCGCGGAAACGTCAGGCCGCTCAGGTAGACCGCGCCGTCGGACGCGAAGACTTCGACGCTTGAAACGTCGATGACGATCATGATTTCCAGGCGGGAGCCGCCCCGCAGCGGGAGCTTCACTTCATGGCGCGCCGGGAAATTCGGGTGGAAGTCCGGGCTCCCGGAATCCCGGCGGTCAAAATAGAGCAGCTCGCGCGCGGCGTCGTAGCCGACGACGGTGCGATGGAGCTGGTCGGCGAATAATTCGAACTCAAGCACCGAGCCTGGACTGGGCGAGAGGTGCGCGCGAATCGCCCCGGACCGCAATTTTCCCAGGGGCTTGATCGCGTCGCTGCCCCACAGCGCGCCCGTCGCGAATTTCTCCCGGCGCGGGAGCTTCGCCCACAGTTCGCGCGCCGGGACCTGGCGAATCTCCCATTTTTCCTCCGCGACCTGGTGCAGGGTAAGTTCGCGCGGCAGAGTCAGGCAGCCCTGCCAAGGTGCGGTCGGAATCTGTTTCGAGTAGCCCCAATGATTCATCCAACCGATCGCCACGGTTCGCCGCGGCTCAGCCGCTTCGCGCGGCCACACGATCGCGGCGTATTCGTCGGGCCCGGATCCGAATGGCAGCAGTGCATCCGCGCCTTGTTCCGCCGTGAACGTGTCTCCGTCGAACTCGCCTACAAAATACCGCTGCGCACACACCCCGAAGCCGAAATTCCCGGCAAAGTTCTCGCCGCCTAGGTAACTCATCACGAGGACCCACTTCGATGCGCCGGGGCGATTTTCCACCGGCAATTGAAAGAGGTCCGGGCACTCGACGCCGGCCGCTCCCGCGGTCAATTGCGGCGTGAACCGGCCGGTTTCGCGCCAATCCCGCAGATTCATCGAAACCAGGAAGGTCACGAACCGGCTCTCCGTCAGGACCATGACCCAGCGGTCACGCGCCTCGTCCCGGAATACCTTCGGGTCGCGACACTCGCGAGTCGACCGACGCAGGATGGGATTCCCGGGAAATTTGACCCATGTCCCGCCGCCATCCGCGCTGCTCGCGAGGCTCAGGCGCTGGCCGTTCGCTTCGTCCTGCGAGGTATAGATCGAAACCAATCCCCCGGTTCCCCGGGAAAAAATCCCCGACGTATTGCGGCGATCGTCGACCGTGCCGCCAGACCAGCAGTCGCCGTGCTTGTCGGGCTGCAGCGCAACGGCCTCATGTTTCCACGCGAACAAATCGCGGCTCGTGGCATGGCCCCATTGGCGCGGCCATTCGTATTGGTAGTGAAGGTGCCAGGAATCGTCGACGCGCACCAAGCCGTTGGGATCATTGATCCAGCCCGTGGGCGCGGTGAAATGAAAGCGCGGCCGCCAATCCGTGGGCGCCTCCGCGCCGGTGGGTTTCTTCACGAGGCGCTGGGTTCCGGCGCCGTCAGGCTCGCGTCATGGGCCTTCCCCGCCTCGCGGACGACTTGGATCAGGTCATCCAGCGCCACCGGCTTCAGCAGGTAGCGAAACAACGCCGCTTCATTCACGCTGCGTAGCAGCATCTCGGGCTTCATGTACCCCGTCACGAGTATGCGCTGCATATGGGGAAATTCCTCCCGTGCGCGCACGAGGAAATTCATGCCGTTGCCGCCGGGCATCAGGTGATCGGCCACGACGACCTTGAAAGTCTGCTGGCGGAGGATCAGTTCCGCTTCGCGCGCCGATTCCGCCGTGCTCACCTCGAAATGCGGCGAGAGTGCGGCCGAAAGCGCGGCCAGCAGGCTCGGCTCGTCGTCGACGATCAGGATCGAATCATTCTTGGCAGCCGACGACGGCACGGGATCCACAGCGCTCATTTCGCGCGAGCGTGGATCGCGGGTCCGGGTTGGCAAACCGAAATCAGGCGCCGGTTGCCGGGCTTTTGGTTTGCTAGTCTCGCCCGCCAAAACTTCCCTCGCCGGCGCCATGGACAAGTACGACCTGCAGGAAGCAGCACGCTCGGGCCAGCTCAACCGCCTTCCGCCGGCGGCGCTGGTTCGTGAACGCGTCACGGCACGCAACGCCTCCGGCAACACCCCCCTGCACGCCATGGCCAAGTACGGCGGGCTCCGCCTGCTGCCTGCGGAATTGCTGACCGAGGCCAACCTCACGCTCCGCAACGACGCCGGGTACACCCCGCTGCACCATGCCGCGCTCGGCGGGCACCTGGATGAAGTGCCGCGCGAATTGCTCATCAGCCGCCTGCTCTACTATCACAGCAACTCGGGCTTCACCGTTTTTCACATCGCGGCCGCGCAGGGTCACCTGAACCAATTGCCCGCGGAATTGATCACGCCCGCGCTCGCCGCGGCCAAGACTTACCTCGGCAACACCGTGCTGCATGAAGCCGCAGAAACCGGGATGCTCGGCCGCCTGCCTGCGGGATTCATGACCGCGCAAAACCTGTCGGCGCGAAATCTCGCCGGGGAATCTGTCCTCCACGTGGCGGTGTTCAACGGCCACCTCGACCAGGTCCCGCGCGAATTTCTGGCCGCGCCGGCACTGATGGAGAAAACCACCGCCGGCGACACGGTGCTGCACGCGGCGGCGATTTCCGGTCACCTCAGCCAGATCCCGGCGGAGTTCCTCACCCGCGGCAACCTCGTCGTCCCGAGCAACAGCGGATTCACCGCGATTCACGCGGCCGCCGCCACGGGACAGCTCAACCGGATCCCCGCCGAAAGCCTGAGCGTCGAATTGCTCCTGACGCGAAACGACAACGGCGACACGCCGATGCACGCCGTGGCGTTGGAGGGACATCTCGACCAGGTGCCGCCAAAACTCTTGAGGGCTGAGCTGCTCGACGCCCGGAATTACGAGGGTGTCACCGTCCGTCGAATCCTGGCCAACCGCGGTCTCGCCGACCAGATTCCCGCCGAGTTCCGCCGCGTCGCCGTCGGCCCCTTCCGCAAGCTCCTGCGAAAATTCGGTTTCGAACGCCGCGCCCCATAGCCCGCGCGCGTGTAATTCCGGAAGTACCGCAGGCGGCCCGCCTACTTTTCGAAGTACCGCGTAACGTGTAGCGAGCATGTCGGAGCGACCGACGAGCAACCCAATCCATTTGAACAGAAGGCAACGAAGGTAACGAAGAGGTGCTAGTCAGCGGAATCGCTCGTAGCCCTTCACGAGGTTCCAGGAAATCCCGATCCCCCGGCCGTCAATGGCACGATTGGTCGCGCGAACCAAAACCGCTTCGTTACCTTCGTTCCCTTCTGTTCAAATTCTGATGGAATCGGAAACGCCCACCGAGCCAGTCGAAGACCGCGTCCTACGGCGAACTCAAGCGTGCGCGAACTTCCGCGAGGTTGAGCGTCATCCCGGTCTGCCGCGCTTCCTCGGCGGCGAATCCGATCAGGTGGCTTTCGACTGATCGCTGCAGCGACGATTCCATGTCTTCCGCGCGCGGCTTGCCCATTTCGCCGTGCAGCATGCGAATGAGTCCGGCATCGCCCCCGCCGTGCCAGCCGTCCTTGTCGAAATCGATCTTGATGCGGTCCAAGGCGTGCGTCGCGTGGTCCTCGACGATGATGTCGCAGCCCGCGGTGCGCTTCACGCGTTCGCCTGCGAGCAGCCGTGCCTTGGTCCCGAAGATCGCAAGATCCCGCCCCTCGCTGAAGGCCGTCATCGTGAACGTGCCCGTCGCGCCGCTCGCAAACACCATGTTCAACGTCTGGTGATCGACCGCGGTATTGTCGCAGCGATAAACGCAGCGGCCCCACGGGCTCTTCGCCAGCCAGGCGATGATTTCGGCGTCGGTCGCCGTTTTCGCCCGATCGAAGATAATATCGAGCCAGCCCTTGCGGTCCCCGACGTAGCGCAGCGCGTTGTACAGACAGGTGTCGCCGACCGGACATCCGTCGGTGCATCGCGCCGGCGCGCCGGCCGGCGCCTGCTCCGCGCGGAAATGCAGGATGCCGCCGAAACTGCTGAGCGAGACGCAACGGGAATCAATCAGCCACGAAAGGATGTCCGTGTCGTGGCAGGACTTCGCGATGATCATCGGCGTCGCTTTCTCCGTTACCGCCCAGTGCCCGCGCACGAACGAATGCGCCTGGTGCCACGGCTCCACGCCCTCGGTGGCTTCAAAGGAAACGATCTGCCCGAGCACGCCGCTCGCCACGATCGCCTTCACCTTCCGGTAGAAAGGCGTGTAGCGCAGCACGTGGCAGACGAGCACGCGGCGCCCAAGTTCGGCCGCGAGTTTCTCCAGCGCGAGGACATCGCGTAGGTTGGTGGAAATCGGTTTCTCTAGCAGCAAATCGTAGCCGCGGCGCAACGCGGCCGATGCGTGCGCGAAGTGAAAGGCGTCTTGTGTCGCGATGATCATGAGGTCCGCGAGCTTCGGCTCCGCGAGGATCGCGCCATCGTCGTGGAACTCCCGAAACGCCGGGTTCTGCGAGAGAGCGCGCGCTTTCGCCAGGCGCGCCGGGCTGTGGTCCGCCGCCGCGACGATTTCGTAAAGGTCAGGCTGCTTGGCCGCCAATTCGAAGTAGATGAACGTGCGGCTGCCGCAACCGATCGCCGCAAGCCGAAGACGCTGGGGAGGTACCATCCGAAGATTGCTGCGTCCTCTTTCCGTGGACTCCAGTTTTTTCGATCATGGCACTCAAGTGCCGTGCGGGTGGAACGCGTTGTTCCAAACGTTACTCCGCGCGCTGCTTCGCGTCCGTTTCGATGAGTTTGTTCAGCGCGTCGAGCGTCGCCTTCGTCTTCGCTTTCACGGCCGGCAGCTCGCTCGCGTTCGCCACGCGGTCGCTGGCAAACAGATAGAATTTCATCTTCGGTTCCGTCCCGCTCCCGCGCGCCGCAAAGGTGTACCCGTTCGAGAGCGTCACGATGTACAGGTCCTGCGACGGCAACGCTTCGCCGTCGGCGTCGACAATCTTCTCGCGACCATAGTCCTGGAACTTCGTCACCTTCACGTCGCCGAATGCCTTCGGCGGATTCGCACGGTAGGTCTCGAGGATTTTCTTGATCTTCGCGGATCCCGTGGCGCCTTCGTAGTAAATGTTGATCACGCCCTCGAGGTAGAAACCGTAGCGAAGAAAAATCTCGTCGAGGTATTCCGGCACGGTCAACCCGCGGTCCTTCACCCACGCCGCCAGCTCGGCAAACATCAGGCACGCGGAATTGCCATCCTTGTCCCGCATGTAGTCGTTCGCGAGGTAGCCGTAGCTCTCCTCGGTGCCGAATACGTAGAACGTACTGTGCTTCTCCAGCAGCCTTGCGCGCTCAGCGAAAGGCGTGGCCTCGTAATTGAAACCCGGGCCCATCGCTTTCTTGAGCTGCTCCTCGTAGCCGCGGATCTTGGCCGCGATCCACTTGAAGCCCGTCAGCGTCTTGATGACCTTCACGCCATGGCCGCGGCCGATGGCGTCCTGGAGCTGGGTGGTGACGACCGTGTTGATGATGCATGCGCGCGCCGAACCTTCGCGCGGGATCAGCCCGAGCTCCTTGTATTTCATCAGGCGGTAGTCGGCCAGCAGCGCGCCGATCTGGTTCCCGGTGATCAACTCCATCTTTCCCGCGCGATTCCGCACCGCGCAGGCCATGCGATCCGCATCCGGATCCGTGGCGAGCACCACGTCGCTCCCCGTTTTTTCCGCGAGGCTCACCGCCATGGCCAGCGCCTCTGGATTCTCCGGGTTGGGAGATTTCACCGTCGGGAAACGCGCGTCTCCCTTCAGCTGCTCGGGGACAGTCTGCACCTCGCAGCCGGCTGTTTCCAGGAGCGGCACGGTGTGGACCGCGCCTGTCCCATGGATGTTGGTGTAGACGACTTTGAGCTTCGTCTTTTTCAAGACTGCCGGATCGAGCAGGGCCGTCGCGGCCGCCGCGCGATAGGCGTCATCGGCGTCGCGACCCAGCGTCGTGACCTTGGAGATGTCCTCCTTGAGAAACGCCGCCAGCTCGCCGAGCGGTACTGCGTTCACTTCGTTCACGATCCCCGTGTCGTGCGGCGGGATCACCTGCGCACCGTCGTCGAAGTACGCCTTAAATCCGTTGTCGTGCGGTGGGTTGTGGCTCGCGGTGATCACGATGCCCGTGTGCGCCTTCAGCCAGCGCACGCTGAAGCTCAGCTGCGGCGTCGGGCGCGGGCCGTCGAAGATAAACGCCTCACCCCCGAGCTGGGTCCACGTCGAGGCCGCGAGCTCACAGAAATGCCGCGAAAAATGCCGCACGTCGTGCGCGATCACGAGCTTCGGGCGCTCCGTGCGCGCATTCGATTCCAGGTATTTCCGCGTGTAGCGGAAAAGCCCGACCACCGCGCGGACGAGCGTGAAGTCGTTGAGCATATTACTGCCGATCGCCGCGTGCTCCGGGGTGCCGATCGCGCTGAGTTTTCCCGTTTCCGACCTGGCGTTGACCACCCCGATGGTGCGTCCGCGCATGCCGCCGGTACCGAATTCAAGGTAGCGATAAAACCGGTCGTTGAGCTCCGGCCACGCTTCCTGGTCGGCGAGTTCCTGGATGCTGGCGGAGGCCCAAGCGGGCAGGTTCGCGTGGAGAAAAGCGTTAAGGTTCTCGACAGCGCCGGGCATCAGCTTGCCCGCCGCGGCCGCGTTGTTGATTTTCTCCGACGTGGTCATGGGGATTCAGGAAAGATAAAGGCCTTCGGTGACTTCGGGCGCGAGCGAGAGCTTCCGCCACGACTCGGCAAACGAATCCTCGTCGTAACCAAACATCGGCGACACCTCCACCGACATTGCGGGCAGGCCGCTCGCGTCGGTCTGGATCCTCGCACCGTTCGCGTTCAGCCAGCGCGCAAACTGGCGCAGCTGGTCCTCGCGCGCCGTCTGTGGGGAGTCCACGCCGTCCGCGTTTTTCACCGGGGAGAAATCGTCCGCGCGGCTGGTCTCGATCACGAGCGGGTTCCGGGCAAACGGCAGCGCGTCGAAGACGAACATCTCGAACTTCACGCCGTTGGCCTGCCCCGGTTTCACCGCGTGGCCGGCGGCATCGATCGTCGGGATTTTTTTGTCCGCCCGGTGAAACGGCAGCGAAACCCCCGCGCCCGGATTTTCACCGGACTTCGCCATCTTGCGGATGAATTCGCGATCGAGCACGTGGATCGCGATGCTCCCGGCCCGGTAGCGGAGCTGGCCGTCGGGTGTTTTCTCCCGCTGCATCGCCATGGGCAGATCCGAATACTCGACCACGACCGAGTGGCCGTCCTGCACGCAGAAGTGCCCGAGCTTTTCCTCGGCGTATGCCTTCGGCACCATCTTGCTGGACATCTGGGAGCCGTGAATGAGGTGCCAGCCGAGGAATGCCGGGTCGATGGCGCGCACCAGCGGGTTGTCGACCTGGAAATAACTCAGCGTGTCGATCCCCTCGCGCTGCATCAGGTCGAGCGCGCCGCTGCGCTCCAACGCCCGCAATGAACCGCCATGGCCGTCGGGCGAGAGCGCGATCGTGCCCTTGGATTCCATGAGGATCTTCCCATTGAAATCCACCGCCGGCATGCGTCCCTGCCGGAAAAAATGCACGCGTCCCTTGTCGAGGCCGAAATAGGAATTCTCTTCGAAGAACGCCACGGTCGCCGCGTGGTTCTGGTGGCTCGTCATGATGAACCAGTGCAGCGGACGCTTGTACCGCACGCCTGCGGCGTGGATTTTTTCCGCGAAGACCTGGAAGAGGGATTTCTGCTTGAGCGGTGTCACCGGGAACGTGCCCTTGGGCCCGTCGAAACCGAGGCGGGTCCCCTGCCCGCCCGCGACGGTGAACGCCGCGACGCGCCCCGCGCGCAGCGCCTCTTCGCCCGCCTGTTTGGCGCGCGCCCACGCCTCCGCATCGCCGCCGTTGGCCGGCAGTGGCTCGAAAGGCGCGGGCGCCAATCCGTCGAGGTTCAGGCCCGCGGCGCCTTCCTTGCCAAGGAGCGAACCCGTCAGGCGCGCAACTTCGGCCAGGTCGATTTCCGAAGCCTCGTTGACGAGATGGCGCTGCGCTTCATGCGAGAGTTCATCGTGGAAGGCGAAGACGTGGCCTTGGCCGGCTTGTTGGAATTTTTCGATCAGAGCGTGCGAAGCCATGTTGCGTAAATGAAAAGGGTCATTCCTCGAACCGGAAGATGAATTCGTCAGGCTTGGCATAATGCAGCTTCCGGCGAATGACCTTCTCGACGTAGACCGGGTCGGTGCGCAGGCGTTCGATGATTTTATCCTGCTCCTTCAGTTTCGCCTCGATCTCCACCAGACGCCGCCGACTCGCCGCCTCCTGCTGCCGGAGCTGCGTATACTCGGCCCGGGCCTGCCAAAAAAACAGCGCCGAAGCGGTGCCGACGCCGACGAACAGCAGGAGGTAGACGCTGATGATGAGGCGACGCAGGTTCACGGATGAGTTTGGCCCCAAATCAACAGGCCCAGGTTTTCGCGCAACGCGAAAACCTAGGTTGAGGACCCTGGCAAGTTCCGGCCCGGATTCGTTGCGCAGAAAGCCACCGCGCCTGCGCTCGTCAAAAATTCGGTTTTCGCGCCGCGCAAAAACCTTTTTGCGTGCGTTTTCCCAGGAGCCCCCCTACCTCGAAGTCGCATGTATCAGAGCTTTTACGGGTTCAAGGAGATGCCGTTCAACATCACCCCGGACCCGCGGTTCCTCTACCTCAGTCCGACCCACCAAGAAGCCCTCCAGCACCTCAAATATGGCGTGAGGGAAAAGAAAGGCTTCATCGTGCTCGTCGGCGAAGTCGGGTGCGGGAAAACCACCTTGTGCCGCTGCTTCCTCAACGAGCTCGACCCGACGAAGTACGACACCGCGCTGATCCTCAACCCGCGCGTCACCGAGACGCAGATGCTCAAGGCCATCCTGACCGATCTCGGTGAAACCAAGCTCGCGCGCAGCCAGGTCGACCTCGTCGCGCAAATGAACCGGATCCTGCTCGAGCGCATCCATGCCGGGAAGGACATCGTCCTCATCATCGACGAGGCCCAGAACCTTTCCTTCGACGTGCTCGAGCAAATCCGCCTTCTCTCCAACCTGGAAACGGACAAGCAAAAGCTCCTCCAGATTATCCTGATGGGCCAGCCGGAGTTGAAGGCCGTGCTCGCGAAGGAGGAACTCCGGCAGCTGCGCCAACGCATCCTCGTCCATTACGAGCTTCACCCGCTGTCGTACACCGACGTCGCGCATTATATCCAGCATCGCCTTACCCTGGCCGGCAGCATGGGCCGCCCGACGTTCACGAAATGGGCGGTCCGTGCGATCCATCACGCGAGCAAGGGAATTCCCCGCATCGTCAACAATCTCTGCGACAAGTCGCTGCTTTCGGCCTTCATCCGCGGCTCCGACGAAGTCACTTTCTGGGATGCCCGCCGTGCCGCGAAGGACATGGCCAACCTGACCTCCTGAGCCGCCGCCATGAGCCTGATCAACGACGCCCTCAAACAAGCGCAGAGCAAACGCAGCGGCGACAGAGCCGACCTTCCGCCCATGCCGGGCGGCGGATCCTCGCGGCCGAGCGTCAATCGCGGCACGACCCCGCAGGACAAATCGATCGTGATCGCGATCGGCAGCGCCGCCGCCGTCGTGGTCGTCGCCCTCGGCCTTACCATTTTTTCCCTGACCCGCAGCGCGAAACCCGCCGCCATCGCGAACAAGCCGGTCGCCGTTAAACCGGTCGCGGCAAATTCCCCGGCCGGTGTCGGCGCTCCCGATTCGAACGCCCCGAGCGCGACCATCGGAATCAAAATTCCCACGCTGGCTCCCGCGGTGCCCGCCGCGAGCACGACTGTCGCGGTTGCGCCTCCCGCCCCGGCTCCCACGGGAACCGCCGCGCCCGCGCCCGCGACGACGGAGGCAGGTGCCGCAGCCGCCCCAGCCAAGGTCTTTCCCGACGGACAGGATATTCGCATGCTGACGTTCATCGACTCGCTGCGCGTCGCCGGCATTCGTTCCTCGGCCACCGGCAGCAAGGTCCTGATGAACGACAGGGTTTACCGGTTGAACGACATGGTCGATTACACCCTTGGACTGCGGCTGACGAAAGTATCGACCGAAGGACTGACGTTCACGGATCCGAACGGCGTGACGTACGTCAAAAACTTCTAGGTTTTCGCGCGGCGCGAAAACCTCTCGATGCTCACCCACGCCCAACGCACCCGCACGCGCTTGTTCCAGGTGGCGGATGGCTGCCTCTTCGTGACGGCGCTGCTGGCCGCTTATTTCCTGCGCGCGGCCTGTGCGGGTTGGCTCGGCTGGCAGGAGCTGGAGGCGATCGAGGATTATCTCTGGCTCGCGCCCGTGGTCGCGCTTCTCGGGCCCATGGTCCTCGCTGGCCAGGGATTTTATGAATCGCCACGAACCGGCCAGCGCCTGCACGCGCTTTTCGCCATGCTGCGGAGCTGCGTGTTCACCGTCTTCGGGCTGATTGTTTTTCTTTTCATCATCCGCATCCAACTCGCGCGCTCGGTCATCATCCTCGTCGGCACGATCGGCGGCGGACTCGTTTATATCCGCTACGAAGTCACGACGCGGCTGCATTCCCGGCGTTTTGCGCAGGAACAGCTGCGGCGTCGCGCGCTTTGGGTCGGGCTGCCGAGCGAAAACCAGCTGCTGCGCGACGCGCTCACGCGCCTCGAGCGCGATACATTGGTCGACTCCGGCGAATTCAACCCGGCGACCCAGCCGGTCGGAGAACTCGTCGGCATGCTGCATGAACTGGCCGTGAATGTCGTGATCCTCAACCTGGCGGGCGTCGGCCGCGACCAGGCCACGTCCGTGCTTCTCGCGTGTTCCAATGAAGGCGTCGAGGTGCTGGTCCGCCCGGGCTTGTCCACGCTGCCGTCGCCGCACGTCACGATCGACCAGTTTGGCGGCGAAGCCGTGCTCTATTATCGTGCGCAGTCCGCGCCGTTGAGCCACCTCCTGGTCAAGCAGCTCGTGGATTACGTTTTGGCCGCGCTGCTTTTGTTGCTGCTGTCGCCGCTGTTGGCGCTGATCGCGATCGCGATTCGGCTCACCTCGCCCGGCGCCGCGCTCTACCGGCAAGTCCGCTCAGGACTCAATGGCCGCTCTTTTCTCATGCTGAAATTTCGCTCGATGCGCAGCGACGCCGAGCTCGAGCAGGCGAGCCTCGCCGAGCGCAACGAAATGCGCGGGCCGGTATTCAAGGTCACCAACGACCCCCGGGTCACGCCCGTCGGCCGGCTCCTGCGTCGCCACAGCCTCGATGAACTGCCCCAGCTTTGGAACGTGCTGCGCGGCGAGATGAGCCTCGTGGGCCCGCGGCCGCTCCCGATCGAGGAAGTGAAACGTTTCGACCACGACACGCATCGGCGCCGGCTGAGCGTGAAGCCCGGGCTGACGTGCCTGTGGCAGATCAGCGGGCGCAACGACATCGCCGACTTCGCCGACTGGGTTCGCCTCGACCTCAACTATATCGACCAGTGGTCGCTGTGGCTGGATTTCAAGATCCTGCTCGCCACGATTCCGGCGGCACTCTTCGGACGCGGGGCGCGTTAGCAAGGCACGGCTCGATCGCCGTAGCGCAGGCATCCTGCCTGCTGACGCCGCGCCGGCGTCGTCAATCCCGCCACAACCGGAAACTACGTCCTACCTGTTTTCCCGAGTTTAAGGTTCACGGACCAACGGTATCGCGGGCTGAGCGAAGCAGGCAGGATGCCTGCGCTACGCCGGAAACCCGGCACCTTCGCGCCCCTGCGTGCGCAACTCGCTCGGACTACCGCCACTCGTGCCGGGGATAGCGGCGCGACAGCTCCGCTTTCACTTTCGGGTATTGCTCGCGCCAGAAATTCCCGAGGTCGTCGGTGACTTGGATCGGTCGATGATTCGGCGCGAGCACTTCGATCTTCACCGGCACCCGCCCGTGTCCGATCGTGAATTTTCCCTCGATCCCATAAAGTTCCTGGATCCGCGCGCTCAACACCGGCGGCCCTTCCTTCGCGTACGTGAGCTTCGAACGACGTCCGTTTCCCATCGTGAGTTTTTCCGGCACGTAGTCATCCAGCACCGCCAGCTGCTCCGCGGTCAGCCAGTCCTTCAGCACCGGCATCACCGGCTTGTCCTTGATGTCACGATAACCCAGCTCCCCGTAGCAGATCTGCTCGATGAGTGTCGCACGGTCGGCCTCGGTCAGCGGGTTCACCTCCAATTCGGGAAACCATTCCGCCAGTCGGTTCACGCGGATGATCCACTGCTCGACCGAGTCGTCCCACGCCTCGAGTTTCAGGCGCCCGGCGACGACCTCCTTCGTCAACAGCGCCGCCGCTTCGTTCAACGGTGCTTCTTCGCTGCTCACCTTCGCATCGAGCACCAGGTCGCGGAAACGGCGTTCGCGCCGCGACACGACCCGTTTGATCGTTTCGTCGTAAGTCACGCCGCGCACTTCGCGGTAGTCGGCGGGGAAAATTTCCCTCAGCCACGCTTCCTCAATCGCCGTCGCGAGCGAAAGCAGCACGTTGACCTCCCCGCCGCGCCCCTCGATCTCGCTGATTTCCGCCGCGACCAGGAGCGGTGATTTCTCGATCGCGCTCTCCCTCGCCAGCACGCCGCGACGATTGTGCACCAGTTCGCAGCGCAGCGTCCCGCCGTCGAGCCGTCGCGCCAGCTGGTCGGAGAAACCGGCCAGCACGCATTTCCGGATCTCGGCTCCGTCGGTGCGACGCTCGCTCACGTCGAGCCCCTCCTTTTCGGCGATCGCGAGGAATTGCTCAAACAGCGGGCCGACCTGGCGCGCGCCTTGTGCGTGGATCCCGAGGCGGCGGCAGGCATCGAGGCTGTAGCCAGCTTTGTCCGCGAAGCGCCAAGCGCGCATCAGCAGGAAAAAATCGCTTTCATGCTCCTCGCCCAGCGTGTCCTCGCGCGCCTGCTCGACGTCGCGCGGCACCCCGCGCAGGAGGAAATTCCGTCCCTGCGTCAACGCCGCCATCAACGCCACCGGCCGCACGCAGCCGCGGTCCTGCGCCGCCAGCAGCATGCGCGCGTAACGCGGATGCACCGGGAACCGCAGCATCTTTCGCCCCATCTCCGTGATCCGAGGCGGGGCGTGACCGCCCCGCGTGCCGATAACGCTGTCCGCGGACAGACCTGAAGGCGGGCTCAGCGGTCCCTCCCGACCCTCAGTCGCGAGCGCACCCAAATCCGTGAGCAACAATTCCGCCCGCTCCAGCGCCCTCGGCTCCGGGCGTTCCAGCCACGGGAAATTCACCACGTCATCGATGCCGCTCGCCTTCAGGGTCAGTACCACTTCCGACAGATCCAGCCGCTTCACCTCGGGCAATTCCTGGAGCGCGCGCTGGCCGTGTTCGCGTTCGGTCCACAATCGCACGCACACACCGGGCGCCGTGCGGCCTGCCCGACCCGCGCGCTGGTCGGCGCTGGCAACGGAGATTTTTTCCACCAACAGCGTATTTATCCCACGGTGAGGGTCGAAGCGCGCCACGCGGGCGAGACCGCAGTCGATCACCGCGGTCACGCCGTCGATCGTCAACGAAGTCTCGGCCACGTTGGTCGACACAATGATCTTCCGGTTTTCATAGCGCGCGACCGCGCGGTCCTGCTGCTCCGGCGGAAGTTCGCCGTGCAAGGGAAACGTCACGAAATCCCGGAGCGTCCTCACGCCTTGGATCGCCTGCATCGTGCGGCTGATTTCGTATGCGCCCGGCATGAAGACGAGCATGTCGCCGGTCGTCTCGCCCGCGACGCGTTCGCATTCACGCGCCGCGATTTCCCACGCCGGTTCGTGTTCGAAGTTGACCGCCTTCGGGAGATATTCGATGCGGACGGGGAAGCTCCGTCCCTGTGAAACCAGCACCTCACACGGCGCGAGGTAGGCTTTGAGCGCACCGGCGTCGAGGGTCGCGGACATTACAATCACCTTCAGGTCGGGCCGCGTGGTGTGCTGCAGCTGCACCGCCCGCGCGAGCGAGATATCGCCGTAGAGATGGCGCTCATGAAACTCGTCGAAGATAATCGCCTTCACGCCGCGGAGCTCGGCGTCGAAGGACATTTGTCGCAGAAGAATCCCCTCGGTCACGAACCGGATCCGCGTCAGCTCGCTCACGCGGGATTCGAGCCGGATCTGGTAGCCGACGATCTCGCCCAGGCGCGTCCCGACCTCCTCAGCGACGCGTTTCGCCAGCATCCGCGTAGCCAGTCGGCGCGGCTGGAGCACAACCACTTCGCCGCGATCGCCGAGGACCCCGTGCCGCAGGAGCATCTGCGGGATCTGCGTCGATTTTCCGGACCCGGTCGGCGCCTGGACGATCAATCGTCCGCTGGCGCGGAGGGCCGAAACCACCGCCGATTCGAGTTCGTAAATGGGAAGTTCGCGAGGAGCAGGCATCAGTCGTTCGGTGAACATCGAACGGGCTCGCGCCAACTTCCAACCACGAATTTCCGATCGAGGGACCACCGGCACAAAGGAACGCAGGCGGCCGTCCGCGCTGCAGGCTGAATTTAGGAATTCGGGGTCCATGCGCGGATAAACCCACTGTGAACAACCGGTGAGTCAGATTACTCCCAAGTTATTCACCATTTTTACGAGTGAATAAGTTGAGCAGAACAAAGCCTTTATTTCGGGAACTGGCGCCACAGTTTGGGCGGCGTTCCTTGATAGAACAGTCGCAGCGCGGCGGCCTGAAAAACCCGCCGAAAGCACGACTGGGATAATCCCGGGCGACCGGGGAATGGTCGGTGGCAGCTGGTGCTGCCGGCCCCTGCAATGCCGCGTTAGCGGTGTTGATAGGCAGATATCACCAGCTCCTCTGGCCGGAGTCGTGTCCGGTCAGTTCACACACGAAATAGGAGCTGAGCGGCAAGGCGCGATCAGAAACCGCGCTCGAGCCGAGTCAGGCCCGTAGAGAGTTTCGATCTACGCGCCGACGCAGTTACCCAGAGGGTTATGGTTGCTACTGCGCAGACCAGAACGCAGTCGCGTTTCCCGGCGGAATAAACCTCCGCCAAAAGGCCCGGCTCGCTAACGCGAGCGGGGCGCGCAAAGGAGACGAGACGGCGGGGAGTGAGCGAGCCAGGCAAAGCTCGTCAACCTCCTCAATTGGGGCGGCGTGAAAACGCGTCACCCCACTGCAAAATTAAAGCAACCTTAGAGGTAAGAGGTTAGACCCGTAACGCGGGGCCAACGTCCGGCCAAAAGCCGG
>JAQGOP010000015.1 GCA_028293545.1 Verrucomicrobiota bacterium | reverse complement strand
CGAGCGCAACCGCGCTACACGCCTTGGCGAGCTGATCGTTCGCGGCCGAGTAGGATTCGATGGAGAGGGAATCATTCGGCCAAATCAGCTGATGAGTTATTTTGGTGGGCAGCAGCAGCGCCTGCGGAGCGAAGCTCCTCGTTATGTTGCGACGTTCATCGGTGAGGTGAGAAAGCCAGAGATAATGGCCAGCCTGCGACCCGTACCGGACGAAGTTTCCCGCCGGCCCGGCTTGCGACTCAAGGTTTCAGAGGTGATGGCGAACGATCCTCGTGGCGTGGTGATCACGGTAAGCGAATCGATTCCCGACGCGGAGGACGATGCCTGGGCGAGTCTTTTTTGGCGTCGAACCCCAGTGCCGACCAAGGAGTTTTATTTTCTCGTGAATCCTGCGGCCCATCGCGCCGTGATGGGCCGGGCGGTGAAGGCCGGTGATTCGCTGTCGGCCGGCGGGATCACTCATCACCGGTGGGAGCTGATTTTTCCGATGAGCCAGGAGCGATTCAAACAGGAGACAGCGACCGCGATGCTCGTGAAGGTCGTCGCCAGCGAAAGCGTCCCGTTCGCCGCGACAATCGAAGTGCCCCGCTTGGAAATCAAACCGAGTGCCGACGCCGAAGTTGTTTCCGAGCCCTCGCCTTTATGATCCTTACGTGGCACATCGTCTGGAAAGATTTCGTTCGCTTCAGGGCGATTTTCGTCGCGTGGACGGGCCTCATCGTCGCGAAGCACCTTCTGTTTGCTTTCATGGCCGGGGTCTGGGGCGCGCCGAATTTCATGCTACTGCATCGCATGCAGGATGCGCCGATGGTCTTTTTCTCCCTCGCCACCGAACCGCTCATCGCGTTTTTCCTGGCGGCGAGCCTGGTCTACGAAGATCCGGCGGCGGCCAAGGATCCCTTCTGGGTCACGCGTCCGATTTCGGGCGTTCGTTTGCTCTTCGCCAAGCTGACGGCCGCGGGCCTCGGGTTGGTCGCGTGGCCAATTCTATTGAACCTGCCGTGGTTCATCGCGTGCGGCTATGACTCCTCGGATCTCTCGCTAATTTGCGAAGTCACCGCCGCGATTTATGTCGCGGTCGTGCTGACCGGACTGGCCTGCGCTTCGGCCACGAATTCCTATCCGCGCTTCATTCTTTGGACCATCGCCAGCCTGGCGGCGATCATCCTCGTGTTTAGCCTGTCGGTCTTGGTCCGCGATGGGACGGTTATGCCTTCACTGGAAGCAGCGCTCGTTCACCTCGGGGTGGTGCTTGCCACGCTCGTCCTGGTTGGGGTGGGAATCCTCCGGCATCAGTTTGTGGTCAGATTCTTCCGTCGTTCCCTCGTGGTCCTGGTCGGAACTACCCTCATCATCGCCGCATGGATTTTCAGTTCCCCATTGGAGGATCTTGCGTCCTGGGTGAGACATCGCGAAGAGCTGACACCAACGGGCGCGAACATCCGGCTCTCGATCGCCGGTCCCATGCGCGTCGAGACTTTCGCGCAGAATCCGTCGGGGTTGTTGGCGCTGCCGGTCAGCGTCGAAGGATTTCCTGCGGGGGCGATCGCGACGAGATTCCAGGTCACCGGCACGTGGGAATCCGCGGAAGGGAAAATCTGGACCATGCAGGGAGCCGCCCGTGGGCGTCAACTCGAGCTGCGGTCGACGCGTTCACTGTTCCGTCTGCCTCCGGCCGATACGTCGCCGCCAGTTGAATTGGTGAAGTTTGTTTTTCGGCCTCGTCCGGGAAATACTGTTTCCTACGCGCGGCGAATCGCCGACGAGGCGGTGTCGTTTCGTGGCTCCGCCACAGTGACGATAAACGAAGGCAAGCTTCTCGCGGAGCTGCCGGTGCGGAACCAGACGGCGCGTTTTGACGGCGGGGCGCTCTCGATTTCGAACCTCGTGCGTGACGGAAATGATCTCAATTTCAAGTTCACGGCCCGCACCCCCGCCAATCTTTCCGGGCAGGGTTTCTGGGTGGCAGGAATCCAGTTATTGAATCGGCGCACCGGCGAACTCGTTGAGCTGGATCCGCATTCCTTGCTCAGCCGTGGACGTGCGCTGATCAACCTCGTGATGGTCATGTCGACCAAGGCCAAGTTCGTGATTCCTGCCACGCCCGGCTGGATCGATGACGCGAGTTTCGTGGTCTACGGGTACGACTCCGGTCGCAAGATCACCGCCGATTTCGAGTCCAAGAATTTGGCGGCCGTCACGGGTAACCCTTCGGCGCCATCCGCTGCCGGGCCGCTCAAGGTCATTCCACTTTCGACGGAAATTTTGCGGCAGTACGCCGGAACCTATGCGCCCAAGGAGAATGTGAAGGTGGTTATCGCCGTTGAAGGAGATCACCTCGTGGCGAACGTCCCCGACCTCCCCGAAACGAAGTTACTGGCGGTATCTGAAACCCGCTTCGTGGCGAAGTCCTCGGATGTGCTGGTGGAATTCGTGAAGGATGGAAATGGCATCGTCACGCATCTGGTCGTTCACCAAAACGGCCAGGACTTCGAGGCGCCCCGGTTGGGAAAGTAGCGCAGGCGGCCCGCCTGCTTCTGAAAAAGGCCGATCAGCGGTGAGGACTCGCTGAGGTGTTTTCCAGTCTTTCAACTTTCATCTTTCAACGGTCGCTCATCCCGGAGCAGGCGGGCCGCCTGCGCTACGCGATCACGTTGACGCACATTCGCGAGGGTAGGGCGAGTGCGATTGTTTGTTCGGTTCACGATCCGGCGCTGTTTAGCCTGTGAACCACATGAACAATGACGCCGATCTGCTCCGCCGATTTTCCGAGGAAGGTTCGCAGGCTGCCTTCGCGGAAATCGTGCATCGCCATGTCGACCTGGTTTATAGCGCCGCGCTGCGGCGCACCGGCGGCGACTCACATCGCGCCGCGGACGTGGCTCAACAGGTCTTCATCACCCTCGCGCGCGATGCGCGCAAGCTCGCGGGGCACGCCGTGCTGGTCGCCTGGCTGCACACCGCAACGCGCAACGCTGCACTCAATCTCATGATCTCCGAACAACGCCGACAGGCCCGGGAGCGCGAAGCGCTGGCGCTCGAGCCGACCCCGGTTCCCGCCGGGACCAGCCCCGATTGGGACCAAGTGCGCCCGGTGCTGGATGCAGCGATCGACGAATTGCCGGAGCCGGACCGCGCCGCCGTGGTCCTTCGTTTCCTCCAGCATCGGCCCTATGCCGAAATTGGAAACACGCTGCACGTTTCGGAAGACGCGGCGCGCATGCGCACGGATCGCGCGCTCGAAAAACTTCGCGCATCGCTCGCCCACCGCGGCATCACTTCGACTGCAGGCGCGCTTGGCGCCGCGGTTTTCGGCCAACCGTTGCTCGGCGCGCCGGCGGGTTTTGCCGCGAACGTTGTCACCCGATCGCTCGCCGTTTCCGGCGCCGCAGTTTCCTCGGGACTCTTCACTTCCATCATGACCACCAAACTGATCACCACTGCCGCGCTCAGCGCCGTCGTCGCCTTTGGCGCCGGCGCGTATATTGTCCACCACCACGATGCCTCGCTTCCCCCCGCGGTCGTCGAGTCCCCGGAACAGGCGATGCTCATCGCTTCACTGCGCCAGAATAACCAGCAGCTCGCCGGCGAAGTCGCGGCCCTCAACGCCGATCTCACGCGTCTCAATTCCGCGGCGGCCGAGCTCACGGCCAAGCGCACCGACAAACCGCCGCACAGCCTCAACCTTGGCTACGCGCCGCTCTACGAGCAGCAAACCGCGATGCTGAACAACCTCCGCCAAATCGACGCCGCGCGGAAACAGTACAAGCTCGACAAGGGCCACGCCGCCGCGTCGATCCAGGATCTCGTTGGCATCAATGGTTATATTCGCGCGGTGCATACGGTGAACGGCGAAGACTACCTCGGCCTGTCCATGGTCGAAGGTGAGCCTCTCACTGTCGTGACGCCGGACGGCACAAGTGTGACGTTCGATCCGTCAGGCGAAAAAACCACCAAGCCCGAAATCCCCGCCACCGTCGTGCGCCTTCAAGAACTTGAGCGGAAGGTCAAAGGCCCGTCCCAAAAGGCGTACATGGCATACCTGGCTGCTCACAACGGCACGCCGCCCGGCCGTAATGACGGGAATGCGCTCGTCCCGTATTTTGCGACGCCTCAGGAAGGCGCCGACTTCGTGGAGTATGTCGAAGCCGAGCGCGCGCAACGCGCAGAGGCCAGTAAATCGACCGGGAAATAGAATCCGGCGGCGAAGGAATTTTTTAGAGAAACACCGGCGCGCTGGGGGTGTGGCCGGTGTTTTATTTTTTCAAGTCGCGGGGGCTTTCACGGCGTTGAAACCTCGGCGCCGGTGCGCACATCGAACGCATAGAATGCCTCGGTGGTCACCGGCTGTTGTGCAATCCAGAGCGTAGGAGGGCTGGACTGCGGAACGGCGATGGTCGCGAAGGCGGTGTTGGGATTGTTTACGCGACCTGTTTTTCCGGTGGCTCCAAGAAAGGCTTGGGCGCCAGCGACTGTGACCCGCCCACGCTGGGCTGCGATCCACGCATCCATCTGTGAGATGCGATCGGTGCTGTAGGCTCCCGGGTCTGGACCGGTGAACCCGCGTGCGCGCAGTGCGGTGGCGGCGGGCTCCAAAGGGTGATTTGCGAGGCGCGCCGTCGCGTCGGGCGTGGGATAGATGGTGAGCGCGCCGCCGTAGTTCGAGCTGGAGAAAATTCCGCCGCGCGCATCGACCGCGACGAGATTACAGAAGAAATCGAATTTCCGGCAGCGCGCCTCGACCTCCGCGACGGTGCTGCAGAACTGGAGCATGTCGCGGAAGACGAGGTCGACGGGCACCAGCCGCTCCAAGTCGAATTTCACGCCGGGGCAGAGTAGCGAGGAAATCCCGAGCGCGAGCCCGGCCTCGTTCATCCCGCGATTTGCCCACACCGTCCCGGCGAGCGGGAAACTAAGGTAGCGCAGGCCGTTCGTCGGTTGAACCTTCGCGATCGTATAGAGAAAACGGGGGTCATCGAGGGTGCCGCCCGTGAGGATATTCCCGTCGCTTCCCGGCAGGGCGAAACTCGAGCAGCTGCCCGCGTGGTAGACGTCGTATTGCCACGCGCGGAAGCTCAGCAGCTCGGCGAGCTCGTGGTCGATGCCCGCCCCCTCGGCGATGCCCGCGATCTCCTCCTGCATCCACGGCCAGTGATCGAGACAGAATGAGCGCAGTCGTTTCTGCCACGCGCGGATGATTTCGCGGGAAGGGCCCCGTGCGCCGGTGATGAAATCGCCGAGCAGGGCGCCGACGTTCGCGTGAATCTGGCTGCGCAGCGCCAGGCCCTGCTGGCGCCCGAGCACCCGCGGTTCGCCCTGCAGCACGAGAATCGGGGATGGAGGAGTCCTCACGCGGCGCGAACTTGCCGAGCGGAAGCGGACGGTGTCAATCGCCGGGCTTGACTGCTTCCCCGAGCAGGCGGGCCGCCGGCGCTACTTGAATTGACCGCCTTCGCACATGTTCCATGTTCGGCCTCACCCCCCCATCTCCCCATGCTTTCCCTCGAACAAACCCAGGCCTTCGACCGCGATGGCTTCGTCCTCGTGCCCGACGCCTTCTCCGCGCAGGAAATCGAAATTCTGCTATCCAACGTGACCAAGGAAGGCCGCGTCACGAAACACCAGGGCAACATGCCCGACGCCGCGGGGCGTTCCAGCAAGCTCGCGCTCTGGGCCGATGTGAGCAACGACGTGTTCGGCGCGGTGTCGACGAGCCCGCGCGTCGTGAACAACGTGCGCATGCTGATGCGCGAGGACGTCTACCACTGGCACAGCAAGGTGATGCTGAAGGAGGCGCGCGTCGGCGGCGCGTGGGAGTGGCACCAGGATTACGGCTATTGGTATGGCGACGGCTGCCTCTACCCGCGGATGATCTCGTGCATGATCGCGCTCGATGCGGCGACGAAGGAAAACGGCTGCCTCAAGGTCATCCCGGGTTCGCATCTCCTCGGGCGATTCGACCATGGCCGCGTCGGCAACCAGGCCGGCGCCGACCAGGCGCGCGTCGCGGCAGTGATCGAACGCCTCGGCGTCAAATACTGCGAGGCCCCCGCAGGCAGCGCGCTGTTTTTTCACGGCAACACTTTTCACGCTTCGGAAGCGAACCTGTCCGAGCGCCACCGCCGCGCCTACATCTGCTGCTACAACGCGCTTTCGAACATCCCGTACGGCGGCAAGGGCCACGGCCTGCCGGTGCCGATCACGATGTCGCCGGATGATTCCATCTTGAGTTTCGCGGAAAGCGCGGTCGCCTGATTACATGGCTGAGTCTCCTGCTGAAAATATCCCGGCCGACGAAGCGACGATCATCCGCCAAGGTGTCACCGCGGCGATCAAGCAGACGCTCGAGCCCGCGGCCACGCAGCGCGCTTATCCCGGGCATTTCACGATCGTCGCCGATGGGCACTGGTTCGGCCAGGAGAACACCTGGCCGGGGCTCGACTCCTGGCAGATGGCGGGCGCGTACCTCCTGCTCGGTCGCACCCAGCTGGTGCGCGATTATTTCGACTACGTGCAGGCGGCGCAGCGCGCGGATGGCAACATCCCATACGCGATCATCGCCGCGGACGCGAAACCCGATCACCTCACCACTTACAACCGCGGCATGCGGTACCCGCAGGATATCTTTACGTTCGATCCGAAGCGCGAGGGTTATTCGGCGCGAAAATGGATCGGCTCGTTCAGCCATTGGATCGCCCAGATCAATCCGCTCGGGACGCTGGCCGCGGTGAGCTATGTGTTGCTCGCCGACGAGCTCTTCACCGCGACGCGGGATCGCGCGTGGCTGGAAGCCAAGATCGAATCCGTCGAGCGCGCCGCGCGTTACCTGCTTTCGCGCAAGAGCGAGAACGGACTGATTGGCGGCGCCGGCTTTTATACGGAAATGCCGCCGCGCCACCAATGGGACGGCGTGGCGCAGTGTTATGTGGTGCACGTCTTCCGGAAATGCGCGGCGCTGCACGCCGCGCTGGGCCGCGAGTCCGCTGCGGGGCGTTGGAACGAACAGGCCGAAACCCTCGCGGCGCGTTTTCGCGAAGTGTTTTGGAACGGGAATCATTTTGCCGAGTATGTCCATCCCGCGCGCGGCGTGATCGACCTCCACGGATTGTCCGATGTGAACTGGGCCGCGATCGCCTACGACGTCGCCACGCCGGAGCAGGCGGATTTGTTGTGGCCGAGGATGATGGCGGAGCCGGCGTTCTGGCATGGCGGGATGCCGACGCAGACGGTCTCCAAGCCGTTCACCTACCAGGAGTGGGAATTTTTCTCGTCGCACGAGGACGTCGGTTTTGAAATCCCGGTGGGCCAGCTCTACGACGTCGCGGCGATGGGCCGCGTGTGGTTTCTCGAATGGCAGGCGTGCGCCAAGCGCGGCGAAACGAAGCGACTGCGCGAGTCGGTCGTGAAAGTCTGCCAAATGGGGCTCAAGGACGGCGGCTTCTGGCACGAGCGCTATCATCCGCTGCAAGTTCCGCGGGTGGACAGGACCGGCCCCCGCGGCTACGGCGAGTATCCCGCGATCCTGGTGCGTGCGGTCTATAGCAACCCAGCGCTCTTCACGGACGTCATGCTGCCGCGGTAGGAAGTAGCGCAGGCGGGCCGCCTGCTTCCGTAGTAGCGAGTAGCGGGTAGCGAGTAGCGAGCATACCCCCATACGGTACGGTGCACGACTCCCCGGGGGTCCGGATCCGTCTACTCGCTACCCGCTACTCACTACACGCTACTTCAGGAAGCAGGCGGGCCGCCTGCGCTACTCGCGGAAAGGGCCGGGGCGTGCATGCGCCCCGGCCCCCCGAACTTACCTTACTGCCCAGCGCGGATTCCAAGCTGCGATGAGCAATGCGACGGTGCCGGCGCGTGCCGCTCGCGCGACGCCGCTTGAGTGAACGGCTCGCGCACCGAGTGAACGCCTCGGGGAGCGAGTGAACGTCTCGGGTTCCGCGTCGACGCAATCGGGGTCGCGCCGCAGCCTCGGCGGATTCCATGCGAAACCTGGTGCGCGCCTTTTTCGTGATTTTCGCCGTCGCGGTCTCGGCGCGCGCGGAAGAGCCGGCGACGGTGGAGGTTCGGCTCAAGCTGGGCGATGACCCGCGTTATGCCCGGGCGGATTGGGACGACCACGACTGGGAGATCATCCCGCCGAACGGCTTCCCGGAGCGGGCGGGCCCTTACTGGGTGCGGTTTCACCTTCGCCGACCCGCGCAGCCCGCGAAACGCGTAGAAGACTTCACGACGGGCTGGGCCCTCGCGCCGCGGCCGCGCTATAACTACTATAACTATGAATGGCCCAGCGACGAACCCGGCGCGCCGATCGATGCGGTGGTGCTCAACCCGATTTTCTCCTTTGAGTTTTATTGGGACGGCCGGCTGCTCGAGCGGGGCGGCGTCGTGGGCCGCGACCGGGCGAGCGAAATCCCCGGGCCGGTTGACCACATGTTCCGCGTGCCGCCGGAACTGATGGGCCCGGGCGACCACGCGGTCGCGATCCGGCTCTCGAGCCACCACTATAATTTCCCGTGGAAACCGGTCCTCGCTTTCCGGTTGGACAATTACGACAGCCGGGCCTTGAGCGAGGCGAGGCGGCCGTTTCTTCCGCTGGTGGGAGCGGGCGGGTCGCTGCTCCTCGGCGCGGCCTGTCTCGCGATGGCGAGATTTGTCGAACGCCGGCGGCCCTTGGTCTGGTGCGGGACACTTGGGATCGTGCTCAGTATGTTTTATGCGCTCGTGGCCTTTCGATGGCTCTACAACGCGCCCTATTCGTGGCACCGCCCCAGGCTCGAGCTGACGATCGGCTGCCTCGTGATCGTGGCGGGAATCCTGCCCTGGGTGCTCGCCGAGCACTTCGATCTCCCGTGGCGCCGGCGTTGGTTCCTGTTGCTGGTGCCGCTGCTGGCGATGGGATTTTTTGGTTTCATGTCGCACGAGAACCGCGCGTTTTGGCTGACCCGGGTCATGCTCCTCGCGGCGGGCGCGATCGCGGTGTGGGCGATTCGACGGAAGAAATCGGGCGGATGGGCCGTGCTGATCGGCGCGGTGCTCGGCCTGCTGGTCGTCGGGAACGACGGACGGGCCTTGGGAAACAGCACGCTGTTCGTGGTGGTGAGCGGGTTGGTGATCTTCGTGTTGGCGACGATGGGCGGCCAGATGCGCGCGGAACAGCGGCGCGCCCGGGAAGCGGCGGTCGCGGCGGCGCGGCTGGAAATCGAGCTGCTCAAGAAAAACATCCAGCCGCATTTCCTGATGAACACGCTCACGACCATCATGGAGGTAATTGAACAGGAGCCGAAAACCGCCGTGGCGCTGATCGACGCGCTCGCCGGGGAATTCCGCATCCTGGCGCGCGTGTCGGGCGAGAAACTCATTCCCCTCGAGCAGGAAATCGACCTTTGCCGCGCGCATCTCCGGATCATGGGCATGCGGCGCGGAGTCGAGTGTTCGCTCGAGGCGCGGGAGGTGGACATGACGTCGCCGATCCCGCCGGCGCTGTTTCACACGTTGGTCGAAGGCGGGCTGACCCATCAGATCCCGCGGGCGGGTCGCCTGAAGTTCGTGCTCGAAGGAGCCTACCGGCCGGGGCATGCCCGCTATGGGCTGACGGTGCACGGTGACAACCCGCCGGCGAACGGGGCGATCCGCGAAGGGACCGGCCTGCGTTACGTGAAGGCGCGGCTTGAGGAAAGTTTTGCGGGACGCTGGAAGCTTGTCGCGGGCCCGGTGCGCGACGGCTGGCAAACTGTGATTGAAATCAACCAACCTCCCGGGGAATCCGGGTCATCATGAGAGTACTGATTGTTGAAGACGAACCCCTGATCGCGCGGCGCCTCGAGCGATTTACCCGGGAGATATTGGGCGCGAGATTGGAGTCGCTGCACCTCGCGTCGGCGTTCGAGGAGGCGGGCGCGCGGATCGCGGAGACGCCGATCGACCTGCTCCTGCTCGACCTCAACCTGAGCGGCCGCGACGGCATGGAATTGCTCGGGGCCGCCGTGGCCCAATCGTTTCACACCATCATCGTATCCGCGAACCTCGACCAGGCGCTCAAGGCGTTTGAATACGGGGTGATCGACTTCGTGCCGAAGCCGTTCACGCAGGAGCGCCTGGCGCTCGCGCTGGCGCGGTTGACCGAGCGCGACGGCCGGTCGGCGGGCGCCGCGAAATTCCTCGCCGTGAGGAAGCACGGCAAGGTGCAGCTCGTGCCCGTGGACCGCGTGCTCTACGCGCAGGGCGCCGGGGCGTATGCCGAGCTCGTGCTCGACGACGGCACGCGCGAGCTGCACGACAAGACGCTGGAGAAACTCCACGCGCTCCTGCCGCCGAGTTTTGAGCGGATCCACAAGAGCTTTGTCGTGCGCATGAGCGCGTTGAAGGCGTTGCACGCCCACGAGGGCAGCCAGTACGAGGCCGAACTGAGGAATGGACTGCGGCTGCCGATCGGCCGCACGCGGTACAAGGAGCTCAGGGAAAAATTGCAGGGGTGAGGCGGTTTTGGAATTTCGGATTTCGGATTTCGGATTGCGGATTGGGGAAAGCCGATCCGTTGGACGCCGCGGGGCGGAAGATCGTTAGGCCGCCCCTTCAGGGCTCCGGAATGCACGAACAAAAACCCCGGGCGTTGCCCGGGGCTGCGGCTGGGGTGCCCCGTTGGGGCGTCGGGCAGCAAACCTGATGATTTGATTTTGGAGGATTTTCCCCGCGGTAATTCGCATCATAATGATGAGGGTCGCGAGCGGGGACCACGCTCGCGGCCAAGAACGCGGCGTCGGACCGGTGTTTGTCGGATTTGAGATCGTGCCGCGTTCGAAGCGCCAACGGCGCGTCCCAACCGCAACGCCGGGCCGGTGTCTATCGGATTTGAAATCGTGCCGTGTTCGAAGCGCCAACGGCGCGCCCTAGCCGCAGCCCCGGGCAACGCCCGGGGAAATGAACACGTCCAAACCCAGCCCTGAAGGGGCGACCAAACATTACGCAACGTATGCCGAGCACCGTTTGCCGCCTGCGCACTTCCCGTCGCGCGAGGCCTTTGACCCGGAAGAAAAAACGAGCGTCGATGCGCCCGGCCTAATTGATTCTGGAGGACTCCCCTGCAATAATTCACTCCTCATAATGATGAACGACGC
>JAQGOP010000060.1 GCA_028293545.1 Verrucomicrobiota bacterium | reverse complement strand
CCGAAGTAGCGCAGGCGGCCCGCCTGCTCCGGGGATTGGAATTCGGAATTCGATCCCCAAAGCAGGCGGGCCGCCTGCGCTACTTTTCAACGCGCTCCACCTTCAGGGCGCTCAGGGCACATTGGTTTTATCGACGGTCGACACGCGCACAATGGGCCCGCGGTTATGTGCCAGCCAGAAGTGCTGGATTGAACGCAGGACCTCCGCGAGCTCATCCAAGCCCGAAGGCTTGACGACGTAGGCGTTGGCCCCGAGTTCATACGCCTGGTTGATGTCCGAGTCGCTGGCCGAGGTGGACATCACGATCACGATCAGCTTGCGCAACTCAGGCTGTTTCCTGATCCAGCCCAGCACCTCGAAGCCGGTCACCCGCGGCATCTTGAGATCGAGGACGATCAGGCCGGGAATCGGAAACGTTATGCGGTCCCTGAAACGGCCCTTGCCGTCGAGATAATCCAGCGCTTCCTGGCCATCCTGGGCCACCTGCAGCGATTGGGGCATCTCTAGTTTCGTCATGACATGCTGGAAGAAAAAAGCCGAACTTTCCTCGTCCTCGACGAGCAGGATCGTGATTGGTTTCATGGCTTGGATCCTTCCTTCAGCTCGATCCAGAACCGGCTGCCTTGCCCAGGCTCCGATTCGAAATCGATCCGCCCACCCATCCGCTCGATGGCGCGCCGCACGATCGTCAGCCCGATGCCGGTGCCACCGAACTCGGTCTTGGAGTTCAAGCGTACAAACATCCCGAATACCCGGTCGCGATCCTTGGGTGCGATCCCGATCCCGTTGTTCTCGAACCAGACCCGCTGGCGAGCGTCCGGCTTGGCTTCCCCCCGAATCTGAATGCGGGGAACGACGCCGGGGTCCATAAATTTGACGGCGTTGCTGAGCAGGTTCGTGATGCACTGGGTGAGCAATGCCTCATGCCCCAGCACGGTCGGAAGAACCCCGACGATTTCGATTTCAGCGAGCGGTTCCTGCCATTCGGGATAGATCGCGATCACATCGCGCGTCAGCCGGTTCAGGTCGATCGGAGTCAGCATGGCATCGGCATGCAGCACCTTGGTATAGGCGAGAACGTCCTGGATCAGCATATCCATCCTCGAAGCGGATTGCACAATCCGCTCCAGGTAAGCTTTCCCGGTTGGATTCAGCATCGCCCCATGCTCAGCCAACAGGATCTCGGCGTAGCCCCGCATCCCGCGCAAGGGCTCGCGCATATCGTGCGCGACGCTATAGGAAAAAGCCTCCAGTTCACGCGTCGTTTCACGCAGCTCCGCGGTTCGCGCGGCAACCAGGTGTTCCAATTCCAGCGCTTGGTTCGACAGCCGATCCTTCGCCTGCTGGAGCGCCGCCTCGGCGGCCTTTCGCTCCTCGATTTCGACCTGCAACCGCGTGCTCAGCGCTTCCGCCGCGAACGTCAACTCTTGCTGGTGCAAGCCCGCGATCAAGAGGCTCTCGTTGGCGACGGCGGCGTCTTTAAGCCTTGATCGCTCACGCTCAGTCGTGGGAGCGGAGTCGCTCCCAGGCAGCTTGGACGCTGCCGGCTTCATCGGATTTTTCATCGCCACTTCGGGTCTCTTTTCGGCTGCTTCAATGATCGCTGTGTTTTTGGAGAATGGTCGCTGACCACCCCGGCGCCGACGATTCATCCGCCCGCCTGATTCATTGAACGAGATAGGACCCAAGGGTTCCTTCGCCTACGCGTCGACGCTTCCATTGCTCTGCCCGGCCCAAACCTTACGTTTTTAATTTTGTCGCAATGCCGCGCGAAGGCCGAGTCAGAGGCACCCGGTGCAGCCCGGTGAACATCCGGAATTGATCCTTGCTCAATTCTCCGCGCGATGCGCCCAAACCTGCGCGACCGATAAAACCCCTACGGACATTATAAAATGAAGACCTCATCCTGTATAATAATACGGCGGTAATGACGTGCGGGGAGAGGTCGTTGCGTGGCATCGCGATGAGAATGAGCGATAAACTTCGTGTTTACCTACGCGCGGGATTAAAAAGAAGCGTGGTCCGAGGAAAACAACTGACCGCGTTCCTTGTGCCTTCCCCTGCCCCTCAGCCTCTGACGAAATCCATTCCTCCCACTTCACGAGCACACGGCGATCTGCCTTTTTCAGCGCACGCTGTCGGCCAAGAATCGATGGCGACCAGCGAGGCTTTCTACCGTGCGACATTTGATCACGCTGCAGTCGGCATCATGCATGTGGCTCCCGATGGGCAGCTGTTGCGGGTGAATGACAAGCTTTGCGCCATCCTGGGGTACACGCGCGCGGCGTTGCTGCAGCTCAAGTTTGACGACTTCACGTTCCCCGCGGACTTGGCGGAAGGCACCCAGGCACGGCATGCCATGCTGGCGGGCCGACAGGCGTCGTACTCCGTCGACAAACGTTACCGGCGTCTCAATGGCGAAATTTTTTGGGGAAACCTCGCCTCGACTTTGGTGCGCGAGAAAGGCGAGCCGGAGTACTTCATCTCCGTCATCCAGGACGTCACCCCGCGCAAGGAAGCCGAACATCACCTTCACCGGCTCAACCGGCTCCACGCCGTCCTGAGCCGCATTGGCGAGGCGATCGTGCGAACGCGCGAGCCGCAGCTGCTCTATCAGAAGGCCTGCCAGATTGTCGTGCAGCAAGGCCGGCTCGGTGCGGCGTGGATCACACGGTGCGACGGCGAAACCGGGCTCATGACGAAGGTCGCCGCCTTTGGGAGCGGCGCAAAGTTCCTGGCGGACGCGCAGTTCCATGGGCATGCCGGCCCCAGCAGCGACGGCACGATTGGGACGGCGATGAAGACAGGCCGCTACGATGTATGTAATAACATCCAGGACGATCCACGGATGGCGCCATGGCACGCCGCCGCGCACGACAATGGATACCTCGCCGTGGCTTCATTCCCCTTTACGATCAACCGACGCACGGATACCGTGCTCACCATGGTGTCCGGGGAAGCGGGTTATTTTCGGACGGACGAGATCAAGTTGATGGCCGATGTGGCGAGCGACCTGTCGTTTGCCATCGAGTCGATCCGTTCGGAGGAGTCGATCCGCGTGCAGGCGCGCATGCTCGACAATATCGGCCAGGCGGTGGTGGCCACCGACGTTGCGGGAAAAATTATTTATTCGAACCGATTCGCGGGCGAACTGTTCGATTGGATTCCCGCCGCGATCGTGGGGCAGGATTTCCATGCGGTCACGACCTTGGGCACGACGCCGGAACAGCACCGCCAGATCAATGAGCGGATGGAGCGCGGCGAAAACTGGCACGGCGAACTCGCGGTGCTCACGCGGGGCGGCCGGCGGTTCATCGCCCAGATGACAAAGTCGCCGGTCTTCGACCTCCTCGGTAAATTCTCCGGGATCATCGGCATCTCGACCGACATCACGGACAAGAAAAAACATGAGGCTCAACTCCTCCGCAACCAGCGGATGGAAAGCATCGGGACCCTCGCCGGCGGCATCGCGCATGACCTGAACAACGTGCTCGCGCCCATCCTGATGGGCGTCGCCATGCTGAAGGAAAAACATGCCGATCCGGACAGCATCAAACTTTTCGCGATGCTGGAGCAGAATACGAAGCGCGGGGCCCAGCTCATCCGGCAAGTCCTCGCGTTCGGACGCGGCGCCGAAGGCGAACGCATCCTGCTCCAGCCCGCGCACATCGCGCGCGAGATCGGGGAGATCATCCGCGACACCTTTCCAAAATCCATTCGCTACGAGGAGGATTTGCCGCAGGACGTCTGGACCCTCACGGGCGATTCAACGCAGCTGCACCAGGTCCTCCTGAATCTCTGCGTCAATGCGCGCGACGCCATGCCCGACGGCGGAACGCTGACCCTCAGCCTGGCCAACCGCGTCCTCGCAGCCGCGGACGGCATCATCCAGGAAAACGCGACCCCGGGGCCATATGTGGTGATAACCGTGTCTGATACGGGCGGCGGCGTGCCCCTGGCCATTCGCGAGCGGATCTTCGAACCGTTTTTCACCACCAAGGAAGTTGGGAAAGGGACCGGCCTCGGCTTGTCCACCACCCTCGCGATCGTGAAGGGCCATTTCGGCTTCATCGACCTCGTGACAGTCGAAGGGAAAGGCAGCGCGTTCACAGTTTACCTGCCCGCGAGTGTCGCGGCGGGCGCGCTGGACGACACCCCGGCGCTGAGCCCTCCCGTAATCCTCGGCGCCGACCAATGCATCCTCGTCATCGATGACGAGGAGCCGGTGCGCGTGGTGGCCCAGGCGATGCTCGAGAATTTTGGCTACCGGGTATTCGTCGCCGAAAACGGCGTGACTGCGGTCGCCCTCTATGAACGCCACCACGCCGAGATCGACGCGGTCATCACCGATATGGCCATGCCGTTCATGGACGGGCCCACGACCGTCCGGGCCTTGCGAAAAATAAATCCCGGGGTGAAGATTATCGGCAGCAGCGGAATGGGCTCCGGGATTTACGCCGGGGTCGCCAGTGCCACCGGAGTCGGGATCGAGCACTTCATTTCAAAACCCTACACCGCGGAAACCATGCTCAAGGCCCTTCACGAAATTCTTGGCGAGGGCGTCCGGCGGCATCCGCTCCACGTTGCCGGCATCACCTAGCAATCGTTTCTTCTCCCCAGTTGTCCCACCGAACCCCTTCACCGGTTTTTTTAGCGACGATGACCGCGTCCACCTAACGAAGTCGCGGACCAGAATCTAGCGAGCAAGGCGGCGAAGGCCTCGGGCCCCATCGCTTTTTTGAAATAGCGCATCTCCCCCGTGCGAATACCCAGTCCCGCCAGACGCGGGATCCCAGCACCGACCCCGGCCGGATGACCCACCGCTAAAAATCCATTCCCTGATGATCTCTTTCTTCCCTTTCCCCTGTCACCCCCGTCCGCCCTTCTGGCCCACCGTTGCGACTGCCCGATGGATCCCAATCGTGCTCGTCGGTCTTCTCGCCGCCGCCGCCCACGGCGCGAGCCCGAGCCCCGGCGCGGACAAGGAAAATTTGGGCGACTTGAGCCTGGAGCAGCTGATGAACGAGTCAGTAACCTCGGTCTCGAAAAAAGAGCAGCGCCTCTTCGACACCGCCGCCGCTGTCTCGGTCCTCACCAACGACGATCTTCGCCGGTCGGGTGCCACGTCGTTCGCCGAGTCGCTTCGCCTGGTGCCGGGCATGGATGTCGGCCTCATCAATGCCAGCCAGTGGGCCATCTCGGTCCGCGGGTTCCAGGGACCTTACGCCAACAAACTCCTGGTGCTGATCGACGGCCGCGCCGTCTACGATCCGTCGTTCGCGGGTGTGTACTGGGATATCCAACAAGCGATGTTGGAAGACGTGGATCGGATCGAAGTCATCCGCGGACCCGGCGCCACGGTGTGGGGAGCGAATGCCGTCAACGGCGTCATCAACCTCGTGAGCAAAAGCGCTCGCGACACCCAAGGCGGACTCGTCAGCGGGAGCGCGGGCAGCATTCACCCGATCGACGCCGGCGTGCGTTACGGCGGTCGCGCGGGGGACCACACCTATTTTCGAATTTTTAGCAGCTACCAATCGACCGATGATTTTCCCACCGCTGCCGGCGGCCAGGGGGGAGACCGGTGGTCAGTGTGGCAGGTCGGGACGCGAATCGACTCCTATCCCAGCGAGAGTGTGCATTGGACCGCGCAGGGCGGATTGACGGAAGCGGATTTGGACCACGACAAATCGGAGGCGTACAATGCCAATGCCCTTCTGCGCTGGACGCAGACCTCGGGCGCCGGCTCCAGCACCGAAGCACAGGCCTATTATAACCGCTCGTTTCGCGATGAACCGACGCGCGCCCACTCCGAAACGGATATCTTCGACCTGACGCTGCAGCACATTTCGGCGCCGGGCGCTGCCCGCCAGGAATTTATCTGGGGCGTGGGCGCCCGCTTCGAAACGACGCGGCTTGAGCAAACGACTCCTTTCATCGCCATCCTCGACGGTAAACTCTCGACGAGCCTCTTCAGCGCATTCCTGCAGGACGAAATCAAACTCGTGCCCGACCGGCTCCTCCTGACGCTCGGCAGCAAGGTCGAGCATAACGACTTCACCGGGTTCGAACTGCAGCCGAGTGTGCGGCTCGCATTCAAAGCGACCCCCAAGCAGACTCTATGGGCAGCCGTTTCGCGCGCGGTGCGGACGCCTGATGACGCGGAACACGAGCAGCTCCTGGCCATCACTCTGACGCCGATCGTCATTGGCGGCGGGCTTTACTTTCCCACGCTCACTGGCAGCAGCCAGACCCGGGCGGAGGTGTTGCAGGCCTACGAGATCGGCTATCGTGCCCAGGCCAGCCAACGCGTCAGCGTCGACGTCGCCCTGTTCTATAATGAGTACCGCGACCTGATTGCGGGCGAATTCACCGGGAATTTGACCCCCGGCACCGGACCCTTCCCCGGCACCGGACGAGCCGAGCAGGTCTTCGCAAATTCGATGTCCGGAACCGGATACGGCGGCGAAGTTTCGCTCACGTTCGCCCCCACCGAGGAGCTTCGCTTCACCGCCATCTATTCCAGCCTGCTCATGAGGATACACGGCGGCGTGGCGACCACTGTCGACACACTCGAACGCGGGTCGCCACGAAACCAGGCCGGCCTGCGCGTGAACTACGATTTCACGCGGCGCGCGGCCCTCGATGGAGCCATCCGATACGTCGGCGCAGTCCTCGGTGTCCCATCCTATACCACCGCCGACATTCGGCTCTCATACCGGCCCAGCCTCCAGCTGGAGTTTGCCCTCGTCGGACAAAATCTCCTCGATCCTCAGCACGCCGAGCAGCCCGCCGCCCTCGGTCCCACGCTGTCGTTGACGGAAGTGCCGCGCAGCGTCTACGCGAAGGCGACCTGGAAATTTTAACGTGCCCATCCTGCCCAAACTTTCCTGGGACCGACCGTGCATCGCCCATGCCCGGATCATTGGGACCTGTGCGGCGGCGCTCATTTGGGCCGTCGCGTCGACCTCCGGCGCGGAGTCGACGGCCACGAAGGAGTACCGGGTTAAGGCCGCTTTTCTTTATAACTTCACGAAGTTCGTCGAATTCCCTCCCGATCACTTCGGCGCCAGCTCTCGTCCCATCACGATCGGCATCATGGGCCATGATCCCTTCGGCGCTGAACTGCAGAAGACGATTCTCGGTCGCAAGGTCGATGGTCGCGACGTGGCCGCGCGCGTGGTGACGTCCCCGGCCGAACTCGCCGACGTAGACGTATTGTTTTTTCCCGCCGGCGAAGAACGACGCTTCGACGAGCTGCGGCCGCAGCTATCGGGTGCGGCCATCCTCACTGTCGGGGAATCGTCAAGTTTTGCCGCTCACGGCGGCGCGATCACCTTCCTCCTCGAGGGCGACAAGGTCCGTTTCTCCATCGACCTCGGGGCCAGCGCTGCCGCGCGCCTGAAGCTGAGCGCACAACTTTTAAAACTCGCCACTTCCGTCCGCGCGGCGAGCGCCACCCGGCCATGAATAATTTTCTGCGCAACCAGCCCATCAAACAGAAGATCGTCGTCATCACGCTGGTCACGAGCTTCGTCGCTCTGCTCCTCGCCTGTGTTTCCTTCGTGGCGTTTGAACAGTACAATTTCCGGGGCGAGATGATCGAGGATCTCTCCGTGACCGCCGAGATGATCGGTTTCAACTGCGGTTCCGCCCTGGTCTTCGACGATGTGAAATCCGCCGAGCAGACGATGAAGGGGCTCGTCGCCCAATCCCATGTTATCGCCGCCTGCATCTACGCCGCCGATGGCAGGATATTTGCCACCTACCAAAGGCCGGGCGCGCGCAGGACCACGTGGCCGCCAGCGCAGGCGAGCGGAGCGACGTTCGACCCCGATCACCTCGGTCTCTTTCACCCGATCGAAATCGACGGCGAGAAGATCGGAACCATCTATCTGGAATCCGACCTGCGTGAGCTAGGTGTGCGCTGGCGCCGATACACGCTGATCTCGATCCTGGTCCTGGCCATGAGCTCCCTCGTGGCGTGGCTGCTCGCATCCAAGCTGCAGCGGGTCATTTCGGAACCGGTGTCCGGCCTCGCCCGGATCGCGGAACGGGTCGCGGCGGAAAGCGATTATTCCATCCGCGCCGTCAAACACGGGAACGACGAAATCGGCCGACTCATTGATGGTTTCAATCACATGCTCACCCAGGTGCAGGGGCGCGACGCTGAGCTGAAGGTCAGCCGCACCGACCTCGAGCGTCGCGTCGAAGAGCGGACCAGCGCCCTCCGCCAGGCCGAGGGCGAGACCGCGCAGAAGGCCGCACAGCTCCGCTTTATCATCGAGGCGGTGACGTTCAGCGTGACCTGGATCGACTATCGCTCGACCGTCACGGAACGGCTCATCAATCCCGCGTTTTATCGTATCACCGGGTTGGACCCGTCGAGGATGCCGGAGCTGAACGAGGTCCGCGCGATTTCCTTCCCCGACGACCTCAAGCGCCAGGACGAATTCCGCGGGCAACTGACCCGCGGCGAGATCGACGACTTCAGCATGGAAAAACGCTACCTGCGGCCGCAGGGCGACACCGTGTGGGTTGTCCTCGCGATCAAGGTCTATCGCGGCGACGACGGCCGGATTTTGCAGGAGGTCTCGACGCTCGTCGACATCACCGAACGCAAGCGCGCGGAACTCGAGCTTGAGGATCTCCATCGGCAGCTGCTGGAAACGTCGCGGCAGGCCGGGATGGCCGAAGTCGCCACCGGCGTTCTCCACAATGTGGGCAACGTGCTCAACAGCGTGAATGTGTCGTCGACCCTTGTCTCCGACCAGGTGCGACGCTCAAAAATTCCGAACCTCGCCAAGGTGCTCGTCCTCCTGGACGAACACGCGGCCGACCTCGGCGCCTATCTCACCACGGATGAGAAGGGAAAAATGATCCGGCCTTACCTCGCGACGCTGGCCGAAAGCCTCGCGGCGGAACATCGCACGATCGTCCTCGAATTGGAGAACCTTCGGAAAAACATTGAGCACATCAAAGACATCGTCGCCATGCAGCAGAGCTACGCGAAGACGTCCGGCGTCGTCGAAACCGTGTCCGTCACGGACTTGGTCGAGGACGCGATCCGGATGAATGCGGGTTCTCTTGCGCGCCACGACGTCGACCTCAACCGCGAATATGAAGCGCGGCCGGTCATCACCCTCGAAAAAAACAAGGTACTCCAGATCATCGTGAACCTCGTGCGGAACGCGAAATACGCCTGCGACGAGTCCGGGCGCAGCGACAAGGTTCTCACGACGCGCATCACCGCGACCGACGAAAATGTCAGCATCACGATCAGCGACAATGGCGTGGGCATCCCGAAGGAAAACCTGAACCGGATATTCGCGCATGGTTTCACGACGCGAAAAGGCGGCCACGGATTCGGCCTTCATAGCGGCGCGCTCGCAGCCAAGGAACTCGGGGGCTCGCTTACTGCGCAGAGCGCCGGCCCCGGCCTGGGTGCGACCTTCGTCCTCACTCTTCCCTTCAAGCCCCATTCACCCCATGAGCCGACCCTACCTCGATAAGAATCTACGCATTCTCGTGATCGACGACAACCGGGCGATTCACGACGACTTCCGGAAAATCCTGATGGGCGCATCCGCCGCGACCCCGGCCGATTCCATGGAAACCGCGCTCTTCGGCACCAAGCCAACGTCCCGCAAGGCGCACACGTTCGAGGTGGATTCGGCCTACCAGGGCAAGGACGGCCTCGAGATGGTCCGGCAGGCGCTCGAAGCGGGCCGGCCCTACGCGATGGCTTTCATGGATGTCCGCATGCCGCCCGGCTGGGATGGCATCGAGACGACGGCCCAGGTCTGGGCCATCGATCCCGATCTCCAGATCGTCATCTGCACCGCATATTCGGATTACTCGTGGGATGCCATGATCGATAAACTCGGCCAGTCGGACCAGCTGCTCATCCTCAAGAAACCCTTCGATAACGTGGAGGCCCTCCAGCTGGCGACGGCCTTGAGCGAGAAATGGCACCTGGGCCAGCAGGCAAGAGTGCAGATCGCCGACATGGAAGCGCTCGTCGCGGAACGGACCCGGGAATTGCGGACGGCGATGGAGGCGGCGGAGGTGGCCAATCGCGCGAAGAGCGAATTCCTCGCAAACATGAGCCATGAGATTCGCACGCCCATGAACGGGATCATCGGCCTCTCCGGGATTCTCATCGATACCGAACTGACGCCGCCGCAGCTCGAATTCGCGGAAACCATCCGCAGCAGCGCGGACACCTTGATGACGATCATCAACGACATCCTCGACTTCTCGAAAATCGAGGCCGGGAAACTCAGTTTCGAAATGCTCGATTTCGACCTCGTCGATGCGATCGAGAGCACCCTCGACCTCCTGGCCGAGCGCGCGCAGGCGAAGCATCTCGAACTCGTCATGGCGATTTCTCCCGATATCCCCGAGGTCCTGCGCGGCGACCCGGGCCGCGTGCGGCAGGTCCTGACCAACCTCCTCGGCAATGCGGTCAAGTTCACCGAGGGCGGCGAAGTCGTCGTCCGGGTCACGAAGCAATCCGAGACGACGGAACATGTGTCAGTGCGTTTCGACGTCCACGACACGGGCGTCGGAATTTCCCCGGAAGCGCAGGCGAGGCTCTTCCAGGCGTTCACCCAAGCCGATGCCTCGACGACGCGGCGGTACGGCGGAACCGGCCTGGGCCTCGCGATTTCGAAACGGCTGGTCGCGATGATGCACGGCGAGATCGGCGTGCAGAGCGAAACGGGCAAGGGCTCGACGTTTTGGTTCACCGTGCGCTTCGATCGGTCGGCGCAGGATGCGAAGCCCGCGCTGCCCGTGGATCACGACGGCTGGTCGAACCTCCGGGTCCTTGTGGTCGACGACAACGCCACCGCCCGCCAGGTCCTGCGTCACCAGATTTTCGCCTGGAAACTCCAGAAGGGCAGCGCCGCGAGCGGCCACGAGGCGCTCAGCGTGCTTCGGACCGCAGCGGCCGAAGGGCGGCCGTACGAGGTTGCGCTCCTCGACGTGGAGATGCCGGAAATGGACGGCTTGACGCTCGCGCAGGCAATCAAGGCGGATCCCGCGATCGCCGGGACCCGGCTCATTGTGATGACGCCCCGCGGCCAGACCCTCGCGCCGGAAGCGCTCAAGGCGGCGAAAATCGACGCGGCTCTGCCGAAACCGGTGAAGTACGGGCGACTGTTGGATTGCCTCGTGGCGGTGATCGGACGGACAGCCGCCGCCAGCATGAACACCCGGCCGGGAATACCGGTCGGGCTCGGGCTCTCACCCGCCCTTCAAGCCAGGTTACAAAACACGCGCATCCTCCTGGCCGAGGACAATATCGTGAACCAGAAAGTCGCGCTCGTGATGCTGCGGAAACTAGGGGTCGCGGCCGATCCCGTGGCGAATGGTTTTGAAGTGATCGATGCCCTGCAGCGTTATCCCTACCCGCTCCTTTTCGTCGACGGCCAGATGCCGGAAATGGACGGCTATGAGGCGACGCGCACGATCCGTCGCCAGGAAGCGGACCGCGAGGTCCCGTGTGCCTGGCAGGCGCCTGTGCACATCATCGCGCTCACCGCGAATGCCATGCAGGGTGACCGCGAGCTGTGCCTCGCCGCGGGCATGAACGACTATATCAGCAAACCCGTGCGGATCGGAGACCTTCAGGCCGCGCTGGAACGATGGGCCGCCGTCGGCCTCCCGGCGTAACCGCCCACGCTCCGGTCGCTGCGGCCGGTTGTCCCGCACGAGCTCTCGACGACCCTGAGCCCGTCGCTTGGGTTGGCTCTGTCTCCGTTCAGGTGCGGACGGAGCCGCTCACGCGTTGGGGACAGCCCGTTCCACCCGCGGCGAAATCCCTTGCCCGATCGCGGCCGGAAAACCCCCGGCTCAAAACAATCCTGCTCATGCCAACATTGGCGTGAGAAATGCTATTTCTTCGGCACCCGCAAACTTGGAGGAACCGGATCGCATCAGGAATCGCATCATCGATAGTCGCCAGATCGCCGCTTTTGCGGCGCTGGTTCGCCATCAGAGTTTCACCGTCGCCTCGGAAGAACTCTTCCTGACCCAGTCCGCCGTCAGCCACGCGATCAAGTCGCTGGAGAACGACATTGGCTGCCAGCTTTTCAACCGCCGCGGGCGCATCATCACGCTCACGCCCGCCGGCGAGCAGCTGAACCTGCGCGTGGAAAAAATCCTCGGCGAGATGCGCGCCGTGCGCGTCGAGGCGGAGCACTTTACCTCGCAACCCCGCAACCAGCTGTCCGTCGGCGCCGGCACCCTCGCCTGCCAGTACGTGCTTCCCCGCGTCCTGAAGGAGTTTCGCGAGCAGCACCCGCAATGCCGCGTCCGCCTCGAGCCCGGCAATTTTCCCAGCCTCCTCGAGCTCCTGCACTCGCACCAGATCGATTTCGCGCTGGGAGTCGACACCACGCCTTCCGGGGATTTCACGTTCGACAAGATCTTCGAGGACGACCTTCAGTTCTTCATCTCGGCGCAACATCCGTGGGTAAAGCTGAAGCACGTCTCCCACCCGTCGATGGCAGCCGAGACCTACGTGATGCCGATGAAAAACGGGCCGACCGCAACGATCCTGGACGATTATTTCCGCGAGGAGAAAATTTCCCCGAGGAATCTCATCGCCGCCGGCAGCCTCGACGCCGCGAAACAGCTCGTGACTTCCGGCTTCGGCGTCGGAGTGTTCGCTTCCTGGCAGGTTGCATCCGAAACGGCAGCCGGCTCGCTGGTCGCCGTTTCGCTGACGACCAAGCGCTTCGTGCGCAGCTGGATCGTCGCGCGGCTCAAGAGCCGCGAGCCGCAGGAACTCGAGCAGGAGTTCGTCCAACGCTGCAAGTCGGCGCTCGCCTCCTTCGTCACCTGCAGCGGAATCCTGCTGCTGGTCGCGGCCTGATTTCTCAGCGACGTAGACGAGCGCCCGTCTGCGCGCATGCACGCTGGGACGTCCCTTCGCGGCCGCGCGCCCGCACGGTCGCCGCGCTGAACGGGAAGGATGAAGCGAATTCCTCAAAGCGGTCGTCGCTGGAAAAGAATTAATACGCCACGGCCCCGAAGCTCTGTGGCACGTCGCGTGCAAAGCCCGGCGACGTCCCTCGACCCACCACCACCACCAGGAACTCACCAGGCTATGCACAAATTTGCGCGCTCCTTTTTAATTTTCACCGCTGCCGTCGCCTGCCGCCTCGCGGCGGAGACCGCTCCCGGGACGGAAACCAAGCCGCCCGCCAGTCCCGCCACCGAGCCGATCGTCACGCTCGAGAAATTTGTCACGAACGAAAAAAATGAAGACCCCGGCGGTGTCATGCCGGCCAAACCGGTCTCCTCCATCTTCGGCATCGCCCTCACCGCCGCCGAAACGCCGCGTTCTGTTTCCGTGGTCAGCACGGAAATGCTGAACCAGTACGGCATCACCAACGTCGAGGGCCTCGCCGCCGTCGTCCCGAATTCCTACACCTCCTCGGCCTTCGGCATCGCCGGCTCGCTCGATCTCCGCGGCACGAACGCCGCGAATTTCTTCCGCGGCATGCAGCGCATCGAGAACGGCGGCATCTTCCCCACGCCCATCGGCGCGACCGACAGCATCGACGTCGTGCGCGGGCCGCCCTCCCCGATCTACGGTCCCGGAAAAATCGGCGGCTATCTTAACTTCGTCCCGAAAGCCGCGCGCGCCAGCACGGGCAAATACCTCGATCGCGCCACGAGCCGCGTGAACATGACCTATGGCACCTACGACCAGCGGCAGGTGACCGCGGAACAAGGCGGGCCCCTGCCCTTCGCGAACCGCACCGGCGGCTACTACGTCTACGCGCTCATGGAGAATTCCGGGAGCTACTACGATAACACCGACAACGACCAAACGATTCTCCAGACGTCGTTCGACGTGGAGCTGACGCACGCCTGGCGCGTCGAATTCGGCCAGCAGTACCAGAATTGGGCGTCGACGGAATTATCCGGCACCAACCGCATCACGCAGGAGACGGTCGACCACGGCACCTACCTGAGCGGCCAGCCGCTGGTGAACCTCGACACCAATGGCAACGGCGTCATCAGCGTGCCCGAGCTCGGCGTGTATTCGTTCGCCGTCCGCTACGGCACGAATCCCGCCTCGATCGTGCTCCCCGCGTCATTCGCGCTGAATCCCGCGACGATCAAACTCACGACGGTTGACGGCAATGCCATCTTCACCGAGCCGGGCGATTACGCGAAGGCCACCTCCGCCTGCTATTTCATCGACCTCATCAACGATCTCAACGCGGACCTGATCTTCAAGAACCAGCTGTTCCTCGACACGACGCGCCGCGCCAAGGAGACGACGCAGGGCTTCGCCACCCAGGCCAGCGGCCTCCAGTTCGAGGAGAAGATCTCGGTCGAGCAGCGCATGGAGCCGTTCAAGTGGCTCAAGATGGCCAACAGCGCGGCGCTTTCCTTCCGCTACCTCGACGCCGAGAACGCCGCCTACAACGCGATGGAAATCTACAGCCGCCGCGACCTCGCCGTGGGCGCCCGGCCCAACGACCGCGTCAGCAGCCCGCTCGACGACCCCGGTGTGACCAAGTGGGGCACCGACCGCTTCAGCACGCAGTACGCGTACGGCCTCGGTGTCATCACGACCGCGACGTTTTACGACAAGCTCATCGTCGTGCTCGGCGGTCGCGTCGACCAGCTCTCGCTGTATTCGTACGGCAGTTCGCTCGCCACCGGCGACGCCGCGTTTCGCGCCGGCGTGCGCAACCACCCGTTCGCCAAGTCGTACACCGAGAGTTTCTCCTACAAGCTGACGCCGGGCATCATCCCCTACTTCACGCAGGCCCACCAGCAGGCGCTGCAGATCGGGAATATCGGCGAAGTCGCGCCGGCCAACGTGGCCGCCCCCCTGACGGATTCGATCCTCCAGGAAGCGGGCGTCAAATTTTCACTCTACCACGATACGCTCTTCATCGCGACGGACGTCTACAAGCAGGTCCGTTCCCAGATCGATGCGACGTCGTTCGAAACTTTTTCGACGGAGGCCAAGGGCCTGGAAATCGAACTGCGCTATGTGCCGACGAAACATCTGAGCATTTCGGGCGCGATGTCGTGGCAGCAAACGGTGTACCTCGTCCCGCCGACCAGCTTCCTCGTGTCCCCGGAATTCCTGGGCCTAACATCGCAGCAGGCCCTCGGTGGCCTGCTCAGTGTCACGGGACTTCCGCGCACCGACCAGTTCATCCGTCGCGGCGGATTTCCGGACAAGCTCTTCAGCCTGTACGGCACCTACACCCTGCCCAGCGGCTGGGGCGCCACGCTCGGGGCCGTGATGAACGACCGATTTGCCTCGGGCTCGGGCCGCCTCGTTTACCTGCCAGCCGCGACCAATCTCAGCGGCGCAGTGTTCTACGCGCGTAAGAAATGGGAGGTCCGGCTGCGCGTGAACAACATCACGAACGCGAACATCTGGCAGTCCCTCGCGCCCGATAGCACCGGCAACATCGTCGCGCTGAAAAAGCCGCCGCGCACCTACGTCGCAACCTACGGCTACTCGTTCTGAACCCAAGCCGGCGTTCGTCGACAATTCCGCGACGCCACGCCGGCCGGCTTTTTCTCCCGCGTCTTTCACCCGTCCGTTTTTATTCCCATGTCCACTCTTCGTTTCCTAGCTTCGCTCGCCCTGGCCGTTGGCCTGGCTGCCGTTTTGCCCGCCGCGCCCAATCGCCTGCTCGTGCAGGGCGGCACCTTCCTCACCATCAAACCCGGCGAGGAGGATCCGTTTGTCGGCTACATGGTGATCGACGCCGAGGGGCGCATCGCGTCCATCGGCAAAGGCGCGCCGCCGGCCGGCGTAACCGCGACGACCACCATCGATGCGACCAACAAGATCATCATTCCCGGTTTCATTTCGGCCCACAGCCATATCTGGCAGAGCGCGTTTCGCGGGCTCGCGCCGAACGACTACGTGCGCAACTGGGTCACGGCCACGCGATCCCAGAGCAACCACGGCTCGGCGGAGGATTTTTATTGGTTTACGCTGCACGGCTCGCTCGACCATCTGCGCCACGGGATCACGAGCGCGTACAATTTCACCCAGGGTAATCGCGATCCCGCGTACCAACAGCAGCAGCTGAAGGCCGAGATCGATTCCGGCCTGCGCGTCGTGCACGCCTGGGCCCGAAGCGGAGCACTCGGCTCGAGCCCCGGCGTCGTGCCGCCCACTCCCGCCGAGGTGCGGACGCAGTTCATGGATTTCCTCGCCTTTGCGCAGGCGTACAAGGACTCGCCGCTCCTGCTGAAGTTTTCCCTCTCCGGCACCGCGACAACGTTGGAGTCCGTCGCGCTGGATCATTCGCTCGTCAAGGAATTCAACCTCGTCAACCAGACGCACTTCCTCGAATACCCCCGCGACGCCGAGGAGCAGCGCGCGCATTTTCGCTTCTTCGTCGAGACGGGTTCACTCGGGCCGACCCTCTACTTCGGGCATTTCATCCACACCGACGACGCGATGCTCGACGCCGTCGGCAAGGCCGGCGGCGGCATGTCGTGGAACCCGCTCTCCAACGGCCGCCTCGCGTCCGGGCTCGCCGACATCCCGAAATATCTCCGCTACGGCGTGAAGATCGGCATGGGCGTCGACGGCCAGGCGAGCGCGGATCTGCCCGACCCGTTTGAAAACATGCGCATGGGCCTGTACGGCATCCGCGCGAAATACGAAAGTGGCACGATCCTCAAGCCGATCGACGTGCTGCGCTTTCACACCCTCGGCAGCGCGACGGTCATGAACGTCGCCGATAAAGTCGGCTCGCTCGAGCCCGGCAAGTACGGCGACTTCCTCGTCATCAATCCCGCCTCGGTCGACCGCGCCCCGGTCTACGACCCGTATGCGACGCTGGTCTTCGCCTGCAACACCCAGAACCTCGAAGGCGTGTACGTCGGCGGCGAGCTGGTGAGTTCATACTGCCGGCTCACGAAGGCCGATTTCCCTCACGTGCAGAAGGAGCTCTACGAACGCGTGAATAAAATCCGTGCGTCGTATCCCGTCGCGATCACGACCCAGTAAAGAGTCGCCGCCCAAAGCTTCTCTCCCGGCCCTATGAAACACCGTGCCCTTCTATTCGTCCTGTTCGCCGCCGCCCTCGGCTGCGTCCAGCTCGCGCCCGCGGCCGAAACGCTGCTGATCAGGAATGGTCGCATCATCACGATGAAGCCGGGTGATGCGCCGTTCATCGGTTACCTCGCCACCGGCGCCGACGGGAAAATCATCGCGGTGGCCGAGGGCGAGCCGCCGGCGGGGATGAAGGCCGACCATGTGATCGACGCCGGCGGCAAGTTCATCGCGCCGGGTTTCATTTCAGCGCACAGCCACCTCTTCACGAGTCCGCTCCGCGGATTGGGACACACCGAGACGCTCTACGGCTGGGGGCGGGCCAACCAGCGCCTGAACCAGCACGCCAACGCCGAGGACGTCTATTGGTTCGCGCTGCATGGTTCGCTCGACTTCCTGCGCAACGGCATCACCACGGCTTACGATTTTTCCATCTCGCCCGCCGTTGGCGGGCAGGCGGTGGGCGTGGGCGAAAAAGTTCCCGGCCCCGTGCTCCGTCCCGGTCCGTTCGAAGAAAACCAGATTCGCGCCAAGGCCGACGCCGGCCTGCGCTTCATCGACAGCGTGAGCCTTCCTCGCGTCGGGACGCGTGAGGAAATCCTCGCCCGCCTGGAAAAGGTCCTGGCCTACGCGAAGGAAAATTACGGCAGCAACCCGCTCTTCCTGAAAATGGCGATCAGCGGCGGACTGCAGCGCGCCCCGACAAAGGAAACCGCATTCCTCGAGGCTTACGTGATGAAAACGTACGGGCTGATGAACCAATCGCATTTCCTCGAAAGCCCGGAGCGCGTGCCGGAGCAGCAGGAGAAATTCTACTGGTACGCGGAGGCCGGCGCACTGGGGCCGAATTTCATCTTCGGTCATTTCATCCAGACGAATCCCGACATCCTGCGGATCGCGGCCAAGTCGGGCGCGAGCATGAGCTGGCAGCCGATGTCCAACAGCCGGCTCGGTTCGGGGGTCGCGGACATCCCGTTGTACCGCGCGTTTGGCCTGAAGGTCGGGGTCGGCCTGGACGACCAATCGTGCACGGACCTCTCCGATCCGTTCCTTAACCTCCGCATCGGCCTCGCGCTCATTCGCACGAAATACAAGGACGCGAAGGCGCTCTCCGTCTACGACATGCTCTATCTTCACACGCTCGGCAGCGCGGAGACGCTGCAGATCGCCGACAAGGTCGGCAGCCTCGAGCCGGGAAAGTTCGCGGACTTCCTGGTGGTCGATCCGATGGATCCCGACACCGGCCCCGTCCACGATCCGATCGCGCATTACGTCCTCGCGTGCGGCCTGCGCAATCTGAAGCAGGTCTACGTCGGGGGAAAATTGGTCGCCGACGGCACCCACCTGCTCACGCAGGACGAGGCGGTGGTCCGCCGCGAGGTGGACACGCGCATGGCGCGACTCGAAGCCGCCGCCGCGGCGTTGGATGAGAAAAAATAATTCGCGCCCTCTCCCGCACCCGACTTTCGCACCTCCTTGAATCCTCTATGAAATCACGATTGCTTCGCTCCGTCCTGCTCGCGCTTTCCCTTTCCCTCAGCGCCTCGGCGGGTGAAACCCTGCTGATTAAAAACGGCCTGTTTCTTCCCTTGGCGAAGAATCTGCCCGAGACGTTCATCGGCTACATGACTGTCGGCGCCGATGGACGCATCACGGCGATCGCGACCGGCGAGCCCCCCGCGGGATTGACGGCCGACAAGGTCATCGATGTCGGCGGAAAATTCGTCGCGCCCGGTTTCATCTCCGCCCACAGCCATCTCGCGTTCAGCCCGCTGCGTGGCATCGGCAACACGGAAACGCTTTATGGCTGGATCGCCGCGAGCCAGAAATTCCTGAAGCCGACCACCTCCGACGACATCTACTGGTTCACGCTGCACGGTTCGCTTGATTTCATCCGTTCCGGAATCACCACCGCCTACGACTTCACCACCTCGCCTTCCATCGGTGGGATGGCGGTCGGCGTCGGCGAGGTCGTGCCGCCGCCGGTGTTGAAACCCGGCCCATTCGAGGAGGCGCAAATCCGGGCCAAGATCGATGCCGGCCTCCGTTTCATTGACAGCGTCGGCATGCCCCGGGTCGGGACGGAAGACGAGATGGTCGCTCGCCTCGAAAAGCTGCTGAACTACGCCAAGGCCAACTTCGGCGGCAATCCCCTGTTCCTCAAGATGGCGCTCAGCGGCGGATTGCAGCGCGCCCCCACCAAGGCGACCGCTTACCTGGAAGCACGCGTGATGAAAACGTACGGGCTGATCAACCAGTCGCACTTTCTCGAAAGCCCGGATCGCGTCCCGGAGCAGCAGGCCAAGTTTTATTGGTACGAGGAGTCGGGCGCCCTCGGGCCCAATTTCATCTTCGGACATTTTATCCAGACGACGCCGGACATCGTCGCCCGCGCCGCTCGCGCCGGAGCGAGCATGTCCTGGCAGCCGGCGTCCAACAGCCGCCTCGCTTCCGGCGTCGCGGACATCCCGCTTTATCGCGCATTCGGGATGAAGATCGCGGTCGGGCTCGACAACCAGAACTGCACCGACAACTCCGATCCGTTCAGCAACCTGCGCACCGGCCTCGCGCTGATCCGCACGAAGTACAAGGACGCAAAGGCTCTCTCCGTGCGCGACATGCTGTTCTTCCACACCCTTGGCAGCGCTGAGGTCCTCCAGATTGCCGACAAGGTCGGCAGCCTCGAGGTCGGCAAGTTCGCCGACTTCCTTATCGTCGATCCGCGCGATCCCGACACCGGGCCCTTGCACGACCCCGTCGCCACCTACGTGCTCGCGTGCGGGCTGCGCAACCTGAAGGAAGTCTACATCGGCGGGAAACTCGCCGCCGAGGGCTCCAAGGTCCTGACCGCCGACGAGCCGGCCGTGATCAAGGAAGTGTACGCCCGCGTCGCGCGCATCCAGGCGCTGATCGACGAAGAGGCCAAAACCGCCGCGGCGCTCGGAGTCGGACCCGCGCCGCATCCATTCGCACAGGCCGTCACCCGATCGCACTGATCCTTGGCCCCTCCCGGGAAGGCGAAGGCCTAGGCTGCAATCGCCGGGAAAGGCGGGCGTAGCATCGACGGCGCGCACGGCGGTCGCGCCCTGCTATGAAAACTTTTCATCCCTGCGGCGCTTTACGGCGAGGCGCGATCGGGTAGCTTGGGACTTGTCGGACGGCCTTACCCCTATGGCCGTATTTGTTTGTTCAACCCCTCGTCTGCTTTCCCCATGAAGACCCTTAAAATTGGCGGCGCGATTCTCGCGCTCGCTTTCTCGCTTGCCGCTCGCGGCGAAGTTTCGGCTCACAGCCGGCTCGAAAACTATTACCAGAATCCACAAGTCGGGGAAGTTCCCCGCCTCGTCCAGGCGCTGAGCCACCAAGGCTACTTTGACGAGAGCGATCACGTCACCGTCGCGATCGGTTTCCTCGGCACGGTCTTCGCGCAAAACCCCTCGCGCGTCGACTCCTGGCTCCCGACATTCCGCAATCTCCCGACGTCGCACCAGCGGCTGATCGCCGCCGCGCTTTGGCAGGCGGGCAATCCGCGTGGCGCGGAGATGCTCCGCACGCTTAGCCGGACGTCGGCGTTCCGCCCGGAGATTGAGCACCTTGCCGAAGGTCCGAGCGTTGCGATCGCGCAGACTCCCGTGCTGTCCACGGCCTCGATGAATCTCCAATGGGGCGCGTTCCTCGCGAGCGGCGACCGCATTTATGTCACCAACGTACTCGCGGCCATCGGCACGGGCGCGCCGGGCCTCGATGAAGCGGCGCGCTATACGCTCGCGGAAAACGCCGCGACCCACGCGCGCGTCATGGAGATTTGCCAGGCCGAGCTAGCGAAGACGCCGACGGGTTCGAATCCAGTGCTGCGTGCAGCCTTGGAAGAAGCCGCCAAAGGCACGACGAAGCCGGATCACTCCAGCTGAGCCGCGCCGGCCGGTAAAACCGGCCGAGCCAGGTGGAGCGCGTTTTCCCCAACGCGCTGAACGCTCCGTCTACATTTAAACGCCGGCAGAGCTGAACAGCGCCTTGCGGAGAAGTCGCTCCACCCGCGGTCTCCGGCCCGCCTCTGGAGCCTGCGTCTCATGGCGCTGCAACGGCGCGCAGAAATAGTTTTCATGCTCCAGACGGTGCGTCCGGACCGTAGTGGCATGTGGCGTGCAATGATGCCGCCATGGGTTTCTCACTATTCGTCGGTCGCGGGCCATGAGAAGAAACTGGCGCGCCCTCGGGGTATTTCTGCTCGCGGCGATGGCGTTGGCCCGGCCGCTTTCAGTCTCTGCCCGCCCGGTCGTCACTGTGCTGGAGGGGAAACCGTGGGTGCCGGGGGATCGGGTTCGCGCGGGAGCGGCGGAAATGGAAGTGCTGCTGTGCGCAGCGCGGCTCCGGCAAAGCCAGCAGCCCGCGGGCATCGTCAGCGTCGGAAACCGCCAGGGAAATCTGCAGCCTGCCACCGAATTGGCTCTGGATCGGGCTGCCTTCATGGGCGTGGCGGTGGTCCGCGTCGCACGCGACGGCATGGCTCCGGCTCAACCCAGCCGTCTCTTCGTCGCGGCCGGAACGCTTTCCGCCATCGCGGCCCGCGCGTTGCTTCAAGACTGCCTTGCGCGTTTCGGCGCTCCGCCCGCCGCCTTGAATCCACTGCAGCCGACAGCGAAGGAACGCGCCGCGATCAGCGTCCAGCTCGCCCGTTTCCAGCAGGCGTTCGACGCCGTCCAGCCATCCATCCTCGTCGCAGTGCGTTGAGTCGGTTCCGCAGGTCTGGGCGACTTCATCGGTCCCTCGCCTCAGGTGTAATCGCCCCGTTCTTTTCGCGCGAAATCACTGAGTCTTGCGGACCTCGATCCGGGAGATTCTTAATCTCGCGAAAATTTGGAGCGACGTTCACTTCCTTGCGGACAATTGCCTGAAACGGCAGAAATCCCCCATGAGCCAACCGCGCCCGCCTCAGCCTTCGTCCATCATCACCCCTGCCGGCGACTTCGATTTTTTCGTGGGCAGCTGGCAAGTTCATCATCGGCGCCTGAAAGACCGGCTCGCTGGCAGCCAGGAGTGGGTGGAATTCGCCGGCACGTGCGTGACGCAGAAGATCCTGGGTGGCTCGGGTAACTTTGATGACAACGTCCTGGAGCTTCCCACGGGCACGTACCGGGCCGTGACCCTTCGCACCTTCGATCAGGCGAAGGGCAGCTGGTCGATCTGGTGGCTCGATGGACGCAATCCCGGGCACCTCGACGTGCCGGTGACCGGAACGTTCGAAAACGGCGTCGGGACGTTTTACGCCGAGGATACGCTGGCGGGCCGGCCCATTCGCGTGCGGTTTCGCTGGTCCGACACGGCGACGGAAAAGCCGCGCTGGGAGCAGGCCTTTTCCGCCGATGCCGGAAAGACGTGGGAAACCAATTGGGTCATGGTTTTCACCCGGAACGCCTGAGGAGCCTTTCTTCCGGGCAGATTAAAACCCGCGAGCTTCCGCGAAATCCGAGGAGGAAAATTAATTTCCCCCCTCGTCACCTGGTCCCGTCTTCGGGAGTGATGGCGAGAAGCCTTTTACCGACCGGCTTTCTTGTCGCGCTTTGCCGCTTTCTTTTCCGCCGGGGTCTTGAGCGCTTTCTTCTGGGTCAATTTTTTCGAATTCTGTGATTTAGCCATGCGTGAGTTGGCAGGTTCCCGCACTCAAAAGCGAGGTGGATCTGTCGGCCGCCTCACCCAGGGATGTTTTCGAACCGAGGGATAGTCCCAGAAGATAAAAAATCTTCCCGCTCGAAATCCGCGGGCATCCGCGCATTCCGCAGGGAAAATAAAACGTCCTCCCTCAATGTCCGTCGCAGCGTCCGACGTGAAATCGCATCAAATTTTTCCCGCGGATTTCGCGGATAGACGCGGATTTTGAACTTTGGTGCGAAGCTGGAGACAGTTCCTGACAATTACATTAGGGTCTGTCCCTAACAGCGCCCGAAATCCGTGAGTCTCCGCGGATTCCGCGGGAAAAAATCAGCACGATCGCACCTGAAGGCAGAGTCAGAAAAATTGCGTTAGGGTCTGTCCCTAACAGCGCCTCCAACGTAAGGTCGCGGCGAATTTTTCCCGCGGATTTCGCGGATAGGCGCGGATTTTGAACCTTTGCGAGGTTAGAGCCAGTTCCAGACAATTCCATGAGGGTCTGTCCCTAACAGCGCCGCGCACCCAAAAAAAACCCGATTCCTTGCGGGAATCGGGCTGGCGCGGTCAGGTATGACTGACCGCAAGGGCTTGAGCGTAGCTATTTGGAACCGAGTTCGGACCTGTATTCCACCATCTCGGACGAGATCGATTTGCAGGACTCAGCGATGTCCGCCTGAAGACGCGCGTAGGCATTTTCCCCGCGGAGTTCGTCGGCAACCTTCTTCATCGAAGCAAGGTCCATATCCAGGTCCTTCCAACCGTCCTTCGTTCGATAGGCGAGCGAGAAGGCCGTCTCACCGGAGAATGCCGAGCGCCAGACGACCGTGGCCAACTGACGCTTGGCGTTGATTTCCTTCATGAACTTCAGCGCGTCGCCGAGCAGCCAGCCTTTGCCGGGTTTGGCAGTGTAGTGGTAGATGATGACCTTGTTTGACCACTTGGTGGCCGCCGTGGTGCTGAGGTCCTCCTCGAACGTGGCGTAGGTATCAGGAGTCGCCTTCTCGGTGTGCGGAAGAATGTTCGTATCGTAATCCTTCTGATGCTCTGCGCCCAAATCCGAGCGGCCATCGAAAGTAGTCCAGGTGAAGGGTCCTTCGATTATCTGATAGTCGCCACCGCTGGGTCCCGAGATCACTTCGCCGACTCGCCACGACCAATCACCCTTGTGGTATTTCTGGGCGTGGGCGGCGATCGCGGCCTTGAAGGCGGCCATGTGGCCGTCTTTCACCGTGACGCGGTAGGTGGAGATTACGATGTCCTTGGGCGCGGCCTGGGCCGGTTTGGTTTCCTCAGCAATGCCGATGAGCGGCAATGCCACTCCGACAAGAAGACATATGAGACGTTTCATAGTTACCTTTGGTTGTGGCTGTTCCTCGTCGTCGCTCTACCGCGAGATGCGGTGTCGGCAACGCACGCCACGATCATCATCGTCCCATACGTCGGGTCAATCTATGTCCATCCAATGCAACTGGTTGGCATAAGCCGGGCGAGGAACCCCGGCGAGGGACAGACCCTCTGAAAAAACAATTCGGGCGTTGCCCGCGCCAACGGCTGTAACGTGCGCCGGCGTTTCGCTTGTTCAATGACGACGACTGGCGATTGACCGAGTCGTGAATCGTTCGGGTTTCAACGGACTGCGGTTCTCCGGAGCTGGCCGACGGGCTACGCTACTTCAAACCCGCATTGCCACCGTGCCTGCGCAACTTTTCCTTAGCGCCATGGATTCCTTATCGCCAGCTGCGCGTCTCGCCCAACAGATCGAGTTCATCTTCGAGGTCGACAAGCTGAAGGAAATTTTCCGCCAGACCATCAACACCCAAAGCCGTCGCCCGGAAAACGACGCCGAACATTCCTGGCATCTTTGCCTCTGCGTGATCGTCCTCGCGGAACACGCGAATCATCCGTCGCTCGACGTGCTGCACGTGCTGAAAATGCTGATCGTGCACGATCTGGTCGAAATCGACGCCGGCGACACCTTTGCCTACGACACCGCGGCCATGGCCGGCCAACACGACCGCGAGGCCAGGGCCGCCGATCGCATCTTCGGGCTCCTTCCGCCCGACCAGGCCCTCGAGTTCCGCGCGTTATGGGACGAGTTTGAAGAAAAGCAGACGCCCGAATCGAAGTTCGCCACCGCGGTCGACCGTTTCCAACCGATGCTGCTGAACTGCCGCACCGAGGGCGCCGCATGGAATCACCACGGTATCACGCAGGATCGCGTCGTCGCCCGCAACCGCCACATCGCCGAAGGCTGCGAGGAATTGTGGCGCTACGCGGAAAACATGGTGCAGAGCGCAGTGGACGTCGGCCACCTCAAGCCCGCGCCGTGAGTTTCTGAACAGCGTTGAACGAGACGCCGGAGGTAGCGCAGGCGGCCCGCCTGCTCCGGGAACGTCTACTTGAGTGAAGCCGGAGTCTCTTCCGCGAATTCGATTCCCGGATTTAGTCACCACGAAATACACGAAACACACGAAAAAAATGCCCCGTCATTGGTCTCGAATCTTTAGCCGTAAAGAAGCGCGTTTTCTTCAGAGGCGGGTCCGAGACCTCGCCCTACTCTGCCCGAACGCCCGCATCCGCGCTGTTCCCATCGCACCACCTGGACGCGATCGCGCAACATCAAGTCGACCGGCTCAGGATAGTCACAGCACCCGGGTCCGCCGCTCGACAACAGGATGGGGATTCCCGCACCCGCATGATTCGTCCAAAGGTGTCCCGCCTCGATTGTCACCCGCGATTCCATGAGGCGGATTTTTTCCCGTTAACTCAGGTCCCGGATTGACCCAAACTCCGGGTCGAAGAGGCGGCGGTAGGTGTGCACGATCATGCCGTCGGTCAAACCCGCGAGATAGTCGCAGATCTGGCGGGCTTTCCCGGCGGTGGTCTTTTCGCCGTCGATCAGTTTGCCGACACGCGCCGGCAGGACATTGATCACGCGCGCGCCTTTCTCGACGTAGTTGTTCCAGCACGCACCCCACAGGTCGAAAAGCACCCGCCGCGCCTTGTGCTCGATCTGCTGGAGCTGCGGGCTCTCGAAGATGATGTCGTTGGCCACCTTCTTGAAAAATTTCGCCTCCCGCTCCGCCTCGGGTGAAACCACGAGCTCGAAGCGGTACCGATTCGTCTTCGCGGCCATGAAATTGTCGCGCTCGCGCAGCCGGCACGCGCAGATGAAGACGCCGATCTTCTGGGCAAAAACGTTCTCGAGCCGATCGGCGCGGATCGCGTCGAACAACACGTCGAGCAGTTGCTGCTGCTGCGCGTCGATCGGTTCCCCACCCGCCCAGGTTTCCACTTTGTCCTGCGTCAGGAAGCCGGCCTTCACGCCATCGACGATGTCGTTGAGCGAGTATGCCGCATCGTCCGCCCAATCCATGACCTGGCATTCGACGCTCTTGAAAACATTCAGGTTTTCCCCGGCGTGCAACGCCCGCGGGATCTTCACCGAACCAAACACGTAATCGCGCTCCGCCGCCTGCGGGTCGTAGAGAAAATGATTCTGCGGCTTCTTCGGGAATTCCCGGAAAAGTTTTTTGTACTTCAGCACGCCGTCGAGCAGCGCCCGCGTCGGCTGCATCCCGCGCACGCTGGTTTCGTTCTGGTACAGCGTGCCCGTCAGCAGGCGCAGCGTCTGGGCGTTGCCCTCGAAGCCCCCCCATTTGATCATCAGCTCCTGCAGCGTCCGCTCCCCGGAATGACCAAACGGCGGATGACCCAGGTCGTGCGCGAGGCAGATGCCCTCGACGAGTTCGCCGTCGATGAAGAAATCCTCCTTCAACAGGCCGCCGCGCGTCTTCAGATAATGGCAGATCGAGCGCCCGATCTGCGCGACTTCCATCGAGTGGGTCAGTCGCGTCCGGTAGAAATCATATTCGCCCGAGAGGAAGACCTGGGTCTTGGACTGCAGTTTCCGAAACGCGTGCGCATGGATGATCCGGTCGCGATCAATCTGGAAAGGACTGCGGTAATCCGATTTCCGCCCGCCGCCATAGGTCTCGATGTCGAAGTCATTGTAGAACCGATTCTGCATGGAAATCGCTTCGACACGAACGTCTCCCCGCTCACGATGCAAACCCATATGCGATTCCCCTCCCGCTTGTGGCTCGCGTGCGCCGTGGCCTTCGTGGTTTTTCGCCCCGCGCTTTTCGCCGTCGAAAATACCAGCCTGGTCGACTCGCTGATCAAAGCGTCGGACCTGCTCAAGATCGCGCAACTCGACACGCCCGTGCTTTCACCCGACGGGCAGAACGTGGTCTACACCGTCAAGACGATCATCGAGAAACCTGACAAACCCGGCGACTACAGTTACCAGGCGCGCCTCTGGATCGCGGCGACCGACGGCCGCTCCGCCCCGCGCGAACTCACCCGGGGCGAAGCCAGCGCCACTTCGCCCCAGTGGAGTCCTGACGGCCGGCGGATCGCTTTTGTGCGGCGCGAAAAAGAAAAGGGCCAGGTCTGGATCCTCCCGCTGATGGACGGCGGCGAAGCCTTCCCGATCACCAAGCTCGAGTCCGGCGCGGCGCATCCCCAGTGGTCGCCGGATGGAAAATTGATCGCCTTCACCTCCAGCCTCAGTGCGAGCGATGTCCGGAAGGGCTTGGAGAAAGCCAAGGCGGCGAATCCCCAGCCCAGCTGGAAAGTCGAACGCGTGAACCGCACGCCGGGCGACGTCGGAGATTGGTTCGACAAGGCGAAGGACGCCAGGAAACCCACGGTGAACACCGACGGCTCGCGCCAGGAACAGCGCGACTGGCTCGCGCAGAACGAGGCGGAGGGAAATCCACGCGTCATCTCCCGGCTCAATTTCATCGGCGAATCCGACCTCGAGCCCCAACGCGAATTCGAAACGGTGTTTGTCATCGAGCCCCACGAAAACGCCGAGCCCCGGGCGTTGACGCTCGGCTACCGCAATGCGAACAAACCCACCTGGTCCGCCGACGGCCGGGCCCTCGTGTATGCGATCGATTCCGACACGGCGCAGGATCCCGACCGTGAGCTCTCGAACAACCTCGAGATCATCAACGTCGACGGCACCGGTCGCGCACCGCTGGTATCCGACCCGAGCCGCAATGTGGACGAACCCGTATTCTCCCCCGATGGGAAGGTTGTGGCGTTCCTCGCGCAGGACGTGGTGAAAAACCCGGGCTATGTGCAGACACGCGTGGGGTTCAAAACGGTCGGCGACAATTCCCCGCCGTGGTACATCGATTCCTTCGATCGGAGCGCGAACCGGGTGCGCTGGACGAATGATTCACAGCACGTCTATTTCACCGCCGCGAGCAATGGCGGCTTTCCCCTCTTCCGCGTGGCCGCGAAACCGCAGGCGAAGGTGGAGCGGTTGACGAGCCTCGAAACCGGGATCAATGCGTTCGACCTCCGCGATGGCCGGCTCGCTTACGTGCTGACGAAGCCGGCGAATCCCTACGAGCTCTACACCTCGGATGCCGCGGCGAAGGAACCGCACATCCTCACGAGCCACAACAGCCAGTGGCTGAAGGACAAGAAACTCGGCCTGCCCGAACACCGCACGGTCACGCGTCCCGATGGCATGGTCGTCGACGTCTGGCTGATCAAACCGGCGTATTTCGAGAGCGGGAAAAAATATCCGCTGTTGCTGGAAATCCACGGCGGCCCGCAGGCGATGTGGGGACCGGGCGAGGCTTCGATGTGGCATGAGTTCCAGTTCTTCGCCGCCCGGGGCTACGGCATCGTCTATTCCAACCCGCGCGGGTCCGGCGGCTACGGCTTCGATTTTCAGCACGCGAACTACCAGAACTGGGGTCCCGCGCCCGGCGCCGATGTGCTGGCCGCCGCGGACCTGGCGGCAAAGGAAACCTGGGTTGATCCGAGCCGGCAGGTGATCACCGGCGGGAGTTATGGCGGTTATCTGACCGCGTGGGTGATTTCGCACGACCAGCGTTTCAAGGCCGCTGTCGCGGTGCGCGGCGTCTACGACCTCTCGACGTTCTTCGGCGAGGGCAACGCGTGGCGACTCGTGCCGTATGATTTCGGCGGTTACCCGTGGCAGAAGGAAACCCGCGCGATCCTCGAAGCCAATTCGCCGATCACCTTCGTGGACCAGATCAAGACGCCGTTGCTGATCAAGCACGGCGACGCCGATCTCCGGACCGGTTTCGTGCAGAGCGAAATGCTCTACAAGTCCCTCAAGGTCCTGGGCCAGCCCGTCGAATACGCGCGTTACCCCCGCGCCACGCACGAGCTCAGCCGCAGCGGCGAACCTAAACAGCGGCTCGATCGCATCGTCCGCTTCGATGAATTCTTCCGCCGCTTCATCGGCGAAAACTGAGCATGCCGCGCGCAACGTTCGAAACCGCGCTCGGCCGGTGCGCCATCTCGTGGGAGCTTTCCGGGCTCATCGGCTTCGAGTTGCCCGGCGCCCTCGCACGTGAAGGCGACACCGCCGACGCGCCTGGGAACGTCGCGGCGATCATCAGCCAGGCGCAGGAGCATCTTGCCGGGAAGCTCCGGGACTTCTCCGACGCGCCGTACGATTTTTCCCGCGTCCCGGGCTTCGCGAAGGCGGTTTATTGCGCGACGCTCGCGGTGAAAGCCGGCCAGACCGCGAGCTACGGAAATATCGCGACGGCCTTGGGACAACCACCCGCCGCGAGCCGCGCGGTGGGGGCGGCGCTGGGCGCGAATCCATGGCCGCTGCTGGTGCCCTGCCATCGGATCGTCGCCGCCGATGGGAAGATGACGGGCTTTTCCGGACCGGGTGGGATCAAGACCAAGCTCCGCCTGCTGGCCTTGGAGGGCTCGGAATTATTTGCGGAGTGAGCCGGCGTCCTCACATTCCCAGCAAAAATCATATTGTCATGCCTGCTCCCACCATGCGCGCCATCGCCAAGCTAACTCCCGGTCCCGGGCTTCAAATGACCGAGGTCCCGGTCCCAAAGCCCGGCATCAACGACGTCCTCATCAAGATCAAGAAAACCTCCATCTGCGGGACCGATGTCCACATCTACAACTGGGACTCGTGGGCGGAAAAAACCATCAAGACCCCGATGGTCATCGGGCACGAATTTGTCGGGGTGATTGAAGAGGTCGGGAGCAACGTCATCGGTTTCACCAAGGGCGATCTTGTCGACGGCGAGGGTCACATCGTCTGCGGCGTGTGCCGCAACTGCCTCGCTGGCCGCCGGCACTTGTGCAAGGACACGAAGGGCGTGGGGGTCAACCGGCAGGGCGCGTTTGCCGAGTACCTGTGCATCCCGTCAAGCAACGCGGTGCACGTCGACCCGGCGATCTCGCTGGATGTGCTTTCCTGTTTCGATCCGCTCGGCAACGCGACGCACACCGCGCTCCAGTACGACCTCGTCGGCGAAGATGTCCTGATCACCGGCGCGGGCCCGATCGGCTGCATGGCGGTCGCGATCGCGAAGCACGCGGGCGCGCGCAAGATCGTGGTCACCGATGTGAACCCCGATCGCCTGGCGCTGGCCATGAAGATGGGCGCGACGCGCACCGTCGATGTTTCGAAGGAAAAGCTTCCCGAAGTGCAGCGTGACATCGGCATGAAGGAGGGTTTCGACATCGGCCTGGAGATGTCGGGCAATCCCCGCGCGCTGAATGACATGATCGACAACATGGCCCACGGTGGCCGCATCGCGCTGCTCGGCATCATGCCCGGCGCGGCCGCGGTCGACTGGAACAAGGTCGTTTTCAACATGCTCACGATCCGCGGCATCTACGGCCGGGAAATGTATGAAACGTGGTACAAGATGTCCTCGATGATCCAGAGCGGCCTCGATATTTCGCCGGTCATCACCCATCGCTTTCCCTACACGGAATTCCAGGAAGGCTTCGACCTCATGCGCTCGGGCAAGAGCGGGAAAATTGTGCTGACCTGGAGCTGACCGCCGCGCCGTGGCTTGTTTTTAATTAGGCAGGTCACCCTCGACCTGCATACTACGCTTCCATGACGGCCGATTACCTCGCCCACTTGAAACAAACGCTCGGCGGCATCGAGGCCGCGGGGCTTTATAAAAGGGAGCGCGTGATCACGACGCCGCAGCGCGCGCACATCACGGTCACCGCTCCCGCTGGTGGCGCGGGCAAGGCGGTGCTCAATTTCTGCGCGAACAATTACCTCGGGCTCGCCGATCACCCCGAGATCATCAAGTCCGCGCACGCCACACTCGATCGCTGGGGGTACGGGCTGGCGTCGGTGCGTTTCATCTGTGGCACGCAGCAGATCCACAAGGAATTGGAGGCGAAGCTCAGCGGGTTCCTCGGCACCGACGATACCATCCTCTATGGCTCGTGCTTCGACGCGAACGGCGGCGTGTTTGAAACGCTGCTGTCAGCGGAAGACGCCGTGATCAGCGACGAGCTGAACCACGCGTCGATCATCGACGGCATCCGCCTTTGCAAGGCCCAGCGTTACCGTTACAAGAACGGCGACATGGCCGACCTCGAGGCGAAGCTGCAGGAGGCCGACGCGGCGAAAGCGCGGTTTAAGCTGATCGCGACCGATGGGGTTTTTTCGATGGACGGATACATCGCCAACATGAAGGCGATCTGTGACCTCGCGGACAAATATGGCGCGTTGGTAATGATGGATGACAGCCACGCGGTAGGTTTCATGGGCAAGACCGGCCGCGGCACGCACGAACACTGCGGCGTGATGGGACGCGTCGACGTCATCACCGGCACGCTCGGAAAAGCCCTCGGCGGCGCGAGCGGCGGGTACGTCAGCGGGAAGCAGGAAATCGTCGACCTGCTGCGTCAGCGATCGCGGCCTTACCTGTTCTCGAACACGTTGGCTCCCGTGATTGCATCGGCTTCGATCACCACTCTCGAGCTGATCACTCGCTCGACCGCGTTGCGCGACAAGCTCGAGGCGAACACCAGGTTTTTCCGCGAAGGCCTGACCAAGGCCGGGCTGACGCTGCGGCCGGGGTCGCACCCGATCGTCCCCGTGATGCTCGGCGACGCGGCGCTCTCGCAGAAGTTTGCCGCGCGCATGCTGGAAAAAGGAATTTATGTGATCGGGTTTTTCTACCCGGTGGTGCCGCAGGGCGCCGCTCGCATCCGGACGCAGGTGAGCGCCGCGCACAGCCGGGAAGACCTTGAATTTGCCATCAAGGCATTCGCGGACGTAAAACAGGAACTCGGACTCTGATCATGGCCAAAACCCTCACCGCCCCACTCTGCCGGAAGCTGGAAAAGGCCGCGCGCGATGCCGCGAAAAAATCGTATTCGCCTTACTCGAAGTTTCGCGTCGGCGCGGCGATCCTCGCCGGCTCCGGGAAAATCTACACCGGCACGAATGTCGAGAATGCGTCCTACGGCCTGTGCAACTGCGCGGAGCGCACCGCGATTTTTTCGGCGGTCGCGGCGGGCGAGCGCGTGGTTGAAGCGGTGGCCGTCTACACTCCGACACCGGGTGTCACTTTGCCCTGCGGGGCGTGCCGGCAGGTGATCAACGAGTTTGGACCGACGGCGCTGGTGATCAGCGTCTGCGACGGAAGCGAACGAACGGAGACGACGCTCGATCGTCTTTTGCCAGACGCGTTTGGCCCGGGTAATCTGAAATAGCGACGGTCGGCGCGGGTGGAACGCGTTGTCCCTAACGCGTTGAGCCGCTCCGTCCGCATTTCAACGTAGACGGAGCCCAACAGCGCCTTGCGGAGAAGTCGCTCCACCCTGCGACTCCGTCGCCAAGTCAGAAAAACGCGGCGCCCAGCCGCGGGTGGAACGCGTTGTCCCTAACGCGTTGTTCGACTCCATCCGCATTTAAACACCAGCCGGAGCTCAACAGCGCCTTGCGGAGAAGTCGCTCCACCTTGCGACTCCGTCGCCGAGTCAGAAAAACGCGGCGCCCAGCCGCGGGTGGAACGCGTTGTCCCTAACGCGTTGTTCGGCTCCGTCCGCATTTAAACACCAGCCGGAGCCCAACAGCGCCTTGCGGAGAAGTCGCTCCACCTTGCGCGATGCGCACGACATGACGTCGTCTCAGCTGAAATAATCCCTGACCATCGCGATCGTCTGCGCGCTCGGGACTTCGCGTTCGGTGCGATCCGTGAGATCGCGGATCTTCACGACGCCCTTCGCCACTTCGTCGTCGCCGTAGATCAGCGCGAGTTTCGCCCCCGAATCGGCCGCAAGTTTGAATTGTTTTCCAAACGCCACGTCCTTCATCGGGTAATCGACGCGGCGGCCCATTGCGCGCAAGGCGTGGATGTCGCCAAACGCTGCGCGGCGCCCATTTTCCCCGCCGATCACGCAATATATGTCGGGAGCCTGCACGAAATTCGGCATCAGCCCGCGCTGTTCGAGCAGCAGCGCGAATGTCATGTCGCCGATCGCAAAACCCACGGCGGGCAAAGCCGGACCGCCCAGTTTCTCGACGAGGTCGTCGTAGCGCCCGCCACCCGCGAGGGCGCGGAGTTCGCCTTTGCGATCGAAGGCTTCGAAGACAAAACCGGTGTAATACGCGAGGCCGCGGACGACGCCGAGGTCAACCGCGATGAAACGCGACAAGCCCATCGCCTCGAGTCCGCCGAGCAGTTTCTTCCAGTCGGCGAGACGTGCGGTGATTTTTTCGTGACCCATCGCGCCGAGAGTCTGCTCCAGCGCGTCCAGCGATTTGATCCGGAGGAATTCCACGACTTTCGTTTTCAGGACGTCGTCGAGCGGGCCGAACTGCTCGACGTACCCTTTGAAGGCATCGTCCCCGTATTTCTCAAACCGATCGATCGCGCCCAGCATCCCGCGGACCCGCGCGTCATCGAGCCCCAGGGCCTCGAGGTAATAGAACCAGAGGTTGCGGTCGCTCAGACGGACATAGAAATCCTCCTCGGTGAGCCCGAAACTCGCGAGGCACTGCGTGAGCATCGCGATGAGCTCGATCTCCGCCTCAGGGCCCGGCTCGCCGAAGATGTCGGCGTTGAACTGGGAAAAGCAGCGACCGCGACCCTTCTGCATGCGCTCGTAGCGATAAAATTCGGCGATGCTGAACCACTTGATCGGGCGCTTCAGCGCATTGGCCTTGGCGCCGACCAACCGGCAAACGCTCGGGGTCATTTCCGGCCGCAGGGCGACTTCGCGCCCGCCTTTGTCGGTGAAGCTGAAAAGCTGCGTCTCAATTTCGTCGCCCGATTTCGCCTTGTAGAGCTCGAGCGGCTCAAGGACCGGGGCATCGTATTCCGCGAAACCAAACGTGTGGGCGGTGCGCCGCCAGAGGTCGAAAATGTGTTTCCGGCGCGCCAAATCGTCGGGATAGAAGTCGCGGAAGCCGGGAAGGGACTGAAACGTGGCCATTGGCCCAAAAATGGTGAACCGGCCCAAGACAGCGCGATGCTAATTTTCGGGCACAAAAAAAGACCGGGCGCAGGGCCCGGCCTCGAAATTACCACGGAATGCGACGCTTATGGTCCTGGCTGCCCCGTTTGTCCCGTTTGCAGCTTCGCCAAGTCGAGTTTCTTGAGCTGCTGTTTGAGGATCTTGCCGGACTTGAACTTCACCACGGCGCGTTGGGGGATAACGACCTCGGCTTCCGGCTTGTTGGGATTGCGCCCAATGCGGGCCTTGCGGACCTGCACCTCCAGCACCCCGAAATTGCGAAGCTCAACGTTTCGACCGTCGGCTAGCGCCTTTTGGATGATGTCGAGCGTCAGCTGAACGGTTTCCACAACCTGCTTTTGGGGGAAACTGGTCTTCTTGTAGATTTCCAGAACGATCTCTCGTTTGGTGAGATTAGTGGACATGAGATTTTTCCTTTCTTTCGTAAAAGCCTCTTCCAGACACGCCTAAACTATTCCCAGATGTTGAATTGCGTCAACTACTATGGCGTGGTTTGTTATTCGTCTCTCTAAAGCCACTTTCAATGCCCGATCCCGTCGCAGTTAACTCCATGTTCGGCCGCATCGCGCGCCGCTATGACCTCGCTAATCACCTCTTGAGCGGGGGAATGGACATCGTCTGGCGCAAGCGGTTGGTGGCGGCCGTTAGTCGGTATTCGCCGCGCAATGTCCTAGACTTGGCGACCGGCAGCGGCGACGTCGCCTTCGCGTTAAGCCGGGGGCTGCCAGCAGGAACCGGGATTCTCGGCATGGATTTTTGCGAACCGATGCTTGACGAGGCCAATCTCAAGCGCGCCTCTCTCCCTCCTGCGCTCCAGCATAAAGTCACTTTCCGCAAAGGCGATGGACTGGCCCTGCCATTGCCCAACGAAGGCTTCGACGCCGTCACGATTTCCTTCGGTCTGCGCAACATGGCTGATCGCCCTCAGGCTCTTTCCGAAATGCGACGGGTGTTGCGGCCCGGGGGCCATCTTTTCGTCCTGGAATTTTCGCAGCCCAACCGGTGGCTCAAGCCCTTCTACTTTTTCTACCTCCGCAAGATCCTGCCGCGGATCGCGGGCGTGGTGACGGGTGATCGCTCCGCCTACATTTACCTCAACGAATCGATCGAAAAATTTCCGACGCGTTCGCAGCTGGCGGAGGAAATCCGCGCCGCGGGTTTCTCCAACGTGACTTCGACCGCCCTGACCTTCTGCAGCGTCGCGTTGCACGAAGCCGCGCGCTGAAGCGAAGGCGGGGATCAGTTGAAGGACTTGCCGCAGCCGCAGGTGCTCTGGGCGTTGGGGTTCTTGATCTCGAAACCCTTGCCGTGGAGGCCGTCGTCGAAATCGATGTTCGAGCCGCTCAGGTACGCGAGGCTCGTGGCGTCGATGTAGAAATCCACGCCTTCGCTCTTCAGCTCGGTGTCGCCCTCTTTGCGCTCGTCGAAGGACATCCCGTATTGAAAACCGGAGCATCCGCCGGATTCGACGAAAACGCGCAGGCGTTTCGACGGGCCCGCGACGTCGGATTGCATGGCACGCACGCGATCTGCCGCTCGTGAAGTCAGGGTGATCATGCGCGGACCGTAGGTGCGCGACGCGCGCTGTCAAATTTCCCCACAGCAGATTTCGCGCCTAAACCCGACTGAACACTTGCAAGCGCCCCCAGCGCCCCCTTTCCTCACGCGTCGTGGCGTCCATCAAACACATTTTCAACGAGATTCACTATGAAATGACCCGCAAAGTTGCCGAGGGCGGCATGGGCGTGGTGTACGAAGCAGTCCAGCTGGGCGCCGGTAATTTCAAGAAGGTCGTGGCCGTTAAGCTCATCCGCGAGGAGTTCTCAGCCATTGAGGAATTCCAGAAAAATTTCATCGGCGAGGCCCGCCTGGTGGCCGACCTCATCCACACGAACATCGTCCAGACCTACCACCTCGGCCAGATCGGCGGGCAGTACTTCATGGTGATGGAATTCGTCCGCGGCGTGAACCTCGAGGTTTTCATCGAGAAACACCGCGCGCTCGGCAAACCGATCCCGTTGGACCTCGCCGCGTTCATCGTCTCGCGCATCGCGCGCGGCCTGGCGTACGCGCATCAGAAATGCGACCGCGACGGGCGTCACCTGAACATTGTCCACCGCGACATCGGCCCCAAGAACGTGCTCCTGGCCTACGAGGGCGACGTGAAGCTCACCGACTTCGGCATCGCGAAGGCCCTTGACCTCATGTACAACGAGGAAGGCAAGGTCATCGCGGGCAAGGATGAGTACCTTTCGCCGGAACAGGCGAACTACGCCGTGACCGACGCCCGCGCCGACCTTTTCCCCCTCGGCATCGTGCTCACCGAGCTGCTCCTCGGGAAAAATCTTTTCCGCGCCATCGATCGCGCCCAGTCCCGCCGCAACATCCTTGGGATGCCGATCCCGCAATTCTCGAAATTGCGCCACGACATCGATCCGAAACTCGAGGGCATCCTCCAGAAGGCGCTGATCCGCGATCGCGACCACCGTTACCAGTCCGCATTCGAGATGCTGACCGAACTCGAGATGTACCTCTACAGCGACCGTTACGGCCCCACGAACGAAAAGCTCGGCGTCTACATCAAGGAAGTCTTCGGCATCAACGAACCGGGCGGCACCTCGCTGTCTTCCCGACCCCCGCATCCCCCGAAACCATGAGAACCGCCAGCCTTTACTTAGCTCATGAGCGGTCCCGGATTTAGCCACGACCTTCGCCAGCGGCAGACCCAATCCCTAGTTCTTGCGCCGCAGCTTCGGCATTCGCTGAAGATCCTGCAGGTCGCCGCGCTGGATCTCCGTTCTGTCATCCAGGAGGAACTGCAGTCGAATCCCACCCTGGAAGAGCAGCCGATGGACGGCGAGAGCCTCGATCGGCTCAACGCCTCGAGTTCCGAGCAGGAAGGCAACACGACCACCGCGTCGGACGACAGCGCGCGTCACGAGGAGATGGATTTCAACAAGCAGTTCGAAATCCTCGGCAAGATGGACCAGGACTGGCGCGACCACATGTCGAGCGCCGGCGGCGCCCAGCCCCACACGGCGGAGGACGCGGAGAAGCGCCAGCATTTTTTCGATTCCCTCGTCAGCGAAACCTCGCTCCAGGAACACCTGATGCAGCAGGTCGCGCTCGACGATTTGCCGCTGCCGCTGCTCGAAGCCCTGCAGCACTTGGTGGGAAGCCTCGACGACCGCGGCTATCTCGCGCAGTCGCCCGCCGACATCGCGCTCCAAACCGCCTTGCCGTACGAGGTGGTGCTCGAGGCGCTCAAGCTGCTCCAGAGTTTCGACCCTCCCGGCATCGGCAGCCAGACGCTCGCGGAGTGCCTGCTCGCGCAGCTCAAGACCAAGGGACGGAGCGATTCGCTCGCGGCGCGCATGTTGCGCGATCAGTTCGAACTTTTGTCGCGCCGCCGGATTCCCGAACTCGCGCGAAAGCTCGGGGCGCCGGCGGATGACGTGCAGGCGGCGATCGAGGAAGTCGGGAAGCTCGATCCCGCGCCGGGCCGCCGTTTTGCGGAGGACAACAACCGCGTCGTCGTGCCCGACGTGATCGTCGAGAAGGACGGGGATGAGTGGAAGATCCACCTCAACAGCGATTACATCCCCCGCCTTCGCATCTCGAGCACCTACCGCGAGCTCATCGCCAAGGGAACCTTGTCCAAGGAGGAAAAGGATTACCTCAGCGAGCGGATGCGCTCGGGAAAATTCCTGATCGATTCGATCGAGCAGCGCCAGCGGACGATCGAGCGGATCACGCGTGAGATCATCAAGGCGCAGACCCCGTTTTTTGAAAAGGGCGTGGCTCACCTGCAGCCGCTGACGATGACCCAGATCGCCGACATCGTGGGCGTGCACGAGACGACGGTCAGTCGCGCGATCGCGAACAAGTACATGAAGACGCCGCACGGCATCTTTGACTTCAAATTTTTCTTCACGACTGGTTATCAGAACGACAGCGGTGCTTCGGTCTCGAACACGAGCGTCAAAGAGATGCTCGCCGATCTCGTCGGCATCGAAGACAAGACCGCCCCGCTCAGCGACCAGGAGCTCGTGGTCAAGTTACAGGAAAAAGGCCTCAAGCTCGCCCGCCGCACCGTCGCAAAGTACCGCGAGGAGCTCGGGATCCTCCCGAGCAATCTCCGCAGGGACTATAAGTAATTCGGATTGGTCTGGAAAAGTAGCGCAGGCGGCTCGCCTGCTCCGGGGATGGGAGCGTTGGAGGCGCGAATCGCCGACGGAGCGAAGCAGGCAGGATGCCTGCGCTACATTTCCGGTCTTTCAATCCGCAATTCTCAAAGTCCTTCGCTCGGCTCGACTCTGAGGTCCCAGTTCGTCGCCTGCGTCGCGCCTATTGGGTCCGCCCACGCGGCGAAGGCAATCATGCCGGCGTTGTCGCCCGTGTGACGCGACTGCGCGGCGAGCAGCGGAATTTTATCCCGGACTGCGGCGGCTTCCAACGCGGCGCGCAGCGTGGCGTTGTTCGCCACCCCACCCGACAGCCCCACGCTCCGAAAACGTCCTTCACCCTGGCGCAGCGCGGCCCGTGTTTTTCGCGCCAACGCATCGATCACCGCCTGCTGATAGCTCGCACATAAATCGGGCATCCGCGCGGCGACTTCCTCAGGGCGCATTTTTTCGATCTGGTAACGCAGGCTCGTCTTCACGCCGGAGAAACTGAAATCCAACTCGTCGCGCTGGCCAATTCCACGCGGGAAATCGAACGCGTCGGGTTTTCCACCCACCGCCAGTTTCTCGATCAGCGGCCCACCGGGATAACCCAGGCCGAGCAGCTTGGCGCCCTTGTCGAGCGCCTCGCCCGCGGCGTCGTCGCGCGTGGAGGACAGCACGGAAACTTTTCGCGCCGCGTCCAGGACAAACAACAGCGTGTTGCCGCCCGATACAATCAGCCCGAGATGCGGCAGCAACGCTTCCAGCCGGGCGTCGAAATCCGCCGGCGCCTCCGCGTGCAGTTTGATGAACGGAGACCACACGTGGCCGCGAAGATGATTCACGCCCACCAGCGGGATGCGCCACGCCTGCGCGAGCGACTTCGCGGTCGCGACCCCGATGGCCAGGCACGCCGCCAGGCCCGGGCCGTTTGTCACCGCAATTTTCGTCACGTGCTCGAATGCGCCGACGCTCTTCGCACTCGCCAGCAATTCCGGGAAATGCCGCAGGTGCTCGCGGGTCGCGAGGTCCGGCACCACGCCGCCATGCTGGCCATGCAGTGCGATCTGGCTGTGGATCCACTCCCCGATTATCCCGCGGCCCGGTGCGAACACTGCGACCGCCGTCTCGTCGCACGAACTTTCCAAGGCCAAAATCATGGCCTAGCGCGTGACTGACTCGGGCCGGCCGGCATCAATCAGGTTGATCCCCTTCAATACATCGATCGCCACCTGCAGCTGGCGGTCCTCGATCGGCGTGAAACCAAACCGCTCCTTGAAATCCGCCGGATCGGTCACATCGGCGCGCAACCGCTGCAGGCGAAGCTTGCTGTCCTCGTCGGGGGTCATGACCACTTCCACCTGCGGCGCGATTCCCTTCTCGTGAATGCTGACGCCGCCGGGCGTGAAATACCGCGCCGTCGTCAGGCGCAGGCCCTCGCCGTTCTTCAATTTGAAAATCGACTGGACCGATCCCTTGCCAAACGAGCGCTCGCCGACGATCACCGCGCGTCCCGTGTCCTTCAGCGCGCCCGTGACGACTTCCGCGGCGCTCGCGCTGCCGGCGTTGATGAGCACCACGATCGGCAGCTTGAGCGGTTCATCATCCGCCGCGGCGCGGTAATCTTCGCGATCCTCCGGTTTGCGACCCTGCGTGTAGACGATGATCTCGTTTTTGTTGAAAAAGGGTTCCGCGACTTCCACCGCCGCATCAAGCAAGCCGCCGGGATTTCCACGGAGGTCGATGATGAGGCTGTCGATTCCCTCCTTGAGCAATCCGTTCAGCGCATTGACGAACTCTTCGCCCGTGTGGTCGGAAAATTCCGTGATCTGGATATAGCCGGTGTGCGCCGGAAGCACGCGCGAGAGCCGCACGCTCTGCTGCTTGATGACCTCGCGCTTCAACTTGAGCTCAAAACTCTTGCTCGTGCTCGGACGGTAGAAACCGACGGCCACTTCGGTCCGCGGCTTCCCGCGCAGCCGGTCGATCACGGCGTCCATGTCCAGGCCTTTTTCCAGCGCCCTGCCGTCCACCTTGGTAATTTCATCCCCGCGTTGGATCCCGGCACGTTCGCCGGGCGATCCCGCGATCGGTGCGATGACGACGACGCGGCCCTTGCGCATTTCAACCTGGACACCGATGCCGCTGAAATCGCCGCTTAATTCCTCCTCGAGCAGGCTGTAATCCTTGGACTCCAGGAATTCCGAGTGAGGGTCGAGCGATTCGACCAGGCCATGGATCGCGGACTTCGCGAGCTTGTCGTAACCCGCGGCTTTGGCGTCGACATAGTTTTCGTTCACCAGCTGGAGCACCTCGCGCACATAGGAGGTTGAGCGATCCAATTCCGGTTTCGGAAAAAATCCCCAAGCCATCGCCACGCGCACGGCCGCGACGGAAAGCCCCAGGCCGAGCGCGACGCCGGCCGCGAGGGTGAGAATCCGTTTGAGCATCCGCGTGACTGTGTGCATCTGCTTCGCTTTGTAAATGGGTTCGTCAATCCCGCCATCTTCCGCGCCTTCGACCGAGTTCATCGCGGCGTTCCGAGCCGTCGCATCCGCTGGCACGATGTCGTTTGATCGCTTCATGGCACTCGCGCTGTACCATCCTGAACTCGGGTATTACCGCCGTCCCGCCGCGCGTGTCGGTTACGAACCCGGCACCGATTTTTATACCGCGAGCACCAGCGGCCCGATCTTCGGCGAACTCGTGGCCGCCGCCGCCGTCAAGCTGCTCGCGGGCCAAACGCTCGCCGACTTCACGTTCGTCGAGATCGGCGCGGAACCTTCGACGAGTGTGCTGGCCAATGTGGCCCACCCGTTTGGAGCGGTGCGAACGCTGCGCCATGGGGATGACCTGAACCTCGGAGGCCATTGCGTCGTTTTTTCGAACGAGCTTTTTGACGCCCAGCCCTTCCGAAGATTTATTTTCCGCAGCGGCGGCTGGAAGGAAATCGGCGTGACCCTGCGCGATGGCGCGTTCGTCGAGGTGGAAATTTCCAGCGATCAAATCCCCGCGGTCCTTCCCGCCCATGCCCGCGAGGGCTACGTGATCGATGCGCCGTTCGCGGCGGCGGACCTCGCGCAGCGAATCGCCACACAACCGTGGAAAGGCCTCTTCCTGGCCTTCGATTACGGCAAATCCTGGCAGGAACTCATCGAGGCAGTTCCGGAAGGAACGGCGCGCGCTTACTTCCGCCACACGCAATCGAACGATCTCTTGGCGCAACCGGGCGAACAGGATCTCACGTGCCACATCTGTTGGGACTGGCTCTCGGCAGCCCTCAGCCGTTCAGGTTTCCCGGCTCCGAGCCTGCAATCGCAGGAGGCTTTTTTCATTCACCATGCGGGCGAATTCATTGCCGCCACGACCGCGGCGGAAGCGGGGCGATTCAGTCAGAAGAAGCTGTCGTTGATGCAACTCCTGCACCCGGGCAACCTCGGCCAGAAGTTCCAAGTACTACACGCGCAACGATTTTAAAATTCCCCTTGCATCGCCTGCGCCCGAACCTTTACGTGTGACCCTTTAATCACTCAAAACCATGGCCAGAATCTGTGCAATCACCGGTCGTCGTCCTGTTAAAGGCTCGATCATCAACCGTAAGGGTCAGTCGAAAAAGAGCGGCGGCATCGGCACGCACGTGACTAGCATCACGAAGCGTAAATTCCGCCCTAATTTGCAGCGGATCCGTGTCAAAATGCCCAATGGCGGCACGAAACGCATGCTCGTTTCGGTCAAAGCCATCAAGGCGGGCTTGGTCCAGAAGGCCTAAGGGACATTCCAATCGATCACTTTTAGCCCGCGGCTCGCGCCGCGGGCTTTTTTGTCAGCCGCTTTGCGCCGCATCCGGCCGATTACTTGAAAGTCGCTTTCGCCCGAACCCAATTCGGGTACGTTTAACTTTATGGATCTGCCTGCATCGGCCGCATCCGGCACGAGCATCGACCTGGCGATCGCGCGCAAGGTCGAGGATGAGATGACGCGGTTGCTGTACCGTTCGGCGACGTTCGGCCTGTTTTCCAATTTTGTCCTCGGGGCGCTCCTCGTGGCGGTGGCCGGGCAATATTTCACGGCGGATTTGAACGTCTGGTGGTTTTCGACGATCCTCGTCATTTCGCTGATCCGGCTCGCCCTCAACCTCACTTTCGCGCGCCTCGACCCGCCGCCCGAGGAACTCCCGAAATGGCGTTACCTGTTCCTGCTCGGCCTCCTGCTCGCGGGCCTGACGTGGGGCATGGCGGGCTGGTTTTACCTCGGCACCACGGCGATGCTGCCGCGGCTGCTCTTGATTTTGATCATCGTGGGCATGAATGCGGGCGCGGCCCGATCGCTGGCACCGGTGCTCCTGAGTTTCTGGGTCTACGCAACGTGCACGTTCGCGCCCCTGCTGGTCCGGATTTTGATGTTGAACGAACCGGGCTCGATGGCGCTCGCGGCCATCGCCGTGATCTACGTCGCGTTCCTCCTCCACACGACCCACCTGCACCATGGCTCGGTCCGCCATCTCTTCCGGCTGATTTTCGAAAACGAGCAGCTCGTCATCACGCTCAACCAGGCGAAGAAGCGCGCGGAAGCCGCGAGCCAGGCCAAGGGCGAATTCCTCGCGACGATGAGCCACGAAATTCGCACCCCGATGAACGGCCTCATCGGCATGATCCAAGTGCTGCAGGGCACGGACTTGAACCCGCAGCAGAAAGCCCACGCGAATGTCGCCGGGAGCGCGGCGAACACCCTGATGCGCCTGCTCAACGACATCCTCGATTTCTCGAAGATCGAGAGCGGGAAACTCGATTTCGAATCCCTGCCGTTTTCGATCCCGGCGGCCGTCGATGAAGTCGCGACCCTGATGCGCCCGGGCGCGCTCGAGAAAAAACTCCAGCTGACCGTCCTTCTCGCGCCGCGCCTCCCGACTACGGTGAACGGCGACGCCGTGCGGTTGAAGCAGGTGCTGTTCAACCTGCTGGGAAACGCGATCAAGTTCACCGAGCGCGGAAGCATCACGATCGTGGTCGACGCGGTGCGCAGCGACAGCGAGACGGCGACCGTGCGATTCAGCGTGAGCGACACCGGCATCGGCATGGACCGCGTGACGCAGCAAAAAATTTTCCAGGTCTTCACCCAGGGCGACAACTCGATGAGCCGTCGCTTCGGCGGGACGGGCCTCGGCCTCGCGATCTCGCAGCGCTTGGTGGAACGCATGAATGGGTTGATCGTCGTTAACAGCCAGATCGCGCACGGCTCCGAATTCAGTTTCGAGATCACCCTGCCGCTGGGTGCTCACGAGCCCGTCGTGAAACCCGCCGGCCCCGCCGAACTCACGCCGCTGGCGGGGAGCATTTTGGTCGTGGAGAACGATCGGTCGAATCAACAGGTCATCCGCCTCTTGCTCGAGGAGTTCGGCTTGAAGAGCACGGTCGTCGACAACGGTGAGTCAGCCATCGAGCTCGCCGCGCAAAAAACCTGGGACCTGGTCCTGATGGATTGCCAGATGCCGGGGATGGACGGCTACGAAGCCACCCAGCGCATCCGCACGCGCCTCAATGGTCATCGCTTGCCGATCATCGCGCTCACGGCGAACGCCATGGCGGACGATCGCGCGGCGTGCATCGCCGCGGGCATGGATGGTTTCCTCGTCAAGCCGATCCGCCGCGAAGAACTCCACGGCTGCCTCAAGGACTGGCTTTGGGCGTCGAACTAGGTTTTTCGCACCTACACCCGGTCGCGCCTCGGGCGCAGCCTACAGCGCGCGGAAAACCACCGCGGCGTTCTGGCCGCCGAAACCGAGGTTGTTGCTCAAGACCGTGCGCACCTTCGCGGCGCGGGCGACGTTGGGCACGTAGTCGAGGTCGCACTCCGGATCCGGTTCCTCGAGGTTGATCGTCGGCGCGATCATTCCCGTCTGGATCGTCTTCACCGCGATCACCGACTCGATGCCGCCCGCGGCGCCGAGCAAATGACCGGTCATCGATTTTGTCGAACTGATGAGAACCTTGTAGGCGTGCGCGCCGAAGAGCTTCTTGATCGCGAGCGTCTCGAACTTGTCGTTGTACGGCGTCGAGGTGCCGTGGGCGTTGATGTAATCGACCTGTTCGGGCTCGACCCCGCTGCTCGCGAGTGCGCGTTTCATGGCGAGGGAGAGGCCTTTCCCTTCCGGATCGGGCTGCGTGATGTGAAAGGCGTCGCAGGTGGCGGCATACCCGGCGAGCTCGCAATAAATCCGGGCGCCGCGCGACTGCGCGTGCTCGAGCGATTCGAGCACCAGGATGCCCGAACCTTCGCCCATGATAAAACCGTCGCGATTCTTGTCGAAAGGCCGGCAGGCTTTCTGCGGCGCGTCGTTGCGGGTGCTCATCGCCTTCATCGAACAGAAGCCCGCGTAGGATTGTTCCGTGATCGCCGCCTCGCTTCCACCCGCGACCATGACATCGGCATCGCCGCGACGAATCGCGTGGGCCGCCTCGCCGATTGCGTGCGTGCCGGTGGCGCAGGCGGACACGATGCCGAAATTCGGGCCCCGTGCGCCGAGGTCGATCGCAATCAGGCCGCTCGCCATGTTCCCGATCAGGGCCGGGATCATGAACGGCGAAACCTTGCGCGGGCCGCGCTCCCGCATCACATCGTGCTGCGTTTCAATCGTCTGCATGCCGCCGATGCCCGATCCCACGATGACGCCGACACGGTCGCCGTTTTCGTGCGTGACATCGAGGCCGGCGTCGGCGACGGCCTGGCGCGCGGCGGCAAAGGCGAAATGGGTATAGCGATCGTTGCGGCGCGCTTCCTTAGGGTCCATGTGCTGCGCGGCATCCCAATCGCGCACCTCGGCCCCGATCTGGCTCGCAAACGCCGTCGGGTCGAAATGCGTCACCCGATCGATGCCGGAGCGCCCGGCGAGGAGGCTGGCCCAGAACGCATCGACGGTGTGGCCGATGGAAACCACTGCGCCGAGACCTGTGACCACCACGCGACGATTAACAATCGGGTTTTCCATTCGGGGATTAATAGCCAAAATTCAGGCAACAAAAAGGCGTTCTGCCAGATTTTTCCGTGAGGAAAAAAGGCAGAACGCCGAAAGATTCCTGGGAACTCAGGTCAGGCCTTGCCGGCTTTACCTTTGATGTAGTCGATAACCTGGCCGACGGTCTGCAGTTTTTCCGCATCCGACTCCGGGATCTCGCCTTTAATTTCGTCCTTAAATTCTTCCTCAAACGCCATGATCAGTTCGACCGTGTCGAGCGAGTCGGCGCCCAGATCGTCCAGAAAAGAAGCCGTCGGTGTGATCTGCTCTTCGTTCACGTTGAGCTGATTAACGATGATTTCTTTGACGCGCTGTTCGATAGTTTTTTGGTCAGCCATAGAGATAAATTCCTGTGTTTTGGAGGGTTCACATCGCCATGCCGCCGTCAACGGCAAAAACTTGCCCAGTGATGTAGTTCGCTTCCTCCGAACACAAAAACGCCGTCATGTTTGCGATGTCCGCAGCTTCGCCGAATCGCTTCAGCGGCACGGCTTCGAGAATCTTCGCGGAAATCTCCGGATTGTTCACGAAATCGGTCGTCATGTCGGTTTTGATGAATCCGGGCGCCACCGCGTTGACCGTCACGCTGCGTCCCGCGAATTCGCGCGCGAGCGTCTTGGTCAGCCCGATCATGCCCGCTTTGGCCGCGGAATAGTTCGCCTGCCCCGCATTGCCCATGATGCCGCTGACCGAGGTGATGTTGATGATCCGGCCCCAGCGTGCCCGTGTCATCGGCCGGCCGAGCAGTTTCGTCCAATGGAAACAGCTCGTGAGATTGGTCGAGATCACGTCGTTCCAATCCGCTTCGCTCATGCGAAAAAGGAGGCCGTCCTTCGTGATGCCCGCGTTGTTGACGAGGATGTCGATGGTCGGGAACTCGGCGAGGAGCGCTTCCGCCGCCTTGGCGATGGCGGCGCCGTCGGCGACATCGACCGCCATGGCCTTCGCCTTGCCACCGGCCGCGACGATGGCGGCCGCGGTGGAGCCGCAGGAGTCGGCGGACTTAGAAACGCAGATCACCGTGACGCCATGGCGCGCGAGGTTTTCAGCGATGGCCTTGCCGATTCCGCGGCCGGCACCGGTCACAAGGGCAGTACGTTGATTGAACGTGAGCATGGGTAAAAGTAGCGAGTAGCAGGTAACGGGTAGCGAGGAGAAAAATTGGATGCGGCGTGAAGTGCTGGACACCGCGTAGGGCGCGGTCTCTGACCCGCCTCTGGGAAATGTCCGTCCACGGTCAACCTTCGGATTTTGAACAGAAGGCAACGAAGGTAACGAGCGGTTCTGGTGAGCAGAGCCACTTCGTGCCCTTGACGATGTGCGGGATGGGAATCCCTCGAAACCTAGATCGTTGAGGGCACAAGCGATTCCCTCGAAACCCGGGTCGTTAAGGGCACGAGCGATTCCGCTGACTGAAACCTCTTGGTTACCTTCGTTGCCTTCTGTTCAAATCGGTTGGGGTCGATCCCCCGAGCTGCCGGCTCCGTGCGCGCCTTCAATACACGTCGCGCTGGTAGCGTTTGTCCTTCTTCAGCTGTTTCACGTAGTCGGCGGCGGCGGTGGCATCGAGGCCGCCTTGTTGGGCGATCACGTCGAGGAGCGCGGTGTCGACGTCTTTCGCCATCCGCTTCGCATCGCCGCACACGTAGAAATGCGCGCCACCCTTGATCCACGACCAGAGTTCGGCGGCTTGTTCACGCATCTTGTCCTGGACGTAGACCTTTAAAATCTGGTCGCGCGAAAACGCCGTGTCGAACCGCGCGAGTTTTCCCGCGGCAAGCCATTCGTTCCAATCCTCCTCATAGAGAAAGTCCGTCGCACGGTGCTGGTCGCCGAAGAAAACCCAGTTGCGCCCCGTCGCGCCGCCCGCGACGCGATCCTGCACAAACGCGCGGAAGGGCGCGATGCCCGTGCCCGGCCCCACCATGATCACATCCCTGGCGCCGTCCTCCGGCAGCCCGAAGTGCGAGTGCGAAACGAACACCAGCGAAGGGGTCGAACCCACCTCAACCCGGTCGGCGAGAAACGTCGTGCACACCCCCACCCGCCCGCGGTGATTGGTCTCATAGCGCACCACGGCCACGGTGAGATGGATTTCGTTCGGGTAAAGTTTCGGGGACGACGCGATCGAGTACAGGCGCGGCATCAGCTTGCGCATGTGGTCGACCAGTTCCTGGGGCGTCATCCGCGCGCTGGGAAATTCCGCGAGCAGGTCGACGAACTCACGCTGGTCGAGGAATGACATCAGCACTTCCTTCGCTTCCGGCACCAGCAGCCCCGTCAGCTTCGCTTTCTCCTCCGGGCTCGTCGCTTTCGACGCGAGGGTCTCGATCATCTTCCGCGTCGGGCCGGCGAGCGCGAGGCGCGAAGTCAGGATCTCGCGGAAGGGCCGCGGCGCGGGCAATTTCAACATCGCCGGCGAAACCAATTCGTCGCCGGTCGCGCCCAGGTGGCGGATGATTTCGTCCACCTCTGCCGGACGGTTGACCGGGAAGACCCCGAGCGAATCGCCCGCCTTGTAATGCAGGCCGCTGCCGGCGAGGTTCACCACGAAGTGGCGCGTTTCCTTCGCGGAGCCCGGCTTGCTCAGCATCCGGTTTTCGGTCACCCGCGCGGGAAACGGATTGTCTTTGGAATAGGCGGAGGCGTCGGCGGCGGCGGACATGGCTGCGCGCATGAAAGCGATGCGGAGTTCGCACTGGCAAGCACGGTTTCTCGCCGCACGCAGGCTTGCTACGCCTGAAAAAGTCCCGCCAACTGGCCGGGTTTCATGACTGCCGTTGAACCCATCCGCCTGCAAAAATATATCGCCGACGCAGGAGTCTGCTCCCGTCGCTCCGCCGAAGCACTGATCGCGCAGGGCCACGTCTGGGTCAATGGGGGGAAGGCCACCCTGGGCCAGAAAATCTCCCCCGGCGTCGACAAGGTGACGGTCGACGGCAAGCCCGTCCGCACCAAGGCACAGCCGCGGATCACCCTGGCGATGAACAAACCGCGGGGTTTGATTTGCTCCAATGAGGATCCGCACCATGCCCAGACCATCTTCAGCGTGCTGCCCCGGGAGTTCGCGAAATTCCGGTTTTTCTGCGCCGGCCGGCTCGACATGGATAGCGAAGGCCTGGTGATCCTGACGACCGACGGCGACCTCGCGCATCGGCTGATGCACCCGTCGAACGTGGTCGTGAAGCGCTACTACGTCGTCTTGAAACAGCCCTTCCCGTCCACGCGCCTGGCGCTGCTGGTGAAAGGCATCGTAATGGAAGGCGAGCGACTGAAGGTCGAGCGCGCCGCGCTGGTGAACCCCGACCCCAGCAACAGCTCGACGCACCTCGACGTGCACATGCACCACGGCAAGAAGCGCGAAATCCGGCAGCTCTTCACCACGCTCGGTTACGACGTGAAAATCCTGCGGCGCTACCAGATCGGGGCGTTTCGCCTGAAGGGAATCCCGTTGCACGCGATGAAACAACTTTCTACGCAAGAGATCGAACTCCTCTTCCAATCGCCGCGCACCCCGCGCGCGTCCCTCGAAGCCTCCGCCACTCCTCCCGATTTCGATCATGAAGCCTAACGTTCATCTCCTCCTCCCCTTCCTCGCCTCCGCGCTGCTGGCCCAGGCGGCTCCCTTGACCGCCACCACGGCCGTGCACACCGCGCCCGATGAATCATCGCTGACCATTACCGTGTTGCACGCCGGCGCCGAACCGGTCGCAGCGCTGAGCATGGCCCCCGCGGGCTGGACCGCGGTGGAACTCGCCGGGCCCTTCGACGTGTACATCAGGAACGGCGACATCATGAAGAGCCTCGATCCCAAGGTCGGCGCATCGGCCTATCTCACGCCGAAGGTCGGCCAGCCTGAGCTCACGAAGATCGAGCTGTCGGATCACACCAACATTACTGGCCTCCACGGCAAATTCACCCGCGTCAGCCTCGAGAAAAAGATTGTCGGCTACATCCACACCGCCGGACCGGCCGCCTACCAAAGCCCGATCACCGCGACGACCATGGCAACCACTTCGACCGGGGCGCCTGCGCCGCAATTGATGGATGCCGCGCCGGTCACGCCGATCGCCTACGGGGTCACGACCGCGGGGCGCCCGGCGCCGATGGTCAACCTCGGGGACGGCGGAGCGAGCACGCTGCCGCGCCTTTTCCAGGGAAAATTCGTTTCGACCCGCAGTGCGTTCAAACCGCGCCGTCCGTATGATTGGGCGCTGAACGATGATGCGGGTTCGCGCTATGCGTACGTCGACATCAGCAAGCTGCTGCTCACCGATCAGATTGAGAAATACGTGGGCCACACCGTCGTCGTTTACGGCGCGGCTAAATCGGTGCCGGGCGGCAAGGACATCGTGATCGAGGTCGACAGCCTGCAGCTCAAATAAGCTTTCCGCCGGCCGGCAATCACGCGATTGCCGGCCTTTATTTTTCCCCATGGAACTCATTGACGGAAACAAGATCGCCGCGGACGTGGTCGCGGATCTGAAAGCGGAAGTGGCCACGTTCCCCGGCAGGAAGCCGTGCCTCGCCCTGGTGCGCGTGGGCGAGGATCCGGCGTCGGTTTCCTACGTGAGAAAGAAGGAGAAGACGGCGGAGGAGATCGGCATCACCGGGAAAATGATTTTGCCGCCGGCGGATATTTCCCAGTCCGCACTGGAAGCGATCATCGACGCGCTCAACGCCGACGACGGCGTCGACGGCATCCTCGTGCAGTCGCCGATGCCGAAGCAGATCGATGAGCTGAAGATTTTCCGCCGCCTGTCGCCCGACAAGGACGTTGACGGCCTCGGCACGCTGAACCTCGGCAAGGTCGCGCAGGACGACGACACGGGCTTCGTGTCGTGCACGCCCGCCGGGATCATGGAGCTGCTGTCACGCAGCGGCGTGGACTTGAAGGGCAAGCACGTCGTCGTGCTCGGCCGCAGCCTGCTGGTCGGCAAGCCGGTCGCACTTCTCGCCCTGCAGAAAAGAGCCGGCGCCAACGGCACGGTCACAGTCTGCCACTCGGGCACGACGAATTTGCCGTCCATCACCCGCCAGGCGGATGTATTGATTGCCGCGATTGGACGCCCGGACTTTGTCACCGCCGACATGGTGAAACCCGGCGCCGTGGTGATCGATGTGGGAATCAACCGCGTACCGGATCCGACCAGGAAGACCGGTTATCGTCTCACCGGTGACGTGCATTTCCCGACGGTGTCCGCGATCGCGGCGAAGATCACGCCGGTGCCGGGCGGGGTCGGGCCGATGACCGTGGCGATGCTGATGAAAAACACGGTGAAAGCGTTTAAGCTCAGATCGCCGCAGTAGCTTGCGCTGGGACCATGCAGTCCCTTTTATCGCCCGCCAATGAGTGCCGCCCCCACGATCCTGATCGTCGATGACCAGCCCATCAATGTCCAGTTGCTGAAACGCAAGCTGGAGCGGGAGCACATGCGCGTCATTGCGGCCTACAACGGGATCGAAGCGTTGGAAACGGTGCGGAAGGAAAAGCCCGACCTGATTTTGCTCGATGTGATGATGCCGGACATGGACGGCATCGAGGTTTGCCAGCGCCTGCAGTCGTCGGACGACACGCGGTCGATCCCGGTTATTTTCGTGACGGCGCGCACCTCCAAGGAGGGCAAGATCGAGGGCCTGAATGTCGGCGCCGTCGACTACATCACGAAGCCCATCGACCTCGATGAAACCCTCGCGCGCGTGCAGACCCAGCTGCGGTTTGTCGCGATCAATCGCGAGATGATCGACCTGCAACGTCGCCTGGTGGACGCGCGGCGCGCGTCGACGATCGGCGCGGTCACCCAGGGCATCGCGCACAACCTGAACAACCTCCTCGGCGTCGTGATGGGCCATCTCGACCTGATCAAGGCCTACTACGACAATCCCGAGCAGGTGAAGAAGAACGTGCAGCACGTGGAGGACGCGGTGGGCCGCATCGTTTCCATCATCAAGCAGCTGAGCCTCCTGCTGGTGAAGACGAATCCGCCGCTGGCGAAGGGCAGCCTCCCGAACCTGCTCGCGGGCAGCATCAAACGCTTCCACGTCGAGAATGCCCTCAGCGCGCCGGTCACGATCGACAATCCGCTCGGGGATTTCGCGTTCGATACCAATTACGAGATCTTCGAGGAAGTCGTTTCGAAAGTCCTGATCAACGCCTACGAATCGTACGGCACCGATTTCGGCGGGCCGCGCCCGATTTCCATCCACACCGAGATCGTCGAAAAGCCCGGCAACCGTCGTTTTCTCCAGTTGCGGATCGAGGATCAGGGCCACGGGATCGATTCGGAGATCCGCGATCGCGTTTTTGAGCCGTTCATCAGTTCCAAGAACACGGTCGGCGTGGGCATGGGGCTGACGATTGCCCGCCATTCCCTCCGCAATCTCGATGGTGAAGTCACGCTGACCGATCGCGACGGCGGCGGAACGATTGCCACCCTGCTCCACCCGATCGAGCAGAAGTCGCGCAAGAGCAGCGATGCCTAAGTTTGCTTTCCTCGGGGCCGGCAACATGGCCTCCGCGATGGTGGACGGCCTGCTCGCCAAGGGGGCAGTCACGACCTCCGACCTGACCTGCCTCGGTGGCACCGGGCGCACTGCGGCGGCGTTGAGCGCCCGGACCGGGATCATACTGGCGCCGTCGCTCGCCGAGCTTGCCACCGCGGCCGACACCCTGGTCGTGGCCTTCAAGCCGCAGCAGCTGGCCGGCGCGGATCCGCACCTCGCCGAACTCACGGCGGGAAAACTGGTCATCTCCGTCCTCGCCGGAAAACGCCTTGCCCGGCTCGCCCAGGCTTTTCCGCGCGCGCGCGCGATTGTATGGGCCATGCCCAACACGCCGGCGCGCATCGGCGCAGGCATGAGCGCCTGGTGCAGCCTGCACCCGCTCAGCACGAATGATCGCGCCACCGTGGAAATGCTTTTGAGCGCGCTCGGCCAGGCGATCGAGATCGAGGAGGCGTCGATGGACGCCGCGGCGGCGGTCAGCGCGAGCGGGCCGGCTTTTCTTTTCGAATTTGCGGCGGCGCTCCGCGATGGCGGTGTCGCGGCCGGCCTTACGCCCGAGATCGCCAAGGCGCTGGCAGTCGAGACGGTCTTGGGTGCGAGCCGGCTGCTGGCGCGGAGCGGGACCGATCCCGAGGAATTGCGGCGCCAGGTGACTTCGCCCAAGGGCATGACGCTCGCCGGGCTGATGCGGATGGAGGCCCGCGATTTCCGCGGGACGCTGCGTGAAACCGTGCTTGCCGCGAAGGCCCGCTCGGAGGAGATGTCGAAGGACGCATGAGCAAACTCTCCGGTCGCATCCTGGTCACTGGCGGCGCCGGGTTCATCGGCAGCGCGCTGGTGTGGGCGCTGAACCAACGCGGGCACAGCGACATCGTGGTGGTCGACCTGCTCGGCTCGGATGAAAAGTGGAAGAACCTCGTCCCGCTGAAATTCGCGGACTACGTCGAAGCCCACGCGTTCCGCTCGCAGCTGGCGGCGAACCCGGCGGCGTTTGGCCGGTTCTCCTGCGTCTTCCACCTCGGCGCCTGTTCGGCGACCACGGAGAAAAACGCCGGCTACCTCGTCGACAATAATTACAACGTCACCAAGGAACTGGCGGTGTGGGCCCTCGAGCAGGACGCGCGCTTCATCTACGCGTCATCGGCCGCGACCTACGGCGACGGCGCGCAGGGCATGGATGACCGCGACGCGAAGATCGACCGCCTGCGTCCGCTGAACATGTACGGCTATTCGAAGCACCTTTTCGACCTGCACGCGCAACGCATGGGCTGGCTGAAGCAGATCGTGGGGGTGAAGTATTTCAACGTCTTCGGCCCGAACGAGGACCACAAGGGCGACATGCGCTCGCTGGTGAACAAGGCCTACCAGCAGATTCTCACGACGGGCAGCGTGCAGCTGTTCAGGAGTCACAAGCCGGAGTTCAAGGACGGCGAGCAGATGCGGGATTTTCTTTACGTAAAGGATGCCGTCGAGATGACCCTCCACTTCGCCGACAAGGCCACCAGCGGCGGCGGGCTCTATAATCTCGGGTCTGGGGAGGCGAACACCTGGCTGACGCTGACTCGCGCGATTTTCACCGCCCTCGCCCGCGAACCGAAGATCGAATTCATCGACATGCCGGAAGGGCTGCGCGGCAAGTACCAGTATTTCACGCAGGCCGAGATCGCGAAGCTGCGCGCGACGGGCTTTGACCGTCCGATGACTCCCCTCGCCGACGCCGTGCGCGACTACGTGCAGGCATACTTGGCGACCGGCAAGAAGCTGGGCGAGTAGTCAGGCAGCCCGGCTGTTTGCCGGGGGTGAAAGGTGAGAGCTGAAGATTGAAAGAAACGCGACGCGGCTGCCGCCCATGGGCGGCTGGTCCTTGGACTTTTAACGTGGCCCTCTTTTCAACTTTTCCAGAAGCAGGCGGGCCGCCTGCTACTTTACGGAATCTTCAAGAGCTCTTCCTGCGACCATTCCTTGCGGTCGCCTTCCTTGCCGTGGATCTCAGCGACTTTGTCCGCAGAAATCGCGGGAGAGGTATTTCCAAAGGAAGCGCGGACGTAGGTCAGCACGGCGGCAATGCGCTCGTCGGTCCAGTTATAACCGGAGCCAGCCACCTTGCCGAAGGCGGGCATCGCGGCGGCGTTGAATTCGGTGCCCTTGACGGTGACCCGGCCCTTGAGCCCGTAGAGCACAATGCGGATCACGCGCTCTTCCGAGCCATTGACCCACTCGGAGCCGGCGAGCGGAGGATAATTCCCCGCGACGCCCAGGCCCGTGGCCTGGTGGCAGGTCGTGCACACCTGGTCGTAATTCTTTTTTCCGAGCACCATCGGATCGATCTTGGCGCCGGGAGCGGCACCGGTCGAAGGATGCGCGTTTTCGTTGAAGATGGTGGCGTCGTAGTGGCCCGCGAAGTGGTTCAGGTACGTGCCCGCGTAGAAAATGAGCCCGCTGAACACGAACAGCAGCACGAGCGGGAGCATTTTGTAATGCGCGCCGTCCTCGGGCTTCTTGCCGAGGAGTTTTTCATGCGCGGCCAGCAGGCTCTCGTCAGAGGCGCCAGCCTGCTCCAGCCGCGGATCGATCGGGTTCTGGTCGCTCATTTGTGCTCCCCTTCCTTCTTCTCAGCCGCCGGCGCGACAGGCTTGGCCTCGGGATATTCGTACACGTTGTTCAAGCTTTGGAGGTAGGCGACAAGCGCGACCGCGCGATGCGTCGGGACCACTTCGTAACCGGCAGCCGTAGGCACGTTGAGGGCCTGGTCCGAGCGCTCACCCACGATGCGGCGGGTCTCAAAGAGGAACGGATAAGCCGGCATGCCGCCGTGCTGTTCGAAAAGATACTTGGTCAGGCGATCGGGATCGACCGCACGAGGACGGGCGCCGAAGTTGGCAAGATCGGGACCGATCCGACTTTCGCCGAGCTGGACATACGGCTGGCTGATGTAATCCCGTGCGACGCTTTGCCGATCGCCCCAGCCGCGCGCCTTATCCCCGCCGAAGTCAGGCCGCCGCACCTGCTGCGTATGGCAAGCGGCACACCCGAGGTCCTGGTAAACCAGCTGGCCCTGCACCGCGATGCCCGCCATGCGCTCCGGGAAGGCCTTGCCCTCGTTCTCGTCGAAGTACGGCGCCAGGTGGCTGAGCTGCGCGTGGGCGCCGAGGACGATTCCAGCCCACGCCAAAAGAAGGGCGAGGAACAGGCCGAGGAAAAAAATGAATCCGTTTTTCATGACGCAGACGCCTCCATCGTCGAACCCGGGCGGAAATTCGCCGGCGTGGAAGACGCGAGGTTCGAAACGACCGCGCGCAACAGGTGCGCCAGCAGGAGAAGATTACCGAGGAGCAGCAACGCCTGGGCCGCCGTGGCCAGGAGCAGCCAGACTTTCACGTGGGCCGCGATCGCCTCGAATGAAACCGAGGCCTGGTTGAGGTCGTGGCCCTGGATCCAACCGGCGATCGCCAGAGAGACCACCAAGCCGATGGTGCCAAGGAGCGAAGTAAAATAGTGCGCGCGAACCAAGCCGGACGACGGCCAAGCCTGGCCCGTAAGACGCGGGACCATGAAATAAATCGCGCCAAACATGATCATCGAAAACGCCCCCGTCACGGCGAGCTGATGCTGGGCCTCGGTGAAAAACGTGAATTGCGTGACCACCGCGATCCCACGGAACGCCGTGATCGCATCGAGGAATCCGCCGAGGACGTAGGCGACGACGCCGAAACCGATGAACTTGAGCACCACGCTGCCGCCACCGGAAAATGCGCCGCGGAGGTTCAGCCCCACGATCATATAGTGGAAAAGGAGCAGCGCGCAGGAGACACCGGCAACCGTCACCACCCATGCGGGAACGGGTCCGCCGATAAAATGACGTCCACCGGTCCAAGCCCCGACAAAGAGTAGCGTCCAGAAACCGAGGCTGGCAAAATCATACGAAGCAATCGTCCGGCCGCCGACCTTTGGCACCACGTAATAGGCCGCCGCCAAGGCGAGCGGCGCGAGCCAGAGCGTCCACGCGCCCTGCACATACCATCCGGCGATCACCGCCTGGAGCACGCCGCGCTCGGGCACGAAGACCAGGATGACTTGGGCCGCAGAGAACAACCAGGGAAAGAGAAAGAGCGCCGCGACCGCGTACCATTGCGCCGCGAAGGTCATTTCATGCCGACGGCCGGTCCAGGCGAGCACACCCGCCACCCCGATGGCACCGTAGGCGACCAGCATGAGCGGAAGAACATAACGCGGCAGATGCAGCCAGCCGTGCGCCAGCGCATCGCCGCACGCGATCCCCACCACGCCACCAAGCAGCGCGAGGTTCCAGAATGCCGTCCCAAACAGCACCCAGTTGAGCGAGCGCAGCGAAGAGCCACCCAGGCGCGCGAGCACCCAGAGTGCGACGGCCAGCCCGGCGTTGGCCGCCCAGCCATAGATGAACGCCGACTCCTGCATCGCAGCCACGCGCCCATACGTCATCACGGAGCACACCGCGGCAAAGGAAGGGGTGTGCAGCTGCACGAGGTTCACGAGCGCAAGCGCGCCGCTGAGGACGAGCCAGACAAGCGCGGATCCGACAAGCAGAAGCAGTGGAAACCGCGCCGAGGCGTCGATTTCAGTGACTTCAGCCGTCGTAGCGGCAGAGGGAGCGTTGATCATCTCAAAATAGGTTGTCGGTCGCAGTTAGGGCTTCGTCGCGTACTTCTGGACGGTGAGTTCCATCGCTCGATCGATCGGGAGCTGGATCACGCCGGTTTTCTTGTCGACCCAGCCATAGCTCGTCGCCTGTTTCGATTGCTGGTCGTGCAGTTTTGCCAGGTTTTCCTTCCGGACGGCGGCGGTGTGAATGCCGTCATCGACGTACGGGCCCGATTGGCGCGGCAGGTAAAAATAATAAATCACCGCGAGAAAGAGCGCGAAACCAACCATCACGGTCAGGATCGTCACCAGCGGAGCGGATTTGGAGGAGGAATCACTCATGGTGCGTGAGGCATTCGCCGATGCGCGGGTCCTTGATCGGGATCAACTTGGTCGTGGGGAGGCTGCGGAGGTAAGCCCAGATGCAGACGCCGCCGATACCGATCACGGAGGTGACAACCCAAAGGAGATTGATGGAAAGGAACGGGAGCGAGTCACCGTGCTCATCCTTCAATGCCGGGAGGATGTTGTAGCAGAGGTCGATCAGGATCACCGTCAGCACCCAGAACGCGATCCGGCGGATGATGTGGTGCGTGATTTTGAAGCGATACGAAAGCAGCGCAAAAAACGGGACGAAGAAATGGCCGAACAGGATCACGAGGCCCACGTACCACCATTGGTTCGTCGAACCGTCGTGGTTCAATTCGCGCAGGTTGTACCAGAACGTTTCCTCGGGAACGTTGGCGTTCCAGATCAGGAAATACTGCGAAAACGTCACGTACGCCCAGAACACCGTGAAGGCCAGCATCAGCTGACCGATGCTGTGGAAGTGATTCTTGTTGAGGATGCCCTTGTAGTCGCCGCGCGCGTAGAGCCACACCATGATGATGACGCTGCTGCAGAGTGCGCCGCGGATGCAGTTCGCGAAGAACCAGACGCCGTACATCGTGGAAAACCAGTGGTACTCCAAGCTCTTGATCCAGTAGATCGCAGCGAAGGTCAGGGTGAGCGCGCCCAGCGGGAGCCCGATCGCGGCGTTGCGGCGATTCTTGAAGGTCCAGGTCGCACTGCCGTCCACATCCTGCGTGAACGACGCCGTGCGCACCAACCAGGAAACCCAGACCCAGATCGCGAAGAACACGATCGTCATGGCGGTGAACATCCCGAGGTTCAGGAAGCCGGATTTTTTCTGGTAAAGAATGTCCGCGCCGACGGTGCCGCCGCCGTGAATGTGCTGCCCGAGGTCCATCCACGGCCACACGAAACCGGGCTTCATCCAGGCGAGGACGAGCAGCGGGATGAAAAGGACGAAGAGCCACTTGAAGGCCGCGAGGCAGTGTTCCCATTGGCGGCGGATCACCACCGACCACGAGGCGTCGACGATGTGATGGATCAGCACCAGCATGAGCATGCCGATCGCGATCGCGGTCCAGTACGTGACGCCCACGAGGTAAGACATGACCGGGCCATGCTTGTCGGGCGAAAGCGCGATGCCGATGGCGGTCACCGCGAGGCCAGCGATGCCGACGACTAGGGATTTATTCGCCGTCGAAGCGGATGCGGCGTCGGGCGCCAGCGCGGAGGGAGCGGTTGCAGCGTGGGTGCTCATTGGATGCCAAGCTCCGATTTGTGGTCGACCGGGACATCGGCCGAGGTGCCCGTCTGCGCGCGTTGGAGGGCGCGAACGTAAAGGATGACCGCCCAGCGATCGGCGGGGAGAATTTTATCCGCGTACGAGAGCATGTTGCCCTTGCCGTGGGTGATCGTGTTGAAAATTTCGCCCTCGGCCATGTCGCGCAGGCGCGGGTCGTGGTAAGTCGGCGTGGCTCCCATGCCATACTGCTTGGTGATGCCATTGCCATCGCCCACCGCGCCGTGGCAGGGGGAGCAATAAATGGTGTAACGCTGCTTGCCGCGGGTGATCATCCGCGTGTCGACGTCGATGCCCGCGGGAAATCCGCGGACCCAGGCGCCAGCGGCATCCTTGCCGGCGAACTTGGCGTCGTCGTTGCGAAGTTCATCGCGGGAAACCACGCCGGCGGGCAGCGGACGATCCGCGCGGCCATCCGCGAAGAACCGGCTCTCACCCTGCGGGCGGGGCTTCGGCTGGCGCTTCATGCCGGGGAAAGCCCACTCGGGGAAGACATCCATGGGCGGATGCGTGAATTTCGTCCCCCGAAACCCGAAGAGGGAAATCGTGAGCACCACGAGGAACGTTGTGACAAGGTAGACGTTGCGCATGGCTCAGGCTTCCAGCTCCTGGATGTCCTTGCCGCCGGCTTGGGCGAGGAGCGCTTTCGTGTTGGCGAGATTGAAACGCGGATCGCGCGCCTCGATCACGATGAAGAAGGTGTCGTCCATGCCGCGCTTGATCTGGTCGTATTTCAAGACCGGGTGGTAGTGCATCGGCAGGCCGTTCACGATGAACATGCCGATGATCGTCGCGAAAGCGGTGAAGAGAATCGTGAGCTCGTAGGAAACGGGAAACGCGAACATCGGGCTGAAGAGCGGCTTGCCGCCCACGATCAATTTGTAGTCCACCGCGCCCGTCCACCCGATCATCGTCATGCCGGTGCAGAAACCGGTGATGCCGCCCGCCAGCGAAATCCGCGGTACGATGGAGCGCTTGAGGCCCATCGCCTTGTCGAGGCCGTGCACGGGCAACGGGGTGATGCAGTCCCAATGCCGGTAACCGGCATCACGGACTTTTTCCGCGGCGTGATAAATATCCGGGACGTTGTCGAAGGTGGCAATCAGGCCATAAAGTGGTGCAGCCATGTTCGTCCTCAGTGGGCTTGTTGCACTTCCGGCGCACCGTGACCGGCGGTGCCGCCGTGGCCGTGCGGGTCAGCCTGGGGCGTGACCGCCTTCAATTCCGCCATGGGCATGACGGGAAGGAAGCGGATGAAGAGCAGAAACAGCGTCGAAAACACGCCGAAGGTGCCGAAGAAGGTGAAGATTTCCACGATGCTCGGAGTATAATAACCCCAACTCGACGGCAGGAAGTCGCGGGCCAGCGAGGTGACGATGATCACGAAGCGCTCGAACCACATGCCGACGTTCACGAAGATCGACAGCACCCAGACCAACGTGGTGTTTTCGCGCACCCGTCGCGACCAGAAGAACTGCGGCGTGATCACGTTGCACGAAATCATGATCCAATAAGCCCAGGCGTAGTGACCGAAGGCGCGGTTCACGAACGCGAAGCCTTCATACGGATTCGCGCTGTACCACGCGATGAAGAACTCCATTCCGTAGGCGTACCCGACGATGGTACCGGTCGCCAGGGTGATCTTGCACATGCAGTCGATGTGATACTGCGTGATCAGATCCTCGAGACCGTAAATCGCCCGTAATGGCAGCATGAGCGTGAGCACCATGCCGAAGCCGGAGAAAATGGCGCCCGCGACGAA
>JAQGOP010000036.1 GCA_028293545.1 Verrucomicrobiota bacterium | reverse complement strand
TCCAGCCAGAGCCCAGGGCAACGCCCTGGGTTTTGATTCGATAAATTTCCAGCCCTGAAGGGGCGGCCCAGTGAGAATCACGAAAACCCGCGCCCACCATTGGAACGCCCTTTCAGGGCTACGATTTTCTCCGACGAAAACCCAGGGCGTTGCCCTGGGCTCTGGCTAGCATGCCCCGTTGGGGCGCAGAACCGGGCACCGGCTAGCGGGCCGCCAGGGTGGAGAATTCCCGGTGGCTTTGTCTTCGCCAACGGAGAATTCTCGAAACGTCCGCGCGTTGCGCAGAACCTCGACTCGGGAAATCGTCGCCCCCCGGATGGCACCGAACCTCGGCCCACCGGATCGGCGCCCCAACGGGGCAATCCAGCCAGAGCCCAGGGCAACGCCCTGGGTTTTCATGGAAGAAACGCAGAGCCCTGAAAGGGCGGTCCAACTGCGTGCGTGGGTTTTCCTTGATCACGTTCACGCCCACGCTGGCGGCTACCCCGGGTTGGGTAGATTGAATCGTTGCGGCGACGCTCGCACCTCGCGCTTGATGTCGCGCTGGCGTCGGCGCAGGTTCGCGCGATGAAGAAACTGCTGACGCTCGCACTTCTTTTCGGAGCAGTGACTGCGGCTCACTCCCAGTTCGCCGTCCAGGTCGCAAAGCCCGTGCGGCCACTGCCGGCGATCGAGCACGTGGTCATCATCAGCGTCGACGGCCTCCGGCCCGATCGCTTGCTGCTGGCGGACATGCCGACGGTCCGCGCCATGATCAAGGAGGGCACCTACACGTTCTGGGCGAAGACGACCGCGGTCTCGATCACGCTGCCGTCGCACACGAGCATGGTCACCGGCGTGATTCCCCGCAAACACGGCGTCGAGTGGAACCGCGACCTGCCGTTCAGCGAACCGGTTTACCCGAACGTGCCCACGGTGATGGAAATGGCGACGAAGGCGGGCTACGACACCGCGATGATCACGGGGAAATCGAAGTTTTCGATTTTGAACAAACCGGGGACCATCACCCACGTGCACCTCCCGGCCACCGGCAACAGCACCAATGACGATGTGGCCGTCAACGCCGCGAAGATCATCGAGGAATTCAAACCCGGGCTGACCTTCATCCATTTCCCCGACGTCGACGCCACCGGCCACGCGAAGGGCTGGGGATCGCACGAACAGCTGGCCATGATCGAGAAGACAGATGGCCAGATTGCGCAGGTCTTCGCGGCACTGGACCACGCGGGAATTCGGGCCTCGACGTTCATCCTGCTGACCTCGGACCACGGCGGCGCGGGCCTCACGCATGGCGCGGACGATCCGCGCAGCCGTCACATCCCATGGATCGTGGTGGGGCCGGGCGTGAGAAAGTTTTTCGACCTCACGCAGATGGCGGACCTGGAGGTGCGCACCGAGGACACCTGCGCGACAGCGTGCTGGCTGCTCGGGCTGCCGCAGCAGCCCTACTTCGACGGCAAGCCGGTGTTCGCGGCGTTCGAGCACGCGCCGTAATCGGCGAGGGTGACACGCTGTGCCGTCCGCCGCGCGTGGCGCGCGGTGCGGCTCGGCAGAGCCGGTGGAGCGTGTTGTCCCGAACGCGCTTTTGATTCCGGCCGCCCGCACCATCGACGCACACCACGCTTTCCAGCTTGTCCGGCCAGTGGCGTGGAGGATGCTGCATTTCCGCATGCCAATAAACCCGCACCGCATCGTCCGCGCCTGGCTCGAATCGCTCTCGAGCGGGGTGGTCGAACTCGACCGGGACTGGACCGATCGGACATTCCCTCGCTTCACGCTGGGCGAGCAATGCGCGGCGCCGGGCGGACTCGCACCCGCGCCCGGTTTGATCGCGGGGCGGACGCACGGATATTTTCTCAACCCGCGCGGAGAAATTTCGTTCGTGCTGCCGATTTCGGGGCTGCACGGGATGGACCCGGCGCGCGACACCGTTTTCCTCGCGGGCGATTTCAACGGATGGCAGGCGGCGATCGGCCAGCCGGAATGGCAGCTGCACCCGGTCGAGCTGGACGGCGAACGCGTGCTGATGTGGACGGGCGACGCGACGCGGTTTCTCGCGGAGGGCGGGCTGCGTTTTAAATTCGTGACGGGTGAACACCAGTGGCTCGTGCCGCCGGACGACGCGCCCAATGTCGTGCGCGACGACACGGGCAACCTCAACCGCTGCCTCGATCCCCATCGCACGGGCTGGCACCTCTGGCAGTTCACCCTCGGGGCCCCGCTCGACCTGGCGGAGGAGCGCGCGGTCACGTGGTCGGTGGCGAGCGACCGGCAGGAGCCGGTGCCGCTGGTGCCGGGACGTTTTTTCTACAACCTCAAGACCGACCTGCCGCTCGGCGCGCTCGTTTATGCGGACGCGACGGTGTTTCGCCTGTTCGCGCCGCGGGCGAAGTCGGTGACGCTCCGCCTGAACCAGAAAGTCGGGCCGCTCGCGGAGGCGCAGACGTTCGAACTGGCGCGGCGCGCCGGCGGGGAGGGCGCGGCCGGCGTGTGGGAGATCACGCTGAACCAAAAGCTCCACGGCTGGTTTTACTGGTACACGGTCGACGGCGTTCGCGAGGGCTCGGGAAAATTCGATCCCGCGATGCCGGTGCTCGATCCTTACGCGCTGGCCGCGGTGGGACGCGACGGGCCGGGAATAATCCTGGATCGCGCCTGGGTGGGCGAGGGCGACCGGGGATTCCGCACCCCGGCGTGGCACGACTTGATCATCGCCGAAGCGCATGTGCGGGATCTCGCGGCGAACGCGCCGCTGAAGCTCACGGCGGCGGAGAAGCGCGGGTTCACCGGGCTCCGGAAGTGGGTCGATAGCCCGGAATTTTACCTGCATTATCTCGGCGTGAACTGCGTGGAGCTCCAGCCGGTGCAGGAATTCGATAACCGCGCCAGCGAGGAATACCACTGGGGTTACATGACGAATAATTATTTCGCGCCGGAGAGCAGTTTCGCGCTCGCGCCGGCGGAGGCGTCGGGGGTGCGCGAACTGCAGGAACTGGTGCGGGCCTTTCACCGCCGCGGCATGGCGGTGGTGCTCGACGTGGTGTTCAACCACGTCGGCGAACCGGCGCACCTGCTGTTCGTCGACCGGCTTTATTACTTTGAGCAGGACGCGAACGGCGAACTCGCGAACTGGAGCGGCTGCGGCAATGACATCCGCGCGCGGTCGGCCATGGCGAAACGGCTGATCATCGACAGCTGCCTCCACTTGATCGAGGCCTACGGCGTCGATGGGTTTCGTTTCGACCTGGCGGAGTTGATCGGCGTGCCCGTGCTGCGGGAGATCGAGGCGGCGCTGAAGCGCGTGAAGCCCGACGTGATCCTGATCGCGGAACCGTGGAGTTTTCGCGGGCACATCGCCGGGCAGCTCCGCGACACGGGCTGGTCGTCGTGGAACGACGGCTATCGCGATTTTGTCCGCGATTTCGTGCGCGGCACCGGCGGCGCGGACCGCATGGAGTATTTCCTGAAAGGCTCGCCGTGGTTTTTCGCGAAGTGGCCGGCGCAGACGGTGAATTACACCGAGTCCCACGACGATCGCGCATGGCTGGACATGATCACGGAGAATCCGGGCTTCGACGGTTTTGTGCCGACGGGAAACGACCGCTGCCGGACGCACCTGATGGCGGCGCTGCTCTTCATGTCGCTCGGGATCCCGATGCTGGCGGCGGGCCAGGATTTCCTGCGCTCGAAGCACGGCGTCAACAACACCTACCAGCGCGGCGATTTGAACGCCCTCGATTATCGCCGGCTGTACCGCTACCTCGGCACGCACGCGTATTTTGCGGGCTGGATCGCGTTTCGAAAAAGCGAACGTGGGCGTTTGCTGCGTCAGCGCTCGCGGCCGGGCGAGGGGTTCTTCGAATTTTTCCCCGCGAAGGATTCGACGGCGTTCGCCGCGGTTTATAATGCGGATCGCGAGCAGGGGCCGGTGCGCCTGCTGTTCACGGTCAATCCCACGGGCGCGGATGTGACCGTGACGCTGCCGGAGCGCGTGACGACGGACACGTGGCACCAGCTCGCGGACCAGGAACGATTTTTCCCGGCGGGTGCGCCAGGGGCGACGCTTCCGGTCGAACCGGAGCTGTTTGTGCCGGCGCTCGGCTGCGGATTGTGGTCGAGCGAGGCATAAAACGAAAAGTCCCTTGCAAGAAAAGCGGGTGCGCCCTTAGTTGATTTTTCCTTCCACCAACAACCGCTAACCACGCATCCTCACATGGCAGTCAAAGTCGCTATCAATGGTTTCGGCCGCATCGGCCGCCTCGTATTCCGGGCCCTGGTTGAACAGGGTCTCCTCGGCACGACCCTGGATGTCGTGGCGGTCGGCGACATCGTCCCGGCGGACAACCTGGCCTACCTCGTCAAATACGACTCCTCCCAAGGCCGTTTCGCCGGCACCGTTTCGTCCAAGAAATCCTCCGCGGACAAGGCTGAGGACGACGTGCTCGTGGTGAACGGGTACGAGATCAAGGTCGTGAGCGCCAAGACCCCGGCGGAATTGCCGTGGGCCGCGCTCGGCGTGCAGGTCGTGATCGAATCGACCGGATTGTTCACCGAGGCCGAAAAGGCAAAGGGGCACATCACGGCCGGCGCCAAGAAGGTGATCATTTCCGCGCCGGGCAAGGGCGAGGACATCACGCTGGTGCTCGGCGTGAATGACTCGAAGTACGACACCACGAAGCACCACATCATTTCGAACGCGTCCTGCACCACGAACTGCCTCGCGCCGCTCGTGCACGTGCTGCTCAAGGAAGGCTTCGGCATCGAGGAAGGCCTGATGACGACGGTGCATTCGTACACCGCCACGCAAAAGACGGTGGACGGCCCGTCAAAGAAGGATTGGAAGGGCGGCCGCTCCGCCGCGATCAACATCATCCCCGCCACCACGGGCGCGGCCAAGGCCGTCGGGTTGGTTTGCCCCGAAGTGAAGGGCAAGCTCACCGGCATGTCGTTCCGCGTGCCGACGCCGACCGTGTCGGTCGTCGACCTCACGGTCCGCACCGTGAAGGAAACCTCCCTCAAGGAAATTAACGAGAAGTTGAAGGCCGCCTCGGAAACTTACCTGAAGGGCATCCTCGGTTACACGACGGATGAAGTCGTGTCGTCGGATTTCATCCACGACAAGCTGTCCTCGATCTACGACGCGGGTTCTTCCATCGAATTGAACAGCCGTTTCTTCAAGTTGGTGAGCTGGTACGACAACGAGTGGGGTTATTCCAATCGGGTCGCCGAGCTGACGAAGAAAATCGCCGCGGGTCTCTGACCCTTGGGGTCGGGCGGGACCGCTGGGCCCGCCGTTGGCCTGTCCGTGTCTGGCATTGTCGGCGGGCCCAGCGGTTCCGCCCGACCTCTTATTTCCCATGCCCAAGTTCAAATCCATCCGTGACCTCGACCTGAAATCCAAGCGCGTGCTGATGCGCGTGGATTTCAATGTGCCGCAGGACAAGGTGACCGGCGCCATCACGAACAACCAGCGCATCGTCGCGGCGCTGCCGACGATCAGGCATGCGTTGGACCAGGGTGCGGCCGTGGTTTTGATGAGCCATCTCGGGCGTCCCGACGGCAGGGTCGTGGCCAAATATTCGCTCAAGCCGATCGCCGCCGAACTTTCCAAGGTGCTCGGCCGCCCGGTCGCGTTTGCCGGCGATTGCGTCGGTGACGTGGCGGAGAAGGCGGCGTCGGCCCTGAAGCCCGGCGAGGTCCTGCTGCTCGAGAACCTGCGCTTTCATCTCGAGGAGGAAGGGAAGATCAAGCTCGAGGATGGCACCTCGCAGAAGGCCGACCCGCAAGCGGTCGAAGCGTTTCGCAGCGGCCTCGCGAAGCTGGGCGAAGTCTATGTGAACGACGCCTTCGGCACGGCGCACCGCGCGCATTCGTCGGTCGTCGGGATCAATCTCCCGCAGAAAGCCGCCGGCCTGCTGATGGAGGCCGAGCTCAAGGCCTTCGCTGCCGTGCTCGATCATCCGCAGCGCCCGCTGCTTGCCATCCTGGGCGGCGCGAAGATCGCGGACAAAATCCCGCTGATCAAAAATCTCCTGGGCAAGGCCAATGAGATCATCATCGGCGGCGGCATGGCGTACACTTTCAAGAAGGTGATCGATGGCATGGCGATCGGCGACAGCCTCTTCGACCCGGAAGGGGCCAAGATTGTCCGGCAGCTGTCGGACGAGGCGAAGGCGCGCGGCGTGAAATTGATTTTCCCCGTCGACTATGTGTGCGCCGATAAATTCGACGCCAACGCGAACACCCAGCCGGCGACCGACGCGACGGGCATCCCGGACGGCTGGATGGGCCTCGATGCCGGCCCGAAGTCGATCGAGCTTTATCGCGCCGCGATCCTGCGGGCCCGGACGATCATCTGGAACGGCCCCGCGGGCGTGTTTGAATTTGAAAAATTCGCCGCCGCCACGAAGGCGATGGCGGAGGCCGTTGCCGAAGCCACCGCGAAGGGCGCAACGACGGTCGTCGGCGGTGGCGACACCGCGACCGCGGCGAAGAAATTCCATGTGGCCGACAAGGTGACGCACTGCTCCACCGGCGGCGGCGCGAGCCTGGAGTTCCTCGAGGGCAAGGTGCTCCCCGGCGTGGCGTTTTTGGAAACGTAGGGGGAACGCGTTCTCCCCGGCGAGTTGTTTGGCTCCGTCTGTGTTTAGACACGGCCTGACTCGCTCAGCGCATGGGGGACAACGCGTGCAACCGTCGGCTCCGCCGGGACGGAGCGGCGCATTTCAGACGAACGAACGAGCCACACGAAGTGTGGCGCACGTTTCGCTTCTTTCTCCTCGCTACCTCCTGCCCACTTCCAGCTACTTTCACCCATGACCCACCGCAGGAAACTCATCGCTGGCAACTGGAAGATGAACAAGACCGCGGCCGATGGCGCCGCGCTGGTGACCGAACTGGTCGGCACGATCGGGAAAATTACCGATGTCGACGTCGTGGTCTGCCCGCCCTTCACGGCCCTGGAATCGGTCGCGCGTGCGATCGACGGCTCCACCGTCAAGCTCGGGGCGCAAAACCTGCACCCGGAATCGAGCGGCGCCTTCACCGGGGAAATTTCCGCGCCGATGCTCCGCGCGCTGTTCGCGACCCATGTCATCGTCGGGCACAGCGAACGCCGCAGCCTCTTCGCCGAGACCGATGCCTTCATCAACCTCAAGGTGCTGGCCGCGCTGAAGAACCAGCTGCGCCCGATCCTCTGCGTCGTCGAATCGCTCGCAGAGCGTGAAGCAGGCGCGACGCTAAAGGTCGTGCAGACCCAGCTCGAGGCGGGGCTGCAGGGCGTCAGCAAGGAGCAGATGGCCAACCTCGTGATCGCTTACGAACCCGTCTGGGCCATCGGCACCGGCAAGGTGGCGACGACGGACCAGGCGCAGGAAGTGCATGCGTTTATCCGCGGGCTGTTGACGAAGCTGTTCACCGAACCCGTCGCGCAGCGCGTGAGGATTTTATACGGCGGCTCGATGAAACCGGCCAACGCCCCTGAGCTGCTCGCGCAGAAAGACATCGACGGCGGACTGATCGGCGGCGCTTCGCTGGAGGCGAGAAGTTTTGTCGAGCTCGTCAACGCCGCGAGCGCGGCAAAATAGGCCGGCTTCTACAGCCCGTGTGACGCGCACAACGCGGTCAGTTTCTTGCGGCCGCGCTCGAGCTGTTCGCCGCGTTCCCAGTCGTAGGCGTCCATCGCGATTTCCGCCGTGATTGCATTCGGCTTCAGGTTCAGCCGCAGCAGCATCGCTTCCATGTCCTTGGGAAAAGGATGTTTTCCGTGCAGGAGCAGTTCGCGGATGGGATGTTCTTTGGATCGAGAGGTCACAGCGGATGACCGTACCTTCGAAGAGCTCGCCCGGAATTTCAACCATGACTCTCGGGTGGGATTACTCACCGACAAGAGGGCCAAATGGCCCTAGGTAACCACGAAGCACCGGATTTTTTAACCGCGAATGAACGCGAGGTTGAGCGCGTTGTTCCTGACGCGCTTTCGGCTCTGTCCGTATTTAAACACCGGCGGAGCCAAACAGCGCCTTGCGGAGAAGTCGCTCCACCTTGCGACTCCGTCGCCGCTCGTTTATTTGGAGCGGCTCGCCATCGAATCGATCAACGCGACGAGGAAAGCGGTGTCGCCACCCAGGCCTTGGACCGTGGCGCGGGCCTGATCGGAATGCTGCTGCGCGAGACGCCGCGAGACGTCGAGGCCGTGCACGCCGACGAACGTGGCCTTGCCGGCCTTCGCGTCCTTGCCGGCGGTCTTGCCGAGAGTCGCGCTGTCGGCGGTGGCATCGAGGACGTCGTCGATGATCTGGAAAGCCAGCCCCAGCTCGCGGCCGAGGCGGCGGAGTTTCTCCGTCGTCGCGTCGTCGGCTCCGCCGACGAGCCCGCCCATCACCAGAGAAGCCTCGATCATCGCGGCGGTTTTGTTCAGGTGGATGAATTCCAGTTCCGCCGCCGTGGCGCCTGGTTTCTTTTCAGCCAGGAGGTCTTCCATTTGTCCGCCGATGAGGCGACGGCTTCCCGCCGCCTCGGCCAGTTCCCGGATGAGCGCGTGGGCGAGGGCCGGCGTCGCGGCGTAACTCTCGGCGAGCAACCCGAAGGCGTGGGTCAGCAGCGCGTCGCCGGCGAGCAACGCCGTGGCTTCGTCGAATTGGCGGTGCGCCGTGGGCCGGCCCCGGCGAAGGTCGTCGTTGTCCATGCACGGCAGGTCGTCGTGAATGAGCGAATAGGTGTGCAGGCATTCCACCGCCACCGCGGCGGGCAGGGCGTCGGCGTGCGAACGAGTGGAGCTCGCCGGAAATAGATCCGCAGTCGCGAGGACGAGGACGGGACGCAGGCGTTTTCCGCCGGCCTCGAGGCTGTAACGCATGGCCTCGTGCAGACGCGAAGGACGAGTGGACGCCGGGGGCAGGTATTGGTTCAACCCGGTTTCCACGCGCGCGACCTGGCGTTTCATCTCAGTGGGGAAATCCATGGAGAAGGGAGAATGAAAGTTCCAAGCTCCAACCTCCAGTGAAACTTCAATCGGGGAAATTCCGCCGGTCCGTCCGTCTGTCGCCCGAGCTTAGCGCTCGCCAAGCCCGGCCCGCGTGTCCCATAAACCGAAACGTTTTCCGATGCCGACCTACGAGTACGCCTGTCCCAAATGCGGTTACACTTTCGAGCAGTTCCAATCGATGCGCGATGAACCGCTCAAGCAGTGCCCCAAGTGCAAGAAAAAGGGCGTGAAGCGCCTCATCGGCGGTGGCGCGGGCCTGATTTTCAAGGGCTCCGGGTTCTATATTACCGACTACAAGAACAAGCCGAAGGAGAGCCAGACGGCGAATCCCGACAAACCCGCGCCCGCCAAAACCCCGTCGACCCCGGCCCCGGCCCCGGCCAGCAAATAATTTCCCCACCATGAGCAAAAAAATCAATCGCGGCCTCTATGGACCCAGTTGGACGGAAGCGATCCTCGGCGCCCTCCTCAGCGTGATCCTCGGGTTGGTGCTGGCGGTCACCTACCTCGTCTTCAAGCCGGTCACCATGGTGAAGGAAATCCCGAAGGAGCCCGCCAAGGACATGATTTACTATATCGAGGGTTCGCACGACGCGAACAAGGCGCGCCGGCTCGCGGTGAAACAGAAAGCACTCTTCCAGGGCGGGACTGTCGGATTCACCGAGGACGAACTCAACGCCGCGATGATCGTGAACAAACCCCCGGGCGTCGAAGTGGTGCCGACCGATCTCTTCACCCCGGGCGCGCCGAATTTCCGCTTCCAGGCGGGCAACGTCCAGATCGCGACCCCGATCCGGATCAAGTACGCGCTGGTGGGCCTCGATACCAACGTCCTCGTCACGAGCACGGGTTCGATCGTCAAGGAAGGCACCGTGTTTGTCTACGTTCCCACCACCTTGTACGTCGGCTCCTGTCCGGTGCACAGCATGCCGCTGCTGTTCAAGTTTTTGACCAAGCGCATCGCCGACGAAATGGCCAGCAACCAGTCCGAGCCGATGAAGGGCTGGCGGAAGATGTCCGAGATCACGATCGACGGCTCGACCCTGCGGTTGACGGCGCCGAAGCCTTCGTGAGCTGGATGGCGTCGACAGGACCGCGGGCCGCCTGAACGAGCCCGACGCGGCGCGTTCGTCGAACAAATTTCGCGTGTCGAAAAAGCTCAAGCACATCGGCATTGTTTCCCTGTTGACGGTGGGATCGCGGGTTCTGGGCTTGGTCCGCGACACGCTCAGCCTCGCGATTTTCGGCACCGGCGAATATTACTCCGCGTTCGTCACGGCATTCAGCCTGCCGAATCTTTTCCGCCGGCTGCTGGGCGAGGGCTCGTTGACCGCGGCGTTCGTGCCCACGCTCCAGGATGAACTCAAGGACCGAGGGCGGGCGGGCGCATTCGGCCTGCTCAACAAAGTCGTCAGCTGGCTGGTCGTCGTAACCGGGGTGATGGTCGTGCTGGCGATGCTCGCGTTCAGCCAATCGCGCATGCTGCCGGGCCACGAATCGCGCTGGTATCTCGCGGCCGACCTCACCGCGCTGCTGTTTCCCTATCTCGCGATGATCTGCATTGCGGCGGCACTCAATGCCACGCTCAACGTGTTCGATCATTTCACCGAGCCCGCGCTGTCGCCGATCTGGCTGAACCTGGCCATGATCCTCTCGCTCGGCGGGGCGGGCTGGAAACTGGCGTCGACCGAGTTGGGGCGCATGCATTGGCTGTGCGCGGGCGTCCTCGTCGGTGGTTTTCTCCAGATGGCGGTGCCGGCGGGCGTGCTGGTGCGCATCGGCTGGCGGCCGAGGATGGACCTGCGGGTTTCGCCGCGCGTCCGCGAGATCGTCGCGCTGATGGCGCCGGGCTTGTTCGGCTCGGCGATCTACCAGATCAACGTCTACGTTTCGCGCCTCTTCGCGTTCTCGATCGACGACTCGGCGGCGTCGCTGCTGTTTGCCGCGAATCGCCTGATGGAGCTCCCGATCGGCGTCTTCGCGATCGCGGTGGCGACGGTGGTTTACCCGCTGATCGCGCGCCACGCCGCGGAGGGAAATTTCGGGCGCATGGCGGACGACTACCGCAAGGGCCTGCGCCTGATCCTGATCATCAACCTGCCGGCCGCCGCGGGCCTCGCGCTGCTCAGCGAGCCCATCGTGCGCGTGCTTTTCCAGCACGGGCAGTTCCACGCGAACGACACGCGGGCCATGGCGCCGCTGCTGGCATTGTTTGCGCTGGGGATGCCGTTTTTTTCCGTGGTGAGCCTGACGACGCGCGCGTTTTACGCCGTGAAGGATACCGTGACGCCGGTGAAACTGGCTGCGATGAGCTTCGTCGTGAACCTCGGCCTGAGCTGGTATTTGAAGGACGTGCTGGGCGCGCCGGGATTGGTGCTGGCGAGCACGGTGGCGGTGATCCTGCAGACGGCGCTGATGCAGCGGCAACTCGCGCGGGCCCTTCCCGGCATGAAATTCGGCGACCTGTGGCGCACGATTGGAAAGGTGCTGGTGGCGACCCTCGTGATGGGCGTCGCCGTCTTGGGCGGCTGGCGGGCGCTGCAAACCGGGACGCTGCATGGCCGCACCGCAGACCTGCTCGCGATCTTCGCGCTGATCCCGGTGAGCGTGGCGTTGTACGCCGGCGTGCTGTGGTGGCTGAAAATCGAGGGCCGCGACGAATTTAAGGCGCTTTACCAAAGGCTCTTCAAAGGCAAGAAATCCGAGTCATGAGCTCGCCAGCAGACGATATCGTGGTTCGGCACAATCCCTCGGCCAGTCGGTTCGAGGCTGAAGTTGAAGGGCACCTCTCGGTCGCGGATTGTGTCGTCGAGGGAGACCGCGCGATTTTCACGCATACATTCGTGCCGCCGGAGTTGCGCGGCCGAGGAATTGCGGAACGGCTCGTGCGAACCGCGCTGGGTTGGGCGGTGGCGGAGAGGCTGACGATCGTGCCGCAGTGCTCGTACGTCGCGGTTTTCCTGCAGCGGCACCCGGAAATGCTAAACGGCAAGTAGGGCGGGGGCGGAACGCGTGGTTGGCTCCGCCGATGGTGAAGGACGTGCAGAGTCGCTCTGCGTGTTGGCCGCGCGCTCCACCTTGCCAAACGGGCGCAGCCACGTTTCTTGGCGGCTCCATGGCGCATCTTTTCGAACCGCTCACGATCAAGTCGATCACGCTCCGCAACCGCATCGGCGTGTCGCCGATGTGCCAATACTCCTCCGAGGAAGGGGTGGCGACGGACTGGCATCTTGTCCACCTGGGCGCGCGCGCGATCGGTGGCGCGGGCCTGGTCATCGCCGAGGCCTCGGCCGTTTCGCCGGCAGGGCGGATCACGCCGGGCGACGCGGGAATCTGGGGCGAGCAGCACATCGCGCCGCTGGCGCGCATCACGAAATTCCTCAAGCAGCACGGCTCCGTCGCGGGCATCCAACTGGCCCATGCCGGGCGGAAGGCCAGCGCGTCGCGACCATGGGAAGGCGGCACGCACCTGCCAAACGGCGCGGGCGGCTGGGCAACGGTCGCGCCGAGCGCGCTCGCCTTTGGTGAAGGCCTGGCGAAGGTGCCGCACGCGTTGACGGTCGAGGAAATCGCGCAGGTGCGGGCGGATTTTGTGGCGGCGGCGAAACGTTCGCTGATGGCGGGTTATGAGTGGGTGGAAATTCACGCGGCCCACGGTTACCTCGCGCACGAATTTCTCTCGCCGCTTTCCAATCACCGCACGGACTCATACGGCGGAAGTTTCGAAAACCGGATTCGATTTCTCCTCGAGACGACCAAGGCGGTCAGGGCTGTCTGGCCGGATGCACTGCCCTTCACCGTTCGTCTCTCGTGCACCGATTGGGTCGAAGGCGGCTGGGATATTGACCAGTCGGTGGAACTCTCGCGTCGATTGAAAGCGGAGGGAGTCGACCTGGTCGACTGCAGTTCGGGCGGCGGCGTCGCACAGGCGAAGATTCCGCTCGGGCCGGGTTACCAGGTGCCGTTCGCGGAACGCATCCGTCGTGAAGCAGGAATTGCGACGGCGGCGGTGGGCTTGATCACGGACGCGAAACAGGCGGAGGAAATCATCCAAACGGGCAAGGCCGACGTGGTGCTGCTCGCGCGGGAATCGCTCCGGGACCCGTACTGGCCCGCGCATGCCGCCCGCGCCTTGGGCCACGCGACGGCGGTTCCGCCCCCGGTGCAATACGCGCGGGCGTGGTAGGCGAGCGAGGCGATTGCGGATTTCGGATGGGGGATTTCGGATTCGGTGTCGCAGCTGAAATTTTCAACCCGGAACCCGAAATCCCCCATCCGAAATTGGCCCGCGTCGGCCGCTGGACACGCCGGGGGAACTGGGCTCTATTTCGCGCATGCCGACGCCGTTGCCCCCTGCGCAATTGCTCGAGTCGCTGCACTGGCGCTACGCCACGCAGAAATTCGATCCCGCGAAAAAAATTCCCGAAGCCTCCTGGCACGCGCTGGAGCAGGCGCTCGTCCTGACGCCGTCCTCGATCGGGTTGCAGCCGTGGAAATTTGTCGTCGTCACGGATCCCGCGATGAAAGCGAAGCTCGTGCCGGCATCGTACGGGCAACAGAAGACGGCCGATTGCTCCCATTTCGTCGTGCTCAGCGTGAGGAAGGACCTGGATCACGAGCATGTGGACCGCCACATCGCGCGCATGGTGGAAATCCGGGGCGTGACGACCGAGTCGCTGGGAAAATTCCGACAGATGGCCACGGGGAATCTCGACCGGGCGCGCACCGAGGGACGGCTCGACCATTGGCAGACCCACCAGGTTTTCATCGCGCTCGGGCAGTTCATGGTCAGCGCGGCCGTGCTCGGGATCGACACTTGCCCGATGGAGGGGATCGAGCCGGCGAAGTTCGACGAAATCCTCGGGCTGGTCGGGACGCCTTACTCGACGGTCGTCGCCTGTGCTGCGGGTTATCGGCTGGCGGACGACAAATATGCGGGTGTCAAAAAAGTCCGTTTCAAACCCGAGGACGTGATTGTGCGCATCTAGCCGCAGGCCTGGCGTGAATTTTGTCAGTAAACTCAATCGGATCCCAACCTCTCGAACCCATGAAAAGAAAAGCATCTGCTGTCTGGAACGGCGATCTCGCCAAGGGCAAAGGCACAATCTCAACCGAGAGCGGCGTGCTCTCGTCGGCGCCGTATTCTTTTTCCACCCGCTTTGAAAACGCCCGCGGCACCAATCCCGAGGAACTGATCGGCGCGGCGCACGCCGGCTGTTTCACGATGGCGCTGTCGCTCGCGCTGCAGCAGGCGGGATTCACGGCGGACGAATTGAAGACCACGGCCACGGTGACGATGGAAAATCTTCCGACGACCAGCTGGACCGTGACGACGGTTCACCTGGAAACGACGGCGAAAGTCCCCGGCATCGCCGCCGACAAGTTCGCGGCGATCGCGGCGGGTGCGAAGGCGGGCTGTCCCATTTCCCGCCTGCTGAAGGCGGAAATCACGCTCGACGCCAAACTCGTTTAACCGGCTATCGGCCGGAATCGAATACCTCGGCGCGTTCGGCCGGGCTCAACTCGCGCCAGGCGCCCGGCGCGAGTTTTCCGAGCTCGAAGCCACCGATGCGTGCGCGGACCAGCCGCAAGGTCGGATGGCCCATGACTGCGGTCATCCGTCGAACCTGCCGGTTTTTTCCTTCGATCAATTCGATCGAGAGCCACCGGTCCGGAATGGTTTTGCGAACGCGGATCGGCGGATCGCGCGGACCGATCGCGGGCGCGGAGTCGAGGAGGCGAACGCGGGAGGGCAGGGTGCGATAGCCAGCGATCGAGATTCCACCGGCCGCGAGCGCGGCGATCGCAGCGGGATCGGGCTCTCCCTCGACTTGGACCCAGTACTCGCGGCGGTGAGCGTGGATGGGGTCAAGCAGGCGGGAGTTCAGGCCGGGTTCGTCGCTCAGGAGCAGCAAGCCCTCGGAATCTGCATCGAGGCGTCCGAGGGCGTAAACATTTGGGGGCAGGGCAAAGTCCGCGAGCGTCCGCCACTTCGAGCCTGGTTCGGGCGTGAATTGGGAGAGGACGCCGTACGGCTTGTGCAAGGCGAGCAACACGGGCGAACGTTGCGACCCAACCGGGGCCAGCGCGAGTCGAAGAAAGTAGCGCAGGCGGCCCGCCTGCTCCGGGATCGAAACCATCCAATGCATTTTGAACAGAAGGCAATGAAGGTAACGAAGAGGTTCAGGTTCGCGCGACCGGGCGTGCCCTTGACGGTGGGATTGGAAGCCCTCGGAACCTGGATCGTTTAGGGCCACGAACGATCCTGCTGACCTGAACCTCTTTGTTACCTTCGTTGCCTTCTGTTCAAATTCCCACGTCCCCCAATCCTCGGAGCAGGCGGGCCGCCTGCGCTACTTTGCAATCTGCTCTTTGATTTCCCTGGAATTATATCCACGCTTCGTCATGCGCGCGATTCAACTGACCGGGGTCAACGCCTTGAAAATTTCGGACGTAGCCGAGCCGCAGGCGGCAGCCGGTGAAGTGGTCGTCGGGATCCGAGCCGCGGCGCTCAATCACCGCGACCTGTGGATCAAGCTGGGGCAATACGCGGGTTTGAAATGGCCGTGCATCCCGGGCTCCGATGGCGCGGGCGTGGTCGTGGCCGTGGGTCCCGGCGTGGATGCGGGCTGGGTCGGTCGGGACATCATCATCAATCCCTCGCTCGACTGGGGTTCGAATCCCGACGCGCAGGGCAGCAATTTTTCCATCCTCGGCTTGCCGCGGGAGGGCACGCTCGCCGAAAAAGTGTCGGTGCCGGTCACCCAGTTGACGCCCAAGCCGGCGCATCTTTCCTGGGAGGAAGCCGCGGCGCTTCCGCTGGGCGGCTTGACCGCCTGGCGGGCCATCGTGAGCCGGGCGGGCGTTTTGCCCGAGGATCGCGTATTGATCACGGGGATTGGCGGCGGGGTTGCGCTGCTCGCGCTGTTGTTTTCGGTCACGCACGGCGCTGAGGTCTGGGTGACATCGAGCAGTGCCGACAAAATTGCGCGCGCGGTGAAACTTGGTGCGAAGGACGGCCAAAACTACAGCGAGGCGGGCTGGGCTCCGGCGCTGCTCAAGAAATCAGGCGGGTTCAACGTCATCATCGATAGCGCCGGCGGAGACGGGTTCGGGGATCTCATCGACCTTACTTTGCCGGGTGGAAGACTGGTCTGTTACGGCGCGACCCGCGGCAATCCGTCCGCGCTCACGCTGCGAAAAATTTTCTGGCGGCAGCTTTCAGTGCTCGGTTCGACGATGGGCACGCCGGGGGAATTCGCGTCGATGGCGCAGTACGTGACGACGCATCGGCTCAAGCCCATTGTCAGCGACGTATTCCCATTTGACCGAGGCGCCGAGGCCTTCGACCTGATGGAGCGGGGCGGGCAGTTCGGGAAGATCGTCGTGAAGATGAGCGGTTGACCGGATCGAGGGGGTGGTGGGTGGCGCGATTTCTCCGCGAGGCGCGGTCGGAAACCCTGAGCCGGTCGACCGGGTTTGGTTTCTTCGGGCGCTTACTTCGTCGCCGGCTTCCACGTCGCCGTGAATTTATAGTGCCCGGCCGCGAGCGTGCACGTCGTGCCCCCGGCCTTGGCGCCTGAAATGCCGGCGGACGCGGCGAGCGATTTCTTCCCCTCGCGGATCTTCGCGCCCTTGGGCACCGGGAAGCGCGCGGTCGCGGTCGTGTTCGGTGGGACGATGACTTCCCATTCGAAACGGCCTTCCCGCAGCTTCCACGCGCTCAGGATTTCCCCGTGCATGCTTTGCAGCGTGCCGCGCGCCGAGGTGAGTTCACCGCCGGGATGCGGCTCGAGGATGATGTGCTTGTAGCCCGGGTGAGCCGGGTCGATATCCACGCCGGCCACCACCGCGTAGAGCCACGAGCCGATCGCGCCGTAGGCGTAGTGGTTGAAGGAGTTCATGCCCTTGTCCTGGAAACCTTTTTCCTGCGTCCAGCCATCCCAGCGTTCCCAGATCGTGGTCGCGCCCTGCGTGACGGCGTAAAGCCACGACGGCCAGGCCTTCTGGTGGAGAAGCTTGTAGGCCAGGTCAAAACGCCCGAAGCGCGAGAGCACGTGCGGCAGGTACGAGGCGCCGACAAATCCGGTCGTGAGCTTGTTGCCGCGCTGCTCGATGTCGCGCACGAGTTCGGCGAGAAGTTTTGGGCGAAGATTTTCCGGCGCGAGGTCGAACTGGAGCGTGAGCACGTAGCTGGTCTGGGTCAGGCCGGTCGCAACGCCGTCGCTGGTGAGGAAGCGTTTTTGATAGGCCTTGCGGATACGTTCCGCGAGCCGGTCGTAACGCGCCGCTTCCTTGGCGCGGCCGAGCACGCGGGCCATTTTCGCGACCAGCGTGGTGCTGTACGCAAACATCGCCGTGCCGATCAGGTCCTTCGGCGTGTTGCCGAAAACATTTCCGCTGCCGTCGAGCGCGAGCCAGTCGCCGTAGCCGTGCCAGACGTTGGTGTCGGGATGCGAGCGGACGAGCTCCTTCGCCTTCGCTTCCATGTAGCCGATGAAACGCGTCAACGAATCGAAATGCTGCGCGAGCAGCTCCTTGTCGCCGTAGCAGAGGTACATCGTCCACGGGCAGATCACGGCTGCATCCGCCCAGGCGGGGCCGCCATCGGGGCCGACCCCTTCGATGTGCGGCGCGATCGACGGCATTTCGCCCTCGGCGCCCTGTGCGTCGGCGATGTCGCGCTGCCATTTCCGGAAGAAGGAACCGACATCGCGATTCCACGCCGCCGTGCGGGAGAAAACCTGCGCGTCGCCCATCCAACCGAGGCGTTCGTTGCGTTGCGGGCAATCCGTCGGGACCTCGAGGAAATTGCCGCGCTGGCCCCAGTCGATGTTGCTCTGAAGCTGGTTGATGAGGCGATCGTTGCACGAGAAGGTGCCGGTGCGCGGGGTGTTGCTGTGCAGCACGACCCCGATCACGGCGTCGGGCAGCAGGGTGTCGGGGTGACCATACACCTCGACGTAGCGGAAGCCGTGAAAGGTGAAACGCGGCTCCCAGGTTTCCCCGCGCGGGTCGCCGCGGAGCGTGTAGTGGTCGGTCTGACGCGCGGCGCGCAGGTTCTCGGTGTAGAGGGTGCCATCGGCGTTGAGCATCTCGGCGAAACGCAGCCGGATCAGCTGGCCCGGCTTGCCGCGGACGTGGAGGCGGACGCGGCCGACCATGTTTTGGCCCAGGTCGAAAACCCAGACGGGCGCGGGCCAGATGCTGTGTTTCACCGGCGGCGCGATCGGCTTAAGCTCCTGCGTCGCGCGCACGGTGGGCCCGAGCGTCTCCGCGAGATCAATGCCGGGATCGTCGAAACGCGCCACCGGCAGCCACGTGCTGTCCTCGAAGCCGGGTTCGGCCCAGCCGCGCATTTCACGCCGGGCATCGTAGGCTTCGCCATGGATCATGTCGCTTTCCACGATCGGGCCGAAGGAGGTTTTCCAGGCACCGTCTGTGGTCACCGTCTGCGTCGATCCGTCGGTGAACGTGATCACGATCTGCGCGAGGAGGTGCGGGCGTTCGCCGTAATAATTCCGTTCGCGCCAGCCCAGATGGCCGCAGTACCAGCCATCGCCCAGGATGGCGCCCGCGGCGTTGGCGCCGGCGCGCAGCTGGGTGGTGACGTCGTAGACCTGGTACTGGACGCGTTTCTTGTATTCGGTCCAACCCGGCGTGAAGACATCGTTGCCGATGCGCTGACCGTTGAGGTGAAATTCGTAGAGGCCGAGGGCGGTTGCGTAGAGGCGGGCCGAGGCGACTTTTTTCCCGACGTTGAAAATTGTGCGGAGGAACGGGCTCGGCGCGCCGGTTTCGGGACCGCCGGCGAGCGCGGCGCCGATCCAATTTCCCTTCCAATCGCCGCGCGTGAGCAGGCCGGCTTCCCAGTACGCCGGCGCGCTTTCGCTGCGGCGGTTTTTCTCGTCCCAGATTTCCACGCGCCACCACGCGCGCTGGCGGGAGGTGAGCGCATTGCCCGCATAGGCGATCTGGGTCGTCGCGTCGGATTTGACACGCCCGCTGTCCCACAGGTTGGCGGGGCCGTTGCGCTGCGTCGAAACCACGATGCGGTACGCGGCCTGGCGCGCGCCGCGGCGTCCATCGCTCTCGACCCGCCAGCTGAGGCGGGGAGTGGCGTCGTGGACGCCGAGCGGGTTATCGAGCAGGTTGCAACGCAGTTGGGCAGCGAGGGTGGGGATGGCCATGGAGAGGATTGCGGGTGGAGGAGAAACGAACTGCCGCGGGTGAGGCAAGGGCAGGATGGACGAACAATCAGGCGGAAATCGGGAATCGCTTGTGAGGGTTCGAACCAAAGTTGAAAGGGAGCGAAATTTTTCCCGCGGAATCCGCCGATCGCCGCTGATTCCAAGCCGTCGAAATTTATCTTACAGGAGACAATCCGAGTTCGGTCCGAGGAAGCCGGGTGTCCCGAGTCGATCTCCGGATCTTTGTCCCAGAGGGCACGCGGGAAGAGGAGATTCGTGGGCTTTCAACTTTCAACTTTCCCCGATCGACCCCAGCCTTCGCTCTTCATGAAGGAATTTCTCCATGGCTACGTCTGCATCATGGCCGGCGGCAGCGGCGAACGGTTCTGGCCCATGAGCCGGCAGCGGACGCCCAAGCACCTCCTCAAGCTCCTTTCGGAACGGACCTTGGTGGAGGAAACCGTGCGGCGCGTCGAAGGCGTGGTCCCGCCTTCCCACATTTTCGTCCTCACCAACACCGCGCAGCTTGAAGCCACGCGGACGGCGTTGGCGGGCGTGCTGCCGCCCGGTCAGGTCGTGGCGGAACCGGCGAAGCGCGACACCGCCTGCGCCGCGGCGTTGGCGACGGGGTTGGTCCGCGCGCGGGATCCGCAGGCGGTGATGGCGCTGCTCCCGGCGGATTCGTTCATTCGAAATTCCGCGGCCTTCGCGACGCAGCTGCGCGCGGGGCTGTTGCGGGCCTCGAAGTCGTCGTCGCTCCTCACCTTCGCAATCAAGCCCCGGCATGCGTCGACCAGTTTCGGTTACCTCGAAATGGGCGGGGCGGTCGAGGGCGGCGAGGGATTCCGCCGCGTGGTGCGCTTCGTCGAGAAACCGGATGCGGCGACGGCTGCGCGCTATTTGGCCAGCGGGATGTTTGCGTGGAACGCCGGGATGTTCGTCTGGAGCGTCGACGCCTTCCTCGCGGAAGCGGAAAAGCACGCACCGGCGCTCGCCGCGTTCGTGCGCGAATTTCCGGGGGGCGATCCCGCGGCCTTTTTGGCGGCCCATTTTCCCACGCTCGAACCGCGGGTGTCCATCGACTACGCGATCATGGAAAAGGCCGCGTCGGTGGAGACGATGCTGGCGGAATTCGACTGGGACGATGTCGGACTGTGGACTTCACTGCCGTCGCACCTGACCGAAGATGCGGCGGGGAATTCCACGCGCGGGAATGTCGTCGCGGTGGATGCTTCGCGGAACATCGCAGTGAGCAACGGCCGCGTGATCGCGCTGGTCGGCGTGAACGATTTGGTCGTGGTGGAAACGCCGGACGCGATCCTCGTCTGCCACCGGGACAAGGTTGGCGACATCAAGCAGCTGATGCCGAAGCTGCCAAAGGACGTGCTTTAGGCGCGCTCCGAAGTAGCGCAGGCGGCCCGCCTGCTTTCCGACGTAGCGAGTAGTGAGTAGCGGGTAGCGAGTAGACGGATCCGGACCCGGGGAGTCGTGCACCGTTACCGCAGGGTGGTGGTCCGACTACTCGCTACTCGCTACACGCTACTTCGGGCTACTTCCGGGCTGCCCACTCCATGCCGCGCAGCGTGATTTCCAGCTGCTGCGGATAGGTCGTAAACTCGGATGCCTGGTGGCCCATCGCAGAGAAAAATACGCGGCCCTTGCCGTGGACTTTTTTCCAGACAAACGGCATCGCGACGCCGTTCGTCCACGGTGCGCTCACGGACTTGTGCGTTGACGTCGCGAGCACTTCGTTCCGCGGGTCGGTCAGCATGTAGTACTGCTCGCTCTTCACCTTGAAGTCCGAAATCCCGGCCATGATCGGGTCGGATTTGTTCACGATCGTGATGGTGTACTCTTTCAGGTTGTCCGGGTGGGCGACGAATTGGCCGCCCGTCATCCAAAGCCAGTCGGTGTTCCCGCGAAATGCGTCGCACATGCCGCCATGGAACCCGGCGATGCCCGCGCCGGCCAGGACCGCGTCGACGGCGCCCTTCGTCTGTTCGGGAGTGAGCGTGCCGCAGGTCCAGATGGGCACGATCAGCGAAACATCCGCCATCCGCTTCGCGTCGGTGAAGACGTCAAGGGTGTCGGAGACGTCGACCTTGAACCCGCGCTCCGCGAGCTTGGGTGCGAAGAGGTCGGCGCACTGTTTTGGTTCGTGGCCATCCCAGCCACCCCAGACGATAAGGGCATTTTTCATAGGAAGATCAGGCATCGAGCACGTTGGACGGAAGGTCGGCGGGCAGGGCGGCGGGACGTTCGCACGTGGTGGTCAGCGTAACGTGCCGGCCGGTCGCGGAGGATTGGTCGAACGACTCCATGATTTCAACCACGTGCTCGGCAAGTTCGCCGCTCGCGCGATGCGGCCGGGCGCGGCGGATCACGGAATACGCCATATCCGCGACGCCCGCGCCCCGGCTGCGATCGGAGGCGTGCGCGTGCGGCAGTTCGTCGAACGTCTTGCCGTCAGCGCTGCGCAGGCGGACCGGCCCGCTGAAATTATTCGGGTCGGGAACCTCGAGCGTGCTATCGGTGCCGAAGAGCACGATGTTCGGCAGCGGGTAAGTCCAAGTGTCGAAGCTCATCACGAGCGTGGCAGTCGCACCGCTGACGAAATCCAGCGTGCCGGTGAGATGCGTGGGGGTCTCGACGGGAATCCGGGTGCCGTTGAAAGGCTGGCTCGTGATGAGGCGGTCGGCGAAGGCGCTGGAAGTGGATCCGCCGACACGTTTCACGGGACCGAGCAGGTTGACGAAGGCAGTGAGATAGTACGGGCCCATGTCGAACATCGGGCCGCCGCCTTTTTGATAATAGAACTGCGGGCTGGGGTGCCACGACTCGTGGCCCCGGCACATCATGAAACCGAGGGCGGCGACGGGTCGGCCGATCAGGCCGTCGTCGACGGCCTTGCGGGCGGTCTGGATCCCCGAGCCGAGGAAGGTATCCGGCGCGCTCCCGACGAGGAGGTTCTTGGATTTCGCGAGGGCCAGCACGGCGGCGCCGTCGGCGGAATTGAGTGCGAAGGGTTTTTCGCAATACGCGTGTTTGCCGGCATTGAGCGCCGCGATATTCACATCGGCGTGGGCCTTGGGCACGGTGAGGTTGATGACGATTTCGACTTCCGGGTCGTTGAGGAGGTCGGCGACCGTGGCACAGGCGCGGATGCCGTATTGGGCGGCCTTGGCCTGGGCGCGGGTTGGGTCGAGGTCGGCGCAGGCGACGAGATTCAGGATGTCGAATTTCTTCGAGCCAATGAAGTACGCGTCGCTGATGTTTCCGCAGCCGACGATTCCGACGTTAACTTGGCGAGGCATAAGGGGGCGCAAGAGAACGCGGATGCGCCGGTTGGCGTCAAGCGTGGGGACGCAGTTGAAAACCCCCGAACGCAGCGGACAATTTCGGGAGTTCCGGACCCCTTTTTTGACATTAAACTATTCCCGTGTTGGGACTTGAAATCGGCGGCCGGAAACTATTGAAGGTGGGTTATCCGCTCGGGCTTTTGCCTGTGTACTAATAATCCAATCCATACTCCATGAAACAAAACCAGTCCACCAAGGGCTTTACCCTCGTCGAAATCATGATCGTGGTTGTCATCATCGGGCTTCTGGCCGCGATGGCTATTCCCGCGTTCCAGAAGGTCCGCCAGTCCTCGCAGGACAAGGCGGTCTTGAACAATGCGCGCCAGCTGTCGGCTGCCGCTGACCAATACTACCTCGAGAACGGTGTTTCCTCCGTGACGCTCAGCAGCTTGGTTGGTTCGGCCAACTACGTGAAGGCGCTCAACCTCGTCGCCAACGAGACCTACCCCGGCGCTTACACGCAGGGTGAGACGATCACGATCATCGGCATCGCCGGCGTTCGCACGATCACGTACGCCCCGTAATTTCACGGGATCGAACGATCTTACGAGCCGTCCGCCGAAATGGCGGGCGGCTTTTTTTTGGGACGGTGCCTCGTGGGGTATCCGCATCATTTGCGAATTTCACGGGAAAATTCCTGGGCTTCGGCCAGCGCGACTTCGCGGAGGTTGATCAGTGTCTCCCACTGTTTCTTCAACAGGTGCGCGCGTTCGGCCGGTGCGGTGAAGAGGATTTTGATTTCGACCTGACGCTCGTGTCCGTTGCGGGTGTAACTGAGCGATTCGACGATCGCACCGTGGCAGGTGAGTTTCTGCATCACACGCGACAGCAGCGCCGGTTCGGGCGTCGCGAGAATATGCGCATTCCATAGAGAGGCAGCGTGGCCGGAGATGGCGGCGACGGGCGACACAGGGTCGGCAGGGTGGGTGGTGCTTTGGTTCATAAACGCAAAAAGCCCCGAGCGGGAATCGCTCAGGGCTTCAGGAAAGGGATGGTTGGTTTAGGTGCCTACACGCAGCCATCGCTCCTCGACCCTGGCGGGACGAAGAGAATAATAATCGCGGAGTTGGGCAGCGTGTGACGCATGGCTTTGACTGCGCTGGATGTAGGGCTGCGCTCAGGCCGGTGTCAGCGGCAAAATCTCATTGGGGCTATTCGACCTAGAGACGCGCAGGCATTCTGCCTACCTGCCTCGCTCCGTGGAAGTTCGGCTCCGTTAACGAAAAACTTGGGTTCATCGATTGTTCGGCCGGAGCAGGCGGGCCGCCTGCGCTACTTCCATTGTTACGCCGCATAAGCTGCGCGTGTTTCTTTGTCATACTCATAGGGGTAAAGGGGTGGTTCGTACGTCTATATAAACGACACCCCTTCACGCTCCTCCGCCGACATGGCGGTTGACCCTACCTACCCCTATGCCTGACGCCCTTCATCGGTTATCTCCGCCTGGTTCGCCTATAGCGCAACCGGGCTATGGCTGGATTGAATTCAGCTCCCGCTTGGCGGCGGATTCTCCACTCCTGAAAATGCTCACCCGCGCCGAGCGCGAAGTGACGATGCATTTGCGTCTCGGGCTCTCGAATAAAGAAATCGCCGTGGCGCTGGGTAAATCCCCCGCGACGGTGAAGGCTCAAGTTGCCTCCATTTTGCACAAACTTGAGGTGCCCACGCGTTGTCGGCTGATCGCATGGCTTCATGAGCAGGCCGAGCGAGTCCTTGTTTCCTAATAATTTTTACCCCTATGGCATCTTCTACTCGCGGCACTTCCCGCAACCGTTCCAAACCTCGCGCTGCGTCCGGCGTCGATAATCCGAACCACCATTTGTGGCAGCATGGCAGAAACTGGTGGGTTTATTGCGCGGTGACGCCGACATATTGCACCAAGGACAAATTGCGTCGTTCGCTGTGCACGGAATCGATCGAGATCGCGCGCGCGCGTCGGGACGAACTGTTCCGCCAATTACACGCGCAGGGCATGTTAGGGCGCATTCGATCGTTGCCGGGACTGAGTGATTCCAAGGCTCGCCCGAGTGGATCGATTCCGAGCGATTTACCGTGGCAGAAGCGAGCCGACGCCGCGCTCGGGATTGCGATCGCCAAGACGCCGTCTCGTTCAAAATTTCCGGCATCCGTGGTAGGGGCCGGACAGGGTAAGTTGCAGTTGTGCTGTTCATAGCCTCTGCCGGCCCGGCATAGGCGGGCCGGCAGGGGACTTTCCCCATGAAAATTCCCACAACTCCGTTTTGGTCGCTCCACCACGCGCTCAATCCTCGCGCGCGAACGCTGCGTCGGCGCATCCGATCATTGGCTTGTTGAATCGTTCCTGAGCGAGAAATTGACCATGACGTCCTCGAAAAAGACCACCCAACGCGGTAAGCCGGTCAAAGTTTTGCGCGAGGATCGGAATCACCATCTGGTTGCGAATCGCGGCTTCTGGTGGGTCTGCTGTTCGATCAACGCGACTTCGCGCACGAAGGAGAAGCTCTCGTATTCGTTGCGGACAAAGGATGTCGAAGTTGCCCGGGTGCGCCGCGATTTGTTTCTCTTTGGTCTGCACGGCGAAGGCCTTGAAGTTCGGCTGCGTCGACAGCACGGCGTGGTAATGCCCCCAGTGAGCGAAATTGGGCCGCACCGGGCGGCGATTTTATGGAAGCAACGTGTTTCCGACGTCCTGGAGCGGGCCTTGGCCGCAGGCGAGGGGATCGAGTCGGAAGCCATTGTACCTGCGCCGACACGAAAAAAGACCAGGCGCCGGAAACGGCGCGACCCTCTCTTTGTTGCGCGCCTTTGATCTCACGGAGCGCGCGCCGCCCGAATTCATTTTCGCCCATGATCGATTCAACCTTCGCCGCCATAACCTTGGAGTCGGACCGGCTCCCGTTGCCGTTTCCTCGCCCTGTTTCGCGTTCGTTCGCCGACCGGTTTACGGTCAAGTCCGAGGGGAGCTTCGTCTTCCTGCGATTCGCGGAAATTTCCTGGATCGAAGCCCAGGGTGATTACGTGAAATTTCACGCCGGCGCGCGCAGTTGCCTCGCGCGCATGCCGATGAAATCGCTCGCGGCCGGCATCGACCCGGCAAGATTCCTCCGCATCCATCGTTCGACGTTTGTGAACCTCGACGAAGTGGAGCGCATCACCCCGACGCGCGAACGGAAGTATATCGTTGTCCTGCGCACCGGCACCCGATTGCCGATCAGCGATGCGTGCTGGCCGCGGGTGCGCGAACTTTACGAAATGGCCTTGGGCGCTTCACCGAATGCCCGAAACGAACGGCCGACCGCAACGACCCCAAAGGACCGTTCGGCCAACTGATCAGGCCGAACGTCGAAACCGACCGCGGAATTTATCCACATGAACTCCCTCGCCGCTTCGCGACTTTTCGTTCGCTCCGTCATTTCGAAACTGCACCTGACGACCACCTCTCGTCCGATGCAGGCGGCCGAAGCCGGCGCAGTCGTCCTGGGTCCGCGTATTTGCTGGGCGGCAGAACTGGCGGAATTCGAACGGGTCGAAATTTATATCGAGACACGTAATCTCCGGGTGTTTGGCCATGTTCGCTTCGGGATTGAGGGCGAGGTCCACGTCACCCAAGCCATCGGTCCGCTCATGCAACCGGGCGATATCGTAAGGATCGCAGCCCACGCCTGGCTGGCCGAACCCACCGCGCCCGCTGCCGAACGAATCGTTCACTTGGTCAGAGTCGATGACGGGAATCGGGTCATCGAGTTCCGTCGCGCCGTGGCGCGATCGATCACCCTCGATCCGGAGTCCTTCCCGCTGCCGCCCTCATCGGATTCGGTCGCGAGCCTGAATGCACTCGCCAGAGCGGAAGCCATGGATTGAACACCGGCCGTGAGCAGCCGCAATCTGCGCCGCGCCGCTGCAACGGAGCATTCCGCCTAGTGTGACACCGCGGGCATTTGAAATGCCTGCCGCAGGATTTCCGCGGTCGCTTCCGGCTGGCGCCAATACGGATTGTGGTCGCCTTCCATTTGGATCACCGGCCATCCACGCTTCCGGGCGCGGTCGGCAAACCAGGCGAAGTCGTCGTCGGCGGCCGCGTGGCCTTTTTCCACCGTGAGAATATAAACCGCAGGAATTTTACGGGCGGCGGGATTCGTGAGCGTGAGCACGTCCGTCATCGTCTTGAGCGGATGCGGCACGTCGCGCGGGAACGGTTTCTCGGGCTTGACCCACCAGGCCGGGATGAAGCCATCGACCGCTTTTGATGCGATCGCCGAATTTGCCCCGCCGCGGGCGGTGTTCACGCTTTCGCCGTTCTCGGGGAGCAAGGCATCGAGGTAAACGATCCGGCTGATGCGCTCGGGCATCCGGTCGGCGACGCCGGTGACAACCATGCCTCCATAGCTGTGTCCCACCAAGATGACGTCGTGCAGGTTCTCGAAGCGCAGCACATTGAGGATGTCCTCAATGTGGGTATCCAAACCGGTCGCGCGCGTGGCGAGGTGCACCCGTTCGCCGAGCCCGGTCAGGGTAGGCCGGTACACCGTATAACCCTGGGCCTCGATCAAGGGCGCGATTTTCTTGAACTGCCAGCCGCCGCCCCACGCACCGTGCACAAACACCACGACCGGCTTGACTGCGGGCGTCGGCAAAGGTCCGGGCGCCCCCAATGCGTGCGCCGCAACCAAGGCCAGGACGAGCAGGATTCTTTTCATGAAAGGAAAATTACTTCGGGGCCCATTGCGGCGGGCGTTTTTCGCGGAAGGCCGCGATGCCTTCGATCGCTTCCGCCGAATTTCGCGCCCACAGGTGAAAGGACCGTGCGGCCGCGAGATCCTCGGCGATCGGGCGTGGTCCAAGCTCGAGCCACAATTTCTTGGTCTGCGCCACCGCTTCCGGTCCGCCTGCGAGCACTGCGTTGGCGATTTTGAGCGACTCGGGGATCAGTTCGCCGGGTGGCACCACGCGATTGACGAGGCCGATTGCAGCTGCGCGGTCGGCGGAAATCAGTTCGCCGGTCAGCAGGAGTTCGCGCGCATCGCGCTCCTTCACTTGGCGGCGCAGGAAAGTCATCACCAGCCCGGCGACCAATCCCCGCCGAACCTCCGGGTATCCGATCTGGGCGCCCGTGGCGGCGAGGGCGAAATCACAGGCCGACATGAGGCCGGCGCCTCCCGCGACCGCCGCGCCCTGCACCACGGCAATCGTGACGAGGCGCGAGCCGCTCAAGGCGCCCAAAACCTGCTCGATCAGCGCCCCGGACTTTTTGGCGCGAGCTGGGTCGGTGGCTTCGTTCAGATCCATCCCCGCGCAAAACACGGGGCCGGCGCCGCAGAGTACGAGGACGCGCTGCGTGGGGTCCGCTTCGGCGGCGGCGATGGCCGCGACGAGGGGTTCGAGGAGTTCGATGCCGAGTGCGTTGCGCCGCTCCGGACGATTCAGCGTGATCGTCGTGATGGCGGCGGAACGGGTGGTTTCGACAAATGATCCGGACATGGAGGCGGGTGGGTCTTAGCGATTCGCTTTTGTCACCAGTGCGGCCTCGGCGTCGACCGGCATTTCCAGCAAGGCCATGCCGAGCGTTTTGCCCTGGGCGTCGATGCGGAGAGAACGGCTCCCGCCACCGCCGAGCACGTTGGGGAGGATGAAATTCAGCGCATCCAGGTTATCGACCTCGTAGCGGGTGACGGGGCCGACGCCGAGCTTCGCAAAATAAGATTGGACGTCGGCTGCGCTGAGATTTTCGCGCAGCCACGCATATGCGGCGGGAGTTCGGCCGAAGACGGCGATGTTGGCCGAATTTCCTTTGTCGCCACTGCGGGCGCGGGCGATTTCACGAAGTGCGATCATGGCGGTCGGGAGGAATCTCTCGGAGAATCAAAGGAATGACCAGTTCGCGGCGACGCGAGCCTTGGGGATGAGCGTCGGCCAATAGCCAAAAATCGGGAGAACTTTCGGGCGTCCCGTGGCATAGCCGGTCACGCCTTGGGGCCCGCAGGTGACGAGGGGGGCGATTTCCTTGGTAAACCGCTCGACGGGTTCCTTCGTGTCGGCCGCCACGCTGACGCGGAGAACCGTTTCAATCAGGCGCGCATCGTCGCCGCGACTGGCGACCCCGCTCACGCTCGCGCCGGTTCCCAGGCATTCGACGAGCGTCTCGCGAAAATTGCATCCCCGTTCGCGGAGCCGGCGCAAGATGCCGTCCCCCGCACACTGCGCTTTTTTGACGGCGTCGTGGCCGAAGATCGTCAGCTGCCCGTGAGCCTTGTAACCGTCGCGAAAGGTCGCCGACACCTTGAAGCTATCCGTGGGCGCGCGCCCGGAAGCGCCGGCCACCCGCACGCGGTTCCCGCCCTCGTCGGTCAGCTTCAGGCCGAGCAGAGAAACGGTCGCATCGGGCGAGAGGTAGTTTCCCGGGTCACCGATCTCGTAGAGGAGTTGCTCCCTCACCGTGGAGATCGTGACCGCGCCCCCGGTACCGGGAGGTTTGGTGACGGCGCACGATCCGTCCGCGGAAATTTCCACGATCGGGAACCCAATCGCATGGTTGTCGGGCAGGTCGAGCCAGTCGGTGGAAAACCCGCCGGTGGCCTGCGTGCCGCATTCGATCAAGTGCCCGGCAATGGTCGCGCCCGCGATGGCGTGGTAGTCGGTGGCGGCCCAGCCGAAGTGCGCCACGCAGGGCCCAACGGTCAGCGACGGATCCGCGACGCGCCCAGTGATCACGATGTCCGCTCCGCCGCGGATCGCTGCGGCGATGCCATCGGCTCCGAGGTAGGCGTTGGCGGTCACGAGCCGCGCAGCCAGCGGTGCGAGCGTCTCGCCGGTTTCGAGGTTGGGAAAACCCGAGGGTTCGTGCTTCAGCATCGCGAGGACATCGTCGCCGGAAACGATCGCGATTTTGAGCCGGGTGAGTTTCGCGGCGTCTAGTATTTCCCGGCATGCGCGCGCGCAGCTAAGCGGATCGAGTCCGCCGGCATTGGTGACGATGCGGGTGCGGCCCTCGTTTTGGTAGAATGGAACCAGCGAGCGAAGCACCTCGATGAAATCCCTCGCAAAGCCCGCCGTCGGATCCTTCGCGCGGACGATCGCCATGATGGAGAGCGAAACCTCCGCAAGATAATCCAGCGTCAAAAAATCCAGGTCCGGCTGCGCGGCCACGAGGTCGGCAGCCGCGGAAGGCTGGTCTCCCCAGAAGCCGGAGGCGTTGGCGATTTTCAGCGGACGATTCATCGAAACCAAAAAATAGTCGATCCAGCGTGACGCAGCCGCCGATTAAACTTGGAGCACGCCCGTGTGGAACGTGCCTTTGGCGGGGGCCCGCGTCGCGAGTTCAAGGGCGCGGAGCAGGACTTTGCGCGTGTCGTGGGGCTGGATAATGCCATCGACCCAGCCGCGGGCGGCGCCGTAACGAATGTCGGCCTGTTCGGTATAATCCGCCTTCACCTTGGCGCGCAGCGCGTCGAGCTCGGCGGGCGTCTTTTCCCTGGCGCTGCGGCTCAGGATGTTGAAAACGACATCGCTCGCCTGCGCGGCGCCCATCACCGCATATTTGGCGTGCGGCCAGGCAAAGATAAACCGCGGATCGAACGCCTTCCCGCACATCGCATAATTTCCGGCGCCGAAAGATCCGCCAGTGATGATCGTGATCTTGGGCACGGTGGAATTGCTCAGGGCGTTCACCATTTTCGCCCCCGAGCGAATGATGCCGCTTTGCTCGGCGTCCTTCCCGACCATGAAGCCCGAGACGTCCTGCAGGAACACCAGCGGCAGCTGCGTCTGGTTGCAGTCCATGATGAAGCGCGCGGCCTTGTCGGCGCTATCGGCATAAATCACCCCCGGCATTTGCAGCCCCGCCGTTTTCGACTGCGCCCGCTGGCGTTGGTTGGCGACGATCCCAACCGGGCGCCCTCCGATTCGCGCATACGCGCACACGAGCGATTTTCCGAAATCGGATTTGGATTCGTCGATGCTTCCCGCATCGACCAGGCACCTGATCAGGTCCCGGACGTCGTACTCGTTGCGCCCGTCGAGCGAGATGAGGTCGTAGATTTTCGACGCGGGAAATTCGGAACCAAGTTTCTCCGAGCCGGGATTTTCGTCGCGGGCGGGTTTCGTGCCGGGCTGGACGTTCGAATTCAGCGCGCGGCCCTTCGCGTTGCCCGGTTCGGCGGCGGCGAGGGAGGGACGGTTTGTCCCCAACGCGCTGTTTGGTTCCGCGGGTGTTTGGATTTGGGCGGCGCGGCTCGACGCCTTGGGATCAACGCTTTCCCCCCGCGAATTCGCGAGCAGGCCGACAAGCGATTTCAAGCGCTTGAGCGCGGCAGGGTCGTCCTTCTCCTTGAAATCCACCGTGCCGGAAATCTCGGCGTGCATCGCCGCGCCGCCCAAGGTTTCCGTGTCGGTTTCCTGGCCGATCGCAGCCTTCACGAGCTGCGGGCCCGCGAGGTAAAGACCGCTGCCTTCGGTCATGAGAATTTTGTCGCACAGCACGGGGAGATAAGCGCCGCCGGCGACGCAGTTGCCCATGATCGCCGCGTACTGCGGAACCCCGGCGGCCGACAGCACGGCGTTGTTGCGGAAGATGCGGCCGAAGTCGTCCTCGTCGGGAAAGATCTCATCCTGCATCGGCAGGAAAACCCCCGCGGAATCCACGAGGTAGACGAGGGGCAGGTTGCACTCGAACGCGATACGCTGGGCCCGCAGGACTTTCTTGCACGTCATCGGGACAAACGCGCCGGCCTTCACCGTGGCATCGTTGGCGACGATCATGCACGGCTGGCCGTGGATGTCCGCGATCCCAGTGACGACGCCGGCCGCGGGAAATTTTCCCCAGTCGGCATACATGCCGTGCGCGCCCCACAAGCCGATTTCGAGGAACGACTCCGGGTCGTCGACCAACCCGGCGATGCGTTCGCGCGCGAAAAGCCTCCCAAGTTTGTGCTGGCGGGCGAGGCCGTCGGGGCCGCCGCCTTCGCGCAGCACGGTTTCCTGGAGAGCAATTTCGCGACAACGCTCGAGCACGGGATTGGCCGCGGGGTGGGTCGACGGGGTGGCAGACACGTGGCGAGAAATACGCGCCGCGCGGCGTTGTGCAACCCGACTCCTTTGCGCCGCGTCGAGAGCAGGCTCAATAATGTGCGCGGAGAGGCTCGTTCATAGGTGGGCAAAGGGCTTCATGCTTTTGGCCTAAACTGGGTGGACGAAGCGCGGCCGTCGTATCGTTTCTCCTCTGGGATTCGACGCGGCGGCGTAATCCCGGACGTGCTGGGTCGGTCGTTCCTTGCGAGCCCGGAAATCGCCGGGTTAGGTTTCGGGAAACAAAACCCGGATGCGCGCCTGGATTCTGGACCGGATAGGCCGGGGCGATGGGCGCATCGAAACCTCCACCCATGTCTTCACTGCCTTCGTTGTTTCAGGATCAGCTCAATCTCGCGGAACACGGGTTTCTTAAAAGCGTGTCCGAGTTCGCCGAGCGCGAAGTCGCGCCGCATGCTGAAAACTGGGAGCGCGCGGAGGAAATTCCGCGCGCAGCTTTCCAAGCCGCCGGTGAAATCGGGCTCCTCGGCGTGACGGTCCCCAAATCCCTCGGCGGCCAGGGCTTCGGCTACGTCGCCTATGCGCTCGCGATCCGCGAATTGTCGCGGCACCAGGCGGCCTTCGGCATCGATATCGCCGCGCACAACGCGCTCGCCACCGGGCACATTCTCAACAACGGCAACGCCGCGCAGCACGCGCGGGTGTTTCCCAAGCTTGCGAACGGGACTTGGCTTGGGGCCTGGGCGCTAACGGAACCGGAAGCCGGCAGCGACAGCGGTGGCGTCCAGACGACCGCAGTGGAGCAGGCCGACGGCTCTTGGGAAATCAACGGTTTCAAGCGTTACATCACGCTCGGCCGGGTCGCCGATGTGCTCGTGATCATGGCAGCCACCGGCACGACGGAGAAGGGCCGCAAGGAAATCAGCGCGTTCCTGATCGACAAATCCCAGATCCAGCCGACGCGCAAAGTCCCGACCTGCGGGCTGCGCGCGAGTGAAACATCCGAATTCAAATTGGTGGGTGCGCGCGGCGAGCTCCTGGGCGCGCGCGGCACGGGGCAGCAGGCGGCGCTCGCGTGCCTCGACAAAGGCCGCATCGGCGTTGCCGCCGTTTCGCTCGGGCTCGCCGATGCCGCTTTGGCGGCGGCCTCGAAGCACGCGCTGAATCGAAAGCAGTTCGGCAAACGACTCGGCGATTTCCAGGCGATCCAATTCATGCTCGCCGACAGTGAGGTCGATGTGCGCGCCTCGGAGCTCCTCATCCTGCAGGCGGCCGTGCTGGCGAGCAAAGGAGTGAGGCATTCGATCGAGTCGTCCGCAGCGAAACTCTTCGCGTCGGAAGCGGCCTCGCGTGTCTGCAATCGCGCGCTCCAGATTCACGGCGGATACGGCTATACGCGGGACATCCCGGTCGAGCGCTATTGGCGCGACGCGCGCCTCGGCGAAATTGGCGAGGGCTCCTCCGAGGTCCAGCGCATGGTGATCAGCCGCGCCCTGCTGAAGGACGCCGAGGTGATGTTTGAGGGCGCGCGGTAGCCCGGGGTGGGCTCCGGGCGCCGTCGGGACGGCGAGCCCGATCGCCTGGCTCCAAATAGTCCGGATTAGATTGCGCCCTCTAGGCGGTAAAACCGGCGCCGAAGGCTTCAAGATCTTGGGATCGCTGGCACGGCCGGTGTCTTCGTGGCGCTGAGGTGCTGGAACCAGCGTCGCACATACATGTTGCGCGATTTTGCCAATCTGCATAACTACCGGAAATCCGGTAGGTAGGGTATTTGATGCAAGTCAGGGGCATTCACAAAGTACGACCTACGGATTCCGTTTCCCACGCTGTTTTCCAACTCCGGTTTGATCAACTCGCTCTCAACAAAAGTCATGTGTATCGTCGCGTCGTTATCGCAAAGTGGTCCCATCAGCGCGCCTCCTTGGCGGCTGGCAAACTGGTCGATCTTGCTCCTTTTTTCCACCGCGCTCGTGCGGGCCCAAACCCAAGATGTTTCGATCGGTTCTCTCAAGCAGCTGAGCATGGAGGAGCTCATGACCATCGAGGTGACCTCGGTGTCGCGCCACGCCGAACGGCTGCTCGATGCGCCCTCTGCGATCCAGGTGGTGACCGGTGACGATATTCGCCGGAGTGGGGCGCTGACGATCCCCGAGGCATTGCGCCTGGCGGATAACCTGGATGTCGCCCAGAAAGGTTCACACGACTGGGGCATCAGCGCCCGCGGCTTCAACACCGAGCTCGCGAACAAACTGCTGGTGATGATCGATGGCCGCACGGTTTATACCCCGCTTTTTTCGGGCGTCGTCTGGAACGTGCAGGATTACCTGCTCGAGGATGTGGACCAGATCGAGGTCATCAGCGGCCCCGGCGGTACGCTGTGGGGGGCGAATGCAGTGAACGGCGTGATCAACGTCACGACGAAGACATCCGCCGATACGCAGGGTTGGTACGTGGAGGCCGGGGCGGGCACGGCGTTTCCCGGCATGACCGCGATCCGTTACGGCGGCGCGCTGTCGCCGAAAGTGCATTTTCGAATTTACGGGAAATATTTCGACCGCAACAGCGAAGTCTTCTCGAACGGGGCCGGGGCCAAGGACGACTGGCATCGCGGCCAAGGCGGCTTTCGCGTCGACGGCGATGTGTCGCCGGAGAATAAATTTTCGGTGCAGGGCGATTTGTACGGCGGCCGCGACAGCCTGCCGGCGGGCGGCGAGGACTCGGTCGACGGTGGCAACCTGCTCGGTCGGTGGACGCACACGGTTTCGGAGGAATCGGACTTCAGCCTCCAAGTTTACTACGATCACACGCATGTGAAGCAACCGGCGGCCGCCTTGGTTCTCAGCGGGATCCTGTTCGCACCCGCGGGCATTTTTGAGGACAAACTCAACACGTATGACCTCGATTTCCAGCATCGCTTCCCGATTGGTTCGCATCACCACATCGTCTGGGGCTTGGGTTATCGGTCGACCCAGGATCGCGTGACGAACGCGCCCAGCCTCGCATTTTTGCCCGCCGCGCTCGACCAGGAATTGTTCAGCGGTTTTGTGCAGGACGAGATCCGTTTTTCACCGGCGTTCGCGCTCACGCTCGGCACGAAGGTCGAGCACAACGACTACACGGGACGTGAAATCGAGCCGAGCATCCGGATCCAATGGAACCTCGCGGAGAGCCGGATGCTGTGGGCCGCGGTGTCGCGCGCCGCGCGGACGCCGTCGCGGATCGATCGCGATTTTTCGCAGGCGGCCCCGCCGTTCCTTGCCGTGCTGCAGGGGCGAAGCACCTTCTCCTCCGAGATCGTCGTCGCGCATGAGGTGGGCTACCGCGCCCAAGTCGGCGGTTCGGTCGTCGCTTCCGTGTCCGCCTTCTATAATGAGTACCACGACCTGCGCAGCACGAGCCTGACGCCGGCGACGATCCTGCCCTTTTACTTTGCCAACAATCTCGAGGCAGAAACCTATGGCTTGGAATTTTCCGCCGACATGCACGTGCGCGACGGCTGGCGCCTGCACGCCGGGTATCGCGTGCTGCGCGAAGACCTGCGAATCAAGCCCGGCCAGTTCGATTTGAACAATGCGCTGAATGAAACCGCGGACCCGAAGCAGCAGTTTTCCCTGCGTTCTTCGCTGGATCTCCCTCATGGCTTGGAATGGGACGTTGGATTGCGGTGGGTCGACACCCGGCCGAGCCATGAAGGCGCGACCGTGGGGTCGGTCCCATCCTATGCGGAGGTCGAAACGCGGTTCGGGTGGCACGTCACGAAGAACGTCGAGCTGGCGGTGGTCGGACAAAACTTGCTTCACGACCAGCACCCCGAATACGGCTACCCGAATTCGAGTCGTGAAGAAATCCAGCGCCGGGTTTATGGAAAGGCTACATGGCGCTACTAACCGCAATATTTTCCGGCCGGGGCCGCCAGCTCCTGATCCGGCCCTGGATTCTCCTGCTCCTGTACGCGATGGCGCTGCGCACCCCCGCGCAGGCGGCGCCGACGCGCGAGTATGAGGTGAAGGCGGTGTTCCTGTTTAACTTCGCGCAGTTCGTCGACTGGCCGCCGCAGGCGTTTGAAAGCCCGACGTCGCCGATCGTGATCGGAGTCGTCGGCCCCGATCCGTTCGGCGGCGCGCTCGAGGCCGCGGTGCGCAGCGAACTCGTCAACGGAAGGCCGTTGGTCGTGCAACGCTATCGGCGCCCGCAGGACATCGGGGATTGCCACGTGCTTTTCGTCGCCTCGGCCGTGGCGGGACAAATGAACGAGATCCTCGCGCGCGTGAAGGATCACAGCGTCCTGACCGTGGGCGACTCCGAGGGCTTCACGAAGGGCGGGGGAGTCATTCGCTTCTTGAATGACAAGGGCCGCGTGCGGCTGAGGATCAACGTCGACGCCGCGCGGGCCGCGCACCTGAAGCTCAGCTCGAAACTTTTGCGCCCGGCGGAAATCATCGGGACGGCGGGGGAATAAACATGACGATGCGCAATCTCCCCATTCGGCAGAAGCTGCTGATCATCCTCCTGCTCACGAGCTTCCTCGTGATGCTGATGATGCGCGCGGCGTTTTTCACCTATGAGTACGTGACTTTCAGGGAGACGCTGGTGAACCAGCTCTCGACCCTGGGGCGGATCACGGCGAGCACGAGCTCGGCCGCGCTCGCTTTCCAAAACAGCGACGATGCCACCGAAATTCTGGGCGCCCTGAAGGCGGATCCGAACATCGCGGCCGCGGGCTTGTACGACCGGGCCGGAAAACTTTTTGCACACTATCCCGCGCGACTCACCGCCGCGGACCTGCCGGCGAAGGTGGGCGAAATCGGCTATCGTTATGAGGGGATTTCGCTGGTCGGTTTCGAGCCGGTCGTTGAAGGCGGCCGTCGGCTGGGCACGCTGTACCTGCAGTTTCACTCCGGCGCGATGCTGCGCGACTGGCTGATGGGGTCGGTGAAGCTCGCGGTGTTGATCATGGCCGTGATCCTGTTCCTTGCGTATTTCGTGGCCGGGATTCTCCAGAAGCAGATTTCGGACCCGCTTCTCGCGCTGGCGGAAACCGCCGACTCGATTGCGTCACGCCGGGATTATACCGCTCGGGCGCGCAAGCACGGCAACGACGAGCTGGGGCGGCTGACGGACGCTTTCAACCAGATGCTCGCGCAGATCGAAACGCGCGACCAGGAGATCAGCACGCTTAACGAGGATTTGGAAAAGCGCGTCGCGCTCCGCACGGTCCAGCTGGAGTCGGCCAACAAGGAACTCGAGGCGTTTTCCTATTCGGTCTCGCATGACTTGCGCGCGCCGCTGCGCCACATCGATGGTTACGCCCAGCTCCTGCAGAAACGCCTCGGCGAAAAAGTCGACGACACCGAACGGCGCTATTTGTCCACGATCATCAGTTCGACGAAGGGCCTGGGAACTTTGATCGACGAGCTGCTCGCATTTTCCCGCATGGGCCGCACGGAGCTGCGGCATTCACCCGTCGACACGCGCGCCATGGTCGACGAAGTCTGCAAGGATTTCGCGCCCGACACGCAGGGCCGCCAGGTGGAGTGGCGCATCGGCGCCTTGCCGTCCATCCAGGGCGATCCGGCGATGCTGCGCCAGGTTTGGCGCAACCTCATCGGCAACGCGGTCAAGTACACGCGGGGGCGCGAAGTCGCCCGCATCGAGATCGAGTATGAGCAGAAGGAGGCGGAGCACGTTTTCAAGATCCGCGACAACGGGGCGGGTTTCGAGATGACCTACGTGAGCAAGCTCTTCGGCGTTTTCCAACGCCTCCACAGCACCGCCGAATTCGAGGGCACGGGCATCGGCCTCGCGAATGTCCGTCGGATCGTCGAGCGCCACGGCGGGCGTGTCTGGGCCGAAGGCGAATTGGACCGCGGCGCGACCTTTTATTTTTCCCTGCCTGTAAGCTAACCGGCGAAGCTGCTCCTCGATTTCAATGAACCCCCTTCCCACCATACTTTTTGCCGAGGACAATCCCCACGATGTCGAGTTGACGCTTGCCGCCCTCGGCCAGAACCAGCTGGCGAACGAAATCGTGGTCGTGGGCGATGGCGCCGCGGCGTTGGATTTCCTTTATCGCCGGGGCCGTTTCCAATCGCGCCCGCCCGGCAACCCCGCGATCGCGCTGCTGGATTTGAAAATGCCGAAGGTCGATGGCTTGGAGGTGCTCAAGACGATTCGCGCCGACGAAAACCTCCGCTCGATTCCGGTCGTGATGCTCACGTCCTCGCGCGAGGAACAGGACCTTGCCCGCAGTTACCAACTGGGGGTGAACGCTTATGTTTTGAAGCCCGTCGACTTCCAGGCCTTCGTCGACGCGGTCAAGGCACTGGGCGTATTCTGGTCGATCCACAATCAACCACCGCCGTCCACCTCCAAAGGGGAAATTTAATCTCATGTCGCAATACAAGCCAGTCCCCCAGCGGCTTCGCGTGCTTCACGTTGAAGACAACCTGGCCGACGCGGAATTGATCAAGAGCCTCCTGGAGGAGGAATGGCCCGACTGTGTCATCGACCGCGTCCAGACCCGCGACGCCTTCATGGCCTCGCTCCGCGCCGCGCAGTTCGACCTCATCCTTTCCGATTTCTCGCTCCCGCAGTTCGACGGGCTTTCCGCGCTCGCGCTCGCGCGCCAGCGTGACATGTCCACCCCGTTCATCTTCATCTCCGGCACGATCGGCGAGGACAACGCCGTCGATGCCCTGCGCCGGGGCGCGACGGATTATGTGATCAAGGACCGGCCCGCGCGCCTGATTCCCGCGATCCATCGCGCGCTGGCCGAGGTTTCGGTGCACCAGCAGCGCCGCCATGCCGAGGCCCAGCTGCGCGAGCAGGCGGAACTTCTCGACAAGGCGCGCGACGCCATCGTCGTCAGCAATCCCGAGCGCGTTATCACTTATTGGAACCAAGCCGCCGCCCGCATTTTCGGCTGGACCGCGGCCGAGGCGTTGGGGCGTTCCGCCGTGGATTTGTTCGGGGCCGGCGCCATCGCGGAAATCGAGGGCGCTCGCCAAGCCCTGACTGACAGTGACGAATGGCGCGGGGAAGTTCGCCTGCACAACAAGGCGGGCGAACCGCTGATCATGGACAGCCGCGTCACGATCATCCGCGACCAAGCCGGTCGTCCGCGTTCCCAGCTGATCATCAGCACGGACATCACCGAGCAGAAAAAACTTGAGCAGCAGTTTCTCCAATCCCAGCGCATCGAGAGCATCGGCATTCTCGCCGGCGGC
>JAQGOP010000025.1 GCA_028293545.1 Verrucomicrobiota bacterium | reverse complement strand
TACATGGCGATGTCGTACCAGGAGAAGCGCGCGCAGGAGGGGATTTCACCGATGGCGATCTTCGGGCTCTCGCTGCTCTTCGTGTTCCTGGTGCTGGCCGCGCTGTACGAAAGCTGGACGCTGCCATTCAGCGTGCTGTTGACGGTGCCGGTGGCGGTCTTTGGCGCGTTTGCGGCGCTTTATTCGCGCACCTTGGAGAACAATGTTTTCGCGCAGATCGGACTGGTGATGCTGATCGGCTTGGCGGCGAAGAACGCAATTTTGATCGTCGAGTTCGCCCGCGCGCGGCGCGCGAAAGGGGCCTCGATCATCGACGCCGCGCTGGAAGGCGCCCGCACGCGCCTGCGCCCGATCCTGATGACGTCGTTCGCGTTCGTGCTGGGCTGCGTGCCGCTTTGGCTGGCGAACGGATCCGGCGCGGTGGCGCGTCGTGTGATGGGCACGGCGGTCATCGGCGGCATGCTCGCGGCGACCCTGCTCGCGATTTTCCTGATCCCGGCGATGTATTACCTCGTCGAGCGTTTCAGCGGGAAGCGGGAGAAGCTTCCGGTGCCGACCGAGAAGTAGCGCAGGCGGCCCGCCTGCTCCGAGGGCGAGCGACTAGGGCAAACAACGCGTTGGGGACAACGCGTTCCCGCCCGCGCCCCATGACAAAAAAACCCGCCGACGGCGGCGGGTTTGGGAAACCAACACTAGGCTAAAACTATTTGGCCAGCTTGCGGCGAAACATGAGAAGCCCCGCAATGGCCGCACCCAACAGGAGCAGCGTGCTGCTGGACTCCGGCACAGAGCGCGGAACGGCGTGGGCGGTGGAAACGCTGGCGAAGAAGAGCGCTGAGAGGCTCGCGCTGGCGATAATCGAGGATTTTAAGCGATTCATTGTGGGGTGAGTGAGTTTAACTTTGGCCAAGCAACGATCGCGTCGCCATCGATGAAGCGAGGGAAACCCGATCAATGCCCTGCGAACCCGTCGATTGCTGCAAGATGCGCGCCGTTTTTGAAAACGCTCGGGCTGCGAGTTCTGGCAAAGAAGAACTTAGGAAATTGAAATCTTTCTAGATGCAAACTGATAGTGATTGCTGCCGGCGAAATCCGTAAAGGAACCTGAAGTTTGTCGGAAGATTTTACGTTGAGCCGTTTCGACGACGTATGGGGAGTCAACGCTTCGGGGAGGGGACCGTCCTAAAAACTTCCTTCTCAAGTTTGGTCTGCCATGGTCGCAAACTACCCACAATGGACTACCCGCCGCCGTTACCCGTGTCGGAATCGCCGGAATCTTCGGAGCCGCCTTCATTCAAGCTGCCGCTGCTCGTCTGGATCCTGTGGGGAATTTACGCGGCGGTGAGTGTGATCGTGTTTTTCCTGCGCAGCTCGCTGGAGGATGCGCGGGCGGTGGGCGAACTCGTCGGGAGCATCGTGACCGTGCTCGTCCTCCCGACTCTGGTCGCCATGCTCGTGTGGCGGCTTTCCGGTCGTTCCCGCGGCGCGCTCCAAGCCGCTTTTTATCTCGTATTCGGCTTGGTCGTGTTTGGGCAGGTTTCCAACGTCCTGCTGAATTCCGCCGAGCGTCGCGAGCGTTACACCAAGATCCAGGCCGCCGGCGAAGCGGCGCAGGCGGAACAGCGCGCGGCCCTGGCCCGCGGCGAACCGGTCGATCGCAAGAAGGCCGAGCAATTCGTCACGAATGTGAGGCAGCAGTTCGACGATGCCGCGGTCAATTCCACCGGTCGGGAGAAGATCCTCGCCGAGGCGGGCAAGGATTACATGGACCAAACCCTGGCCGCCGGGAGGCGCTACGATGCCGCCCTGCAGGCGATCAAGGACGCGGAGGTCTGGAACCTCGGTAAATTCCGTTCCGTTGCCACCGCCGCCGATCTTCGCGTCGTGGTACAGGAGTTCGCCGACGCGAACGCGGAATCCGGGGAAGTTTATTCTCCGAACGGCAGCACATTGGTCCAAACAATGAAGGCCCACGGTGCCACGCAGACCGAAATGGACGACGCGGCCAGGGGTTTTAGGACAAGGAGCGGTCCCCGTTTGGTTCAGATCGCGAGGATCCGGAAAACCGACGCGCAAATCGCGCAGGCGATGATGGAGTTCATCGATTTCGCCGAAGCGAACCTCGGCAAGTGGCATGTCGACCGCGACGGAAAAATCCGCTTCGACCAGGCCGCCGCGCTCGCCAAATACGAAGACATTCTCGCCCGCGTCCGCACCTTCAGCGTCGAGCAGGAGAAACTGAAGCGACAATTCGCGACGATGAAGTAGGGCCTGCGCTGACCTTCAGCCACGAGCGCCCACAGGACCCCGGAATTTTAGCCGCAAAAAGCGCAAGTTTCCGGGGCTTCGAATCAAAATTTCCGCGCGCTTATAAGCGCTCCCAAATCTCCTTCGCAGCCTCAGAAACTTGCGCTTCTTTGCGGCGAAACTCTGGTGTGTTGAGTTCATCTCAAAGGAGATTTGCCGGACGGATTTCCTAACCTGTCCCTAATCGGACTTCTGACCTTCAGCCACGAGCGCGAACCGGACCGCCGGAATTTTGGCCGCAAAAAAGCGCAAGTTTCCGGGGCTTCGAATCAAAATTTCCGCGCGCTTATAAGCGCTCCCAAATCTCCTTCGCAGCCTCAGAAACTTGCGCTTCTTTGCGGCCAAAACCCCGGCGGTTTGAATCCACTCCAAAGGAGATTTACCGGACCATTGTATACCCAGAAGGGTTTTGGATTTCCTAACCTGTCCCTAATCGAGCTTTCTCCGGGCGCAATTTTCCGGGCCACTCTGCCCAGGGCTGTATCTCACTGTATACGATTGTGCTCGTCTTCTGGGCGGCGCGGGATTCGAAGTGGGCCTGGCGCGTTGATCCAAGCCGGTGAAGGTCGTGGATTTTCCGCTCTCCTGCGTATCCAAAACTACACCCGCACATTCTGGGGTCCGGTGAATTGGATCCGGATCGCTCGGTCGATCGCGGAGACTTCCGCGCGAAATCGCAGCCATACGTGGTTTCTGTCTCGTGCTCATCTGGCGCGAAACCCGCTGGATACCGTTGCGCGGCTGGACCGCCCCAGGATTTTTTTCACGCCTTCGTCCTCATTCCTTTAACCTCACTATGATTCCGAAAATCACTAAGCTCGTTCGCGTGCTCGGCTTTGGAGCCGCCACGCTCCTTTCGCCTGCCGCTCTCATCGGCGCGACGGCCACCGCGCCCGCTTCGCCTGCCGTCCTCCAAGCCGCCATCCAAACCTTCGCCGTCACGCCCACTGTCGGCATGCCCAGCGGCGCCAGCCGCACGGCCCAGAACATCCTCCAGGTTTACGGCGACTTGAAAACCACGCTCGTGCTTTTCGAGTACGGTGACACCCGCCTCTGTTACGTGACGTCGTCATTCGGCATCTACGAAGGTGCCATGAACACCGCCGTCCGCGCCGCCGTCGCGAAGGAACTCGGTTTCCCGGTCGAGCAGGTTGTCGCCGCGAGTTCTCACAACCACACGGTGCCGCTCATCGATATTCGCAATCCCGAAGCCTGGGGCCGGCCCGGCGATTTTCCGCCGAAGAGTGAGTCAAACCCCCTGGGCCGCGACTTCATGGAAAAGCTCTGCCTCACCGCGCGCGGACTCCGCGCCAAACTCGCTCCGGTCACGATCGAGTGGGGCGTCGCCCGCGAGGAACGTGTCACCTACAACCGGCGCGGCAAACGGGCCGACGGCACCTCGTATTTTATCCGTGAGGAAGATCGCGTGCTCCTGCCGCGGGATTACCATGGCACGATCGATCCCGATGCCGTCGTCGTCGTGCTGCGCGGCGCGGACACAAAACCCGTCGGCGCAATCGCGTTCTTCACCGGCCATCCCATCACGGGCTACAATCCCGAGGCCATGGTTTCATTTGGCCAATGGTCCCAGGTCGCGTGCGAAAAACTATCCGCCCACCTCGGCGGCGTCCCGGTCGCGTTCCTCCAGGGCTGCGCGGGCGACGTGAATTCAAAGTACCTTCTCACCGGCACCGTCGAGCAGTCGCGCGAGCTCGGGGAATTCCTCGGCGAGTCCTACATCGCCGCGGCCAATGCGCTGCACCCTTCGAAGCGCACTGATTTCGTCTGGACGCGCGCCAAGGTCACCATTCCCCAGGCGCCGCTGCCGTCGCTCGTCGATTTAAAAAAAGACCTCGCGGCCTGCGACGACTTTATCCGCCGCGGGCACCAGGGTGACCAAAACACCTTGTTCTGCGTCGGCATGAATTTCCCGAAAGCCCTCACGCCCTTGTATCGCGCCGCTCTCATCGAGATGGTGCGGCCGTGGTATGTGTGGGCGGTCGACGCGCGCGAAACGGGCCTGGCGGACAAGCTGCCGCGCGGGTTGCCGATCGAGATCGTGGTCGCCCGCTTCGGCGACGTTGGTTACGTCGGGATGCCCTTCGAGCCCTTCGTCAAGATCGGCCTCCGCATCAAGCGCGAAACCCCGTTGCCCTGCGTGCTGCCGAGCGGCTACACCGACGGATCGTACGGTTACATCCCCGATTCCACCGCGTGCAACGACCGCGAATACATGGGCGGGTTTTTCCGTTACCTCCCGCAGCGCCTCCCGTACACCGCGCCCGGCGGTGACGCCGTGGGCGACGTCGCGATCCCGATCCTGAAGCGTTTCGCGGCCACGGAAAAATAAATAGACCGTAGCGAACCGGGGCTTTTCTCACTGCGAATGGCGCGAATGTTCGATTCTCAGAATTCGCGTCCATTCGCGGCTAAACCTTTCCGATGAACCCTCCTGAAGTTCCTTTCTACGAAATCGGACCCGGCGCGGAGATCGCGCCGAACGTCCAGCTCGGTTACCGGTACCCAGGCTGTCGCGTGCCCACGCGCATCGGCGGACGCGCCCGGATCCACAGCGGCACCGTGATCTACGCCGATACCACCATCGGCGAGCGGTTTACCTGCGGGCACAACGTGACGATTCGCGCCGAGTGCGAGATTGGGGACCGGGTCGTGATCCTCCACGGCTGCACGCTCGAGGGCCGGATGAAGATTGGGAAGGGCGTGAAGATCATGCCGCATGTGTACATCCCGAGTCGCACCGTGATCGGCAGCATGGTGTTCATCGGGCCGGGCACGACGGTATTGAATGCGCGCTTCCCGATGCGCGAGGCGAAGGTCGGCGGGCCCACGATCGGGAACAACGTGGTGATCGGTGGTGGGGTCACCATCGGCCCGGGCGTCGTGATCGGCGACAACGTCTTCATCGGCGCCGGCGCCACCGTGCTCAAGGACATCCCCGCCAACTCGCTCGCGTTCGGCACGCCCGCGAAACACCAGCCCCTGCCGGAAAAATTTGGCAGCAGGAACGATCCCAGGCAGGTGTTCTGCGGGCTGGACCTGTGGGACAACCGCCCTGGCGACGAGACGTGGAAGGAAGAGGATTTCTTCGGGCGCGCCGAGTGGCTGTCCGAGCAGCAACCCTAGGCGCCGCGTGTGAATTCCATGCCCGCTCCGGCCGCGCCGGCGATGCCTGAGGTTCGGCTGGGCCGCGCCTGGCTGGTGGTCGCGCTGCTGTGTGTCGTGGCGTGCCTGAATTACCTCGACCGCGTGATGCTCACGACGATGCGGGGCTCGATCCAGCAGGCGATCCCGATGACGGACGCGCAGTTCGGGCTTCTGACCTCGGCGTTTCTTTGGGTGTACGCGGGGTTGAGTCCGTTCGCGGGATTCCTCGCCGATCGTTTTGGCCGGGCGCGGATGATCATCGTGAGTCTCTTTGTGTGGTCGAGCATCACCTGGCTGACCGCGCACGCGCAGACGTACGAGCAGCTGCTGGTGGCGCGCGCGCTGCTCGGTGTGAGCGAGGCGTGTTACATCCCGGCGGCGCTGGCGTTGATTTCGGATTATCACCGCGGCGCCACGCGTTCGATGGCGACCGGCCTGCACATGATCGCGGTTTCGATCGGCGCCGGCCTGGGCGGCTTGGGCGGCGTGATCGCGGAGCGCGGGAAATGGAACACGCCGTTCGTCCTCTTTGGCGCCATCGGCGTCGGCTACAGCCTGCTGCTGATCCTGTTGCTGCGCGACGCGCCGCGCGCGGCGCTCGCGGGCGCCGGGGAAAAGGTGAAGCTGGGTGAATCGCTCCGCAGCCTTTTCAGCCACGGATCCTTCATTCTCGCGATGGTGTACTGGGGTTTGCTCGGCATTGCGGGATGGGCGGTGATCGGCTGGCTGCCGACTTATTTCGGCGACCATTTTAAATTGTCGCAGGGTGAGGCGGGCATGTCGGCGACGGGTTACCTGCAGCCGGCGGCGTGGGTGGGCATCCTGCTGGGCGCGTGGCTTGCCGACCGTTGGAGCAAAGTGCATCCGCGCGGGCGGATTTTCGCGGTGGCGATCAGCCTGACCTTGGCGGTGCCTTGCATCCTGGTCGGAAGCCACACGAACGTCTTCGCGATCGCATTGATCGGATTCATGCTGCACTCGGCGGCGTATAATTTCAGCGATTCGAACATGATGCCCATCCTGTGCCTGGTCACGGACGCGCGTTATCGCGCGACGGGTTACGGCCTGCTGAACCTGTTCGGGTGCGTGATGGGCGGGGTGACGATCTATATCGGCGGGATGCTCCGTGACGCGCACGCCGACCTCGCGCACATCTTCGAAGGCGCGGCCGCGGGCATGGCGATCTGCGCGATCCTGCTGCTCTGCATGAAACCCCGCCCGGTGCCTGCGAATGGACCCGAATGAACACGAACACGGATTTCGATCTTCGTGGCAGGCGGGCCGCCTGCGCCACTTTCCGGATTCATGCCTATTCGCGGTCAAACTCTCCCGCGATTTTTTATCATGAACGTCACCCCGACTCCGTTCCGCATCGATGAAACCGATTGGTCCGCCCTCACGCTGGGCGACCAGATCAGGCACCTCGAACTTGAGGGCTACGCGGTCATCCCCGACCTGCTGTCACCGGCGCAGGTTGCGCGGTTCAAGCAGCTGACCTCGCCGCTCGAAACCGTGCCCGCTGACTACAGCGACAAGCAGCGCGGGCGCCGGAATATCCATTGGGAAACGCCGGAGTTTTCGAACCTCGTCGCGCATCCGCCGACGATTCGTTTTCTCCAGGCAGTGATGGGTGAAGAGCTGGTTTTCCTCGGCTCGGTGTTCGCGCTGTCGCTGCCGGGGCATCCCGGCATCAGCCTTCACACCGATGGCCAGCCGTGGGGTTCGAAGATTTTTGGCTACACCGGTTCGTGCCCGGTGCAGGTGCGCGTGCTGTATTACCTGGACGACCTGACGGCGGATGTCTCGCCGTTCCTGGTGGTGCCGCGCTCGCATCTTTCGCTGCACGCCGATGCCAATCCTTACACGCGGTACTCGAGCCATCCGGAGCAGGTCGCCGTGCCCGCGAAAGCGGGATCCGCGGTGCTGCTGAATCACCGCTGCTTCCATGGCAACCTGCCCAATGTAGGCACGCGCGAGCGCGGCATGCTGGCCTACCTTTATCGTCCGGCGTGGGCCGGTCCCGTGGAACCCAAGATCGAGCCCTGGCCGGAGGAAAAACTGGCGGCGCTCCCGCCCGAGGTCCGGCGTTTTTTCAGCGACCCAAACGCGCGCGCGGGTTTCGATTTCAACCACCCCAACAAACCCGCGAACATGCGCAGCGAAGCCCCGGGCATCGCACCCAGCCGCTGGGAGCGAGTGAAGTAGCGCAGGCGGCCCGCCTGCTCGGAGAGTTAAAAGGGTGCGGTTGAAAATTGAAGGGAAAGGGTGACTGGGTCGTTCATCTTTCAACTTTCAATCTGTCGCTCCTTTCAACTCCTTCAGAAACAGCCCGGCCGCCCGCGCGACTTTCGGTACCTGGATTTTTTTGTCCTGCCCGCGGCGCTTGGTTCGTCATACCGGTGAAAACCCAAAATCAACATGCCTAACGAATCCAAAAAACCATTGTTCCTGTTCGTGTTTCGCGCCCCTCAAAACCAGCCCGATCCCACGCCCGATGAAATGCAGAAAATCTTCGGCCGGTGGATGGACTGGGTTAAGAACCTGAAGGACCAGGGCCGCTACCTCGGCGGTGACCCGCTCGAGGAAACCGGGAAGGTGCTCCGCGGACCGCGCGGCAAGAGCGTCACCGACGGCCCGTTCGTGGAATCGAAGGAAATCGTCGGCGGCTATATGGTGGTGTCGGCTGACAGCATCGAGCAGGCCACGACGATCGCGAAGGACTGCCCGGGCTTGGACCTGGGCGGAATCGTTGAAGTGCGCCCGATCGATTCCATCCCGGGAATGTAAGAACGCAGTGGAGCCACCGACGCCGGCCGACGTAGTGTTTTCACCATGCCGGCCGCGTCGAGCTCTCCCGAAGTTTCCCGCCTGCTGGATCATCTTTTCCGGCGGGAATTCGGCCGGCTGGTGGCGATCCTCACGCGGCAGTTCGGCGTCGAGCACCTGCACCTCGCCGAGGACGTCGTCCAGGATGCGCTTGTCCGCGCCATGCAGGCCTGGCCTTACAGCGGCGTCCCGCAAAATCCGACCGCCTGGCTCCTCCAGACCGCGAAGAACCGCGCGCTCGACCACACGCGCCGGCGCACGCTCTGGCGCGGACGCCAGTCGAAGCTGATCCCGCTCGTCGAGGATTGTCTCCACTCCGCGCTCACCGCATCGCCGCCCCAATTCGAGGACGAAATCCGCGACAGCCAGCTCCGCATGATGTTTGTCTGCGGGCACCCGGGCTTGCCGGTGGAAGCGCAGGTCGCGCTGACGCTGAAGACGCTGTGCGGTTTTGGTGAGAGGGAAATCGCCGCCGCGTTCCTGGCCAGCGAGGCGGCGGTGACGAAGCGGATCGTCCGCGCCCGGCAATTTCTGCGCGAGCACGGTGTCGCCGTCGAGATGCCGCTGGCCGCCGAACTCGCATCGCGCGTCGAGATGGTGCTGCAGGCGCTATACCTCCTGTTCAACGAAGGTTACAAAGCCTCGCATGGCGACTCGCTGCTGCGCCTCGATTTGTGCCAGGAAGCCATCCGCCTCACCGAGCTGCTTGCCGCGCACCCGGTCGGCCAGCGTCCCGTGACGGATGCGTTGCTCGCCTTGATGTACCTCAACGCCGCGCGCCTTCCCGCGCGTACCGACGGGGAGGGCGCGTTGTTGTTGTTGGCCGAGCAGGATCGTTCGCGCTGGAACCGTTCGCAGGTCGCGATCGGACTCAGGCATCTTGCGTCGTCGGGGGCAGGGCCGAGCGTGACGCGTTACCATCTCGAGGCGGGCATAGCCTCGTGTCACTGCCTCGCGCCGAGTTTCGCCGAAACCGACTGGGCGCAGATCGTGAGCCTCTACGATCTCCTCCTTGAGCAGGACGGCTCGCCGATCGTGGCCCTCAATCGCGCGGTCGCGGTGGCGTATGCTAGTGGCCAGCGGGCCGGGCTCGATGCGATCGACCGGATCAAGGACCGCACGGCGCTGGAGAACTACCACCTGCTGCACGCGGTGTCGGGCCAGTTATGGTTCGACGCCGGCGACCAAGCGCGAGCGGCGTCGAGCTTCCGTCGAGCGCTCGAACTCGCCACGCTCCCCGCCGAGCGAGTGCTTTTGGAAAAACGCCTGGCCCAGTGCCGTGGGTCCATTCGTGGCTAAAAACGGTTTGCTTACACGATCGCCCGCGCGAGGGCCTTTTCATCCAGCACCAATCCCAGTCCCGGCCGGTCGGGCAGATGGATCATGCCGTTTATCGGGATGATCGGTTCGACAAACAACGCGGCGATCTCCTCCACTGGCGCGGTCCCTTCCGTCGAGAACTCGTGCGGGCGTGTCCCGTTGATGAGCGTGGAATAGAGATGAAGGCTCGCCGCACTGTTGATCCCGGCGAACGGGCTGTGGGGCATCACCGGTTTATTCCACAACTCGCCGAGTTCAAAAATCCGCTTCAGCTCCGTGATCCCGCCGCCCAGCAGGATGTCCGGCTGGATGATGTCCGGGTTGCCGAGCTGGAGCAGGTCGCGGAAGCGCCAGCGTCCGCTTTCCTGTTCGCCGCTCGCCACCGGCATGTCCAGCGCGTCGACGACCTGCCGCAATCCCGGCAGATCCGTCGCGGGCAATGGCTCCTCGAAATGTGCGAAGCCCAACTCCTCGAGTCGACGACCCTGTCGGATCGCAGTGGAAACGGAATACCCGTTGTTGGCGTCGAAGCTGATCGCCGCCTCGGCGGGCAGCGCGGCGCGGCAATGTTGGGCGATCTGGAAATCCTTCTCCGGGTCCGCGTCCTGGCGGAACGGCCCCCAGTCCATGCGAATCTTGAACGACCGAAACCCGGCATCCCAGCCGCGTTGCAGGTCCGCCATCATTTGTCCCGGCGTTTTTTTGAAGCCCGAGCCGATGCTCCAATACAGCGGAATCGTAGTTCGCGCCGCGCCGCCCAGCAGTCGATAGAGTGGGAGGCCGGCGGCCTTGCCCAGGATATCCCAGAGTGCGACGTCGACCGCGCCCACCATGTCGAGCGGCACCTTCACCCAGTCCTGTGGCGTGCCCTCGGGAATCCCCAGTGCGAGCCGGTCCCAGTGGCGACTGGGTTGGAGTGGATCCTGCCCGAGCAGTCGCGGCCGGATGACCTCGTTGAGCCACGTGACGAAAATCCTGTCGTGCCGCCAACCCGCCTCCGCGAGTCCGACGACGCCATCGTCGGTAAAAATGCGCAGCAACGTACGGCCGGTTTTAAGGAAATCGACCCGGACGTCAGTGATCTTCATGGAAACCAACGCAACGCGAGCGCGCCGGAGATGTTAACCACGAAAAACGCGAAACACGCGAAAGTTTGGGGGACGTGGCGCGCGGGTTTCCGGCCGGCTCCCCGCAAATTTTTAACCACGAATGGACACGAATGAACACGAATCAAACCCGAGTCCCGTTGATCTCAGGTTCGGGTTCACTCGGGTCCATCCGTGGTCAAAAAAGCATTTTCGTGGGTTTTGTGGTGCCTGACTCCGGCCCCGCAGATTCACGTCCCGCCGGTGGTGGGATCGATGATCGTCTTTACCTCCGAGATCCGGTTCGCCGGGAAACCGCCTTGGCGGGCGTGCTCGCGCACCGCTTCCTCATTGGCGGCGATATAAATGCAGTAGAGTTTGTCGCTGGTGACGTAGCTTTGGATCCACTGCACGCGGGGAGCCATTTTTTGAAGGACGTTGCAGGATTTACGAGAAGCCTCGCCCAGCTGGGCAGGCGTGAATTTTCCAACTTCGGGGATTTCGCGTTCGATGACGTATTTTGGCATAGGGGTGAGGGTTCGCCGCCATTCTAGCATATCCGGCCTCCACCGCATCGGGGCAACCCCCTCAATCCCGGTTCAGGCGTCCCCTGAGGGCGCATCAGGCGAGCCCCCACCGCGATTGACGCTTGTTCCAGCGGCGGGGCGCTGTTTGCCTCGCGAAATGGTTGGCGTCGCTCACACGCCTTGTGCACCGCGAATCTCAGTCGCGATCGCCGACGATTGTCCCGCGATGCGCGAAGGACTCGCGCGGCTGATCGCCGACGAATGCGACCTGGCGGTGTCGGACAGCGCCGCCACGGGCAGCGAGCTCCGCCGCCTGGTGACCCAGCACCCGCCCAAGGTGCTCGTCATGGATCTCATGGTGCACGACGGCGACGCACTCGTCCTGATCAAGGAACTTGTCACGCTCGCCCCCGACCTGACGATCGTGGTGTTCACCATGCAGCCCGAGGACGTTTATGCCGCGAGATGCCTGCGGGCCGGCGCGCGCGGCTACGTGTCGAAGCGCGAAGCCGTCGACACCCTGCTGCGCGCCATTCGTGAAACTGCGGGTGGCGGGCTCGTCGTGCCTCCGGGCGTGGCGATGCAACACGCGTTTGGTGCGTCGAACGAAAAACACCGGCCCGCCAACGGCCTCGCGGCGCAACTGACCGATCGCGAGCTGCAGGTTTTCCAGTTGGCGGGGCTGGCGTTGCCGACCCGCGTGATTGCCGAACGGCTGGGCGTGAGCGTGAAGACGGTCGAAACCCACCGGGAGAATATCAAGAACAAGCTCGGCCTCGAGTCGCACTCCGAACTCGTCGCCCGGGCCGCGCAGTGGCTGCGCGAAAACAATCGCCCCAACGTCTAGCTCCGGTCCGCCAAGCAGGGCGCGGTCCACCGCCCCGCCGCTGGGAAAAATGTTCTGCGATCGCTGGCAGGTCGTCCGGATAGAAAGCTCAACGCTACTTGCGCTCCCCTTTCACCACCTCGGGAGTTCCCATTTCGACGTGTCCCTCTTTCAGGCTCGGGTCCGTCATCACTTCGCCGTCCTTATCTAAATGCCGATCAAAAAACGGCGCGCCGGCAGCGAGCAGTTTGGGATAAATGATGTTCAGGTCGCGATGGTCGGGATCATCCACGTCCATCGTCGTCCTCCACGCCAACACGGGTTTTTTCTTCGGGTCGGCGGGCGGAGGATATTTCCATGCGCATACCTGGATGATCAGTTTCTCCTGCGATGCGAGCACCGCCCTTTCGTCCAAACGGTGATAGCTCTTATAGCTCGGGGGATTGAAGTTGTCGGTATTCGAGAGATTGGTGAATTCCTTGTCGCGAAGCGCTTCGCTGTAGGGATTCGGCAGGTAGCCCCGGCCATAATTGACGGTGATAATGATCTCGGGCTTTTGCCCGTGGGCGATTTCGACGAAGCCTTGTTTCGCGAGGAATCCCTTGATGTCGCGGGCGATGGCGAGGGCATTTACCGCGGTGGGAAGCTTTTCCTCGCCCCGCACCTCTTTCACCGCGCCCAAGAGGTAGACGTGCGCGTGGCGTCCAATGTCGTTTTTATACGCCGGGTCCTTCTCCCTTTTTTTATTTTCCGTCGCATCCACGCCCGAGCGGACCGTGATGTTCATGGACGCACTGGAATCAGCTGCGGAGCAACCAGCCGCGGCCAGGAAAAAGATGATAAGTAATTTTGGAATGGATTTCATCACCGGCCCGTCGCTCTCCGAGGCGTTCTAGGTGAAAAGAAATCCCGCGATGGTCAAGGCTTCCTCCGTTTGTGTGCGCCCCGCCACCCCCGGCCGCCGGATTTTAACTGCGCCTGGACACGAATCCGGACTATTCGCATTCATTCGTGTCCATTCGCGGTTAAGGTTCGTGTCCTGCTTCCCATCCCTGCTTCCGTCCTTCCTCCCTCGATCCGTGATTTTTCGTTCCCTCATTCTATTTTTTATCTGCGCCGCCCGCTCCATGCTCTTCGGCCAGCTGGGCGCACTCGTGCCTGCTCCAGGGGAGACAGCGGAAACCCCCGCGCCAAATCGTCCGGTGGAATCCGTGCTCGAAACCCAGGTCGAGCTTCACCGTCGCGGGTTTTCCTGCGGGTCGATCGACGGAGCTCTCGGCACGCAAACAGCAGCTGCGCTCGCGGCATTCCAGCGCGGCGCCGGCATCCGCGAAACCGGCGTGCTTGATGACGCCACACGGGCGCGGCTTACCCTCACGACGCCCGCGCTCGACGCCTACACCCTCACGCCCTCCGACCTGGCGAGCCTGCATCCGGTGCCGGACACCTGGCTTGAAAAATCCGCGCTGCCCGTCCTGGGCTACGCTTCTGCGCTCGAGTTGGTGGCCGAGCGTTATCACGCGAATCCCAGCCTCATTCGAAAACTCAATCCCAGCATCGACTGGAAAGGAATCCTCCTGGGTGCCAAGCTGGTGGTGCCGGCGGTGGATCGGGTGAGCGTCAGCGGCACCGCGACCCAGCTCGTGCTCAGTTTAAGCGCGCATCAGCTCGAAGTCATCGACGAGAACAGCCGCGTGATGGCGCATTTCCCCGTGAGCATTGCGCGCATGGCGGAGAAGCGGCCGGTGGGAAAATTGGAAGTGACGGTGGTGATCATCCACCCGAATTACACCTTCGATCCGGAACTTTTCCCGGAATCCGCCGAGGGTAGAAGCCTCGATCGCCGGCTCACGATCCCGCCCGGTCCGAACAACCCGGTGGGTCTGGTGTGGATCGGCCTGGACCTGCCGGGTTATGGAATTCATGGCACGCCCGAACCTGAAAATGTCGGCCGCACCGAATCGCACGGCTGTTTCCGCCTGGCCAACTGGGATGCGCTCACGCTGGCAAATTTCGTGAAAGTCGGAATGCCCGTGCTGGTGGAGTAGCGCAGGCGGCCCGCCTGCTTTTCGAAGTAGCGAGTAGCGGGTAGCGCGTAGCGAGTAGGTCCGAACAAATCCCAATCCATTTGAACAGAAGGCAA
>JAQGOP010000007.1 GCA_028293545.1 Verrucomicrobiota bacterium | reverse complement strand
ATCGTTTCTCGGGTTACGGCGCAGCGGTCGGCGGCGACGAGCGGGCCCGGCGGGGAATCATGATTTTGACGGGCCGCTCGACTTGGGAGGAAGCGCAGGCAGAGTATCGCCTGATGCTCTTTGCGGTGGGTTCGGGACCGCGCGAAGACGGTTATGTTTTCACGCAGGCTCGGTTGGACGAAGTGATCCGCCTGAAAGGCCAATTGCCCTTTCCGACCGCCTTGCTGAAGCGCACGAACTATTTCACGAACACCTTGGTCCTCGGCTCCCACGCCTTCGTCGCGACGCAGCTGGAAAGTTATCGCAGTAAAACCGGAGCCCTGATGCGTCGGGGCCCGCGTGCGATGCCCACCTATGCCGACTGGGGCGGGATCTTCGCGCTGCGGAGACCGAAGCAGAGTCCTGTGATCTCGGGCGCCTGATTCAAGGCGTCGGCCGGAGGCTGCGCCCCTTCCGCACTCCGCGCACTCGCGGAGCCATGGCTGCACATTCCCTGCAGCATTTCAGCACGCCCCGCCCGCGAGGTTCAACGCGCTTGCAACACGCAACCACCCACGCGCACCCACCTTGCACCTCCCCGCCTATAGCCACCAACCTACATCTCCTCCTCCTTTAATAGCCCGTCCCTGCTTCCGACCCTGCTTCCGACCCGGGGTCATGGGGGAATGGCGCTAAGTTAAGGCGGTCCAAAGTTTTCTACTAGTTGCGCCACAGGATATAATTCTTCGGAAAGCGGTCTTAACTTAGCGCCATTCGGGTCAGGTCATGGGGCGTGGGGTAAAGAAACGGAAGCGCAAATAGAAGACGTGGATCGAGCGCAGCCTCGCAGTTGACTCAAACAATACGGCTGTTTTTCCCGCCAAAAACCGAGTCGTCGCATCGCCCCCACGCCCCATGACCTGACTCCGTTTTCCGACTCCAAACTCGGTTTGCGCGCCATCAGTAGTTTGACATCAAACGTGAGTGCCACTCGTCCGTATATCCGCGTTCTGAAAACACATAGCTTATAGGCTCCGCAAATGCCGACCGTATCGCCCGCGCACCTAAATTAAGATTAAACAGATCGACCAACCGGGAGTTGTGCTTACCCTTATGGAATCCTACGACCGCCGCCTCAGATGCCTTCTCGGCATATACAGCCCAGTTCCCGAGCTCTGGAATGAAGGCAAAGCTGTCCACACTGAATAACCAACCATCAGACGGGCCTTCACCTCGGAGTATGGCCATATATTCGTCAGCGGTGAACGTTCTTATAAACAACAATAGCGGCTCGTTCCAAGTTCGAGTCTCTTTTCAGGTCGTCCAAATTTATGATATTGATCGACAACGAACCGCTCGCGTCGAGCAAATGGCTAAGGGTATCGACAAATGCAGGCGTGAATAGCCGATCTGAGTCGAAGAAGAGAAACTCGTCCCATCCGTCTCTAAACACGCGTTCAGGGAAAGATGCCTCAATTTTCAGCGTAGAGAAAAGCTGTTCTTGAATCGTTTTCATGCGTTGCGGATGGAGTCAGGCCATTAGGGTTTGCCCGTTCAGTAAATCCAAATGTATATATGCCAGGCCCTTCGGTGCGGCCTTCGTGGTTAATGCAGTTGAGAGTTCGGACATGACCCCTTCGGATTGTCCTCATTTAATTACCTGTCCTTGCTTCCGACCTCCGCTTTTTCCAGATGGTGTGCAGGGCTAGCCACCAACTCGCAATCATGCCGACCGCAATCGGCCGGCGCCGGACTTATGGTTGCCTCTTTTTTTCACATTAGATTATAGCCGTAGATAGGACACAAATCCGGAATGATCGACAGAAAGAATCCAGTTTTGATCAACATCGAACAAATCAACATCGTCTGGTCCCGGATACCATATATCCCAAAAATTTCGGATAATGTCACGGGTGAAGAGTTCATCAACATCGTCCATCCTGAACCAGTTCAGATACAGCTTTTCTTTAAGCTCTATTTTTAGTTCACAAAATAGAGCGTTCAGATCAAAGTGATCATCTTCAGCGTTCCACATGCTAATCGACGTTTGCCGGTTTCTGATATTCAAAATCAGCTCCAAGTTAGAAAAGTCACTAGGGAGCCCAAGCTTCAGAAGGAACGTTCGACGAATGCGAGCAGTTTCATCATCCGGCAACTCCCTAAACTGAGGAAATAATTCCGCTCCATGTTCCCGTTCGTAAATCGTAATTTTATCCTGATCCATATTATATAAATCGATTAGCCTCTCGTGATAAATTTAGCCAAATTATTTCCTCTCTATTCCACTTTTTATAAACCGGTTTATAGTCCCATCAATTAAAATGCGGTTTCAATTCATCGTAGCCCGGCGGCCGATCTCAATGTCTAGCTTTCCATCTATAGCCCTTCGTGGTATTGCCGGCTTTAAAACTGCTAAATTTACCTTCTTTATCCTCAGCAGTACGGGCATTTTCCCTACTTTGGAGTGAACCTTTTTTAACCTTTTTGAGCGCTGGTAGATCTTCAAATACTTTATCTAGCCTGGCTTCCTTCCGACCCCGCGACGTACGACAGTACCGGTGCTAATGTTTTTCCCTCTTACCGCAGATCAAGTGCGCAAGTGCGACGAAGACCGAGGCGGTTTTGACGGTCAGCATTTGACTGGTTTACAGAGTTCATCGGGGCTCGGCTTCGTCGCACCTTGTGCCGTTAAGATCGCTTCGATGTGACGAACCAATTTCAGGTCACCAAACCAAAATAATCGGTGGCCTACAACGACGCTCAATAAGCGACTTTCAGACAGTCGCTCGCTATGAACGATAAGCTTCGCTCGCATTCGCCCGCGCGAGATTTCAAATACGCGTTCCACATGCGTCGTCGTCGCAGGCGACACGATTACCGTCAATCCAGCCGCTTGAAGGGCCGCAACGATCGCGTTGGGCTCGATGGCATTTAGCTTATAAATCGGATATCCCATACGCTTTAAATTAAAACCCCGGCCAACCCCAACCTCTAGCGAGCGCGGTTGCGACGCCACCTACGCATGTCGTCGTTGCATATCCTGTCGTAGTCGCTGCCGCAGTGTTCGCTACCGGGACACCGATGAGCAGAGTCCCTCAGACGATAACTGCAACAATGCCTAATAGCTTTTTCATTATATCATGGTCTTAGCGGTGGATGGTCTCCGAGTGCCGGAGGCTTTGACGGGATAAGCCGAAGGAGTCATGTCTGAACTCTCAACTGCATTAATCACGAATGCACCATGTTGGAGCTTTTGGACCCGTCACCGTCGCACCGGTCGCGGCTGCCCCGGCGACATCGATGATTTCCGGCACCGTGCGCTGCGAGTAATCGTCAGGCGTCATAGACCTTTGGGGCTATTCGTTCAGTAAACCAAAAAATATATGCCAGTCCCTTCGGTGCGGCCGTTCGCCCTGTAGCCACCGCCTTCACCTTCTTTCATTTGATAGCCTGGCCTCTTTCCTGCCCCAAACGGCAGCAAAAAGCTAATTACCATCGCAATAAAACTACCACGCCGTCGTGCTCAATGGTTACGATCCACCTGCTTGTAATGTCCATTATCTCCAAATCTTCTGCTACTGGATACCATATATCAGAAAGGCGGCCGATTACATCGAGTGCATCAAACTCATCTATGTCGTCATATTGATACCAATTGACATACAGTTTATCAGATGTCGGGAGTTTAAAAGACAAAAACATTTTTAGTAAATCCTCATTATTTGGATCTAGACTCGCGCTGCTTAGCCCTTCACTGCGCCCAGCAATTACGTTAACAAGGTCTTGCGATGATATGGTTTCTGAAAGGCGAAGTTCTTTAATAAGCGCTTTTCGAATGGCCAGATTTTCCTCTGGTGATAACGTTCGAAATGGGATAAAAGATCCCGGCCCGTTGATTCGTTCATATTCTTCTATTTTAGATGCGTCCATCAGGGTAATTGATTCGATTGGGTCTGCATAATCAAGTGGTTCGGTGTGCCTCGTTTTGCGCGACCGGTACTCTTTTTCCCATTAGGACTAGTATAGTCCCACTAGTTGATGTGAGGTTTGTTTCGGGGTGCCCTGGCGGCCGCCTTTCGCGGGGCCGAGGTAGATGAGGAGGATCGAGCCTATATCCTTTTCCTGCGTTCCTCGTTGAAGACTCTTTTTTTTCCTAAGTCCGGGTTACGACCGTATAACAACCGGGCTTAACTGAGCACCATTCGGATTTCAGGCCTCAGCTGGATTGCTCGATGATCGCCGTCATCTCCGCGGTTTTTTCCTCGATGCTGCGCACCAGCGCGAACTGGGTCCGGGTGCGCTCGAGGTTGTGACGCGGGTGCTTGATCTTGTAGTACGTGTCCCCTTGGAGGTAGTCGGTCAGGAAACGGACGCCGTTTTCATACGTCATCAGCTTCCCGGCAAAACCGAGGTGCGCGCGCTCGGTGGCATTGAGCACGCCGCCCACCGCCGAACCCAGGTAACCCTCCACCAGTGCGCGAAACTCCGGGAGCCGGACCACCATGTTGCCGGGATTGGGATCGTCCTCAAACGTCGAGCTCGCCGATGTCCGCACCATCTCGCCGAAATCGTAGAGCGGCAGCCCCGGCATGATCGTGTCGAGGTCGATCACCGCCACCGTGCGGCCGGTCACGTCGTCCAGCATGACATTGTTGATCTTCGTGTCGTTGTGCGTGACGCGCTCGGAAATCTCCCCGCGCGCCAGCAACCCGAGCAGCAGGTCCGCATCCGCCTCGCGCGCGAAGGCGAAATCGATCTCTGCCTTCACCTCCCCAGCTCGTCCGGCCGAATCCGCCGTCAACGCGCGCCGCAGCGCCTCGAAACGACTGCGCGTATGGTGAAAATTCGGGATCGTCTCGTGCAGTCGCGCCCCCGGCAGGTCCGCCAGCTGCGCCTGGAATTCGCCAAAGGCTCCGGCCGCCGCGCGCGCCTGCGCCACGTTCGTCACGCGGTCGACCGTGTGCGCCCCCTCGATAAAATCGTAAACCCGCCAGTATCCGCCGCCCTCGTCCTGGGCAAAATCGCGTCCGTCCCGCGTCGGCACCACCGTCAGCACCCGGCGCGCCGCAGCTTCACCCTCGCGCGCCCTCACCTTCGCGGCGACGTGCGCCGTCACCCGGCGCACATTTTCCATCAACGCGGGCACATCCTTGAAGATGCGATGATTCACCTTCTGGAATATGTAGCGGCGCGGGCCGACGGTCCCCTCGCAGGTGACCGCGTAAGTTTCGTTGATGTGGCCGCTGCCGTGGGGTGACGCCGAGACAAACCCGCCGGCCAGCGGAAAATCTGCGACGACGGCGTTTAATTCAGGGGGAACGGGCGATTGGCTCATGCGGGGGGCGCTATTTCAACCGTGAGAGAGCGTCCCGGCGCGAGTGTTTTCTCGGATTTGAATTCCTTCGTGCCCAGCCCGGTGAGGGTCAAACGACGCACGGCCAGCTTACCCCCGAGACAGGCGACGACAATTTTCGTGCGGCGGAGTGTCGGCGCCAGTTCCGCGGTGCCCCAAGCCGTCCCCGCCGACCAGAACCACCGCACGTGCCGCGGGCTCTTCGCGAACGTCATCGCGCCGGTCAGTGTGGAAAAATGAAACCCCGTCATTGCGGCGATCAGCCCCCAGCTGTTCATGGCGCGCGCGTAGTGGTGCCCGCATTCCGCTTCGTCGAACGGATTCCGCTTTCGGCCGTCGTAGCGGGCGCGGATATCGCGCACCACCTTGAGCGCATCGCGGACCATCCCCTCCTGCGCCAGGTGCAGCGCCACGCAGTACTCAAACCCCGTCATCACTTCGGTATAATACGGGAACGGCCGCGCCGGCCGCCGACCACGCGGATACGAAGCCATCAACAGCGCGGTTTCATCGCCGAGCGCATAACTGCGCATGTGGTTGAAATGCGCCTCGAAACCGTGGCGCCGGTTGTGCGCGAGCACCGCCCGCAACGCCTCGCGCTCGTGCACGGGGTCCAACAGGTGCCCCAGTCCTTCGAAATGCGCATTCACCTGCCCGGCCAGCTGGTCCACCAGGCAACCCGCGCCGAGCTGATACGCCGGATCCGCCGGGGTTTTCGATTCCGGCCCGATCACCAGGCCGGTGCGCACGTTGGCCCATGTCCCGGGCGGGCGGACCTCGTGCTCATAGTAGTCGTCGTTGAATAAATTCGCGTCGACCCACGCGCGGCCCCGTTCGAAGAGGTCCCGGCATTTCGCCGCGAAATCTTCCTCGCCGAGCGCGCGGGCCATTTCCTCTCCCGCGCGCAGTGCGCCGAGGTACCACGAAGCCATCTGCGGATTCGGGCCAAAATACTCCACGTCCATCGTGTTGTGCTGCGCGCCTTCCATCACCCCGTCCTGGTCCGCGTCCCAGCCGCCGGGCAGCCACGCGAACTCGAGCGCCAGGCGCGCGCGCGGCCACAACGCCCGGAGCCACGCCGTGTCGCCCGAGATCCGCCACTCGCGATGCAGCTTGAGCAGGCAGCCCATCTGCCCGTCGGCGGCGGCATAAACCGGGCCCGATACCGGCCGCAGGGGCAGCGGCACGCGAAACGTCATCAACCCATCCGCCTGCATGCTGAATTCCGAGAATTCCGTCTCACGCATCGAGCGCGCCAGCTCCGGGAAGAGATTCGCGGTGGCGTGCTCGTAATTCCAGACGTGCGTGCAGTTCCCATGACAGCTGCCTTGCCGATCGAAGCAGCCTTCCCATCCGAAGAAACGCCCGTCCGCCGTGCGGAAACAGGTCTGCGAGCGGAGCGTCGATAGATTGAACAAGGCCGCCTCGCGCACTTCCGCGGCGAGGTCGCACTCCACCACGCCGCGCACGAACGCGACCGTTTCGCGCTCCAGCGCGGGCCACTGCTTCGCCGCGCTTTCCGCCGCCGCCCACGCGTCCGCCAGCGGCACCGTGTAATGGTTGCCCACGATCGCCGGGACATGCTTCTCGCCGTGGCCCCAGTTTTCCCGATTCGGAAAATGCCAGGCGACGATGAACTCCACGGTGTTCTCTCCCATCGGCGGAATCTCCACCGCCACCGCGAGCGACGCCGTGGGCGTGTCGGTCTTCGCCGATTTTTCCTCGAGTTTTCCATCCGCCGAAAAATCGTCCCAGAATTCCAGCAGGGGATCGTTCCAGCCCAGGTCGGCCCACGCCGTCCGATGCGTCACGCCTCGCTTCGCCGTGGTCGCCAGCGCCAGCGTGCCCCAGGCCGGGTGCGTGCGCGCAACCCCGTCCGAAGCCAGCAGCACGCCGCGAACGGCGGAGGATTCCTGCCAGGTGTTGCGCCCACCCGCGGAGCCGATGGGGAAATGTCTCCCGCGAAAATCATCGAGCTTCGTCGTGAAGCCATCGTTCCCGATATAGTTCGGGAGCACCGCCGCGACCGCGGCGGAAACCGGCGCGCGAGAAAGATTGTGCAGCCGCACGCGCACCAGCGCGACCGGAAGGGCGCTGCGCGCCGCGTCGCCGGGCACCAGCGGGTTGAACACCTCCAGCACCGCGCGCACCGGCATCGCCTCATCCGCCAGCTCCACCTGCGCGAGCGGATACGCCGCCCGGAACGTGCAGCGCCGAAACCGGGGCAGCCCGGCGTTGCGCGCCGGGGAACCTTCGTCGCCTTCCCATTCGCCGACCGGCAGCGGGCCCTCGAGCAGCCGCGTGACCGGCGCCCCGCCGCGCCGCGCCGCCCGCACGGCGAAGAATCCCGACGAACCCGCCTGGCCCGTCGGTGTGAAATTTTTCGCCGGCCGGTTCATCAGCTCCCAATGCCGCCACGCACCCCAGCCCGTGAGCGAAACTGTGCCGGTGCCGATTCCCCCGACCGGCATGGCGATCCGGGCCAGATGGTCGTTGGTATAGGACTTTAAAACCGGCCAGACAGCAGGGGATTTTTTCACGGGGTTAGGCAGGAAAGTTCAACCGCTGGTCTTCACTCGTTTTCACTTTTCCGAAATTAGCGTCCCTCGGCGTTCAGTGGCGGTGAAAATCTTCAGGGAAAAAGTTTCGCCGGGTATTTCCCCGCTCGCACGAGCTCGGCGATCGCCGCGATCACGCGGGGCTTGTCCTCGCGGTACGTCACGCCAAACCACGCGCTCGAAGTCGGTAGCACCTTCACCGTGGCTTCCCGCCGCGCGATCATCTCGGAAACCGCGGCAGGCAGGTAAAACTCCGCCTTCAGGTCGGCGCCGCGCGCGACGAAAAATTCATGGAGCTGGCGATCCAACCCCGCGAAGAGCGCCGGCGTGAAACCCCAGCAGTTCATCGAAACCGTTTCCTTTCCACTATAAGTGCGGCCGGGCCCGACTTCCGCCGGCTGGATTCCCACGCGTTCGACGATCGACTCCAAATCGCCCTCGCCGTTCGTGGCGCATTGCCCGCGCGAGACGGCGCCGTGCTCGGACAGGGTGTTCGATAGCGTGAACCCCACCATCGCGAAGTGCGCGGCGAGCGAGCGGGGCGTGCGATGACCCGACATCGGGTCAAACCCGCGCGCCATCGCGGCGGGGCCGGTGAGGAATTTTCCCAGCTGGGCAAATGAATCCGCCCCGTAGAAATCGTCGGCATTGATCACCGCGAACGGTTCCCGCACCGCGTCGCGCGCGCACCACACCGCGTGCCCGGTGCCCCACGGTTTCTCGCGTCCCGCCGGCGCCACGCATCCTTCGGGCAAGGCCGCAGGCGACTGGAAGACATAATCCACCGCGATGCGCCCGGCGTATTTGGCGCCCACTTGCTCGCGAAACACCGCCTCGAAATCTTTCCTGATCACAAACACCACGCGTCCGAATCCGGCGCGCTGCGCATCGAAGACTGCGTAATCGAGCACGGTTTCGCCCGAGGGTCCGACCGGGTCGATCTGCTTGAGTCCGCCGTAGCGCGAGCCCATGCCGGCGGCGAGAACGAGGAGCGCGGGTTGCATCGCCCCAAATCACAAAGGCTGCCCGGCCACGGCGCAACCCTTCCGAAGTAGGGCGCGGTCTCCGACCCGCCTCGGGGGAAAACGTCGCGCCACGTCTTCGACTGGCTTCATTACGCGTTTCAATCACTGAGCCGCAGATTTGTGGTTGGAGCCCAACGAGCCGGTCGGAGACACGGCGCTACGTTAGCCCGAGGCGGGTCCGAGACCGCGCCCTACGCTTTTCGACTCATTTCAAGGCTCACGATCTCGTACGGGTCAAACGGGAGGCGTCCGCCGCGGAGCGGCGTGCCCATCGCTTTGCCAAGGAGATCGATTTTGCGCGCGGACCAGCCCGGGTCCAGTTGGACCTTCGCGACGCCGCGCTGGCCGCTGACTTCATGCAGGCGGAGCACCCAGCGGTTACGGCCTTCGGGCTTGGCCCAGTGCGGGATCAGCGATTCGCCGCCTTCGATGCCGCGGAATGCCGAGGCCACCGGTTTCCCGCGGTACGCGATCGCGGGCGTGAACAAATTCTCGGCGTGGACCACCGGCTGCTCCGCGCGCGGCGCCGTGACATCGTAGAAACCAAGGGCGAGCTCGATGCGATGCGGGCCAAGGTCGGTGAAAATGCTCCCGGCTTTCGGCAGGCGGCTGAGCTGCGCGGGATAGGCGCGGCCGTGGTCCTCGAAGCCCACGTGTTTTTGCGTGCGGATCAAGGTCAGGCCGAGGTTGCCGTCGCGGCAGCTCACGCCGTATTTCGCCTCCGTCACGAGGAACAATCCCTCGCGCTCCGTCTCGGCGCTCACCGTGGCCCAGCGGCTGATCGGCCATTCCCACATCGCCTCGGCTTCGCGCGTGGTCGCAAGCTGGGGCCGCAGGATGCTGCCGAACGGCGTGCCGCAGCGCACTTCGCGGCCGCGGTACGTCGTGGGAAAATGGAGCTTCACCATCACCTCGGGTTCATGCCAATCCAGCTCGACCGTCACGCGCAGCAGCGTCGACCCCGGCTCGAGCCAATAGCGCACGACCGAGGTGCTGGATGCCCCGATCTTCCGCGCAACCGCGATAGCGTTCTTCTCCGTGGTGATCGTCGCCGGCCCGCGCGCAGGCTGGCCGAGCGAAAGCGACGCGCGGTCGATGTCCCACGGCCCGAAGTTCGCCGGCTGCTCCGGATAAACGACGAGTTCGCCCGCATTCGCCGCGAGTTCGACGAAGCGGCCGTCGACGCTCAGCGACGACAAGTGTCCGCGCGCGTCGATCTTCGCCTCGACCCGGCGATTCGACAGCCTGCGATGCTCCACCGTGACGGGCGCAATCCCCGTAACCTGCGCATTCGCCGCCGGCACGCCCGCGAGCGGAGGCAGGTCATAAACCTTGCCCTGCACCAGGCAGCGCCGCGCGATCGGCAGGGGGTTGAACAGATGCAGCGCATCCCCCGAAGCCCGGGACGGTCCCTTCGCCAAGGCCTGCACCGCCGCGGCGGCCTGTCCGCGCGCCAGGCCCGCGAGCTCCGGCAATCCCGTCGCGTAGACCTCCGGGATCGAGCTGCCGGGAATATAGTCGTGGAACTGGGCGAACACCATGCGACGCCACGCGTGCGCGAGGTCGGCCGTGGCGGCGCCATGCGTGGCGACCAGCGCGGCCTCGCGCAGCTGCAGCGCGCGCTCGAGTTCGCGGAAGCGCGATTTCACGCGGCTGTGCGTCGTAAAAGTGCCGCGGTGATATTCGAGGTAAATTTCGCCGTCGAGCACCGGCAGCTGCGCCGTCTTCCGGGCGAGCCGGTCGAAAAATGCCTCGGGCTGGTCCCATTTCAACGCGGGCAATCCGCGCAGCGCGGACAACCTCCGGGCGCGCTCGCACATTTCCTCGCTCGGGCCGCCGCCGCCGTCGCCATAGCCGTTCGGCATGAGGAACTCGTCGTGCAGGTCCCCCTGCTGATGCTGGTGCGCCGCCGAACGCAGCTGGTCGACCGACATCGTGTTGTTGAATTGGACGCCCTGCGTCACGTGACTCACCACCCCGTGGCCGCCGGCGCCGCGCCAGACGAAGCTCGAATGGGGAAAGCGGTTGAGGGTGTTCCACGTGGTCTTGGTTGTGAAAAAATAATCCACGCCGCTGAGCCGCATCAGCTGCGGCAGGCAGGCCGTGAAGCCGAAAAGGTCGGGCAGCCAGAGCGAGCGCGAGCGGCGCCCCGTGAGTTTTTCGAATGATTCCTGGCCGAGCATGAAAGACCGCGCCAGGCCCTCGCCGCAGGCGACGTGGGAATCGCTCTCGACGTACATGCCGCCGGTCGCTTCCCACTGGCCGGTGCGGATCCGGGCGCGGACCGCGCGATGCAGTTCCGGGGAGCGACGGCCCACCGCTTCGTAGCTTGCGGGTTGCGAGTAAGCGAAACGGAATTCCGGGTAGAGCGCCATCAGACGGTTCACGTTCGCGAACGTGTGTACCGCTTTGCCCTCGCCGAATTGCTCGGTCCAGAGCCACACCAGGTCGAGGTGGGAATGGCCGGTGAGCGCCGCGCGGCTGAATGGCTGGCTGTCGCGCATCTCCCGGTAGATCGCCGCCAGCCCGCGGCGCAGCGCCGGGATGCCGCCGGTGTCGAAGCCATCGAGCGCGGTGTCGAGCCCGCGCAGGAGCCGGCGATAAACCGGCGAGACATCGATGAGCGGCGGTTGCTGTGACATCGCGTTCAATTCGCGCGCGATGCCGGGATGCTCGCGCTGCCGCATTTCCAGCATCCAGTCGTAGAGACAGTTCAAGTCGTGGTAAGCGGCCCACGCTTCGTCATCCCGCCGCAGGAGCTGCGCACCGCGGAAAAGATTCCCGCCGGGGGCGAGGCCCCTGGCGTCGGGATGCCAGATCGCGGCTTGGGCACAGAGGCTCTCGACCCAGACTTCATGGGTGCCGGCAGGAAGCTCACAGGTGCGGTGGGCGACATCGAAGCCATAGAAAGGCGTGCCATTGATGAAGAGGGTGGCCTCGCCCTGTTCGTCCCAGCGCATCCATCGCGGTGCACCGGCGGGGATGACGACGCGGGACCAGCGTTGGTCGTACAGGCGGCCCCAAACGTCGCCGTCGCGCACCGCCCGGCGCGGGAGTTTCCTGGCCACAGCCAGCGCAATATGGTCGGGGCGGCTGGCGGTGGCTTCGATGCGCAGAAGGCGCGCGTCATGCCAGATCATCTCGGTCAGCCGAAGCACGCCGCGTTGCGCGCGCAGGGGGGTTAACTGAATCAGCGGATTGAGGGGCAGCATCGAAGGGGAGTGTCAGCGCGGAAAACCTGGCGGCGCAATTATTTCCCTGCGCCTGGCCGGGCACCTGCCTCGGACAAAGGCTCCGATTTGGTCACCGAGGAAGGGGATCCATCGAAGTGTCAGCCCGCCGTACTAAAATTTAGGTAGGGTCAGGCGAAACCCTTAGACTTGGTAGGCGTCGTCGGGAGCTCACCCTCATCCGCGAGGATTAATTCCGGCCCGTCAGTTTTTTCCTTCCATGGTTTCTCCTGTTTCCTCTTCACGACCTGCGCGCAAGCCCGGTCTGGTTCCAGCGGTTGGTGGAAAAGTCCAGCGGGTGGTCGTGGCGAAGCCGATGCGGCTTTACGCGGAGGCCCTCGCGGCGGTCTGCCTGCAGGTGTTTCCCGCCGCGGAGGTGCACGCCTACTGGCGCGGCAAGGAGTTGCTGGAGGCCCTGCGGGAACAGCCCGCGGACCTGCTGATCATCGGGCTGACGTTCTCCGACATCGACGGCCTCGACCTGCTTGAACCGATCGCGCAGGAAAAACTCGCGACCCATGTCCTCGTCGATACGCCGCGGCGCGACGACTATTCGCTCTTCGTGCTGCGCACTTCGCGTTTCGACGGTTTCATCGATGCCGCGTCCGAAGGCGTGGAAGCGATGAGCGAGGCGCTGCGCCGCGTGGCCAACGGGCAGGGATATATCAGTGCGGCGATGCGGCCGAACCTCGTCGACCGCCCGTCCCCGACCGAACCCTGCCAGCGGCTTACGCGCGCGGAAATCCACGTGCTCTGCGTGATCGGCGACGGCAGCGACAATCACGAAGGCTCGCTGCGCCTCGGGCTCACGCCGTCGACCGTGCAGACCCACCGGCGCAACATCATGCGGAAGCTCGGCGTTTCCACGAGCGCCAAGCTGGTCCGTGAAGCCGTGCGGCTCGGCATGGTTCGCATCACGCCGCGGGGCGTATTTCGCCGGACCGGCCAGGACCCGGTGGCGCCGGCGCCCGCGGCCGATGCGAGCAGCGCCAAGTAACGCAGGCGGCCCGCCTGCTTCGCTCCGCCCAAGTTCGACTCCGTCCACAAAAACCCGGGCCCGTCCGTGTTCGGTCGGAGCAGCCGAGCCGCCTGCGCTACCTCGTCTGGAACCTATCGCCGCCGCCGAAACCCGGCTGCTCTCCCCGGGTTCCTCATCGACCCGATAAACCAGGTCATGCCGTGCCCGAATCCTCTCGTTTCAACTCCAGCTTCACCTTCACCACGAGCTTCCCAGCCTTCCCCCGTTGAACCAAGCTCAACCGTGGCTGTTTTTCCGGATGCAGCGTCGCGACGAGGTACTGCTCCTTCCGCTCCTGCAGGACATTTTTCCAAATCGGTTCCTCGAGCGGCAACTGCTCCAGCATCGCCTCGACGCCGGGATCCCAGCTGAGCGTCGCCCGGCCGCGGCGGCCCTCGATCACGGCCTTGCGACCCTTCGCATCCAGCGCGATCGGCAACGGTGTCGTCCAGCAAAACGCCACGCCGTCGCCGCGCTCCAGCGCCCAATCGTCGGTGATTGTGATCTCGTCCGCCGTCGGCGAATCCCACGCGCGATTCCAGCGCGTGAACCAGCCCTCCCAACCCGCGGCCAATTCCATCGCGGCTTGGAATGACTTCTCGTCGCCGCGGCCGCGCGGCGTGATGTCGGCAAAAATGGGGTTGGCCGGCTTCGGCCGCACCCCTTCCGCCAGCGGGACCAGCATGTTGTGGCGCTGGCAGTGCTTCAGCATGTCGGCGAGGGGATTGCTGTAGTCGCAGCTGCCGAAGTCGCGTGCGAAACTGTCGCCTGCAAACTCGAGCACGAACGAACCCTTGTCCTCGTGCGTGTGCGATGCGCCCGACTGGTTGCCCATCAGGAAAAGTTTCACCCACTCGCCGCCGAGTTTTCGATGCGACGCCATCTGCCCGATCGCCGGCATCTCCACCATCGGCCGGAACGTCGGCCCCTGCGCCGGCACTTCGCGGAGCAGGTTCTGCGCGAGGAGCGTCATCGGCTGCCCACCGGTGCGCGCGATCGATTTTTGGAAGATCGTCACCCACTGCGAGTCCGGCATCAGCCAGGCGAGAAACGCCGCGCCTTCCTGCGGGATGTACTGCGCGTCACAGATCAGGATCATCTGCTGGTTATCCGCCGTGCTCACGAGCACCTCCGCCATCTGCGCCGTGGCCTTCATCGCCTCCGGCACCAGCGGGCGCGGATCGAGTCCCCGGGCGCGGCCGTAGTAATAACACGACAGCATCGCCTGCCGCGCCGTGAACGTGAAATACATCGGTCCCTCCGTGTACCCGCCGTCGGGCAGCAGGATCTTCGCGAGGTTGTCGTACAGGTCCGCCAGCGCGAGGTCGGTGTAGGGCGCCACGCGCGACTTCGCCGGCTTCGGGTAAGGTTCCCACTGGTTCGGCATCGTACGCTCGAGCACGAGGTACGCATAGATGCGGCCGGGCATGAACCACGCGGCCTGGTTGCACCAATAAAGATATTCCCACCACCACGTGTTGTAGTTGTTCGTGCCCTGCCCTTCCTCGGCGAGGCGGCGCAGGATCAACTGGCGACCGTAATCCGTGAACCACTCGCCGCACAGGTCGAGGATCAGCGCGCAGTCGTACATCACCAGGCTCGGCACAAACGCGCGATGCTCCCATCGGCAGCCCGTCATCCAGCTGAGGAACGACGGATCCCACCGCGTGCAGTGCGCCAGCGAGATCGCATACCGCGCCGCCAGGCGGCCGAGCTGCTTGTCGCGAAACAGCACGGAGGCCTGCGCCGCATTCGCCCCGTGCGTGAGGAGATGCTTGCCGACATCGCGGTCGCGGTTGAACCGCCGGTCGTTCCAGAAGTTCACGTACTCCGAAATCATCGGCTCCGGCGGCAGCTTCACCGCATCTTGCGCCAATTCCCACAGCGGCGAATTCCTGGGCCCGCCCGCCGCCGCCAGGCGCGCCCGCGCGTCCGCCAGCTCCGCGCCCGTCAGGTGGAGACCGTAAGCCGGTTCGAAGGCGGGCTCGAAACTGTCGGGCTTGAGATAGTCCTCCCAGCGTTCGTCGAAACGATTCAACTGGCGCAGGTAACGCTGCACCTGCTCGCCGTGCTGCAGGCCGATCCAGTTGAACCAACCCACCACCGCTCCCGGCGTGGCCGCCGCATCGACGTGAATTTCCAAGGCCAGGCTGCGCAGCCGCTTCGCGCCGCCCAGCGGGAGCAGCAGCTCGCGTTTCGCCTGGGCGAACGGCGTGCTGGTTTCGCGGCGTTCGCCGAGATCGGTGTCGGCGATCAGCGTCACGCGCGAATTCGGCGGCGACACGAGGGAAAACATCACGGCGTCGTAATCCGAGCAGTCCACGTCGAGCGTCCGGCTCATGCGCAGCGCCGGCGACGCGGGCTCGGCCGGCGGACGCTGCCAGTCGAATTGCACCCACGCCCAGCGCTGCACCACCTGGAGGCCGACCGCGCCGCCCGGCGCCACGGACCATTTCGGCAAGCCGCTGAGCGTCTCGTCGAAAAATGCTTCAAAGACCGCCTCAGCGGAATTGATCGGGGTGAGTTTCATACGATGCCGCGCAAATTTTCATTTCTTCCCCCGTGTGGCGAGCGGCGAGTGCGGCGCCTCGATCCGGATCGGGGCACCACGAAATACACGAAACACACGAAAAGAATACCCAACCAAGGCACCGGAATTTTTTGCCGCAAAGAAGCGCAAATTTTTCTGGGGCTGCGGAGGAGATTTGGGAGCGCTTATAAGCGCGCGGAAATCTTGATTCGAAGCCCCGGAAACTTGCGCTTTTTTGCGGCCAATCCTTCTGCGGCCTCAGCATTTTTTTCGTGTGTTTCGTGGTGAACCAATCCGGCTTGAGGCTGATTCGGGTGCCTTCGTGGCCAAAACTTTCCGCTCCTCTTCGTGGTTTCCTGATAATAATCCCATTTCCCCTCTATGAAAAATGTTCGCTACGGCATCATCGGTGCCGGTGTCATCGCCAACCTCATGGCCCGCGTCTTCACCGAAAGCCGCGGCTCTGTCGCCGTCGCGGTGTCTGACGTCAACCTCGAGGCCGCGAACAAGCTCGCCGCGGCCGCCGGCGCCAAAAAAGTCTACGCCGACTACCGCCAGCTCCTCGCCGATCCCGCGGTCGACGCGGTGTACATCGCGACGCCGCCCTTCCTGCACCGCTCGATGATAATCGAAGCGCTGCAGGCGGGAAAACACGTCTGCTGCGAAAAACCCTTTCTCCTCACCCAAGCCGAGGTTCGCGAAGTGATCGCCGCCCACGAAGCCGCGCCGCAGCTCAAGGTGACCTGCTGTTCGTCGCGTTATCACGATTCCGGCACGGCGCGAAGGGCCCGTGACATGATCGCGAAGGGAGAACTCGGCACGGTTTACCGGGTGCATTTCGAGCAGGTGACGCTCGCCTCGAAACCCGGCACCGTGCTGCCACCGTGGCGCAACGACCCGGCCAAGAACGGCGGCGGCATTTCCTTTGACTGGGGCCCCTACGATCTCGACTGGCTGAGCTTCATCCTCGGCGACCTGTTTCGCCCGCGCGTGGTCTTTGGCACGCTCGGGAATTATTTCCCGCTGACGCCGGAGCGCGTGCCGCCGTGCCTCGGCGTGGATGGGCGCCTCGCCGCCGAGATCATCTGCGACGGCGGGCTGACGCTGCATTGGGAACGCCGCGCCGCGGAGCATGGGCCCGACCGCCACAACGTCGAGGTGCGCGGCAGCAAGGCGGGCATCGACCTCTGCTTCCTCGCGATGGGCGCGAAGCAGTCGCTGCATCGCTACGCGTATGCCGGCGCCGCTGATCTCGCGGAAACGAAATCGACCGACACTCCGCCCGACTGGGATAACACGCTCGTTTTTTCGATCCGGGATCTGACCGCCGCCATCACGGAAAACCGCGAGCCCTCCAACACCCTCGCCGACAACCTCAGGATCCACGGCCTCCTCGATGCGCTCCTGAAATCGGCCAGGACCCAGGAGGCCGTTCGAATCACCGATTGAATCACCGGTTCATTCGCGTTGAAAAAATTCGCCGTCGGTCGAGCCTCAACCTCCTCCCATCGTAAACCCTCCCTCGTAAATCGTAAGTTTCCCGATGTCCTTCCCCAACCCGCTCTACCTCTTCAACAATCACTTCGCCGGCCACCGCCGGAATTATCCGTACCGGACGCGCCTCGCGATCGCGGCGGACCTGGGGTTCGACGGCTACGAGCTGCATCCGATCGAACCCGACGATGACAAGGGTTGGGATGAGGCGGCCGCCGCGTTCAAAGCGAGCGGCCTGAAAAACGCCGGGATGTACGTGGTCGCCAAGGGGGCGACCGACGAGGAATTCCCGAAGATCGACGCCGAGATCACGCGCACCAGGCGCATGATCGAGCGCCTGCACGGGATCGATCCCAAGGCGTTCCTCAACTACACGGTGTTCAGCAATCCCGCGGGAAAAAGCACGCCGGATTACCGCGAGGCCGGCTCGGCCAAGGCGGAGGCGCGACACTGGGAGCGCACCGCGCAACTTGTCGGTGAAGCCGACAAGGAACTCGCCGCGCGGGGCATGAGCGGGAATCTCTACAACCACGTCTGGTTCATGATCGACACGCCCGCCGCGCAGCTGCGCGTGCTGCGCGACGCCAAGGCCCAGGTGATCCGCCCGGGCATCGCGCTCTTCCACGCGTTTTTCCACCTGGGCGTTCCCGACCTGCCGGAAGTGATGGCGCAGCCGGGCATGGAACGCCTCGGGTATTTTGCCGTCCTCAATGGCTGGCCCAAACCCGCGGAACCGTTTCGCACGCGCCCGCTCGACGACGGCAACATCGACGTCGCCGCCGCGCTCGGGCTGCTGTGGTCGAAGGGCTACAAGGGCCCGGTCATTTCCCAGGCCTACGACCTCGGGGGAGATCCCTACGAAACCGCCCGCCGCGCCCGCGACTACCTCCGCGAGGTCCACCAGCGCTTCGAGCGCAACCCCAAGCTCAATCCGTTCAGCCCCGCATAAACCCGAATTCACCCGGATCATCCCGCGACCGGAAATGTCGGTCTGCGGGTGGAGGGTTTGAACCGCCGGTTTCGCGTCCATTCGCGGTCCACTCCGAAAAGCCGGCGCATGCCATGAGCAAAATCACCAAGGTCGAAATCGGTCGCTTCGACTACGCGGTCGCCGGCGAATTCAAGTTCTTCAAACCGGGACCCGATGGACGCGTGACGCGTCCTTCCGTTCTCGTTCGGCTGACCGATGCCGACGGCCTGCAAGGCTGGGGCCAAGCCGTGCCGGTGCCGTCGTGGACGTATGAAACCGTTGAATCGGTTCTCTCCACGCTGCGCCTCTACCTCGCCGAGCTGATGCTCGGCCGCGATCCCGCGGACTTCGCCGGCCTGCACGCGGCGATGAACACCGCGATCCGCCCCGCGTTTTCCGTGGGCCAGCCGCTCTGCAAAGCCGCGCTCGACCTCGCCTGCCACGATCTCGCCGGCAAACAGCGCGGGGTGCCCGCGTGGAAACTTTTCGGCCCCGGCCAGGCTCAGCCGCTTTCATCGCTCACCCTGAGCTGGACCGTGGCCTCGCCGAAAATGGAGACGGCCGAGCGCCAGCTCGCCGAAGGCCGCGCCCGCGGCTATCGGAATTTCAACATCAAGGTCGGTGCGCCGCAGTCCGCCGAATACGACCTCGAACTCGCGCGCAAAGTCCGCGCCTTCGCCCCCGCAGATTTCCTCTGGGCCGATGCCAACACCGGTTACACCACCGACCAGGCGCTGGCGATCGCGCCGAAGCTCCGCGACGCCGGGGTCGACGTCCTCGAGTCGCCCCTGCCGCCCACCCAAATCCGCGGTTACCAATCCCTGAAGAAACTCGACGCGCTCCCGATCCTGATGGACGAAGGGATTCTTTCTCCCGCCGAGTCCGAGGAGTTCATGGCGCTCGGCATGATGGACGGCATCGCGATGAAGCCCGCGCGCAACGCCGGCCTCTGGCCGTCAGTCCAGATCGTGAACCAGCTCCACTCGCACGGCCTCATGGTCCTCGGCTCCGGCCTCACCGACCCCGACCTCTCGCTCTCCGCCGCTAGCCAGCTCTTCGCCTGGGCCGGCATTTCGAAACCCTGCGCCCTGAACGGCCCCCAATTCCTCGCCGACAAACTCTCCGGCGAAACGCTCGTGCCCAAAGCCGACACCCTCGCGCTCCCCACCGCCCCCGGCCTGGGCCTCACCCTCGATCCGCGCGCCGAAGCCTGCCTGAAGTAGCGCAGGCGGCCCGCCTGCTCCGAGATCGAGCAGAATAATTACCGTCCTTCCTTCCTTCGTTCCCGCAAGAACCGCCCCCTACTCGTGTCCCGGCGCTCTCGGCGCGTTGCCAATTGAGTCCAAGGTAAACTGACAACGCTCGAGCCCTTGCGGCCGAGCGGCGTCGAGCACTTGGCGGCAAAGTTTCTCCAATGCGGCGAAGGATTGTTCGGCCTCAGAGTTCGCAAGGCGACGAGCGGCAATCTCACACAGTGTCAGGCTCGACACCAATTTCAGGGCATCGATCGAACTGCCCATGAGATCCGTGATGCGTGCGTCCTTCGCTAATTTGTCGGCGACAGCTTGGGTTGCGGTTTGGAGGCGCTCGCGGAGCAACGGGTCGCGCAGGTAGTCGCAGGCTTCGTCGAGATCCTTCAACGCGTAGTGGCGCGCGGTCGAAGAATGACCAAGTCCCGCGAGTTGCGGAAAAATATACCAAATCCAGTGGCTCGTCTTCCGCCCTGCCCGCAACTCCGCGAGCGCCGTGGCATAGCCGGCGAATTTCCCCTCCTGTGCTTTTTTGAATCGGTCGAGTGACATGGCGAGATCGTCCTGATGATCGAGTCGGTTTTTACGCGGGCATTCGCCCGATCAGCGCAGATCCGAACCCTGAACCTGATTTTTTTACAGGACGAATACCGAGAAAGACCGGGACCGTTTGAATCCGATCCGTTGTCTTCCTCGGTTCACCTCCTGGGAAAAAATTGCATTGGTCAGCCCGGCTGCGCGGTTCCCTTCGAAGCCGGCGGGTCGGCGGCGCCACCTGTTTCGCAGGATCTCGAAAAAAAATCACCACCCGCGCGAACCTCCCCGGTGTTTCGCGGACAATACGGTTTTTGGTCCTTCAACCTGGCCGGTCATGGATAGCTCTTCTCCCCCACGCCCTACCGCTGCCACCGATCGCCGCGGGTTTATCAAGCAGGCTTCGGGGGCCGTGGCCGTCGCCATGCTTGCACATCCTCTGCTCGCGCGGGCCGACGCCGAGCCATCGGAACCTCCCCCCGCCCCGGGCATGTTACGCGTCACCCTCAACGTCAACGGTCAGGACCGCACGTGCGATCTCGAGGCGCGCACCACTCTCCTCGACACGCTCCGCGATCACCTTCACCTGCCCGGCACCAAGAAGGGCTGCGACCACGGCACCTGCGGCGCCTGCACCGTCCATGTCGACGGCCAGCGCGTCCTCTCCTGCCTCACCCTCGCCGCCATGGCCGAAGGTCGAAAAATTACCACGATCGAAGGACTCGCCGCCGGGGAAAATCTCCACCCGGTCCAACAAGCCTTCGTCGACTGCGACGGTTTCCAATGCGGGTTCTGCACCCCCGGTCAGATCATGTCCGCCGCCGCCTGCCTGCGCGAAGGTCACGCCCGCTCCGATGACGAAATCCGCGAGTGGATGTCCGGCAACCTCTGCCGCTGCGCCGCCTACCCCAACATCGTCGCCGCCGTCAGAACCGCGCGCGACCGGTCCGCATGAACAACTTCGTCCTCACGCGCCCGACCGGCCTCGCCGACTGCACCGCCGCCGCCGCCCAACCCGGCGCCAGCTTCATCGCCGGCGGCACCACGGTGCTCGACCTCTGGAAACTCGGCGCCTATCCGACGACCCAGCTCGTCGACCTCAACGGCCTCAATCTCCGCGGCATCCGCGCCGGTCCGGACGCCCTCAGGCTCGGCGCCCTCGAGCGCATGAACGCCGTGGGCGAACATGCCGGCGTCGCCACGTATTACCCCGTGATCTCGCAGGCTCTGCTGCTCAGCGCCTCCCCTCAGATTCGCAACATGGGCACCATGGGCGGCAACCTCCTCCAGCGCCCGCGCAGCCTCACGTACCGCAATCCCGACCCGCACCGCCACGACGGACCCAGTCGTTTCGATGCCATCTTCGGCGTCACTCCTCACAGCCGCGCGCCGCATCCCTCCGACCTCGCCGTCGCCCTCCTCGCACTCGACGCCAGCCTCCGGATCGTCGGCCCGGGCCGGGCCGCGGGCGAACGCACGCTGAAAATTTCCGAGTTCTACCGCGTGCCGTCCGACAGCCTGAAGTTCGACTCCCTCCAGCCGGGCGAACTCATCACCGCCGTCGAAGCCCGCGTCCCCTTCGCGCGCCACTCCGCCTACGTGAAAATCCGGGACCGCGCCTCCTACCAGTTCGCCGTCGTTTCCGCCGCCGTCGTCCTCGATCTCGACGGCTCCACGATCCGCGAGGCCCGCATCGCCGCCGGCGGCGTCGGCACCATCCCATGGCGCTTCCCCGCCGCTGAAGCAGCCCTCGCCGGACGTCCGGCGACGCCGGAGTCTTTCCGCGCCGCCGTCGCGGTCATGGATCGCGACGCCGTCACGCACCCGCACAACGCCTTCAAGGTCGACCTGCTCCGCCGCACCACCGTGCGCGCACTCCAACAAGTGGTCGCCCAGGAAAATGCCGGCCCAACGTCCGCCCATACATGAAAGACGTCACCATCCCGAACCCCGCGCCCAAGCTGGTCGGCGCCGACGTCAGCCGCGTCGACGGCCACCGGAAAGTCACCGGCACGGCCGACTACACCGCGGACTATAATTTCCCGCGCCAGGCTTGGGCGTGCGCCGCGAAGTCCACGATTGCCAAGGGCCGGATCGCCGCCCTCGACACGGCTGCTGCGGAAAAACTGCCGGGCGTCGTGGCCGTTTATACTTGGAAGAATCGCCCAAAGATTTTTCCGCCGAAAAAAGAGGATTCCGGCTTCATGGTCGCCGAACACCTCGCACCCCTCGCCGACGACGCCATTCATTACCATGGGCAGGACATCGCCTTCGTCGTCGCGGAAACCTACGAGCAGGCTCGCGAAGGAGCCGGCCTCATCCGCGCCACCTACGAGGAAACCCCGGCGGTCGCCCAGTTTTCCGCTCCGAAACGCGAGACGCCCGGAAAAATCTACGGCGAGAAATCCCACTTGGAAAAAAAGGCCGACGGCGTGGCGAGCGTGGCCGATGCCTGGCAGGCGAGTCCCACCCACATCGATGTGACCTATGTCACCCCCATGGTCCACCATCACCCGATGGAACCGCACGCGGTGATCGCGAAATGGCATACGAACCGGCTCACGTTCTACGCGCCGGTCCAGTGGATGTACGGCGCGCGCAACTTCCTCGCCGCCAGCCTCGCCCTCCCGGAGGAAAACGTCCGCGTCATCAGTCACTTCGTCGGCGGCGCCTTCGGCTGCAAGGGCTCGTCCTGGATGTTCATGCTCATCATCGCGGCCGCGGCGCGCGACCTCGACCGACCCGTTAAATTCGTGATCGAGCGCGAGAGCATGTTCACCTCCGTCGGTTACCGACCGCGCACCACGCAGCGCCTGCAGCTGGGCGCCGACGCCGAAGGCCGGCTGCAGGCGATGCGCCACCTGACCGAGAGCAACGTCAGCGAAGTCGGCCCGTTCGTCGAGGCCGCCGGGCATCGCGCCACGAGCGTGATGTATGCGTCGCCCAACATCGAGATCGACCACCAGGTTTATGCGCTGACGGTCAACGCGCCCACTTTCATGCGCGCGCCCGGCGAAGCACCCGGCATGTATGCCTTGGAATCGGCCATGGACGAACTCGCGGTCGCATTAAAAATGGACCCGGTCCAGCTGCGCCTTGCCAACCGGACGGCGAACCACCCGATGAGCGCATTGCCCTTCTCCTCGCGCAACCTCGAGGAATGTTACCGCGTGGCCGGCGAAAAATTCGGCTGGGCCAAACGTCCACCCACGCCGCGCGCCCGACTCGATGGCGACTGGTGGGTCGGCTGGGGCATGGCGAGCGCCTCGTACGCCGCGCATCGCTCCAATGCTTCTGCCCGAATCCGCGTGCTCGCCGACGGCACCGCCGAGGTCGCGTGCGCCAGCCACGATTTGGGGACGGGCACGTATACGATCATGACCCAGGCCGCGGCCGACGAGCTCGGCCTGCCCTTGGAAAAAGTCTCGGCCCAGCTCGGCGATTCGACGCTGCCCGAGGCTCCCGTCTCCGGAGGTTCGCAGTCCGCCGCTTCGATCCTGCCCGCCGTCCAGATGGCCTGCCGTTCTGCGCTCGCGAAACTGAAGGCGCTCGCCACCAGCGAAGCCGATGCGCCGTTGCACGGCGTGGCTCCCGCTGACCTGGAGGCGGCCGACGCCGGCCTGCGCGTGAAATCCGATCACTCGCGCCACGTGACGTACGCCGCGCTGTTCGAGCGCTCGGGCGAGGGCGCGATCGAAGCGACGGAGAAAGTCGACCCATCCGCGGAGACCAAGGACAAGCGCGAGCAGCCCTCGTATTCGCGGACCACCACGGCGTACCAATCGTACGGGGCATTTTTCGTCGAGGTGCACGTCCATCGCCTCACCGGTGAGACGCGGGTGAGGCGGATCGTCACCGCGATGGACATCGGCCAGCCGCTCAACCTGAAAACCGCCCGCAGCCAGGTCATCGGGGGCACGGCCTTCGGCCTCGGCGCCGCGCTCAGCGAGCACAGCCTCTTCGACGAGGACTCCGGCGCGTGGATCACGCGGGACCTCGGCACGTACCACGTGCCGGTGAATGCCGACCTACCCGAGATCGACGTGAGTTTTGTCGGGCCGCCGGATTTCAAGTTCAATGCCCTCGGCGCCCGCGGCCTCGGTGAAATTGGCAACACCGGCATCACGGCGGCGATCGGCAACGCCATCTACCACGCGACGGGTGCGCGCATTCGCGAGCTGCCGATCACGCCCGAGAAAATTCTTTCGTCCCTCGATGAAGCCTAGGCGGAATACGTGGCCGGGCTCCGTCAGGATTGAAATGTGGACGGACTCGCCCGGTGCGTCGGCAACGCGTTCCACCGATGAAAGAATTGCTTGAGCTCGCCGCCGCGCGCGGGTGCCGGCCCAATGAAAAAGTGGCGGTCGCCACGGTCCTTCGCGTCGACGGCTCAAGCTACCGCCGCACCGGCGCGCGCATGCTGGTCAACGCCGACGGCCGTTTCGCGGGCTCGGTCAGCGGCGGCTGCCTCGAACAAAGCGTGATCGTCGAAGCCCAGGCTGCGCTCCACGACGGCCGCGCCCGATTGCTGGCCTTCGATACCTCCAATCCCAACGATCTCGTTTTCGGCACCGGCCTCGGCTGCCAGGGGAAGATCTGGATCGGCATCGAAGTGCTGCCCGCCCGCCAGCCTTGGCTCCTCGCGGACCTCGCAGCTCGAGTCCGGTACACCCGCCAGCCCGCGGTCTGGGTCACACACCTCGTCGAGGACGACGACGGGATCCGTTTCCTCTCGGGCGAGTCCGAGTCCCGTCGCGAAGCGATGCGGGTGGAGGACGTTGTGCTTTCGGAGGCGATCGTCCCTCCCGTCGCTCTCCTTGTTTTCGGCGGCGGCCCGGATGTGAACCCCTTGGTCGAACTCGGCGCGCAGCTGGGTCACGAGGTCACGGTCATCGACCGCCGTCCCGACGTCGCGCAGCCCGCGAATTTCCCCGCGGCTCATCGCGTGATCGCGGCGCGCCCGCCCCTGATCCGGCCATTGATCCCGGCGGACGACCGGACGGTCGCAGTGCTGATGAATCATCACTACGAAACCGATCGCGACGTGCTCGCGACGCTCCTGCCGATGGGCCTCCCTTACATCGCGATGCTCGGGCCCCAGCGCCGGACTGCTCGAATCCTCGCGGAGTTACGGGATAGCGGGCTCGATTTGACCGCCGAATCCCTCGACGCGCTGCATGGTCCGGCCGGCTTGGACATCGGCGCCGACGATCCCGCGCAGATCGCCCTTTCCATCCTCGCGGAAATCCAGGCCACGCTTTCCGGCCGGCAGGGCGGGAAATTGAAATTTCGCGACGCCCCGATCCACGCCGATATTCCGGACTGTCTTTTCACCGCGAGCGGCGAATAGGCGCGAACGCCCGGAGATTCTGCTTGCGGGCTTGGCTTCGGGTTCAGGCGCGTCCGGTCGCGGCGGAAAAAATGCCTTTGGTGATGGGGACCACGCCGTCAATACACGCCCGGCGGCGGCGGCCGCGGTTCTCGCCATGAAAATTCTAATGATTTGGGCTTCTGATTTTCTTGCGGCTCCTGCTCCTTGGTCCCTGCCCGTTATTCCCCTTTCCCCTTTCGCCCCGCCGCATGGCCACTTCCCGCCGCCTGATCTTCACCGTTAAATTCCTCCTGGGATTTACGGCGGCGGCGCTCGCCCTCACTGGTTTCATCTACGCGACCGCGTCGTTTTTTCGGCCCAACCTCGCCCAACGGCCCACAATGCCGTCCGCCGCCGCCGCGGCGGCGGCCCGCGAGATGCGCGACGTCCGGCTCGACCCGGTCCATCCCACCATCGTCCGGACCGGGATAAATTATGCCGAGGGCCCGGCCGCCGCCTGGTGGCCCAAGGCGGAGTCGCCGATTCTCGCCGATCTCGTCAGGGAGGGAAAACTTCCGCCCGTCGCCGACCGCACCGGCCCCGAGCCGCTCGTGCTCGAGGGCGTCGAAGGCCAGGGAAAATACGGCGGCACCTGGTACCGGCTCGCCATCAATCCCGAGGATGTCGAAGGCATCCTCCACACCCGCCTGTCCTACGTGTCGCTCGTCCGCTGGTCGCCGCAGGGCTACCCGATCGTCCCGCACCTCGCGAAATCGTGGACGGTTTCACCCGACCAGAAGACCTGGACCTTCACCCTGCGCCGAGGGCTCCGCTGGTCCGACGGCCACCCGTTCACCGCCGCCGACATCATGTTCTGGTGGAAATATGAGGTGCTCTATTTTGGCGGCGGCACGATTTCCTCCGGCGGTTCGGATTTCTCCTTCATGCGCCACGCCGGGAAGCTCGGCCGCATCGAGCAGCTCGATCCCCTCACGCTGCGCTTCACGTTCGAGGACCCGAACGGGATGTTTCTCGAGCGCCTCGCCGGCGCCGTCGACTACTTCCGCCCCGCCCACTACCTGGCAAAATTCCACCCCGGGCTCGGCGATCCCAAGTTCCTGAACCAGATGATGCAGGAAATGAACCTGCCGAGCCCGCTCGCCGTGTACATCCGGATCAAGCACCGCCTGAATCCCGAGTACCCGCGCATGTGGCCGTGGATTTACTGCGATTACCGCGCCTCCGCCCCGCAGGCGCTTGTGAGGAATCCCTATTACTACGCCGTCGATCCCGCGGGCCGGCAACTGCCCTACCTCGACCGCATCGTGATCGGCGTGCGCGACAAGAGCCTGATCAGCGCCGCCGCGGCGGGCGGCGAAGTCTCCTTCCAGGAGCGCCACATCGATTTCGAGGATTACACGCTGCTGACCAACGAAGCCCCGCGGCAGGGCTACCGCGTGCTGCACTGGTACAACGCCACGCGCTCCTCCGCCCAGATCAGCCCGAACCTGAACCGCGCCATCGATCCCGCGCATCCCGAGACGCGCTGGAAACACGAGCTGCTGAACGAAAAAAGATTCCGGCAGGCGCTTTCGCTCGGGATCAACCGGCGGGAAATCCTCGACGCCATCTACAACGGAGTCGGCGAACCCGCGCAGAATTCCCCGGGTCCCGCCTCGCCCTACGGGAATGCCCGGCACTTCAGTTCCAACACGGCCTTCGACCCGGCGCGGGCCAGCGCGCTGCTCGACGAACTTGCGCTCGCCCATCGCGACCACGAGGGCTTCCGGACTTTCCCGGATGGCTCGCGGATGAACTGGTTCCTGAACGTCGCCACGAGCTTCCCGCCCGACGCCGCGCAGATGGTCGCGAGCCAGTGGGAACGCCTGGGCGTACGGACCACCGTGCAGATCCACATCCGCACGCTCTGGCAGGTGGAGCAGGCGGCGCTTGAGCATGATTTAACCTTCTGGCCCGGGCTCGAGGAATTCATGCCCATGCTCGACCCGCGTTACTATGTGCCGACGAACGGCAGCTCGTTTTTTGCGCCAACGTGGGGCCGCTGGTACCTGCAGGGCGGCACGAAGGGCGACCCCTCCGCCAACGCACCCGGGCTGTCGGGCCCGCCGCCCAATCATCCCGCGCGCCGCGCGATGGAGCTTTACGACCTGGCCCAGATCGCACCGAACGCCGCCGAAAGAATCGCGCGGTTCAGCGAGATCCTGGACATTGCCGCGGACAATGTCTGGTCGATCAACATCGGCACTCCCCCGCCCGCGCTCGCGGTGGTGAAGGACGGATTCCGGAATGTCCCCGCGCACGCGTTGTCCGGGTATTATTTCATGACGCCCGCCAACCTCGGGCCCGAGACGTTTTATTGGGACACCCCGAACGATCCGCCGTCGACCGTGGCGCAGATCAGGGAATCGATCGCGCATCCGTCGCTCCTGCCGCTTTCGACCGACGGTCGGGCGTCGAATGGCGCCAACCCGCCCGGCCGGCCCTGGCTCGCCTGGACGCTCGGCGTCACCGCGCTGGTCGGCCTCGCTTTCGTGGCGGCGCGGCATCCCTTTGTCTGGCGGCGGCTCGTCATGCTCGTGCCCACGTTGCTGATCATCTCGGTGATCGTGTTCACGATCGTGCAGCTGCCGCCGGGGGATTTTATTTCGTCGAAGACGATCGAGATCGCGATGAGCGGCGAACCCAACGCCGACGCCCAGCTCGCGAACCTGCGGGAAACCTTCCGTTTCGATGAACCCGCCTGGAAACAATACGCGCACTGGATGGGATTCCCCTGGTTCCTGAGTTTCGATTCCGCGGACCGCGGGCTGTTGCAGGGCAACCTCGGGCGCTCGATGGAGAGCAACCTGCCGGTGAACGAAATCCTGGGCGACCGGCTGATGCTCACGTTCGTGATTTCGCTGCTCACGATCGTGTTCACGTGGCTGATCGCGATTCCCATCGGGATTTATTCGGCGGTGCGCCCGTACACGGCCGGCGATTATGTGCTCACCCTGTTCGGTTTTTTCGGCATGTCCGTGCCGCCGTTTCTCTTCGCGCTCGTGCTGATGTACCTCAGCGGGGAATATTTCGGCGTCAGCGTCTCCGGGCTTTTCAGCCTGCGCTACGCCGCGGATCCCTCGTGGTCATGGGGCAAGATCATCGATTTCTTCCAGCATGTCTGGGTCGCGGTCGTGGTGCTCGGCGTCGGCAGCACCGCGGTGATGATCCGCGTGATGCGCGCGAACCTGCTCGACGAATTGAAGAAACCGTACGTCGTCGCCGCGCGCGCCAAGGGCGTCCGCCCGCTGAAGCTCCTGCTCAAATATCCCGTGCGGATCGCGCTCAATCCCTTCGTCTCGGGCCTCGCCGTCCTTTTCCCCCAGCTGGTTTCCGGCGGAGCGATCGTCGCGCTGGTGCTGAGCCTCCCGACCATCGGGCCGATGCTGATGCTGGCGCTGTTGAACGAGGACACGTATTTCGCCGCGTCGATGCTGATGGTGCTGAGCGTGCTCGGCGCCGTCGGCACGCTGCTCAGCGACCTCCTGCTGATCTGGCTCGATCCCCGCATCCGTTACGGAGGAGGCAAGAAATGATCCGCATCATCAAGGTCGGCCTGCCGACAGATTCATGAGCGCGCCCGCTCCCACACCTTCAGACACCGTGGCGCCGTTTGCCTCGGTGCGCACCGAGGCGGTGCGGTCGCCGTGGGAACTCACGCTGCGGCGCTTCGCCCGCCACCGGCTCGGGATCGCTTCGTTTTTCCTGCTCTGCGTGCTCTACGTCATGGCGGGCTGCTGTGAATTTTTCGCGCCGACCACGCGCGAATGGAAGGACCTTCACCACTCGTACTGCCCGCCCCAGCCACTGCATTTTTCGTGGGCCGCGGGACTGCACGTCAGCGCGATGCGGCGGCTCGACAACCCCGTCACGTTTGCCCGGACCTACCTCGAGGATTCCACCGTCAAGATCCCGCTCGGTTTTTTCGTGCGCGGGGAACGCTACGAACTCTTCAACCTCATCCCGCTCGACTATCATTTCTTCGGGGTGAACCGCGCCAGGCTCGCCGCCGCCGGCCGGGCCAGCGATCCCGACGCGGTGTTCTATCTCATGGGGGCCGACAAATACGGCCGCGATGCCTTGTCCCGCCTCATCTACGGCGCGCGGATCAGCCTCTCGGTCGGGCTCATTTCCATGGTGATCACATTCATCCTCGGCGTCCTGCTCGGCGGGATCTCCGGGTATGTCGGCGGCCATTGGGACAATGTCATCCAACGGGTGATCGAGGTCATCAACGCCCTGCCCCAGTTGCCGCTCTGGCTGGCGCTCGGCGCGGTTTTTCCCGCGGAATGGTCGCCGCTGGCGGTCTACTTCTGCGTGACCGTCGCACTCAGCCTGATCAGCTGGACCGGCCTGGCCCGCGTGGTGCGCGGCAAGATCCTTTCGCTGCGCGAGGAGGATTACGCCGTCGCGGCGCGACTGCTCGGCGCCTCGCATGCGCGCGTGCTTTTCCGCCACTTGGTGCCGGGTTTCACCAGCCACATCATCGTGACCCTCACGCTGGGCGTGCCAGCCATGATCCTGGGCGAGACCGTGCTGAGTTTCCTCGGCCTCGGCTTGCGTCCGCCGATCGTGAGCTGGGGCGTGATGCTCCAGGACTGCCAGAATCTCCAAACCGTCGGCCACTATCCGTGGCTGCTCTCACCGGTGCTCTTCATCGTAGTCACGATCCTTGCCTTCAATTTCGCCGGCGACGCCATGCGCGACGCCGCCGACCCCTACAGCGACCGGTAGGCGCGCTCTCCGACCCGCCGCTGTGGCGCGACGTTTTCCGAGGCGGGTCGGAGACCGCGCCCTACCCTAATTGCACCGACCACTTCGTGGAATCGCTCATGGCGGTGAGGCTGAGCCGGTGCGCGCGCACCCCGGATTTTTCAGGGCACGCGATCATGATGAATCCGCTTTGTCCCTTCGGCCGCAGCAGGCGCCCCGAGAGCGTGCGGGTCCTCGCGTTCCACTTCACGTCCGCGAGTTCGCGCCCGCCGCTCTGGTGGAAACTCGTGCCGAGCGGCCAGGGATGCGCCCGCGGTCGCCGCAAGATCACCAGCTTCACCGCCGGGCCGTGGAACCCGATGTCGAACCATCCTGGCCCCGATTGCTGGATCGGATGGGTGAAGTCGCCCGGATGACGATACGCGCCGGGTGAAATCTCCGCCCGCGGAATCTCCCCGAAAAATTGGCCGGACCAAAATTCGTACGCCCAAAATTTTCCATCCGCCGGCAACCCCAGCCGGGTGAGCTCGACCTGGTATCGTCGCGCCAAATTCACGCCCGAGCCCGGCTCGATCGCGGGCTCCGTCCAGTTATAGACCGCCACGAGCGTCCACTCGTCCCAATCGGTTTTCACCGGCAGCGCCCAGATATTCGTGCCCTCCGGCGCGCGCTCCTGCGGCGCTTCCATCGCCGACCGTTTCTCCGCCTTCGGGTCTTTTTTCTCCTTCGACTTGATCATCGCGAGATACGTGAGCGTGCCGGTGCGGACCGGGTGAAACAGGTCCACCACCTTCGCCGGCGTATCATTCGGCGGCAGCGTCGCGAGCAGCACCGACCAACGATCCTCCGGCAGCGTGATCAGGTCGTCGCCGATATCGACGTGGCCCGCGCCCATGAAGGTCACCGTGGCGCGCAGCCGCGCCTCCTCGAGCGTCCCGGGCAGGCCGACCACGAGGCACGAGGGCTGGAGCAGCGCCCAGCGGTGCTTGAACAAATGACACGCATAGCTCGTGTAGACTTCGCGCAGGTGCCGCCAGCCGATGCCGCTGTTCCCCGTGTCGAGGTTGGCGTACGCCAGGCCCGTCACGCCGGCGCCCGCATAGTCGACGCCCGAACAATCGAGCATCAGCGCCGGCTCGCCCTGCGAGTTGAGCGCGTCCTGCGCGATCCGGAACGCCGTGCGCACCGCTTCCCGCGCCCGCGCGTTGACCATCCGCGGGGCGTGACGACGACGCAGTTTTTCACCGGTCACGATGCCCGCAAAATCCCACTTCACGTAGCGCACGCCTTTCCGCGCGAGCGCGGTGAAATTTTCCCGCAGCCACACCTGCGCTCCCGGATGCGAGACATCGAGCGAGTACACCGCGCAGAACGGCTCCCAGAACCAGTGGTAATTGACGAATGGCTTCCCATCCTCGCCGCGCAGCAGCCACTCCGGGTGTTCGCGTGCGATCGGGTGCGTGTCCGCGACACAAAGCACGCCAACCCACACGCCGAGCTCGAATGACTCCGCGCGCAGCCGCGCGCTCAGCCACCCGAGGCCGTGCGAAAAACGCTCATTCTCCTCGAAGTAAGTCGGGATGTTGTCCTTTTCCCACCCGAGGTCGACCTGGAGATATTTCAACCCGAGTTGGTCGAGGTTGCGCGCGCGGGCGACGCGGGCGGTCGCACGCACGTTTTCCTCGCTGACCCCCAAGCGGTACGGGTACCAGCTGCACCAGTTCGCCAGCGGCCCGGGCGGATCGGGAAATTTATTCCGCAATTTGATCCGCGCACCATGGCCCGCCAGCAGGTCCAGCGGATCGTTGCCGTCTTCGAGGACGAAGTCGCCGAGCTTGATCAACTCCCCGGGCTCGATCCGTAAATCGCCGCCGTCAAAACCGATTTCAAACCGGCGAAACGGCGGCACGCGACCCGGCTCGGCGGCCGCGCTGGCGGCGGTTTCCGAATTTTGCGGCGCGCCGCCGTCCACGTTATCCATCACCGACGCCGCCCGTCCCACGGCGGCGTTCATCCGTCCTTTGATCTCCGGCAGCCAGCGGTCGACGGTTTCAAAACCGACCAACACCGCGCGCCTCACCGCGGGATCATAAAACACGGCGTGATTCTGGCTCGTGAAGGCGCCCATCGTGCCGTCGAGCGCCTTGAGTCCGTCACTGCCCGACCACATCTGCCGCGGCGTGCGCACGTGGCCGACGTACGCGTTTTGCTCGAGCACCCGGACCTCGGCAGGCGCCGCGCCCAGGAGCACGCGTCGGCATTCGAACAGGGTCACGTGATTGAGCGTGCGCGGCTGCGTGGAATCATTTCGCAGCGTCGTCGTCACCCGGATCCGTCCCGCGGCCTCCTGGGCGAAGGCCATGGCCAACTCCGTGCCGCCCGCGCGCCACGTCGCGATCCTCTTCCTATTCGATCCGTTCACCCCCGAAAAACGCAGGTTCACTTCGGCGCCGTCGATGCGCAGTTTGGGCGCGCCGGGACCGAACTCGAATCCACCGGAAGACCACGTGATTTTTCCGGATTTGATTTCGAGCTTCATGATCGAGGAACGGGTCGCGTCCCGACGTGCTGCGGGGCCGAGCCGGCGGGTCGAAGACCGCGCCCTACAGGAGGACTTCCCTGCCGTTGTTCGCCGCGCTCTCGTTGGCCGCTTCGATGAAGCGGATCAGCTCGATGGTTTCCTCGGGATCGATCGGCGTCGGCCCGCCTTGGAAAAAAGCGAGGAACGCCTCGGTCAGGCTCGCGTAAAACGGCTTGGCTTGGGTCTGGACGTTGACCGCGACGGTCGTCTTCTCGAAATGCACGAGCCCGTGCATCTCGTAATTTCCCGTGCGACTGCCGCGGACCGTGCCGATGCGGCCATCGGCCCAGACGCCGGTGGCCAGGTCTGAGTTCTCCGTGGAAACGCAGCGCACGCTGCGGCAGCCGCGGCCCATCGTCGTGAAAAGCATTTCGACGGCGTGGATCCCATACCAGTAAAGGCCCGGGTTTGTCGGCTCGTGCGCAGCCGCGCCGCAGAAATCCGCGCCGCGCACGGTCGCGCGATTTTCCGGGGTGACGACCTTCACGAGCGCCTCGGTGAAACGGAGCGAGGAAGAGGAGAACAACCGGACGTTGTGTTTTTTCGCCGTCGCAAAAATCGCCTTGGCGTCGGCGGTGCTGACCGCGAACGGCTTGTCCATGAACACGGGTTTTCCAAAGGGCGCGATGCGCGCGAACTGCCCGGGGTGGGTGCGCCCGTCGAGCGACGTGAGCAGGATCGCATCGCAGGCCTGGGCGACGGCCTCGGGGCTGTCGACGATCTCGACGCCGAATTTCTCGCGGAGCTCGGTGGTGTAACCGGGCACGCGGCTGATGCTGGACTGGATGTCCGGCGAGCCGCCCGGCCAGGCGACCGTGATGCGCGCTCCTTTCAAGGCCTGCTTCGAGGCAGGGTTATTGAACGTGTCGCTGAAAACGAGCACGTGCGAAGTATCGAGGCCGATGATGCCGAGCTTGAGGGGAGAATTCATTGGGGGAGGGAGCAGGGAATGAAGGGTTAGCCACAAATCCGGAAAAAAAGCACAATGTTTTTCATGGGCGCCGCCCCCACCGCCAATCCGGTTGACCACGAATGGACACGAATGAACACGAATCTGGATTTTCGGATCCCGACTGTTGGCCGCAAAGAAGCGCAAAAATTTCCGGGGCTGCGGCGGAAATTTGGGAGCGCTTACAAGCGCGCGGAAATTTTGATTCGAAGCCCTCGAAACTTGCGCTTCTTTGCGGCCGACCCTCGGAGGCCCGAGCCTTCGTGGTTAAAAAGTGAGTCGCACTGAGCTTGTCCCGGCACCGCCGCAGCTGCAGCCTTTCGCCCCATCCGCACATGCCTGCCTCGAATTCTCATTCCCTGCCCCGCATTCGCGTGCTTGCCACCGGGGGCACGATTGCCGGCGCGCAAACTGGGGGATCGCGCGGTTACCAGGCGGCGGCGTTTTCCATCGATGCCCTCATTGGCGCGGTGCCGCAGCTTGCGACGCTCGCTCGGCTCGAGGTCGAGCAAGTCGCGGCGTTGGGCAGCCAGGACATGAACGAATCGGTCTGGCTGAAGCTGGCCGAGCGCACCGCCGCGGCGCTGGCTGAACCCGATCTTGCCGCGGTCGTCATCACGCACGGCACCGACACGATGGAGGAAACCGGCTACTTCCTCAATTTGGTCGTGCGCAGCCGCAAGCCGGTCGTGCTCGTGGGCGCGATGCGGCCCGCCACGGAGATCAGCGCGGACGGACCCATGAATCTCTACAACGCCGTCGCCGTCGCCGCGCATCCGGAGGCGAGCGGGCGCGGGGTGCTGGTGGTCGCCAACGATGAAATCCATTTCGCGCGCGAAGTCTCGAAGACGAACACCACGCAGGTCGGGACCTTCAAGGCGACCGACCGCGGCCTCGCCGGCCTGGTGCACGCGGGTCGCCTCCATCTTTACGCGTCCCCGGTGCGGCGGCACACCGCCGAGAGCGAGTTCGACGTCGCGGCGGGCTCGACTCTCCCGCGCGTCGAAATCGTCTATGCCTACGCCGGGATGGGCCGCGAACTGATCGACGCAGCCGTGCGCGCCGGCGCAAAAGGCCTGGTCGTCGCCGGCGTCGGCGACGGCAACGTGAATGCCACCGCGCTCGCCGCGTGTGCCGCCGCGACGCGCAGTGGCGTGGCGGTGGTCCGCAGTTCGCGCACCGGCGGCGGCGTGGTCGAGCGCAACATCGAGGTCAACGACGACGAACTCGGCTTCATCGCCGCCGACGAACTCAATCCCCAGAAATCGCGCGTCCTCCTGATGCTCGGCCTCCAGCGCACGAGCGACCCCGCCGCGCTGCAGGAAATGTTTTTCCGGTATTAGGCGGCGCGCAGTCCCCGACCGCTTCCGGGGAACGGCATCGGCTTTGGGCTGGAAGCTTTGGGAACCTGAAGCTGACCGCTTATCGCTTCCGCCGCTTCTGCCCCCCAGAGGCGGGTCGGAGACCGCGCCCTACGCTGCAGGCAGTGGTTTTGACTTCTCTCGCGCGGCAGCGCTCGATTCCACCGTGATCTCCAACCACGCGTTCCAGCTGCCGGCGTTCATCGACCTGGGCGCGACCTTTGCTTTTGCCCTCACCGGCACGCTCGCGGCGATCAAGCGCGGTTACGATATCGTCGGCATGTTTTTCCTCGCGCTGGCCTCGGGCATCGGCGGCGGGCTCATCCGCGACGGCGTTTTCATCCAAGGCGACGGGCCCACGCCCCTCCTCTCGGACCCGCGCTATATCGAAGTCGTCCTGGCGGCCACGGTCGCCGGGGCGCTTTTTGGCCGGCACATCACGCGATTCCGGCGCCTGATCGCGGTGATCGACGCGTTGGGACTCGGCGCCTACGCGGCGTTCGGGACCCAAAAATCCCTCCAATCTGGTCTCGCGGTCCCTGCGGCAATCCTGGTCGGGGTGATCAACGCGGCGGGCGGCGGCCTGTTGCGCGACATCATCACGGGGGAGGAACCGCTCGTCTTCAAACCCGGGCAGTTTTATGTGCTCACCGCCGTGGGCGGGGCCGTCACGTTTGTTTTCCTGAGCGTGACCCTCGAAGTCGCGGCCACCCCCGCCGCCCTCGCGGCCATCGCCGTCACGTTCGTCTTTCGCGCCCTCGCCATCGCGTTCAACTGGCGCACCACGCCGGTCGGTCCGCCCTCCGAATTGTCGGCTTGATAGCCGGCCCGAAAAAATTCCGTGCCAGCCAGCGGGAGCGCTTGCCAGCCACGTGGCGCGACATCACGTTGCGAGCGATGATCCGGCACGAAAGCCGCCGGAAAGTGTCAAATCCTCCAACCTGAGCGGCCTCCGGTACGACAATTTCGCGTACTGCGCCCACCCTGCCAATGCGCCTCTCATCGAAATCCGACAAACACGAACAATCCCTCGAGGAAATACCTTCCGAAGTACGCATCTGGCTGTCCAAGGGTTGGGTCATCATCCCGGCGGCGCGCCGGGGTTACGTTCTCCAAAGTCCTTCGAAATCGATGCGAGGCTTGGACAAAATCGGGCTGATTTTTGGTGCGATCCTGCTCGCGGGCTTTTTCCTCAAGCTCAAGTTCCTCGGCTTCATGGGCATCGCGCTCATGCTGTTCTCCTGGCTCGACTACAAATTCAACACCAAGCCCCCCACCAAGTTTTTCCCGGAGCCCGGTGAAAAGGTCCGCGTGATGGACCGCCGTTAAGGACGCGCGGAACCAATCGCACTTTTCCCGCTCGATGCTTCCCGCCCAGCCGAGGGCCTGAATTCGGTCCCACTTTCCATGCACCCAGTTTCCTCCCGGTTCTCCCGCCACTTTCGCCTCACCTCCCTCGGGCTCGCCTGCCTGGTCGCCGCGTCCTTCAGCCGCGCAACCTCCGTCGTGCCCCCGACCTTCGACGAACTCGTCAACCAGTCCGATTACATCGTCCAAGCCGTCGTGAAGTCCGTCGTCGCGGAAAGCCGCCTCTCGCCCTCCGGCGACGACATGATTTATTCGCGCGTCGAGCTGGAAGTGAAACAGGTCATCGCCGGGAAACCTCCCGCGACCGTTGTCCTCCAAGTGCTCGGGGGAAAACTCGGCGACCGCGAACTCACGATCGAAGGCGCGCCGAAGTTCAAGGTCGGCGAGGAATCCGTGTTCTTCGTCCAAGGCAACGGCACGCAGATTTTCCCGCTGGTCCGCATGATGCACGGCCTCTACGGCGTGCACAAAGATCCCGCGACGCAGCGCGAATACCTCACGCGCAGCAACGGCGAACCCCTGCGCGACGTCAGCGAGGTTTCCGGCCCGATGGAACACGCCGTGCCCGCCCCGGCCGCGGCCTCCACCGCCGGCGCACTTTCACCCTCTGTTTTTGCCCAGAAAATCCGGGCCACCGCCCGCCAGCCTCAACTGCTTGAACACTAAGATCCGCTCCCTTTTCCTCGGCTCGGTCCTCAGCCTGCTCGGCGCCACGCTCGCGCCCGCCTTCGTCACGATCCAGCCGACCGCGGTCTGGCTCCCCGGGACGATCCCCTTCGAGATCAAGCTCGGCACCACGGCGACCCCGGCGTACGTCGACGGCACGAACCCGAGCAGCAGCCTGCAGGCCTCCATGGCCGCGTGGAACGCGGTCCTCGGGACGGTGCAGTTTGCCCCCACGATCGTCGACCCGAGCGTCACTTCGGCGCGCAACAACAATCACAACGAAATCTTGTTCAGCGACAAGGTCTACGGCGACGCGTTTGGCAGCGGCGTGCTGGCGGTGACTCTCTCGTCGACGTTCCCGTCGGTCCACGAGCGCGTCGAGTCCGACATTATTTTCAACACCTTCTACACGTGGGATTCTTATCGCGGCACCCAACGCACCAACCCGGACATCCGCCGCGTTTCCATGCATGAACTCGGCCACGTGCTGGGCCTCGACCATCCCGACGACGCCGCCCAAGTCGTTTCCGCGGTGATGAACAGCCACATCAGCAGCGTCGATGCCCTGGCGAGCGACGACATCACGGGTGGCCAAAGCCTTTACGGCGCACCCGGCGCGGCCACTCCTGCGGTGAACGATAATTTTGTGAACGCCGTGGCGATCACCCTCACCGCCAACGCCGCCGACGTGACCGGCACTAGCGTCTACGGCACCAAGGAACCCGGCGAACCGCTCCACGCCGACCTTGCCGGTGGAAAATCATCCTGGTGGAAATGGACCGCGCCCGCCAACGGCAGCATGCAGATCACGACGAATGGCAGCCGTTTCGACACCACGATGGGAGTTTACACCGGCGCGTCGGTTTCAGGACTCGCCACCATCGCCAAGAACGACGACCAGGTCCCCGGCCAGCTCAGCTACAGCACGCTGAACTTCACGGCCGTCGGCGGTACCACCTACTGGATCGCGATCGACGGTTACGACTCGACCGAGTGCGGATACATCCAGCTCACGCTCACGTTCACGCCCGCCAGCAACATCACGGCGCCCGCGATCACCGCTCATCCCGCCGGCGTCTCCTCGGCTCCCGGCGCGAGCGCGCAATTCTCCGCCGCCGCCAACGGCGCCCCCGCTCCCACTTATCAATGGCAGCGTTTGGCCGCCGGTGCCGGCGGTTATATCAACCTGAACGATAGCGGGACCTACAGCGGCACGGCGACGGGCACGCTCACGGTCACAGGCGTGACGATTGGCATGAACGGCGACCAATTCCGCCTCGTTGCCACCAACGTCGCCGGCAGCGCGACCAGCAATCCCGCGACGCTGACCGTTGCCGCGACCGTCGACATCGGGCGCCTGTTTAACCTTTCCGTCCGCACCAATGTCAGCACCGGCGCCGAGGCGCTCTTCGTCGGCTTCGTTATCGGCGGGTCCGGCACCAGCGGCCCCAAACCGACGTTGATCCGCGGCGTGGGCCCGACGCTCACGACCTATGGCGTCGGCGGCGTGCTGGCTGATCCCACGATCGACCTCATCAACCAAAACAGCGGTGTGACCATACTTTCGAACAACGACTGGGCCGGCAACGCGCAGGTCAAGGCCACGGCCAACTCGGTCGGAGCCTTCCCGCTGCAGTCGGACGCGAGCAAGGACTCGGCGCTCTACACCAGCCAGGGCAACGCCGTTTATTCGGTGAAGGTCACGGGCGTCGGCAGCACCACCGGCATCGCGCTGGCGGAAATCTACGACGCCACGCCCAATGGCACTTTCACCGCCACCACCCCTCGCCTGGTCAATGTTTCGGCGCGCACGGTGGTCGGGACCGGTGAAGGGATCCTCATCGCGGGGTTCGTGATCGGCGGATCATCGCCCTGCCGCGTATTGATCCGCGGCGTCGGCCCGAAGCTCGCCTTCTACGGCGTGGGTGGCGCGCTCGCGAACCCGAAGCTGGAACTTTACCAACGCGTGAACGGCACCGATACCCTGGTCGCGAGCAACGATGACTGGGGCTCCGCGGCGAATGCGGCGACGGTCATCACCACCTCGACGCAGGTCGGGGCCTTTGCCCTCGATGCCGGCAGCAAGGACGCGGTGATTCTGGTCACCCTCCAACCCGGCGTATATTCCGCGCAGGTTTCCGGCGTCGGCGGCACCACGGGTGTCGCTCTCGCCGAAATCTACGAGGCCCCGTAGGGCGCGGTCTCCGACCCGCCTCCGGCCTAAATTCACGATCTACGAGGGACGATTTACGAACGGACGGAACTGTACGAGGCCAACGACTCCCGAGGCGGGTCGGAGACCGCGCCCTACTTCCTTTCCTCCGCCGGCTCGATCACCGTCGGCGTCCCCATGAGGACGCGGCCCTCCGGAAATTCGCTCGAGATCGACACTTCAGGTTTATCGGTCTTGCGGTCGAAATACGTGGACCCGGCAATCAGCATTTTCTCCGACAAACGATTCAGGTCCTGATGGTCCGGATCGTCCGTGCTGATCGTCGTGTGCCAAAGCTGCCGGCGTTTTTCGCTGGGATTCGTCGGGAATCTCCACGCCGTGATATCGATGATCAGTTTTTCCTTCTGCGCGCGCTGGAGCTTTTCCTCATGGCCCGCCTCGGTTTGGTTCATGTAGTGCGTGGGCAGCCCGGCGATCGCCGCCGATTGGAGGTCCTCGTTGATGTCCTGCACCAAATCATCCTCGAGGTAAGGATTACGCATCCAACTGCGGCCATATAGCACCGTGAGGAGGATATCCGGTTTCGTCCCCTTCGGCGCCTCGTGGAATCCGCGGTGCAACATTACTTGGTGTAATTGCCGGAGGAGCTCGGTTTCGTTCATCGGCTTGATCAGTTTTTCCTCGGCGTTGACGATCTGGCTCATCGCGATGATCCCGTAAATCCTGCCGTGCTCCCTGGCCATGCCCTTCATCGGCTGCTCGACCTTCGAGCGAACATAAATCTCGAACGTCGCTTCGTCCGCCGCGCTCAACATCGCAGGGAACACCGCCGCCCACAGCATGAGCCAAACCCGGGAAAAACCACGGCCTCGTCTCGTGGCTGTTTTCCTGTAGATCATCTAGGGGACACAAAGCGTTTCGCCTTCCGCACCGTCAAGGGCAAACGCCCCCCGTGCCTGGATGGGCGCCACCCGTGAAATTCCGTGGTTAAATTCCCGTCGCTCGGTCACGGTCACGTTTGCGGCCCGCGCGATTGCCGGAAGCCGTTCGACGAACGGTGCCGCGCTTTACGCGCGCGCCCATCGCCACCATATTCCGGGCCATGGACCCGATCCAGCCCGACCTCCTGTTGACGCACCTGCGCTACCTGACTGAGACGATCGGCGTTCGCCTTGCCGGCCAACCCGGTGAACAGGCCGCCGGCGAATACCTCGCCGCCCAGTTCGCCGCCGCCGGTGCGCGGGTGCAGTCCGAAGTTTTCCCCGTCGCGACCCGCGAAGTCACGACCCAGGAGCTCCAGGTATTTTTCGGCGGCGCGTGGCACGTCTTTCCCTGTTCGCTCTTCGTCAACACGCCCGGCACCGGGGGCGAATGGGTCGAGGGGCCGCTGGTTTTCTTCGACTCGCAGACTGGCTACCAGGAAACCGACCTCGCGGCGAAATTCCGCGGCAAGATCGTGCTTCATCTCGGCACCCACCTTGAATCCCCGGATCATTACCGGCGCCTCGTCGCCGCCGCGCCGCTTGCCGTGCTGATGGTCGACGTCCGGTACCCGGGCGCTTCGCCTCTCGCCGATGCGATTTTCCCCGCGTACGCGCGCCTGCACGGCGCGGTGACGGTCCTCAACGTCGCCTACCTCGACGCTTGGCGCTGGCGCGAACAGGGCGCCACGCAGGCTCGCTGCCGGGTGGTCGGCGGGATGCGTCCAGCGGAATCGAGCAACATCATCGCCGAATTCCCCGGCACCGACCCCGAAGCCGGCGTGATCTACGTCGGCGCGCATCACGACACCCAAGCGGATTCGGTCGGCGCCGACGACAACGGCTCGGGCGCCGCCGGCCTCATCGAGCTCGCCCGCGTGCTCGCGCCCTTGCCGAGGCTGCGCACGATCCGGCTGATCTCGTTCGGTGCCGAGGAGCAGCTCTCCGTCGGCAGCGCCGCCTATGTCCGCCGGCACCGCGCCGACCTCGCGAACGCGGGCCGGTGCATGGTGAACCTCGACAGTTTCGGTTCGCTGCTGGGCTGGAACGTCCTGACCGGCGTCCTGCCACCCGCGATCGCCAGCAAGCTCGCGCCGCATTTCCAGCGTCACGGGCAATTTTTCCGCCATGAGCAAATCGCCCAGCCCTACTTCGACCATTTTCCCTTCCTCGCCGCGGGTGTCCCCGGTGTGAGCCTGATCCGCAACAACTGCGCGAGCGGGCGTTTCTTCCATCATCGCCCCGACGACACCATCGCCCGACTGTCGCCCGAGGTGATGGCGTCGCTGCTCCAAGCCGTGGGCGATTTGGTGAACGACTTGGCGAACACCGCGGACTTGGGCGCCGAGGCTCTCATCAGCGAGGTCGATCGCCCCACCATCCTCGAGTCATGGAACAATCTCTTCGGCGGCTGGGAACAGGGTGCGACCCCTCCGGCCCAAGGCGGGCCGGCTTGAATTTTTTCCCGCGGCGCTAGAGTCGTTCCTGCAGCAGTCCTTTCAGGTCCAAGGCATTCTTGATCGCGAATCCTTCCCGGTCGTTGTTGAAATAAATCCAGGCCTCCCGCGCGCCGGAATTCGCGATGCGCTGCGCCCAAGCGGTGAGTTCCTCGGTCGTGTAGTCGTGCCGATACCAGCGGCTCCGTCCGTGGAAGCGGACGTAGATGATATCGGCCTTCGGCGGCAGCTCCTCCGGGAACCGCGGCGCGCTCACGGCGCAGAAACAGATCCTGTGCTTCGCGAACGCACGATAGACCGATGGGCGCCACCAGCTCTTGTGCCGGAATTCGACCACGTTGCGTTGCGCCGGGTCGAGCTGGCCCGCGATGCTCTTCAAACGCGACGCGGTGAATTTGTAGCTCGGCGGAAATTGAAAAAGGAAACAGCCCATCTGCGAACCCAGCACGCCGCCGATTTCATAAAACTTCCGGACCAGGAGCTTCGTGCGCACCATGCGGCGCTCGTGCGTAATTTCCCGGTTCACCTTCACCGTGTAACGAAAGGTCGCCGGCGCGTTTCGCTTCCAGCCGCGCACCGTCGTCTCCCGCGGCCATTTATAGAACGGCGCGTTCAGCTCCACTGTGCCGAACACCCCGGTGTAGTGCTTGAACCATCGGTGCGTCGGCTCGGACTCGGGATAGAATATCCCCTTCCAGTGCCAGTAAAACCAGCCCGAGCATCCGACGTGAATTTCCATCGCCCCATCGTCCCGCGACAAAACGCGAAGTTCCGCGCCGCGATTTACACCGCGTACTGTCCCCAAAGCGTGCCACGTTTTGCCGTCCCGGCGCGGATCAGGGCACGCCCTATGCTTCGATCCGCCATAGCCACGTCTCGGTCGTGCGCTTGCCCGCCATGATTTCCCCGGATGCGAGCAGCCAGCCCGCATCTATCTCTACCGCCGGGATACACACCACCGGCATCGGCCACGCTTCGTGCCAGTGCTTCCATTGGTTTCCGGCGATGTCGAAATAGATGATGTCATTCGGCAGCACCGTGGCGCGCGGCAGGTTTCCGACCTGGCGACCGTCGACTCCGCCCATCACGAACACTCGGGCCGGCGACTCCGTCACCGGCGCCGGCGAGGATGCCGCGATCGCCGACCACGGCAGGTCCGGGAGTTTTTCCCATCCCGCACCCGGCCGGTAACGATACGCGTCCTTCAGGTACACGCCCGGCGCCGCTTCGGCGGGCGCCTTGCCCGGCACCGCGCTGATTTCAATTCCGCTGCACAGGTAAAACGCCCCGCCCACTGCCGCCGCCACCGCGAGCGCGCGGGTTTTTCCCGGCACCGGTGGAAGTTGCTCCCACGTCCCCGCGGGTTTGCCCAAGTCCAGCGACCAGAATATCGACTGGCTCAAGCGCGGCGCACCGGCCGCATAGCCGCCCGCCACGTAGACTTTTCCATCCAGCACCGCCCCCACCGCGCACGTTGTCGGGGCCGGCAGGGCCGGTCCTTGACGGACCTGCACTTTGTCCCCGTCCCATTGGAGCAGCAGCGTGTCCGCAAACACCCGCTCGCCGTCTTCCCCACCCGCGATGAGCACCCCGTCGGGCACGCTCACCACCGCGCCATAGCCGCGAGGCCCGGGCAGGCGGCCGGCGGATTGCCATGCATCCTTCCCAGGCAGCAGCACATAGATCTCGTCGTAAATTTTTTTCTTCCCGTTCTCCCATGGCGGCAGGTCGGGGAAATTCGCGCCGCCGGCCGCGATGATCACGCCACGATGCTGTCCTGTTATGATGCCCGCCATCCCCGGCGCCTGCGGATAAGGCGGCAGTTTTTCCCACGCCTTGGAAACCTCCGGCCGCGCGTCACTCGCCACCTGCACGACTCGGCAAACGCCGCCCTCCGCGCCATCCGCCACGAGGTACGCCGCGAGCCAGAAACCGGGGGCCAATGCCAGCGCCGCGGAAATGACTTCCACTTCCGGCGTTTCGTCGGCGAAGGCGAAATCGCGCCAGCCACTCGTGTCCTCGACCGTCAGCACCAGGCTCGCGCTCGGAAAAACCGGCGGCCTTCCCACGACGCGCTTGCCCGTGCGAACTGCGACGCGTCCGCCGTCGAGCGACTGCATCGCCAGCACGCCTTCCGGGGCGTCCCGCCGGGCTGCGTCTCCGACCGGCGGCGGCGAGTCAGGCGCCGTGTCGGGTTCGCCCGCCTTCACCGCCGGTTTCGTCCACGAGCGTTCACCCGCGACACACTGCGCCTCGACCCACGCCCCAGAGCCGGCGCGCCATTTCACACGCCAGCATTTGCGCGCCGGATCGAATAAAGCCGAAATCGCGCCCGGCGTTTTCGAAGATTTTCCGAGCGTGACCGGTGACAACGTGAGCAGCGACTGCGGTTTTTTATTTTCCACGGGCACAGGGACTGTCGCACGCATTCCCGACATACAAACCGATTCCGCTGGCCACGAAACGTGACCAGCATGGCTTGCGAAGTGGGCACAAACCCTTACCAGCGGTTGATATTCGTTCGTGCGTAAACGCCGGACATAGCATTCAAACCAATCGAAACGCGATGCAGCCAACCCGGATTATTGTCACAGGCGGCGCCACCAACATCGGCCGCGCCATCACCGAAACATTCCTCGCCCAGGGCGCCCGCGTCGCCATCGGCCAGCCCGACCCGGCGGTCGCGGCCCCGCTCGTGGAAAAATACGGCGAGCGCGTGATCGCGCTTCGGGTGGACGTCGCCCAGCCCGACCAGTGCCGCGCGTTCGTCGACGAAGCGGCCGCGCGCCTCGGTGGCCTCGATGTCCTCGTCAACAACGCCGCCGTCACCGGTCCCGGCACGACGCGCTCGCTCGAGGAACTCGACCCGGCGTACGTCAATTGGGTCCTCAACGTCAACCTGGGCGGCGTGCTCTTCTGCTCGCAGGCCGCCGTGCCTCATCTCCGCCGCTCGGGCGGCGGCACGCTCATCCACATTTCGTCGATCAACGCCTTCCGGCCGCAGCGCGGCGCGATCGTCTACGCGGCGACCAAGGCGGCTGTTTCCTCGCTGGCCCAGTCGATGGGGAAGGAACTCGCCGCCGATCGCATCCGCGTGGTCGCCGTCGCGCCGGGCGACATCGCCACCGGCCGCAACGCCCAGCTCATCCAGGAGCTGGCGGCGCGCGGCCTGGATTCTGACGTCGCCGGACGGACGCCGATGGGCCAGGGCGCGCCCGAGGATATCGGCGCGGTGGTCGCTTTCCTCTGCTCAGACGGCGCGCGCTTCGTCACCGGGACAACTTGGGTCGTCGACGGCGGACTTCTCGCGTGAGCCCGCGTCCGTCAAATCGGCGCGAGCACCGCGAGCGCGTCGCCCTTCCGGACGGAGCGCTGGAGTCGCACCACGACGACCTTCCCCGCGTGCTCCGCGGGAATGACCGTCGACTGGCCGGCGAGCGTGAGCACTTCTCCGATCGGCGCGCCGCGACGAACTTTCTGGTTCAGGCGGACCCGCGAGATAAACAGGCCGTCGTGCGGCGCCTGGTGGTGAACCTGGAGATGGGTTTCGCGCACGCTGCGGGTGATGCGGGTGACCTGGGCGCGCAGGCGCGGCATTTTTCCCGCGACCAACCCGAGCACGACCAGCATGCGGCGCAGGCCGGCGTCGAGCGCCGCGAGGTCCGCCGCCGCCACGTCGCCGGCTCCGCGGCACTCGGTGTAGATCGCCGGGATGCGCCGGTCCGCCGCCGCACTGAGCGTGCGTCCGGGCAGGTACGGGCCCGACCAGCTCCAGAAGGAATCGAAGCACGCCGCCATCCTGGCCTGGTCGCGATCGACCGCCTTCGGCAGGTTCGTCACGTAACCGACCCAGGGCTTGAGCTCGTTCGCAACGCCCGCGCTGTGGAAATCGGCGTAATGCGTGCACTGCGCGAGCAGCTGGTCGTCGAACAGTTTCGCGAGCCGCTGCGTGGGCGAACCGCGCCGGTCGCCGGGAAAACTCCGCGCGAGGTTGGCGCCATCGTCGGGGCGGCAGCGCGCGCCGGCAAAGAACGCGACCTCGTTCAACACCGGGATGAACACCACCGTCCCGCGCAGGCGGCGCGGCTTCCAGCGCTGCACCCACTGCTGCAGCAGCGTCGGGCCTTCGTATTCGTCGCCGTGGGTGGCGCCGTTCACGAGCAGCACCGGCCCCGCGCCGCCGCGCCAGATGAACGCCTCGAAGCCCACGCCGTCGCGGGCGACGCGCCGACGATGAAAGCCCTCCGGCAACGCGGACAGGTCAAGCAGCAGGGTTGAAGCAATTTTTTTCGCCATGACGAAGCCAGTGAAACGAAACCAACGCGGTCAACTCTCGCGTTCAGCGAAACGAACCCAGACCCGGGGCGCCGGGCAATTCGCCAAGCCGGTGGCTCGCTGGCGCAACACCGCCACGCAACGCCTGCTCACCATCGAGAATTCGTTCTACCGCGTCGAACTCTGGCCCGAGCAGGGCGGCGCGATCACCTCGTACCTTCACAAGGCCGAAAACCTCGACGTCATCTGGCGCAATCCGCTCCTGCCGCCGGCGCGGCGCCACTTCCTCGCCCAACCGATGGGACCCGGCACCGACCTCTTCGACACGATGGACGGCAGTTGGTATGTCTCGCTGCCCAACGGATTTTTCGCCGGCGATTATTTCGGCGCGCCGGTCGGCACCCACGGCGAATTGCGCGCGGTGCCGTGGGTGGTTGAAACCATCCGCAGCACGCGCAGCGAATTGACCGTCACGCTCCGCGGCGCGTCCGTGCGCACACCGCTGGTGTACCGGCGGGAGCTGACGGTGAAGGCCGGCAGTGCGTTGATGGACTGGCGTGAAACCGTGGAAAACCGCAGCGCGGAACCATTGCCCGTCGCGTGGCTCCAGCATCCGACGTTTGGCGGGGCTTTGCTCCACGGCGCGCGCCTGGTCACGCCGGCGAAAACCGTGCAGGTGTTCCGCGGCGACCATCCCGAGGCGATCCAGCTCCAGGCCGGCTACTCCGGGCAATGGCCGTTCGTGCCCGAGCGCGTCGGCGGCGCGCTGCGCGACTGCAGCATCGTGCCCGCGGAAAAAAGCGGCCTGGATCACTCGGTCCAGCTGGGGGACTTCAGCGCGGGCTGGGGCTGCATCTGGAACGAAGCGCGGAGCCTCGGATTTTCGATGCAGTGGGACCTCGACGTTTTTCCCTACGCGTGGTCGTGGGCCAGCGGCGGCGGCGCCCGGCATTATCCCCTCTGGGGCGAGGGCCACCTCATCACCCTGCAGCCGAGCACATCACCGGTCGGGCGTTTTCCCGACCTGGTGAGCCTGAACGCGGTGCGCGTAATTCCCGGCCAGGGCGAAGTCACCGCCACGATGCGCACCGGTTTCGTGCAGCGCGCGGAAGGACCGTGGGCTTGACTCAGCCCCCCTTCGTTCGCCAGACCGACTTTTATGAACCATTGGAAATACGCGGAGCTGTGGGGAGCACCGAAAACGACGCAGGTAACCTTGGGCGAAGGCGGCACGCCGCTGATTCGTTCGACGAAACTGGCCGCCGAGCTCGGCCTGCGCGAACTCTGGTTCAAATACGAGGGCGCGAATCCCACCGGCTCCTACAAGGACCGGTTCGCCTCGTCCGCGATCAGCCACCTGCAGCAGGACGGGAAAAAAATCTGCCTCGGCACCTCCAGCGGCAACACCGGCGCCGCCGTGGCCGCGTATTGCGCGCGCGCGGGCATGTCCTGCCACCTCGCGATCGTCGAGGGCGCGCCCGAGGGAAAACTCCGGCAGATGCTCGCGTACGGCGCCCGGCTCGTGCGCATCAGGAATTTCGGCACCTCGCCCGCCATCAGCGCGCAGGTCATGAACGGATTGAGGGGACTCGCCGCCGAGCTCGACGCAGGGCTTGAGATCAGCGCGTTCGCATTTTCGCCGCGCGGCATGGCGGGAGTGATGACGATCAGCTTCGAACTCGCCGAGATTCTCGGCCCGAAGGAAATGCACGTGTTCACTCCCGCCGGCGCCGGCGGGCTCACGCTCGCCGTGGCCCGCGGATTCGAAACCCTCGCCACCCGCCAAGGCTGGGCCGGACGCGCGCACGTCCACTGCGTCCAGCCCGCTGGCAACGACACGATCGCCGCGCCGCTTCGCGAGGGGAAAAATGAAGCCCGCGCGGTCGAATCGAAAACCGCCATCAGCGGCCTCCAGGTGGGCGGCATCATCGACGCCCACGACACGGTCGCCGCGTGCCGCCGATCCGGCGGACAGGGCCACGTCGTCACCGATGACGAAGCGTGGTCGTGGCAGGCGCGCCTCGCCAAGGAAGAGGGCGTTTTCTGCGAACCCGCCGGCGCCGTCGCCCTGGCCGGCGTGGCGGGAGCGGTGCGCCGCGGCGAGTTGGACAAAAACGTCCCGGTGGTCTGCCTCGTGACCGGCAGCGGTTTCAAGGACGAGCGCTCGCTGGTGAAAATGATCGGCACGGAAGGCGCGCCGCTCGTCGACGATTTCGCCGCGTTCTCCGCCCAAGTGCGCAGCGCCGCGAAATAGGGGAACGCGCCGAGCGGCTCTGCCGCCGCGAGGTGGAGCGACTTCTCCGCAAGGCGCTTTTTGAACTCCGTCAAAGTTTAACTGCGGACGGAGCCGTTCCCGTTGGACAGGCTCCGGGTAAACAACGCGTTCCACCTTCGACGTGCCACCCTGTGATTATTTTTTACACCCTCTTCGGCCTTCTTTTTTTGGAGGGCGTGAGCGGTGATCGTGGCTCCAGCCCAGCCACCTCAGACCAGCGCCTCTCTTCCTCGCTCCATGACGCCACGCCTCAAGGTCGTAAACATCGACTGCAATTTTGATTACACCTACGAGCGCACGCGGCTCGCGGCCCTGGGCATCGACCTCGTCGAGAAGAAGGCCGTGGGCGAAGACGAGATCATCGCCGCCTGCCAGGAAGCGGACGTCGTCCTCGTCGAAGGCGCGAAGACGCCCATGACGGCGCGCGTGATCGACGCCCTGCCGCGCACGCGCCTGATCGCAAAATACGCCGTCGGCGTCGACAATGTCGACCTGCCGGCCGCGACCCGGCGCGGCATCGTCGTCGCCAACGCCGCGGACTATTGCACCGAGGAAGTTTCCGACCATGCGGTCGCGCTCCTGCTGGGCTGCGCGCGGCGCGTCGTGTCGATGGATCGCTTTGTCCATGCGGGAAACTGGAGCGGATATTCCAAGGGGCGGCCACTGCGTCGGATCAACCAGTTGACCCTCGGCTTGGTCGGCCTGGGCCGGATCGCGCGCGCGACCGTGCGCAAGATGGCGGGGTTCCGGCTGCGGATGCAGGCCTCCGATCCCTACCTCCCGCCCGGCGCCATCGAACCCGGTGTCGAGATCGTGCCGCTCGAACAGCTGCTGCGTGAGTCCGATTTGGTTTCTGTCCACGTTCCGCTCACCGCCGAGACGCGCGGGCTGTTGAACGAAGCCGCGTTCCGCCTGATGAAGCCCACGGCGTACGTGGTGAACACCAGCCGCGGCCCGGTGATCGACGAGGAGTCGATCATCCGCGCGCTCCGCGAAAAATGGATCGCGGGCGCCGCCTTGGACGTGGTCACGGAAGAACCGCTGCCCGCGTCGAGCCCGCTTCGCGAAATGGACCAGGTCATCCTCACGCCACACTGCGGCGCGGAGTCGAGCGATTCGCTGCAGCACGCGCGTCGGACCGTGATCGATACGGTCGAGGCCGTGGCCAAGGGATACTGGCCCCCGTATCCCGTAAACCCCAAGGCCGCGCCGCGCCTCCCGCTCAAGCCGTGGTCGGAATTTCCTCAGTCGTAGCGCAGGCGGCCCGCCTGCTCCGAAGATCGAATTCCGATTTTTGAATTTCCCCTTCCGATTCCCGAAGCCGGCGGCCCGCCTGCGCTGCATTCCCTTAAAATTTATGCCTAGAAAATTCCTCGCCACCGCCGCACTGCTGCTTGCCTTCGTTTCTCCCACGCTCGCGTCGACGGAACCGATCGCCCTCGGGTCGCGCCGGGCGCTCTTTGTCGACGAGTTCCTCATTGCCCGCCGCGAAAACCTCGAGCTCCGGTTGAACGCTCCGCAGCCACGGGAAACGGTGCTGACCTACGACGCGCCGTGGGAAGGCAGCGGTTCCGATTTCCAGCGCCTGATCCGCGTCGGCGACACGCTGCGCATGTACTACATGGCGACGAAGCTGACCTCGACCGACGGCAAGAAAATCGGCGGCGGCGTGGTGTACGCCTGCTTCGTCGAAAGCAAGGACGGCGTCCACTGGACGCGGCCCGATCTCGGGCTGTTCGAGTTCCAGGGCTCGAAACACAACAACATCATCTGGGCCGCGCCCAACCTGGATAATTTCACGCCGTTCCTCGACACCAACCCCGACTGTCCCGCGGACGAGCGATTCAAGGCCACCAGCGGTCGCGCCCCCGGCCTGTTCGGGTTGAAGTCCCCCGACGGCATCCGGTGGTCGCTCGTGTCCGACGCGCCGATCATGACCAAGGGCCGCTTCGACACGCAGAACAACGCGTTCTGGGATGCGGAGCGGAAACACTACTGGTGCTACATCCGCGGATTCCACGATGCGAGCGGGCAGACGACGCAGGATACGAAGCACGGCATCCGCGACATTCGCGTGGCGACCTCGAAGGATTTTCGCACGTGGTCAGACCCACAGTTCCTGAATTACGGCAGCGCACCCGACGAGGCGCTCTACACCAACCAAGTCGAGCCGTACTACCGCGCGCCGGAAATCTTCGTGGCCTTCCCCACGCGTTACGTCGACCGCAGCTTCTCGCCGGCCGCCATGCGCAGCCTGCCCGACCCGGCGCACCGCCAGCGACGCATGAGTTTTTCGCCGCGCTACGGCACAGTGGTCACCGACGGCCAGTTCATGACGAGCCGCGACGGTTATAATTTCCACCGCTGGGACGAGACCTTCATTCGCCCCGGCCCGGAGCGCAGCAACAACTGGGTTTACGGCGACGGCTACCAGAGCCTCGGCTTGATCGAAACGCCGTCGGAAGATCCGAGCGCGCCCCCGGAACTGAGTTTCTACGCCGACGAAGGCCACTGGAAAGAAGGCGAAACGCTCCGTCGCTATACGATTCGCATCGACGGGTTTGTCTCCGTGCACGCCAAACAAAAGCCGGGCGAATTCGTCACGCCGGCCTTCATTTTCTCCGGGCGCACCCTCAGCCTGAACTTCGCGACCGCGGCGGCCGGCTCGCTTCGCGTCGAGGTGCAGGACGCGGCCGGGCAGGCCTTGCCCGGGTATGCACTGGCCGATTGCGATGAACTTTTCGGCGACACGTTGAACCGCCCGGTCACGTGGCATGACAAACCGGACGTCGGCGCATTCGCCGGCCGACCGGTTCGTCTGCGCATCGTCCTGAGCGAGGCGGATTTGTATTCGCTCAAGTTCGAGCCGTAACCGCGGGCGCGCTTCAGCGGCCGGTGAGGGCGACTTCTCGGCCGAGGGGCTGCCTTGGCTTCGCCCGGCATTTAAACACGGACGGAGCCGCTCAACGCGTTGGGGACAACGCGTTCCACCAAGGTGTCACATTATTTACCACGTGCTCCGTTCTTTTTCTGGACCCGCCGGGCAAACATCATGCTTACGTCCCTATATGACCCACCAAGCCCTCCCACACATCGCTAGTCCGTCCCGCCGAAGCCTCCACTCTTGGCTCAGGACGTTGCCTTGTTTCATCGCATGTCTGGCCATGGCGATTCCCGCCTTGGCTCAGTCTGATGCTGCTTCCTTGAAGGATAAAGATGACCAGATCGCAAACCTGACCGCCGAAGTCGAACGTCTGAGAGCTGCCCTCGCCCAGACGCACGCCACGCCGGCTCCGGCGGCGGCCACCACCACGACGACCACCACTTCCACCACCTCGACCGGTCCGGTCCCGAGCGGTGAGAGCATGGTCGAAACCACCAGCTCCTCGGGTGAAAAGGTGTTCAAGATGTCCGCGTTCGAAGTCCGCACCACCCAAGGTTTGGGTTACAGCGCGGGCAACTCGGCCTCGGCCCTCAAGACTTCCGAGTCGCTCATGAAACTCCCGGCCCAGATCATCGTGGTCACGAGTGACATGATCAAGGACATCGGCTCCCACAATGCCTCCGACGTCCTCGCCTACGCCGGCATCGTTCCGTATTACCGCGGGCCCGCGATCATGTCGCGCGGTTCTCGTATCGGCAACGCCTACCTCGACGACGTCCCGGAAAACATCGGTATCGGTGTTTCGGATAACACCAACATCGACACCTACCAGGTCATCAAGGGCCCGGTCCAAGTGCTCTATCCCCTCGCTTCGCTCGGCGGCCTGGTGCTCCAGACCTCGAAGAAGCCGCTGGCCAACAAGACCCAATACATCTTCGACGAACGCGTCATGCAGTGGGGTCGTCAGTCGTTCACGATGGATCTCAACCAACCGCTCGGCGAATACGGCGGGGCCACGCTCACGGGCCGCCTGAACGGCATTTACCAGGAAGGCCAAGGGCCGTTCTTTAATTCCAAGGATGACCGCTACGGCCTGTGGCCCTCGCTGGGCCTCGATTGGAAGGACACCCACATCACCGCGCAGTACGGCATCGAGATCTTCCACTACCTCCCCGGCGGCACGGGCATCCTCACGCCGACCGGCGGTCTCTACACCGGCCTCGGTCATCGCAACCAGGGCAGCCCCCGGAATAACTTCGACAAGAACGAAAAAGCCGAGGCTCGTCTCGCTTGGACCCAGGTCCTCTCCGACAACTGGCAGGTCAAGACCCAGGGCGCGTTCTTCAACGTGCGTCGCTACGGTTCGACCGGTTTCCCGACCACGGTGAACTGGAACAACAACACGGTGACTTATACGATCCGTCGCAACAACGGGTATAACACGGCGATCGACATCCAGATGGACGTCAACGGCAAGTACGAGCTGTTCAAGCTCCCGATGACGACCGCGTTCGGTTTCAACACCCACGACCAGACGGGCATCAGCGCCTTCTGGATCGGCACGCCGGTCACGATCCCGATCGGCAACGCCGACGCGATCAACAACATCAACCTCCCGTCGGTCTATGGTTACACGGCCCCGGCCAATCCCGGTTCCCGCACCAAGACCTACGTGTCCAACGCCTACTTCGCGCAGACGGTCGATATCATTCCCAACTGGCTGACGGTGGTCGGCGGCGTGACGTTCTCGCAGATCGAGACCGTTAACGATACTGACCTCTCGATTCGAAATCCCTTCAAATCGACCGACTCGGCCGCGAACGAACTGCTGCATCGCTACGGCGCGATCTTCACTCCGACCAAGAACATTTCGATCTATGCCTTGGAATCGACCACGTTCAATCCGGCGGTCGGCGTGCAGTACGACAACACCCCGCTTCCCTCGGTGCTCGGCAAGAGCGACGAACTCGGCGTGAAGGTGAACTTCTTCAACGACAAGCTCTCGTTCTCTGCCGCCATCTACAAGATGGACCTGAGCAACCAGGCGATCCTCGCCGCCTTCCCGGCGCTCAACATCGCGGGCATCAATTATTACATCCCGATCGGCGCCACGAAGTCGAAGGGCTGGGATGCCTCGATGACGCTGCAGCCGATTCCCGGCCTGCAGGTGATCATGACGGGGTACATCGGCACGGTCAAAGACCAGAACGGCAACCCGATCCCGGCCACGGTTGAAAACTCCTGGAGCGTCTTCGGTCGCTACGACTTCAACCACGACAACGCCAGCACCCACGGTCTCGCCATCGGCGGCGGCGCCTTCAAGGCCGGCGGAAAGTGGTTCACGATGAGCGGCATGGTTCTCCCGAACAACGCGCCCCTTCCCTTCAACAGCAGCGGCAACGCTGTCTTCAAGTTGAAGCAGGAGATTCTGGTGCAGCTGTTCTCGACGTATAACTTCGACCGCCACTGGAGCCTTCGCGTCGACTGCAATAACGTGTTCGACAAGTCCTTCGCCGTCGGCGCGCAGGGTGTCGGCCTCGTCGACGCCGTCGATCCGCGCACGTTCACCGGTCAGGTCACCTACCGCTACTAAGCGCCCGATCGTCGTTTCTCTCGACCGGCCGGCATCGCGCAACGCGAAGCCGGCCGGTTTTTTTTGCCCGCCAAGAGTGAAGCTGGCAGTTCTCACTCCGCCCTTTCAGCGTCTCCCGCGATCCCCTGCCCGCGCTTCGCTTTCCCGAACCTTCGTCCCCTGACATGAGTTCATCCGCTGCCGACGAAACCCCGTCCCGCCTCCACCCGCCGTCACTTCTGCCGGCCGCGGCTTGGTCGGCCGTCGCGCTGCTCTGGTTTGCCGGCGGTTCAAATTACCTGGCTCGCACGATGCTGACCACGATGCGTGGCTCGGTCGTGCAGGACATCCAGGTCACGGATGCGCAATTCGGCCTGCTGACCACCGCGTTCCTCTGGTCCTATGCGCTCGCCAGCCCTTTCGGCGGGTTCTTCGCGGATCGCTTCAGCCGGAAAAACGTGGTCGTCGTCAGCGTATTCGCGTGGGCCGCCGTCACGCTGCTCACGGTCTACACGCGAAATTTCCCCGAGTTCCTCGGTTTGCGCGCGGCGCTGGGGCTCACGCAGGCCTTCTATATTCCCGCGGCCGTCGCGTTGATCATCGATTTCCATCGCGGACCCACCCGCGCGCTGGCCGGCGGCATTCATCTCACGGGCATGGTCTTCGGCTCGACCATGGGCGGCATCGGCGGCTGGCTGGCCGAACAGCACGGCTGGCGCTTCGCGTACACCGCCGTCGCGCTGCCGAATCTCGCGCTCGGGGTCGTGCTTTATTTCTTCCTGAAGGATCCGCCGCGCGAACACCTCGAGTCTGCGTCGCGCCCCCCGGCGATCCGGCTCGGCGAAGCCCTGCGCAGCCTCGTCCGTCCCGGCCCCTATTATTTCTTCTTCGCCTGCCAGGCCGTGCAGGGCGCCGTAAGCTGGATCATCATCGGCTGGCTCCCCACCCTCATTCGCGAGCGGTTCAGCATGGGACAGGCCGCGGCCGGTTTCTCCACCCTGGGTTTTCTCTACATCGCCCAGATCGTGGGCTTGCTGGTCGGCGGATTCTGGTCCGACCGGTTCAGCCTCAAAAATCCGCGCTCACGCATCATCATCCCCGCGCTGGCCATCCTGTTCACCGCGCCGTTTTTCTTCTTCAACGTCTGGCACCAGCAGCTCTCGATGATGATGCTGAGCCTCAGCCTCTACGGCGTCGCCATGGGATTCCTCGGCGCGAACACGATGCCGATCGTCTGCCTCGTCGTCGACGCGCGGTATCGCGCCACCGCCATCGGGATCCTCAACGGCTGCACCGCCATCTGTGGCGGCGTGGCCGTCTATGGCGTCGGCGCGCTGCGGGATGCGAAGCTGGGCCTCCACGTGATCCTCCTGATCGCCGCCGTCGGCGTGGTCGTCTGCGGAATTTTTCTCTGGTTGGTCAACGTCGGCGTGAAACGCGCCGGAATTCCCTCTTCCCCCCATGCCCTCAACACCTGAAGCCGTCACCACCACGATCCGCGCCCAGCCCCTGGGCGAATTTTGCACCCAACTGTTGGCCGCGCTCAAGACCCCCGAACCCTACGCGCGCATCGTCGCCGACTCGCTCGTCGCGGCGAATGTCCGCGGCGTCGATTCCCACGGCGTCCAGATGCTCGCGACCTACATCCTGCAGATCCGCAACGGCGGCGTTGATCCAACGAAGGCGGGCCACGTCACCAAGGAAGACGGCGTCTGTCTCCACTACGACGGTGAGAACGGCCTCGGGCAGGTCGTGGCCGACCGCTGCACCGATCACTCGATCCGCCTCGCCCGCGCACTCGGCGTTTCGATCGTCGTCGCGCGCGACTCCAATCACTTCGGCGCCGGCGGGTGGTGGGGAGAAAAACTCGCCCGCGCGGGGTTCATCGGGATCGCAATGAGCAACGCCTGCCCCGCGGTCGCGCCGTGGCAGGGGCGAACCGCGATCCTCGGCACAAACCCATTGTGCGTCGCCGTGCCCGGGACCAACGGGACCAGCCGGTGGATGCTCGACATGGCGACGACGACCGTCGCGCTCGGCAAACTTGGGCACGCCGGCAATCTCAACCAGCCCACGATCCCGCGCGAATGGGGTTTCCTCGACGCCACCGGCCGGCCGACGACCGACACCACTGCCGCCCAAGCCGGCTCGCCGACTCCGATCGGCGGGTACAAGGGCACCGGGCTCGCGATGATGATCGAAATTCTCTGCGCGGGACTGAGCGGGGGCGCGATGACGACGGAGCTGCCGGTCTTTCGCACCGGCGGCGATCCGCTCGGCATCAGCCACACTTTCATCGCGATTGATCCGAAACGATTCCTGCCACCGGGTGAATTCGAAGGTCGCATGGATCGATTGGTCGGCCTGGTCAAAGCCGCCGAACCGGCTGCGGGATTCAACGAAGTCCTCGTTTCCGGAGAACCCGAATGGCGTTGCGCGAAAGTGCGCGAGCGCGACGGGATTCCCGTGCCGGTGAAGCTGTGGAAAACACTCAGCCAGATCGGCACCGAGCTGCACGTCGTGCCACCGTCGGCAGCATGAAACCCAACCGCGCAGCGCCGGTCTCCGACCGGCTCCATCCAACCAGCCACGTCTCCCCGGGCGTAGGGCGCGGTCTCCGACCCGCCTCCGGAAAACCTCGCGCTGGTCCCCCGACGTTGCCCTCACCCAGAGGCGGGTCAGAGACCGCGCCCTACGCCTGGAGATGAGCCAATCCACCCTCATCATCGGCGGGGGCATCGTCGGCCTGGCGGTCGCGCGCGAAATCCTGCTGCGTTCGCCGGGGACGGTCGTCACGGTACTCGAGAAGGAAGCGGAAGTGGGACGTCACCAAAGTTCACACAACAGCGGCGTCCTGCACGCCGGCCTTTATTACCAGCCCGGCTCGCTCAAGGCGCGGCTGGCGGTTGAAGGCATCCGGCTGATGACCACCTTCTGCCGCGACCACGGCGTCGCCCACGAAATCTGCGGCAAGGTTGTCGTCGCCACCACGCCCGAGGAACTCCCGGCCCTCGATCGATTGTGGGAGCGCGGGCGTCAAAACGGATTGCGCGAGCTTCGTCGCCTGACACCGGCGCAGCTGCACGACATCGAGCCGAACGTGGCCGGGGTCGCCGCAATCCATGTCCCGGAGGAAGGCATTGTCGACTACCCCGCCGTATGCGCGGCCTTGCGCCATGAGATCGAGCAGCGGGGCGGAGTCATTCGCACGTCGAGCCGCGTCAGGAAAATTATCGAAACCGCCACAGGTTGGGTCGTCGAAACCGAAACGGGATCGCACGAAGGCGATTACCTGGTCAACTGCGCCGGGCTTTTCTCCGACCGCATCGCCGAGCTCGCCGGGATCAAGCGCACTGTCCGCATCGTGCCGTTTCGGGGCGAATATTTCCTGCTGCGCCCGAGTGTGCAGTCCCTCGTGCGCAACCTGGTGTACCCGGTGCCCGACGCGCGGTTTCCTTTTCTCGGCGTGCATTTCACGCGCATGATCCATGGCGGCGTGGAAGCCGGCCCCAACGCCGTGCTGGCGCTGGCGCGCGAAGGCTACTCGTGGCGGGATTTCTCCGCGGGCGATGTCGCCGACGCCGTCGGATTCCCCGGACTCTGGCGCTTCATGCGGAAATACCCGGCGCTCTGCAGCGCGGAAATCATTCGCTCGCTCAGCCGGCGCCTCGCGTGTCGCGCGCTGCAGCGATTGGTTCCCGCCGTGCAACCCGCGGACCTCGGGCCCGGCGGCGCCGGCGTGCGCGCGCAGGCGATGCACGTCGATGGAACGCTGATCCAGGATTTCTGGCTCGAGCAGCGTCCCCGCGCGCTGCACGTGCTCAACGCCCCCAGTCCCGCCGCCACCGCCTCGCTCGCGATCGCACGCGAGTTGGTCAACCGGATCGAAGGTGGAGCGCGTTGTCCCTAACGCGCTGTTCGACTCCGTCGGTGTTTAAGTGCGGTCTGACTCGCTCAGCGCGTTGGGGACAACACGCTCCACCTACCACTTGAACACGATCCCGAGCCACCCCTTGCTCTCGTTCAGCATCATGTCGTATGTCGCCGGCGCTCGCTCCGCGGGCACCACGTGCGTGATCAGGTGCTTCAACTGAAGGTCCCCGCTCGCCATCAGGCGCAGGCAGGCGAGGCGATTCCGCCGACGCGTCCATCGCCAGTAAACATGCGGCTGCGTCAGCCCGCTTTCGTAGGTGCCCGTGATCACGAGTTCCTTCCGCAGCAATTCCTCCTTCAGGCGAATCGTCGCATTTCCCGGCGGACTTCCCGTCAACACCACCGTCCCGCGGTCCGCCGCGCACTCCATCGTCGACTGCAGGATCGCCGCCGCCTGCGCGCAGTGAAAAACCACTTCCGCCCCGGCGCCGTGCGTGATTTCGCGCACGCGCTGGACCACATCCTCCCTCGACGCATTGATCATGTGGGTCGCACCGCTGATCCGCGCCAATTCCAACCGCTCGTCGAGCAGGTCGATCGCGATCAATGGATACGCCCCTGAACAGCGCGCGAGCTGCAGCACCAGCTGGCCGACAATGCCCAGGCCGAAAACCGCCACCGACTGGTCGATCTGCAAACCCGCCCGGCGCACGCCATGCAGGGCCACGTCGCCCAACGAGGCGAAACCGGCCGCTTCATCCGACACGCCACCCGGCACCCGCTCGATTGCCGCCGTCGGCGAAACGTCCACGAGCGCATGCGTTCCATGCGGCGCACCCGTCGTCACGTGGTCACCGACGGCGAAGCCTTCCACCCCGCTGCCGACCGCGATGATGTGCCCCACCGTCATGTACCCGATGTTCGCGCGCGACGTCCCCGCCGGCAGGCCGTACGATTGCGGGCCGAAACGCAGAAAGTTCGCCTCGCTCCCCGCGCTCACCTGCGTGCAGGCGTTGCGCACCAGCACCTGCCCGGCCTGGGGCGTGGAAATCTCGCAGGACTCCAGTTCAACCTTCGGCGGCGACGACGAAAACATCAGGCGTTGGGCGGAGCTCATAAATTCCAGGTGCAGCCGCGCGTTCAGGAATCGACGCGGACAAATTCCCCCCGGCGCGACGACGCCTCCGCCGCTGCGATCACGCGGGCCGTCCGCAGCGCATCCGCCATCGTCGTCGGGGGCTTTCCCTTCCCGTCGATCGCCGCGAAAAATTGCCGGAAAAAATCCTCGCCGGCCGCCGCCCCGTAAGCCGCCGAAGCCCGGAGCGGAAATGTCTCCTCGTGCAACGGGGACTTGCCCTCCGCCGGCGGGCTCTCGACCAGCAGGTGCGGATTCAAATCCGGCCACACGATGCGGCCGTGGCGGTGGTTGAAACCGAGATAGGAATCATACCCGGCCGAGTTCACGTAGCCCGCCCCGCTGTAGGCGAGCGTGTAGCCCGCATGAAAGGTCCCGATCGCGCCGGAGCGGAATTTCAACGTCAGCGCCACCGCGTCATCGACGTCGATCGCCTCGCCCGACCGTGTGACCAGGAGCGCGCCCACGTCCGTGATTTCGTCACCTGTGACGTAATGCATGAGATCCAGGCAGTGACAGCCGAGCCAGAGCAACATTCCACCGCCCGACTGGCTGCGACGAAACAACCACGACTCAGGATGACGAAACTGCACCTGTGTCGTGAGAAACCGGCACTCGACGGTGAGCAATTCCCCCAGTTCACCCGTGCGGACCCGGGCCCGCGCCGCGGCCATCGTCGGGTGAAACCTTCGCGGATAAAGCACGCTCGCGACCACGCCCGCGCTTTCGGCGGCCACCTGGACGGCGCTGATCTCCGCCGGGGTAATTCCCACCGGCTTTTCGGAGATCAAATGTTTGCCCGCGGTCACGACGCGCTGCGCGAGCGCGGCGGATTCGTCATGCCGCACGCACAGCACCGCGAAAACCAAATCGCGCTGGGCCAGCACCGCGTCCAAGTCCGCGGTCGCATGCACCACCTTGGCCCCCTGCCCCGGCTGGGCGGCGACCACCTTCGGGTCCGCATCCCACAACCAGATGCTCGTGACCTCCGGCAGCAGTTCGAGCGTGGCCAGCAGGATCGCCGAATGCGGATGCGTGAGCCCCAGCAGCGCGGCTTTCATCGGCGCGGGATCAGACGGCCTCGAGCTCCGCGAACAACGCCGGCTCGTCGAGCGCGAGCGCCGACCACGCCTGCTCGAGATGCAGCGGCGTGCGCCCGCCGACCAGGACGGACGTGACGCCCGGGCAGTGGAGCGCCCACGCGAGCGCGAGATGCGGCATGGCCAGGCCGGTGCGGGCCGACACTTCCGCCAGCCGGTCGAGGCGACGCTCGAATTGCGGATGAAAATAAACGCCCTGGTGGCCCGGGGCCACGTCGAAGCGCGATCCCTTCTCGACCCCGCCGCGATGCTTGCCGGTCAGAAACCCGCCGCCGAGCGGGCTGTACGTCACGATCGCGATTCCCGCGCGGGAGCAAACCTCGCGCAGGGCCGCGTCGACGTCGCGCACCGCGAGATTGTTGTTGTTCTGGATGATTCGAAACGGCGTGAGCCCGAGCTCGGCCTGGAGAGCGAGCACCTTGCTCAGCCGCTCCGTCGTGAAGTTGCTCACTCCCAGCGCGCGCACCCGGCCGGACCGTACGAGCTGGTCGAGGGCCTTCAGCGTGGCGGGGGATTCGGTGTCGGCATCCCACTTGTGGAAATAAAGCACATCGATCGTTTCGACCCCGAGCCGCTTCGCGCTCTTCGCCACCGCTTCATCGATGGGTCCCGGCGTGAACGGCGGGTAGATCTTGGTGGCGACCATCAGCCTGGCCGGATCGGGACGACGGGACGCGAGCCATTCGCCGACAATCTGTTCCGAGGCGCCTGCGGAGTAAGCCGCCGCCGTGTCGATCATCGTCAGATGGCGCTCGTACGCGCGGTCCATCAGCGCGAACGCCGCGGGCTGGTCGATTTCGCGCGCGAAGGTCGAACTGCCGAGGCAGATGGGGGTCAGCGCCGGGGCGCCGGGATAAAGGAAGAAGGGATTCATAAATGGGGTTCTGAAGGACACTCCCTAATGCGCCGTATAGCCGCCGTCGACGGGAAGGTTCACGCCCGTCACGTAGCGCGATGCTTCGCCCAGGAGGAAAATCACGGGGCCGCCCAGGTCGTGCTCGTCTGCCATCCGCCGCAGGAACGTCGCCTTCGAATAACGCTCCACGAAGGTCGGGTGCTGGCCGCTGAAAAATCCGCCGGGCGAAAGGCAGTTCACGCGGACTCCGCGCGGGCCGTAATACGCGGCGAAAAACCGCGTGAGGTTCACCATGCCGGCCTTGTGGAAAAAATAGTCCGGGATGGCGTGCATGTTCAGGCCTTCGTAGAGCGCGTAGTCCGGTCCCACCATGCCTTGGATGGAGCCGATGTTCACGATGCTCCCTTTCCCGGCGCCGCCCATCGCCTCGCCGAAGGCGCGCGTGATCGCGAACAGCCCGGTCGCATTGGTCTGCATCGACGCACTCCAATCCGCCAGCGGCGCCTCGGGCGATTTCATCGGGCGCGCCACGGCATTGTTCACCAATCCATCCACGCGGCCGAACTCCGCCATCACGCTGTCGCGCAGGCGAAAGATCGAAGCCTCCTCCGCTTGGTCGAGCGAACGCGCATGGACGTCGCGCCCGATGGCGCGTTCCTCCTCCACCACCTTCCCCAGCGCTTCGACGTTGCGCGACGCCAGCACCAGCGTCGCGCCGGCCGCGGCGAGCTGGGCCGCCAGCCCGCGGCCGTACAAGCCGGCGCCGCCGGTCAGAAGGACCACCTTACCGGAAAGTGAAAATCCCATGGGGGGAACAGCAGGCGAAGGATTCATAACGTGATTGGTCGGTTCTCATTCCAAGACTGAAGGGCGGCGAGATTGAAGCGCAGGGTCTGCCGCGCTTCCTCGAGCGTGCAAAGCGGATTCGGCTTTCCGTCGCAGCCGTCGAGGAACGCCATGGCCTGCGCCACGTAGATGTGGTCCCGCTCGACGACCGGCGCCGCGTGCCACGTCCATTCCGTTTCACCGCGCGCGAGCACGCCCCAGCGCTGGCCGTTCAGTTCCACCCGCACCGATCCGCGCTCGGCGTGAAAATCCCAGCGCGTTTCATTCAAGGCCTGGAACTGGTTGAGCGCGTAACTGACCAGCGCACCCGCATTCCGCGCCGTGACATTCACCGTGTCCTCGACGGTGACGCCCTCGAGCACCTGGTGCGCCGCATCGCAGAAAACGCGCGTCGTCGGGCCCACCACCCACTCGATCGCGTTCGCCATGTGGGTCAGCGCATCCTGGATCGCGCCTCCACCCTGCGCCCGGTCGCGGTAATAAACCTCCCGGTAAGCCGGGCGAAAAAACGGGAAATGCTGGCCGGTGTTCACCGCCACGTGACGCACCGCCCCGAACGAGCCCGCGCGCACAAATTCGCGCGCCGCCTGGAGGCCCGGCACAAAATGCAGCACGTACGCCACCGCGGCATACCGGCCGGATCGGTCGCGCAAAGCGATGAGTTCATCGACGCCGGTAAGATCGAGCGAAAGCGGTTTTTCGATCAGCACATGGCGCCCCGACTCGAGGCACCGCACCGCGATCGCGACGTGCAGCGGCGCCGGCGTGGCGATCACCACGGCGGTGATCTCCGGATTTTTCAGCGCCTCAGTCCACTCCGCCACGCACTCGACCCCGTAACGCTCCGTCATCTGCTGCCGGATCGCCGGGCGATTGTCGCAGGCCACGACACCGATGCGACCCGTGGCAAGGAACGTGCGCACGTGGCGCTCGCCGATTGAGCCGCAGCCAATGACAAGGACGAGAGGGCGGGAAGACATCGATCAGGGGAGGGACTGGAGCAGGGCGCGGTCTTCGACCGGCCTGAGGTGAATTTACGATTTAAAAGCAACGAGGTACGAATGGGCGGAACGATCGGGAGACAATTCCGTGCTTGGAAAATCGTCCCTCGTAAATCGTAAATTCCATCGCGGAGGCGGAATCGGAGGCCGCGCCCCGCCCCGTCCGGATTTTCGACAGGACGTTATTCACGAGCCCGGACGGAGAGGATGGTCATCGCGGCCCCGATTTTCGTATCGTTGCCCGTTTCAGCAAGCAGCGGCCCATACTTCGGCAAATCCGCGGTGTGCACTTGCTGCACCAATCCGTTGGCAACCTCGAAGCGCGCATCGACCATCCCTTCGGCCAGGATTTTTTCCAGCGCCGCGCGCCAGGCGGGCCGCTGCGCCGGGTCGGCGTTGAGCGCGAAGGCCGCGCTCAACAGGTAGGCGCGGGCCTTGCTACCCGTCGGTTCGGCCGTGGCCGCTTGGGCCAGCAGGCGCAGCGCCGCCGGATCGCTCTCGCGCAGCAAACGGAACGCGTAGGCGCCGATGAGTCGATCGCCCTCCTTGGGTGACCGGACGAAATTGCAGAGTCCTTCCAGGCCCGCCGGGTCGTTGTCCAAACGGAGCGCCCAGAAGGCCAGCCCACGCAACGGCGCCTTCTCATCCTTCGCGATCGCGCGCACGAGCTCGAGCGTCTGTCCTTTCACCTGGCACCGCAGTTTGCAGAGGGTTTCCAGCGCTTGGGAGCGATCGGTCGAGGCCGGGTTGAGGAAAATCTTTTCCACCTCTTCGACGCAATGCGCCCGCTCCGCCGCGGTGGGCGACGTGTTCGCGAGCACCCGCCAGACGCCCACGCGATAGGGCAGCGAATTGACGTCCGGCACTTTCTTCAGGAATTCCTCGCGGATCGGAATCGCCTCGCCGCCGATGACCAGTGCTTCAGCCGCATGGATTTTTACCCAGCTTTCCTCCTGGCCCATGACCTCGTGCAGGACCTTGGTCGCGCGCACCGCCAGCGCATCGAACGGCGCGGTGAGCCACGCGGCATTGATGCGCCGAATATACTGCACGCTCGGTTTCGAAGGATTCCGGCTGTTTCCAAAATACGAGAGCAGCACGGAATCGCCGACGTAGTGGATCGCGATGTAGCAATAATCCATCTCCGGGTCGTTCTCGATCAGCTTGGCGGTTCGCCACGTGGCGCCGCCGTCGGCAGAAATCGCGGCGACCAACGGCGTGCGGCCCGCGTACGTCCGCGGCGTGAACACGAAGGGGAACTGGCCGGAGTGATCGTTGAACACCGCGAGCAGGTCGTCCGAGTTCGGAAGCCGCTTGATGCTCGCCGGCGCCGCCGGGGAACGCAGCAGGGTGGGCTGCGGCGCCGTCCACGTCACGCCGTTGTCATGGGAACGAAAACCGTACTGGCAACCCTGGTCCGTGCGGGCCCACGAAAAGAGCGACCCGTCGGCCAGCTCGACCACGCCCGGTTCCTGCAGCCCCGTTTCGCTCGCCACGGGAATCGTCCACCACGTCGCCGACTCTTTCCACGTGGTGCCTTCGTCATCGGAATAATACCACAGATCGAGCGCACGGTGGTCGTTCCCGTCGCTCCCGTCGTCGACGGCCTTCCGGCCCCGATGAAATCCGAGCGGCATGATCAGCCGGCCGGTTTTGGTCTGGATCACGCGATCGTCGTTCAGGACAAAATAGCCCGGCGCCGGGATCAGGCTCCGCGGCGCGGACCAGGTTGCGCCGTCGTCGTTCGAGATCCGCAGGTAGGGCCGGCAATCGAGCGTGCCTCGCTTGATGAGGGAAAAGAGCGCGAGCTTCCCGCTGACGAGGCGGAGCAACGACGGACTCATCTCCATCGTCTTCGCCGCTTCCGGAAACAGCGCGCGCGGCTCGCTCCAGGTGCGACCTTCATCGTCGGAGGCGATCTCCGCGATCCGGCACGGGCTGAAGTCCGACGCTCCACCCGAAAACTGCGAATAGCAGAAAATGATCCGGCCCGAACGCAGCGCGGCGAACGTGCCCTCGGAATTGCGCGGGTGCTCGGCGCCGGCTTTCAGCTCGAGCGTGAGCTGGTTGTCGGCATCGGCCGCCGCGAGCCGGCTCGTCCCGGCCAGCAGCGCGCAGAGCAGGAAAACACGGGAAATCATGGCGCGGTTCAGGTCTTCGGCAGCTGCAGCGAAGCGAGCGGGATCCGCCGGACGCGCAGGCGCGAGAGGTGCCCGATCTTGTCGTTGCCCGCGACGTACGCGAGCAGCACGGCATCATCCGTGAAATGGATCGCGGTATAGCAGTACCATCCGCCGAGGTCGTCCTCGATCACCTGCGAAGGCCCCCAGGTTTTGGCGCCGTCCGTCGAGAATGCGACGGCCAGCGGCGCGCGCCGCCTGGCCTCCTTGGGCGCCGGCACTTTTCCCGAGTGATCGTTGTAGACCACCATGAGCGTGTTCGATTTCGGCAGGCGCTTGATGCTGGCCGGGGAATTCGGCGACATCAGCGCCGAGCGCTCCGGCGCGCTGAAGGTCAGGCCGTCGTCCTGCGAGCTGAACTGGTACTGCGCGCCCTGGTCGGTGCGGGACCACGAATAGATCGATCCATCCGGCACCTGCACGACCCCCGGCTCCTGCAGCCCGGACTCGCTCACCACGGGAAGGCCCCACCAGTTTTTCGATTCCTTCCACGTCGCACCCTCGTCGTCCGAGTAAAGCCACATCGTGAGCGCCCGCGAATCCCATGACGAAATGTCATCGGCCGTGCCGCGGCTGCGATGAAAACCGAGCGGCATGATGAGCCGCCCGCTCGTGGTCTGGATGATCCGGTCGTTGTTCAGCACGAAATAGCCGGGCGCGTCGTAGACGACCCTGGGCTCGGTCCAGGTGACGCCTTCATCCGTGGAAACCGACATCACGGGGTGGCAGTCGAGCCACTTGGTTTTCTTCACCGCATGGAACCGGAGGAGTTTCCCGCTCGCGAGCCGCAGGAACGAAACGCTCATGATGTTCTGAAATTTCCCGGTGGGCACGACGACCTTGGACTGGCTCCACGTGCGGCCCTGGTCGTCGGAATAAATCTCGGCGATCGCGGAGGGGCTGTGGTCTTCCTGGCCTTCCGAGAATTGGGAGAAGTCGAAAAGGATCCGCCCGGACTTCAGGGTCGCAAAGCCGCCCTCGGTGCTGCGCGGGTGCAGCGGCGTGGGGTCGAGGTCGTAGGCGGGAGGCAGGCCGGTTTCCGCGCGCAGCGTAGGCAGCAGGCCGAAGCCGAAGGCCATGCCGAGCGCGAGGGCGCGGGCGGCGGGGAAGCGAACGAAGGAGCGGGGAACTCCGGCCGGGCGGGAATACTTTCCAGGGTGGGCGAAAGAAATCATCGCGCCGACCATACGCCCGGGTCGGTCCTGCTAAAGATTCGACAAGCTATCAAAAAAACTGACACGTTGCCAACCCGTGAAGCAAAACTCCGCGGCATTTTCGGAATTTCGCCGCGCCAGCGTGGCGGACCAGGCAGCGACCGCCCTGCGCGAATCGATCCGGCAGGGCGCCTGGGGCGACCTGCTCCCCGGTGAGCACGAGCTCGCGCGCCGCCTCAGCATCAGCCGGCCGACGGTGCGCGCGGCGCTGGCGCGCTTGGCGGACGACGGCATCGTCACGATCAAGAAAGGGTGCCGCACCCGCCTCTGCTCGACCCGGCGCAAGAATCTTGCCGGCGCCCCGCCCACGGTCTGCCTGGTCGTTCCCTCGCCGCGCGAGTCGCACGGCTTCACCGGGCATCCCGTGCTGACGGAAATGCGCGCGCAGTTTGCCGTGCAAGGCATCGGCTGGGAGGAAGTTTTCGACCGCACGCTGGGCGGGCGTCATCCCGAGACGCGACTCGCCAGCCTCGTCCACGGCCGCCACCACGTCTGCTGGCTGCTCGTGGGCGCGTCGGCGACGATCCAGCGCTGGTTCCAGCAGGCGAAGGTGCCGACGCTGGTGCTCGGCTCGTGCCACGAAGGCGTCGACCTGCCGTCAGTCGACGTGAACTATTACGCGATCGGCTGGCACGCCGCCGGGTGCCTGACGAAAAACGGGCATCGCTGCGTCGCGCTGATCTCGCCGCATCGTCCGCTCGCCGGCGACCTCGCCTGCCTCCACGGTTTGACGGAGTACATCACGCAGCAGGACAAACGCATCGCGGTGATTGAAGTCGGCGCCGGCCCGAGCCGGGCGGGATTATTGTCCACCGTGGATCGCCTGCTCGCCAAAGGGGAGCCGCCCACCGCCATTTTCTGCATCCATGTGCCGCATGTGTTGACGATGCTGGTGCACCTGCTCCGCTCCGGGCGAAGGGTGCCGCAGGATATTTCCCTGCTTTGCCGGGAAACGCACACGTCAGTCGACCTCGGCGTGCCGGAACTCACCCGTTATCGGAGTCCCGTGATGAAACAGGCGCACCACGCCGTGCGCATCGCGCAGAGCATGCTCGCCGGCCACCATGTGACCACGGTCCCGAACTTGATCATGCCCGCATTCGTCCCCGGCGAAACCCTAGCCCGTGCAACGGTCCGTTTTTAACCGCGAATGGACGCGAATGAACGCGAATCTGGATCCGAGAAAGACAGGAGCTAGGAATAAAACTCCGGAAGGTTGGCCGCAAAAAAGCGCAAGTTTCCGCGGCTGCGAATCGAAACTTCCGCGCGCTTATAAGCGCTCCCAAATCTCCTTCGAAGCCTTGGAAACTTGCGCATCTTTGCGACCAACTTTCCGGCGGATCGACCGCTGAATTTAACCGCGAATTCGGATCCGAGAAAGACGGGAGCTCGGAATAAAACTCCGGAAGGTTGGCCGCAAAAAAGCGCAAGTTTCCGCGGCTGCGAATCGTAACTTCCGCGCGCTTATAAGCGCTCCCAAATCTCCTTCGAAGCCTTGGAAACTTGCGCATCTTTGCGGCCAACCTTCCGGCGGATCGACGGCTGAAATTCTACAGACCTCCGGATTTTGAACAGAAGACAACGAAGGTAACGAAGCGGTTCTGGTCAGCAGGAATCGCTCGTGCCTTAAACGATCCACGTTTCGAGAGGTCCAATCCAACACCGTCAATGGCACGATCGGCGGCGCGAACCTGAACCTCTTCGTTTCCTTCGTTGCCTTCTGTTCAAAATCCGAGGGTTTGATGGATCACGGTTTTTTCGCGATCGTATCCTTGCCGTCGCTGAGCCACTCGACGTTAAAACGGGCGAAAGTGATTTTTTCGTAGGGATCCTTGTCGCCGCACTCATAGAGGCAGCACGCGGTCTGGTCCGGCAGCACCGTCAGGCAGGAATACGCGGCGGGGCCGGCGTGCAGCGATTTTCCCGCGGTCCACGTGCGGCCTTCATCATAACTCAACCGCACCGTCATGTTGTTCCGCTTCAAGCTCGCGGGGTTGGAAAACAACAGGCGGTTCTTGTCGCGGGTCAGCGCGTCGGTGTACGAAAAAATGCTCCCTTGGCAGCGCGGCTCGACCAGCGTGCTTTCCTCGACCACCTCGGACCAGGTCGCACCGCCGTCATGGCTGCGCGCGCTCTTGCGGTGATTTCCCTCCATGCCGCGCATGTTCAGCAGCAGGGTGCCGTCCGCGAGCTCCACCACCTGGCACTCGTTCGTCCCGCCCTTCACGTCGGCGAACGCGCCGCGCGTCCATGTTTTTCCGTGGTCGTCGCTGTAGCAGACAAACGACTCCGCCGTCGTCGGCGTCGTGCGGGGCTGGCGATAATCGGCGTTGTAACGCGGGAACACCAAACGTCCGCTGCGCATCTGGATGCCGTTGCCCACGCCCGTCGAGCCCGCGCCCCACTCCGGCTTCTTGAACATCGCGGTGAAATCAATCGGCTGCGACCACGTCACGCCGTCATCGTCGCTCTTTACCGCCTTGAACTGGAACGCGCGCCCGGAAATGCCCGCCTCGGCGTTCGCGCTGCCCACGCCTTCCGTCGCATACACGCTGAAAATCCAGAGCGTGCCCGTCTGGCGGTCCACCAAGCCGCATGAATCCGCCGTGGCGCCCTTGCCATTGTCGACCAGCGTGCGCAACGCGCTCCACGTGCGGCCGCCGTCGGTGCTCCGCTTCATGACGAGGTCGATGTCGTTCGGCGGGTCGCCTTCCTTCCGCATGCGCCCGTCGCAAAAAGCGATGAGCGTGCCGGCGTTCGAGGTGATGATCCCCGGGATGCGATATTGGAACACCCCATCCTGGCCCGCGACAAACAGGTCGGTTTGCTCGAGCATCGGTTTCGGTTCGGCGATGACCGCGGCCTCGAGCGAGGTTACTCCCGCCACCAACCACGGCAGGATCCACAACGCACGGGAAAAGGCAGGTTTGAAGGGAAGGGTGAATTTCATGGGATTAGGGTTTGTTCAGGAAAAAATTCAGGGCCGGAGCGTCGTGAGACTGTAAACGATCCCGGCGAGCGCGACGATCGCAGCCGCGCTGGTGCACCACGTCACGAGGGTCGATCGCCCCTTCGCCGGCACCAGGCTGAAGAGGCAGCCGACGACCAGCGTGACGAGCAGCGACGTCCCGCCGATCCACTGGAAACTGAGCTTCGGCAGGCCGGTGATGACTTCCCAGTAACCGACCACGATGCCGGTGGTGAGCCCAAACACCGCGCCGAGGAGAGCGCCCATCGCCGTGGCAAAGCGCACAAACAGCGCGAGAAAGAACAGCCCGAACATCGGGTAGAAAAACACGTTCACCGTCTTGCCCGAAACCTCGACGAGGTTCCCATGCACGCTCCCCATGCCGAGGCTGCCCGCGATGATGATCACGCCGATGCCCAGCGAGAGCAGGCGCGCCACCCGGATCTTCATCGCCTCGGCGCCGGCGCCTTTTTTCACCCGTGGCTCGATGAATTCCTGGTTGGTCACCGCGATCACGGAGTTGATGCTGGGGCTGATGCCCGACACCGCCGAGGTCAGCAGCCCCGCCACCACCAGCCCCGATACGCCGACGGGCAGGGCGTGGCTCAGGAAATAGGGGAACAGCCCGTCGCCCGCGCGCGCCAGGTCCAGTCCCGCCGGCAGCTCCGCGGGAAACAGCCGGTAATAGCCCAGCAGCGCCGCGCCCACGAGGCCGAGGCTGAGTAGGATAACTCCCACCGTGATGTGCCCGAACAGCACGGCGCGACGCGCGGCCGCCGCGTTGCGCGTCGTGAGATAACGCTGGATCGCCACCTGGTCGGAGCCACCGGCGCAGACCGTTGAAATGAAGTACGACAGAAACGTGCCCACCGCCGTCACCCGGATATGCGGATCCGCCGAGAAAAATGGCTGAGGCATCCAATGCGTCGGCGCCTGCTCCGGCCACCAGGCCAGGCCGCCGACGTGATAAGTGATCAGCGCCACCGTCATCACCGCGCCGAGCATCAAGAGCGCGAACTCGAGCACCGCGGTCGTCATCACCGCCTCGATCCCGCCCGCCAGCGTGTAAAGGGTCGCAATCGCGCCGATCGCCGCCTCGAACACCGGCATCCATCGCCGGTCGCAGCCGGTCACATTCACCAGCACGGCCGAGGCCGCATAAAGGATGAGCGCCATCCACACCAATCGCACGATGATGAAGGTGATCGAAGCCGCCAATCGCACCGGGCGGCCCAGGCGCGTTTCCAGCAGCTCGTAGCCGCTCGTGATCGGCAGGCGCATGAACGCCGGGATCAGGAAACGCCCAATGATGAAATAGCTGAACGGCAGGGCCGACACCGATGCGAGCACGAGCACGGCGCCGTTCTGGACGAACTCGCCGGGCACGCCGATGTACGCGACCAGCGTAAACAGCGCGGCAAACAGCGAAACGCCCGCGAGGATGGGATTCTGGTTTCGGCCGGCGACGAAGTAATCCTCGGTCGTCTTCTGCCGGCGCGAGAAAAAGAAACCGATGCCCAGCAGCACCACCGCGCAAAGGCCGACGATGGCCCAGTCCAACGCCCCAAAATTATGGCTCGTGGACGGGCTCACCGGCGCAGGATTCATCGCGCGTTCTTCGGCGCCAGTTCGACCCAGCGACGGTCGCGGGACGAGGCCAGCATCGCGAGGCAAACGACCAGGGCCACACGCCCGTCCTGCCCCGTGCCCACGCGCGTCACTCCCGGCGGCGGCTCCTCGCCGCGGATCGCCGTGATGAAGGCGGCCATCTGGTCCCGATACGCCTGCATCCGCGCGTCCGCGAAAGCCGTGTCGACGCTCTCGTGCCCGACCGGCGGCTGTTTCTTCACCAGGCGCCAGCCTGCCGGCTCCGAGATCCGCAGTTCATCGTAGGGATCCAGGTCGATCAGCCCGGTCGTGCCCACGAAACGGCAGCGGAAGGTTTCATTCGGGAACGGCGCCGTCGGCAGCGCGCGGCTGGCATACAGCGAGGAAATCGTGCCGTTCGAGAACTCCGCCAGCGCCATCGTGGTGTCCTCCACCTTGATTCCCGGCAGCGTCGTGCGGCAAAACGCGGACACGGTGGTAATCTCCGCCGACAGGCACCAGCGCAGCAGGTCGATCGCGTGCGGAAACGCGTTGATCATGTGCCCGATGCTCGCGGGATCGTTCCACCAGCTCCAGTCGCTGCCGAAACTCGAGACGCCGACCGGCTGCTGCGCCGGCATCGAAACCTGGATCGTTTCAACCTTCCCGATCGCGCCGGACTGGATCAACCGCCGCGTCTCGCTGTTGTTCGGGCGAAACCGCTGGTGATACCCCGTGGCCAGCACGCGCTTCGCGCCGATCGACGCGGCGATCATGCGGTCGCAATCCTCGACCGAGGTCGCGAGGGGTTTTTCCACCAGCACGTGCTTGCCGGATTTTAGCGCGAGGACCGTCGCATCGGTGTGCAGGTGATGCGGCGTCGTGACGATGACCGCATCGACATCGCCGCGCGCGATCAACGCCTCCGCCGTCGGTTCCACCGCGATGCCATAGCGCTGGGCGAGGCCGGGAGCCCGGCTGCCGCCGGCGACCGCAACCAGGGCCGCTTGATCGCCGAGGCGAAGGATGGCTTCGGCATGGGTGCGACCCATGTAACCGGAGCCGAGGATACCGAAACGAATCTTGGTCATTTTTTTGGGGGTAAATTCTGGACGCGGGGAAAAGCCCGCGCGTCACGCCCGTCAGCTGGCCTTGCGCTGCGCCGGGAGCAGATCCTCGCGGAAGCCCAAGCCATCGCTTCCGTTGACTGCGGCCTTGATCTGGGCCGCGCACTGCGGCGTCAGCGGATAACCGAGCAGGTTCACATTGGTCGAGAAAACCCCGAGCTGCACCAGGAGCTCCTTCAAGCCGGTCATCCAGCACTCGATCTTCGGCCCGCCGTACACGCGGTACATCAGGTCGTTCATCCGGTCCTGGAGCGCGTTCGCCGTCGCGAGGTCCTGCGCGCGCACGGCCGCGACGATCTTCAGCGCCATGGCGCCATTGAAGATGCCGCCGCCGAGGAGCAGGCCGTCGTAGCCGGCCGAGAGAAAATCCACGCAGTCGAACTCCGAGCCGGAAAAGAGCACGAGCTCCGGGCGCACCGCGCGCGCCGCGACGTACGCCTTGCGCCGCGAGTCCTGCTGCGAGCTGTCCTTGACCATGACGATGTTCGGTTCCGCGAGCAGCTCAGGCAGGAGCGCCTCGGGCACGACGTAGGGACTGGCCTTGCCGCGGTCGTAGAGTCCCATCGGCAGCGCGCTCCGGCGCGCGATCTCGGAATAATGCGCCACGAGGCGCGCCGGCGTCGCGTTGATCGAAAACGACGGCGCCGCGACGACGGCGAGCTGCACGCCCCACGCGGCGGCTTGCTCGATGTTGTCCAGCACGCGGCCCACCGAATTGTCCGTCACCTGCTGCGCCACCGCGAGCCGGCCCTTCGACGCTTCCACCGCGGTGCGCACGAGCACCTCGCGATCGCGGTCCCGCAGCCACGGCCCCTCGCCGCAGGTGCCGGCGACCATGATGCCGGTCACGCCCAGCCCCACATGATGCGCCACCATGCGCTGCACCGACGCCACGTCCACGCGGCCATCGCTCGTAAAAGGTGTCGGAGTAGCCGACCAAACCTGGTCGCGCTTCAGTGAGGCAATTTTCATCGGCGCGAATATGGGCAATCGCTGCGATTCAAAAAGAAGTCACCCCCTGACAAATAAAATTACATCTTCATTCGCCGGGGTCCGGTTGTCCTCGGATGCGCCCTTTTTCCCTCGCCGCGCCTCGATTGGCGCCCTGCAATTTGGTTGACCGGCCTCGGGTCTGCCGCGTGAAAAGCACCCCCGCAGCACGCGCTGCTTACCGATGTCCATCGATCCCAACCGCGCGGTCCCATCCCAAACCGGAACCGGCCAGGCCTTGTACCGCCGCGCCCGCCAACGCATCCCCGGCGGCGCCCAGCTCCTCGGCAAACGGCCCGAGCAATACCTGCCGGAAGGCTGGCCCGCCTATTATCGCCGCGCCCAGGGTTGCACGGTGTGGGACTTGGACGGGCAGCCGTACGTCGATTTCACCTCCAACGGCATCGGCACCTGTCTCCTCGGTTATGCCGATCCCGCCGTCAACGCCGCGGTCGCCGACTGCATTGCGCGCGGCAACATGTGCACGCTCAACTCCCCCGCGGAGGTCGAGCTCGCGGACCGGCTCTGTGCGATTCACCCGTGGGCGGAAAAGGTGCGTTACGCGCGCACCGGCGGCGAGGCGATGGCCATCGCCGTGCGCCTCGCCCGCGCGGCCACGCGCCGCGGCACCGTCGCCTTCTCCGGCTACCACGGGTGGAGCGACTGGTACCTCGCGGCCAATCTCGGCGAGAGCGACGCGCTGTCGGGCCACCTGCTGCCCGGCCTGGATCCCGACGGCGTGCCCCGCGCCTTGCGCGGCAGCGCGCTGCCGTTCCGCTACAATCAAATCGCCGAGCTGGAAAAGATCGTCGCCGAGCATGGCCCGGCCCTCGCGGCGATCGTGATGGAACCCATGCGGCATGACGCGCCGCGCGATGGCTTCCTGGAGAAGGTCCGCGCGCTCGCGGACGAAACCGGCGCGGTGCTGATCTTCGACGAAATCACCGCCGGCTGGCGCAGCAATTTTGGCGGCATCCACCTCACGCTCGGCGTCGCCCCCGATGTCGCGGTTTTCGCGAAGGCGCTGTCGAACGGCTTCCCGATGTCGGCGATCATCGGGCGCGAAGCGGTGATGAACGCCGCGCAGGTTTCGTTCGTGAGCAGCACCTATTGGACGGAGGCGATCGGCCCCACCTCGGCCGTGGCAACGCTCGCGCGCATGGAGGCGACGAATGTGGCGCAGCATGTGGGCGAAGCGGGCAAGCGCGTGCAGGCGGGCTGGGCCGCCGCGGCCGCCCGGCAGGGTCTCGCCGTCAAGGTCGGCGGAATCCCGGCGCTCTGCCTCCTGGGTTTCGACGCGGGTGACAACAGCCGCGCCGTGATGACGTTGTTCACGCAGGAAATGCTGGCGCGCGGCTACCTCGCGGCGGGTGCATTCTATCCGACGCTCGCGCATCAGCCGCAGGTCATCGCCGACTACCTCCGGGCCGCGGACACGGTCTTTGGTTTTCTCCGTGAGCAAATTGAACGGGGCACGGTGCTCTCGGCCCTGCGCGGCCCGGTGGCGCAGACCGGCTTCGCCCGGCTCACGTGATGGCGCCATTGGCCAAACTGCGCGGCGTCGGCTGACCGCGTTCCGGCCCGAACTCACCCATGTCGACCGCTCATCGCTGGTACGTGACCGCGCTGCTCACGGCCCTCGCGATCCTCAATTATGCCGATCGCGCAGTGATCTCGGCGGTGCTGCCGCTGATCCGCCACGACCTGGGTTTGTCGGACATCATGCTCGGTGCGATGAGCTCGGCGTTTCTCTGGACGTACGCCCTCGCCTCGCCGGCTTCCGGTTATCTCGCCGACCGCCTGCCCCGCGTGCGCGTGATCACGTGGAGCCTCATCCTCTGGAGCCTCGCGACCATGCTCGCGGGGGTCGTGGCGAATGCGCAGCAGCTGATCCTCGCGCGCATGTTATTGGGCCTGAGCCAGTGCGCTTTCCTTCCGGCGGTCGTGGCGCTCACCGCTGATTTCCAGCCCCCGGCCCGGCGCGCGCTGGCGATCGTCATTCCGCTGGCCGGCGCGAATCTCGGCTTCGTGGTCGGCAGCGTGCTCGCGGGTTATTCCGGCGACCACTTCGGCTGGCGGCCGGTGTTTTATTTCCTGGGCGCGGTCGGCCTCGGGCTCGCGGTCGTGTGCAAGCTCTCGCTGCGTCGCCTGGCGACGGGTCGCGCTCCGGCGGCGGCCGGGAAGAAACTTTCCCCGCTGCGCGACCTGCGCGCGATCCTCACGGTGCCGAGCTATGTGATGGTGCTGCTCGAATCGTCGTCGATCGCCTTCGGCAGCTGGGTGCTGCTCTTCTGGCTCTCGTTCTTTTTCAGCGAGCGGTACCATCTCTCGCTCACTTCCGCGGCGTTCGCGGGGACCCTGGCCCTGCAGCTGGCGGCGACGACGGGTTACCTGGCGGGCGGAGCGGTTTCGAACCGGTTCGCCGGTGCGCGCCGCGAGCGCCGCATGCTTTTCCAGAGCATCTGTTATTTCATCGCCGCCCCGTTCCTGCTGATCTTCGCCTTCGATGTCAGCCTGCCGGTCCTGAGCGCCTGCATCCTCGGTTTCTCGCTCTTTCGCGGGCTGGGCAGCTGCACCGACCAGGTGATCGTCTGCGAAGTCCTGCCGTCGAACCTCCGCGCGACGGCCCTGGGCCTGCAGAACTCGGTCAACACCGGCGCGGGTGCGCTGGGGGTTTTCCTCGCGGGCTACCTGTTGAAACATTTCTCGCTCGCCCACATGTTCGCGTGCATCTCGCTGCCGATCGCACTCGGGGCGACCTTGAACTATATCGGCTACAAGCGATTCCTGCGCCACGACCTGATCGAGGAGCCCCAGGCGGGCTGACGCCCCTTTCCCATGAAAATCGAAACGGAAATAAACGACGGCGACCGGCGGCTGCTGGCGGAAGCGATCGACGGCTTCGTCCCGGCGAAAGTCATCGATATCCACGCCCACGTCGTCGAGCCGACGGGCTATGCGCCGACCACGCTCGGGACTCATCTCGATGGCCGGACCATCTCGCCGGCGCATTACTTCGAAGCGATGGAACTCATCCTGCCGGGCGGCAGGTTGAAGGATGCCTTGTTCTTCCCGTTCCCGGCGCGCGAGCACGACCGCGCCGTGATCAACGCGTGGATGTATGCTGAGAATGCCAAGGTCACGGGATCGTTTCGCGCGCGGGGGCTGGCGATCGCCGGCCCGCGCGACGATCCGCGGGCGTTCGCCGAAGCCATGGCGGATGGGCGATGCGTGGGATTGAAGCCGTACCATCTGTACGCGGGAAAAGGCGACACATCGCAATCGGCCCTGGAGGAATTCACGCCGGAGTGGATGTGGCGGCTGTGCGACCAGCATGGCGCGATCCTGATGATCCACCTGGTGCGCAACGAAGCGGTGTCGGACCCGGGAAACCTCGAGGCCCTGCGACGCCTGTCGGAAAAATATCCGCGCTGCCAGGTCGTGCTCGCGCACATCGCGCGCGCCTTCAATCACCGCACGGCCCGCGGGCTGCGCGCGCTTGCCGACCTGCCGAACATCTGGGTCGACACGTCGGCGATCGCGGAATCCGAAGCCATTCGCACGGCGATCGAGGTGCTCGGCCCGGGTCGCGTGATCTTCGGGACCGATTACCCGATCAGCCATGTGCGCGGACGCTGCGTGACGACCGGCAACCAGTTCCAGTGGATTTATCCGGAGGACGGAAAACCCACCCGCATGACGCTCGTCGGGATCGAATCGCTCCTCGCGTTGCGCGCGGCGTGCACGGACACGGGGCTGAAGCCCGCCGAGGTGGAGAAAATTTTCGAGGGAAACGCGAAGGCGATCCTGGCGAAGTTTCGGTAGTGTTTCGAAAGTAGCGCAGGCGGCCCGCCTGCTCCGGGGATTGAACCATCCAATCCTTTGAACAGAAGGCAACGAAGGTAACGAAGCGGTTCAGGTCAGCGGAATCGCTCGTGGCCCTTCGCGAGATAGGTTCCGGGAATTCCCGATCTCTCGGCCGTCAATGGCACGATACGTAACGCGGACCTGAACCTCTTCGTTACCTTCGTTGCCTTCTGTTCAAATCGATTCCGGTCGGATCGTTTGCTTGGGGGCATGCGCGCTACTCGCTACTTCGAAAAGCAGGCGGGCCGCCTGCGCTACTTTACGGAAGGGGCTTGTCGGAGGCGGACGGGGTGGCGGTGCCGTCGCGCGTGCGGCGGGTGAGCTGGTCGAGCGATGCGGCGAGGAACATGATCGGCTCCGTCATGCAGATGAAGTTGAAGCCCTGCTTCACGAGCGAAGGACCGTCACCGATCATCCACATGTTCTTCCCGGCGCTGCGCCCGGCTTCGCGGATCTTTGCGATCGCATTGACGAGCGGCGGGGCGTCGGCCTGCCAGCACACGCCGAGATCGGCAGAAAGGTCATAAGGACCGATCGCGATGGCGGTCGTAAGGGGATCGCGCGCGATGGCGTCGACGTTCGCGAGGCCGATCTTGCTCTCGATCTGCGGGAGGATGATGAGGTCGTCCTCGAACTCCTTTTTCCACGTCGCGTAGTTGTAGTCGCTTACCCAAAAATTACCGAACCCGCCGGGACGCCGGCGTCCGCGCGGCTTCATGTACACGGCGTCGCGGATTTCGTTCATCGTTTCCGGGCCTTGGACGTAGGGGACGAGCAGGCCACACGGCCCAAGGTCCATTGCGAGTCGCACCGTGGTGAACTCGGCGGAGGCCGGGCGGATCAGGATCGGGAAATTTTCTCGGCGCCCGATGGCGCAGGCTTCGGCGACGGCCTCGGCGTTGTGGGTCAGGTGCTCGAGGTCGATGATGAGGTAGTCGACGCCGGCCTTCATCACGAGCTCCACCAAGCCCGGCCAGAAATGGAAAGTGGAGATGACCCCGAGCACGGGCTGGGTGCCTTGGATCTTTTGTTTCAGGAGCGCGGCGGATTTCATGGTTCGGATTCGAACCATGATCGCGAACGGGCGGCGAGAAAAGTTAATCCCAAAGCGGATGAGAATTAATCGGACACGTCATCGAGCGGGCGAACCGCTTCGGGGTAGCGCCACGTCCGTGTCTTCGACTGGCTCTCTGGAAAAATCGGCGTCGGGGTTTTTTCCCGCGGAATCCGCAGATGAACACGGATTCGGAAAAGCCGATTCATTTTTTCACAGGAGATAGGTTAACCGCCCCGGCTCCCGAGATCGAAATCCGCGGGTATCCGCGGATTCCGCGAGAAAAAATTCAGGAGGATTGGGCGGCGAGCTTCGTGACTTCAGCCCACTCGGCGTCGCTGAGCTTGAGGGACGCGCCGCCGAGGTTTTCCTCCAGGTGTTTCACGCTTGAGGTGCCCGGGATCGGGAGGACCACCGGGGAACGATGAAGCAGCCAGGCGATCGCCAACTGGGAAACGGTGGCGCCGTGCCGCTTGGCCACCTGGTCCAGCGCCCCACCCGCGCGCGAGATGTCGCCCGCCGCCAGCGGGAACCACGGGATGAACCCGAGGTTGTGCTTCGTGCAGTAATCGAGCGCCGCGGCGCTCTGCTGGTTGCCGAGATTATAAAGGTTCTGCACGCTCACGATTTCGACCGTCTTCCGCGCCTGCTCGATTTCCTTCACCGAAACTTCCGAGAGTCCGATGTGCCGGATTTTTCCCGCCTGCTGAAGTTCCTTCAACGCGCCGAGTGATTCGGCGACCGGAACCTTCGGATCGATCCGGTGCAGCTGGTAGAGATCGATGCGTTCGAGCTTCAGCCGGCGCAGGCTCAGCTCCACGCACTGCCGAAGATATTCCGGCCGGCCGACGGGAGCCCATTGCTCGGGCCCGGAACGCGTGAGCCCGCCCTTCGTCGCGATAACCAGGCCCGCCGGGTAAGGATGGAGCGCTTCCGCAATCAAGCGTTCGCTGACTTCGGGACCATAGGAGTCGGCGGTGTCGATCAGGTTGACACCGAGCTCGACCGCGCGCTTCAGCACCCGTCGTGCTTCGGCGGGATCCTTGGGTTCGCCCCAGACTCCGGGCCCGGTGATGCGCATCGCGCCAAATCCCAAACGGTGCACCGCCAGGTCGCCGCCCAGTTTGAATTCACCACTCGCTGCGACCGCCACCTTGTCATCCGGCAGATTGGTTTTCATGGTGCGCGAACCTAGCACAAAATTTCCCCCGCGCGAATGGAGGCTACGATTTCCGGAACGCAGAAACAACGCGGGTTGAAACCGGATTCATTTTCACAGGAGCCGAGCGGGGAGAGCGAGGGCCGGATGCTGGACTTTGACCCGGTTTTCTCCGGTAAGAATCGGGTTTGGTGAAACCGTTAAGGGCGCCGGGTGTTTTTCTCGATCTGGATTTGGCAGAGGGCCATCTGGGCCTGGAGGCGGAGCGCCTGCGCTTTGCGGCGACCGACCAGCACGCCCATGATGCCGCCCACCACGGCGCCAGGAATGATGAGTGAATAGGGCGAGGCGAAAATGATCATGCCCGCATAGGCGAAGAGCGTGCCGGTGACGATGCCCGCCGCGATTCCCCCGACAAAAGCAGGCTTGGCCTGCGCGTGCGCCTGCGTTGCGAGCCTTCGAAGTTCGTCTGGATGGTAAGTGCTCATTCGCGGATGGAGAACCGAAGAGGCTCGCGGCGCGAGGTGGAACCGGTCCCGGGCCCGTCCGCTCGGCTCCGTTGTCGCCGCCCGCCCCGATCAATCGGCAGCATCGCCCGAGCCGGCTGGAACCGGCCGCACCTTCGTTGGGTTGCCACGGGACGGGTTTGTCGGACCATCGCAGCGTGCCTTCGCGAAAATCCAATGCAGCACCCGCCGAGATTGCGCGGGTGTTCCTGAAACTCGGGCTGACTTCCTTCGGCGGACCCGTGGCGCATCTCGGGTATTTCCACGAGGAAATCGTGCGGCGCCGACACTGGGTGGATGAGGAGGAGTACGCGGACCTGGTGGCCCTGTGCCAATTCCTTCCGGGCCCCGCGAGCAGCCAGGTGGTTTTCGCGCTCGGGATGAAACGCGGCGGCCTCCCCGGCGCGCTGTTCGCTTCGTTTTGTTTCACGCTGCCGTCGGCAGTGCTGATGATCCTCTTCGCGTATGGCCTCGCGCATTTCGCCTCGAGTTCGGCGAACGGTTGGTTGCACGGGCTCAAGGTCGCCGCCGTCGCGGTCGTGGCCCAGGCGGTCTGGACGATGGGGCGAAAGCTCTGTCCCGACGCGTTGCGCCTCGGGTTGGGCGTCGCGGCGACGGCATCGACCCTGCTGTTTCCCAGCGCTGGGTCGCAGGTGGCCGCGATCGGCGTGGGGGCGGCCGTGGGCTGGATGTTCTACCGCCGTAAAATTTCGCCGCGCGCCGAACCAAAAACCGAAACCCGTCCGCGATCGCATTTTTGGGCGGCGGCCGCCCTGCTGACCTTTGCCGTGCTGCTGATCGCGCTGCCGATTGCGGCGACGATGAGCGGCCAAAAGAACCTGAGGGTGCTCGACAGTTTTTATCGCGCGGGCGCCCTCGTCTTCGGCGGCGGCCACGTGGTGCTGCCGTTACTCCGCGCTGAACTGGTCCCGCCGGGCTGGATCAGCGACGACGCGTTCCTCGCGGGTTACGGCGCCGCGCAGGCCCTGCCCGGGCCGCTGTTCACATTTGCGGCGTATCTCGGGACCGTGATCTGCGGGGGAGATCATCCTTGGGTCGGCGGCGTGGCGGCAGTGCTCGCGATTTTTCTCCCGGCGTGGCTGCTGATCGGCGGGGCGCTGCCATTTTGGCATTCACTGCGCGGGAAAGCCTGGGCCCAGGCTGGACTTCGCGGCGCGAATGCGGCGGTCGTCGGCGTACTGCTCGCGGCGCTGTACCATCCGCTATGGCAGGAAAGCGTCGCGAGCGGCCGGGATATCCTTGCGGTGGTCGCGGCGCTTTCGCTGCTGCAATTCCGCCGCGTGCCGCCGTGGCTCGTGGTCATGTTGGCCGCGGTGGCGGGACAATGGGTGCTGTGAGCGGGCGCGCGGGCCGCAGGCGCGGCGCGACGTCGGTCAAATTGACAAAGGAAGTGGAGTCCCAAGGGTTTCCTTCGATGAAAACTGCGCCGTTCCCCTTCGCGCTGGCCCTGGTTTTTTTCGCCGGCTGCTCCTCACCCAACCGGACCATCCCGCCGCCCCAAGCCTACAACGGCGTTTCACGCGCCACGTTCATCGCGGATGAAACCCGCGCGCTCGAAAAGAAAGGCCGCCCGCACGAGGCCGCGATCCGCCAAGCGATCAGCGATTGGGACCGCAGCCAGTCCTACTCGACCGACAACTACGCGTACGACCGCCAGCAGGCCGAGCGGCGGGCGTCGCGGGAGAAAATGGAAAACGACTTGGCCAAGCTCGAGAGAGAGCGGAAGGACTAGGCTCCGCCGCGCCGGCCCTTCGCTCTTCCCTACTCCAGCAACCAGCCGCCATCGACCACGCAGTTGTGGCCGGTGGAAGCGCGGCTCACGGAGCTCAGGTAAAACAGAATGTGGTTCGCCACGTCGCCCGGTTGGATGCGCAGCGGCAACGCCTGGACTTTTGCCAGGTGCGCGAGGTGCGTCCCCGCGGTCGTGCCGCTGAAGTATTGCTCGACCTGGCGCGCGGTGAAAATCCAGCCCGGCGTCACCGTGTTGATGCGGATGTTGTCCGCCCCGAGCTCGCGCGCCAGCCCGGTCGTCAAACCGAGGATGCCCGCCTTCGTCGCGGAATAAATCGAGCGGCCGGGCAATCCGAGCCGGTAGTTGATCGACGACACGTTCACGATCGCGCGGCCCACGCCGGCGCGCAGCAACGGCACGCCTTCGCGGATCACGAGGTAGTACGCACGCAGATTGAGATCGACGATTTCGTCCCAGCGCGCCGCATCGCCCTCCGCGAGGCTGTGCTTCGGATCGATGCCGGCGACGTTGACGATGTAATCGACGTGCGGGGTGCGCGCGCGGATTTTTGTGAAAGCCGCGGCGATTTCCGCGGGATCGGACAGGTCGTAGGCGATCGGATGAAAGGCGGCGGAAGTAATCGGCGCGCCTTCGCGGGCAAGGCCGAAACAGGTGGCTCCATTCGCGAGCAAGGCCTCGACGGTCGCCAGGCCGATCCCCGCCGAGGCGCCGGTGACGATCGCTACCCGGCCGTGAAGGTCGGGCAGCAGCAATTTCGTCGACGGCGAGGCCGGGAGATTTTTCGGCATGGCGCGCGAACTCACCAATCGATGACCGCCCCGTCGGGCGCGAACGACCGGCGCGGCAGTTCCTGTTCGAAGGGATGGCGGGCGATGGCGGCTTCGTTGATCTCCACGCCGAGGCCCGGGCGCCGGCTCGGGAATGCGCGCCGTCCTTTTTTCTCCACGGTGAAACCCCAGTTCACGATCTCGTCGCGCCACGGCACATCCTGGTGCACCGCTTCGCAGATCAGGTAGTTCGGAGTCGCGAAGCCAAACTCGATCGAGGCGGCGGTGCTGACGGGCCCCTGGGGATTGTGCGGTGCGAGTGCGACGCCATAAGCCGACGCCATCGCCGCGATTCGGCGCGCCTCGGTGAGCCCGCCGCAGTGCGTGATGTCGGGCTGGATGATGCTCGCGGCGCGGAGTTCGAAGAGTTGCTTGAACGCGAAGGACGAACAGAGGCGTTCGCCGGTCGCGATCGGGGTTTTCACCGCGCGCTGCACTTCGGCAATTCCCTCCATGTGCTCCGGCCAGCAGGGCTCCTCGAAAAAGTAGAGGTCGTAGGGCTCGAGGGCCTTCGCGAAAATGAGGCCCATGCGCGGCGAGGGCCGCGCGTGGCAATCGACCATGATGTCGATGCTCTCGCCGACCGCTTCGCGCATGGCGGCAACGCAGGCCTCGGCAAATTTCACGGGCTTAGGTCCCTCGATCATCATCTGCTCAGGCACGGGCATCGACTTGAACGCGGTGAAGCCGTCGGCCACGGCCTGGCGTGCGAGATCGGCGAAGCGTTTCGCCTCGTTGACGGGAGTCTCGTAGAAATCCTCCATGCGCCCGCCGCCCAAGTGACAGTAAAGCCGCACGTAATCGCGGACCCGGCCGCCCCAGAGTTCGTGGCAGGGCACGCCGAGGGTTTTCCCGAGGATGTCCCAGAGCGCGAGGTCGATGCCGGCGATCGCCGTGCCACGCACGATGCCGTTGCCGTGCCAGAAATGCTGGCGGTACATGATCTGCCAGAGGTGCTCGACGCGACGCGGATCCTCGCCGACGAGGAGCTGGCTCAAGTCCTCGACCGCGCCGACGATCGAACGCGTGTGCCATTCCAGCGTGGCCTCGCCCCACCCGATGAGGCCGGGTTGGTCGGTGGTGACCTTGACGAAGACCCAATTTCGCATGCGCGCGTTGCAGAGGAGGGTTTCGATTTTGACGATCTTCATCGGGGGTCGAGTGAGCGAATCAGCGTTGCGAGGGGTAGGCGGCTGAAGGTGAGGGAGTCCGAAAACAGGTCACGTCCCAAATCACCGCAGGGCGCGGTCTTCGACCCGCCTCGGGGAAAACGTAGCGCCGTGTCTCCGACCGGCTCGTTGCGCGTTTCAATCACTACGTCGCAGATTTGTAGTTGGATCCGAACGAGCCAGTCGGAGACGTGGCGCTACGTCGATCCTCAGAGGCGGGTCGGAGACCGCGCCCTACGTTACGAGGGATCGCTCCGGTTTGGTGCCGTGATCTGTGCACATCCGCGGATTCCGCGGGAATAGGTTGGCTCGGCCCGGGTGAAAACTCTGCCGCAGCCCCCGAAGCAGGTGGAGACCGGCGTTTCTCAGTAAATTTCCGGCACGATCATTTCCGGGCGGACGGGTTCGCGGCGGTAATCCGGGTGATGCACGCGCGGAGGCAGCTCGATCGGCGTGTGCGACACTTCGGAATATTTCACCTGGGTAAGGAGATGATGGATGCAGTTGAGCCGGCCCCGCTTTTTATCGGCGCCCTGCACCACCCACCACGGCGCTTCGGGAATGTGGGTGCGGTCGAACATCACTTCCTTCGCCTTGGTGTAGAGTTCCCAGCGCTTGCGCGACTCGAGGTCCATGGGGCTAAGCTTCCATTGCTTCAGCGGATCGTTGATGCGGCAGCGGAAACGGAATTCCTGCTCCTCGTCCGGGATCGAGAACCAGTACTTGATCACCTGGATCCCGGATCGCACCAGCATCTTTTCGAACTCGGGCACCGAGCGGAAGAACTCCTCGTATTCCTTGTCGGTGCAGAAACCCATCACGCGTTCGACGCCGGCGCGATTGTACCAGCTCCGGTCGAAGAGCACCATTTCACCGGCGGCCGGGAGATGCTCGACGTAGCGCTGGAAATACCACTGGGTTTTTTCGCGGCTCGAGGGCGCCGGCAACGCGGCCACCCGCGCCACGCGCGGGTTGAGGCGCTGCGTGATCCGCTTGATCGCGCCGCCCTTGCCCGCGGCGTCGCGGCCCTCGAAGAGGATGATCAGCCGGTGGCCGGTGTGCACGATCCAGTCGTGCATCTTCACCAGCTCGCCCTGCATCCGGAAGAGCTCGCGGAAATACACATTGCGCGCGGCATTCGAAGCATCCTGTTCGACCGGGCGCGCCGCCTGGTTCGGATTCAAGCTCTCCCAATCCTCCCGCTCCATTTCCAACTCCTCGTCGTAATCGTCGATGATTTCGCGATGCACGCGTTTGATCAGTTGGTTTTCGTCGGAGGAAGGATTCGTGGGCATGGGAAGAAAGGCGATGGAAGTGCTCTCCGCCCGGGATTCGCAAGCCTGACGGTGGCGGGCGGTGAATTAATATGGGAAAATTGACCTGACCGTAACAAAGGCCGGCGGAAGAAAATCGGCGGAGCTGGCAGGGATTGTCCCAACGCGCAGTTTGGCGCCGTTTGCTTCAGTAGAATTCACGATTTGGAAAAGGAGGCCGAACGATCGGCGGAAAATTATCGGAATTCTGCACGATTTTTTCGAGGCGCTGGCCGCGCCGGTCCAACCAGCTCGTTCGGCTCGCCGAAAAATTTATGACGCCTTAAAAATGCGGACTGCGAATGGCGAAGTTCGGTTAAAATATCGGAATTCTGCACGATTTTTCGGGTCGCGAGGAAGGCGCGGTCGCGGACCCGCCGCCGAAAAAATGTCGCGCCGCATTCTCGATGGCTTCCGAAAATTATGCGTTTCCACGAGTGAAAACCGACCGATCTGCAAAGCGGCAAATTTGTCGGCGGAGCCCAACAAGTCGGTCGAAGACCGGGGCGACGCTTTTTCGGTCGCGGGTCCGCGACCGTTTCCTCCGCCAAAAATAATTTGGAACTTCTTCGTTGGAAAATTTTCGCAACCCGCAATCCCGTGCGTGGAATTCTGAAATTCGCGCCGCACCCCGATCATGCCGCTCTCACAAATTTCCTGTTTCGATTGTTTCGCGGCCGCAAAAATGTTTTGAAATTTGTTTCGTCAGATTTTTACTCACCCGAAACTTGTCATCGCGCCACGCATAATTTTTGTAGCCAACCTTTCACCCCAAAAACCTAGGAGAAGTTATCAGACAATGATGATCGCATTTGAAATCAACCGCTGCTTCGTCGTGGCTCGCACCGATCCGGAAGCACGCGCCTGTTTTGCCTCTCTCTTTGATGAGGAAATCGAGGAAATGAAACGCATACCATTTACTATTGGCCTTTTCAGCGCTGAGCACCCGTGGGTTACGTGCATCGCCGATCTCATTTCGCCGTCTGATAATTGCGATCCCGAGATCGTAGGCATGGATGAGAGGCACGCTTCGTCTCATCCGTTTGCTCCGATCGAATAAACTGCTCCGTCAGGAGCAGTCGTGCAGAATGCGTTGCGCGGGGACGCTGCTTGATTGCGATCAGGCCGCGCTCTTTTCGTTTGCTCGCGGATCGCGGCCGCGCTGGTAGTCAGGACCATGGCTCCGCCGCGTTATGTCCTGCATCTCGAAACCCCCGTCGACGCTCCGGGAAGCGAAGAATTTCCGGTGCGAGGCTGGATTGCGAGCGAGGAGCCGATCCACGCCGTGGCCGCGGGCGAAGGCACCAACCGCTGGCTGCATTTGGCGGATCGTCCCGATGTCCGGCAAGCCTGGCCGACCCTTTCCCATGTGGCCGGATTTTCCGGAATGGCCGCACGGGACGCACTGAGAGGCGACCGCCTGGTCCTTTTGTGTCGCATCGGTGACGAGCAGATCGTCGTCGGCCACGAATTGAATCCAAGCGTCCTTCCTCCGCCTCACCTCCAAGTGCGGCAGGTGGGAGGAGATTGGGGAAAGAATTTTTTTGTTTCGGGCGGGGAGATGTTCGACCAGATCGCCGCGGCGGCGGCCGAATTCGGGAAACCGCTGGGCGACGCGGAGCGAATCCTGGATTTCGGATGTGGGTGCGGCCGGGTGTTGAAAAGCTTCGCGCGTTTTCCGCATCGCGGCGAAGTGTGGGGGAGCGATATCGATCCGGAAGCGATCGCGTGGAACCGGGGCAATCTCGGCGACGTGGCCTTGTTCGATTGTAACGCGACCGTGCCGCCCCTCGCGTTTCCCGACGCATTTTTTGATTTCATTTTCTCGGTCTCGGTTTTCACGCACCTGCCGGAGGAAATGCAGCTGGCTTGGGTGGCAGAGCTGCGCCGCGTACTCAAACCGGGCGGCATGCTCATCGCCTCCTTGCACGGCGAACGATACTGGAGCGCGGATCCCGGGGTAAAGGCGGAGGTCGTGGCCAAGGGTTATGCGTACCGGACGGGTCCCGTGACCGCCGGCCTCCCGGAGTTTTATATGTCGGCCTTCCACAGCGAGGCGTACATTCGCGCGAAGTGGTCGGAATATTTCGAGGTGCTCGCCGTCAAACCCGCCTATATCCACGGCGTCCACGACGCGGCGATCTTGCGGCGAGGCTGAGGCCGTCGAATGAGTTCCGCCTACGGCAGAACGATCTTACCCGCGACGTTTCCGGCAGTGAGAATGTGGGGCGGAAGGCTCGTGCCGTAAAACTTCAGCGCGGGGAACGCGGGCACGGGAGCAGGCTCTTTTTTCTTCCCGCGTGCACTCAACCGCGTGCGCTCGGCCGGTGATTTTTTCGACTTCTTCGGCACGGAAAAAACCGCGGGCGTCCGCGAACTCAAAAGGTCACGCGCTCCTGGAGAATGGCGGTGACTTGGTCCGCATTGAGCGGCTTCTCGAAAAATCCCTTGATGGGATGCCGTTCCAAATACTGGCGAAGCGGGGAATCCTTCGCACCCGTGTACACGTATGTGGCGGGGCGGACGATCGACGGATTCGCGTCGAGCCACTCGAGAACTTGAAGTCCGTTCACGCGCGGCAATTCCAAATCGAGAAATAAAACATCCGGGTAAGGATATTTTACCCGGGCCGCGAAAGGTCCTTTGCCGCTCAGGTATTCGATGACCTCCTCACCGCTCCACGCGTAGTGTACAAAAGCCAAACCGGCTTTAACCACGACGTGATCCATGAGGATCTGGTCGTTCACATCGTCTTCCGCCACCAGCAAGTTCAGTCGCAAAGCCATCGGCCTTCATCGAAGGCCCGTGACCAACGTTGTCAATGATCGCCCCCGTCTCAATGCGTCACTGGAAGTCTGCATCCAAAAAGTAGCGCAGGCGGCCCGCCTGCTCGGGGAGATTCAGCCGCCCAATCCCTTGCACCGAAGGCACGAAAAGGCTCGGTCAGCGGAATCATTCGTGGCCCTTCACGAAATAAGTTTCGAGACCCTCGATCCCACCAAGCGTATGGATCCATGCACGGAGTCACCCACTTGCTCGGGGCAAGTTCGCTCCTCGCTACTTTTCTGAGCAGGCGGGCCGCCTGCGCTACTTTAGCGAACAGCCAAGGCGATCCCGACGGGCAGCTCGTACGTGATCTTGCCCTCGGCGATTTCGCGCAGGGCGGTGTCTTCGGCGGAGAGTTTTTCCAGCGAGACGACGAGCGGGCGATCGCCGCGACGCAGCTGTTTCACCCGGCGGGAAACCACGTTCACGAGAATGTTGGGATCGTCGATCACCGCGAGGGCGCTTTGGAGATAGTCGTTTCGCATAAAGATTTTTCCCAACCAGGTTCCTGGCGGGAATCGGAATCGTAAAAACAACTTCTCCACAACGCGACGTTCATCGCCACCCGCCCCGCGCCCGCCACCCATTGCGCTCGCCCGGCAAGCGCTTGCATCCGTTTTAGCACCACACGCCGCGCGCTGTGCCCGAGGAGAAACCTGGCGGTCATTGCGTACCCTGCGATACCAATAGCTATTCCCGCGTTTGTGGCCATGCTCCTCGCCATGCTCGCTTCCCGAATCCAAGAGCTCGAAACCCTGCTGGCGACGGCGACGGCCAGCTTGGCTTCAATGACGGTGGCCAACCTCGGCCTCAAACGGGAACTCGATGAGCAGGCTCGGCGTTCGAAGAAACTTCGGCGCGGCGCCCGCCGCGATAAAAACGCCTTCGCCTTGGAACTCGCCTCCGCCCGATCGGGCCGCGGCTGAGTTTTCTCCGGCCTCGAAAAGTCCAGTTTGAGCAGAGCAGGTGGCGGCTGCGCTACTTCCTCACAGGTTGCTTTGCAGGGTGGCTTCGGTTGTCTCGACGCACTCCATGGCTTCAGCTGCCCCTGCTTTCGGCGTCCTCGGTGCATTGGTTTTTCTTCCGCTGCTGCAGTTGGTCCTGATTTTCAAAGCCCGCGGCCCTTCGGCCTCCTGGCGCGAGGCCAGCGTGCTCGCCGCGCTCGCGTGGGGCGTCGGCCTGATTTTCCTCACGGAAGGACTCAGCCTGTGCCACGGGCTGACGGCCGGCCCGCTCCTGCTCGCGTGGCTCATCGTCAATGCGTCGCTGGGCTTCGCGCTCTGGCGCATGGGATCGAACGCCAGCTGGCGCCTGCCGCAATTTCCCCGCGACCCATTCGTGCGCGCGTGCGCCGTGGCCGTGGGAGGGCTGCTCGGATTGACGCTCGCCGCGGCGCTGTTCTCGCCGCCGAACACGCCGGACGTGCTCAGCTATCATTTGCCGCGGCAGTTGTTCTGGCTCCAGCAAGGCGGCGTGCAGCACTTCATCACGGCCGACGATCGCGTGCTCATGATGCCGCCGCTGGCCGAAATGATCCAGGCGCACGCGCTGGGCCTCTCGCACGGCGACCACTGGGCGAACGTCCCGCAGTGGCTGGCTTACGCGCTGGGCTTGGTCGTCGTCAGCCTGCTCGCACGCGAACTCGGCGCGACGCGGCGCGGACAATGGCTCGCGACGTTGATGTTCGCCGCGCTGCCGATGAGTTATCTCGAAGCGAGCAGTGCGAAGAACGACCTGCTCGTGGCAGTTTGGCTCGGCGTCTTCACGTGGCTCGCGTTGCGAAAAACGGGTGCGTCGCAAGGTAGCGCAGGCCTCCTGACGGCTCCGGCGATCGGAATCAGGAATTCGGGATCAGGAATTCGATCTTCCGGAGCAGGCGGGCCGCCTGCGCTACGCCGGCCAATCGCCGAATGGGCGGCGATCGGGGCCGCGCTCGGACTCGCGCTCGCCACCAAGCCCACGGCAATAATTTTCGCCCTGCCCGTGCTGATCGCGATCGCCCTGCCGCTGCTGCGCGATGCGCGTGGCATTGCGGTGATCTCGATCGTCGTGCTCGCGATTGTGGGCCCGCACTGGGCGCGCAACCAGGCGTGGTATGGCTCCCCGCTCGGAGTGCACCAGGCGAAGGACGGCGGAGAACAGGAAAACACCACGTTCTCCTGGCGCAGCGTGGTCTCGAATGCCGCGCGCAATTCCGCACTCCATCTCGCGACGCCCTCGCCGGCGCTGAACCACCAGATCGAATCCGCCATCGCGCGGTTTCATAAAATGATTGGCCAGGATTTGACCGACCCGCGAACCACCCTCCTGACGCTCGACTTCGAAGTCGCGTGGCGGCCGCGAAGCGAAGTGACAGCCGGGTCATTCGTGCAGTGCCTTCTCGGCGTGGCGACGCTGATCAGCCTGTTGGTCCTGCGCAAATGGCGGGGCGCGCCAATGCAGTTGCTGGCCATCATCGTCGGCAGCCTCCTGCTTTATTGCCTGCTTTTGAAATGGCAGCCGTGGGGCGCGCGCCTGCAGTTGCCCGCGTTTCTCTGCGGCACCGCGCTGGTCGCGTGGATGGCGGAAACATTCGGCGCGGCCGTCTGCTGGGCCGCGGCGGCCCTCGCGCTGGTCGGATGGCTGCCGTCGGCCGAGTGTGACATTCGACCGTTGTGGTCGGGCGAATCGATTTTTGCGAAGACGCGCTGGGAAAATTATTTTCGCACGCATCCGGATGACCAGGCTCGCACCGAGGCGTGCCTCCGGACTTTGGCCGGCGCGAAGGTCAACTCCGTCAAAGTCATTTCCAAAAACGGCGTCCCCTATCCGTTGATGCGCCGTTTCCTCGACGATGCCGGCGGCCGCGCCGAGTTTTGGGTGGCGGATCGCCCTTCCGGCCTCGTGCCGCCGGAGGCGATCGTGGTGATCGATCGATTTGGCGCCTGGCTGCCGCTGTACCTGCACCCCAACGGAACGAATGAGCGTTACCGGGCTTCGGGCGTGACCGACCCCTTCGGCGTTTATCTGCCGGAGGCGAAGGCTCGCGCGCTGCCGCGGCGTTTGCCGCTGCCCAATTTCGTCGGCTGGGACGACGCTACGGGACTTGGTCCGTTGATCCCGGCGTACGTGGATCGGGCGACGGTCGAAGTGCGCAAGATGAACGCCTCGACGATGTCGCTTCGATTCCGCCCGGAAGCCTCGCGCATGCAGGTGCGCCTCGAGGTCGCAAATCTCACCGCCGTGCCCGTGCACGCGGAGCTGCGGCTGAACGGGGTTCGCATCGCCGGTCTCCAATTTGAGGCCCTCTCGCCCCCGCAAGCGGTGAAAGTGCCGATCGCGCTTTCAGGCGCACCGTCCGAACTCACCCTGCTCACCACGGACGCTGCGTCGGAGTCGCTGATTTTCTTGAAGATCCAGATTTTCGATTACTGAAAATTCCCCGGCTCCGACCGAAGGGACTGCGATCCTTCGGAGTTAACCGGATTCCGCGGACCGCGTCATCGGACGCGCGGCTGTTTCAAATTCAATGAGCAGCGCCTCGTTGATCGCGGTGAAATCGCCGCTGAAATTCACGGGGCGGAGCGTGGTCCTGGCTCGTCAGGCCGCGGATTCACCGAGGTTATCGAAGCAATCACACGCCGGAGCTCGGCGATCGAAACCGGCTTCACCAGGTGCGAGGCAAACCCCGCGCCGCGGGAACGGATCAGGTCTTCCTCCATGCCGTAACCGCTGAGGGCGATGCCGCGCAGTCCGTAGAGCAGCGTCAGCCGCTTCATGAGTTCGACGCCGGTGCCGTCGGGAAGCCCCAGGTCGGAAATCACGAGGTCGAATTCGTTCACCGAGGCCTGCGCCAGCGCGCCCGCCACCGTCGTGGCCGAAATGACGTGGTGACCATCGCGTTTCAGCAGGCTGGTCAAAACCATCAGGGTATTCTCATGGTCTTCCACCAGGAGCAGGCGCTGCGGCTGGATCGCCGCTTTCCGGCTGCCGCGCGCCGGGGCCAATGCGGTTCGGTCGGAATCGAGGATGCCCGGCTGCGGCTCCATCGCGCCCGGCAATTCCACCACGAACGTCGCGCCGCAGTTCGCGCCCGGGCTGAGCGCGGTGATGCGGCCGCCATGGAGCACCACCACCGCCCGGGCGATGGCGAGGCCGAGCCCGACACCGCCAAAACGATGGTCGCCGGTGAGCCCGCCCTGGTCGAAGGGCATGAAAATCTGGTCCAAGCCATCCGCATTGATCCCGATGCCGGTGTCCGTCACCTCGATGCGCAGCCAGGTTTCGCCGTTGCCCAAGAATTCCTCCACGGTGCGCACGGAAATCTTGCCGCCGGACGGGGTGAACTTCACGGCGTTCCGCAACAGGTTCCAGATCACCTGTTGGAAGCGCGCGGGATCCGCGATCAGCCCGCTCCGGATCGCGGTGAAGTTCCGCTCGATCGAGATCTGCTTGTCGCGCGCGTCTTCGCGGACGATCTCGATCGCCATCCCAATCAGCGAGTGCGCGTCGCAAGGTTCGGAACGGAGGGTGAGTTTCCCGTGCGTGATCTTGGTCAGGTCCAACAGGTCATCGATCAGCCGCGCCTCGAGTGCGATGTTGCGTTCCATCATGCCCAGTTGGGTCCGGACGTCGGCCGGCAGGCGCAGGTCCTCGCGCAGGGCCGCGGCGGAAAGCAGCACCGGGGTCAGCGGCGTACGGAGTTCATGCGACAGCGCCGCGAGGAAATCGTCCTTGGCCTTGCTCGCACGCTCCGCGATCCCGCGGGCGCGGTGCAACTCGTCGTTGGCGTCCTGCAGTGCGCCTTCCGTGACCTTGCCCTGCGCGATCTCGTGCTGCGAGCGCGCGTTGGACTCCTCGGCTTGGACCCGGAGTTCGTGCTGCCGCAATCCCGACAAGAGCAGCGCCTCATTCATTTCCGCAATATTCTGGTGCGCGTGAGCCGAGCGGGAAAGCTGGATGACGACCCGCTCCGGCCGATCCTTCGCATCGAGCGCCGGCCACATCGAATACAGCCAGTAGGTTCGATTGGACCGGGAATCGTCGGCCTGGGAGTGAGTCTCGTGCTTGCCCGTGGCGTAGACCCGGTTGAGCAGCGGAACGCAGCTGGCGCCGTTGGTCACGATCTTGGCGAATGGCTGCCCAATCATCTCGCTGCGTTTCTTTCCCACCAGCCGGCAGAAGGCGGCGTTGACGAAACTGGTGATATGCCGCGGGCCCTCCACCTCGAGCATCGGCAGCGGCGAACGGTCGATGACCGGCGCGGAACGACTGAGTCGTTTCGCGCGCGCTGCCGACACTCGGGATGGTTTCGCCGTTTTCATTAAAGATTATTTGACGGCCTTGGGCTCCGGCGACGCTTCCTTCCGGTCGCCCACGCGTTCCGGCAGGCCGCTCGTGAGCCGGGTGTAGTCGGTGCGGTGCGGGCTGATCAGCAGCACGCCTTCGCGGCCGATCACGTATTCACGGATATCCTTGCTGTGGTTGCCGCCGCGCATTTTCACGACCACGAGGACCTTGCGCAGCTGTCCATCGATCTCGACGTAGCGCAGCCGGATGATGTCGTCGGTCAGGAATGAAATGGCGTAGTGGCTGAATGGAAACGCGGTGAACGAGTCCTCGATTTCGACGGTGCTGAGGATCGTCACCCCGGCGCCGGTGAGCGCGGCGATCATCCGGTAGAGCGATTCGCGAAAGTCCGAGCGGAAGCCGGGGGCGAGCGCCATCTCGAATCCCACAAGGGAATCAATCACGAGTCGCCGCGCTCCATTTCGTTTCACCGCATCCAGGATTTCCTGCATCGTTTCATCGACGGAGAGATCGAGCGGGCGCAGGTACAGCACCTCGAGTTTGCCGGATTTCTGGGCGGTCCTGAGATCCAGGCCAAGTCCCGCCGCCCGGGAGATGTACTTGGCCGGGCGCTCTTCAAAGATCACCATGATGCCGGGTTCCCCGAGCTTTAGGCCGGCCGAAATGAATTGGGTCGCCAGCGCCGACTTGCCCGTGCCCGAAGGGCCGGCCACGAGCACGCTGTCGCCCTCGAGCACGCCGCCACCCAGCAATTTGTCGAGTTCCGGGGCGCCCATGGAAAGCCGGCGCTGCCGATGGGGCTTGGCCCCAGTACCGACCAGTCCCAGCGTGCGGGAAAACGCCTGGAGCCCATAATCCCCGATCCGGATCGTGTGGAGCCCCGGCACCGAGGCCTGTCCTCGCAGCTTGAGCACCTGCAGTTTTCGGACGACGGAATTTCGTTCCGCGACCTGCGAAAGCCAGATCAGGCCGTCAGCCACGGTGAAGACGGGGTTGTCGCGCATCTCGCTTTCCGTGTATTCGCCCAGCAGGAAAGTCGTCGCCTGGTAACTGGTGAGCAACATCGCGAGGCGCTGCGTGAAGGACTGAAGTTCCATCTCGCTGCCGACATCGTTCGGCTTTTTCCGGAGCACGGTGCGAAATGAATCGACGACCACGACGCTGGGATTGGTCGCGCCCACGACCTTCGTAATTTCCTCCAGCACGGCGTTCAAGTCGTGTTCCATCACCACGTCGCTCAAGTTGATGAACCGGATCGAGTCGTTGAGCTTGCTCAGGTCGAAAAACGAGTACTGCTGCTGGTAGCGCAGCATCTTGATCGCCGGTTCGCCGAGGACGGTGAAATAGAGCGCAGGCCGTTGCCTGGTCGCGTTCGCAAAGACGAACTGGTGGGCGAGCGTGGTCTTTCCACATCCCGGCGAGCCGGCGATGATGTTGAAGGAATATTCGGGGAGGCCGCCGCCGAGGATTTCATCCAGGCCGCGCACACCGGTGGGCAGGCGCCGGATGGTGACTTTGGAGGCGGCGGGCGCAGTCGCGGCGCGGGCGCCGGGTCGTTTCTTCATAGCTTTTTTCCTCGGGGGTTTAATTTCTTCGCGGCCAGCCTGGGCCAGACATCCTCGACCAAGCGCATCGTTAATGGCTCGCCGATAAAAGTGACGAGTAACTGGAGCAGCTCAACCGTGAGCTGCCTCCCGCCCCGCGCTGCGGCGGAGTTTTTCAATTGGTCTTCGAGCGCGGGGGGTAGCAGCACCGAGCCGTCGGCGTTGACCAGCACCGTCTCAAGCCAGGCCTCCTTGGCCCTCGCCAACACCAGGGCGCGCGTGAGCAGGGAACGGAATCCGTTGATCCCGGCAAACGTCGAGAGCGGGCGGCGCAATTTCTCGCACACGCGAAATGCGGCGCGACCTTCGCTGTCGTCGACATTGTCCACCCGAAGTTCCCGGGCGATAAGCTGTTGGGCCACGCTTTCCACGTTGGTTTTTATCGCGCGAAAATCCCGCAGGTGCGGCGCTTCCCTGGCCCGGGAAAATGGCGGGGGGCGGCTCCATGAGTACGCAGTCGACCGATCGAGTGGAGGGTCGGTTTTGATTTGGGCCTGCGGCATCTTGAATCTCGCCCCCAGTGACGAGGTTCAGTTGCCCATTGTCCTGCGCTTTGGTCACCTGACCCGGCGCCTACAGGATCACATTGGCACCGCGACTAAGGAGCGAACCCGGCCCGATACAACGCAAATGCTGTCTCGGAGAGGGCGGGCCATCACAGACACGAATTCCGGGTGGGAGTTCGAGTTTTGATTCTAATTCGTGTCTTTTCGTGTCGTTCGTGGTCAAAAGCCGAATCCTCGCCGGAAGTCACCCGCCTGACGAACAAGGTTCCTTCCGTTGGTTCTGTTCAAAGAGTTTGTTTCCGACTGCGGGCTCGTCAGTGCTGGCAGCGGCGGAGCGGCGGGGCCCGGCCTTTTTAAAATGCGTTCATTCTTCCTCATCTTCAACGCGGGGTCTTCCAGCCTGAAGTTTGCCCTGTATGAAAACGCCCGCCCCTTGAAGCAGGTGGCGGGGGGTTCGATTTCCGGCGTCGGTCGAGAACGCACCCGCGCCGTCTGGGAAAAAATTGCGCCGCTGACCGGCCCCAGGGGCCCGGCGGCGGTGGGTCATCGCATTGTGCATGGCGGGGCCAAGTACTCGGCGCCGATCCGCTTGGATGCGAAAGTCACTCGGGACCTTCACCGGCTCAGCGCGACCGACCCCAATCACCTGCCGGCCGCGCTGGCCCTCATCGCGGAAGTGCGACGGAAGTTTCCCCAAACGATGCAGGTGGCGTGCTTCGACACCCACTTCCATCGCACCATGCCGCGCGCGGCGTATCTTTTTCCCCTTCCCCGCCGCTATGAAAAAAAGGGCCTCCGGCGCTACGGTTTTCACGGCCTTTCGTACGAGTTCCTGATGGAGGAAATCGCACGCTTGGGAAAACCCGCGGCCCAGGGCCGCATCATCCTCGCGCACTTCGGCAGCGGAGCCAGCCTCGCCGCGGTCCGGCAGGGGAAATGCCTCGACACCAGCATGGGCTTCACGCCGGCAGCCGGGTTGCCGATGGGCACGCGGTCGGGCGACCTGGACCCCGGCCTGTTTTCCCACTTGGCCGTCACCGAAGGCATGAGCGCGGCGGCCTTCCAGAAAATGGTGAATGAGAAATCAGGCCTGCTCGGCCTCTCGGGGTTATCCGCCGACATGCGGACGCTGCTCAAGGCGGAGGCGAAAAACCCGCGCGCCGCCGATGCCGTGGCCCTCTTCTGCTACCAGGCGAGAAAATGGCTCGGCGCGTATTCCGCCGCCCTCGGTGGCTTGGACACCCTCGTTTTCGCCGGCGGCATGGGCGAAAATTCGCCGGCCATTCGCGCGCGGGTGTGCTCCGGGTTGGAATTTCTCGGCGTGCGACTCGCCCGCCGCGCCAACGCCCGCAACGCCCCGCTCATCTCTTCACGCGCCAGCCGCGTCGCGGTGCGCGTGATCAGGACGGACGAGCAGCTCATGATCGCGCGCTCCGTCGCCCGGATGGCGCGCCAAAGGCCGGCCTAGCGTTTCGCGCTTCCCGGCGTTAGCATCAGGGGCAAATCCAACGTTGGACGCGCCGCCTATGAAAACACCCGAGCTCTCCGCAGACGTTCTCCGGCAGATCGACGCCTATTGGCGCGCTGCCAACTATCTTTCCGTCGGGCAGATTTATCTCCGCGACAACCCGCTGCTCACCCGCCCCCTCGCCGCCACCGACATCAAGCGCATGCTGCTGGGCCATTGGGGCACGACGCCGGGGCAAAACTTCATCTACGCCCACCTGAACCGCGTCATTCGGCAAAATGACCTGGACATGATCTACGTCTCCGGGCCCGGGCACGGCGGTCCCGCAGTCGTCAGCAACACTTACCTCGAAGGCAGCTACACCGAAATCTACCCCGACATCAGCCAGGACGAGGAAGGACTGAGGAAACTGTTCCTCCAGTTTTCATTCCCGGGCGGCATTCCGAGTCACGCCTCGCCGGAAACCCCGGGATCCATCCACGAAGGCGGCGAATTGGGTTACTCGCTCAGCCATTCGTTCGGGGCGGTGTTCGACAATCCCGCCCTGATCGTCGCGTGCGTCGTGGGTGATGGCGAAGCGGAGACCGGTCCCCTGGCGACCGCCTGGCATTCGAATAAATTCCTCAACGCGGCGAGCGACGGCGCGGTCCTGCCCATCCTTCATTTGAACGGGTTCAAGATCGCCAACCCCACGCTGCTCGCCCGCATCACGCGGGAAGAGCTCGACCAGTTGATGCGCGGGTACGGCTGGGCGCCGCAGTTTGTCGAGGGACACGAACCCGCGCTGATGCATGCGGCGATGGCGGCCGCGCTCGATTCCGCGGTGGCCGAGATCAAGGAAATCCAGGAGCGCGCCCGCGCCGGGGGCGAAACCGTGCGGCCGCGCTGGCCGATGATCGTGCTGGCATCCCCGAAAGGCTGGACCGGCCCGAAGGTGGTGAATGGCCATCAGGTCGAAGGCGCGTTTCGCTCCCACCAGGTCCCGATCACCGATCCCGCCACCAATCCCGAGCATCTGAAACAGCTGGAGGATTGGCTGCGCAGTTATCGGCCGCAGGAGCTTTTCGACGAGAAGGGCCGGTTGGTTCCCGAGCTCGCCCGCCTCGCACCGAGCGGCAGCCGCCGGATGGGCGCGAACCCGCACGCGAACGGCGGCGTGCTGCTGCGCGACCTGCGCATGCCCGATTTCCGCCGCTATGCGGTCGCCATTCCCCGGCCGGGAGTGCGCGGCATCGGCGACACCCATGTCCTCGGGAAATTCCTGCGCGACGTGGTCAAGCTCAACGACAGCCAGCGCAATTTCCGGATCTTCGGGCCCGACGAGACGATCTCGAACGGATTGGAGGCGGTCTTCGAAACCACCTCGCGGCAATGGTCCGCCGCGACCGTGCCCGGCGACGAATCGCTCGCCCCCGCCGGACGCGTGATGGAAATGCTCAGCGAGCACCAGTGCGAAGGCTGGTTGGAAGGCTACCTGCTGACGGGCCGGCACGGCCTCTTCAATTGCTACGAGGCGTTCATCCACATCATCGATTCGATGTTCAACCAGCACGCGAAATGGCTGAAGAGCACCCTGCACCTTCCCTGGCGGCGGAAAATCGCGTCATTGAATTATCTCCTGGCGTCGCACGTGTGGCGGCAGGACCACAATGGTTTCACGCACCAGGATCCCGGGTTCCTCGACGTCGTGGTGAACAAGAAGGCCGAAGTCGTGCGCGTATATTTGCCGCCGGACGCGAACTGTCTCCTGTCCGTCATGGATCACTGCCTGCGCAGCCGGCATTACGTGAACGTCGTCGTGGCCGGCAAGCATCCGGCGCCGCAATGGCTGACGATGGACGCGGCGATCAAGCACTGCGTGGAAGGCATCGGCGTGTGGCAGTGGGCGAGCAATGACCAAGGCGTGTCGCCGGACGTCGTCATGGCCTGCTGCGGCGATGTGCCGACGCTCGAAACGCTCGCGGCGGTTTCAATCCTGCGCGAACACCTGCCGGCCCTGAAAATCCGCGTCGTGAACGTCGTCGACCTGATGAAGCTCCAGCCGTCATCGGAGCATCCCCATGGATTGGCCGACCGGGACTTCGACGACCTCTTCACGGTCGACAAGCCGGTGATCTTCGCCTTCCACGCCTATCCGTGGCTGATTCACCGCCTGACCTACCGCCGGACCAATCACCGCAACCTGCACGTCCGCGGTTATAAAGAGGAAGGCACGATCACGACGGCCTTCGACATGACGGTGCTCAACGACCTCGACCGCTTTCATCTTGCGATCGACGCGATCGATCGGCTGCCGTCCACCGGCGCGCAGGGAATTTATTTGAAACAGCTGCTGCGCGACAAGCTGATCGAACATCGTCAGTACATCCGGAAGTTCGGCGAGGACATGCCGGAGATCAGAAACTGGGAATGGAGCGTGAAGTAGCGCAGGCGGCCCGCCTGCTCCGAGGAATCGAAATTGGGAACCACCGTGAGCATTGGCTCCTTCCCTCCGTGACCTCGACCCCCTCTCGTGGCCTCTGCGCAGGAAATATTCGCCGTATGATCCGCCTGCCGACAGCTCTTTCCCCGTGAAAAAACTCACCCGTTTCTTCCGTCCGCAAAATTCACGGGAAGCCGTTCTCCTCTTCAGCGTGGCCGCTGTATTCCTGTGCCTGTGGGCCTTCGTGGCCATCGCCTCGGAAGCCGGCGAACCGGAGCACCTGCCGCTCGAAGAGCGAATCATCCGGTCGTTCCGACAGCAGGGCGATGCCGGGCAGTTGATCGGCCCGGCGTGGGTGGAACACGTCACGCGCGACTTCAGCGCCCTGGGCGGGGTTGCGGTCACGCTGGTCCTGATCCTCCTGGTGGGAGGTTATTTCATCATCGACCGGAAGCCGATGATCGCCGGGTTTCTCCTCGCCACGATGGCCGGCGGGACCGCGATCAGTGTCGCGCTCAAGCAATTCTTTTCGCGCCCGCGGCCCACGATCGTTCCCCTGTTGGATCGCGTGTCGGACCTGAGCTTCCCGAGCGGGCACTCGTTCAACTCGGCGGTCGTTTATCTCACCCTCGGAATTGTGCTGGCCCACGCGGTGCCGCGAAAGCGCGCCAAGGTTTACTGCATCATGGCAGGATTTTTCCTCATGGCGTTGATCGGCCTGAGCCGCGTCATGCTCGGCGTGCACTACCCGACCGATGTCCTGGGCGGATGGGCGGCCGGGACCGCGTGGGCCGCGGCGGCTTCCATCGCGCTCGATTTCCTGCAGCGGAAAACAAATCCCGAACCCGCAAGAAAGTAGAAAAGCGCTCCCCGGATTTGGGGCACCACGAAATACACGAAACACACGAAAAAAATACGCGATCCTCGAGCCATCGGATTTTGAACAGAAGGTAACCGAGGTAACGAAGCGATCCAGGTTCGCGCAGCCAATCGTGCCCTTGCAGGCGTGAGATCCGAAGAACTGGAAACCTAATCGTGAAGGGCTACGAACGAACCGGCTAACCTCAATCGCTTCGTTACCTCGGTTACCTTCTGTTCAAAATCCGAAGGTTCGGCTCAGCGGTATTCTTTTCGTGTGTTTCGTGGTGCCCCAATCCGGGGTCGATCGGTGCTTCAGGGTTGCTTGCTCCCGGCCGGTTCGCGCACAAACGCCGTCGCGTGCCTCTCACCCTTCGCAATGGCTTTTGGGAAATCGTCTTCGCGGACATACGCGCCGAAATCATCTCGCTCAGGTTCGATGCCGCGGGCGGATCCGGTTGGTGCCCGAACCTCCTCAAGACCAGCGCGCCCCGTTCGTCGCATCTCGCGCTCACCGCCCCGACCGGCGCGCAGACCGCCTACGTCGACGCGAGCGGCCAGTGGCACTTGAGCGCCACCGGAGGGTTGCAAGGAATGGTGGGGAGCAGCGCGACCGAAATTGAAGTCGATGGAATTGAGTACGGCGCCGTGAGCGAACGGTGGCGCGTGCGGATCGACGGGCCCAAACTGACGTGGACCGTCTCGCAGGTTTGGCGCGAGCAAACCAAAGTGGCGGATGCACTCACGCCCGGCGTGTTTTTTTCCGGGCAGACACCGTGGGGCGAACCAACGGTTTTCGTTTCCTGGGACCTCGGGATGGCGAAGGACGCTTTCTACGGCACCGGCAGCATCCTGGGTCCCGAGTGCCAGACGAAAAGCACCCGTCACACCCGGAAAATCGCGGGCGGCTGGACCATCGCGAAGCTTCTCTCCCACGCGTGCCCCGGCGGCGACCTGCGCGTCACCACTTCCCATCACCTGAAAAAAGGCGAGATCCTGAATTTTTCCTCGGTGCTTGGGCAAAGCCCGTGGTGTGACGTCGACGGTGTGCGCATCATGGAAGCGGGCGAGACAATCGAAACCTCACTCGCGCTGGAAACGACTAGGGCGGAAACCGGGGTCGCGCTCGCCGTCAGCGTGACCGGGCCGTTGTCGGCGGACGCCGAAATCAACCGGCGTTTCTTCGATGCCTACGCGAACTGCGGGATCATGGCCGACACGCATGACTGGCGGCTCGGCAACCAGCCTTCGGGATACATCGCGATCCTCTGCCGGTATTTTCATGCCGAGATGTTGAAGTACGGCGTGCCGCGCGGATCGCTGGGTCCGAACACCACGAACGTCCACCGCGTCCTGATCGATGAAGTCACGCGCATGGCGGACCATTTGGTGAAAGACGGTTCGGCGGGCCCGGGTTACCAAAGCACGACCTCGCTGGATAATTACACGTCATTTCTCCTGTGCATGCGCGACGTCCTCCTGCTCACCGGCGATCGCGTGCTCGGCGAACGGTTGTGGAATGGCGCGCAGCGCGCGCTCGCCGCGGTTTTCCGCCAGATCGATGACGGCGGCGGGATGATCCACACCACGCGCGACGAGGGAAACGACTACTGGGACTGGATTTCGCGCAACGGACACATCGGGTACGTCAACATCGTCGCATGGATGTCGCTCCACGCGGCGATCGACGTGGCACGCTGGCTGGGTCACGCAAAGGAAATTCCCGCGATCGAATCCCGGGCTGATCGCGTGCGCGACAAATACGACCGCGATTTCTGGAGCGAGACGCGCGGCTTTTACGCGGATTGGATCGATGTCGATGGAGTGGCGCGGTTCTACCTCTACGCGCCGCCGCAGCTGATGGCCGTCGCCGTGGGCCTGGTGCCGCCGGAACGTGCGCGTCGGGTGGTGGATGCAGTGGTGGTGCGACGACGCGAACTCGGGCCGGCTTGGGAGAATTGTTTTTCGATCCAGACGAACCTCTACGACGCGGAGGAATTCTCCTTCATGAAGCGGCGGTTCAACGCGGACGTCACCCGCTTCGGAGAAACGATGAACGGCGGCTGCCTCGCCTCCTGGAATTATTTCTGGATCGGCGCCTTGGTGAAAGTCGGGCGCGTCGACGAAGCGCTGACGGCCTGGCGGCGGTTCATGGCGCGTTGTGCGCAGACCTCGCTGGTCGAAGGCTGCAATTATTGGGACTTCAAAGGCCAGCCGAGCCGCACAGTGATCCCGGAGATGCTTCCCGCCGAGTTTCTTTCGTACGACCTGATTTCCGCCGAGCCATTCCTCGCCGACCAGGGCCTGGTCGCGAGCGCGCTCCCGCGTTGGCTGTTGGGGATCGAGCTCACATTCGACGGCGTGAAGACGAAATCGGTCCTGCCAGAATCCGCGCATCCCGCAACGGCGACGCTTCTGCACCTCGGCCGAGAGCAGAAAATCGAGATTCCTTGGATGCCTGAGTAGTCCCGCGACTCCCTTTTAAAATGGGATCCAGGCCTGCGGTTTGGTCATCCAAAAAGCACGTGCCGATACGCGTTTAGGTGAAACTAAGATCCGCGGCGAAGTAGCGCAGGCGGCCCGCCTGCTCCGGAGATAGGAATCGAAAATCCAATTTTCGACGCAGCTGGGTAGCCTGCGCTCCATTCCCACTCAACATTGAGTAGCGTCGCGTTTGAGCGGGCTCAACCCAGCGGCACAGTGGTTGGTTCAAGGTAATCTCCCACTCGTATCGCGCATGAAATTGAAGGCTTTGCTCCTCCTCGAACCCGGCATTCGCCCACTGGTTTATGGAGCACCGGAGCGGGCACGAATCGACGGGCTCCTGACCCTCGTGGCGCCGCCGCAGTCGGCGGCGACCTATGCGCGGCTCGGCGAAACCCTGCGCGACGTTGAAGTGATCATCACGAGCTGGGGCATGCCGCGGATCGACGAGGATTTTCTCCAGCAGTTCCCGCGGCTGAAAATCGTGTTTTACGCCGCCGGCAGTGTCCGTGGCTTTGTTACGCCCGCCTCCTGGAAACACGGCGTGCGCGTAGTGAGCGCCACGTCCGCCAACGCCATCCCCGCGGCGGAGTTCGCCTTCGCGCAGATCATCCTCTGCCTCAAGCAGACTTGGCCCCTGGCGCGGGCGACGCGCCAAAAACGGGGTTACGCCCGCGCGGTCGAGCGGATCGCCGGCACCTATGGCTCGACGGTGGGACTCCTGGCCCTGGGCCGCATCGGGCAACGCGTCGCGCAACGGTTGCAGACCCTTTCGGTCCGCGTCCTCGCCTACGATCCCGTCATCGAGCCGGCGGCCGCCGCCGCCCTCAACGTCAGCCTTGGCAGCCTCGAGGAAGTTTTCGCGAACGCCGACGTCGTCAGCTGCCACTTGCCGCTGCTGCCCGAAACCAGGCAACTGGTGCGCGCCACGCATTTTCGGGCGATGAAAGAGGGCGCATCGTTCATCAACACCGCTCGCGGTGAAGTTGTCGCGCAGGATGAAATGATCTCCGTGTTGCAGGCGCGGCCCGATCTTTTTGCCGCGTTGGATGTCACGCATCCGGAGCCGCCCGCGCCCGACTCGCCCCTGTACGCGATGCCGAATGTCATCCTCACGCCGCACATCGCCGGCTGCGCCGGACGCGAGTGCGCGCGACTCGGGGCCGCGATCGTCGACGATATCGAACGCTGGCTGCGCGGCGAATTCCTCGATCACGAAGTGACGGAGTCGACCGCCGCGAACCTGGCCTGACCCGCGGCAGGTCAGTGCGTGTCGAACACCGCCTGGTACAGCGCGAGTTGCGCCCGGATTTTCTCGAGTTCAGCGGGCGTCGGCTGCTTCGCATCCAATGGAATCGGGAGACTCCCATAGCGCAGCAGGCAGGCCATGAGAAGAACCCGCGCCTTGCTGCTGTTCAGGTTGCTGCCCTCGATGAAAAGATTCCCGGGATCGGGATAAACAAAACCGGCATTCGCGCCGCGGAAGACCTTGACCACCGGCACGCCTTGGAGCGCCGCTTGGTTCAATGCCTCCACCTCGACCTGGTCGAAGTGACCGCCCTGGACGCTTTCGGCCACGAGGCCGACCAACGGTGAGTCGGCAACGCAGCGCGCGAGCGCATCCTGCACCAGCCGTTGCGCCGCCTTCGCGTTGGGACCGGTCGTGCCCGTCATCCAGTCGCTCAAATCCACGGCTTCGACCTGGGGGATCGCTTCGCCGCGCAATTTTCCACCCGGATCCTTCACTGCGACCGACTGGTTGGCCCAGCGGCCCTCGCCGTTTATCAGCACGCCTGCCACGTGGTCAGGCAGCTGCGTGAAACGCACCTCCGATGCATGGCCAAAGCGCCGCGTGGGCAGGAAGGTAAGGGTGGGACCGATCGTGCTGCCGATCAAACCGCCATGCCCGCCCGTCGTCGCGAAGCCGCCGGGGCGCGCCGCCGTCTTGACCACTTCGCGCGCGGCGAACACCTGCTGGTCCTCGACCAGCACCGCGCCGGTGCGGTTGTGCCCCGCCGTGTCGCGCCAGACGTCGGACAAAATCAGGTCGACCGCGTCGACCACGGTTTGTGGGCCGTCGGCGCTGAGCCGATGATTCGGCCGCTGTGCCGCGGCGCCGACAATCAATCGGTCGGTATCGATGACCAGGTTGAGCCAGTAGACCGTATCCTCGACGCGCGGGCTGCCTTCGAGCCAGAGCGCGCCGCGAAAATTTCCCGCCGCGAGCGTCTCTTCCACCGCATTCGTGATCTGCGCGAGCACCGCGCGCGGCGGGTAGCTGTTGGCGTAGCCATACGGATAGAAATCCGCGCCCGCCTTTTCGGCCGGAATCGCCCCGACGCCCGCATCGGTGCGCTGCGCCGCGGGCAAGCCCTGCAGGTAGCCGGCAGGCGGCGCGGCGCGAAAAAATGAAAAACGCGCGCGGCCGCTGAGGTTCCCGTTGAGCACCGATCCCATGCGTTCGATTTCCTCGAACAATCGCGAGGCGTCGGGGAAAAGCGTCTGGCGAAATCCGCCGCCGGATCCTTCCGCGCCCTCCCACGCGCTGCCGTCGGCGCGGCGCGCCATGTACGGCAGCGGATAAAGCCCGTCCTCCGGGCGCAGCACGATTTCATACACCGCGCGGTCGCCCGGCCCGCTTCGATCGCGATGAAAAACATTCTTCGCATCGAGATAACCATCCGGCGCCGCGAAGAGCGCGGCGGCGTCCCGCTCCAATGGATGCGCGCTGAACTGCTCGACGTAAACCGTGACCGGGGCCGCGAGACGCTGCGGATACAATGTGTCTTGGGCCACGCGCCGGCCGAACCAGTCGACGAGCGGCGGCAGGCCGTGTTGATCGCGCGCCTTCTGGCTGGTGCGAGCCGGATCCGTGTTGAGGATGGTGGCCGTTGGGCCGGCAAAAACCGCGATCGCGGGAAGATCGGCGGCGCGCGCGAACGCGGGTGGAAGGATCGCGGCGGTGATCGCGGCGACGAGAAGGGTGCGGCGGATTCGACGGGATTGGCGGGATTGATCGGGCGAGGGCGAGGTGACTGCGAGCGTCCGTCCGTCGCCCCGCCCCGGGTTAACGCTCGCAGCCACGATAAATTCCCAGCCCCCGAGCAGGCGGGCCGCCTGCGCTATTTTTCGGACGAGGCGGGGCGACCACATTGTGTTCGGAGATTAGCCCCGTGTCCCGGACGGTCGATCAGAACTTCGCGCTCACCGAAAGGATCAGCGTGCGCGGCGAGCCGCGGCTGTTGTTCGTCGGGAAATAAACTTTGTCCGCGGCATTCTTGCACGTCAGGTCCACGCTCAACGGGGTCTTCGAGACATTGAAGACATAACCGGCCGACAGCGTGACGAGGTAGAGCGGATCCCAGAACAGGTTTTGGTTGGAGAGATCCACGAGCCGTTTGCCCATGTAGTTAATTCCGCCCGCCAGGTACGCGCCTTTCATCCCGCCGTGCTGGAAGGAATACTTCGTCCAGAGGTCGAAATACTGGTGCGCCGTGTTGCTGAGCTGGAAACCTTCCTGCGCGCGGTTCGCCAGGTTCGTTTTCACGTACGCGTCGAGGTAGCTGTAGCTGTAGAGCACCTGCCAGCTTTCGTTCACCGCGTACACGCCGCTGAACTCCACGCCCTTGCTCGCCTGCACCCCGCTCTGGAAGGTCGTGAAGACCGGCAGGTTTGTGATCGGGTCGGTGCCGGTGACAACGTTGTTCACGATCCCGGTGTTCTCCAACTGGAAGTACGCGAGCGTGCTTGAAAGCCGGCCGTCCATGAAGTCCGCCTTGAAGCCAAGGTCGAAACCCTTCCCAACCGTGGGATCGAAGGGTCCGACGATGGCGCCATTCACCACCTTGGCTCCGCCCGTGGGCACGAACGACTCGCTGTAGGAACCGTAGGCGGAGATTTCGGGCGTCAACTTGAACGTCACCCCGACCTGCGGCGAAGTTTCCTTCTGGCTGATGGACACACCCGTCACCGTGTTCGTCTTCTGGTTGATCGTCGTGCTCTTCACCTTGCTATAACGCGCGCCGCCGAGGAGCCCGAGCTTGTCGTTGAAGAGGTTGACCTGGTTCACCGCATAGAAGCCCTCGTTGTCGGTGATCACCACCGCCGGGTCGTTGATTACGGAGAGTTGGTTAATGTCGAAGCGGACATTTCGGTCCCATGTGGAAGGATTCAAGAGATCCCACGCGGGAGGGGCCAGGGCGCCCGGGATCGCGCGCATGTTGAAATATTCGTTCCGCCGGTTCACCTGGTAGCCGAGGAGAAGTTTCCAGCTGCCGCCGTTGAACTTGAAATCGTGCAACGCCTCGAACTGGCCGGTCTGGTCGGTGCTCGCAACATTCTGCAGGCTCGCGGTGCGGTTCAGGAAAGGATGGCTCCGCTGGCTGTCGAAGATGAAGAGAGTGGCGGTGAGGTAGTGCGCGATTTCCTGACGCGCGAGCGAGTAGTCGGCGCGGAAATCCCAATCGGCGACCTTGACCTGCCAGTCGGCGACGAAGGCGCGCGTGTCGGACGTGCGGTGGTCCGCGTTGCCCAAAGCGCTGAAATTCTTCGGAAGATTCGGCACTTTCTCCAGGTACTGGAAACCCGGCGTGACAAAAAACGGGCTCATGAAGACCTCCGGGTCCTCGTCGCGATGGAAATACTGGTAGTCGAGGGTCAGGCTCGAGGTCGCGTTGCGCCACTGAAGCACGGGCGCGAACACCTTGGTCTTTGATTCTGACGGATCGTAATACTGCTGGCCGTTCTCATAGGCGCCGTTGAAACGGTAAAAGAGATTGGACCCGCCGCCGATCGGCCCCGTGGTGTCCAGCTCGGTGCGGTAGTAATCATAGCTGCCGAAACGCTGGGTCACCGTGGTCGACGGTTTATCCAGCGGGCGCTTGGTGATGTAGTTGACCAGGCCGCCGGGAGGAAGCTGGCCATAGAGCAGGGACGACGGCCCGCGCACCACTTCCACGCGCGCGATGGTGATCGGGTCGACGACGTTGGGGCCCTTGAAGCCGTTGCGGAGCGGGTTGCCGGAAGCGAAGCCGCGAATGTTGAAGTTCCCGTTGTTGCCGCCGGCGAAGTCGCCCGAAGCGGAGGAAACGCCTGGCGCGAACTGCACGATGTCGAGGAGATCGCGCGGCTGGAGGTCGTGGATGAATTCCTCGGTGAAGGTGTCGATCGTGATGGGCAGGTCGCGCACCGGCGTGTTGACGCGGGTCGCGCTGACTGAATTCGAGGAGCGGTAGCCGTGGTCGTGGGCGGAGGTGACTTCGAACGGGGAAAGCACCACGGGAGAGTTTGCGTCAGGTTCGGACGCGGTGGTTTGGCTGCGGAGCGTGGCGACGGGGACGATGACGGCCAGGCTGAGGGCGAGCCGGCGAACGAGCGGGTGGCGGCAGAAAGCGCCGGGGTACGGTAGGTTCATGGTTGGGGCGAGGGGTGGCCGTCGCGCAATAGACATGGGGTTCATCGTGACGTCCTGCGCGATGCGTGATGTCTATTATGAAATAACGGTTGATGCACCAGCGGGTTGGTACTCAACGTTGAGTGCGCCCCGGATCGCCGGGCCCCCACGCGCGGAAACAATCTGGCCCAAGGCGCCACCCCTTCCCCCGATGCCCCGCACCAAGCCCAGTCGTCCCCGCGAAACGGTCTGCCTGGCCGACATCGCGGCCAAGGTGAAGCTCTCGAAATCGGGAGTCTCCCGCGCGCTGCGCAACGATCCGACCATTCCCCTGGTGACCTGCCGCCGGGTGCAGGCCACGGCGCGCAAGCTTGGGTTTGTGCTGGACCGCCCGCTGGCCCAGGCGCTGCAGCTCGTGCGGTCCACGCGCAAGGAGCGGATTTTCGGCACGATCGGATTTATCGACGCGTGGCCGCTTTCCTCCGGCATCCGCTCGGCGAGCAATGTCTATTTGAAGCGGATCAAGAACGGCGCCGACGAGCGAGCGCGCGAACTCGGCTATCGGCTGGAGGTGTTTTCCCTCATGGAGCCGGGCATGTCGGCGCAGCGCGTGCAAGGCATCCTGGAAGCTCGCGGCATCCAGGGCCTACTCATCGCTCCCCTGCCGCCGGACGTCCACGAACTGCCGATCGAATGGGAACGGTTCACCTGCGTGGCGCTCACCCACTCGCTGCAGAATCCCGGGCTTCACCGCGTCCTGCCGCACCAATACCAGGCGGCGAGCCTCGCGCTGCACCAGCTGCAACAATCCGGGTATCGGCGCGTCGGATTCGTGACGACGTCGGAGCTCGACCTGCGCGTGAATCACCTGTTCCGCGCCGCGTACCTTTCCTACCAGTACATGCTGCTGCCCGAGGACCGGCTGCCGGTGCTGATGGCCCACGGGCCGCTGGAAGACACGTTCGACGAGTGGCTGAAACGCTCCGCGCCCGATGCGATCCTCGGGTGCGTGCCGGGCATCGTCGAACTGATGACCAAGCGCGGCCTCGGAGATTTCAAACGGGTTGGTTTCGTCGGGCTGGGCATCCGCCCGGACACTGGCGTCGGCGCGAAGGCGGCCTATGTCGACCAGAACACCACCCAGGTCGCGCGCGTCGGCGTCGACCAGGTGGTCGCACAGGTCGAACGCCGGGAACGCGGCGTGCCGCTGGTGGCCAACGTCGTCATGATCGAAGGCACCTGGGTCCCGGGCACCACCCTGCGCGACGTCGCCCGGAAATGATCGCACCCAAAGAGACCGGAGTTTTTTAACCACGAATGGACACGAATGAACACGAATCCAAACCAACCCGTGGGTGAAGCAGTCAGGGCACTCCAGTGCCTCTCCAAATTCGTGTCCATTCGTGTCCATTCGTGGTTAAAAAACTCCGGCGCCTGGGAGAAGGGGAAATGAAAACTCTCTCGCTCGAGCCCCAGTGGGATCAGCCCGCCTCTGCGCTTCGCCATACGTGGGAGCGGGTCGTCAATGTCGACCAATGCCGCTGGTTGCTGCGGCACGACCTGCTGGCGCAGCTGGAAATCGTGCAGCGGGAGCTGGGCGGGCGCCACGTGCGCGCGGTCGGGCTCTATGACGACGAGATGCGCGTCCTCTGTCCGGGCCCGGAAACGTTCGGCGAACCCGAGCCGCGCGTGGTTCGAACCAACTGGCAGGTCGTCGATTCAATGTGGGACGCGCTGCTGGCCCGCGGGCTCGCGCCGATGATCACCACCTCCTTCATCCCCTCGCGGCTCGCCGGCGGGCCGACAACGGTATTCACGACGCGCGGCCACACCAGCCCACCGCGCGACTACGCGCAGTGGTCAGCGCTGGTTTCGGAATCGGCCCGGCATGCCATTGATCGTTACGGGCTCGCCGTGGTGCGCGCCTGGTACTTCGAGGTGTGGAACGAACCGAACCTGCGAAACTGGTTTTGGGGCGGAGACCAGGCGGACTTTTTTAAATTCTGGGACTGCACCTGGCGCGCCCTCAAATCCGTCCATCCCGACCTGCGCGTGGGCGGACCATCGACGGCGCGTGCGGAGTGGCTCGCCGAATTCCTCGAGTTTTCGCGCCGGCAGGACTGCCCCCCGGATTACCTCACCCTCCACATCTACAACAACGACGGCGACGCGGCCGCGCTGGCTCCGTTTGCCGGGCCGCAGGAGGACAAGGCCGGGACCTCGCCCAACCTCGCCGCGGGCGTGATCCGCGGCTCGCGGCGGCTGGCCGACGAACTCGGGTTCGACGGCGAGATTCATTTCAACGAATGGGGACGTTCGTGGCGCCCGATTGAACCGGACCGGGAATCGGCGAACGAGGCGGCCTTCATCGTTCGCACGATGGCCGAGGTGAGCCAGGAAGCGGACGAGTTCGCGTACTGGTGTGCCTCGGACATCTACGACCAAGTCGGTTATGGGCGGGAACCGTTCCACGGCGGTTACGGGCTCCTTAATCTTCACGGCCTGCGCAAGCCGAGCTACCACGCGTTCACCCTGCTGCACCGCCTCGGCACGGAAAGAATCGAAGTGCGCGGCAGCGTCGACAGCTTCAATGGGGCGATTGCCACCCGCAGCCGCGACCGGCTCGACGTGTTGGTCTATGCGTATCGCCACGACTGCGCGGCGGCGATCGACCCGATCCGGGTAAGCGTCACGTTACCGACGGGAACAGTGCCGGAATGCACGCTTTACCGGGTTGATCGCAGCGAGAACAACTGCGCGGCGCGCTGGCGCGGACTTGGCTCCCCGGCGTACCCGCATCCAAACGAGATCGCCGCGCTGCGGGCGGAGGATCCGCTCCAGCCGAGTGCGGCGAAGGTTGAGTGGGTTCGGCAAGGTGCTGGCTGGCTGGCGTCGTTCGCGATGGAAAGCGCCGGCATCGCGTTGCTGTCCGTGCCCTGCCCCAGCGCGTAAACCATCCCTTCAATTTATGAAAACCAAGGATTCAAAAACGGCCGCGCGACCTTCCATTCACCAAGCCGAGGTCAGCGCGACCGCCATGAAGGTGAGCGCCACTCACTTGGCCACACGCGTGAGGTTCGGCTTCGATTACCTGCTCCATTTGCCTCGCGGATATTCCGCCACGCGGGGCCCGCGCTGGCCGCTGGTGGTTTTTTTCCACGGGAAAGGGGAACGCGGCCATGACCTTTCCCTGGTGCAGCGCCATGGTCCGCCGAAACGGGTCGCCGCCGGCCATGCGTTCCCCTTCATCCTCGCCGCGCCGCAATGCGCCGAGAACGAATGGTGGAACTATGGCGCGCTCGACGCGTGGGTTTTGGAACTGATGCGCCGGCATCGGGTGGACTCGAGCCGGGTTTATTTGACGGGTTTGAGCATGGGAGGCTTCGCGACGTGGGGCCTCGCGCAGCTGAATCCGCAGCGATATGCGGCGGTGGCCCCGATCTGCGGCGGCGGCGAAGTGCGGCGGGCTGAAGTGCTGCGCGACCTGCCCATCTGGGCCTTTCACGGCGCGCTGGACCAGGCGATTCCCCTCCAGCGGAGCCGTGAAATGATCCTCGCGGTGAAAGCCGCCGGCGGATCGCCGCGTTTCACCATTTACCCGAAGGCGGGCCACGATTCGTGGACGAAGCCGTACGCCGGAAAAGCATTGTACGCGTGGCTTCTGTCGCATCGCCGTAAATAATCGGGCCGAGACTCTGGATTTTTTGACCCAAGAAAAACCGAGGCTGAGACAAGCGGGCGAAATCCACCTCAACCGCACTCGGCCGGAAGATCGGATTCGCGTCCCTTCGCGGTTCAAACCACGCCAGCATTTTTTTCCGACTCTACGATTCGCCCGGTTCGTTCACGAGCGAGTGACATCCCTTGCTGATCGGGTTGAGCGTGGCGGCGTAAACGACCAGCAGCGCGGTCTGCACCGCGTTGCGGAGCTCGATCAATTCGCGCGTCGGCCGGCAGTCGCGATAAAACGCGAGGATCTCCTCGCGCAGCTCGAGCAGGATATGCCGGGCCCGCGCCAGGCGCCGGGGCGAACGCGCGATGCCGGCGTAGTTCCACATCGTCTGCTGCACGAGTTCCAAGTCCTGCCGGATGAGCAGCGGGTCCGCCGGCCGCGTCGGATGCTGCCATGGCGGCGGTTCCGGCCGGCGAAATTCCGCGCTCAACTCCGCGATGTCCGCCCGCGCCGTCGCGCGCGCCGACACCAGCGCTTCCAGCAGCGACGTGCTCGCCAGGCGATTCGCGCCATGCAGCCCGGTGCACGCCGTTTCCCCGATGGCGTTCAGGCGCTGCACGTTCGTGCGCCCCGCCAAATCCGCGTGGACTCCCCCGCATGAATAATGCGCCGCCGGCACGACAGGGATCGGCTCCTTGGTGATGTCGACGCCGTGCGCAAGGCAACGCGCATAGATACTGGGAAAACGCTCCCGGATAAAATCCGCCGACAGCGCCGAGAGATCGAGGTACACGCACGCTTCACCCGTGCGCGCGAGATGCTGCTGGATGGTCCGGGAAACCACATCGCGCGGGGCGAGCGAGCCGCGCGGATCCACCGCCTCGATGAAACGCTGCCCGCGTCCATCCACGAGCACCGCCCCTTCGCCGCGCAGTGCTTCCGTGATCAGGAATCGCGGCGCGTTCCGCCCGAAAAACACCGTCGGATGAAACTGCACGTACTCGAGGTCGATCAGCCGTGCGCCCGCGCGCCACGCCATCGCCACTCCGTGCCCCACGCTGCCGGGCTGATTGGTGCTGTGCAGGAAAATTCCACCCAGGCCGCCCGTCGCAAGGATCGTTTTTTTTGCCGTGATGGCCCGGATTTCTCCCGTGGCCGTTTCCAGCACATACGCGCCGAAACAGGTGAGCGGCTGGTAGCGGTCCGCGGCGTCGACCGAGTGATGCGAGAGCGTCAGGAGATCGACCGCGACAAACCCGGTGCGCCGCGTGATGCCAGCGGTCGTGTCCACCCGTTTCATCACGCCTTCGAGGATGGCATGGCCCGTGGCGTCCCTCGCGTGGATGATGCGACGCTCCTGGTGACCGGCCTCGCGGGTCCGGTCCAGTTCGCCCGCGGCGTCGCGATCAAAGCGGATGGCGAGGTCGTCCAACAAGAGTTCGCGCAACGCCTCCGGTCCCTCGCGGACCAGCTGGTCGATCGCCGCGACATTCGCCGTGCCGTCGCTGGCCACGAGGATATCGCGCGCGAGCGACGAACCCTTCCCCGCTTCGTCGTAGATAATGCCGCCCTGCGCCCAGTCGCTGTTGGCTTCGAGCGGCGCACCCATCGAAAGCAATTCGACGCGGAAACCCGCGCGCGCGGCGTGGAGCGCGTAAGCGGAACCCGCGAGGCCCGCGCCGATGACCAAGCAATCCGTTGCGATGACTTCCACGGCGGTTCCTTGGTGTCAGCGGCGCGACGGCTCGACCGTCAGGCTCAAATCCGCGGACGGCGCCGAATGGGTCAGCGCCCCGACGCTGATCACATTCACTCCGGGCACGGCCCATTGGGTCAGGGTCGCGAGCGTCACGCCACCGGACACTTCCACCACCGCGCGGCCGGCGATGACCGTCACCGCGGCTTTAACCTGCGCCGGCGTCATGTTATCCAGCAGGATGACTTCGGCGCGGGCGCGGCAGGCCGCGCGCACTTCCGCCATGGTCTTCGCCTCGACTTCGATCTTCGCCGAATGCGGCGCCGCCCCGCGCGCTCGTTCCACCGCGCGCCCCAGCGAACCGGCCGCGGCGATGTGGTTGTCCTTGATGAGGACGTGCTCGCCAAGCGAACTGCGGTGATTGTGGCAACCGCCACAGCGCACCGCGTATTTCTCCAGCGCGCGGAACCCCGGCGTGGTCTTGCGCGTGTCCACCACGCGCACGCCGCTGCCGGAAGCGGCGGCGGCGAATCGCCGCGCCTGCGTCGCAATGCCGCTGAGGCGCTGCAGGAAATTCAGGGCGGTGCGCTCCGCCGTGAGCAGCGAGATGGTCGGACCGTCCACTCGCAAAATGACCTGGCCGCGCTTCGCCGCGGCTCCGTCGCTTCGCACCACGCGGACTTTCAACATCGGATCCACGCGGGTGAACACCCGCGCCGCCACCTCGGCGCCGCAGACCACGAGGTCCTGGCCGGCGGAGATGAATGCGCGGCTGCGATGCGAGGCGGAAAAAATCGCGCGGCTCGTGAGGTCGCCCAGGCCGGCGTCCTCCTCGAGGGCGAGATCGATCAAGTGGTCAGTCCGTGGGTGCAAGGGCGAACATCCTTTCAATGGCGTGCGCGGCGCGCGCGCTGGTGGCGGGGTCGAGCGTGATGATTTGGTCGGGCCGGGGAGCCGCAAGCGCATCGCGGATTTTTTCGAGCGCATTCATTTTCATGTAGGGGCAGAGGCGGCAACCGCCCACCAGCCTTTTCTCGGGCACCTCGGACTGCAGCCGCCCCACGAGCCCGCACTCGGTCAACAGCAGGAAATAAGGCGCCGGCGTGGTTTTGACGTAGCGCATCATGGCGCCCGTGCTGCCGACAAAGTCGGCGGCGGCCGCGACCTCGGGCGGGCATTCAGGATGCGCCACCACTTTCAGGCCCGGATAACGCTGGCGCGCCTCGGCCACCTGCCTCGCGGCAAACGCATCGTGCACGATACACGTGCCGTCGGACGAAATGATTTCCTTGTCGACGCCGCGCCGCTGGAATTCAAGCCGTACATTTTCCGCCATCAGGCGATCCGGCACGAAGAGGATGCGCCGCTCCGGCAGCCGCTGGATGATGTCGTAGACATTGCCCGAGGTGACGCAGACGTCCGATTCCGCCTTCACCTCAGCGGTGCTGTTGATGTAACAGACGACCGCGGCGTCGGGATAAAGCGCCTTCAAGCGCCGCAGTTCCGGGCCCGTCATCGAATCGGCGAGCGAGCAGCCGGAGCCGCGGTCCGGCACGACCACGAGCGAATCCGGTGAAAGGATTTTCGCCGTTTCAGCCATGAAAACGACGCCCGCAAATACGATCACCGGCGCCGCCGCCTTTTTCGCCTGCACGCTGAGGTAGTAGGAATCGCCGGTGAAGTCGGCCACGCCGTAAATGATCTCTGCGCCGACATAGGAGTGCGCGAGGATGACCGCGTTCCGTTCGCGCTTGAGACGGTTGATCTCGAGTGTCAGCGGAGCGATTCCGCGGCAGGCCTCGTAGGTCCATTTGACGCCCGGCTCGCAGTCAACATTGAGCAGCGCACGGAAGAGGCGCTCCGCTTCCGCTTCGGTCTCGTGTTCGGTGCTGGCGATGGCCGTGTCTGTTTTCACAAGGTTCAAAATGGAGCACGTAATTCCGTTTCAGGCGAATCACGAAGTCAGGAAATTTTGCGTAGGGCGCGGTCTCCGACCCGCCTCCGGGAGAGCGCGTTCCAATCACGGCGTCGCAGCTTTGTAGTTGGGTCCGAACAAGCCAGTCGGAGACGTGGCGCCACGTCCCCCCGGAGGCGGGTCAGAGACCGCGCCCTACTAAAAACTCCGCGGGCGTGGGATCGAGAGCGACTGCAGCTGCCGGCCCTGCGCGTCGAAATTTCCCGGTTCCAGCCAGCGCTGGTAGGCGGCCTTCAGCGCGGGCCACTCCTGATCGGTGATCGAGTACCAGGCGGTGTCACGGTTGCGACCCTTCACCACAATCGCCTGTCGAAAAATTCCCTCGAAGGAAAACCCGAGGCGCTCCGCCGCCTGCCGCGAAGGCGCGTTCAATGCATCGCACTTCCATTCGTAACGCCGAAACCCGAGGTCGAATGCCCGTGCCATCATCAGGAACATCGCCTCGGTTGCGGCCCGCCGACGCTGCAGCGCCGGAGAAAAATTCAGGTGCCCCACTTCGATCACGCCGTTGGCAGGATCAATCCGGAGATAACTCGCCACCCCGACGGCCTTGGCCGTCGCGCTGTCGACGATCGCGAAAAACATCGGGTCTTCGCTCGCGCTGTTCGCGGTGACCCACGCCCGGTAGTCCTCCAGACGCGCGAACGGCCCATAGGGCAGGTACGTCCAATTCCGGCCTTCGGTGTCCAACTGGTAGGCTTCGTGAAGCTGGCGCGCATGCGGCTCAAGCACGAGCGGCTCGAGCCGGCAACTCAGGCCGGCGATCGCCGCGCGTTTTGGACGAGTCGCCGGCCTCCAGTTCGGCACGACCTCCCCAATAGGTTGGCCCAATGCATTGCGGCGAACATCGGGTGCGGGGGAATTATTCGGGGAGGCAGTCATTTCAAAATCGGGAAGACCCATCATTCAATACTCCAACTTTTTCGCGCGGAATCCGGATAACGCGGATCCAATTCACGCGGCTTGATTTTTTACCGGAGGAATACCGCGGCCTCTCCGAGGCGGGATCGGGCCGCGATCTTTCTCAGGGCGTCGCGGCTAAACAATCCCGCCTGTTTCTTTTCCTGTTTCCCTAGCTTGTCGGCACGGAAGCGGAAAGGGGATCGATGCCCGCCTTCAGTTGGGCCATCAATTCCCCGCAATCGAACGGCTTGGCCAGGACCGCCCTCGCTCCCGCCGCGAGCCCGGCGGCTTCCACTTCGGCGGTGCGGACACCCGTCATCAGCCAGACGACCAAAGGGCGCGGCGAAAGGTGCGTCGCCAGCAGGCGACGACAGAGCTCAATCCCGTTCATCTTCGGCATGCCGATATCGATCAGGGCAAAATCGAACTCCATCTGCCCGGCCATCTGCAGTGCCTCCATCCCGTTGGAGGCATCCGAAACCTGCACTGCTTGTTGTTCGAACCAGTATCCCAGCACAGAGCGCACGCCCGGATTGTCATCCACGATCAGGAGTTTGGTCATAAAAGGAGTATGACCATTCAGGCGTGAAATTGCTCCAACAAAGCGAGTCGACTAACACTTTTTTCAACCGCGGCCCGTCCGGCGGGATGTCCGCGGTCTGGCATTTTTCGGAGGCGGGTCCTAGACCGCGCCCTACGCCAAGTTCCTGGGTCAGATGACGAGCGCTCCGTTGTCGTCGAATTTGAAATCCGGTCCCCACGCGACCTCCCAAAGGTAACCGTCGGGATCGGAAAAATAGCCGCTGTATCCGCCCCAGAAAACATCCTGCGGCGTCTTGACGATTTTCCCGCCGGCCTTCTCCGCCAGTTGAAGCACCGACGCGACCTCGTCCTTCTTCCGCACGTTGTGCGCGAGCGTGATCCCACCGAAACCCTTCGCCGGCGTGATCCCTGGCGCGACGTCCTCCGCGAGCTTGTCCAGCGGATAGATCGCGAGCCGCGTGCCGCCGGTCCGGAACACCGCATAGCCCTCACTCGCCATCGCGGTTTCGAATCCCAAGCCATCCCGATAAAAGCGCGTCGAACGCGCCACATCCGCAACGCCAAGGGTGATGATGCTGATGCGAGGTTCCATATTGGGTTGGGCGGCGGGGTTGAACTGCGGACCGGCGTCTAAAGGCTGCGAGCCAACGGCGCGGACCCGGCATTTGCCATTCGAATCGCAGCAAAAAGTAGCGCAGGCGGCCCGCCTGCTCAGGAGATCGGATTCCTAATTCACCGCGACCAAAGCCCAATCCATTTGAACAGAAGGCAACGAAGGTAACGAAGCGGTTCAGGTTCGCGCGACCTATCGTGCCATTGACGGCCGAGGAGTCGGGAATTCCCGGAACCTACTTCGTGAAGGGCCACGAGCGATTCCGCTGACTAGAACCGCTTCGTTTCCTTCGTTACCTTCTGTTCAAACCGATTCCGGTCGGATCGTTTGCTTGGGCATGCGCGCTACTCGCTACAGGCTACTCGCTACTTCGCAAAGCAGGCGGGCCGCCTGCGCTACTTTTTTCGGTGCATCGCGACGAGGTAGCCGACGAAAAGGGTCCACGTGGGGAACAGGTCCAGACCCGGCACGACTTCCGGGACCACCGCCACGGCGATTTCCCAGCGCCAGCCCCAAATGAGCAGCAGCGCGACCACCATGGCCCCGTCACAAATCATCCACAGCGGAGGGATCAACCACTGCAGGCCATCGGCCACCAAGGCGCAGGCCAGGGAAATCGCGGCCCGAAGGACCCAGGGCTTCCCGGAAGCGAGATTCGCTTCCGCGTCTCGGAGGATGATCGTTCGCTTCATTCGCGGGCGGCGGCGGCGGGGATGATGATGTCGGCGTTGAACGGCTTCTCATCGGGGAAGATCACCTGGATCGCGTTCAGTCTTCCCGCGCCCCACGAGTTCGACGACTGGAGCCAGTTTTTCACGAACGTCGCGATGGTTTTCCGGGCGGCGTCCCGCACATTGCCCGCCTCGCGGTACGCCTCGCGATTGAGCCGCGGCGTGATTTCCCCGAGGGCGGCGTCGCTCATTTCCTGGCCGTTGGTCCGCAGCGTGCCGGTGTTGGTTTTGATTTCGACCGAGCGCGTATCGAAGCTGATCGGGGTCAGGACGCGCATGGCGGGCGCATGCACCACGCAGACGCGCACGCCGTCCTTTTCGAGCGCCTCGATTTTCCAGTCGGCGCCGGGACCGAGCAGTGGGACAAAGTAAAACGCCTTGGCGGCGACGCGGACATCGGTGGAGGTGGTGCCGAAGATCCGTTCATCCACATTGGTGAAGTTCAGGATGATGTCCTGCTTGGCCACGATCAGGGGCCCGGATTTTTCGGCCGAGGTGATCCGCGCGACTTCGACCTCGGTGCGGGCGCTGGCATGCTGGGTCGTCAAAAAATTTCCCGCGTACTGCAGGAATTTCCCGGTAAGCGTGACGCTTTTTTCGAAGGGAGCCGTGGCCGCGCCCGCCAGTTCCCGGGGCGTGAAGTGCAGGAAGAACCGGTACGTACAGACAATGAGGGTCACGCCGACGAGGGCGAAGGCGGCATATTTGACCCGGCTCGCGGGCGGTCGACGCCGGTCGATGATTTCGGTGATTTCCGTGGGATCCATCGCTGCTAGAGGACCGGATAATTCTGACGGGAGCCTTATACAACGCACAAAACCGGCCCGGGACAGGCGAGGCCGCCGGTGCGACGAGCGCCAACCCGCGAGCGGATCGGTTAACCACGTTTCCATGAACCCTTCGCAGCCCCGGAAAAATTTGCAGGTTTTGCGGCTAACACTTCTGGAGCTTGGGCCTGGGTATTCCTTTCGGGTTTTGGGGGTATTTCGTGGCGCACTATCTCGGTGGCCTTGGAGGTTTGTTTTTGAACGCATCCCCGGCCTTGCCTTAGCGTCGCGACGCTCCGTAACTCCGAATTTTCCCATGAATACGCTCCCTTTCCGCTCTCCCCATGCCGTCTTGCCGCTGCTGCGCACGGCGATGTTTTCCCTCCTCGCGACCGGACTGCTCGGGCAAGCCCCGGGCGAACCGCCGCGCCGTCGACCAAATATCGTCATGGTGATGGCCGACGATCTCGGCTGGGGCGATGTCGCATACAACGGAAACCGAAAAGTCAAAACCCCGGTGATGGACCAACTCGCGCACGATGGCGTGCGGCTGGATCGATTTTATACGGCCCCGGTGTGCACGCCGACCCGGGCCAGTTGTATGACCGGCCGAAGCCCCAATCGTTACGGCACGATGTGGGCCGGTCGCTATCCGCTGCCGACTGAGGAAGTCACGGTCGCCAACGTCCTCAAAGCCGCAGGATACCGCACCGGGTTTTTCGGCAAATGGCATCTCGGCAAAATGACGCCGGAATGCGACGAAGGTTTTCCGGGACCCAAGCGTGATCCGCGCAGTTACTCGCCGCCGTGGCAGCATGGCTTCGACGTGTGTTTCGCCACCGAGTCGGCCGTCCCGAATTACAACCCGGAGGTGTGGGATGATGACTGGAACCTCAACAGCACCGCGAAGGCCGCCAACAAGTACATCATGGATCGCCCGCTCCAATATGGAGAAGGGACCTTGGTGGGAAAACCGCTTCCCAAGTGGCCGTACGGCTTCTGGCTGGGCGAACATCGGCGTGCGCCGGGGCCGATCGCTGGCGACGCTTCGCAGGTGATCATGGATCCGGCGTTGGATTTCATTAACTCGGCGGCTGCGCAGGAAGCGCCTTTCCTCGCTGTCATTTGGTTTGTCACTCCGCACACCCCGGTGGCGGCGAGTCCCGAGTCGCGTGCGGCCTACGACCAGCTCACCATGCGCGAACAACATTGGTACGGGGCGATCTCCGCGATGGACGCCCAGATCGGCCGGCTGCGCAACACGCTGCGCAAACTCGGGATCGAGCGCGACACGCTCATTTGGTTCTGCAGCGACAACGGCCCTTCCTGGGTGCACGAGCTCAACTCGGCCGGTCCTTTCCGCGGCCAAAAGGCCGACGTCTATGAAGGCGGGATTCGCACGCCTTCGATCGTCAGCTGGCCCGCCGGGATCGAGGGAGGACGGGTAATCAAAAGCGCCGTTTCCACGCTCGATTTTCTCCCGACTTTCATGGCGGCCGCCGGAGTCGATCGTCACGTCAAACTCCCCGTGCTCGACGGCGAGAATGTCCTCCCGGTCCTGCAAGGCACGACCCAGGCACGCCAGGGCATGCTCTACTACGACTATCCCACGCGGTCCGCGTCGGACACGTGGAAGACGGGGGAGACGCGCCAATTTGCGGTGATGGACGGCGATTGGAAGCTGGTGAGCGTGGACAGCGGAAAACATTTCCAGCTCTTCAACCTCGGCCAGGACATCGGTGAGAAGACGGATGTCGCCGCCCAAAATCCGGACCGGGTCCAGCAACTGCGCGCCAAGCTCGATGGCTGGGAGGTCCAGTGCGCGGCCAGTCTAAAAGGTGACGATTATCACCACTGAGCGCCGGTGACGGAGACCCGGAATTAGGCACCACGAAATACAAGAAAGAAATACGAAGGCTTTGAAGATTGGCCGCAAAGAAGCGCAAGTTTCCAGGGCTTCGAATCAAAACTCCCGCGCGCTTATAAGCGCTCCCAAATCTACTTCGCAGCCCCAGAAAATTTGCGCTTCTTTGCGGCTAAAAATCCGAAGGTTTGGTGCCCGGGTATTTTTTCGTGTGTTTCGTGTATTTCGTGGTGCCTAACTCCGATGTCCGGACTCCGAATCAAAATTTCCCCGAACGCATAGCGCTCCTTCGCCGCAGGGAAAAACTTGCGCTTTTTTGCGGCTAAAAATTCCCAGGCTGGGTTAGTGGTTGATCGCCCACTCGCGCCATTCGACTTGGTAGAACTTGAACGGTTTGTCGCCGATGACCTTGTAGCCGTGCTTCACGTTGCGCGGGCAGAAAACGACGTCGCCCGGGCCGACCTCGCGTTCGAATTCGCCCACCTCCCAGAGCGCCCGGCCGTCGACGACAATCTCGACCTGTTCCATCTGTGGATGCTTGTGCACCACAGTATAGCCACCCGGTTCATATTGGACCAACGCGATGACGGCGGTTTCGGAGTTTATGTCCGGGCTCAGGAGAATGGTTTGGGCGATGCCGTGGTGGCCGTTGGCGGCGCCGGTGTTCTGGCTCACCAACGGATTGGTCGCCTCGGAAAGCACATAGCCGACCGGCTTCGCCAGCGCCAGATCCAGCGCCAAGGCATTCTCCACCTCGATGCCACCGTGCGGGACCGCGCGCCATGTGACAAAATTATCGAGTACGAAACGGAATCGCAGAATCGCGTTCGCGCCCTTCGCGCCGCTCGTCACGAAAAGTTCGCCGTCGGGATCGAATGCCAGCGCGCCGGGCGCAATCATCGCGGCATCCGCGACCGTGCCGTTCGATTCCAAGTCGCCGTTTCGCCACACCACGCGTTGCAGCGACTTGCCTCCGGTGTCGGCGATGAACGCCTCGTTCCACGGACTCACGACCGCTTTGCCAAGGTTGCCGCCCGGCAGCGTCAGGCCCGCCCGGGGATCGCCCGCGACGGGGGAGCCGTCGCGATTCGAGAGGCGATCGATGTGGTCGGCCGTCGTGCCAAAAACCATTCCGTCCAGGACGAAGAAATCGCGGTACTTCCCTGCGTGGGTATTGCGGAATTTCTCGCGCAGAAGGCTCGCGGCATAAGCCGGGTCTTTCTTCGCGGAATAAAGCGAATTCGCCCCGCGAAAAATCACGCTGGTGTCGGGGGTTTCGAGAATGCGTCCGGGAATGCTGGAGACACTGCCGGGATCCTTGGCGTAGGCCGCCAGGCGATTGGAGCGGGCGTCGAGGATAAACTCGCCGAGCTGGTCGCCTTGCTCGTTGTACGTCCGGAAGAGGTTGCCAGTGCTCACCGAAATCGACGTTGCGGGAAACGCCGGTGACAATTCCTTCTCCGAATAAGTTTTCTCAAGTGTCACGGGGCGCTGCGGGTCGATCTTGAATTGGCGGACATGGCCGGCGTCCGTGAGCACGAAGAGTCGTTCAGCCGCGCGCGCCGGGAGTTGTCCCATTCCCAACCACAGCGACGCCCCGGCGAGCCACCTCGGCGACGCCTTCCACAGGCGGGTCAGAGACTCCGCCCCACGCGCGCTGTTGCCTGCGCTTCTTGGCCCGAAAAATGAAGTGCCCATGCCCCAGCTAAAAGCATGCCCGACCCGCGCCGCAATGTCGGAGTGTGCGGACGGGGGGCTCGCGACCTACAAGAGGCTCATACGCGGCTTGCGCCACTTAGATTGGAAACTCCCGTCAGGCGCCGAGGGGATCCGGCATCAGCACCGTTTCGCCCGCGGCGGATTCAACCTGGTCCCAGTCGATTTTGTAATCGTGGCCACCCTCCGCGAGTTTTCGCATGAGCTCGCTGCGACGGTTTGCGCGCGTCTGGCGCGGGCCGCGCACCAGCGTTTCGGCGTCGTCCCAGCCCACCGCCCACGGGCCTTCCAGATTGGCGAGCGCCAGACCGAGGCTCCGCTCGGGATCGATGTGGTGATACTCCAAGTCCTGCGCCTCGAGCCACGGGTCGTCCCATTCCAATTTTTCACTCTGGCGAAACGCTTCCAGCAGATGCTGCTTCGTCACCCAATCGACCAGCCCCACCAAACTCGAAAGGTCCGACGCGAGTCCCCGCTCCACCTTCAACCACAGGTCGAGCACCGCATCGGTCTCGGCGTCCCGGCCGGAGAAAAGTTGCTGCGCCCGCTGGCGAAAGCGCGACAAGACCTCCACCGGGTCCGCCATTTCGCCGGAGCCCAGTCGCACGGTCCAAGGCGGCGCCGGCTGATGCGAGAGAGAGCGGAGAGTTCCCACCGCGTCGGCCAAGTGCAGCTGGGGCAGACTGTCGGCCTCCATGAGATCGAGCACCAGCCGGGTCGCGCCGATTTTGAGAAACAGCGCTGACGGCAGCACATGCGTGTCGCCGTGGATCAGATGCAGCCGGCGATATTTATTCCGGTCCGCCAGCGGCTCGTCGCGCGTGTTGATGATCGCGCGGTTGTGCTGCACCCACTCGTAGAAATCGTTTTCGATGTAGTCCGCGCGCTGGCTGACTTGGAATTCCACCGCCGGCTCGGTCGAATTTGCCGTCGGGCGCGCGCTGCCGACCCGGCCGCTGCCGGTGAAGAGCACGCGCAGCGTCAGGAACGCGAGCAGGCTGAGCACGTTCGCCTCCGTCAACGGCGCCCTGCGCAGCAGCGAGAAATTTTCGTGACACCCAAAGGTCGCGCCCGAGCGGTGATCGATGTTGTTGCGGAAAAAATGGACGCTCTCCGCCAAGCCGAGGTCTTTCACCGCCGCCAGCAGCAACCGATCACCCGCCCGATCATAGCGCAGCACATCTGTCACCGACGCACACTCCGGCGTGCAGTATTCGAAATGCCCCATGTCGAGGTATACGCGTCCGCCATTGAAAAGAAACCCGCCGTTCCCCGGCGGTTCGTCCCAATCGCGATCGTGGCGATCGATCAGCCCAAAACGGTTGTGGTCGAAAACCCAATCGCGCACCCGTGCAACTGCACCAGCGGCGGCACTCGCGACCATGCAGCCATACTCGGTTTCGAGCCCGGTGATGCGCGGCAGCGGGCGCGGGTTCTTCTTCGCCGAGGCCATGCGCTGCGGGGCGCTACGACAATTCCGCGGCCGTGAGCGGACGATAACGCAGCCGCATATCGCCGCGCCGCTCGAGCCACGCCGCCTCAATCACGCGGTCCTCGATCGCCAGCGACGGAGAAGCCACCGTCGCCGCATCGGGCGGCACAAACGCCTTGTCCGCCGTCAGCGCACGCCAGGCCGCCAGCGCCAAACGCACCAGCTGCGGCGTCGTCAGCGCACCGGCCAATTGCGCGCGCAGCCATTCGACCGCCGCGGTTTCATCCGCAGGATTCGTGTGGCCCACCGCCACGCCGTGCGCCTGGAACCGATAGGAGCCGTCGAAATTCACCCGCGCCAGCACGTCGTCGGCAGGAGTCGCCCCGACCTCCGCGAAAACACATTCCACCATCAGCGGCGCGGAAAAAATCTGTTCGAACCCGGCCTTGAGCGCCGGCCCGAGGGAAAAATTCAGCAGGCGGCGGATCGTCACGTCTTCCGCCGCACGCGTGAACCCCTCGAGGTGCGCGGCCTCGATCACGGTCTGGCGGATTTTCTCGATGTCGACCGGATGGCCCAGCGCGGCGAGCGCGAGACGGTCGTAGATTTCGAAGACCTTCGACTGGCCGGAGCCCACGCCGAAGAGCAGGATTCCCTCAGGACGCGAAAACGCGAAAACCGGGGTGGCGCCCTTCAGCTGGTCGCGGATGTACTCGCGACGATTCGCGATGGCGTCGAGCCAGCGATACGGTTCGTCGGTGGTCATGGTTTTACCTCCTGCCAAAACGCCGCCTGCGCCGCCGGCGTAATCGAACGCACGCCCGCGCCATTCAAGACCTTGATCGTCGCGAAATCCCCGCGCAACGGGTCCACGCCGCCCGTGGCCGTGTCGAATTCCGCGGCGGTCATCAAAAGACGGTTTGCCAGATTCACCGCTTCGCCGAGCGTCATTTTTTCCGGCGTCGGGCTGCCCCACTGTTCCAGGAAATGCAGCACGCTCTTGATGCTCCCGGAGCCTGATCCGGAACCGGCATGTTTCACGCCTTCGAACTGCGCGCCCAACGGGTCGTAGAAATAAATCGACGGCCGCATCGTCGCGGGATCCAGGCCCGCGAACAGCGGCGCCACCGTGCCGAATCCCTGCAAGGTCGCCGGGAGGTTGTCGTGCAGCAGGCGTGAAAGCGCGCGCATCTTGGCCTGCAGGCTCATCGGCTGGAGCTGGCTGCGGCGGTAAAAATCAAACGCGGTCTGGAGCGTCCGCGCCATTTCCACCGCGATCGCGGGACTGCCGGCAATCGCGATCAGCGAGTGCCGGTCGAGCTCCAGGATTTTTTCCGTGCGATCGGAAAATACCACATTGCCCGCAGTGGCGCGATGGTCCCCGGCCACGATCACGCCATCGGCATAGTGAAACGCAAAGACCGTCGTGGCCTCGAGCGCCACGGCTTTCCCGTCGCCGCGCGCGGTCGTCAACGCCGTCTGCGGCAGGAGCGAAAGGAAATCGCCGTCGCCGTTCATTGCCCGGTGCGCTGGCGGTAACGCTTCGCCTGGTCGGGATCGACCTTGCGCATGCGCTTCAGGAGATCGTCGGTGTTGGGCTTGTTGACCTGCGGATCCTTGGGTCCATCGCCGCCACCGCCACCCGGGCCGGGGGCAGGTACGACAGGACGGGGCTTTTGAATTGGGTCAGGCATAAATTTTTATCCTTAAAGTCGCGCAGGCCTCCTGCCTGCTCCGGAATCGTGTCCGCTCAAAGCTCATTTGCAAACGGCAGCGAAAGCAAATCCGCCGGCGTGAGAGCCGCTGCGATCGCCGCCAGCCCCTGCTCCACGCGCTCGCGGGTGAAGACGTCCTTCAGGTCGATCTCAATGCGACGCCTCCCGTCCTGCAGAATCACGCCGTCCCATTGCGCCGATTCCACCAGCGCGCCAAATTTCTCGATGCAGCCTCCCCGCAACGCCGCGCGCGTCGATGCCGGCGCCCGCCACGCCGCGCCCAGGTCGGCGTCGGGGAACGGCTGCTGGAACGCCCCGCTCGCTTTCAATCCATAAAAGAGGCCCAGCTCCGGATCGAGGTGGTGATAAGACAGGTCCAGGCTCCGCAGCCACGGATCGTCGGGCGCAATGCCTTCGTTCGCGCGAAATTCCTCGATCAGGCGGTGCTTCGCCGACCAATCCAGGCGATCCGCCGTGGAAAGCGGATCGCGTTCCAGGTCATCGAGGATCGTCGCCCATGCGTTAAACAACCGCCGCCACTCCGCATCCACCGGCGGGGCGAATTCGCGGACGAGATCGAGGTAACCGCGCTGGACATCGATGGCCGACATCGTGCGGCCGCCCGCCGTCCGCAGTTTCCACTTCCACGTCAGGTCGCGGGAAATCGCCGGCAACGCCGCGAGCGGATCGGCGAGGCGAACGATGCGCTCGCGCGGCGCGCCGTTGACGAGCGCCTGCAGCACCAGGGCGGTGCTCCCCATTTTTAAATACGTCGCGAACGGCGACAGGTTCGCATCCCCGATGATCACGTGGAAGCGGCGGTACTTCGCGGGATCGGCGTGGGGTTCGTCGCGGGTGTTCACCAACGGGCGGCGCTGCATCGTGTCCACGCTCTGCAGCTCGGTGAAAAAATCGCTGCGCTGCGCGATTTGGAAACTCGCCTGGACAAAACGATCCTCGTCCTCCCAGCCGTATTTTCCCGCCCCGCAAAAAACCTGGCGCGTCACGAGGAAGCCCTGGATGCCGTCCGCGAGGCTGCTCCACGCCAACGATCGCGGCAGCAGGTAGTTCTCATGGCAGCCGTAGCTGTGGCCCAGGAAATCGGTGTTGTTCTTGTAGAGCAGGACCGGGTTGTCGGTTTTTCCGCCGACGGCCTGCGCGCACTGCACCAGCAGCGCGTCGCCGGCGGCGTCCTGCTCGATGATTTCGCGCAACGTGCTGCATTCCGGCGTGCAATATTCCGGATGCGCGTGGTCGTTGTAGAATCGCGCGCCGTTCCGCAGCACCAGGTCGCTCTTGATCTCGGAAAAACTCAGCGGGCGGCTGGCGTCCTGCGCGAAGTAGTTGGCCTCGTCCGTATCCTGCCGCAACGCGTCGACGCGGAAACCCCGCGCATCCTGGTGCGGGTCCTCCTGCCGGTAATCCCAGCGCTGGCGGACGCCGGGCGCGGTCGCGCTGCGCACGAGCGCGATGGATTCAGCGACGACGTCGATCCCTTCCGAACGCTCCCGCGAAATCCCGTATTCCGTTTCGAGTCCGAATTGGATCTCCATGGGCTCAGACGGCGGCACTGCGGGCCGTGCCCGCCTTGGGCGCGGAGCGATAAGGCGTGAGCCGCACCACGTTTTCCGGGCTGAAATCGGTCAGCTTCAGCCAGTCCTCCGTGAGGTCGTTCGGCGGGAAGACTTCGTTCTCCTGGTATTCCTTCGCCAGCGCGTCGAGCAGGTCGCGGCGCGTGATCGGCGATTCCCGTTTTTCGGCAATCGACCGCACGATCGCATACTCCTTCGCGCGTTCGACGATGGCCGCGATGATCGCGCCGCTCGCGAGGTCGCCGCGGAAAAGATACTCCTGCCGTCCGCTGCGGTAGCTCACCTCGAGGAAACGATTCTCCTCCGTTTTCGCGTAGTGGGCCGTTGACACCGCCGTGATCAGGTCCGCGCGCGGCTCCGCGAGGGGAAGATCCTCGGCCAGGTAAATCCCATAGATTTCGCGGGCGGCCGCCTCGTCGGGCCGGCGCACGCGGATTTTCCGATCGATGCGGCCGGGGCGCAGGATGGCCGGGTCGATCAGGTCCGCGCGATTCGAGGCGAGGATAACGACCACGTTCTGCAGCGGCTGCAGGCCGTCCATCTCCGTGCAGAACATCGGGACGAGGGTGGACAGGATATTGGAGCCTCCCCGCGGGGCGTGGCGGGTGCCGAGGATGGACTCGGCTTCATCGATGAAGAGGAAGGCAAGGTGTCCTTCAGCCGCCTTCTCGCGGCACTGGGTGAACAGGTCGCGCACCTGCCGCTCGGATTCGCCGAGCCACATGTTCAGGATCTCCGGGCCCTTCACGCTCAGGAAAAATTCCGGGCGATCGACGCCGGTGGCATCGCGCAGTTGGAGGCGGAGATTGTGCGCGGTGGCGCGGCCGAGCAGGGTCTTGCCGCAACCGGGCGGTCCATGCAGCAGGAAACCCTTCGGGACGCTGTGCTTGAAACGCTTGAAGAGGTCCGCGTGCAGCAGGGGCAATTCGATCGAGTCCCGGATCGCGCGCACCGCCTCTTCCTGGCCGCCGATCGCGCTCCACGGGAGTTCCTCGACGTGAGTGAGCGTGCGGTCGAGCCGTTTGCCCATGCCGATGATTTCCACCGCAACTTTCTGGTTCGCATCGAGGCGGACCTCGGTGCCGACCTTGATCTTTTCCTTCGCGACCGCGGTGGCGCGGCCGACAATCGTGTCGGACAGGCCGCCTTCCGATCCCACGCGCAGGCGGCCATCGGCGAGGACTTCGGCGACCTTCGTCACCGGCCCGCTCTTATCGAGCCCGAAGGAATCCGTGACGGCGAACGCCTCGTTGAGCAGCACGCGCGCGCCGATCTCGAGCGCGGCCTCCGGGAGCTCGGGGTCGACGTTGCAGACATAATCGGTGCCACCGACGCAGACGAGGCCGCGGTCCTCGCCGATCCGATGGATCAGCGTGCCGAGCCGCAGGGCGGGCGCGCGGAGTTTCTCGACGGCGGTGGAAAGTTTTTCGATGGCGGTGCGGGCTTCGTCCTGGATTTCCTCCATCTGGGCGACGCGATTGCGGAGGAGCCCGACATCGAGGCCATCGGCGCCGGCGTAGCGCAGCCGCAGCTGGATCAGGTCGCAGAGCTGCAGGGCGGAGAGCGTCTCGAGATCCGCGGCCGAAAACGTTTCCAGGTCCTGCTCCGTGGCCTTGGGTTCGGGCGTTTTCCCCGCCGGCTTGCCGTCCTTCTTATCAGATCGTGCCATGCCGCCCATCCAAGCACAGGCGACGGCGCACCGCAAATCCGACCTCCACGATCATCTCCGGAATTACGCACCACGAAATACACGAAACACACAAAAAAAACCCGGAGCACTCCTTGGATTCATTTGTTAACGCCTAGCTTCTCTAGTTTGGCCAAGTTGATGATGGTCAAGACATCCGCGCGCGCGACCAAATCGACGGCATGAACAACTTATTATATCCCGACGAATCCTACCAAATCATGGGCGCGTGTATTGAGGTGTATAAGGAAAAGGGCTGCGGGTTTCTCGAAGCGGTTTTCCAAGAATGTTTGGAAATGGAATTCGGCGATCGCGAAGTCGATTGCGTGCCGAAACCAATTCTATCCTTGAGCTACAAAGGACGTCCTTTGAAGCAGACCTACTCTCCGGATTTTGTTTGCTTCGGCAAAATCGTGCTCGAGCTCAAAGCGGTTTCGGCACTAACCGACGAACATCGGGCACAGGTTCACAACTATTTCCGGGCTACCGGTCATCGCCTGGGCTTGTTGGTTAATTTCGGACACTTCCCACGAATCGAATACGAACGCATTGCCCTTTGATCAGAAGGTCTTTTTTCGTGTGTTTAGTGTATTTCGTGGTGCCCAAATGGATTTCTTCCGGGCTCACGGGACCTCGTAGACTTCGAGCAGGACGATGCCGGTTGTCGCATCCACACCTGAAACTTGTGCGGAGTACAAGCCGGGTGCGAGCGTCAGGAGCAACGCGGCATCCTTGCTGCCGGGGACCAACGGAAATCCGCCCACCTGCGCCGCGGCGGTGGAAATTACGCCAGCATTCCCCGCGTCCTCCCAGTTGTCGTTCGTCGCGACCACCGTGTCGCCCTGATAAAGTTTCACTTGCGGATTCAAGAGCAGGTTGCCGACGCCGTAGTTTGCCAGCGTCGGGCCGACAGCGCGGATCAGGACTTTCTTCGGGCTGTTGCCGGAAACCACAAACCCAGCGAACATCATGCGTTCGCCGGTGCCGACTTCGCCCCGCGTCGAGATGTTGATCACCTTCTGCTCCTCCGACCCGGGACTGACGGCGGCATCGTAAATCTCCACCAACGCGACTCCGATCGACGAGCCCGCGGCACGCGTGACCTGTGCGCTATAAACCCCTGGCGCCAGCGTCGCAGTGAGCGCGGCATCCTTGCTTCCGGCCTTCTGCGCGAACGCGCCGACGCGCGTCACCGTGCTGCTGAGCTGGGCCACATCCGAGAATGTCTCCCAGTCGTCGTTCCCCAGGATCTCGGTGGTGCCGCGAAAAATTTTCAGCACCGGGTTGTCCACGATCCCCGCCAGGCCGTAATCCGCCAAGGTCGGTCCCGTCGCGCGAATCAGCACGCTCTTCGGCTGCGCGCCCGAAATCACGAAGCCCGCGAACATGGCCTTCTCGCCGTCGCCCACCAAACCGCGCGTGGAAAGATTGACCAGCCGATCCGTCCGCACCACGCCGGCCGAAAGGCCCCCGATGCTGCCCGACACGCCGCCGTTGGTCGTCACCTGCCCGGTGATTCCGCCCGTGCCCGCATTGATCGTCCCGGCCACCGCATTGCCCGAGCCGAAGGAAAGGTTGAACTGTCCGCCGCCGGCAATCGTGCCTGTCGCCACTTGCGTGGTGCTGCCGGTCACCGTGCCGCCCATCACCACGCCCGACGTTCCGACGATAAAATACAGCACGCTCCCGCTGGTCGAATTGAGCAGGGGCGCTGCATAGAAACCCGCGATCGCCGCGGTGCTGCCGCTCGACTGAATCGAAGCCGAGAAGGCGTCGCCCGTCGACGCAATGGCTCCGCTCATCAAACCACCGGAAATCTGGCCGCTCAGTGTCAGCGTGGCCGAGCCTTTGATCGGTGAGCCGCCCGTCTTCGCGGGCAACGCCGTGCCAGCGCTGGCCGTCGGCAGCGAAACGCTGAAACTGCCGTCGCTCGTTATCGTGAACGCCGCCACGAAACTGCCACGGCCCGCGGGCAGCGTGCCGATGATCACGCCTGCGCCGTTCCCGCGATCATAGAGCGCGAATTGCCCGCCACCGGAAATGCTGCCGAAAAAAACTTCCTCCCCGGCCGCCGAAGGCAGAGAGGTCACTGTCAACGTCGCCGACGAGCTCGTGACCGATCCCGTGGTACTGGTCACGACGACATCGAAAGTCTCGCCCGAGTCGGACAGCGCGACCCCGTTCAGCGTCAGCGTGCTCCCGGTTTGCCCCGCGATCGGCGAACCATTGCGCCGCCATTGATAAGTGAGCGATGAGCTTCCGCTCGCCGTGACCGAGAAGCTCGCCGCGCCGCCAACTATGACCGACTGCGATGGAGGTTGGCTCGAAATCGTGATGCCGGAGGCGTTGCCCGTCACGATGACCTCCGCGCCCATGGCGTAGACATTGGCGGTGGGTTTGATGACGACCCAATAATTCGTCGACGCCTGCAGGTTCGTGACCGTCAGGCTGGCCGAGGTCGCGCCCTCGATCCGCTGCGAACTGTCGCCCACCGTCCCTCGATACCATTGGTAGGTCGATCCAGGCAGCGGGGAGGTAACAGTGAGGGTCGCATTCTGCCCGGCGGTGATGCTCTGTGTGGCCGGTGAAATCTTCGGCGCGTCGCTTCTCGTCACGGACCCCATTGAAAACTTTTTCGAGCCGTAGGCATTCGAGACTTTCAGCTCATATAGCCTGGGGGTTCCGGCCGGTGGAATGTCCGTGACCGCGAGCGTCACGCGATTGGCGCCCGGCAGGTCGGCAAAGGCCTTGACCCATTGATACGTGAGTGGCGGGGTGCCGCCGACGTTGGCGCCGAGGGTCACCGTGTCGCCCGCGCTCGCGAGGATGTTCACCAGGTAGAGCGACTGGTCGCCGATGAGATAAGGCGCCGAATGCGCGGTATCGATCGTAAGATGAGCAACGTTACTGCGCGTCGTGCCGAGCACAGCGGTGGCATCCATCGCGTAATCACCAGCATCGGCGAGCGACGCATCATAAACCGTGTAGGTTCCATAGTGGCCGTCAAGAATCGGCTGGCCGTTGAAATTCCACTGGTAGCGCGTGATGCCAGTAGTGCCGGTCGCCGCCGCAGTGAAGGAGATGTCGCCGTGGAGCGCGACCGTCTGCGAAACCGGCTGCAGAGTGAAAATCGGCGGGAAGGGACCTGAGGTGATGATCAAAGTCAGGGGAAAAGTGGTGGTGCCCCCGGCATTGGTCGCGCTGAGCGTGACCGCATAAGTCCCTGCGATGGTCGGCGTGCCTTGGATTTCGTTGGAGGCGTTGAGCGCGAGCCCGGCGGGCAGGCCCGTCGCTGTCAGTAGCGTCACGTTGGGCGTGACACTTACAGGCAGCGTAAGCGGGAAACCGATGGTGCCGTAAGCAGTGCTGTTCAGGTCGAACATTGGCTTCGGGCCACCTACTACGGTGAGGGCGACCGGTATGCTGGTGACGTTTCCTTCGACGTTATGGACGTAGACCGTCACCAATCCCGCATGAGAACCATCGACACTCGGAATGGTGAACGTCGGGGTGTAGCTGCCGACGGCATTGGGGAAAAACGTATCATTGATGCGCCAGAGGTACTCCAGATTTCCGCCGGTGGCGGCGACGGTGAAGGTCACGGAATCGCCGTAGTTCACGGTTTTCGCGACGGGCTGCGTGGTGATGGCCGGCAGATCCGTGGCGGTTAGCTTCACGGGTTCCGATGTGACCGAGCCGAAGGAATTCGTGATCGTGACCGTGTACGTCGCATTATCCGACAGCGCGATATGCTCGAACGTGATGCGCGACAAAGTAGCGCCGGCCACGGGAGAGCCATCCTTGTACCATTGATAACTCAATGGCGCGGGCCCGATCGCGTACACCTCGGCAAAAACCTTGGCGCCGACGTGCTGGGAAGTAGCCAGCGGCATCGCATAGATTTTCGGGATGTTCGACGGGTAGTTCATCGTAACCGTGGCGGTGACGCTGTCGACGGAGCCTGCCAGCGTGGTGGCACGGACCCAAAACGATGTCGTCGAGGAGAGCTGGGTGGCCCGGAAGCGGGAGTCGTTGGTCCCGGTCGGCTTGCTCGTGTCGCCGGTGTGGCCGATATACCATTGGTAGGTGAGCGGATAGCCGGGAGGCGAAACGACCGAGCAGAAAAGCAAAGCATCCTGCAGCGGATTAACGGTGGCGTCCTTTGGCTGCGTGCCAAAATAGGGGGGCGACGCGATCCCGCTGGTGACACTGAAATCGAGCGTGGAGAAATCAAACGTGTGGGTGCCGCCCGAACCGCCGGGCGCGTTAACCCAGCCTTGGTTGCGGGAATAGATCGTCTGCCGCCCGGCGGTGTCGGTGAGCGTGACGGTTTTCAGCACGTAGGGCCCATTCACCCAATCGCCCGCCGTGGTGAACGTGATCGTGCCGGCGTTGGTGTTGGTGATGCTGCGATTGACGATGAAACCGGTCGCATCCTGATACTCGGCGATGATGGACGAGAGCGGATTATTTCCGCTGGTCGCGGTAAAATTAAGCCCGCGCGCCTGGCCGGCGCTGAGCGAGGTTCCGCCGGTGGCGGTGAGATTTGTCAGTACCGGGTAAACGGCATTCGCCGCGCCGCCACTCAGCCTGAAGTTTTGCGCATCGGTGAGCAGGTTCGATCCGTCGTCGTGCTGGTAAAACCCCTCCTGGACCTGGTCCCAAACGAAGAGCGAAGCGATGTGATAGTCACCGTTCACCCAATCGGTCGTGGTGGGAATTGTGATCGTGCCGGAATTCCAAACGAAGTTGGTGACGACATCATCTTCTTCTCCCCTTTTCAGGCGGATGGTGCCGCGGACGATCGGGGACGAGGTCGGCGCCGCAGTGGCTTGGAAGACAATGGGCGAACCCGCCGAAAGAATGGATCCGCTCGTGCGCGCGACGGCGGAGAGTCGGGGGCTTTGATTGAACGCCGCAGGAGAATTAGAAACCGTGAATTTGGTCGTCGCGTAATCGGGGGTGGACCCAGAAGCGGCCACAACGCCCAAGACGGGGGGTCCCATCAGGTATTCGCCGCCGCTTGCATAGTTGATCGTGTCGATGCCGTAGCTCGCAGAGCTAATCATGCGGCCATAGGCGTCGTAGACGCGGATGAACTGAAGCGTGTAGACGCCGTTGGTCGTGGCGTTAGTGATGCTGCCGGTCGCAACCCCTGCGCTGGGCACGTTGGTGCTGGCGACCAAACCCTCGTTGAACGCGAACTCAACTTTCACGGCTGGGCTGCTGCCGGTCGCCAGCTGGAAGTTCACGGTCAAAGTGTCGCCGGGCGAAAGCGTGCCGTCGGCGACGCTGGCAGTCGTCACCTTCGTCAACGCGATCTGCGCGCGTGCGGCAGAAACGAGCCCAATCGCACCCAGCACGACAGCGAAAACGGGAGCGAAACGAAGGAGACGAAACGGAGGCATGCCGGGGTATGGGAGGGGATTACGCCAAAGCAGGAACAAACGATGGGACAGGTTTTCAGGCCGGGGAGACAACGCTTTTTCCGGCGCGATTTAGAACATGACAACCGAGGCGGCCAAACCCGCCGCGGGTGGAACGCGTTGAGCGACTCCGTCCGCACTTAAACCTCGACGGAGCCAAAACCCGTTCGACGGGGTCAGGGCCTTGCAGCGCCTTGCGGAGAAGTCGCTCCACCTCGTGACTTCGTCACCTGGCCGAAGCTTAAAGCGACTCGTCGAATTTCAACGTGTCTTCCTTCGACTTCTTGTTCGGCCCACCAAAATTATAGCTCAACCCCAGGTAGATAATACGCGCGCTGCGCTTCCGGGTGGTCGTTTCCACCAGCAGCGGGGTGTTGACGGTCATCTCCTGTTTGAGGGTGTTGAAAACATCCGACACCGTCAGGACGAGCGCCGCTTTCTTGTTCAGGAATTCCCGGCGGACCCCGATATTGGCCACGTACGACGGACGCCGCTCACCCTGCGGAGTCACGCGCGCCGAGGCGTAATTTCCGTTGAGCTGAAGCTGGGTCGACGCGCCGAGGCGCGTGGTGACGCCAGCCTTCGCGATCCACGATACGGTGGACTTGCTCGCCACAAATCCCAGGTTCGACGCATCGATTGTGTTGAAAAATGTGTTCGTGCTCGCGGTCAGCGTGATCGTTTTCCCGAGGTCCCGGTTGGCCGTAAACTCGACACCCGTGGCGCGGTTGACGGCGAGATTTTCGTGGGTCGTCAGCAGGACGCCGTTGCCGAGGTCCGACGTGAAATTGGTGAACCCGTGATAGGTGTACCGGTAGTATGCGGTCGCGGTGAAACTGGTCGCGTCCTCCCGATAGCCATAGCCGGTTTCGATCGAGTGAATATCCTCGGGCAGCAAACGCGGATTGCCGGTCCGCAGCGTGAAGGGGTCGAGGTACTCCGGAAACGGGTTGAGGTCATCGGAATCCGGCCGATGCACGCGGTGGCTATAATTCCACTGCAGCTCCTGCCGATCATCCAGGCGATAGGTCAGGTGCAGGCTCGGAAAAACCTTGGCCGAATTGTTGGGCACGACTTGGCCAAGCGTCACGAGCTTCGAGCTAACCCGCTCAAATTCCGGCCGCACTCCCGCGAGGAGGGCAAAATTGCCGAAGCTGTGCGTGTAAGTCGCGTAAAAGGCGTGGATCGTTCGATCCAGGATAAAACGATTTGATTTAGCCGGGTCCCCCACCCACCTCGCCGAGACGGGATCGAACGACTCGTTGAAGATGTCCGAATCGCGGCTCTCGTCGCTGTAATCATACCCGGCCTCGAGCGTGGAATTATCCGCCAGCGGACGAACGTAGCCGATGATCGCTTCGCGGCTGTCCTCGATGTCGCGGATGATCACGTTGTCGAATGTCGGCCCCTGGGCCGGACTGCGGTAGAGGTTGGTGTAATGATCGGGTTCGAGGTCCCGCTTGTTGGAAGCCTTGTATTCGAGGTTGAGCTCGTGGCCCGGCGCCGAAAAACGGTGCAGGAAAGTCGCCGAGCCCTCGATGCTGCGCTCGGATTCGGGATCGAATCGCACGCGATCGTACTCACTCGTGACATTGCCAACGGAGTCCGTGACGCGGTTGTGATCCACCGCCCGCCGCTCGGCCGTGCGGTGATTGTAATTGGCGACCATCCCGAACTGGTTGTTGGGGTTCGCCGAGGTGTCGAAGCCAAGGCGGACGATTTCCGACAGGGGCCGGGATTCCTCCACGGTGTACTTCTCGGCATGAATCTTGGCGCCGGTGACCGCATCCGTGATCGTTCGTATGTCGGCGGCGGTGCGGGGACGATCGTCCTGTCGGACGGAGAGGTTGCCGAAAAAATTCAAGGCACCGGGATGGTAGTTGAGGGAAACCGAGGAGTTGTACCGATCCTCGTTGCCCACGTTGAAAGTCACTGTGCCGGACGTCCCGGCAGTATGTTTCTGCTTCAGGACGATGTTGATGATCCCGGCAGTTCCATCCGGCTTGTATTTGGCGGAGGGATTGGTGATCACCTCGATCCGGTCGATGGAGTCAGCAGGGAACTGCGCGAGGATTTCGGCGCGATTTTTTCCCATGAGGGCCGAGGAACGGCCGTCGATGAGGATCAACACATTGTCGGAGCCGCGAAGGCTGATGTTGCCGTCGATGTCGACATCGACCGACGGCACGTTCTGCAGCAGGTCGCTCGCTGAACCCGCGGCGCTTTGGATCTCCTTGCCGACGTTGTAGACCTTGCGGTCGATCGCGTTGAGTTGGACGTCCGGCTTGGCCGTCACTTCAAATTTGGACATTTTCAGGACGTCATCGGCCGTAACGCCCTTGCTGGCGTCGCGCTGCGGATTATTCGCGAGGAGCGGATCGTTTTCGGGCGCCGCCAAGCCAAGCAAAGGAAAATTAAGGATACAGAGGCAGATAAAGCCCCAGGCACGCCGCGAAATCATTTTAGAGAATAACAAAACACCGATTACCCCAGCATTACCGTGCCGCAGTGGGAGGAAGCGAAGCTCCAACATCCAAACTCCCATGAAGCCTCGAGCGTCCGTCCGAGCTCCGGAAGTTTAACCGCTGATCTTCGCTGATTCTCGCTCATCCGGATGAATGGGAATCAGCCAAGACGAGTGGTCAGCTGGTTTGGGTAGAGCGTGTTGTCCCCAACGCGCGGTTGGATCCTGTCTTTTGAAATTTCGCGGATTGAAGGATGGATCGGATGTCCTGATAGATTCATCGGAGCTTGGACGTTGGAGTTTGGAGCTTTTCTTCCCTTCCTCCGCGTTTAACGCGCGGTCCTGTTTCGTCGTTCCCATGCGTTTGCTGTCGCTATCCAATTAGGTCCGTATCTTCTCGCGTGACAATGAGATCGACCTTTTCGCGGGCGCTAGTCGTCGGCCTGCTTCTCCTAGGCTCAAAATTGTCCGCCCAATTCGTCTGGACCGGAGCAAGCCTGATCTCCGGCGACATTCAGGATCCCTTCAATTGGGGCGGCCCCGCGCCCACCGGCTCAGGATCCGAAACCCTCACCTTCGGCGCCGCCGGCCTGCAGACGAACATCCTCTTCCCGACTTCGTCGTTCTCCGACCTGACATTTTCCGCTTCGCGACCGTTTTATCTGATCAACGGCACCGGCACCACCCCCGTGCTCACGCTCAACGGCAATGTCACGCTGACCGCCGGCAACAGCGTGGATTTTTCCAATGGGCTCAACGTCGTCCTCGCCGCCGGAAACCACATTTTCAACGTCGCTGGCTCAACCATCCTCCAGATGGATGGAATTATCAGCGGCAACGGCCATTTCGTCAAAACCGGCGCCGGCATCCTGATCCTCACCGGTGCGAATACCTTCAACTACAACGGCGGATTCGGCTTCACCAACAGCTCGGCCATTAATTTCGGCACCGTCATCGTGAGCGGCGGCACCATCAATCATGGGACCTCTGGCGACGTCACGATCGGCGACGTTGGCGGCGACAACGGTGCGCTCACCATTTCGAACACCGGCAACGTCTACGATTATTTCGGCGTCATCGGCCAATCTAGCGGCAGCACCGGCCTGGTTTCAGTCACGGGCGCGGGCAGCGTGTGGACCAATTCGCAAGGCCTCGACGTGGGCTACTCCGGCAACGCCACCCTGACGATTACCAGCGGCGGCACGGTGCTGGTCAATAACCCCAACAGCTACATTGCCTATAATAGCAGCAGCACCGGCACGGCTACGGTCGATGGAGCCGGCAGTTCATGGGCGAACGCCGGCACTTTGAACGTGGGGACATCTGGCATCGGCAATCTCACCGTGAGCAATAGCGGAACCATCATCGTTGCCAGCGGCAGCGGCGTCATTTCGCTCGGCGTCAACTCCTCGGGCATCGGCACGTTGAACATCGGCGCGACTTCCGCCGGCCCCGCAGCCGCAGGCGGCATCCTCAACGTCGCTTCGATCTCGACCGGAGCCGGCAGCGGCACGGTTCAGTTCAATACCACCGCGACTTCGGTTAGCCCGTATTTCCTGACCAAGAACGGCACTTCCGGCGGCACGCCCCTGTTCATCACCGGCTCGACGACGTTAATTAACACCGGTGGTTATAACGTCCTTTTCGGAGCCAACTCCTACACAGGCGGAACGATCATTTCATTCGGCACCCTCAAAATCGACGGTGGTTCGGTTACGCACAGTTCCGCCGATATGCTGGTCGGTAGCGCGAGCGGAAACAACGGCACCCTCAAAATCCAAAACGGCGGGATCGTGACTGATCGCAACAGTTTCGTGGGTTTTAACGCGGGGAGCACCGGCGCGGTCATTGTCGATGGCAGCAGCAGCACATGGGTCACCGGGTCGAATCTGTTTGTCGGCAGCGGCGGCACCGGGACCGTTTCCGTCAGCAACGGCGGTGCGCTCCTGAGCCAGTACAGCTATGTGGGCGGCCAAACCGGCAGCACCGGCACCGTCAACATCAGTTCCGGTTCATGGATCAACTCCTCCGATCTCTACGTCGGCGACCTCGGCACAGGCTTCGTCAATCTCACGGGCGGTGCGATTTCGAGCGTCATCGGCCACATTGGCGTGTCGGTCGGCACTTCGGGCTCAGTCCTCGTCGACGGATCCGGCAGTTTTTGGACAAATAACAACAGTTTGTTCGTGGGCGAATTCGGCCTCGGGTCCTTCACGCTTTCCCACAATAGCTCCGTCAACATCAACAGTGGGTCAGGCCTCACGACCTTGGGCAGCCAGTCGAGCGGCATCGGCACGCTGAACATCGGCGCCACCTCTGTCGGGCCCGCCGCCCAGGGCGGCATTTTCAATTCGTCCGGCATCACCACCGGCAGCGGCCTCGGCACGGTGCAGTTCAACACCACCGCCACTTCGGTGTTTCCCTATTACCTGACGAAGGACGGCACGGCGGGCGGCCCGTCCCCGACGATTTCCGGTTCGACCCAGGTGACCAACACTGCCGGCTACAACGTCCTCACCGGCGCCAACACCTATACCGGCGGCACCACGGTCAACGGCGGCACACTGGTCGCCAGCAACAACGGATCCTTTGGGTCCAGCACGGTGACACTCGACGGCGGAACGATCGAGGTGAGCAGCGGGATCACGTTCACCAACCCGCTCGTTTTCGGGGGGAGCGGCGGCACGCTCGCGGGTTCCGGCACCTTTGGCATCCCGGTCATCGCGGGTACGAATATCCATATCGCTCCCGGCAATTCACCCGGGACGCTCGCATTTTCCAGTGGCCTCACGCTGGCGCCGGGCGGCGTGTTGGATTTCCAAGTGCAAGTTGCCGCCGGGCCGGCCGGCACGGGGTATGATCTGATCAGCGTTTCGGGAGCGGTGCTCGACATCACCGCGACCAGCGGCTCCCAGTTTACGATCAACGTGTTTTCGCTCAATGGCAGCGGCGTCGCCGGGAACGTCGCGGATTTTTCCGCCAGCAATCCCTACGCCTGGACGATCGCGACGTCCTCGAGCGGAATCACGAATTTCGCCGCGAACGATTTCTCGATCGTGACGACGGGTTTCACCAACAGCTTCGGCAGCGGCAACTTCTTCCTCTCCCAAGTGGGCAACACCCTCGTGCTGAACTTCACCCCCGTGCCCGAGCCCTCCACGCTCGCGCTCTCCGCCTTGGGCCTGGGTTGCCTCGCCCTGCACCGCTGGCGCCGCCGCCGCGCGTAGCCGCACCGGTCTTTGTCTCCGGCCGGCGCAGTTTTTTAACCGCGAACGGACCTGAACGCGAATCGGGATCCGGTACCTGCATCAATAATTCGGAGGATTGGCCGCAAAGAAGCGCAAATTTTCCGGGGCTGCGAAGGAGATTTGGGAGCGCTCATAAGCGCGCGGAAGTTTCGATTCGAAGCCCCGGAAACTTGCGCTTTTTTGCGGCCAATCCTCCGAATTCTTGGCCTTCCTTTCATGCGCCTGGCGCGCATGTGACACTGAAGTGATGAGCCAAGGATTAAACTCCCGGATAGGCGTTCGGAATTTTAGCCGCAAAGAAGCGCAAATTTTTCCGAGGCTGCGAAGGAGATTTGGGAGCGCTCATAAGCGCGCGGAAGCTTCGATTCGAAGCCTTGGAAACTTGCGCTTTTTTGCGGCCAATCCTCCGAATTCTTTTCGGTGGCGGCTTCGCGCGCGGCTTGGCTAAACTTCCGGATGCACTGGTATCCTTTCCGGTCTATGCGGCGATGCGCGAGAGGCGCGTGGCTGATTGCCCCCTTCCTCGGGCTGCTGGTCCGACTTGGCGCGGCGGAGGCGACGCCCTCGTCGGGGAAATTCATCGCGATCACCACGCACCGGTCCGCGCTCGTTTTTTTTGCGGACCAGACCGGAGTCCTCTATCAACGCTCGTTCGGTCGAATTCCCGTGACGCCGGGAAAATCCCTGCCTGATTCCACTCGTTACGAGGAAGCTCTCCCGTGCTACGGAAGCGGGTACCTGCTCGAGCCGGCGCTGCAGGTGGTCCATGCCGATGGCAACACTTCGACCGAACTCCGCTACGTGGCGCACGAGTCCTCCGCCGAAAGCGCCAACGTCAGCGTCACGCGGATTCACCTGCGCGATCGCTACTACGATTTTTTCGTCGACCTCTGTTTTCGGACTTACGCGGCGGAGGATGTCATCGAACAGTGGACCGAGATTTCCAACCGCGAATCCGCCCCCGTCACCCTGGGCCGCTTCGCCTCGGCCGCGCCGAAATTCCAAGCGTCGTCTTACTGGGTTTCCCAATTTTACGGCGACGTCCTCCGCGAGGGCGAACTGGTCGAGGAACGACTCGCGCCGGGACTCAAGATCCTCGATTCCAAGCTCACGGTGCGCGCGCACCTCAATCGCAATCCTTCCTTCATGCTTTCGCTCGATGGACCGGCCCAGGAGGAAACCGGCGAGGTGATCGGCGGCACGCTGGCTTGGTCCGGCAATTTTTCCTTCGGTTTCGACGTCGATTCCGATGCCCGCCTCCGCGTGCTCGCCGGCATCAGCCCCTTGGGCGCCGAGCGCCGCTTGCAGCCGGGAAAAACCTTCGTCACCCCCGCCATGCTCTGGTCGTGGAGTGCCGCAGGCAAGGGCCAGGTCAGCCGGAATTTCCACCGCTGGGCGCGGCGCTACGGGATTCGCGACGGTGACAAGCCCCGCCCGGTCCTCCTCAACAACTGGGAAACCACGTTCTTCGATTTCAACGAAACCAAGCTGCTCGCGCTCTTCGACGGGGCCCGCGACCTGGGCATTGACCTCTTCCTCCTCGACGACGGGTGGTTCAGCGACAAGGACCCGAAAAATCATGAGCGCATCGGCTTGGGCGACTGGCAGACCAATCCCAGGATCCTGCCGCACGGGCTCTCGTTCCTCGCGGACCAAGCGCACCAGCGCGGATTCGGCTTCGGCATCTGGATGGAGCCGGAAAGCGTGCACCTCGGCAGCAAACTCTATCGCGATCATCCTGACTGGATCATGCGCCAGCCTCACCGGGAACTCCAGGCGCCGAACACCCAGCTCCTCCTCGACCTCACGCGCCCGGAGACACGCGACTACGTGTGGAAGGCGATCGATCGCGTGCTCGGTGAAAATCCCGGCATCACCTACCTGAAATGGGACGCCAATCGCGTCGCGCCCCAGCCCGGCTCCTCGTTTCTCCCCGCCGACGAACAGCAGCACCTTCCCGTCGATTACCAGCGGGCGCTCTACGAAATCATGCAGCGGATGAAGGAGAAATATCCCAACGTGACCGCGATGCTCTGCGCGGGCGGAGGCGGACGGGTCGACTACGCGGCGCTCAAATATTTCCACTCCTTCTGGCCCAGCGACAGCACGGACCCGTTGCAGCGGATTTATATTCAGTGGGGCTACAGCCACCTTTTCCCCGCCTGGGCGCTGTCGTCCCACATCACGAGCATGGGGCATCGTCCCATGAAGTTCAGCATCGACGTGGCGTTCACGGGCGCCCTCGGCATTGACCGCGACGTCGCGAAAATGTCCGAGGACGATCATGTCGCGCTGAAGCAGGGTGTGCGCGTCTATCGTGAACACGTTCGCGACCTGGTGCAGCATGGCGACCTTTACCGGCTGGAATCTCCCTACGACAACAAACGGGCCGTGCTCAGTTACATCGCGGAGGATCGCACGCGGGCGTTGGTTTTCCTTTATCAACTGCGCGAAACCGCGATGGGGCCGGTGAAACTGCGCGGCCTCGATCCCACCCGGCTGTACCGCGCACACGAACTCAACCTTCCACGCGGGGAAAAATCCCGCCTGGCGATCGAGGATCGCGTGGTCGGCGGCGATGAACTCATGACCACCGGCTTCGCCTCGCCCTTGCGGCGAGCGATCGAGAGTGCAGTGATCGAGTTCACCACCGAGGCAAAGTAGCGCCGGCGGCCCGCCTGCTCCGGGCATTGGAGGCCGGAATAAAGATCCTCGATCCTCCAGGCAGGCGGGCCGCCTGCGCTACAAAAGGCAAAAGCCGCCTCTCACGAGGCGGCTTTCATGACCTAACACCAAGCAAACCGTAAGAACTACAAACATTCACCGTCTTACCAGGACGATGTTGACTACACAGAGGTAGATGCGCCGATCGTCGAAACGTTCAAAAGATTCAAAGAAAGATTCAAAAATTCCCCGGGCAGGGATTTTGGCCGATCCTTTTCCCTCGAGTTGCGACGTATCAATTCCGATTCGGGTTCATTCGTGGTTAGAAAACGCAGGTGTCGTGGTCGCGGTGCGCTCAGCCTAACGCCTTGGCCCCGATGAACATCTCGAGCGTCTTGGGGGAACAGCGGCCATCCTGGTAAAGCTCGAGGTTGAAGATCGGTACGTTGTGGAAAGCCCGGTTTCGCCGCAGGAGCTCGGCCAGCTCCGCCGGAGTCCACCGCGGCGCGACGATCTCCTGGTCCGGCGTGTTGTGCACCCAATGATGCCAGTCGCCCTCCGCCACATCGGCCGTGCTCGCCTGCAATTCTCGGTAAACGCCCGCGTGGATGATGCCGTTATCCTCCGGCGCAAGACACCCGCCGACCGACGGGTCGACATTCATTTCGCCGGCATAGTAATCCGCAAACGGGCTCGGTTGCATGAACTGCCACGGGTTGAAGGTAATCAGCCGCGCGGGATTGCCCGACTTCGCCGCGCGCGCGAGGCGTTCCCAGTCTGGGCTGCGATAGTAATAGTTCACTAAGCCGTCATCGAACCACCAGCCCCCCAGCCCGGCGCCGTAACGCTGCCCGATTTCCCCAATCACTCGTTCCCACCGCTCAAAAAAAGGCGCGGTGTCCGTCGCCCAAAAACCACTCGCCTCGAGCCATGAAGGATCCGAGACCGAGCCCAAATGATAGTAGAGAAATAAACGGAGCCCATGCCGGCCCAACGCCGCGATCAATTCCGCGACCAGGTCGCGTGAGGTCGTGCGTCCGGGAAGAATCGCTTCCAGCGAAGCCAGCGGCGCCGGGAAATACATCTCGGCGTGCGCCGTCGTCAGCACGATGAACCCCGCGCCGGTCTGCGCCGCCTGCGCGGCAAAAGCATCGACATCGAAATCCCGCACCGCATCGGCATACGGCTTGCGCGCACCATGCCGCGGATAGACCTCCGACGTCCAATGGAAGAACAGCCCAAATCTCGCCTCTCGAAACCAGGCCGGATCCGCGCGCGACCGCATCTCGCGCGCGGCTTGGTCCAACGCCATCGCGACTTGCGGACGAATGAGTTCAATCGCGTGCACTTTCGCCTCGAACGCCTCGTCGGGCTGGGCCGCCTCCAAGCGCAGCACGACTCGGTGCACCCCTTTCGGCAGCAGCTTTCCCGACGAAACCACCAAGCGCTTCCATTGGAAATCGTAGGTGATCGATTCCGAGGTCGCGTGCAGGTCTTGATCCGCCACGACGACATGGACCTCGAGCGGCCGCGGGGAAATATGCTGGAACACTACCGTGATGGCGTACGTGTCCCCGGTCGGCACCTCGATTTCCCATTCGATCTGCTGCTCGCGCGCGCGCCAACCTCCGACCGGGAATTTGGCGTGGCCGTAAGGCTGGTCGGAAATGAGACCGTCCGTCCGCGCGCCATCCGCTGCGATCAGGTTGGTGGCGCGGTCCGGAAATAAAACCCGCGAGGGGCGAAAAATGGGGGATGGCGGCGGAGTCATGCGATAGAGAGGAGCGCAACGCGGAGAACGGAAAGGTCCAAGCTCCAACATCCATGGCCGGCTTGGGCGTAGCGCAGGCGGCCCGCCTGCTCCGGAGGATCGAACCCCAATCCATTTGAACAGAAGGCAACGAAGCGGCCCCAGTCAGCGGAATCGCTCGTGCCCTTGGCGTGTGGGTTCCGAACCCTCCAGATATAATCGTAAAGGGCACGAACGATAACGCCGACCTGAACCGCTTCGTTACCTTCGTTGCCTTCTGTTCAAATGGATTGGGATTTGGTTGCGGTGAATTAGGAATCCGATCTCCCGGAGCAGGCGGGCCGCCTGCGCTACTTACGAGTGTGCAACCGCCGCCCTCGCCTGCTTCAGCGCCGTGTCGTGATTCACGTGGTGACCGGGGACCAACGAGGTCTTTTCCAGGATCGCCACGGCCTGCAACGCATAGCCTCTCCAAAGCGGATCGTTTTTCTTGATGAGCGTGCTGGCCAGATACCAGTAGCTGAACGGAAATTTCGGGAATTTCCTGACTGCCTCGCGAAATTTGTTCTCGGCCTCCGGGTCCGTGTTGAAGGTGAACGCATGTCCATTCACCGAGTATGTGCCCTCGAGAAGCTGCGAAATCGGCGACGTTGAAATCAGCTCATTTTCGGCGCTCGGATTTCCGAGCATGTTTAACTGCGCTTCACTGAAATATTCGTTGGTCGCCTCCAAGGTGGCCTCGAGCGTGCGCAACGACGACAGGGCCTTTTGCAACGTCTCGTTGACGGTCCGGAGTTTCTCATCGGCCTCCTTGTTTTTTGCACGAACGGTTTCGGACAGGATCTTGGAATCCTCCGCTTCCTTGGCGATCATCGTGATCGTGGCGCCTTGGGCTTCGCTGCGGCTTTTGATTTCGGCAACCTGCTGCGCGTCAGCGGTCACGCGCTCCACGATCGCTCTAGCCGTGCCCACACCCGCGATAAACACCTCCGTCGCGCGCTCCCGCACGATCAGGAAGCCGCCCATAAACACCGCCACTAGGCAGACAGCCAACAGCGTCGAGTCTGTAACCGTCGTGAGCGAAAACCAAACCGCGACAGCGGTCGCGCCGAGAATAAGAAGAGTCCCTAGGAATTTCATGGCTATGCGGGCCCATGGACCCCCATTCGCCAGGAAAGGTGTCCAAAAAATTTAAGGAGATTTTGGCGCAGCTCCGGGGATCCCAGTCGGAGTTTGTTAACCGTTCATCTTCACCCAAATTCACCGATCGGGAGTGACTGCTCATGAGCAGTCATAAGTTGTTAACTGTCCGCTTTCTGGAATGAGGCGCGGGTCAGGGACGCGGCGTTACGGTTTCGGAATTTCCGACTTCGGCCCGCAACGCGGCACGACTTAACTAATCAGCAGCAATCGCGGCGGCTGTCCTCGCAGGGTTTCAGGGGCGCGATGCACGCAGGGTGGCACGGGACTGCCGGGGTAGTCGACGGCAATGCGCCAGAGATTTCCGAGTCCAAACGAAAAGGGCCGCGCCTCCGAAATCGGGACGTAGTGGAGATCGTAGCAGTTTTCCTTCAGGTGGTCGCGAAACTCGCCGTTGTCCGATCCGCCGAAATGCTTGAGAAGCTCGGCGCGGGTTTCAGGCCGATCCACGCAGCGCTGCGCCTCGTCATTGCGCAGGCCTTCGGAGGCCGCCCCGGCATAACTGCAGAGATACGTGTCGGTTTCGACCGAGGCGCTGTCGACATGGAACGAGTAGACATCGGTGGGCACGACGCCCCCATCCTCGTCGCGGGGATAGCGCGGAATGCAGTCGAGCACCGGAGCAAGGCCCAGCGCGCGCAGGCGCTCCTGATCCTCGAGGAGAATTTCCACCGCCGTCTTACCCGCCGGACCCAAGGACAGCGCTCGAAGCCGCGCGTCATCGAGGGTGACGATTTCCTCGCTCGCACCGAGCTGCCCCACGACTTCGCTGAAATCGCCGGCCAACGTCCGCTCCCAGCACAGGGCGTTGACGCCATCGCCGAAACGGGTCGTCACAAGTTCATCGAAACTTTTCACGACCCTGACGCGTGAGTATCCACGGGGCAGGTTGAAGGAAGGCAGGCTCATGCAGTCGTTTTCAAGGTGGGAACGACCGCGCAGGTCAAGCGCAGGGCCGCGCCTCTGGAAAGCCGCAACGCACCGAAAGGTGGAGCGTGTTGTCCCAACGCGCTGAGCGACTCCGATCGCATTTAAACGTGGACGGAGCCAATCAGCGCGTTGGGGACAACACGCTCCACCCAAATTACCACTCTGCCGTCATCCTCGGTCACATTGAATTTTTCCACGGCGGGCTCGGGCCCGTCGGCCTGGACATCGACGAGATAACTTTTCACCCGCACCTCCTCCGGCATGAAGACCGACCGACCGGTGGTGAGATCGAATTCCCAACCGTGCCACGGGCAGCGGAGGATTTCCCCTTCGCGCTGCAGCACGGGCTCGTAGGGTTTCTCGGCCGTCATCAGGCCCATCAATCGCCCGGCGCAAAGCGGAGCGCCACGGTGCGGACAGCGGTTGCGCAGCGCGAAAAAACGTCCATCCGCCAGGCGGAACACCCCGATCTCGCGTCCGCCGATCGCGATCACTTTTCGCGAGCCCGGCGGGAGTTCGCTGACCTTGCAGACAGGATGGGCCGTCAGCATCGCGGTCAGCTCTCAAGTCCCCGCGAGGCCCGCGAGCTTCGGGTACGTGGCGAGCGCGTTCTCCGCGAGGATTCGTCGGCGCAGGACCGGATCAAAGCGCGCGGGGATGGCCCCGGGCGGATCAAAGTCCCAATGCGGAAAATCGCTCGAGTACAGCAGGGTCCTAGTTCCGTCCATCCAGCGGACAATATCGTCCACGGCGGTGGTGGGCTCGCTTTCTTCAAAGGGCTGGGTGGTGAACCGAATGTGTTCTGCGATGTACTCGCTCGGGAGCCGCTTGACCCACGGGGTCTGCGAGCGGAGTTCCTTCCACGCCATGTCCGCGCGCCAGCGAAACGAGGGCACCCAGCCGAAGCCCGATTCGCAGAACACCATTTTTAGCTGGGGAAATTTCTCGAACGTCCCTTCGAACAGGAAACTGGAGAGGTGCGCTTGATAAAATTGCGGGCGGATCAAGTAGGTCTCCGCGTAGTACGAGGGAAATCCTGCAGCCGTGGGCGGCGCATGCCGCGTAAATCGGATCGAACTCGCGCTTCCCGTACAGCCGCGGGGAACCGCAGATCGCATAGGCCGCAACCACCGCCGGGTGTCCGCCGAGGCGTTTGATTTCCTTCACGGCCAGGACCGGGTCGTGCATCGGAATCGAGAGGGACAGCCGGTAGCGCGCGTCGCGGGCGACCCAGTGCTCGAGCGACCAGTCGTTGGTCGCGCGGATCAGCGCGGCGCCATAATCGACGTCCGCCAGCGCGACGAGGGCCGGCGTGGACTCGACCTGGAGGATCGCGAGGTCGATGTCGTGCGCATCGAGGAGCTTGGACTGGAACATCGCGAAGTTGGAGCGGGGATCGACGTCTTCGCCGGCGTCGAAGGTGTCGGCCCGCGCGCCCTTCCAACCGCCGTTCGCCTGGTAGAGACTGGAATTGCGCGGCATGCCGTATTCCACGAGGCGCTCCCGCTCGACGTTCGACAGGTACGGGTAGAGGTCGGATTTGTCGCGGATGTTGTGGTGGACATCGGCGTCGACCACGCGGATGCGCGGCGTGCTGCCGGCGGCCGCGGAGTGAGTTTGTTTTCCGATGTTCACAGGAGAGGTCCGGTACGACGAGGTGATCTGGGAGATCGCGAAAGCAGAGGCCAGCCCTTTTCTTCATGCAGCGCTTTTCCCTCCCAGCGCGGTTTCCCTGAGCGGCTCGTCACGCTCCGTCTGGAAACTTGCGTACGGGACGCTTGATCGCCCGCGGCTGGCGCGCAATGTCGAGTGCTCATGACGGCCTCGGAGAAACCTATCATCCAGGTGTTCGATGCCTACAAGGCCGCGGTGTTCGCGAAGGACGTGGAGGCTTTCATCGCCCTGTATGACCAAGACGTTTGTGTCTTCGACCTGTGGGGCAAATGGTCTTACGAGGGCATCAACGCGTGGCGCGGGATGGTGGCGGGTTGGTTCGGATCGCTGGGCACCGAGCGAGTGGTCGTTACTTTTCAGGACGTGCAAACCTTCATGGGGGACATAATCACCGTCGCCCATGCGAGCATCACTTACCAAAGCATATCGGCCGAGGGCCAAGCCTTGCGCGCCATGCAGAATCGACTGACATGGGCGCTGGGCCGGAAAAACGGGACCTGGAAAATCGTCCACGAGCACACCTCGGCGCCGGTCGACCTTGAAACCACGAAGGCGATCCTGAAACGCTGACGGTCGTGATTGAAAAAATTCCATGACCTAAGGCGCGCACATGAGCCCAGTCGTCAGCTACCTCCTCGTCTTCCTGGGCTCATTCGCCGTCGACCTGATCCCGTTCTTCGGGCCGCCGGCGTGGATCCTGATGGCGTTCATGCTGGTGAAGTTTGACCTCAACCCGTGGATCACCCTGGCCGTCGGCGTGCCGGCCTCCACCCTCGGTCGTTATATACTCAGCGTTTATATCCCGAAGTTCTCGCGCCGCGTGGTGTCGGCGAAGAAGCACGCCGAGCTGGAGTTCGTCGGCAAGCGGCTGAGACGGAAACTCTGGCTGAACTGGCTCTTCGTCCTGGTTTATTCGGTGCTGCCCCTGTCGACCACGGCGCTATTCACCGCCGCAGGGATGGCGCGCATCAATTGGGTCCAAGTCATCCCGCCGTTTTTCGTCGGCAAGTTCGCGAGCGACGCGGCGATGATTTTCACCGTTCATTTTGCCTCGAAGCAGGCCGGCGACATCCTGCATGGCGCGATCTCGTGGAAATCCGCGGCTTCGATCGGCGTCGGCCTCCTGATCCTCAGCCTGCTGCTCTTCCTCGATTGGCGCGTCCTGCTCGAAAAGAAGAAAATCTCCTTCAACTTCCGCATTTGGAAATGAAAACCGGATCAGCGGGATGGGTGTAACGCAGGCATCCTGCCTGCCTCGCTCAGTCCGCGATAGCGTAACGTCTACGAACCCCCGGCCTTGGCGAAGCAAGTGGAAGGTCGTTCCCGGTCGAGGCGGACTGCGCCGCGGGCATGGCCTCAGCAGGCAGGATGCCTGCGTTACATCGAGTAACCTGCCCCGTAAACTGGTGCGGCCATAGGGAATCGAACCCTAAACCCTCAGATTCGAAGTCTGATGCTCTATCCAATTGAGCTATAGCCGCGCGAGGTTTCGAAGGAACAGACAGGAAAAAACCGGCGCAAGCGATTAAGGCGCGCAGCCGGAACGAACGTTCTTCCCCACGGACTACATCGGGAGGCCCGCACCCGATGCGCCTCAAACCCATGAAAACAGCGTCTCCCTCCCCCGCCTCTCCGGCGTCGTCAACCAGCGACCGTCTTGACCGGGACGCGATTGCCGCGCGCGCCTATGAACTTTGGCAACAATCCGGCTCCGAACATGGACGCCATGAGGATCATTGGTACCAAGCCGAGCGGGAACTCTCGGGCCTTCCCCCGGAAGACCTGCCGAACGAAGGAACCAAATCGCTTCCCGTCGATAGAATGTGGACACCGGAAACGAGATCGCAGTAGCGCAGGCGACCCGCCTGCTTCGGGAAAAGTTGAAAGGAGGGTTAGGTTGAAAGTTGAAAGGCCAAGTCCGCCGACGGGCGGTGGCAGGGCGTGATTCGTTCAACCTTCAACTTTCATCGTTCAACTCCGACAAAAGCAGGCGGGCCGCCTGCGCTACTTCGCTTCCTCGCGCATCGGGAATGGCGGGGACGTCATGGCCGGGCCGAGTGTCGCGGAGGGGCTATTGTTGGAAGGCGCGTGCTCGTTGCGGATGTGCAGCGTGGTATATGCGAGCTGGATGTGCCGATGCGTCTCCAGCTCTGCCACCAGGCGCCGGTTGAGACGGTTCCGCGTCGCCGATTCGTGCCGGTAGTGCGTCACGAAAAACAGGCTCAGCGTCACGCCGCTGTCCGCGATTCGCGTATATATCCTCGGCTCATAATTCGCATCCTCCACGCCGTATCGTTCCTCCATCAGTGCGCCCGCCCGCCGCGCCTCGGCAAATTCCTCGCGGGTTTCCTCTTCCAGCACGCGCTGGAACAACACCAGTGCACTGGCCACCGGCGTCGCAAACGTCACCGTGAGATCCACCTTGCCCCAGATGAACGGGTGCCCGTGCGAAAAATTGAAAACCTTCGATTTGAACACGAAATTGTTCGGGATCAAAATCACGCGCCCCGTCGGCTGATCGAGGCCCAGCCAGCCGTTCACTTCCACCAGCGTCGTGCGCAACAGCTGGTTGTCGATGACGTCGCCCCGCATGCCATCCACTTCGAGCCGGTCCCCAATCCGCAGCTTCGCGCCGGCCATGATCACGAACCAGCCAAACACCGAGGTACAGACGTCCTGCAGCGAGATCACCAACGCCGCGCTCACCACTCCGAGCATCGTCGCGACCGTCGACAAGTCGTCGAAGAGAAATCCCACGAGGATCGCGGCCGCGATCGCCGTGAGGAGGTAGCGCACGATGCGGCGTGAGAGAAAGAGCGACTCCTTCTTATAGACCAGCGGCAGGAGGCCGCGGCTTGTTATCACCTGGAAGCCAACCAGGCAGAGCAGCGTCAGCCCCGGCCAGCGCAGGCGCTGGAGCCACGTGGCGCGGATATTTTCCAACTGTTCGTCCTGCCAGCCCACTTCAAGTTCGGTCAATTCCCGCCGCGTCTGGAGCGCCTGCTGCGAACGCTTGATCGCCTCCACTTGCCGCGCCATCAGCGGCAGCCGTTCGCCGAGTGCGTTTTTCTGCGTGCGCTGCTCGGCGATCAGCCGCTCGACCTGCGGGTCGCGATTCAGGAAGCCCGTCTGGCGCTCCAGCAGGCCGAGCTCCTCATCGTCCTTCGCGAGTTTCTGCCGCGCAAGGTCCAGCGCGGTCTGGCTCACCTTCGCATTCTGGTCGAGGTCGACCGCTTGGGCGTCGAACTGCGCCAGCGATTTCCTTTCCCCACGCACGCGCGTGTACGCCTCGATCAGCGCGCGCACGCTCGCGGTGGAAGCATTCGCCTCCGCGGCCTTCAACTGTTCGCGCAGGTGGACCGCGGTGTGCGCCAGGTCCGCTTCGTCCTCGGCCACTTCCCGCTCCAGGGCCAGGGCGCGCAATTCCTCGCCGCGGGTAAAAAGTTTTTCCTCCAACTGGGCCAGCTCGAGCTGCACCTCCAAATCGGGGCTCTCCTTCTCCTGCCGCTTCGCCGCGACCTGCGCGGCCAAGTCGTCGCGCGCCGCCTGCACCTGCTGGCGTTTCGTCCCGACGGAAGCCGCGCGGGCGGCCGCGGCGTCCGCGGTCACGTCGACGTCGCGCAGCCGGTCGCGCAACGTGGCCAGCGGGCTGGCCGCGCGGCGATGCGCGAGGGCCCGCTCGCGCGCCTCGAGCGACTGCCGCTCGTCGAGCACCGCGAGCTCCTCGTTCACCCGCTGTTTTTTTTCCTCGAGCCGGGCTTTCTCCCGCGGGTTCTTGGCCTGCGCCGCCAGCGTTTCCAACGTGCGCACCTGTTCGCGCAGGCTCGCCGAGCGCTCGTCGGCGGCGGCCGGGAGCGATTGCGAAAAGAGGCCTACGAGCAAGCCGGCCAGCAGGAACATCCGAACTCGAAATTGTGACGACAGCCGGCGGGGAACGTGGGGTATCACGAATCGTCACGCTGTCCCTCTTGGAAGGGCCGACAAGCCGAATTCAAGGGAGCCAGCGCGGGCGAAGGTGGAGTGTCGGCGCCAACGCGCCGGGCGAGTCAGGCCGCGTTCAATTGCCGGCGGAGCGGCTCAACGTGTCAGGGCCCGCGCCTTCCACCCCAAACAAAAGCGCAGAGCAGAACCGCTCCAACCAGGCTGAGCCCGAGGACGACGCGCCGGTTCCGTCGCTTCCGCGATCGCGCCTGCCACGCGGTAATGATGGTCGGAGCGGTGCCTTCCGCACGGGCCCGCCTTGTGGCTTCGGCGATGGACGACACCCGGTCAAGTGCCTCGCGGTGCGCCGGATCCTCGGCCAGCCAGGCCGCGAACCGCCCTTGGTCGGTAAAGGTCAATCCAGTCCGTCGACGCACTGCCCAGTCCTGCGCCTCGGCCTCGATCCAGAGGGACGTGGTATTGGCTCCAGCCATTAGCTTTCGAATTTCACCTTGGTTCTATCGGCTCAAATCAGCCGTTCCGTAGTGAAATTAAGCAGGACGAGGACGCAGCTTGCCTCGCGGAATCGCATTCCTCGCCAAGGTGGAGCGTGTTGTCCCCAACGCGCTGAGCGACTCGGCCTGGGTCGCAATGCTGACGGAGCCAAACAACGCGTTCCACCTGCGAGCTGCGCTCGCGCATTGCCTGGTCGTCAACGCAGCCCGAACACCGCATGCAACCCCGGGAAGCCATCCAGCGGATGCTCGCCGAGCGGCGAAAAGGTCATCGCCGTTCCCAACGCCGCGACCGCCGGGGCGCTCACAATCGCCCTCGCTCCCAGTTTCGCGCAGAGTTTTTCGAGGCGAAAAACCGCGATGATCTCGGGCCCCGACAGGTTGTTCGCCCCGCCTGCGCTGCCTTGGACGACGCCGCGGCCGTGGTGCAGCACGATGCGGAATGTGGGCGCCTGCTGCGCCTGGCGCCGGCGGAGCTGGCCGAGCGTGGCTGCCACCCGCGCCGGCATTTCGGGCGCGTCCGGCCAGTAGGCAAAAAGGGCGTCCCCCAGGAACTTGTCGATCGTCCCACCGTTCTCCTCGATCGCGTCGCGGCAGTCGCGGATCCAGGCGCCCACCAGGACCCCGAGAGCGTCCGGTTCCTGTTCCCGGCTCAACGCGGTAAACTGGACAATGTCGACCATGAGCAGCCAGCAGAGCTGGAGTCCGCGCACGGCGACCGTCGGCGGTTCCTGGGTCCTTGATGTGACACCCAAGTGGTGCTCCGTGTGGAAAACAAAGCTCTCTTCCAGGATGGTGATCACATCGCCGTCGCCCAGCCGGGTGGGGATCGTCAGGCGCTTTCCGTTGCGCAGCGTGCCATTGGTGCTGCCCAAATCGGCGAGCCAGAATTCGGGGCCCGTTTCGGATTGCTGCGCGTGGATGTACGCGTGCTTGCGGGAAGCCGCGGGCGAATCCAGCCGCACCGCATTGCGTTGGGCACGCCCGAACGCGCAGTGGGCGTCGATGGGAATCCGGGTGCCATCGTTTCGTTGGATCCAGGTTTGCATGGTTCAGGGCGGCGCAAGCGCGACGCGAAATCCTACATTGTCCTCCTCGCTGCTCGACCGAACGCGCAGGCGATAGGCTGCGCGACAGGTGGAGGCGCGGGTCGACCAGCTCCCTCCCCGGGCCACGCGGCGATCGTCGGCCAGGGTACCGGGGTTATCCACGGCCTCGCCGCCCGCATAAATATTGTCCCATCCCCGGCAGAGCTGGAACACGTTGCCGAGCATGTCGAAAAGCTCCCACGCATTTGGTTTTTTCTGGCCGACCGGGTGAGGTCCCTTGCGGCCCCCGCGGTTGCCCTCAGACCAAGCCACGGCGTCGAGTGGTGAATTATATAGAGGCCCGTTCGTGCCCGCGCGGCAGGCGTATTCCCACTGCGCCTCGGTCGGGAGGGTGTATATATAACCGGACGGCAGACGTTCCGCCGCGCTTTCGCGCTCCGTCAGCCGGCGACAGTACGCCATCGCCGCCACCCACGAAATCTGTTCGACCGGGGCATCAGGGCCGGAGTCCCGGTAGTCGCTGGGATCGGTCGCCATGAGCGCGAACCACTGCTTGCGCGTGACGGGTGTATTTCCGAGCCAGAAACCTTTCGTGATCCGGACCCGGGTCTGCGGTCCCTCGTTTTTCTCGCGGCCCGCTTCATCAAGCGGGCTGCCCATGGTGAAGGTGCCCGGGCGGATCCAAACCATTCGGATCCCCGCCACGGGGGTGGTCCAGGCGTCACCCGGTCGCGGAGGTTGTTTCGCCTCGGCGACCGGGCTGGCGGCGCCCGCGCCGTTGTCGCCCGCGTCTGCCGCCGTCGGACCGTTGGTCCGGGCGCCACCGCCCACCACCGGAAGGTCGATCGACTTAACCTTGCTCCAGGTCCGGCGGAAAAATCCATCTCCACTGCCACTTTCGCCCGCCGGGGAATCACTGGATCCGGCCATGCGATTGTTCTCGGCGAGCTTCGCCGCGATCGCCGCCTCATCGCGCTGCTGCGCCTCGGCCTGCTTTCGGACCGCGGCGAGGGCATCTTCGCGCCGCTCCTCCTCCTGGCGCTTGGCCTTCTCTTCTTTTCTCTGCGCCTCCACGCGCTGCTCTTCGGCTTCCGCATGCCATTGCGGAAGGCGAACGCTGAGCCAGTAACCGGTGACGCACACAGCGACGACCAGCGCCGCCATCGAGGCGGCTCGCCAGGGAAAGGGACGGACAGGCGGCTGGGGAAACGACAGGGAGCTCGGAAACGGCGAGGACGCTGTGCCGCCGCGCGAATTCATCGACGGAGGAGGAGAAATCGGGATGCGCCCATCCGGCGCGCCAGGCCCGGGCGGCGGGGGCACGGTCCAAGGCGCCATGGTCGCGGACGCAGGGGTCAGTCCGAGGCGCAGCGCGACTTCCCGCGCCGACGACGGACGATTCGCCGGCTCTTTTTCCAGGCAGGCCAGCAGGGTGGATTCCCACTCGGGAGGGATCGGCTCGCCTTGGATTTCCAGTTCGGCGCGCTTGGCGGCAATGGACGGCGGGGACTTTTCACGAATCTGCGTCATCAGGCCGTAGCCGTCGCCCCGGTGAAACGGCGGCTTGCCGGCCAACAGTTCATACAGCGTGGCACCGAGCGCGTAGATGTCGTCCGCCGGCGTGGGGTTGTCACCCATGAGCTGTTGCGGACTCATATAGAGGAGCGTGCCGCTCGTTCCGCGGGTCGAGCTCGTGAGGCGCGTGTGGGTTTCGGTCAGGCTGCGGGCGATGCCGAAATCGGTGACCTTGAGGTGACCCGTGTTTGAGACGAGCAGGTTGGCCGGCTTGAGGTCGCGGTGCACGATGTGCGCCGATCGATGGGCGTAGTCGAGTGCATCGCAGAGTTGCGCCGTCAGCGGCGTGAGCTCCTGCACCGTCAGATGACGACGCGGCGCCTCGGCCTTGCGCCGTGCGAGGCTGTCACCGGCGACGAATTCCATCGAGATCGCCGCCATATTTCCGTCCTGCACAAAATCGTGCACGCGCACGATGTGGGGATGGGTCAACTGCAGGCAGCGGCGGGTTTCGCTTTTCAGGTCCTTTACCGCCTCCGGGTCCGAGGCGACCATCTCGGGGAGAAACTTGAGGGCCACGGTCCGTTCAAGTTGACGATCGTGCGCGCGCCAGACCACGCCCATTCCTCCGCGCCCGGCGATGACCTCGAGCTCATACCGCCCGAACACAATCTGCCCGCCCGAAAGCGCGACGATCGTCGCGTCGCCGCCGTCCGGGCCTTCGGGGCCGGGCGAGCCGGTGGAAGGCCGCAGGCGGGAGTCATCGTTGGAGAACGCCGTGCCCATGGGTTAGCAAAATCCAGGAAGGGCCGGCCTTCTCACTCGAATCTAGAATACGCCGCCGCAGCGAACCACGCAGATGAGCTCATCGCGTTTTCATATGAGGGCGCAAGTCACCGTGCGCGAGCTTCGAGAAGGCGGGCCAACGGAGTTTCAACCGCGGGATGAACGCCAATCGTCCGGTCGAAAAGGGCAGGCCTGCGGTGAACTCCGGCTTCGATGAGCAGTTAAATTCCGGGTCACCCGAGCGGGACGCTGAAGAGTTCGGGCACCAGTCGGCGCGCCGCGGCGGAGATGCGGGCCACATCAGCATCGCTCGCGTGCGCGTAGGGCCAGCGCAGTCGCTGGTGGAAGCCAGGGAGCCAACCTCCCGCGGCCGCGAGCGCCTTGTCGGCGGCCATGTTGGGCAATTTCAACTCGGTCACGAGGGACACCACCTCCTCGCTGAACAGCCGGTTGATTTTCGCCTCGAGCGCCAAACCCGCCGCTGGGTCGGATCGACAGAGCTCGTACCAGTACTGCGCCCCGCCCGGGCTCAGGCACGCCACATTTGAGTAGGCGCCGTGTGCCCCGCGGCTCAAGCCGGTCGCCAGCGTATGACCGGGAATGAAAACCGAAAGACGCGAGAAAAGCGGTTTCATCGCGGCGTACCACGACTCGTCACCGCCGGGGACCTTTACGCCCACTACCGTTGGAAACCGCGCTGCAATCATCTCCCACTCGGCCGGGCTGACCTTTCGTTTGGCATGCGGAGGGTTGTAAATAATAAGGGGAATCGGACTCGCCGCCTTGGCCATGACGTCGAGGAACCGGCAGATATCGTCGAAGGTCGGCGGAAACCAGTCGGGAAGGATCACTTGGAAACCGGACGGCTGAAGGGCCCGCGTCCGTTTTATCCGCTCCAAGGCGATTTGGGGACTCGTATGGGTGGCTCCGATTTGAAAAGGAATTTGGCGGGCCTCACATTTCCGGGCGAGGAGTTCGTTGATCCGGTCAAATTCCGCCTCCGTCTGGGTATAAAATTCCCCGGCGCTGCCATTGGAATAGATCCCGTCGACCCCCACGCGCGCGAAATGGTCCAGCCCCGTCTCGAGCAGGTCAAAGTCGATCGATTCATCGGGCAGGATGGGAAGAAGCAGGGTTGCCCAATTCCCGCGGATTTCTGCAGCGCCAAGAGGTTTCACCACAAAGGATCCAAACGCTGCCCGGATACGCCGCCAAACCTGTTCGCGCGGCGACAAAAAAGTACCAGTCGGCCATGCTTTTGTTTAACCACAATGGTGTCCTGCTACCGGGACACTCATGAAACCAGTCCCGATCGCGGAGTTGAGGGCATTTGTCATCCAAGTCCTGGAACGGTGCGAAGTCTCGCGGCCGGATGCGGAAACCACCGCCGACGTCCTGTGCACGACCGACAGTTGGGGCGTGTTCACTCACGGCACCAAATTTTTGGGCGACTATACGCGTCGCCTTCGGGCGAAAGGAGTGAATCCGCGCGGAGTTCCGCGGATTGAGAACTCAGGCCCGGCCTGGGCCTCGATCGACGGTGACTGCGCCTTGGGCATGGTCACGGCGGTTTTCGCGATGAAGCAGGCGATAGCGAAAGCGACCACCTCCGGCATCGCTCTCGTCACGGTGCGCAACTCCTATCATTTCGGCGCCGCCGGTTACTACGCGTGGATGGCCGCCGCCGAAGGGCAGTTCGGGATAGCCGTCGCGAATGCGATTCCCAGCGTCTCGGCTCCCGGCTCGCGCGGCCCGGTCCTCGGCAGCAATCCTTTCGCCTTCGCCGCGGCGTCGGCCCACGAAGGGAATATGGTGCTCGATATCTCCACGGCGTCGGTGGCCGGCGGAAAAGTCATGGTGGCCGCGGCGGAGGGAAAGACCGTGCCAAGCCATTGGCTGGTCGATTCCGCCGGGAAGCCGACGACCGATCCCAACCTCTTCCTGAAACTCGAAGCCTTCCTGACCCCCATGGCGGAACACAAGGGCTACGGGCTCGCCCTGATGATCGAGATCCTCTCCGGCGCGTTGTCCGGCGGCGCCATGCGCAACGGGATCGGGCGCTTTGTCGATCCGCCCAGCAAACCCTCGAACTACAGCCACGCCTTCCTGGCGATCAACCCCGCGGTCTTCCTCGGCGAAAACGTGATCGGCGGACGCCTCGACGAATTATTCGGCGCAATCAGGAAAGTCCCGACCGCGTCGGGCGTTGACCACATCATGCTCCCCGGGGAAATCGAGCGGGCGAAACAGGAGAAAGCGCTCGCCGCGGGCATCGTGTTTCCCCCGGACGTGACGGAAGTGCATCGCGCCATCGCCGCCGAGGTCGGGTGCCCGATCCCGGATTTCCTCAAGTAAGGCCCGACCTGGATCCAAGCGCGAGCCGCTTGAGGGGACGATACAATGGCGTCGCCAAGGGCGGCGCGCGATCGGCGATGACCGACCCGCATCGGTCTAAAAATAGGACCACGACCTAGGTTTTGCCATTCCCTCGCGCGCCTCGTTCCCTCCTGCCCTCGCGGCAATTCGGCTGCCGGCAGTTTTTATTCACCTCAAAAAAATGATACATCCCCGCTTCGCCATTGCTCAGAAGATTTCGATCAATCCGCCAGTACATTGAAAACGACGCGCCTTAGTGGGCTGATCGCAGCTCCGTTTACTCCCTTTAATGCGGACTATAGTTTAAACCTGAAGGTCATCCCGGCCTATGTAAAACACCTGGTGCAGCAGAAGGTCACGGGTGCGTTTGTGGGGGGATCGACCGGCGAATATGCTTCGCTGACCCAGGACGAAAGAATGAGCCTCGCCGCGGCCTGGCGCGCAGCCGCGGGCCCGGCGTTGAAGATTGTTGTCCACGTCGGCCATAATTCCCTCTTCGACAGCTGCGCCCTGGCCAGCCAGGCGGAGAGCATCGGGGCCGACGCCATCGCTGCGCTGATGCCCTCGTACTTCAAGCCGGCTGGCCTCCGGGCGGTGGTGGAATTCTCCCGCGCGATCGCCGCCGCGGCGCCCAAGACCCCATTTTACTACTACCACATCCCGGACATGACGGGAGTGCATCTGGAAATGGCCACGCTCTTCCCCGAGTTGGTCCGGCACGTGCCAACTTTCCGCGGGATCAAGTTTACCCACTCGAATGTGATGGATTATTCCCTGACCGTCGCCGCCGGCGGCGATGATTATGATATTCTCTTCGGGCGGGATGAAATCCTCCTCGCGGGACTCGGGATGGGCGCCACGGGCGCCGTCGGCAGCACCTACAACTACGCGGCCGGTCTCTACCTGGAACTCATGAAGGCGCATGCCGCGGGAAATTCCGAAGCCGCGCGCAAGCAGCAGGTCTATATCCAGCGGGCAATCCTGCCCATCATCGTGCACGGCGGCCAGACCGCCAACAAGGCGATCATGGCCATGGCGGGAGTGGATTGTGGTCTCACGCGGCCCCCGCTTCTCCCGCTCTCGCGGGAATCACATGCCGCGGTGCGGAGCGAGCTTGACGCGATCAATTTTTTCGCCGCGATCAAAGGAGGAGACGGCGTGGGTCGCCGCTCCACGGCATCGGTCGCCCACTCCCCTTGAAGACGGCTGCGGCGCTTCGATGACGACAGCGTCCGATGGGCCATTCTAACCCAGAGCGATCCCTCGCGATGAAAAACACGATGCAAGGCTTGGTGAATTATGGGGCCGAAGCTCACAGCGTTGAGCTTCGTGAAGTTCCCATCCCGGAAATTGGCGACGACGATGTGCTGCTGTCCGTCCAAGCCGTGGGAGTTTGCGGGAGCGACCTGCATCAATACCTCGGCCTTCAAAGCTGGAAGGTGAATTATCCCGTGGTCCTCGGGCACGAATTTTCCGGGGTCATCGCGAAGGCGGGAGCAAACGTGCGGAAGTTCGCGGAAGGTGACCGCGTCGTCAGCGAAACCGCGGCGGTGATCGACCCCTCCTCCGCCTATTCCCGGCGTGGATTGTACAACCTCGATCCCAAGCGGCTCGGGTTCGGTTACGGGGTCAATGGCGCGATGGCCCGCTTTGTGAAGGTGCCCGAGCGCTGCCTGCACCCGATCCCGGCGCATCTTTCCTTTGAAACCGCCGCTCTCACCGAGCCTTGCTGCGTGGCCTACAACGCCACCTGCGGCAACGCCCACCTCAATCCCGGCGACACCGTCGCGGTGATCGGCCCCGGGCCGATCGGCCTGCTTTGCGCCTTGATGGCCCGCATCGCCGGGGCCGGGCACGTCGTCGTGATTGGCATTCCCGCCGACGCCCATCGGCTCGACGTCGCGAAGCAGCTGGGCGCGGACACGGTGCTGGGCGCGAAGGGCGAAAATGTCGTCGAGTGGACACGCGCGTTCGGCGACGGATTTGGCTTCGACCTCGTGATCGATGCCGCCGGCGTGTCCGCCACGCTCAAGCTGGCGCTCGAGATCGTGCGTCCCGCCGGCCAGATCTCCAAAGTCGGCTGGGGACCGCAGCCCCTGAATTTTTCCCTCGATCCACTCGTCGCCAAGGCCGTCACCCTGCAGGGAAGTTTTTCGCACAACTGGCCCATCTGGGAAAAAGTCATCGCATTGCTGGCCTCAGGCCGGCTCGATCTGACGCATGTGCTCAACCGCATCGGTCCGTTGGACGACTGGCACGGATTGTTCGAGGAAATGCATTCGGGCCGGATCGTGAAGGGCGTAATCAAGCCGACATGAAACCACCCTTTGCGATCAGCCAGTACACGACCCTCCCGCTGACATTCACAGAGGACCTCAAGTTGTATGGCGCGCTCGGCATCGAGCAGGTCGAGATCTGCGAGTCCAAGCTCAGTGGCGCCAACCCGGATCGCGAACTGCGCGCAGTGCAGGCCGGCGGATTCCAGGTGACGAGCGTCCAGCCCAGGATTCACTCGCCCTTTCCCAATTCACTGCGGTCCACCCCTGCTGCGCCCCGCGAGCGGATGCAGCGGCTGCGGAAAAGCATCACGCTGTTCTCCCGCTATTTTCCGGGGACCGTCCTCGTGCTGAACACCGGCCTGGCCCCCGGCGGCAACATCGCCGCGGCCCGCCGGGTCGCCGTCCGTGAATTCAAGGCCATCGCGCGGGTCGCGGCCGATCATGGCGTGGGTGTCGCCCTCGAGCCGCTGAACCCCGTGTATATGAACACGGACACATTTGTCTGCTCCCTCGCGCGCGCTGGCGAGATGATCGACGAGGTGGGACACCCGGCGTTCGGGCTGTTCCTGGATCTCTGGCATTTCTGGGAAGACGCCGCCGCCCCCGCGGAGATTCGCCGGCAGGCGAAGCGGATTTTCGGCGTGCATATCAGCGACTGGCGCACGCCCCGCGCTTTCGGTGACCGGGTGCTGCCGGGCGCAGGGGAGATCCCGATCGTAGCGCTGCTCAAAACCATTCGCCAGTCCGGCTACCGCGGCGCCTACACGCTCGAGATTTTCTCCGATCCGCGATTGAAGGATTCACTCTGGAAAAATCCGCGCCGGACGGCGGCCGACGGTCAAAAGGTGTTCGGTAAAATCTGGAGACGAGTATGCGCCTGAAGGACAAAGTCATCCTTGTGACCGGTTCAACCACGGGCATTGGCGAAGGCATGGCGCGCGTGTTTGCGCGCGAAGGCGCCCACGTGGTCGTGCATGGGACCCGGGAGGAAGTCGCGCGGCAGGTGGCGGAAGACATTCGCCGCGAGGGTGGACGCGCGGGCCTCGTCTTGGGCGACCTCGCGGATCCCACCATTCCCGCGAAGATGATGAAACAAGTGATCGAGCAATGCGGGCGGATCGACGGGCTGGTGAACAATGCCGCCGTGATGACCCGGGGTAATTTCGAGGTTACGGACCTGGCCGCCTTCGATCGCACCATCGCGGTCAACCTCCGGGCGCCCTTCCTCCTCGCGCAGGCGGCCCTGCCCCATTTCCGGAAAGTCGGCGGCGGGCGCGTGCTGAACATCGGCTCCGTCAATGCCTACAGCGGTGAAAGGAACCAGTTCGCCTATTCGGTCAGCAAAGGCGGCTTGATGACTCTCACGCGCAACATCGCGGACGCCTACGCCGTCGAAGGAATCCGCGTGAACCAGTTTAACGTGGGCTGGACGCTCACGACCAACGAGCAGGCGCTGAAGGAAAAGGAAGGGCTGCCGCCGGACTGGCCGTCCCACGTTTCGAAGGAGTTTGCGCCCTCGGGCCGAATCCTCTCGCCAGAAGACATCGCATGGGCGGCCGTTTATTTCCTCTCGGATGAATCGGCGCTGATCAACGGCACCGTGATGGAGCTGGAGCAGTTCCCCATGATCGGCCGCATGCAGGCCCGCAGCCCGAAGTGAAACCCCGGCTGGCAGCGTTCCCGAAATGCTACATGGACCAGTTGTGCGTGCAGCGCACGATGAGCCTGGAAGAGTGGATTGAACTGGCGGCGACCCTGGGCGTCGACGGCCTCGAGTTCTATTCAGGCTTCATTGAGGACCGGCCCGATTTCCTCGCGGCCACCAAGGCAGCGCTCGTCCGCCACGGGTTGGAGATGCCGATGATGTGTTGTTCGCCCGACTTCACCGAGCCCGATCCCGTCCGGCTGCAACAGGAGATCGAGCGCGAGAAACGCATGATCGAGATCACCGCCTATTTCGGCGGGAAGTTCTGTCGGGTGCTCTCAGGCCAGCGACGTCCCGGGCTGGCCCGCGAGGCGGGCGTGGCCCAGGTGGTTCGCGTCATTCGCGACCTGCTGCCCTTCGCGGAAAGCCATGGCATCGTCCTGACGCTCGAGAATCACTACAAGGACAACTATTGGACCTACCCGGAATTCGCCCAGAAAATGGACGTGTTCCTGGAGATCGTGAACCAGATCAAATCCCCGTGGTTCGGCGTAAACTACGATCCTTCCAACACGATCCTTGCGGGCGAGGATCCGCTCGAACTGCTGGAACGCGTCAAGGAGCGGACGGTGACGATGCACGCCAGCGATCGTTACCTGACGAGCGGCACCATCGCCGACCTGCGGCGCGAGGAGGACTCGGTCGGTTACACGAAACGACTTTCACACGGCGTGATCGGCCGCGGGATGAACGATTACGACCGGATTTTTTCGACGTTGAACGGAGTGGGCTTCAATTCCTGGATTTCCATTGAGGACGGAATGGATGGCATGGAGGACCTCCGCGCTTCCGTGAAATTCCTGCGCGCGAAAATCGCGCAGCACTTCCGGTAAACCGGCGCATCAGACGCCCGGCATGTAGCCCGTCCCGAAGCAGGCCCCGGACCGCGCGCGAAAATCGGAAATCAGGGACATCATGGACGTCGTCCCGCCATCGGCGACAATCGTTTGGCCGACGATGTAGCCGGCGTCATCGGAACACAGGAACACTGCTAGTTTCGCGATCTCGCTTTTTTCGCCGGAGCGGCCCAGCGGGATTTTCTCCGCGGCGGCTTTGCGGGCATCCTCTTCGTTAAAGCCGGGGATCGCCTTCGAATAGTTCTCAACGGTGACCCAGCCCGGGGCGATGGCATTTACCCGGATGCCTTGGTGCGCCAGCTCCACCGCCAGCGAACGGGTATACGCGATGATCGCGCCCTTGGTGGCCGCGTAGGCGCTGTGCTCGGGTGCGCCCGCCAGCCCGTGGATGGAGGAGAGGTTGCAGATGGCGCCGGATCCGCGGCGCAGCATGTCGCGCACGACGACCTGGGTGAGCAAAAACTGCGCGCGAAAATTAACGTGCCAGAGCCGGTCGAACTGTTCGGCCGTCACCTCGAGGAAGGGCCGGTTGAAAGTGATGCCGGCATTGTTGACGAGGCAGTCGATTCCCCCGAACGCCGCAACCGCGCGTTCCGCCAAGGAAGTCGAGGCCAACGGGTCGGAAAAATCCGCCCCGATCACTTCCACCCGACGCCCCAGCGCCCGAATTTCCTGCCGGACTGTGCCGGGGTCTTCCACGCCCGGCACATAATGAACCACGACGTCCGCTCCGCGGCGGGCAAACTCCAGCGCCACTTCACGCCCGATGCCCGTGGCTGCGCCTGTGACCAGCACCTTCTTTCCAATCATATTCCAGCACCATCAATTCCCGGGATGAATCGGGCGACCGAAATCGACTGGGCCCGAAAAAGAACCGCCGCCGGGGCCAAACGCGGACGACGGATTTTTTAACCACGAATGGACACGAATGAACACGAATCCGGAGTTCAACCCCCCACGGAATTCGCGGGCGTGGATCGGGACCAATACCGATGGGTGTGGGTTAACTTTGGCTTCCGAACCATTTTAAAAGGTCCGGGGTCTAACTCCGGATTCGTGTTCATTCGTGTCCATTCGTGGTTAAAAAAACTACGCGCAGACGTTTCGAGTTCTGCGCCCCAACGGGGCATGCTAGCCAGAGCCCAGGGCAACGCCCTGGGTTTTCATTGGAGAAAACCGTAGCCCTGAAAGGGCGTGCCAATGCTTCCTTTCTTGCCGGTACTATTTAAGAGCCGCCCGAATTAAATGGAGGAGCAAGGTTCCCGAACGCAGCATCAGGACCCGTTGTCGGGGCTTCCCGCGGCAACACTCCCCGCTCGACCCCCCTGCGACCAAACTTCTGTCCGACGCCATCCATGAATACGGCCAATAAAACCCGGTCGAATCCGACCCAATCCCTCCCCCCGGGGCTCGACCGCGAACAGCTCATGCAGCTCTTCGAAAAAATGGTTCTCCTGCGGCAGTTCGAACTCAGTGCCCAGGAAAAATGCAAGACCGGGGAGATCAAATTCGTCCACCTGTATATCGGCGAAGAAGCGACGGCGGTCGGCGTCTGCGCGCATCTCACTTCCCGCGATTGGATCACCAGCACGCACCGCGGCCACGGCCACGCCTTGGCCAAGGGCATGGATCCCAAGGTGCTGATGGCGGAGTTGTATGGCAAAGGCACGGGCTGCTGCGAAGGCCGCGGCGGGAGCATGCATTTGTATGATCCCAAAATCGGCCTCTTTGGAACCAACGGCATCGTGTGCGGCGGCAATCCGTCCGCCGTCGGGGCGGCCATCTCCGCCACGGTGCGCAAGAGCGGCCAGGTCGCGGTCGCGTTCTTCGGCGACGGCGGCTCGAACAGCGGGTCGTTCCATGAATCGATCAATTTCGCCGGGGTCCAGCACGCACCCGTCGTATTCGTGTGCGAAAATAATCTCTACGCCACCGCCACGCCCCTGACTGTGGCGACGCTCAACACCGATATTTCCAGCAAGGCCGCCGCGCACGGCATTCCCGGCGTGGCGGTGGACGGCAACGACGTGGTCGCGGTCTGGCAGGCGACGAAGACTGCAATGGATCGGGCCCGCGCCGGCCACGGGCCGACACTCATCGAAGCGCGAACCTATCGCACGGTCGGCCACCACGAAGGCGATCCCGTCACCGGATCCTACCGCACGCAGGCGGAAGTCGACGAATGGAAGAAGCGCGATCCGATCGTCGCTTTCCGCCGGCGGCTGACCGACGAGTTTGGCATCGCGACCGCGGCCGAGCTCGACGCGATCGAGCAGCGTTTCAAAGCGCAGATGAACGAGGCCACCCAGTTTTCACACGCCTCCCCCGAACCCGATCCCGCGCGCGCGCACCTGCACACCTGGCACGACCCGCTCAATCCCCCGATGCCTCCCGCGCCGACGGGAAAGCCGGTGGTCCAAGGCTGGCTCGACGCCGTGCGGGATGGCATCGCGGAGGAAATGCGCCGCGACCCGAACATGATTTATCTCGGTGAAGGCATCGGCGAGCGCGGCGGCAGTTTCGCGCATACGAAAAACCTGTGGAAGGAATTCGGGGGCGGCCGGGTCATCGACACACCCATCAGCGAACTCGGCTTCACCGGCGCAGCCTTGGGCGCATCGGCCACCGGCTGCCGCGCCGTCGCCGACCTGATGTTCATCGAGTTCCTCTTTGAAGCCGCCGGCCAGGTCGTGCTGCAGGCCGCGAAGCTCCGGTACATGAGCAACGGCCAGATGAGCGCACCCATGGTGATCCGGGCGGCGTCGGGCGCCGTCCGCGGCGCGGGCCCCCATCACAGCGGATCCTATCACCCGATGTGGTCGCATGTCCCCGGGCTCATCGTGGCGATGCCGTCCAATGCCGCCGACGCCAAGGGTCTCATGAAGACCGCGCTGCGCGCCTACGACCCGGTGATTTTCCTCGAGCCGAAATCACTCTTCGCCTCCAAGGGCGAAGTTCCCGTCGGCGAACACATGGTCCCCTTCGGCCAGGCCCGGATCGCCCGGGAGGGAACACATCTCACGATCGTCGCCGCGGGACAGATCGTGATCCTCGCCTTGGAAGCCGCCGTGTTGCTCGAAAAGGAAGGCGTTTTCTGCGAGGTAATTGACCTCCGGACCCTGGTCCCGCTCGACGTCGACACGATCGCGGCAAGCCTGACGAAGACCGGCCACCTGCTCGTGGCCGACGAAGGTTACAGCATGTGCGGAATCGGCGCTGAGATCGCGCAATCCATGATGGAGCTCGCGTTCGACGAATTGGACGGCCCGATCGGCCGGCTTCACACCGATCCCGTCTCGCATCCGGTGAACGCGACGTTGGAAGAGACGATCGCAATCACGCGCGACAAGATCGTCACAGCGGCGAAGAGCGTAATCGCCGGCATCGCGCCGGTGGCGCGGCGAGCCAAGGGCACAAAAGCGAGCGGTCCAGCCGCTCCGGCTGTCGCGCTGCCTCCCGCACCCTCGAAGCCGTCTGCCCCGCCGGTTGAAGCCATCACGCCGGCCGCGCCCGCTCCCCCGGCCCCGGCTGCCGCCGCGGTGCCGGAAGGGGAATTACTCAGCATGCCGCATGGCGATCTCACCGTCACGGAAGCCACCGTCGTCAAGTGGTACAAGCAGGTCGGCGACCCTGTCGCCAACGGCGAAACCGTCCTCGATGTCGAAACCGACAAAGCCGTCATGGCGGTCGATTCCGCCGTCGCCGGCGTGCTCGTCGCCCGGCTCGTTCCAGAAGGAACGATCGTGAAAATGGGCCAGGGGCTCGCCGTCATCAAACCGAACTGACCGCCGGCGATGTCCACCTCCACCATGGCCGGCCCAATGACGCCACGGGCCCGGCGGGCGCTCCGCGCCGCCGGCATCGACGCTGTCACCCTGCGCGGATCAGGACCCAATGGCCGGATTGTGGCGGCGGATGTCGCTGCCGCCGTCAAAACTCCCGCGCGGACCCACGGCCGGACCCGCCCGCTGAGCGCGATGCGCCGCACGATCGCACGGCGGCTGCTGCAGTCGAAGCAAACCATTCCGCATTTCTATATTCGCCAGACGATCGACGCCGGTGCGCTCGCGGAGTTCTACATCACGTGCAAGGCGCTCTTTCCGTGCAGCCTCAATGACATCATCGTGCAGGCGTCGGCCATGGCCGCGAGCGAGTTCGCCGATTTCCGCTGCCGGCTCGAGGACGACGTCCTCGTGGAGCTCCCCGATGCGAACATCGGGCTGGCCGTCGGCCTCGACGAAGGCGTGGTCGTCGCACCGATCGCCAAGGCCGACCAGCTGGGGCTGCGCGCCCTGGCGCTGGAGACTCGGCGGGTCGTTGCGCTGGCACGCGAACGCCGGCCCCAAACGGCGTGCCCCACGGTTTTCAGCGTCAGTAACCTTGGGATGTTCGGCGCCGATGAGTTCAGCGCGATCATCAATCCACCGGAGGCGGCAATCCTCGCCGTCGGGGCGTTGCGCGACGCCGCGGTGGTCCAATCCGGGAAACTGGCCGTGGGGAAAGCGCTGACCCTGACGCTCAGCTGCGACCATCGCATCATCGATGGGAAAGGTGCGGCGCAGTTCCTGGCGCGGCTGCAGGCGATCCTGCTCCGCCCGGCGGAATTCATCCGCCACTGATTCCTTTTTCATGAAAATCATCCGATATCTCGATTCTTCCGGAACGATCAAACACGGCGTGCAGCAGGCCGATGGCCGCACGATGGAAATGCGGGGAAACCTCTTTTCCGCGCGGGAGGCGACCCAGGTCCCGGCCGACATCAAGCAGCTGCTCGCCCCGCTCGTCCCCACGGTTTTCCTGTGCATCGGGCTGAACTATCGGCAGCACGCCATCGAAACGGGATCGCCGATCCCGGAAAACCCGGTGCTATTTTTCAAGAGTCCCGGCGCGGTCCAGCATCCCGGGCAGCCCGTCATCATTCCCTCGCGTTTCCTCAAGAGCACCGAGGTGGATTTCGAATGTGAGCTCGCGGTAGTGATCGGGAAAACGTGCAAGAACGCCACGCGCGCGAACGCCCTCGAGCACGTGCTGGGCTATGCGTGCGCGAACGACATCAGCGCGCGCGACTGGCAGGGAAAATGGGGCGGCAGCCAATGGTGCCGCGGCAAGACGTTCGACACCTTCGCGCCGCTGGGCCCGTGCCTCGTCACTGCGGACGAGATCCCGGATCCGAACACCCTGCGCATCCGCACCCTGCTGAACGGAGCGACCATGCAGGATTCCAACACCTCGGACATGATTTTCAACGTGCCCGCGCTGATCGAGTTCCTGAGCAGCAGCACCACGCTGCTTCCCGGCACCGTGATCCTCACGGGCACCCCGCAAGGAGTCGGTGTCGCGCGGAAACCACCGGTGTTCCTCAAGGTCGGCGACGTCGTCACGGTGGAAATCGAAAAAATCGGTTCGCTGACCAACCCGGTCCAAGGCGAATCGGCCTGAGCGGGAAAAATGCGGCCCAAGGGTTTTTGTGAAAAAAACTTTCCCCACAAAACTCAGCCGTTCCCTTGCCGCATTGCGGGTTCCTTCGGGATCCGTGGCCTTGGGCTGGCTGGGGCAAGCCGGCTTCGTGTTGAAGAGCCCGCAAGGTTGCTGCCTCGCGCTCGACCCGTACCTGAGCAATTCGTGCGAGGCGGTGGGCAAGGCCGCCGGCCTCAATCTGCGCCGCATGCTGCCAACGGCGTTGCGGCCGCAAGAGCTCGTCGGGTTCGACGGAATCCTCTTCACCCATAGTCACCAGGACCACGTCGATCCCGAGACGGTGGTGCCCTATTTGCGCGCCGGCGGCGCCGGGGCATTGGTTGCGCCCCACGAAGCCGCAGCTCGCCTCGTGAATTTGGGCGCCGATGCGGGGCGCATCACCTTGATGTGGCCGAATCGCGCCCATCGGATCGGCGACTTCACCCTCCGCGCCACGTTCGCGATTCCGTTCGGCGGAGACGATCTCACCCACATCGGCTACCTGGTCGAGGTGCGCGGCGGGCCGCGGATTTACTTCACCGGCGACACCGACTACAACGAAATCCTGAGCCTCAGCGTGGCTCCATTTCAACCGGACGTGATGGTCAGCGTGATCAACCCCGCGTTCCGAAACCTTTCCCCACGCGAAGCCGCCCGGCTCGCCAAGGCAATCGGGCCGCGGTGGGTGGTGCCATGCCACCACGATCTCTTTCCCGACAACTCCCTTCCCGACCGCCTTTTCCGGACCAACCTGGTGCTCGAGGGAATCGCGGATATGTTCTGTCCCGTCGAGTACGGGAAGATGCGCCTCTTCCGAAAGGACCCACGTCGCAGGACACGATTGCAACCGCTGATGCCGGAAACCGTTTCGGAGAAACCGAAACGATAATGTCAGCCGCAGGAATAATTTATTCCCCGCGAAGCGAGGTGTTCGCGTCAGCGGTCCTACTCCCTCACTTCGCGCTGGAATAAACTTTCGGGTTTCCGGTATCCGCCATGCGGCGTTGCTCCAGTTCGATTCGAACGGATTCCATCTTCGAGTTGTTGATCGAATATTTCATCAGGAAAACCACCGCTCCTGCAATGGTCACCGCCGGCACGGCGATATCCATCAGCCGCAGGTTGAGCAGGGTTTGGGTGCTTTGGTTGGCGCCGTTGGCCACCAGGAAACCCGTGCTGTTCAGGAGCAGGCCAGTCAGCGCAATCCCCAGGCTGATCCCAAGTTTGAGAGTCCAGTTGTAGAAAGCGGAGAACATCCCGCTATCGCACGCGCCGGTCAGCGTTTCCTCCACATCGCAGGCATCCGCCGTCATCGAGGGCGCCAAGGCCGCGACCGCGGCAATGGCCGCGCCGAAAGCGGCCTTGGGGATGATAAACAGCCACGGGAAGGACGGGTTATAACAGATCCATTTGGCGACATCGCCCGCGAGCCCGAGCAGCAGGAAAAAAATCAACACGTCCCTTTTGCCGAACCGGCGCGCCAGCCAGAGGATCACCGGGGTGAACAGCAGTCCGGACGTGATCCAAAGCGTGCTGCCTCCACCCATGATGATCGCGGCCTTGGACTGGCTCCCGCCGCAGATGTAGTAAATCGCGATGCAGGGCGTCACGCCGTAGGACGTGCTGATGAGCCCGACGATCACGAGCATCACCGCAAGCGCCAGGAATAGGAAGGGGCGGCACTTGGACACGCGCCGAATTCCCGCCGTGAAATTCCCGATGCCGCTGGTGGAGGGTTTTGCCCGCGCGATTTCAGTCGGCGTGAGTTCCTTGGTTTTGCAGAAGACGGCCGAAATGATTCCGAAGACGATGATCGCAGCGCCCATCGCGCCACCCACCCAACGCGCGCCGTTCACGGTTCCCCCGAATATCGGAAGCTGCGTCGCCGCGTAGGCCCAGACCATGCCGAGGTTGCAGACCATGCCCATGAAGGAAGCCAGGGCGTTGAGCATCGCGCGCTCGTTGGGCGCGGAAGTCATTTCGATGCCGATCGCCTGGCGTGGCACCGAGCAGAATGACCATCCGGCCGAGGTGATGGAAAAACAGCCGAGCAGCCAAAAGAAATATCCCGTCGGGGAAAGCCCGGCCGGGAACAGCCAGACCAGCGAGAAAAAGATTCCTCCCACCAACGAGCCGATGACGATCATGGTCCGTCGCGACGACCGCCAGCGCGGTGAATCGGCGAGATAGCCGGCCAGTGGATCGGTGAACAAATCAACCCCGCGTGAAAGCGACTGGGCCAGGCCCACCATCACCGGGCTGACCCCCAGCGCGATGTTGAAGACATAAAAGGCCAGGTACCCGATCCCGCTGTCGAAAACCTGATGGGCCATCGCCCCCACGCCGTAACCGAAAGACTGCCGGAACGGCAGTTTCCCGGCAGGCGCGCGAGGTGCGGAAATCATGCCGTTAAGGCCATCCGTCCGGGCTGGCCCGAGTGCCTCATACGCCGTTGACCACGTTCTTGAGCGGTTTTCCCTGCACCGCCAAAACCGCGAGGTTCGCCACGGATTCCCGCAAACGACGACCGGCCTGTGGCGTCGCCGAGGCGACGTGCGGGCTGATGATCACCTGCGGCATCGTCCTCAGCGGGCTTTCCTTCGGCAAAGGCTCCGGGCTGGTCACATCGAGCGCCGCCCCCGCGATCTGGCCCGATCGGAGCGCCGCAACCAAGTCATCGGTCACAATGAGATCCCCGCGCGATGCATTCACCAGCAACGACCCGCGCTTCATCCGCTGCAACGCGGCCTGGTTGATCATGCCCTTTGTCGATGGCAGGCTCGGGCAATGCAGCGTGACGAGGTCGCTCCGCGCCAAAAGATCCTCCAAGCCCATCTGCTTTGCGCCCATCGCTTCCACCGCCGAGGCCGGGACCATCGGGTCAAAAACGACGACCCGGCAGCCGAACGGGATGAGGCGCTGGATGACTCCGCGTCCGATCCGGCCAAATCCCACCACGCCCACGGTCATGTCCTTCAGGCAGCGGTAGCCTTCGATCGGGACGGCTGATTTCCATTCGCCACCGCTGATGACCACGGCGTTGGCCACAACCTGGCGCGTAAGGGCCAGGACAAACGCGAGCGTGTGCTCGGCCACTTCGTCCAGGCAGTAATCGGGCACGTTGCAGACCGGAATTTTCTGCGCGGCCGCAGCGGCGAGGTCGACGTTGTCCACCCCGATCCCGTAGCGGATGATCGCGCGGGTATTCTTCAGGGTGGAAATCGTCGCCGCCCGCACGGGGGCAAACTGGGCGATGATGACCGTCGCGTCGCGCGTGAGGGCCGTTACTTCCTCGATCGTGCGGCATTGTGCGGTCTCCCAGGTCACATCAAAGGGAGCCAGGATTTCCTGCTCAATGCTGAGGTCGGGGAAACTGTAGTCGGTGACGACGATCTTGTAGGGCATAAAAAATCAAACGAGTGGGGTGATCAAAAATCGCGCAGGAAACCGCCGGCCGCCCAGCCGCCATCGACGCACAGGACTTGGCCGTTGATATAACTGCTTTCCGGCGCGGCGAAGAAGAGGACCGCGTTCGCGATCTCCTCCACCTCGCCGGCGCGGCCGAGGGGAATATGGGCCAGCATGCGCTTGGCCTTCTCCGCTTGGAACGCATCCTTGGCATAGAACAGGGCCTTGGTGCCGGCGGTGACGACCGAACCGGGGGCAATCGCGTTCGTCAGGATCCCACGATCGCCGAGTTCGATCGCCATCGTCCGCGTGAGATGCGCGACCCCCGCTTTCGCCGTCGTGTAGGCGCATTGCAGCCGCGCGGGCACCACGCCCAGGACCGAGGAAATATTGATGATGCGACCGCTCGACTGGCGAAGCATCACGGCGGCAACGGACCGGCTCACGAGGAACAGGCCGCGCAGGTCGACGGACATGATCCGATCCCATTCCTCGACGGAAAACTGGTCGATCGTGACGCGATTCTTGCCGGTGTTGATCCCGGCGTTGTTGACGAGGATGTCGATGCGACCCCAGTCGCGCACGATTGAGTCGACGGCGGCAGCGACTTCGTCGGCTGAAGCCACATCCATCCGGAGCGCCTTTGAGCCGGGGATGGAAGCGGAGGTTTCCCGGGCGGCGGCCTCGTTGATATCGGCGACGACGACCTTCGCGCCATTTTCAGCCAGCAGTTCGGCAATCTTCCGGCCGATGCCCATGGCGCCGCCGGTGACCAGGGCAACTTTGCCATTCAAATCAATCTTCATGAAGAGGTCGTGAGGGGTTAACGGTCGAAACGGGGTAAAAACCGACACCGCAGGAATTGACGCTTCCGCCCGCGGGGACGAGTCAAACCCGGTGGTTCTTTTTTCAAGCCGCGCGGCGGACGCCGGTCATTTCACTTCGGTGAACACAAAAATCAGCGCTGTGCGGGGCGACGCGGCTTTCACCGTCAAACCTTCGGTCATCAACTCCCGCCCGCCATGGACGGTGGTCTTGCCGGAATCGAGGTCGCGGAATTCATAACGCGCATCGTTCTTCAGGCCGCGCAGTTTCAGCGTGGAAACGGTGACTGGATTTTTCTCGCGGCGAAAGGCCTGGACCATCCCATCGCCCTGGCGGGTCCGGACGAACTGCCAAGCGATCCAATCGGCGTCGCTGCTCGTATAGGGCGTCAGCGGATAGTAGTCCCCGGAGAAAAGATCGGCGACGCTGCGATGGTCGGAAACCTGGCGCCGGAGCGCGGCCCAATCCGGGTCGTCGAGATGCACGCCCAAACCCATCCACGGGCAGAGGTGACTGCGCGCCGAATAGACGTCATCGGCGTATTCGCCTGTGCCGAAATAGGGCAGCCACAAGCTCAACCCGTAAGTGTGGCCTTGGTTGCCGTCGAAAACATCGATGCCCATCTTATATTCCGCACCCGCCGGCAAGCCGGGGCCCTGGTAGTCGCTCCTCAACAACGGCACGCTGCGGCGCATGGTTTCGAGGTCGTTCCGCCGGCCGCCGCTCGCGCAGGAATCGATCATCATCCCGGGATGATCGTTCAATAACGTATCCCAGAAGGCCAGGTAGCCTTGCACATGCAGATTTTCGGTCATGCCTTGGCGATCGGGCGCGTCGTTCGCGGCCCAGGCGCCCAGCGGCTCGATGTTGAAATCCTGCCGATAGATATCGACGCCCTCGCGCGTGATGAGCTCGGTGACCCGGCGCGTGATCCATTCCCGGGCGGCGGCGTTGCCGAGGTTCAATAAGCGCAGGTCTTTCTTTTCCGCGCCGTCCCATTTCAGGAGCCAGTCCGGGTGTTCTTCCCACAACTCGCTTCCCCGGTAAACGCGTTCGGGCTCAAACCAGAGGACAAATTTCATGCCCTCGCTGTGGACTTCGTCGGATACCTCGCGGATGCCGTGCGGAAAGCGGATCGGATCCGGACGCCACGTGCCGATGCCTTTCGCCGCGAACCAGCTCTTGTCCATTTCGTACCATCCCGCATCGATCCAGTGGAAGTCGGGCCGCATGCCGTGGCGGAGGTAGGTCCTCAAGCCCTCGAGCTCGGTCGCCGCCACCGACTTCAGCCCAGGCAGGCAAATCATGTTCGCGGTAGGTGGGAGCCGGCCGTTCTGTCGCGGAGTGTTGTGGGCCAGGAACCATTTGCGCCACGCGTTTTGTCCCTCGATCCAGTCGGCGCCTTTCCAGAAGAGCAAGGCGACGAGCGGGGTCCGAATTTCTTCTCCCGGTCGCAAGCTCAGGTGCACGGTCTGCTGCCCGCCGGTGGCGTGGACGCCGCCGTGGTCCCTGGCAAATTCCGCCTGCCATTGCCCGGGCCACCCGAGGGCCAGGAGCGCGCCGTCGGTGCCGTGATCGATGTTATAGTACGGCCATCCGGTGTCCGTCGGTCGCCCGCCCACGGGCTGGAAAATCCTCGGCGAGGCGTTGAGCGGAAATTCCATCGGGGCATAGCTTGCAGCCGAATAGTCGTCGCCTCGGATCGTGCGCAACTTCGTCCCCTCCCCGGCACCCGTGAATTCCGTGTCGACGGCCTTCAAATGCTCGATGAGCGGCGTCGCGGCCTGGCCGGTGTTCTTCAAATATCCCGTCCACTCGACCGCGGGAAAATCGCTGTACTCCACCACAACGATACGGAGCTCGAGGCCCGTCGCTGCATCCGTCCACGTCAACGTGCGCTGCGTGCGTCCGTCCGTGAGTGCCTTCGCCTCGCCCTGCGTCCGCCGCCATTGCGGGAGGAATTTCGTCGACGGCACTCCGCCATAAATAAACGACACCGGTGGTGCGCCCGCGGGATCGAAAGCTAGCTGGCTCCAGGCCTTGCTCGCGCCAAAAGGATCCGGCCGGACGCCGGCTTGGTCGGCAGCCCTTGCGATCCCGGCAGCGCCGGCCAGCAAAAACAGGATGACGGAAACACCGCGCAGGACTGTCAGGGGGTAGAAAGACTTCATGGGGGTAGAGGGGCTCGAGTCGCGAAACAATGAACACACCGGGAAGGCAGCCGGTTCTTGAAGCAAAGCCGCCACGGCGCCGCGCTCAAGGGGAGGCTGCTGGTTCTATTTACCGCCCACCGGATGCGGGCACCGCGACCGGTTTCCGACCCGCTAAATTTTGCGGGTCGACTTCCCCACGGAAAAATGGGGAACGATCCGAACCGCATCGCGCTTGGCCGCTCCGCCGTCGAGCACGGACCGGATCAGGGACATCAGCTTGTGGGCCAGGTTGTTCACGTCGTCGACATAGCGGGCAGGGTCCGGGTCGATGTAATTGAGAAAGGGGTCGTCGTCGCGCGAGATCAGGCTCACGTCCTCCGGCACCCGCAATCCCAGGCGCGCGAGGCTGCTCACGACGGAAAGATAACAGAACGAATTGGCCACGATCAAACCGGTGGGCGGGCGGGCCGAGGATTTGAAGAGCTGCTTGATGAGCGGGGGAATGCTCTCGCGATCGTCGTTGTGGTACACGACGCGGCCTTCCACGCCCTGGTACGAAGTGCCCTTGATGGCTTCGTAGAAACCCGTCTCGCTTTCCAAGTCTCCCGCCGCGCGGGACTGGCGGTTGATGAAGACCAGGCGGCGGTGGCCGAGCGCCAGGAGCTTGCCCACGGCGTGGCGGCAGACCGCGCGGAAATCGTAGTCCATCGACGGCAGGACGATATCCGGGTAAATCGATCCCGACACCACGCAGGGGATTTCCTGCTGCATGAACCAATGTTGCAGCGGCCGGTGCGTCAGGATCAGGACCCAGCAGTCGTGCCGGTTTTTTTCCACCAATTTCTCGAGCGCTCGCCGCGGGTTCTTGGCGTAGTAGGCCGAGCTGGAGTGTAATTGCAGGCGGACCTGCATGTCATAGAGCTCGGCCTGCAGTTCCTCGATGACGAGCGAGTTGCGCGGGCGCAGTTTGCCGAGAACCTCGGGGACAATCACGCCGACGGAATTCGCGCGGCGCGCGACTGTGCTGGCCGCGCCTCGCACCGTGCGCTTCACGCGGTTGCCGCGGCCTTGCAGGGGTTCGATCAACCCGTCGCGGGATAAAGTGTGCAGCGCAAATCGGCAGGTGTTCCGGCTGACATGCAACGACCGGCTCAATTCCCGTTCGCTCGGGATCCACTCTCGCCAGGTCCCGTTCCGAATCTCGGCCCGGATGGCATCCGCAACTTGGGCAACCAGGGAAGCGCGTTTAAAAGAAAGGGCCACGAAGAGAGCCCTTCAGAAAGCCCGATCCGAGGCGGCAGTCAATTTCCTCAATTCAAAAAACACCCGACCGCACGTCAGCGCAGCGGCGAGGTAAATTATGCCGCCCCTTCAGGGCTACGGATTTTCAAATCCGAAACCCAGGGCGGTGCCCTGGGCTCCGGCTGGGTTGCCCCGATGGGGCGTCGAGCCCGGCTGGGGTTGATCGGATGCGTGCGACATCCGGCAATCGACGCCTCCACGCCGCACTCGAGCCAGAGTCTCGGGACACGGCCCTGGGGGATTCGATTCCATAAATTCCCAGTCCTGCACACGCGGACCGAAGCAACTCGGATGTCGTCCAGGAATCAGTCCGGTGGTTTTTCAGCCCTCATGGGATATGAGGTTAGAGCCCGAGGGTGTTCAGCTCCGTTTCATAATCGGCCGGCAGCGCCTGCAGGGGCGCGGCGTCAGCCTGCGCTGCTTTCACCAGATTGAGGATCAGCCGTTCCGCGGCGGGCACACCGGGATTGCCGATGAGATTCAATGTATTGACCGTGAATTGTCCCGCATGATGGCGATAGGTGCCGACCAATACTCCATCCCGGTAATTGAATTGGTCCGCCCCATCCGCCGCACATCGAATGGCCACCGCATCGGTCACATCCGGGATTTGGCCGCGCGCCAAGTAAGGCGTGTCGCCGAGCACCGGGCCGTAATATTGCGGCGTCATGATCCGAGTTCGGAGTCCGGTAAACGCGCGCCCCGGTTTCGCAAACGCGTCCTTGTGGTAGAGCCATTCCAGTTCGTCGACCAGTTCGCCCCGCTCCTTCAGCGCCAGCCAGTGCAGCTTGTCCTTCTTGGGATCATCCCCGCTGTGGAATACCCGCGGCGAAAGGAAAACCACATGGGCGCCTCCCGCGACGCGCCCATACAGCGCCCGCCACTCCGCGGCTGAACCGTGGAAAAGTCCCCCGACCACGATCGTCTCGCGATCGCTGCCCTTCCCCGGCACATAATCGCGCGCTCCCGCTCCGCTATTGACCAGGAGTTCGCGCACCGACGGCTCCACACCCAGCAGCGTCACCGCGCCGAGACCCGAGGGATGATTTTGCCGACGCAGCACCGTAAAGGGAACCTCGCTCGCGGCGGCATTCTCCCGCCCCGTCAATGTGGATGTGAGGCGGTATTCTCCCTCCGGCAAATCGGCGGGAAGCGAGACGTCGGCATCGAAAACGAGGGTCGCAAACGGATTGTCGCGCCCAGCCGGGAAATGCGCCACGACCTGCTGCGACCAAACCGTTCCCGCGGCGCCCGAGATTTTCAGCGTGGCCGGATAGTTGCCGCCCGGGAGCCGGTCTTCATTGGCCAGCGAAACGCGCAATCGCAGCGGACGATCGGCGTAAACGTTGCGGGGATTGACGAGCAGGCACCAACGCAGGGGCGCCCACCCCGCCTGAAGCACCGTGAATTGCCCGGGCTTGAACTCCCGAAAGTTGTCGAGGAACCCTTCACCGGTGCCCCAGCAGTCGTTGAGGCTGGTGAGGTTGAATCCGTTCACGTGCGGGTTGCCGCGCACATAACTGAAGGTGCGTTCGCGTTCCGCGGCGGCGGAGAGTGAACTGTCGACGACCACGTCCTCCACGGTCGAATAGGTTCCCTCCAAGCCGTAGGCTTTCCAGGTTCGCTCCAGGCCGGAAATCGCGTGGTTGATCCAGCCGCGGGAGTACGCGTCGGCGGAAACTCCCAGCTGATCCAATCCTCGTTTTTCCCCGTATGGGTTGTAGGCGCTTCCATCCCCGGTCTCGGAGAGAAGGAACGGCTTGGTGCCCTGGCCGACCGCGGAAAAGGCCAGCACGTGATTCCAGGTTGTCGGGAAACGCTGGTAAACGTGAGCGTCGCCGGTGCCATTGTGGTAAGCCCCAATATCCTCCGGCACTTCGCCCGTGGCGACGGGAGCGACGGGATCCTCTCCGCCCATGTAAACATCCCAAGTCCAGGATCCGGGATTGGAGGCCGAGCCAGTGTGGAAATCCTTGTCCCAGCGTCCACTGCTCAACATGACCAGCCGCGTGTCGTCGATCGAGCGCAGCGTCGGGAGCCATGCGCGGGCGCGACGATACACCGGCAGCGCCGCGGTTTCATTGAGCATGCCCCACATTACCAGGCTCGGATGATTGCGATCGCGGCGGGCCACGCCTTGGAGCGAGCGGCCAAATTTGGTGGGGTCCTTTAGAAACCATGAAGTTTCGTGCTCACTATAAATGAGGAATCCGCGTTCGTCGGCCTCGTCGAGCTGCTCCGGCAGCGCGGCGGAGATGATGAAGCGCAAGACGTTGAACCCCGCTTTTTTCAGCTGGGTAAAATCCCGGCTCAAATAGGTCATGGACCGCGAATTCCCCTGGATCACAATCGGGTCGTACCAATTGCCGTGGGTCGATTTCAGGAAAATGCGTCGGCCGTTGAGATAAAAATAGCCATTCGAAATCCGGAAATCGCGAAAGCCGGTGCGCAGCGCGTACTCATCCTGCCCGGAATCGGCGGTCGATGCGCCGGTCCAGCGGCTGGTGAGTTTGAGGGTATAGAGAAAGGGATCATCCAGGTCCCACCGATGCGGTTGCGGGACGGCGAGGCTTAATTTTGTTTCGATCCGCCCGGGTGCCACCGTCACCTCCTGCTGGCGCCGCCCCACTTCCTTCGCCGGACGGTATTCGCCGACGATCGCAGCCAGGTCGACCACAGCCGGTGCGGTAGTGTTATTTTCCAAGGTAACCGTCAGCTCGATGTTTCCTGCCTCCGCATTGGGCCGGGCAAAGGCGTCGATAATTCGCACCGCCGGCTGGGCGACCAGGGAGACGTGCTGCGTGATGCCGCCGAAGTAAGGCGAGGAGACTCGCACCACCACGGAGTTCGGCTGCCCAAAATGCAGGAAACCCGTGACGTCGAATTCGAACGGATCCTGGCCGCCCTCATGGGAACCCAGGTCGAGGCCATTGAGCCAGACTTCGCAGGTTTGGGAAACCGCGCCAAAACGCAGGTAATAACGCAGGTGATCGTCCACAGGAATCGCGGGAGTGAAGGTCCGCTGATACCAATCGCGATTTGCCGCCCCTCTGGACAGCACCGGCGCCGGGTTCGGCCAGGCCTCGTTGATGTTTCCCGGCACGAGGATCGGTCGGGACGATGCCAGCGGGAATGCACCGGTTTTGGACCACGCGTCGTCGCCTTCCGGGATGGAATCCTGGGCGATTTGCCAGGAGCCATCCAACGATTGCCGCCGCGCGTCCGCGGCCGGAGGTGGCGTGACCGGATCCGCGGCGCGGGTAAGCAGGGGGAAAACGAGGAGCAACGCGGCGACCGCGCCAGCCAGTCGCGAGGTTCGCCATGGGCGGGAAATATTTTTCATAACGAGTGGGGTTGTATTATTCGGAACCAAGAAAGGGCGCGCCGAGGAGAGTTTCTGCAATGCGTGCGAGCTGTCGCGCCGGGCCGCGATAAGCCCACATTTGGACGAGGTCCTCGCCGCGAGGGTGTGCCACCCCGATCGCCGGCGCATGGTGTTCCAATTCGGCGAATCGGCCCAGTTCGGGATGATTCACGCTGCACGCTTCGACCGCATATCCGCCCTCCGCGGGAAGTGACGCCGGCGCATCGCGGTACACGCCCGACGGATTTACCGAATGATTCCGCACCACCAATTCGGCGGTTCCGTCTTCCGCACGACGAACGTAACCGATGCGTCCCGTGCCGGCCGCGGCGGTCACGCCGATCTTGTGCTCGCCAGCGGAACGCATGCGGTACCGGATCAACGAGCGCCGCACCTGGAGATCGCCGCGAGGAATGCGACCAAAGAAAACCCGCGGCTTTACCCGCCCGTAGACGGGAATGAGCATCTCTCCACCCGGTGGAAGCTGGGCGATGCTCCACAACCCGAGTTGCACGGCGCGCGAATCCGTTTCGATCAATTCCAAGGTGGAGCGCAAAGTATAGCCGGCGTAGCGCACATTCTCGGAACCCGTGCCAGCCCGCAGCGGATCGGGCGCCGGCTCGATGCGTTTCGTCAGCCGCACTGTCACCGCGGCGACGGGGGCGCGGCAGTGGACGCGGAATTCCGCGGCAAGCGCATAGCCATCCTTTTGCCGCTTTACTCTGAATGTCGTGGCGTCGAACGCGTGGGGTGGACGATAGCCCTCCAGCGCGGGGAATCGGGGAAAGAAGAAGGCGAATTCAGGGCCAATCCAAGTCCGCTCGCCGCCCAAATTCTGCCATCGATCGGCGGCGAAGAACGCGCGCGCCGTCCGCGCTCGCCGGAGCACGGGATTGACCCAGAAAAAATTGCCCCGATCTCCCGGCGCAAATAAACCCAGCACCCGCCCGCCATACGGCAGCACCAACAAACGCGTGCCATCGGCCAGCACCACCGCATCCGCGGGTTTGCCAGCAGCCTTCAAGGTTCGCATCAGCGCAGCGTCCATGGGCTCCTCAACTCTTGGCTGAACGAACCCCGGGCCGGCTCCGGCCTGCCGCGAGAAAATCAAGGTCGACGGCGTGGACGACCGACGCCCCGGATTCCGACTCGAAAACAACCTGTCCCGCGCCAAACCGCACACCGCGCACCCGGTCGAATCGCCGCGGAATCGCCACTACGCCCATCACATAATTGACCTTCAGGGGCCGCGACGGATGGAGCTGCAGCACCGTCGGAATTCCCCGGCGCGATCGTGGATTGGAAGCGGCCGATTCCGCCAAGCCGTAATGAAAATAGCTCGTCACCTCCTCAAGCCCCATCACGGCCCGGTGCCGGCCGTTCCACGGCGAATAATGCCGGCCGCCGTTGGAAATCCACAACAGCGTGGAGGCAAGCACGCGGGAATCCTTCAGGGCGAACCAAAGGTATCCGGATTTGGGGAAACTCACCGCGGTCCACGCCGGCCCTGCCCCCGGCGCCGCCGAAACCATCACTGCATCTTCAAATCCAGCCCGAGCAGGATACCGCGATAAGTCGGCCATCGAGCCGTCGGACCTTGGCACGCGCCGGAGATCCTGGAATGGCGCATCCGGTTGCAAACACGAATAGCCTCCGCGCGCCGGGTCTTCCAGGACGCTGGGACAAACCCGCCCTTGGCGCCACGAACTGATCGTGATCTGACCGCTGCCTTCCTCGGGTGGAAAGGCGAGCGTCGCATGGTGGCCGAGGCACATCGGCCCCGTAAACCCGGCCAGTTCGTGCTGGCAGTAAAGATTGGTTTCCCCGTCCCGCAGTTGAATTCGCTTGGTGACCAAGCCGCGCCGCACGGAAGTTCGCATCTCCGCGGAGAGCTCGATGCCGCCCGGGACCGCGACAATTGCACGCAACTTCCACCGTTTGCCGGAGGTTTCGCCGTGAATCGTGTGCTGCTCCTGCCGCCATTTCCGCTCATTGCCGCCAAAGGGCGCGCAGAAGAAATCCCCGCGCAAAACCTTCAACGGCCCCGAATATTTTTTCGCCTCGGCCTTCTCGGTCCAAGGCGCGACATGGAACGGCTGAACCGGCCCGCGATCCGTTTGGAATGTGACGGGAGCCAGATGTCCGCCCTCGCAGGTTAAAAATGCCTCCACCCGGTCACTCGCCAGGCGCCATGATTCCGCACCGCGGACCGTTCGGGGTTTTTGGGAAATGACCTTCATGTCACCGTGATGGGGTTTTGCCCGCTGGCTCGGCACAATGAATCCAGGCGGGCAGAGCGATTGGAGCGAAAGAAAGTCATCAACGCGCGAAACCAAGTGTGGGATATGCGGGCCAGGGGAAGCACGCCGCAACGAGGACCTTTTCCCATGGCCGACGTGAATATGCGAGTGGTGGCCACTGGTTCTATAAATGAGCCGGAGGTTGGCACTTCGTAAGCCAGAGTGCCTGTGCTAGCTTTCCGATCAATTACCCCGATGAACGCGATCCCCGCCCCTGCAGATTCTCAACGGTTGAGTCCCGACGACGTCATTTCCCGGCTGAAACGTTTGCAGGCGTTTGAAATCCAATCCGCCCGACTGCTGGGCGGCTGGCTGCCCGGCGTCGAACGCTGGGAGATCAAGCACGAGATCGCGCTGCACCTCTGGCAGGACGCACAACACAGTCGGGAGCTGCGCACCCGTCTCTGGGAATTGCGGGTGATGAATCCCGACCGAGCACCCGACCCCGCAGTGGCCAAGGTCATTGCCGGGCTGGCGTGCGCACAAGCGGACTACGAATTTCTGGCCGGACACTACCTCGTCTTCAAAGCCGAACTGGTGGCCGCGTACCACAGCATCGTCGCCAATATCCATAAAGTTTACGACGCCCCCACCATTGCCATCATTCAGCGCCTGCTGCCGGAGAAAGAGGCCCAGCTCAAATGGGCCCGACGGGAGCTGCCCGCGCTGCAGGACAGCGGGGAAAAACAGCGGCAGGCGAGCCGTTGGACGGCGTGGATCCGGATGTTGCTCGGGCAGGTGGGCGGCATCGCCGGCACCGAACCCGTGACGGGAGCGGAGGCCGTTCCTCCCCCGGGCAGCTCCTGCCCCCTGCCTTTTCCGGGCGCGCTACGCGACAGCCGCTTCAAGCTCTCGGAGTCGGGGATGGCGATGCCGGACGAAAATGACACCGAGGCGAAAGTGCTTTTCCAGTTTTTCAATTATTCGCAGGAAATGCAGGCCGCCGAAACCCTCGGCAGCATCCTGTGGGAAACCGCGGGAATGGAGTGGGATTTCTACTACGATATCGCGCGCCACTGTTACGATGAGGAGCGCCACTCCGCGCTCGGCGAGAGCCGGCTCCGTCAATTGGGCCACCACGTCACCGACTTTCCCAATTGCGTCGCCAACTACGCGTGGCGCCAGCTTTACGATCCGCTCCGCCGCTACACCGCGCTCACCTACGTGATCGAGGCCGATGGGTTCAAGTACAAGCACGAGACCTACCAGGAGCACATGAAGAACGGGGACACCGAATCAGCCCAGGCGGTCCTCTACGATATTATCGACGAAACCAACCACGTTCGGTTCGGACAAAAATGGGTCCCGAAGATGATGGCGAACGGAGGCTACGGCGAACCGTTGGAAAAACTCGTCGCGGAGTGTCGCGACATTGTGGTTTCACACTCGACGAGTGCGCTCCAGCGGGCGTTTGCCATTCAGCATCGCAAAGCCGGATCGGCTCCCACGTCGGCGGCGATGGAGTGAGCTCTTTTCGGTTGGACGGCTGGCTCTATTTTAAGGCCGGGGGATAGAATTTGCCGCAGGGGTCGTTTGGCCGTGCAGTCGCTTTCACGTCGCAACGGTCATTCCCCACCCCTCCGGCCGTGCGACTCGCCCCGTTATGAAGACCAAAGACGCTGCCCTAGTCTCGACGCTCATACTCTCCGCTGCTGTGGCCTCTGCCCTCCACGGCGAAGTGACACTGCCCGACCTGTTTTCCGCTCACGCCGTCCTGCAAAAAGCCGCTGCCGTTCCCGTGTGGGGCAAGGCGGAACCCGGATCGACGATTCGCGCGACGATCGCCGGCGAAAGCAAAACCACGACGGCAGACCAGCAAGGACGCTGGCGCGTCGAGATGGATCTTTCCGCGAAGGCGCCGGGCCCTTTTTCCCTGGTGGTTGAAGGCACGAACCGGGTCGTCGTTCCCGATGTGCTCATCGGGGAGGTTTGGATTTGCTCGGGACAGTCCAACATGGACTGGTGCGTTTCCCGCACGACCGATGCCGACGCGGCGATCGCCGCTTCCTCCCGTCCGCAGCTGCGGATTTTCGAGCCGAAACATCTCACTTCCGATCAGCCGCTGGACGAGATCCACGGCACTTGGCTGATTTCCGGCCCGGACGTCGCGGGCCGTTTTCCCGCCGTGGGATACCACTTCGGCAAGGACCTTCAGCAGGCTCTGGCTGCACCCGTGGGCTTGATCAGCACGTCGTGGGGCGGAACGCCGGTGGAGGCGTGGACCAGCCGCGAAGCGCTGCAGCAGGATCCCGACTTGCGGGAAGGCAGTGATCGCGTGATTGCCGAGCAGGTTGCCTTCCCCGCGCGGGTGAACCGCTACGCTGCGCAACTGCGCGCTTGGGAACAGAAATATCAGATCAAGCTTCCAGTCCCGGCGGATCCGGCGGCATTCGCGGGCGCGGACGTGTCGCTGTCCGATTGGACGCCGATCACTCTTCCGGGGAACGTGGCTCAGGCCGGTTTGCCCGAAGGCCAGGTGGTTTGGATCCGCCGGCAGATCAACATCACCCCCGCAATGACCGTCGGGCCGCTCTTTCTCGAGCTGGGGCTCATCAATGATTTCGACACCGTGTATCTCAACGGCCGGCAAGTCGGCGAAACTCCGTACGGTGCCGCAGGCGGAGCCTCGGCGCGCACCTATTACCTTGAGAAGACCACGTCGGGAGAAGTCACCCTCGCCATCCGCATCGTGGCTCCCATCGGTCGCGCCGCTGCGATGGGACCGGAGGGGGCTTTTCGCGTCGACCGCGAATCGCTTGCCGGGAAATGGTGGGCCAAGGTGGAGACTCCGCTCCCGGAATTAAGCGCGGAGGCCAGGCGCGATTATCCCACCTCGCTGCCCGCCGCGCCGGCGCCAGCGAGGACACCCAGTTACGTTTACAACAGCATGCTTCACTCGGTCATCCCCTACGCGATCCAAGGCGTGGTTTGGTACCAAGGAGAGGACAACGGCCCGCGCGCCTACCAATATCGAACCGCCTTCCCTTTGATGATCTCCGATTGGCGACAGCGCTGGGGCCAGGGTTCCTTCGCTTTTTATTTCTGCCAATTGGCGAACTTCGGCTCGCTCACCGATGAGCCCGGCGACAGCCGCTGGGCCGAATTGCGGGAGGCCCAAACCCGGACACTGGCGCTCGCGAATACGGGCCAAGCCATCCTGCTCGATCTCGGGGAACCCGGGGATATTCACCCGCGCAGCAAAACCGAGGCGGGCGCCCGCTTGGCGCGCATCGCACTCGCCAACACTTATCGCCGCGCCGTCGCTTTTTCGGGACCGGTCTACCAGTCGTTCACCGTCGAGGAAGACACGATTCGAATTCATTTTGGTCACGCTGACGGCGGACTCGCGGCGCATTTGGTCCCTGCCACCTTGCGCATGGCGACGGTCGACACCCACGCAGTTCCGCTCACGCGGCATTCGCCGGAGAGCCCACTGGAGGGCTTCGCGATCTGTGGAGCGGATCGCAAATGGAAATGGGCCAAGGCCTCCATCGACGGCAGCACGGTGGTGGTCCGGGGCGCCGGTGTTTCCCAACCTGTGGCGGTGCGCTATAATTGGGCCGATAGTCCCATCGGCAACCTGTACAACGGCGAGGGCCTCCCCGCGGGCCCTTTCCGCACCGACGATTTTCCCGGTTTGACCGATCAACAAAGACTGGGACTTCCCCCTCTCGCAGCCCGCCCGTGATCGGCCCTCCTCACTCTGTATGAAAGCTCCCAAATCCTCCACCGAACTCATCGATGTACTGCAGCGACAAAAGACGCTGCCTACCCTCATTCCGACGCAGCCCGCGGTAACCCTCGAGGACATCGCCCAATATCAGAAGGCCGGGCACGGGATGGTGGAGATTCTCCTGCGCACACCGTTCGCCCTGGAAACCATCCGGGTCGCGCGCAAACAGTTCCCGGGCTTGCTGATCGGGGCGGGCACCGTGCTGACTCCCCTGCAAGTCGAAGCGGCCGCCCAAGCGGGCGCCCAATTCATCGTGAGCCCGGCGATGGATGTCGTGGTCGGCGAAGCGGCAAATCTGCACCGCCTGCCCTTCATTCCCGGGGTCTGCACTCCCACCGACGTGGCCGTCGCGCTGCGCCGTGGCTTTGTGCTGCAGAAACTTTTCCCGGTCGAATTGCATGCGCTGGAAAAACTCCTCCCGGAAGGAACCACCTACCTCGACGCCCTCAACAGCCCTTACGGCCACACGCCGCTTCGCTTGATTGCGGCGTATGGGGTCACCCAAGCGAACTTCGCGTCCCATCTGTCGCACCGCTTGGTGGCGGGAGTAATCGCCGGCTGGCTGCACGATCTCCATGGCGAAGGATTGGAGAAAGTTTTGCGCGAAACACTCGCTTTATCCGTCCCGGCCGAAGCGGTCCGCTGACCCGCGACATCGCGGGTGGGCGGGATCGCTGGGACCGCCGCCAGGTTCCTGCGTGGAACACGTTATGGGCGGCCTCCTCCTATCCTGAAGCGCGAAGAAACCTCGGGATCGCGCAACCGTTTTCCTCGGCTGCGACCTGCAGCAATTGGAGGACTTCCACGGGAAATTCGATGCCGGCCTGCAGCGCCTTCGCCCGTTTTTCCCGCTCGATGTCTCCGGGAATCTTGACGTTACCCATGCCGGGAACCACCGGCCCGCTGCGGATATCTTGGAACAACTCGTCCATTCGAGCCGGCATGATGTCCGCACCCAGGAACACCGCCGGATTGATCGCGATAAAAGCATGGCTGTGATCGGTGCTGATATCGCGCGGCTCCCAATACCATTTGCCCACCTGCTCGCGCATCGCGGCCCCGGACAGGGCTCCCGAGAGAATTTCGATCATCAACGCGAGGCCATAGCCTTTGTGCCCCGCCATCGGCGCGAGAAAAGCCTTATGCTGCAAAAACTGGTTCGGGTCGATAGTCGGCCGGCCCTGGAGATCGACCAGCCATGTATTCGGAACCGATTTCCCCTCGGCGGCAGCCGCGGAAACCTTTCCGCCGGCGGCCTCCGCCGTGGCCATGTCCAGCACCATCGTCCCTTCACGGCCCGACGGCGCGGAAAACGCAAAAGGATTGCTGCCCATCACCGGGCCTTGCGAGCCGGGTGCGGTGACGCTCGGAAAATCGTTACTGAAAGCGAAACCAATCTGGCCGGCGGCAGCGGCGAGCGAGGCATAGTAGCCAGCGGCGCCGAAATGGCAGCTGTTGTGCACGGTGACCAAGGCGATGCCGGAATGTTGGGCCTTCGCGATCGCCAATCGCATCGCAAATACACCGGTGACCATCGCCAGGGCCGAATCGCCGTCGACCAGCGCCCACGCCGGGCCTTCCTTTTCCACCTTGGGTTTCCCTCGAGGGTTGAGGCCCTTCTTCTGCAGCCGGCGGCAATATCCGTGAAGCGACTTGGTGCCGTGGCTGAAAACGCCCCAGCTATCGGTGGTGACGAGGACTTCAGCGGCGACATCCGAGTCTTCCGCGGAAACTCCACATGCGACCAACACTTCCACGACAAAGGCCTTCAGCTCACTGACTGGAATTGGATTCATAAAAACACGGACGGGTTTCGGGCCGGGCGGCGATCAGTCGCGCTTCAACGAATTCGAAATGTCTTCCAAGGTTCGTCCCTTGGTCTCGGGCATGATCGTAAAACCAAACAGCGCGGCCAGCAGGCAGATGAAGGTGAAAAGCCAGAAGACGCCGGCGGCGGATCCGATTCGGTCGGTGGAGATCTGCACGAGGATCGGGAACAACTGGCCGCAACTGAAGATCACGACGAAGAGGAACGTCGTCGTGAGCGCCACCGCCTTGGCGCGAAGCCGGTTCGGAAACAGCTCCGACATCATCAGCCAAGGCAGTCCACCAAGCGCGATGCCATGGGGCACCGTGCACAAAATCAGGACCAGTAAAACGACGGGCCCGTGGAGGTGAAAATGAAAGACCAACCCCGTCGCCAAAGTGACGGCGGCCATCAGGAAGGACGCGAAAATCCACAGCGGCCGCCGCCCCACGCGATCGACGAGCCACATTGAGACGATCGTCATGATCGTCATGGCCACATACGTGAAGGCGAACTGGAGGATCGCCGTGCTATGGCTCGTGACACCGGACATCTCCACGAGGTTTGTGATATAACCGCCCATCGCCGACCAACCCGTCCAGTTGTTGAAAAACGCGAGCAGCAAACCGATCACGAGGGCGAAGCGAATCCCGGGCTGAAACAATTCCGCCCATCCGCCCTCCTCCTCATTCACGGCCGCTTTGATCTCGACCAACTCGCGCTCGGCCAGGAGGGGCTCGTGCACCTTGCGGAGCACCACCAACGCTTCTTCAAACCGGCCCCGGTCGGCGAGCCACCTCGGGCTGGGCGGCAATTGGAAGAGGAAATAAATCAGGGGAATCAACATCACCAGTTGCGAAGCGATCATCGAACGCCATGCCGTTTCGGCGGGCAGATGCAAAGCCATCGGGTAAGCGACCAAGGGGGCGGCGGCCGAGCCCACCACGATCGCCAGTTGGAACGTCAACCCGAGTTTGCCCCGGATGCGGGGCGGCGCCACTTCGGCAATGTACATCGGCGAAGCGATCGCGCTCACGCCGAGTGCAAAGCCGCAGACAATCCGAAAGATCACGAAGACCGCCACGCTGCTTGCGATCGCGGTGGCAAACCCTCCCACCGCGAGCAGAAAGGCCGCGCCGATCATGGTTTTTTCCCGCCCAAAACGATCGCAGAACCATCCGCCGGTAAACGGCCCCACAATGCAGCCGATCACGGCACTGCCCATCACGAAGCCCATCATTTGCGGGCTGAGGTGAAAATGATCGCGCAAGTACAGGATCGCTGCACCGAGAATGGAGCCGTCGTATCCCAGCAGGAACCCGCTGATCGCCGCCGTCAGCGCCGTTGAGAAGATGTAATAACTCCGCGCCTTTTCGGCCTTGGCGTCGCTCGTGGGGAGGGAGGAGGAAGACATGAGGGGGCAACCAACATTAACGGGCAAAACGAGCGTGGGGATATGCAGGCCTGGGGGGTTGGCGCCGCAAACCGGGATGATTGAAACGGGCGCGGAACGACTCAAACCGAATACGGTGGCCCTATTAGGGAGCCACTCCACGACGCGCTGTCCATGCCCGGGTCATGGCGGCGTCACCCCGAGTTTGGCCGCCGTCTCGAATTCAGCCTTCGCTTCCTCTTCGCGGCCAACCGTCCGCAACGCGATGGCGAGGTCGTAATGAGCCGCGGCATAATCGGGACGCAGCCTGACCGCGGCTTCAAATTGAGCGATCGCCTCTGCAATTCGACCCGTGGCGATGAACGCGCTGCCCAGGTTGATTCGCGCCTCCAACCAGTCGGGTTTTATCCGCAGGATTTGCTCAAAATAGCCGACCGACTCCGCCACCCGGCCGCTCTGCGCCAGGAGGTTGGCCAGATTGTAGCCAGCCTCCGAGTGATCGGGTTTGAGGCGGAGGACGTTCCTATATTCGGCGATGGCCTCTTCCTTTCGTCCGCTCTTGTACCATGCAAAGGCCAGAAAGTTGTGCGTTTCGACGGAATCGGGACGCAACGCCAGCGTTCTTTCAAATTGGAGTATCGCCTCGGGGAGCCGCCCAGCTTGCACCAAGGCGCGTCCCAACCCAGCACGCGCGTCGGCATAGTCCGGAACCAGGCGCAGCGCATTTTCGTAGGCGGCGATGGCTTCCAGAACTTTGCCTTCATGCAACCGGAGCGCGCCTGCGTTGTTCCATGCACCCGGTAAATTCGGGTTGAGGCGCAAAGCTTCGGTAAACTCCCGATCGGCTCCGGAAAAATCTTTTTCCTCGAGCAATGCCTTCGCCAGATTGTTGTGCGCACCAGGATTGCGAGGAGCGGCTTCCACCGTCTGGGCCCATAGCGCCCGCTCGCTGCGATAGTCTTCGTTGCGCCGCCACGTGACCCCGATCAATCCCAAAGCCAGCACGACGAAAAGAGGCAGGCTTTTTCCGCCGAAAAGTTTCCACGACCCCAGGACGACGAGCACCACCAAGGCTGCGAGGGGGAGATACATCCGATGTTCGGCCACGATCTCGGTCGCGATCGGCACGACACTCGAGCTTGGCGCCAATATGGCGAAAAACCAGGCGCCAAGAAATCCCAGCGCGGAACGGCGCCAAATCGCGATCCCCGTGGCCCCGACGAGTCCAGCGACGATCAAGCCATCGAGCGCGGTCATCAGCGGAGAAGCCCCCCACGTCAGCCCATAATCGATGACCAATGGATGAGGCCAAACGGATAGCCGCAGGTAGTGCACGATCGCCGCGGACTGGTGCAGGGCGTAGTCCCACCACGGCATGTTCGTATGGAATCCCACCGTGCCGCCGCGCGAGCCGGTCTGGACCATCAGCCCGATGAGCAGGAGCCACGTGCCGAAGAGACCCGCATAGTAGACGCGTCGCCGGTTCCATGCCGTCCGAAAGCTGCCCGCGACAAACGTGCGATCATAAAGAAAAACCATCGCCGGCGCAGAGGCCATCACCTCCTTGGTCGCCATCCCCAGCAAGCAAGCCAGCCAGGATAGCCCGAGCCAGCAGTAAGCCATTTTCCCGGCGGGCCCTCTTCCTTCCCCGCCGCGGATAAAACCATACAGGGTGAGAAAATAGAACAGGCCCATCAGCGACTCCGATCGTTGCGCGAGGTACGTCACTGCCTCGGTCTGCAAGGGATGCACGGTCCAGATGACCGCCGCTGCCAGCGGCGCCCAATCGCGCCGCGAGCCAAATCCTGCAGCCTGAGCCGCGGGAATTCCGGCCAACGTCCGGCGCATGATCCCGAAGAAGGTCAGGCCCGCCAGGATATGGATCGCGAGGTTCAGCGCGTGATAGCCACGCACCTCGAAGCCGCCGACGGCGTGATTGAGCGCAAAGGACAAGTTCGCGATCGGTCGGCCACTCACCGGCGACCCATCGCTCGGTGGACTTAGGGCCGGCCCGAGCGGCCAAAGCTGACGAATGCTCGGGTTGTCCCGGATGGTGGCCTGGCCATCAAAGACGAAGGGTCCCGCGAAGCTGTTTCCATACGCGGCCCACGCGGCGAGGATGATGATCACCCACGCTAAAATCACGCCCCGGTCAATTTTCGGGGTGGCTTGGTCCATGGGGTGAAAAGCGTAAGCCGCACGCTTCCCTAGTCGATTCCTAGTATGGGTTCCTGGCGGGTTTTATCACCGCACGGGCGATTGGAAAAAAAATGGGCGCCTTGGGTTAGAAGGCGCCCATCAAACACACCGATCAGACCCACTCTAGCCCCCGGGCTAGAAAGTATAGGTATAGGTAATATATCCCTGTTCGTGCGGCAGCACCGTCCAGGGCACGTTGTCTTCATTTCCGACCACGACCAGCTGGTTGGTGAAGTTATTATCGTTAAGATATATGCTCTGATGGCCATGGTCCCAGCGAAAGCCGATGCCCGCATCCATCGAGTATTGGCCGGCACGCTGCCAAACATAGGGATCCTGGTAATTCCAGTATCCCCAGAAATACTGGCCGCCAAAGGTTACATACCATCCATTGCCCTTGAGGTCGCCGAAATCGTATTTGCCATGGCCGAACATGCCAGGCGCTTGGCCCCACCAATGGGGATTGCCGTTCCCGAAGTCGGGATAATGGCCCTTGGTTTGGCCGTAATTCACGATGAAGCTCAGTCGTTCCGTCGGTTGTCCGAAAATTTCCCATTCGTATCCATGGGCGTTGACGCCGCTGATCAGGTTGATGCCGATCTGGTCCACTTGCTTGCCGGAAGCATCGTAGTCCTGCTGCTGCACGCGGCCGAAAACCTGCCCCGTGTTGATTTCATGGAAATAATTGAAGCTAAACGTCAGCTTGCCGTCGAAATACGTCCCTTTGATGCCGCCTTCCACAAGCTTTCCGCCCGGGTTGAAGTACTCGATTTCGGCGAAGTTGCCGTATTTGGCCCGGGTGGCCGCATCCGGGTTTCCCAACACGATGAAGTACTTGCCGGTGGATTGGAGCGGGTCGGCATGCTCTGAATACAATCCGTAGATCGTCAGGTTCTTCGTCGGTTTGACGCTGACAGAAAAGCGCGGCACGCCCTTGTTATCCTTCCAGCCACCCAAGTTGCCGCTGGTCTGGGTCAGGTAGTTGAGGCCCCAGGAATGCTGGTAATCATTGCGCCAGGAAGCCGACAGCGTGAGGCGGTCGTCAAAAAGTCCCAAGTCTTCCTGGATATACCAGCCGGTGCCGAAGCTTCGTCCGGCGCTCCTGGACGTATAGAGGCGTTTGTCCGCGGGATCACCCATCTGCTCCCGGCTCGGATTGGCCAGGCTCGCCAGAGTGGGGCGACCTTGGGAGTCAACTTCAGCAGGCTGATAGGACATCCCGGTGGCCGCGACCTGGCTATAGACAGCGCCGATCAGGGTCTTGGAGTGGATGAACCGGTTGAACTTATAGTCAGCCAAGAAATCTATATCATCGACCAAGCCATGGGCCTGACGCTCGGAATAGTTACGGGCAATGTCGGTATACAGGCCGGGCGGAAATCCCACCGGGTTGGACTGCAGCGAGGAAATCTGCGACATCTTGTAGGTCCAGTTGTCCGTCGAGGTCTCGAATGAGTTCCGGAGGTGGAGGTGCTCGTTGAAGCTATGGTCCACCAGGAACGTCAGGTTGAACGACTGGTTCTGGAATCCGCCCCAGGGAGGATTGGGATTAAAATTGTTCGGCATGAGCGTCGCACCCTTCGCCCAGTCCTGCACGCTGTTGCCCGGGTTCCTCGGCGTGTTGGGCAGCGCGGGGTAATCATCGCCGGTCAAGCTGCGCCACACGGTATAAAGCGTGGACTGCTGCCAGATCGCCGAAAGGTTGTTGTCAGCCGGGGTGAGAATGTCCGAATACCCCGTGATCAATTGCGCCGTCGTTTTCGCATCGATCTGGTACTTCAGCGCGAGCTGCGCACCCGCTCCCTTGTGAACCCAAACCGGGATCCTATAATTACCCTGGTCCCAGAAGGCATTCAGGCGGTAGCTCAGCTTCGGCATGGTGGGCGAGATCCCTTGGGTATCCACGGCGAATTTATAATTGTCATAGTTACCCACCCCCAGGCTGAGCTTGGTGCGATTCACGCCCGTGGGCGTTTTCGAGACATAGTTGATGATGCCGCCGGGCTCGCCCACGCCGAATCCGGCGGAGGAGGGGCCCTTGACGATTTCCACCCGATCGAAAAACGCGATTGGCGGCGCCTGGGCGGTGACGAGCTGGAGCATCCCGTTCATGTAGGTCGCGTTGACCTGGCTGGCGCGAATGATGCGCGAATTGTTGGTGTCGAATCCCAGCAATACATTCGGCACGTTCTGCAGGAGCGCGCGTTCATCGATGATATTCAAATCGTCGATGTACTGGCTCGTGATGACGTTCACCGTCTGGGGCACATCGATATAAGCTTGGGCCACGCGACTGGCGGTCGAGGTGCTCGAAGCTCCATAGCCGACGTTGTTGTCGGAGCGCACTTCGAAAGGACTCAGTTTGATCGGATTCTCTTCTTGATCGGCCGGGATCGTAGTTGCTGGGGTCGTCGCAGTCGTAGTCGTTGACTGGGCGCGGACAGTGCTGGGGGCGATCGAGGCCAACGCGAACGCGCCGATGAGCGCGAGTAGCTTTATTGGGGGGTACAATTTCATGGTATAAACGGATTACTGCTTGGTGGTAACGATAACGACAGGGCTGACTCGGTTCAGCGCCCGCCCATTTGCTTGGCTGTTTTCATATAGCAATGACATGTCTGCAAATGGGCGCACGCACGTACAAGTTTGGTGGGCTAAGGTGCAATCGAGGTGGGTCCGTCTCCTTAGACGAGGGGGAAAGCAAAGGATGGGGTATCCTTGTGCGCCCAGCGAACGAGGCGCGACGAAGCGAAGCAAATCGGAAGGACTGGCACTTTTTATCACCCACCGTCAATTCGCACCGAGGCGAACGTCGGTCGCTCCGTTCACAACCCCGGAGTTTTTCTTTCAGCCCGCGGCCCACTCCCGTTTTTAAACTTATTCGCGCGGCGCTCCGGCGAACTGGGAATCGCCTTGAGTCCCCGAAGTATAAAATGGTTTCACTTTATCGCCGCTGCGGCGGGATTTCCCGCGGCAAGGAATCAGTGCGCATCCGCGGCCGCGCTCGCCGCCGCACGCGAAAGCGGTTTTGGCCGGCCGGCGAAAAGTACCAGCGGCACGCAGAGGAACGCCAGCAATGCCACGAGCGAAAAGGCATCGAGATAGCTGAGCAGCGTCGCCTGCCGCACCACCGTGTGCTCGAGCAAACCCAGCGCCTGGCGCGCCGCGTCCCAAGTGGAACCGCCATGCGCGCGCGCCGCCGCCGCGAAGGTTTGCAGGCGCGCATCGACGATCGGATTGCCCGGCGCCAGCGCTGAAACCAAGTCGACGCGATGAAAGGCGAGCCGGTGCGCAATGTAGGTATTGACCAGGGCAATGCCGAAGGAACCGCCGAGCTGGCGCATCATATTGTTGAGTGCCGTGCCCTGCGGGATGTCGCGCGGCTCGAGGCCGGACACCGCCAGCTGCGTCAGCGGCACGATGAGCAGGCAGAGTCCGATCGAACGTAAAATGATCGGCCAGAAAAAGTCCTCCGCGCCCACCGTCAGGCTTGAATGCGCGAGCAGCGTGCAGAAAATCCCGACCGCCCCAAACCCCGCGATCACCATCGCGCTCGGCGGCACCCCGCGCGTCAGCAGCTTCCCCACCAGCGGCAATACCAGGATTGAGATCACCGCCCCCGGCAGGAAGAGCAGTCCCGTCTGGGCGGCCGTGAAACCCAACAGCTGCTGCGCGAACACCGGCACAATGAAGACCGAGGCAAACAACGCGACCCCCAGCACAAACGTCAGCCACGCAGCCACCGCGAGCGTGCGTGAACGCAGGATCCGCAGGTCCACGACGGGTTGCGGCGTGCGGAGTTCGTGGAGGATGAACCACACCAGGCTCACCGCGGCCGTGATGGTCAGGGTGACGATGTACGGCGCCGCGAACCAGTCGTCGGTTTCACCGCGCTCCAGCACGATCTGCAGCGAACCGAGCCCCACGATGAGCAGCCCAATGCCGGGCCAGTCGACAATGTCGGCGCGGCGCGCCTGCGCCGGCTCGGTCACGTAGACGTACGACAGCGCGGCCGCGGCGAGGCCAATCGGGAGATTGAGATAAAAAATCCAGGGCCACGAATAGTGATCGATGATCCAGCCGCCGATCGTCGGGCCGATCGTCGGCCCAATGAAGATGCCCAAGCCGAACATTGCCGCGGCAAAACCACGCTGGGCCACCGTGTAGGTCTCGAAAAGGATCGCCTGCGACGTCGAGATCAAGGCGCCGCCGCCGATGCCCTGTATAAAACGGTAGGCCACCAGTTCCCAGATGTTCGTCGCGCTGCCGCAGGCGACGGAAGCCGCGGTGAATAACAGGATCGAACCGATATAATAATTCCGCCGCCCCAGGCGGGCGGCAAGGAAGCTCGTCATCGGGATGATGATCACATTCGCGATCGCATAGGACGTGACGACCCACGCGACGCTCTCCAGCGTGGCTCCCAGGTTTCCGCTCATGTCCGAGAGCGCGACATTCACGATGGACGTGTCGATCAGCTCGATCATGGCGGCCGCGATCACCGTGAGGGTAATGATCGCTTGGCGCAGGCGTGAGGCAGGCATGGCGGCTCCGCGGTCAACCCTTGGTCCGCACCGCGACGTCGACGCTCATGCCCGGTCGCAGCACGGGAGCGTGCGCCGCGGCGCGATCGATCGCGATCTTCACCGGCAGGCGCTGCGTTACTTTCACGAAATTCCCGGAGGCGTTGTCGGGCGGCAGCAGGGCGAACCTCGCCCCGGTGGCGCCGGCGATCGAATCGACCCGACCGTGCAGTTGGAGGCCGGGATAACCGTCGACCGTGAATTCGACCGCTTGGCCGACGTGCATCTGCGCCACTTGGGTTTCCTTGTAATTGGCCACGAGCCAGAGGTCGGTGTCGCCCGCGATCGAGAGCAGGGTCTGGCCAGCCTGGACGTATTGCCCGAGCTCCACGTTCTTGTGGGAAACGAGTCCGGCGATCGGCGCGACGACCGTCGCATAGCTGCGTTGCAACTGCGCGTAGTCGACGTCCGCCACGCGTTCCGCCACCTGCGCCCGCGCAGCACCGACCTGCGCTTCGGCGACGTCGATTTGTTTGGCCGCGGCGGCGGCTTGGAGGCGAACCGCCTCAAGCTGGGCGGCGGCGGCATCCGCTGCCGCGCGCGAATCGGTGCCCTGTTGCTCGGCAATAATGCCCGTGCGGACAAGCTGGTCATCACGCGCCAGGTCCGAGGCGGCCTTGGCCTGCGCGACGCGGACGGCGCCGACATTCGCTGCAGCGACGTGGGCCGTCGCACGCACGCTGGCGAGCGTAGCCTCGCTGATCTCGAGGGCAGCACGGGCGCTGGCCAAGGCCGCGCGCGCATTGGCGGCTTTCAAATCGAGTTCCGCCGAGTCGATCACCAGCACGGCCTGGCCGGCAGCGACCCGTTCGTTGTCGGCGACGAGCACTTGGGCCACATAGCCGTTCACCCGCGGCAGCACCGGGCTGACGCGACCCTCGACTTGCGCGTCGTCGGTCGATTCGTGCGCCAAGGCAAAGAGCAGGACGTGGCTGCCCCGCCACGCGGCGGCGCTGAGCACAAGTGTTCCCGCGACGACCAAAACAGCCCGACGGGTGATTCGCGGAAAGGAGCGGACCGGCCTCCGCGCGATCACGGGAGCAGGAGAAAAAGGCGCCGCCGACGGGGCGCCGGGAAGGGAGGGAATAGTCGCTTGCATAAGTAAAGTGACACGAAGGTGAGTTGTGACTTGCGATTTGCAAGTGAAAAAGAATAGTGAGCCTCATGAAGCGAAAGAAGGCCTCTGAAACCGCGCCCCTCGAGGGGCGTTCACCCTGCGCCGTGGCGTGCGGCCTCGATATTTTTGGCGACCGTTGGACGCTGCTCGTCGTGCGCGATTTGCTGCGGGGGCACCGCCGTTATGGGGAATTCGCGGGGTCGAAGGAAAAAATCCCCACGAACCTGCTCGCGGATCGCCTCTCTCGACTGGAAACCGCCGGGATCGTGACGCGAACGCCGTACCAAGATAATCCGCCGCGCTACGAATACGCGCTGACCCCGAAAGGGGATGCCCTGCGCCCGATCATCCGCGCGATCGCCGATTGGGGCGCCCAGCACATCCCCGGCACGCGCCGCATGGACATGGCGGCGCAGGCGGCAGCGACCGGCGACAAACCGTCCAGTCGTTAACCGCGAATCGACCCGCGCGCGAAAGACAACGCGCTCGACCTAATACGACAGAGTCGTCTCGGCGACTTTGCGCTTTGACTCCACGAATGCGTCGGCTTCGGCGGCGGTTTTGAAGGACGACAGTTTTCCGTCGACCATCACATTCACGCTACCGTCGGATTTCCTGTTCACTATAATGCTCGAGGCGGCTTTGCCGGATGCGCGCCATTTGTCGACCGCAGCCTTCTTGACGGCCTCGGCGCGCGCACGCTCGGCGGCGAAGGCCGCGGCCTGGGCCTCGGCCTTCTTGCGCTGCGCCTCCTGCTCCGCTTTCGCCGCCGGCGAATTATCGATCACCTTCGCCTTGGCCTGCGCGTCCAACGCCTGCCCCTCCTGGGTCCGCGTCGCATCAACCGTCACATCCTTCGGTGCGACCTCGGCAGTCTTGGCGTTGGGATTTGGCGGCACTCCCGCACCGGACGACGCCCTTTGTGTCTCAGCCGCAATTTTCAGCGCCGCTTGCTGCGCATCCGCCTTCGCCTTCTCATCGTCCTGGCCAAAAACCGCGAGTGCCGGCGCACCCAGTAGAAACACAACCGCGAGGGGCTTTAGGTTCATGCCGCGACCGTAACGTCGACCGGCACCACGGCAAGCGTAGGCCGACTGAGGGATTCGGCGACCCGGTTTGACCGCGAATGGGCGTGAAGAGGGAATTCGATCTCCCGGAGCAGGCGAGCCGTCTGCGCTACTTCCAACCGAATTGTCACATGCTTTGGCTTGCATATACCTTAATAGGTATATGCTCGGCCTGTGAACTCCTCCGAATTGAAATCCCACGGATGATTTTCCCATGAGCCTGATCCAAATCTACCAGTGCATGTGCGATGAGACGCGGCTGCGGATCCTGAACCTCCTGCAAGCGGGGGAACTGTGCGTCTGTCACGTCCAGGAAATCCTCAACGAACCGCAGGTGAAAATTTCCAAGCACCTGAGCTACCTCAAAACCCGCGGCATGGTCGAGGTGCGCCGGGAAGCGAATTGGATGATCTATAGCCTCCCCACCCGGCCTTCGCGCGAATTGAAGTCCAACCTGGCCTGTTTGCAGGACTGCGTGGCGGAGGACCCGGTGTTCCGGCGCGATACGGCGAAGTTGGCAAAACTCCGCGGCAAATTTACCGACACCAGCCCGATCTGCTGCGCCAAGGCGAATCGCGCGACCGCAGTCGCGAAATAGGCCGATGAAGCCACGCTGGCCTCTCGCCTCGCCCGACCAGGTCCGGCGTGAACGGCTCACCCGCGAGATCGGCGACCGGGAAAAAATGCCGGGTTCAATCGACCTCGTCCCATGAAAAAGACCCGCATTGGGATCAACGGCTTTGGGCGCATCGGCCGTCTCAGCCTGCGCGCCGCCGCCCTGTGGCCGGAATTCGAATGGGCCTTGATCAACGAAATCAAAGGCGGCCCCGAATGTGCCGCTCACCTCCTTAATTTCGATTCGATCCAAGGCCGGTGGTCGCAGGAAGCCAAGGCGCAGGAAGGCAAAGTGGTGATCGGCAACCACTCGATCGCCTTCAGCGAGGTGGCCAAGCCCGGCGATGTGCCGTGGGCGGAACACGGCGTGGACATTGTCCTCGAATGCAGCGGCAAGTTGCGCAAACCCGAGGACCTCGCGGTCTTTTTCGAGCGCGGAGTGAAAAAGGTCATTGTCGCGGCTCCCGTGAAAGGCGATGCGCTCAACATCGTGATGGGCGTCAACGATCACCTCTACGATCCGAAGCAGCACCGACTGCTCACCAACGCGTCGTGCACCACCAACTGCCTCGCTCCCATTGTGAAGGTCATTCACGAATGGATCGGTATCGAGAACGGCGTCATCACCACCATCCACGATGCGACAAATACACAAAGTATCGTGGACAAACCCGGCAAGGATTTGCGCCGCGCCCGGGCCGCCGGGCTGTCGCTCATCCCGACGACGACCGGTTCCGCGACGGCCATCGGGCTCATCTATCCGGAGCTGTTGGGAAAATTAAACGGTCATGCCGTGCGCGTTCCCCTGCTGAATGCTTCGCTCACCGACTGCGTTTTCAAGGTGAAGCGCCCCACCACGGTCGCGGAGGTGAACCAGCTTTTTAAAGCGGCCGCGGACAGCGGTCCGCTCAAAGGCATCCTCGGCTATGAAGAGCGCCCATTGGTTTCGATTGATTTCAAAGGCGACCCGCGTTCCGCGATCATCGACGCACCATCGACGATGATCGTGGATGGGACGCTCGTTAAGATTTATGCGTGGTACGACAACGAGTGGGCTTACTCGAACCGGATGGTCGAATTGACGCGCAAGGTCGCGGCCAGCCTGTGACCGCGTGAATCTGCGCAACTACATCGTCGTCACGGCGGCCTACTGGGGATTCACGATCACCGACGGCGCGTTGCGGATGCTGGTGCTGCTGCACTTTTTCAATCTCGGCTATAGCCCGGTCTCGCTCGCGTTCCTGTTTCTCTTCTACGAATTCTTCGGGATCGTCACGAATCTGTTCGGCGGATGGGTCGGAAGCCAGATGGGCCTCCGGGTGACGCTGATCGGAGGATTGTTTTTGCAGGTGTTGGCCCTGGGACTCCTGGCGCTGCTTAATCCCGCCTGGTCGGTGGCGGCGTCCGTTACGTACGTCATGGTAATGCAGTCGCTTTCCGGCGTTGCAAAGGACCTGACGAAGATGAGTGCCAAAAGTGCGATCAAGGTGCTGGTGCCCCCGGATGCGAATGGAACTTTGTTCAAGTGGGTGGCGATTCTCACTGGCTCCAAGAATGCGTTGAAGGGCGTGGGCTTTTTCGTCGGCGGATACCTGCTCCATGTGGCCGGCTACGCGGGTTCGCTTTGGATCATGGCCGCAGCGTTGCTGGTGATCTCGCTCGGCTCCTGGGCTGCGTTGCCACCCGGGATGGGGCAGGCGAAGAGCAAGGTTAAGTTCAGGGAACTGTTCTCCAAAAGCCGCGCGATCAACGTGCTTTCCGCGGCCCGGTTTTTTCTTTTTGGGGCGCGGGATATTTGGTTCGTGGTGGGCGTACCGCTATTTTTGGAAGGCACGTTGCATTGGAGCTTCGCTGGTGTGGGCGCCTTCATGGCCCTTTGGGTCATCGGCTACGGGATGGTTCAATCCGGTTCGCCCCTGCTTCTGCGCGGGCACGCTCCGGGAGGAGGCCTTGCGACGGTCACGGCCTGCGCGCTCGCGGTGGTCGCGGCCCTGATTCCATTGGGATTGGCCGGGGGACTCGATCCGCAGTTCGTCATTATCGCGGGGCTCGCCGTCTTCGGCATCGTTTTCGCCGTGAATTCGGCGATCCATTCTTATCTCGTTCTCGACTACACGGACGGCGACAAGGTCGCGCTCAATGTGGGTTTCTATTACATGGCCAATGCGGGCGGGCGTTTGGTCGGATGCCTTTTATCCGGGCTTTTGTTTCAATTGGCCGGATTGCAAGGATGCCTCTGGGGCACCTTTGCGTTCACCTTGATCGCAGCGCTGATCGCGTTCCGTTTGCCCCGCACCCCTCTTCATCCGGAATTGCTGGCCATCGCGGTCGTGAATGCCGAAGGCGAGTAACAGTCTGGTTTCCAGCCTTCTGAACCGATGAGGCGCCCCACGCTGGGAGTTGTGGCCTTTATCCGCGTCGATCCAGGTTTCCGCGGGAAAAAACCCGACTCCGTCCGTGCGGATCTCCGCCGCATTCCCCGGGCTGAATTGAATGAGGGCCGAACGGTCTCGCGAAGTTGTTACCTGCGGGCAATTCCCCCGGCATCTCATTGGCCCCGCAACGCGCCATTATTTTCCTCGGACCCTGCTTTGCTCTCGGGAGCCAGGCATGCGACGCTGTCCGCTCGATGAAACAACCACGTCGGCAAACCAGGCCGGCGGCACCGACCAGGAAACAAAATACGCGGGACCGATCCTCGTCCGCGCTGTCCAGCTAAAGCCATCCTCCCTTTCATCACTCCGCCCTCCCCATTTATGCAATCGCTCTCCTCCCTATCCGGTCCGCACCTGCGCACCTACAATACCCTTATCGCGCATCCTTTGTCCCATAATCTGGAGTGGCGGGCGGTGCATTCCCTTTTCGCTCACCTGGGCCAAATCACGGAGGAACCCAACGGGAATTTCAAAGTGATCCGCAACGGGCACACCGTGATCCTGCCGCCGCCGCGCTCCAAGGACGTCGACGGGGCCGAGGGGATCATGAACCTGCGTCATTTTCTCGAGCGCTCGGAAGTGGCCGCGGCGGAACCGGCCGGGTCCGCGGACGCGCACTGGCTTCTGGTCATCGACCATCACGAGGCGCGCATTTTTCGAACCGAGATGAAGGAGTCGGCGCCGCAGGTGGTGACGCCGCATCGGCCGGAGCACCATTTTCGGCACGAGCCGAACTCGAAGGATTTTTCCCGGGGCCAGGAGAAGCCCGCGCTGAATAGTTATTTTGAGCCGGTGGTGAAGGCGCTGGAGACGTCCGGTTCCATTCTCGTCTTCGGCACGGGCACCGGTTCCGGGAGCGAGATGGAGCAATTTCTCGAATGGTTGAAGCAGCACCATCCCGCGGTGTCGCTGCGCGTCGTGGGATCGCTCGCGGTGGATGAGCACCACCTGACGGAAGGCCAGCTGCTGGCCCATGCGCGCACTTTCTATACGAACCTGGCCACTCCCGTGGCCTAGGCCGAAAGAGAGCGAATCCCCAGCGCATGGCGGTAAAATTTCAGGACTACTACGAGACGCTGGGGATCCCGCGCGGGGCTTCCGCGGAGGAGATAAAGCAGGCTTTCCGCACGCTGGCTCGCCTGCATCACCCGGATGTCGCCAAGAACAAGGTCACCGGCGAAGCGAAATTCAAGGAGATCAACGAAGCCTACGAAGTCCTGGGCGATCCGGACAAACGCCGGCGCTACGATGAACTGGGACCGGGATGGCAGGCGGATCAATCCGCAGGTCCCCGTGCATCCCGCGGTCGGTCGCGCACCCGGGGTGCTCCCGCGGACTTTGAATTTGGCGGCACCGGCTTCAGCGATTTCTTCGAATCGTTCTTCGGGAGCGGCGGTGGCGGCGCGGGGTTTTCGCAGGACGGTTCCGACGCAGAAGCAGACCTCTTGGTGACGCTCGAGGAGGCGCTGCGCGGTTCAACCCGTCGGATCACCCTTCGGCGAAGCTCCGAGGGGCACGGGATGGGCCAGATCCACACCTATCAAGTGCGGATTCCCGCGGGCGTGCACGAGGGCCAGCGCATCCGGCTCGCCGGGCAGGGCAGCGCCGGTGCGGGCGGTGGAGCGGCCGGGGATCTTTTTTTGAAAGTGCGGCTCGCCCGGCATCCGGACCTGGTGGTGGAGGGTTCGGATCTTTACTATGAACTTCCCTTGGCTCCTTGGGAGGCGGTGCTCGGGGTGCAGGTCACGGTACCGACGCTCGATGGCCCGACTTCGCTCCGCGTGCCCGCGGGGACGTCCGCCGGACGCCAACTCCGGCTGCGCGGACTGGGATTGCCGCAGGCAGGAGGGTCGCGCGGCGATCTCTACGCGACGGTAAGCGTCCAACTGCCCACGACGGTTTCAGAAGAAGAGCGCGCCGCATGGGAAAAACTCGCCAGCGTTTCCTCCTTCAAGGCCCGGGACTCCGGATGAAACAACGCTGGGGACAGTCCCGAAAAGATTCGCGCCTCGGAATCGCTAGCGGTTTCCGACCTCAGCCAATCCGCGATCCGAAATTAACGCCCTTCGCTGAATCCTTAGCGTTGCGCTCGCTTCGATCGCGCTTCTAGCGTCGCTCCCTCGTTCAATTGCCGGCGCATCGCAGCGCCGGCCTTCCATTTATGAGCACGAAATATCCTCGCACCACGGCCGGCCGCGGACGCCGGTTTGATAGCATCGTTGAGACAATCGGCGACACGCCTTGCGTGCGCGTCAACCATCTGGCGCCGTCCCACGTCACGGTTTACGTCAAGGCCGAGTTCTTCAACCCCGCCTCCTCCGTCAAGGACCGACTCGCCATCAGCATCATCGAGGAGGCCGAGCGGCGCGGCGATTTGAAGCCCGGGCAGACCGTCGTCGAAGCCACGAGCGGCAACACCGGTATCGGCTTGGCGCTCGTCTGCGCCGCGAAAGGTTATCCGCTCGTCGTCACCATGGCGGACAGTTTCTCGATCGAGCGGCGCAAGCTGATGCGTTTCCTCGGCGCGAAAGTCGTCCTCACGCCTCGCGCGGCGAAGGGCCTCGGCATGTACCAAAAGGCGAAGGAACTGGCCGACGCCAATGGCTGGTTCCTCGCGCGGCAATTTGAGACGGTGGACAACGCAAAGATCCACGAGAACACCACGGGGCGCGAGATCATCGCCGACTTTGCGGACACGCGCCTGGATTATTGGATCACCGGCTACGGCACGGGCGGCACGGTCACCGGCGTCGCGCGCGTTCTCCGCAAGGAGCGGCCCGAAACGAAAATCATCCTCTGCGAGCCGGCCAGCGCCCCGTTGATCGGCAGCGGTACGCCGCAATCTCGCGGCGCCGCCAACGCTCCCGCTGCGAGCCATCCCGCCTGGACGCCGCATCCGATCCAGGGTTGGACGCCCGATTTCATTCCATTCGTGCTGCAGGAAGCGGTGGACAAAAAATATTACGACCAAGTTGTGCCGGTGCCCGGCCCGCTCGGCATCGAATGGTCGCGCAAACTCGCGGCCAAGGAAGGAATCTTTACCGGGATTTCCGGGGGAGCGACCTTTGCCGCGACCATGCAGATCGCCGAGAAGGCGCCCGCCGGCTCGGTGTTGCTCTGCATGCTGCCCGACACCGCGGAGCGTTACCTATCGTCACCGCTCTTCGAAGGCATCGCCGAAGCCATGAGCCCGGAGGAAACGCAGCTTTCGCAGTCGACGCCCGGTTTCCAAATGTAATGAGGCACCCATCGGGCCAGGCCCGATGGGTGCCATTGTCGGGTGTGTAATCCGCGTAGGGCGGGTCTCTGACCCGCCTCGGGGGAGACTGCGTCCGCTTTTCACGCCGAGCCTATCCGGCATATCGCTACGTTTCCCCGAGGCGGGTCGGAGACCGCGCCCTACGCCGGGTGGCCGCCAGCCGTTCGGCCATAAAAACCACGTTCCAGACAAGAAAGGTTGGACATAGGGTAAAACGCCTAGTTAATGCCCCGCGATGGATTCAGAAACACCATGATCGCCGACGCTCCCCGCACGTTGACTGATCGCGACTTCGCCCTCGACCAATGGGCGGCGGTCCGGACGTTTCTCCACCGCGCGATCAGGCGCGATCCTCTCCGCTTTGCCGTTATTCTTGGACCCCAATGGAACATATTTTGTGAGGACATGCCGCGATCTTCGGTCGAACGATTGCTCGAGGTCGTGCTGGGAGACCGCGACGGTTCGGAGCGGGAGCGGCAGTTTCTCTGCCACTTGGGAAAATCAATCCAACTGGCGGAGCGTCTCCATCGCGCGGAAGTGACCCGGTTCAAAGGGAAAATAGCCGCGAGCGTGCTTGGGGAATAGAGCTCGCGGGTTGCCGGGTTAGGCGGAGCCAAGCGGAGCGGCTCCGCGCCTTGAGGACAATGCTTCCCACCGAGCGACGCCGCGCGGGCAAAACCTCCGGTACCCGGAAAGGGATTTCCCCGCGGGTTTGCCCGGGAACAACTGCCCCCGTCACCGCACGGTGTGCCGTCCATGGACCCGCTCCCTCTTTCCTCCTGGCAACGCGTGCTGGTGCTCGCGGTTCATCCCGACGACGAGTCGCTCGGCGCAGGCGGCCTGATTCAGCAAGCCGTTGCCCGCGGCGCGACGGTCCAGGTCATCGTGGTCACCGACGGCGACAACAATCCCTGGCCCCAGCGTTTCATCGAGCGGCATTGGCACCTCGACTCCGGGGCCCGCGCCCGCTGGGGAGCACGTCGTCGTGCGGAAGCCACCGCGGCGCTGGCCTGCCTCGGCGTCGCGAGCGAGAACGTCTCCTTCTGGCACTTTCCCGACCAAGGACTCACCCCGCTTCTGGTTGGCGGAGGCGAATCAGTCATCGCTCGACTTTGCACTGTTATTGACGCGTGGAAGCCCACGCTGCTTGTCGCGCCTTCGATTCACGATCTCCACCCCGATCACAGCGCGCTCGCGGTCCTGCTCGAATTGGCCTTGGCCCGCCAAGTCACCGCCAAAATCCGTCCATTCGCTATCCTGCAGTATGTGGTGCACAGCAGAGGCGGCGACGCGCCCGGCGAGCACCTCCAAATTGCGTTATCGCCGGAACAGGTCGAACGGAAGCGTCAGGCCATCCTCTGCCACGCCACGCAAATGGCCTTGAGCCGACGGCGATTTCTCGCCTTTGCGCAGCCGTCCGAAGTCTTTCTCACCGGTCCTACGTCGGTGCCGGGCGACTCGTCGCATCCGATCCTTGCCGCCGATTTTTCCGACGGCTTCCTCTGTCTCCAGGCCAAGGATCTCCCCTCCCGCGGCACCCTCTACCTCGCCGCCGAAACGCCGGCCGGATCCGTCCGGCATTCCCTCTCGCTTGAAGGCGTTCCGGAAAGGTTCGCCCGCGGGGATGAAGCCCAAGCCCATCGGGTCCTGCGCCGCGGACACGATGAACTCCTGTTGCCCACCCCACTGTTCGCCCCGGCCAAATCTCTCTTCGCGAAGATCGTCTCCCGCCCGCCCAGGTTCGGCCTATATGATCGGACCTCATGGTGCGAAATTCCGCTGGCTCGCCCTTCCGTCCCCTCGGAAATCGAATCTTATCAAAGCGGCGCCGGGCCCCGCGTCTGCTGTGTCATTCCTTGCTACAATCTCGCGGGCATCTGCGGCCCGATCGTCCGCGCCGCGGCTAATTTCGCGGACCACGTGATCGCGGTGGACGACGGATCGACTGACGCGACGGAACGCGTGCTGGCTGCGGTGGCGGAGGAGAGCGGCGGCCGCGTCCAAGTCCTCACTTTTCCTTCCAATCGAGGAAAGGGCATCGCTCTCCTCGAGGCGTTTCGCGTCGCCGCGCGCTCCGGACCCTTCGACGTCGTCGTGACTCTCGACGGCGACGGACAGCATCGGCCGGAGGACATCCCGCGGCTCGCCCAAGCGCTGGTCGCCGGCCGCTGCACCCTCGTCATCGGCGAGCGCTTGGCGCGGGTGAAAATGCCCTTTCGCAGCCGGTTGGGCAACACGCTCACCGCGGCCGTGATGAAATTCCTCCACCCGGCGGCCCCGACCGACACGCAGTCCGGCCTGCGTGCATTCGCCCCGGAGTTTATCCGCGAGATCGTCGCCACGATCGAAGGCGGGCGCTACGAAACCGAACTGGAAATCCTGCTGCTTGCGCTGAACCGCCGCCGTCGAATCGGCTCGGTGCCGATCCCTACGGTTTACCTCGACGGAAACCGCCTCTCGCATTTCCGACCGCTGATCGATTCCTGGCGGATTTACCGAACGCTGCTTCGCCGGCAGTTCAACCCTCTGTTCCGCCCGCCCGCCAAGGCGATTCACGTCGGCAATGGAAAGCTCGATTTGCAGGGATTGGATTCGGGAAGGCTTTAGGCCGGGCAGGTAGTTGAAAGACGATCGTTGAAGGTTGAAAGCCACGGCACCGACGACACCCGAAGCGTTCGCCGAGCGCATCCGTCGGTTCACCTTTTGGTGCTGATCCGTCGCGGCATTTTACTGTCCGCTCTCTCCTGCTGAGCCGGGTCGTTCAACTTTCGTCTTTCAACTTTCAACTGCATCGGCCGACTAAAGTCCAATTTCCCCGCGATGCGGGCGCCTTCCCCGCAACTTTCCCCAAGCCCTCGTGTCGCACCCAGCTTCCCCATGAAAAAACGCCTACATCGGTTCTGGCGCGAGTGGCTCTTCCCGGCCGCCCTGTTTCTCGCCATCATGTCTCCGCTGCGATCCGCAATCCTCGACTGGAACTGGGTGCCGACCGGTTCGATGAAACCGACCATCTTGGAAGGCGACCTGGTGCTCGTGAACAAGCTGGCCTACGACCTGAAGGTGCCGTTCACCACGCATCATCTCGCACAATGGGGCGACCCCGTCCGAGGCGATATCGCGGTGTTCTATTCACCCAAGGACGGCACGCGCCTCGTGAAACGCGTCGTGGGCCTGCCCGGCGACACGGTCGAACTGCGCGATGAAATCCTCTTTATCAACGGCGTCGCGCAACATTACACCCCGACCGATTCCAGCCCTTTCCTGCGCGAAGTTTCGGAGGACAAATCTCCCGTCGTGGCCGTGGAGCACCTCGGCGAGTGCGATCATTATGTGATGGCGCTGCCCCATCGCGTCGCGCTGCGGAGCTTCGGTCCCCGCGTGATGCCCGACCATGGCTACTTCATGATGGGCGACTCACGCGACAACAGCGCCGACTCCCGCTTCTTTGGGCCGGTGTCCCGCGACCAGATCGTCGGCCGCGCCGGCGGCGTCATTGCCTCCTTCGACACTTCCCGCTATCTTCTCCCGCGGGTGAGCCGCTTCGTGCATTCGCTCAAACTGGATAAAAGCTAAAAGTAGCGCAGGCGGCCCGCCTGCTCCGATCGGGAAGGGGTTGATGGTTCTCATTTGAGCCGCCCCTTCAGGGCTGGGATTTTCTAATCAAATTCCCAGGGCGTTGCCCTGGGCTCTGGCTGGGTTGCCCCGTTGGGGCGTCCGAGCGATCCCTCCCCGACTCGACGTAGGGCGCGGTCTATGACCCGCCTCGGGAAAAACGTAGCGCCACGTCTTCGACTGGCTCATTCGGCTCCAACAACAAACCTGCGACATAGTGATTGAAACGCGCAAAGGAGCCAGTCGCAGATCTAACACTCTCCCTTTCCGGCCGGCACCATGCTCGCTACCCGCTACTCGCTACTTCTCTCAGCCCTACGTAGTTCCAACCGCCTCATGCGTACTTACCGAATTCGCTGCGCAGCGTTCGAGCCGCACGATTTCACGCATGCAGATCAACTCCGCTTATCTCCCCAAGACTTCAGAAAAAGCCCGGGCCGCAGCACTCGCTGAAGCGGCCCTGCTCCTCCAGGAAGTCGCCGGGATGGTGGCGGTCCAGCAAGCGAGTTCCCTCACGCACGGATCTCGGTGGATCCAAGGCTCCCGCACCGGCCGGTTCGGCCGGCGCTGAGCCACCGCTCACCGAACGTCTGCTGCGTTCCGAGGAACGACGAAAAGAGCCGCGGTTTCGCGGCTCTTTTTGTTGCTTGCAGCATCAATGCTGAAACCACCGCCAACGGGGTTTCACCACGTGCCGCGATGAATGTTGCCCGGTTATTTCCAGGAACCTTCGATATATACCCAGCCATCGGCGCGGTTCTCCCAATGGGGAGCCACGTACTGGGCGTTGGGCTGGGGCTTGTCGAGCAGGCGGCCTTCGACCCAGGTGTAACTGTTGTTTCGATATTCCCAGTGGGCCGGCTCCCACGCCTTGTCGGCCGGGGGTGGTTCGGGCGGCATGCTCGTTTCGCGCGGCGGCGGCGGAGCTTCGCGGACCACGATGGTGTTGGTGCTGGGCTGGCTTTGCGCGGCCACGGTCGTGGGCACGACGATCACCCGGTCATGACGGCAGCCCGCGAGCAGGGCGGCGCCAACAACGACCAGGACGGCTCTTCCATTCAAACACGGTAGATGATTCATGGGAGGATTTCGTTGGGAGCCCACTGACCCCCGAGCGTTTCACCCGTTCCCCGCCCATCCACGGATAATCGCGTTTTTTCCCATGGCCGGAATCCCCGCGAAACGACGGTGACCATTTCGGGTTTCAATTATTATAATTTCCAACGATCAGCTACGCGTCGCCCGCCTTGCCGGATTTGGGCGCCGGAAACTTGAGCAAGAAGGCCCGCGCGCGCGGCACTGGATCGCGATAAAATTGGGTTGGATGCCGGGAGTCACTCGCGCGCGCGAAATCCCAACCCAGCGGATCTTGAACGGTGCGCAGCGTGGATGACCAACCGGGGTAGATTGCCCGACATCCGTCTTCATAACGCCCAAGAAAGTCCGCGGGAGAGAATGCGGAACATGGGTCAGAACAGGACCGACGATTGAATGAAATCCCCGCGCACCGGGATCAAAGCTTTTCCATCACGTCTCTCCGCTCCGCTTTCTTTCCCCTGGCCGGAATCCCGGCGACAAAAACCTTAAGGGATCTTCAGCAACCGCCTGATCTCCGCCTCGAGCTTCGGGCCGCGCGCGTTGGTGGAGACAATCTTACCGTCCTGGTCGAGCAGGAACATCGCAGGAATGCTGTGGATCGCGTACCGCGTGGAAATTTCGTTCTTCCAGAATTTCCCGTCGAAATACTGCGGCCACGGCATCTGCTCCTTCCCGGTGAATGCCGCCAGCACCTGCTTCGCCGCCGCCAGCTTGGCCTCCTGCTGCTCCGGCGTGTCCCCCGCCACTAGGCGCGCGTTTTCCAGCGCGACGCCCACCACCGTAAAACCGCGCTCGCGATACGCCGCGTAGGCGCGCTTCACGTTCGGCAGTTCCGCGATGCAGGGTCCGCACCACGTCGCCCAAAAATCGATCAACACCACTTGGCCGCGCAATTTCGCCAAGTCCACGTCGCGGCCGTCCGCCGCCGTGAACCTCAGCTCCAACGGCCGCGCGGCCAGCGCCAGGAACCGCCGCCTTTCCTTCGCCTCGGCCGCCAGCGCGCGATTGGGGCCAGCAGAAAACGGCTCCCAAGTCGCCGCACTCTCGGCCAGCGAATGACTCGCGTCGTAATGATCCATCCACCGCTGCATCATCCCAATCGCTTTCGTGCTTTCCGGATATTTTTCCGCGAACGTCGCAATCTTCGCCAGCAGCGGTTGCCAATCGGCCGGATCGGACCCGACTTTAGCCTGCTCCACGACCCGCAGCGCCTGGCCCACGGCGCGCGCATCCCATGCTTCGCGAATTTCCACCGGGACATCTTTTGCCGCCCCCAGCTCCGCGTCCAGGGCCGCCCGGCGTTGCTTCCACTCCGCGGCCGCCGCGGCGTCGACCACCAGGTCGTGACGGTCTTTTTCAAAGTTTGGGCCATACGAGCGGACGAACCGCGGGGGCATGATCAACATCTGCCACACGATGATCCACCGGCGCGGATCCGCCGGGTACGCCTCGTAAAAGGCCAGCCCCTGCTCGCGCAGCGCGAGCGCATGTCGCTCCACCGCCGTCGAACGCTCCTGCGCCGACAGCGTCCCTGCGTTCGCGGGCGCCTGGTATTGGACGAGCCCGGCCTCGTTGATCCGCGCCCAGGCCGCGTCGGCGCCCGGCGCGGGATCCGCCACGGCGAGCGAACGCAGGAGAAGACAACCCAGCAGCAGGATTTTTTTCATGGGACGAACGAGTTGAATTTCCCGCGGGCGTTGCTCAACGGAATATCCATCGACTCACGGTTATCGCGGGCCCGACCGCTCAAAACGCCTTGCGCACACTCAACCAATAGCTGCGCAGGCGCATGTCGCCGAACGGGCTCAGGTAAAACGTCGAGGTGCCGAGGTTGTTCAAGTCAAGCGGCGGGACCTTGTCGAAAATATTGCGCACGCCGACCTGCACCGCGAGGCCGTCAAAGAGCGTTTCACCCTTGAAACGATGTTCCGTGACGCGCCCGAACGTGTAACCGGCGAACAGGTCATGATACATCTGCGAGCTCACGGTATCGCCGCCCTGGGCCGCGATGTAATTGCTGAACACGCCGCCGTTCGCGTTCTGGCGCGAACTCGGGCCGCCGACCGCGCCGTACACCTTGTACGAGCCGAAATAACGCAGCGCCCAACCCGCGCTCCAGTGCCGCGCTTCCCACGTCAGGCGAACATTGGACTTATATTTCGGCGCGCCGTTTTCCGCCGGATTGTAGCCCGCCGCTTCATACTCCGGCTGCGTGGCTGAGAACTGCGTCTTGAGGTGCTCGATGATCGACCCGACGGCACCGAGGTTGAAGGTGCCCACGTCGGTCTTCAGCGTGTAATCGCCGCTCAAATCCCAGCCTTCGGTGACCAGCTTGTAGAGGTTCAAATTGGAAATATTGACCTGCGTGATCTTGCCGTTGGCGTCGCGCGTGATGCGGTCCGCATACACGCTGCCCGCACCCACGATCTGCGCCGCGGAGAGGACCGCGATGGCGTCGAACTGCTCGATCTTGTAGTACTCAACATTCAGCCGGAGGCCCTTCACCACCTTCCAAGTCGGTTCCCAGATGACCCCTGCATTGGTGCTCTTGGAATGCTGGGGCGTCAGCCCGGGATTGCCGCCGGGCACCGTCGTCACCGCCACCGTGTTCCCCGTGGCGGGATCGAACACATTCGTGGTCGTCGTGCTGGGATTGTTGTTGGGCGACAGCTGCGTGGGCGTCGGAGGCAGGAACGCCGTGCCGCGCGATGCACGAAAGGTAACTTCCGGCAGCGGCTGATACTTGAAGCCCGCCGTATAATCGCTTGATGAAAACGTGGTCTGCGAAAAAAACGGCGCACCGTTGCGGGTCACGCCGGTGTAGATATACGTCGGCGTGGGCAGCCCGTAATTTTCCCGGACCGTAAATGTGCCTGTATCCGCCGTGTAGACCTCACGCCGGCCCGCAAACTGGAGATCGAACGCGTGGACCAGCGGCACCCAGTCTTTTTTCACCACCGGCACGAGCAGCTCCGCGTAGCCGCTGTCCGTGGTGGAGTCCCGCTCGAAATACCGGAAGCGGAAGCTCGTGGTCGTGGCGATCGGACTTCTGGAGTCGTAAATGCTGGTCGGGACCTTCGTCAGCCGGTGCTCCAGCCCCACGGTCAGCGTGGGCACGCCCCACGGCAGGTGGAACAGCGGGCCCGACCCGCGCAGCGCGAAATCGTCGAGGTCGGTCACGCCCTGGAAGGGTGAGGTGATGACGTACTTCGAGAGATCGAGGAATTGCACCGTGTCGTTGAAGGGATTGATCGCACCGCTGTTGCGGTCGGCAAACGTGGCGGTGGTGTCGAGGCTGACCAGCGTCGTGTTGAGCACGTTCTTGGTCCACGTGTAGTCGAATTCGCCGGTCCAGCTCCACGGCAGCTGCGCAATGGCGCCCAAGGTCAGGGAACGACTGACCGAGCGGGACGTGTACGGGACCGAAAGCAGCGCGGGGAACGTCACGTTGACATCCGTCGTGAACGGGCTCGCGGCCGAGGTCGACGGCACCAAGGCGCCGGTGCCGATCAACGTCGACACCTGGCGGGTGGAATTTTCATTCCAGGAGAAATCCGCGAAGGCCTCGACCCGCGCCCACATTTGGCGGTGCACGCTGGCCGAGAGCGACCGGACCTTGGCGGGTGAATCGAAGGGAAGCAGCAAGCCTGGTTCCTGCGCGGTGGGCGCGAGGTCGAAATTCCACGCGCCGGCGTTGCGGATCAGCATGGCATAAAGATCGGCGCGCGAAATGTCCGCGGGCGTGCCGGGAGAAATGAACGTGCGATTGGACGGGAGCACCACGCCGTTCTTGAGAGTTAACGTGGTCTGCGTGGCGGAGGTCGGCCCGATATTCGGCGACGCGCCGAGGATCGGAACATTGGCCGTGGCGAAAAAGGACGGGAGATTCCGCTGGATCGTCGCCCGCGCCGCCAGGATCGCTCCGAGCCGGTCCTGCGCCAGCAGGTCGTTCGCGTCCGACCACGACGCCCCGAGCGTCACGTGCGTCTTGCCACCTTCCAGCGCCAGGCCGTAGTTGATCGAAGCCGTCCGGCGCGCGGCGTCCGTGTCGAAGGTGTTGTCGTAACCCAAGCGGATTTCACCGCCCACGTAATCTTTTTTCAGGATCACGTTGATCACGCCGCCGAGGGCGCTGCCGCCGTAGATGCCGGCGGCGGATGAAGGCATGACCTCGATCCGCTCGATCGAGGCGAGCGGAATTCCGTTCAGGTCAGGCTGGCCGTCGACGCCGCGATTGGACACGCCCGCGGCGCGCCGGCCGTTGACCAGGATAAGCGTCTTGTCCGTGCCCAGGCCGCGCAGGTTGATGGAACTCGTGTTGCCGAAGCTGTTGCCGATCGCACGCTGGGAATTGGTCAGCGCGGCGGTGTTCATCGTCAGCCGCTGCTTCAGGAAATCCTCCACATTCGTCGCGCCGGATTGGTCGATCGTCTTGGCGTTGAAAATATAATAGGGCTGCACGTCGTCGATCGTGCGCGGGACATCCATGTTGCCGGCGGCATAGGGTTTCACCTTCGAGTCATTGACCTCGAAACTTTCGAGCTGCGTGACCGTTTCGGCATGCACGACATAGGGTTCGAGGCTGAGGGTGCCGTTGGCGGGGCGGAGTTCCTCCTTGCCCAGCGTCAGCTCGCGATTCGCGCGCACGACCACGTCAGTAATGTGGAGCGGCTGGTACCCTTCGGCGGAAACGACCAGGAGATAAGTGCCGGGCCCCACGCTCGCGAAGGCGAATTCGCCGTTGCGATCCGTGCGGGCCTGCTGGCCGGTTTCGCGAATGACGACGCGGACGCCTTCCGCCGGCGCGCCGCTTTCCTTCGCCAGGTTGCCGCGCACCGTCCCAGTGGTCTTGGGGATGTCGGCTTGTTTGACGACAAACGCATTGGGGGCTTTCTGCGTCACCTCAAAACCCGTCCCCTCGAGCAGCTTTTTCAGCGCTTCCAAGGGTTCCATGTCGCCCTTGACGGCGTGGCTGCGGACGGACGCCAGTTCATCGTGCAGGAAGAGGACCTCGGCGCCGGACTGCTGGATGAAAAGTTGGAGCGCAGCCGGGGCCGGCTGCGCCGGGAGGTCGAATGCCACCGGCGTGGCCCTCGCCGCCAGCGGCAAAAGGCCGATCGCACCCAGCGCGAGAAAGCGCCAGGAAGCCAGGAACGCGAAGTGGAACCGACGAACATGACAGCAGGAGGTCATGCTCCAAGGACGACCGACGCCGCGAAAGCTTACCTGCTTTTCAGCGGTTTTTTTCCCACGCCGCGCGCCTTCGTTCAGGCCGGGACGGGGTTCAATTCGCCCTCAAGTGGTAAACCCCATTTTCCGAAGAAATTTTCACCGCGCCCGTGGCCCTGAGCGAGTCCAGGAAGAGCGGCAGGTTTTTCAGCGAATACGTGCCGCCGAGCCGCAATCCCGCCACCGCCGGATCCACCGCGATGAGACAACCGTGAAACCGGGCGAAACCCGCCGCCGCCTCACCGAGGGGCATTCCGTCGAGGACGATCAGCCCGCGTCGCCAAGCCAGCACCTGCTCCATGGCCCGGGTCGTGAGCGGATGGATCGCGGGCTGGCCGTTTTCGATTTTTAATTGTTCACCCGGATGCAGCGCGACTCCGTCCGCGCGATCCGCGGCGAACAGCACCCGGCCTTCGACGAGCGTGACTTCGGGATGCAGCTGCGCGTCGAGCCTCACATTGAATTTCGTCCCGACGACCCTCACGGTGCCGCCCGGGGTTTCCACGAGGAAGGGATGCGCGGGATCGTGGGCCACGGAAAAGAAGCCTTCGCCCCGCGTGAGTTTCACGATCCGGCGGCCATAGCGAAAATCGGTCGCGAGCTCGGAATTCGCGTTCAGCTCGGCGTGCGAGCCGTCCGCCAGCGCGAGATCCTCCAGCGTCGAGGCAGACGCGGAAACCATCCCGGTCTCCTTGAAATACGGCACCCCCCAGAAAATCGCGACGGCCAGGATCGCCGCGGCGGCGGCTTTCCGCACGGCTCCCTGGCGGCGGCGCTTCCGCTGCTTGAGTCGCCGCTCGAGTTCGCTCGCCAGGCGTCCGCCGAGTCCGGCGTCGCGATAGCGATCGAACAACGAAGGCGGCTCCGGCGGAGCGGGCGGATGAGCGGCGGCAGGCATCTTAGCTGAAGAATCCGGTGATTCCCTTTGATTTCAGGTGCTCGGCGCAGCGGCTCATGCCGATCGAACAGTACTTCTGCGCGGTGCCTTCCGTGAGGTTGAGCTGCGCCGCGACCTCCCGATGGGGCAGGCCCTTCAGTTTATGAAGGACGATCACCTCGCGTTCTCGCGCCGGCAGGATGAGGAGGGACTCGATCACGTGGTTGAACAATTCGTCGTTGAGCAGGGCTTCGACCGCGTCGGGGCCCGTATCCAAGACGGACGAGAGGTCGAAATCATACCCGGATTCGACGGGAGAAATGCGATTGCGCCGCAGGAGGTCGAGCGCGAGGTGCCGGGCGACCCGAAAAAGGAAGGCCTTGGCGAAGCGGATTGGCTGGCGGGCCTTGGTTTTCCAGATGCGGAGATACGACTCCTGCACGACATCGTCGACGTCGCGCACGGCGGGAAAATTCCCGCGCAGCCAAGCCTTGAGCTGCTGGTCGTGCGCGTGAACTTCCTCGGAAAACCAGCGGGCGTGATCGCCCCCGGCGATCGCCGCCTCGCACGGCGCAACGGGTACTGCGGTGGAAAAAGTGGATTCTTTCGGCGGCATGCTCACGGCGTGAAACGCGATGCAGGCGTTGGGCCAATGCGGAAAACTTGTCGAATTAAATTGGATTCCCCCTTGAGGGGAGACGTCGGCCCAGCGGCTCTCCCCGCGAAAAGCTGTTTTCCTGCCTTGCTCCGTGACCTCTTCCCGCCCCCCGTGGCCGCTGTGACAAAAATCCGGAGTTGGACTCCCGGGTGATAGTCGGCGCCGAGCAGACTGGCTACGGCAGCTCGTAGACTTCGATCAGGACGATGCCGCTGGCGCCGGCGACGCCGGTCACTTTGGCGGAATATATCCCGGGCTCCAACGTGAGCAGCAGCACCGCATCCTTGCTGGCGGCTTCGGGCAGAGTGAACGCGCCCACGCTGTTGCCGACCGCCGTGGTCAGGCTCGCACCGCCCCAGTTATCGTTCGTCACCACCAAGCGGTCCGCGCCCAACTCGCGCACGTAGAGCTCAAGCTTCGGGTCGCTCATCGCCGCGGAGCCAAAAAACGAGGAGAGGAACGGTCCCACGGCACGGATCATCACCGTCTTTGCCGTCGACCCACCGATCACGAAACCCGCAATGAGCGGATTGTCGTTCGCCATCCGCGCGCGCGCGGAAACGTTGATCAACCGCGGGCTCGATGCCGCAAAATTGGCCGGCGCCCCATCGTAGATTTCAGCGAGCACCGTGCCGGTCGTCTGCTGGACGCCGCCGACCTTTGCCGAATAAATTCCCCGAGCGAGGCTCGTCGTCAGCGCCGCATCCTTGCTCGCGGGATCGGGCAACATGAACGCACCGGTGGCCGACGCCAGGGTCGTCACCACCGAATCTCCGGCCCAATTGTCGTTCGAGGCCAACGGGATCGCCTGGCCCTGCGCCAACACCTCGAGCTGGGAATCAACCATCGCACTCGGCACCCCGAAATTCGCCAGCGTCGGGCCGATTCCGCGGATCAGGAGCTGCTTCGTCCCCGCGGTGTTCGCGCCCCCCACGACGAAGCCCATGATAAGGGTATCCTCCCCGGGACCGGAAACAGTGCGGACGGATAGGTTGATGATCCGTCCGGGCGTGCCCGTCGCCACGACATCGAGCGTGGCAGGATTGCTCGTGACCGAACCCGCCGCGTTCGAAATCGTCACCCGGTAGCCTCCGGCGTCATATGCCTGCAGGTTCGTCAACCGCAGCTGGCTCGACGTCGCGCCCGCAATCGCCGCGCCGTTCTTCTTCCACTGGTAGGTGAGCGGGTCGTCGGATATCGCGGCGGGCTTGATCCCATGCCCGCGAAGCAACGATCCCGGCGTCACTGTTCCCGAGGCGTCCACGCTCAGGATCACCGTGCTGCCGACCGCCATCATGTGACTCGCCGGCTGCGCCATGACCACCGGCCCCGTCGCCGTTCCCAATACCAGTGTCGCCGAACCGCTGGTCGCAGTGCCCAGGGAATTCGTGGCCACCACTGTGTAAGTGGCAGCGTCGGCCGGCTGCACGTTCGAAAGAGTCAGGGTCGCGCCCGTCGCACCCGTGATCGCGACGCCGTTCTTGTACCATTGGAGCGTGGGTGAAGGCGTGCCCGAAACCGCGACCGTGAACGTCACCGTGCTGCCGGCAGTGACAGTCTGGCTGTCGGGATTCAGGGAAAAAATCGGCGAGTTCGTCGGCACCCAAACCGTCAGCGTCCCCGGTCCGCTCGTGATTGTCCCGGCCAAATTCGTCGCCACCACGGTGTACACCCCCGCATCCGCAGACTGGAGATTGGACAGCTTTAACGTCGAATTCGTGGCGCCGACGATCGCGACGCCGTTCTTGAACCATTGAAGGGTCGGCGTCGGCGTGCCCACAACTGCGACCGTGAACGTCACCGTGCCGCCGGCCGCGACAGTCGGACTGATGAGGTCCAGCGAAAATACCGGGGCATTTGTCGACGTCGAAACCGTCAGTGTCGCCGCCGCGCTCGTGACGGTCCCCGCCGAGCTCGTGGCCACCACCGTGTACGCGCCCGCATCCGCGGACTGAACATTGGAAAGCGACAACGTCACATTCGTGGCGCCGGGGATCGGGACACCGTTCTTGCACCATTGGAGCGTCGGTGCCGGCGTGCCTGAAACCGCGGCCGTGAACGTCGGGTTGGATCCCGGGGCAACCCAAACGGACGCTGGCTGCTGGGTGAAACTCGGCGCCGCCAAGACGGCGGCGGTGACCGTCAAGAGGGCGCTGTTGCTCGCCGCGACGCCGGCGGTGCCGATGACATTGACGGTGTAGTTTCCGGCATCGCTCGGTTGGACGTTAACCAGGGTCAGCGTGTTGCTGGTCGCGCCGCTGACGGCCACGTTGTTCTTGTACCATTGATAGGAGCTGGGCGCAGGAAACCCGGTGGCAACCGCGCTCAAGACCACGGTGCTGCCGGTCGCGGCTGATTGGGCGATGGGCTGGACCGTAAAGGTGTAGGGCGTGACGATCCCCACGAAGGCACTCGCGCTCTGCGTCGACCCGGCGGCGGTGGTCACCACAAGATAATAGCTGCCCGTCTGGGCCGCGGTAATATTGGCGAGGGTAAGCGAG
>JAQGOP010000028.1 GCA_028293545.1 Verrucomicrobiota bacterium | reverse complement strand
AAGAACTCGACGATGCTTCGCTTAAGGCTCCGGAAGCGTTTCTCGCCCTCATCAATGCCGCTAGCGGCCCCAAGTACGCGGTCTCTTTCAGCTCCGAGTCCGGCGCGACCGCCACTACCGGCCAGCGGGAGCAGTATGCCTTTTACTACAATACCGCCACGGTTGATTCGATCGCTCCCTCCCGGCTCTATCCCGACCCCCAGGATGAATTCATCCGGGAGCCCTTCGCCGCGCAGTTCCGCGCGAAGAGCGGACCGTCCTTTGTCCTTCTAACGATTCATACCGCCCCCGCGCACGCCCCCCAAGAGATCGCCGCCCTCGGCTCGGCGGTCACGTGGGCCCACGCCACCTACGCTGGTGAAGCGGGCATCATCGTCCTGGGCGACTTCAACGCCGGCACGAACTACGTTAAGCAAAAGGAGATCGAGGCGATTCGCGCGCGTGACCTGCCTTACACATGGATCGTTCCCGATGGCACCGCCACGACGCTCGCGAAGACGCCTCAGACTCACGACCGGATTGTCGTCACGGGCGAACTCGCGAGGTCGCGCACCACGAACTGGGGCGTCGATCATGCCTTCACGTCCGAAACGGTTTCCGATCATTTTCCCGTGTGGGCGGAGTTCGATTTCACGAATAAGTAGTAATTACCGATTCGGTTCGGTCGCGACGCGCGTGACGAATCTGAATTTTTGGAAAGTGGTTTGATCGATGAGTCGCTCAAGAAGAGATTTCCTCTCGATTGTGCCACCCCGAGGAGGGTCTTCGAAGTATATCGAACCCTTTTTTTTCGCCACGGGTAGGTTGTAGCCCGGAATTCCTTCAAGGTATTTCCGTCTGCGCTTGTACAGAACCTCCAGTGCTTCGTCCTTCAGCTTTCCGTGACCGTGAATTACTGAGGTAATGAAGTGGTAGATCACGCTCTTTAACTCTAAGGCTTTAATTTCCTCCTTTGGCATAAAGCGATCAGCCAGAGATCGCAGTTCGTCACGAAGGAGTGCCGGTAATACGCTTTGCTGTTCGCACCGATCAACCAACTCACCGAACGAGAACGGGGATTGAATCTTGGACCCAGTGAATGAGATTTTTCCGCCCAAGATCAGGTAGAACAGATCGTCAGAATCGGTATTTGCCAGCAATCGACGTAAGGCAGGCTCTAGCGCCTTCCATTCTCCGGCAAATTTGCGTCCACGGTCCTTCTGAAGCGGTCGAAAATTCAACGTTGCCCCATCACCGCGAGCGTAGAATCGCTCGTTCTGCGCTGCCGTGTAGAGCGGCCGCGGACCTTGTTGGCTTCTAATCCATTCTACCAGATCTGGCAGAAGATCGAGACGGAGCTGGCGGACATCTGACCGGTGCGTTTTGGAAGGGTAGTGTAGTAGCCATTCATCCAAGTTGATGAGCGGACGACGGTGAATCGTGAGATGTCCTCGCTTCGCCAAACTCTTCACCGCCCGATTGATGGCATAGGTCCAGGTCTTTTCTAGACTCGTTCCCGGCTTCGCCAATTCCCAGCGGATTGTCTCTTCGGTCGTGCTGGTGACGTTTGCGTCGACCACGCGCAGGACGTCTCGCTGCAAATTTCCGAGGCCCCGTGACATCGCTTAAGTGTAGGAAGTCCTTCCGGGACGACTTTCTACACGTAGACTTTTTTTAGGGTCAGAAGCTCGGCTAACTTTTGTCCGCTAACGATCAGCGTTACGACGAGAGCAATCAATGCAGCCACTCTCGTCCCAGAGGTGAAAATGATATTTACTCCCGTCTCGATCGATTCGGAAAGTTCTACGGCGCTCATGAGATGAACCATGCAGCACTACTCTCGGAAGTAAAGGTAAGTGTGGGTGAAGAATTAAATGGCGCTGCCCAATCCGGTAGAAGGTCGCGGCGATGAGCGATCGGTTCGTGTGCCGCGAGACCCGATGCCTAGGGATTCAGCTCGGCTTGGAGTCGCTAAGATTCGCTTTCCATGACGGGTCGCGTGCCCGAGCAAATCGGCTGTCGCGGGACCACCGGGAAACGCGATCACGACATCCGCCAACGCCGCGAGGCCCGCATTCCGCCGGCCGTAGGCATCCCGCGTCTCGCCCGCGCTCGCCGGATGTCCGCGCATCACGGGAATGTCGTTCCGGAGCGCCCAGGCGCGAATGCAGTCCGCAAACGCGCCGATGGGCTCCGTCACAATCGTTCGCACGCCCGCGAGCTTCATCGTGACCTTGAGATCATGAAAATCCCGCTCGGTCATGACGTAGTCAATTCCCCCTGAGACGACGGCGATCATGCTTGGATCCTTGGAACGGACGCGGCGTGCATCTCGGTCGCGTGAAGGCGCGGTAACATGCGTGCAGCTGCTTCCTCGCGGCTCCGGCTTTCCCAGACGCGAATCCCGTAGCTCCGCGCCCGCTCCACCAAATCCTCCACCGCCGCGCCGCCCGGAAAGGCGAGTACGACGTTCGCCCGGCACGCGAGGTCCAGGTTCCGACGCAGAATACCTATCCGGCGTATCACCTGCATGGTGATCGGCCCATTGCATGAGCGGCATTTCGCGACGATCCGCCCACGCCTTCACGGACGCGGACCACGGGCTCGGCGGATCGGCGAACAGCGAGGTCACGCCGCAAAGCCGCAGCATCGCCTTCAACTGAATGAAGTCCGCGTCGGTCATCACGTAGTCGGGTCCCGCCGTGACCACCGCGATCATTCGTCCGCTTCCGGCGGCCGGATCCGCGCCCGTTTGGCGGCACGCCGCCGTTGTTGCCGATCCAAGACCACGGGGGAAGGCGGACGATCGGCGAGGACGAGCGCCATCATCTGCTCCGTCGTTGGCACTTTGACATGAAACGCGATCCGCATGGCCCGCGCCGCGCGCGCGTACCGGTGCACCACCGCCTCATCGACGTTCAAGGTGATTCTCATAGGTGAGGGTGCCGAGCAACGCGCGGGCACGAGCCTCGCGCGTCAGCTCGGCGTTCGCGTCAGACGCTGACCGCCCGCCGTTGCTGGACGATTTCGCGGCTCTGCTCGCGCGCCGCGGTGCGATTCGCGTACGCTTGCTCGCTCTCCATCCACTTCACGACCGCGATGTCCTTGCCGCGTTCGCTCAAGCCCTGCAGCCGGTTGTCGATGTAGGTCCGGTTCTCCGGCATCTGCCCCTTGTAGAACTCCCACGCCGCAGGGACCTGCGCCTTCACGAGCGCATACTTCTGTCCCTCAATCTGGATGTCTTTGAAGATCATCGTGCGCTTCGTGTAGTCCGGATTCTCGGAAAACATCCGGTCGTACTTCGCGTATACCTGCGGGTTGTCCTTGATGTAGGCATCGATCTTCGCCGTCGCCTCGACGGTCGTCGGGTAACGCTCGCGCCATTCGCGGCTCTGGGTTTGGTCGGTGGTGCGCGTGGACGTGTTGTTGTCGTCAGTCTGGTTCTTTTCGCTCTTGGGTTTGATCATGGTCTTTTGGTTGTTGCCGGCCTCTTGGAAAGGGCGTGCGGGCGCAGCGGATTTGAGGCACGCGGACGGAGGATTCCGTCCAAGTAAGTTAACGTAGGACCGTATTCGGCAGCCGCCCGTCGTCTTGGTGCAGGCGCTTGCCGACCAGGATCGCCAAGCGGAAGTCGTCCGCGATTTCCTGGGCTTTCGGCCCGGCGCACCGCATGACCATCAGGGTCTTGTAGTCCAGCTTGGGGTGCGGGTTGCCGAAGTCTTTGTTAATCATGTCGGCCGCCTCGATGTACTCGGCGGCGACGTCGGTGGGAAATGGTAGTCCGTTCACGGTCATCATGCTCATGGGGAAGATTGGGATACTGTTGGCGCGGTCGGTGAAGAATTCGCGGTCTCCGTGCGCCACGGCACCGCGAGGTGAAACATTAGGTGGGTGAAGCGGCGTTCGCCGGCAGGGCCGGCGGCCGCGAGATGAAGTTCCCGGATCGCCACGCCCGGCTCGGCGTCGATGGCGGCCGCGAATGAAAGACACTCCGTCCACGCGCGTTCGGGTGGGGACGTGAGCGTGACTGTAAACGCGCGTTGGCCCGCGACGGGCGGCTCGTCTCGCCACTGCGCGCTTGGGAAGCGCGCTTGAAACGCGCGACGACGCTGATCGTCCCACGCGGATTTCTGCCGCGCCTCCCACTGCTGCCGGAGAAGAGGCAAGGCAGAGGAGTCCGTTGCGACTTCGACGGCTGCCGCTGGGAGCGGTGGCGCGACAGGCCGGAGCACGCGCGTGTAGGTCCACGCAAGCCCGGCCAACACCGCGCTTACAACCAGCGGGCTGAGCGCCGCACGCGAAGGACGTAGCGACGAGCACCTCATCCGCGAATTGTCCCCTTGAGCACGAAGGCTCCGTTCGGAGACGCGGGAACGGGGATCTCGGCGCCGAGAGCTTGCGCCCAGGTCACGAGCGTCGGTGGGAATGCACCCGCGGCAGCGAAGCCCCGCGCGCTCCACGCGTCGCCCGTCAGGTCGAACGACCCCAGCACCGCATCACGGGGAATTGAATTCCCCAAGGAGCGCAGCAGCGGCGCGAGGAGACGCTTGGGCCTTTCAGGGCCCAACGCTGCGCGGAGTTTTTCGATTTCGGCGCGTTCACCTGCCTGGGCTTGCACGAGCTTGGCGCGCTCCTCTGCGTGCGTTTCCTCGGCGACTCTGAAGCGCTCCACTTCCACCAGCTGTAGCCCATAACTTCCGCCCCACCACGCGGTGAGACCGAAGAGAGCCACGCTCGCCGCCATCGCGACGCGGTTCGGCGTCACGAAGGGGGTCGGCGGAAGCAACTGCGCCGGATGAGCCCGGGCAATCGAGGCCTCCATCCTCAACGCTTCCGACAGTGAGAGCCAATCGGTGCCCGGGCGCGCGGTGACGGGGTGGTGCGCGTCCAGAAGGTTCAATAACTCGGGGCTCGTGCCCACCATGAGGACCGGCTCGGCCACGTCCGTTGCCGGCAGCGCCGCGACCCATTTTGCGAAATCGGCGGTCGCGGCGTCGCCTGTCCAGATGCGCACCGTCTGCTCGCCCTGCGCGTTGCGCCGGTATCCGAAGACGCACCCCAGATCCACGGCCGCAACCGTGTACCCCGTCCCCGGCCATTCCGTCGGGAGAGCATCGAGCCAGGTCATGAGGGGCCACGCCGCCTCAACCTGAAGTCCGTGCGTCGCCAGCTCGGAGACGAGAGCGAACAACTCCGGCTGCTGCTCGAAGTGGAGCAAGGTCGTGAAGCTCTCCTTGAAGGGCAGGATGGGTTCATGGCTCCACGCCTTTGCGGGATCTACGAGCGCCGGGTACTCCTCACCCAGGACGGCGGCGAGCGTCGCGCGGTTCGCCTTGGGACAACTGACGAGCGCCGTCTCCAGGTGACCCGGTTGGTAGATGAGCCGCACTTTCAGTGGGCGCGGCGACTCGGCGAAGTGCGCGGCGAGAACGTCCGCTCCGCCCTCGAGCGGCGTCGCTGTCCCGCTCGTCCACCAGCGATTGCCCCAGCGTAAAACGGTGCGCATGGACTTTAGAGAACGGAAATGTAGACGAAAACGTCGGTCAGGCCGTTCACGGGTGCCGCGTACGCGACGACGCCATTGTCGCACGCGGCTCCTTCGGCGGGAACGAGCTGCGTCCCGACCAAGGTGAGGGCGAGTTGGTAAGCGTCGCCGGCGGCCATCCCCGGGATCACGAGGTATTCGACGGTCGCGTTCGCATTCAGGTTCGATGTCCCGTCGAGGCGAAAGTTGGCCCCTTGCGCCACCGACGGGGCCAGAGCGGCGTTCACCCCGCGCGTCTCGACGCGGGCGACTTGCGCCCAGTTGCGCTGTGGGGCCGCATCCGGCGTCATGGTCCAAGCCTGGAGCGCTTGACTCCACACCATCTCATTCCCGCTGCCGGACGAAGTGGCGGCCTGGCTCCCGCTCTTGAGGGTGATCGGCTTTTCGAGTTTTCCGACCGCGAGCAGGATGGCATCGAAGCGGGCGCCGTTGCCCTTGGCCGCGTCGGACGCCGCGCTGAGCGCGGTCCCGGAGCAAGGAATTCCCGTCCCTTCGGTGCGGGGGAGGGCGCCGTTCGCCCCCCCCATGGCAAGATAGTCGACGGTCGCGGTCTTGAGGGTCTGGACCGTTTGCTGGATCTGCGTGACGCGCGAATTGCGCAGGCTTTGGACGGCGTTGGGGATCGAGGCCGCGGCGATGACCGCGATGATGGCGATCACGAGGATGATTTCGAAGAGCGAGAAGCCCTTGGTGGAGTAGCGAGTTTTTTGGTGGGTCATATTCATTGGGTTTGGGTTTTGCCCGCGGTCGGGCGGAAGAGTCTAAAGGACGCGCGCGACCTCCTCGATCGACGTGAGACCGCGCGCGGCGGCCGCGAGGCCGTGCTGCCAGAGGGTCAGGTGGCCCTCGCGGTCGCGGATCGCGGCGAGTTCCGCGACGGGCGCGTTCGCCTCGATGGCCGCAGCGAACTTGGCCGCGGGGATCACCTCGTGGATCGCGATCCGGCCGCGGTAGCCGCGACTGCGGCAGGCGGGGCAGCCGTGGGGCCGATAAAAGACGGCGTCCGGAATTCCGTGCTCGGCGCAGAGCCTTTGATTCTGCGGATGCACCTCGCGGCACTCAGGGCAGAGTTTGCGCACGAGGCGCTGCGCGGCGACCAGGCGAAGCGCAGCGGCCAAAAGAAAACTCTCCACCCCCAGGTCGCGCAGGCGCGGGATCGCGGCGAGCGCGTCATTCGTGTGCAGGGTCGAAAGGACCAAGTGGCCCGTGAGCGCGCCGCGAATCGCGAGCTGCGCTGTTTCGCCGTCGCGCGTTTCGCCGACCAGCATGATGTCCGGGTTCTGGCGCAGCAGCGCACGCAAGCTCGCGGCGAAGGTGAGGCCAATCTTCTCGCGCACTTCCGTCTGCCGAATCCCGGGGAATTCATATTCGACCGGGTCCTCGAGCGTGTGGACCACCTTCCCCTTGGTATCGAGAGCGTGGAGAGCGGAATGGAGCGTCGTCGTTTTGCCCGACCCCGTCGGGCCCGTGATGAAGATGAGGCCCGCCGGACCGCTCAGCGCTTCACGCACCGCGGCCGCCTGCAAGGGCGCCATCCCCATGGCCTCGAAACTCATGTTCGGCATCGACTGGTCGAGGAGCCGTATGACCAGGCTCTCGCCGTACACCGTGGGCAGCGTGCTTAAACGCAGGTGCAACCGCTTCTCGCCCTCTTTCATCACCGCCCGCCCGTCCTGCGGCAGGCGCTTTTCGGTGATGTCCATCCCGCCGAAAATCTTCCCGCGGGCGAGGAGCGCGTCGCGCAAGCTGACCGGCACGGTGCGGTGCTCGCGTGCCTCGCCGTCCAGGCGGAAGCGCACGAGAAGTCCGTGCTCCTTGGGTTCAAAGTGCACGTCGGAGGCACCCTCGTTCGCCGCGGCGCGGAGGATTTCCTCGAGGGTTTTCGAGGCGTCGCCGCTCATTTCGGGCGCGGCTACCGCCCCGGACGCCGCTTTGCGTCCGCTGAACTGGGATAATGTGCGCATCAGTTTCGGATGAGCCGCGGCGTGAGGAAGATCACGAGTTCGGTGCGGGCCTTGATCGTACCCTTCGATTGGAACGCTCGGCCCAGGACGGGCACGGCGCCGAGGATTGGGATACTTCGGAGCGCCTCGCCGCTTTCCTCGGAGATGAGGCCGCCGATGACGGCGGTTTCGCCGTCGCGGAGGCGCACGATGGTGGAGGCTTGCTTCACCTCGGTCACGGGAGCGGTCTGTCGGCCGTCGGGACTCGTGATGATCGCCTGCAGCCGCGTGATCGCAGGCAGAACATCGAGGGTGACGACGCCGTTCGCATCGATCTGCGGCGTCACGGCCAAGATGGTCCCGATCGTAATCGTCGAGACCGTGAACTGTTCCTGCGTTTGGTTATACGGGTTCGTCGTTCCCGGCTGGTTGAAGGTGGTCGACTGCTGCAGGCGAAAGAACGGTCGGTCCTGGCCCACCTTGATGAACGCACTTTGGTTGTTCAGTGCCCGCAACCGCGGCTGGGCCACCGTCGTCACGCTGCCCTGTTGGTTCAGGGCCTGGATGACGGCGTTCACGCGGCCGACGCCCAGGTTCGCGGAGAAGGTGTTGGCGGACAGGACACCGCCGCCGACTTGGGCGACGTCGAGGTTCGCCTTAGAAGCTCCGCTCCAGTTACCGCCGAGGCCGCCGGTCGCGAGATCCCAATCAACCCCGAGCTTCTGCTCGTCGCGCAGGGTGACCTCGACCAAGCGCGCCTCGATTTCCACCTGCTGCGTGATGCGATGATTCACGAGTGCGATGAAGCTCCGGACGATTTCGTGGCGGCTCGCGGGGGCCGTTACCTGCGCGATGCCGCTGAAGCGGTTCAGGACCAGGGTGTCGCCGTCCTTTAGCATCTGCTTTAATTCCGCTTCGATCGTTGCCCAGAAATTGCTCGGGTTGTCCTGCGAGATGGAAACCTGCGTCGCGTCGGAGCCCGGCGTGCTCGCCGAACCGTTCGTCGTTCCTAGCGCCGAAGGGAGCGAGGGGTTCGTGCCATAGCCCGACGTCCCCGTGCCTCCGTTCGCGCCGCCCAACGTGATCGAAGCGCTGCCCGAACCCGTGCGATTGAGCTGCGGGTATTCGAGGGTGTACAGGATCGTCCGCAAACGCCGGACGTGGATCGCGCCGTTTTCTTCCATGAAATAAAACCCGCTGGGTTCCGTCAGCGCCGAGAGGGCATCGCGCAGCGTGCCGTTCGCGATCTCAAGAGTCGCTTCGCCCGTCACGTCAGGTGCGACGAGGATCGTCGTTTGCGTCGCGCGGCCAAGGGTTCGGAGCGCGGCAACCAGCGGTGCCTTCTCGAAGCGCAGGGCATCGATGGGCCGATCGAGGAGCGCGGGCGCACCGAAGACGGACACGAACGCGGCAAAGAAGAGGATGAGGAATCTCATGTTGGAACTACGGGATGGGAACGACGAGCGGCGCGCCGTGCTTCACCTTCTCGCTGTCGAGGAGCGTGCGGGCGGTTGTCTGGTATTTGAGGATGACGGGACTCGTGACGTTGAAGCTCGCAGTCACGGGCGGAGCGGGGAGGAAGACGTCGTCGCCCGGTTGCGACGCCTCGATCGTCACCGTGCCGGGTCCCGTTACCTGGACCGTATTTCCGGTCAGGGTCGCAGGGCCGCTCAAGACCGTGAAAGTGATGGGAAGGCCGGAGGTGGACGTCGCGACGAGGACGAACGGCGGCGCATTGGCCACGTGATCGCCTGGCGGCGTGAAGTCGATCGACTGCGTCGCTTTGGGATCGAAGTGGGCGACGACGGCTTTTGCTCGATCCATCAGGACGCCAACGGTCGGGACGGATCCGCTGGTATCTCCGCTCCACGATGCGAACGCGTGCGTGATATCTGACGTCGCCGTGACGGTGACCATGGTCCCGAAGGGATACGTGCCGCCCGGAGTCACGCTGCCTCCGGCCGTCGCACTCGTCGTCAGCGTAAATCCCTTCGGCGAAAAATGCGCCGTGACGGATTTGTTGCGGTCGAGGACGAGCGGAAAGGGATTCTCGAACCCGCTCGCATCGCCGCTCCAGCCCGCGAAGTCGTGCGCGCTATCGGGCGAGGCCGTCACCCCGATCCCGGTGCCGAAGGGGTAGGTGCCGCCGGGCGACACGGTGCCTCCGGCGGTTGCTATCATTGTCAGCGTGTAGAGCGCCGCCGCAAAGTGCGCCGTGACGCTGCGGTCCGCCGACATGACGACGCTGCCGGGATTGGCGCTGCCGCTCAAATCCCCGCTCCAGCCCGTGAAGGTGTAGTTGGAAGCCGGCGTCGCCGTGACGATGGCAGTGGCCCCCGCGGCAAAGACTCCACCCGGAGACACGCTGCCGCCGGGACCGGCGCTCGTCGTGAGGGTGAACGAAGCGGTGCCGACTGTGACGACGTGGGTGATCGTGGGCGAGGTCGCGCCGTCCGCATCGACCGCGTGCGCCGTGAAAGTGATCGTGGCTGGTCCTACGTCGCTCGCGCCGTTCGAGGACGTGCTGTCCGTCCCGTCGCCACCGCCCGCGAAGGCGAACGGCGCGCCATCTTTCCAGAGGTTCACCTGACTTAAGTTTCCGTCCGCATCGTTCCCGTGGGCCGTGATCGTGTACGCTTCGTTGGTTCCGACCGCATCGACCGTTCCCGCCCAGCTAATCGTCGGCGCGTGGTTCGCCGTTCCGCCTACGACGAGTGTCACGGAATTCACCGACGGTGCATAGTCGATGTGGCCCCGCGGCAAGTTGAGCGCCACCTGCGCCGTATAGACGTATATTCCCGCCGCGGTCGGCGTGACGGTGAAGACATGCGGACTGCCCACGTCGTGGCCGGAGCCCCCGATCCCGAACGTCCCCACGGTCTGCACGACGACGCCATTCTCGAGCAGAGCGTACGCGGTCGCGATTCCGAGCTGAGGCGTGGCGACGATCGTCGCCGATTGCCCGAGAACAATCGTGCCGCCGCCGGAGACCGTGAGAAACTGCGCGCGAGCGCTCACCGCACCGACGAGCATGAGCCCGAGCGCCCGCGCCGTAAGAGAACTAAAGAGGGTTCGCATCATTGGATAAAAATCGAGTCGTTCTGGTGCAGATGAAAATCGAGGCAGGTGGTCCCGGGCCACGCGGTCCCCTGGGTCACCACGATCTGGCGGCCGCCGAGGATTTCCGGAGTGGTCGTGGCGCCGGAACTGGCCGGGGCTTGGAACACGTTCGGCGTGTTGTTGAACGAGAGGTACCCGTTCGCCGTCGCGTGATTGTTGTTCACGTGGAGGACGTATTTTTTGAGGACGATCTGCCGGACGCAGAGCCGCCAGGCCGAGGTGAGCCCAGCGTGGCCGTTCTCCCACGCTGCGAGCTGTGCCCCCGACAACCGGCCCATCCAGTACGCGGGAATCCGCGCCGTTCGGCTTTCCCAGTTCTGGTTCGCGATCGCATCGAACCACGCGGCCGAGCCCTCGTACGCCGGGAGTGCCAGCTGCGACTCCGGGGCCATAAGACTCACCAAGAGAAACCGCTGCTGGCCGGGTTCGCTTGGGGCGGCGAAGAGGAGCCGCGGATTGCCGAAGGCGTTGGTGACAATTTGGGCCAAGGCTGGCTGGTCGGAGGGGCTCGGCGGCACGCCGACCTGCGGAGTCACGCCCCGGGCGCGCGCCACCTTGGCGAACCAGGAGTTCGCGTTCGTGGTCGCATACGCGCCCGAGCTTGCCTGCGAGAATTCCGTCGGCATGTCCGCTGGCCCAATCGTGCCGGGGAGGGCCGCCAGATTGAGCGCCGACAGATCGGTCGATTCGAACGAGGCGACCATGGTTCGCTCCAGGTCCTCGAGCGTCCGCCGTTCGGCCTCGACCCGCGAGCGCACGAACGCATCGCCGATGCCCGGGGCCGCGAACGACGCGAGGATCCCGAGGATAAAGAGGGCCAAGAGGATCTCGAGGAGCGAGAAGGCTAGCACTTTTCGCGCGTGCTCGCGGAGCAGGGTGCGCCGCTGCGTATAGGAATAGAGCACCATAAGATCAGCGCGCGTTGAGTCCGCTCATGACCGAGAGGACGGGGAGGAAGAAGGAGAGGGCGATTCCGCCCACGACGATGGTGAGTCCCCCGAGGAGGGCCGGTTCCAGGAGCGCCAGTGCGACGCCCAGCCGCTCCTTCGCGCGGCCCGCGGCGTACTCTTCGATGTGTTTCAAGGACTCGCCGAGCTGGCCCGTCGACTCGCCCGCTTTCAGCGCTGGAGTAATGAAGCCGGGGAACGCGTGAGGCTTCGGCAGCGCGGCATAGAGCGGAGTCCCGAGGGCCACTTTCTCGCGCGCCTGGAGCAATTGATGAGCGAGGACGGCATTGCCGGTCAGTTCCGCGCCGGTACCGAGGGCTTCGAGGAGCGGGATTCCCGCCTTGTGCAACAACCGGCAGTGCGCGGCGAAGCGCGCCGTCGCGAGATGCCGAACCGTGTCGCCGATGATCGGGATTTTAAGCGCGAGGCGGTCACGCAGGTACCGGAGCCGCGTGGTGCGTGCGGCCGCGACCCCGAGCCCGACGCAGCCGATCAACCCGGCGACGAGCCATGGCCAATCGTGCCGGATAAAGCCGCTCGTCGCGAGGAGCCCGCGCGTGAGCGGCGGCAGGGCGACCTGCAGCGAGTTGAACATGTCGGCGAACTTCGGCACGACGCCGCCGACCAGGAACACGACCAAGCCGCCCGTGCCGCAGAGAACGAACGCGGGGTAGATGAGCGCCTTCCGGGCGGTCTTCCGGATGTCGTCGATCCCGCTCAGGTGCGAAGCGAGGGAGCGCAGGGCCTCCGGCAACTGCGCGCTCGCTTCGCCGGCCGCGATGACCGCGGCCAGGTGCGCGGGAAATTGCCGCGTGAAGACGCGGCACGCCTCGTGGATCGGTCGTCCCGCGCTGACCTGCCCCGCGATCTGGAGGAGCATCTCGCGCGCCGGCCCCGGCGGACTGTCCTCGGCCAGTTGCTGGAGGGCCACGTCCGCCGTCACGCCCGCTCGCAGCTGTAACTCCAATTGATGCAGGAGCGGGATAAAGTCCCCGACGGGCAGCTTGGTCCGCGCGAGGCGCGAGCGGCGTCGAAGCGGCTTTACCGCCACGGGCCAGCAGCGCTCGGCGCGAAGGCGGGTGCGAACGTCGTTCGCATCCGCGCCCTCGCGCTTCGCTGTCTGCTTGACGCCTGAGGCGTCTAAGAAGGTGGCGGTGAACGTGGCCATCGCGATCACAAGGCCCCCCGGACTTTGATCGGTGCTTCGCCTACCGGCACCTTCAGCAGAAATTTTCCCGTTCGAAAAACAAGCGCGTTCGCGTCGATTCGCTCGAACGTCAGGGCCTCGACCTTGTCGCCCACGGAGAGGGCGCGGTCGTTCACGAGGGCGCAACGCGTGCCAATGAGCCCCTGGACTTTGAGGACAAGATCGGGAACACCGGCTGGCGCTGTCCTCACCGCGAAGGGGTTGGTCGGTTCGTCGGTCGGTGCCGCCTTCGCAGCCGTGACGTCGATGACGCCTTCGGCATTGGGAACGAGGATTGGATCCATCGGCTCCGGGACGACCGGAACGATTTCGGTCTTTGGCGGCGTCGCGGGCGTTGGAAGCGACGATGTCGGTCCTGCGGCAATGGGCGAAGGTGTGGCCGTCACTGGCGAAGGCACCGCCGCGACGGCCTTCAGTTGTGCGGTCAAGGCGTCGTTCTGGCTCAGGAGCGCCTCGATGAGCTGGTGCGGTTGCAGCGTCGGCGCGGGCGCGGGCTCCGCTATACGCGGAGCGACCGTGGTAATGGGCTTTGGCTCCGTGGAAGGCTGCGGGAGGGGCAGGGGCGCTGGCGCCTGGCATCCGGCCAAAGCGACGGCGAGCAGAGGGAAAAACGATTTCATGGGGTGGAAGCGGTGGTTGCGGTCGTCGGTGTGGGGTGGCGCTCGATCGGCTGGGTGACGTAGAGGTAGAAGGGCTTCCCCGCCGGAACCCGGAGGTAGAAGCCGTCGCGCGTGATCGCCTCCTTGAGCGTCTGGGCGTACTCGCGCATGATCGCGCTCAGCCCCGAGAGCGCCGCGTTGCGGACGGTCGCAACAGGGATCGCGGACTGGCCGAAGGCACCCCCGAGCGTTTGCGTGTCCTGGAGCGCAGCGGTCGCAGTGCCGAGGAAGGTGGCGGCGAAGAGTTTCAATTCCCGGTCGTCGCCGGTTTTGAGCACGAGACCGCGCAAGCCTGCGGAGCCGTCATGTTCGCCCCAGGTCCCTGCTTCCTCGTCGCGGTCGAGAGCCAAGCCGGATACGGAAAGCTCCGTCCCGTTCTCGTGGTCGCCCGTTCGCCAAACGATGTGCCAGGCACCCTCGACCGCGAGGCGTTCACGGCTCCGGTCGAGCGAGGCCTTCCCATGAACTTCCGCACCGGCGGGAATGATGCGCTGGCCGTCATGCCAGACGTCTTCGGTCACGAGCCCGATGACCGGCGTTTCGAGCCGGTTGGATTCGAGCGTCACGACCGTCTCGCACGGGATCATGCGACCGTAGGGTGCCGACAGCTTCTCGGACCCCGGTTTGGATTTGATGACCCCTGAGCCGAACGAAAGCGGCAGCGCTGTGGGCTTCGGCGGCATCGGCACGGGTGGAGGCGTGAAGATGGGCTTCGGCACCGGTGCCGGGCTGGGGAGCGGTGCGGGCTTGGGCAGACGCGCTACGTCGCGCACAAACGCGACCGGCAGGGCGAGCGGCTTCGGCGTCGGGTCGTGCGACGCGGGCTTGGTCGCCGACGTTTTTGCGCGCTGCTGCCACGCGAAGACACTGCCGCCGAGGAGGAGGAGCGCACCGATCACGACTAGCTGCCCCGTCGGCGACATGAAGAATTCGGCGTTCAATTTCATGGCACCGTCGGCACGATGACCGAGTAGGCTTCGTTTAGACCTAAGTCCGCGCGGCCGCCGCCGGGCGAACCGTGGATCAGGAGAAAGGCCGTGGCCGCACCCTTGGCGGGAATGAGCCCCGACGCTTCCGTGAGGCGCGCGGGAAACAGATCGCGGCCCACCCGAACGGCGAGCGCCGTTGGATAATACTGCACGGGCCGCTCCGACGTGCTCTCCAGCCGCACGCGCAGGACCACGACATCCTCCGCCTCGAAGCGACTGACCTCCTCCACCGTCGCCGTAAAATCCCGGTACGCCGTGACGCGCGCGCTCGCCTGCCAGAGGATGCCGGGATCGATCGCCGGATACTGGGCGACAAAGCGCGCTCGGGTTTTTGCGCGTTCGAGGAACGACCGCAGTTCCTCCTCGCTGAGCGTTGGGACATCCCTCGGGCGATTCGGCCGCTCGGCGAAGGCGACCGCGCGGTCGGACGGTGTCCCCGTGACAAGCGAGAGCACATAGACCTTGCCGCGGAAGAGGACGTTCAGGGCCGCGGTCGCATCGGGTTTCAGGGCGCGAAGTGAAAAGTACTCGGCCCCGCTCGCGTGCGAGAGGAGCACCGACGCCTCCTCCTTCGGAGTGTCCGCCACCTTGGCCCCGACGAGCCCCGTGATCGTCCCGGGAAAGACACAGGTCGTCGGCTCGTCGACCGAAAGTCTCAGCGTGTAAACGCACCGCTCGTCCAGCGGGTAGGTGCGGATCGCTGCGTCCGCGACCCCGAGCATCTTGAGACCCAGGAGGGCAATCACTGTGAAAGTTCGTAGCGCCATACGGCGAGGGGCGTGCGGCCGTTGCCGGCCAGGTTGGGGTTGCGGGCGAAGGTGAAGCGCGCGGTGAAGGGTTCGCCTTCGGTGAAGCTCTGTCCGTTGACGGTCCCATTGCGGACGAGCTGGCCCTCGACTTGGACGAGCACCATCGCGTCCTTGGTCTCGAGGACGGTGAGTTTCAGGACCTCCGGTTTCTGGTGGAGGGCCTTGGCGGTAAATTCCTCCGCGGTTGTCGCCCACGCTTGCCTCGCTTGTTTCGCCGCGTCGGCGAGGAAGAGCTTGTCGAGCAACTCGGGATAGTCGGGCCCGGCCGGGTTACGCGACAGCAGCGCCAAGCACGCAAGCAGCGCGTGCTGCTCCTGGAGTTTCGTCGCCTGCTCGAATCCGAGGAGCGGGCTCACGTGGAAGGTCCCGGCCTCGTCCATGACGACGACCCGCTCCGGCGTCCGGTAGGCGCGAATGAGGAGAAACGGCTGGATGGCGACAAAGCCAACGGCGATCACGGCGACCGCGCACCAGACTCGGGCCGCGAGCGCGTGGTCGCAGAAGAGATTCAAGGGGTTCCACGCGCGCCGGGGCGCGGGATTTGATCCGGGCCGCGTGTGCGGCTCCGCGGTTCTGCGCAGGGTCGTCATCAGAGTGTGGTCCGGGCTTGCGGCAGTCGCGTCTGCGCGATCAGCGTCTTGGAAGAGGGAGGAGCGTTGGTGGGTGCCGGGGATCTGGGCGGCGTCGCACTCGTCGCCGGCGGGAGCAGGGGCGGCGTGCCGCTACCTCCGCCTTTGCCGGCCTTCGCGGCCGCTTGAGCTGCGAGGAGCGGTGCCGCGGCCCCGCCGGTTTTCAGGGTCTTTACGATCCCGACTAGCTGCTGGACCGTGCCCGCGGCCTGCATCGCCGAGGGCCCGCCCGACGACACCGGACTGCCCGAGCAGAAGAGCATCTGCATGACAACCGGCGTCCCTAAGGTTCCGATGATCAGCCAGAGCGTGGCCAGGAGTCCGCCGAGCAGACTCGCGAAGGACGAGGCATCGACGTCGCCGGGCGTGATCCCCTGCAGCCGCGCGACGTTCGTCTGGTAACCGGTCAGAAGGTGATAGGCGGCGAGTTCCGTCACCGCGAAACCGATCGGCCACGCGAGCACGGCGAGGGTTTGCTGGAGGTAGCGCGAGCCCAACGACTCCAAGCCCGGAATCATGAAGAGCCCCAAGGCCACCGGGAGAAAGAGATAGCAGAGGAGTTTTAATATATACTGGAAGAGGAGGAACGGCAGCTGGAGCAGGCTTCCCACGATCACGACCAATTTGGCCGCCGCCCAGAGGAAGGCCTTGTAGAAGGACTCGTTGATCCGGCGCAGGGAAAAGCTCGTGCCCGAATCGCCCACGGCGCCGCGCATTTTTTCCGCCGTCCGCATCGGATGCTCCGAGTAGCCGGCGTTGATCGTGTCGGCGACGGAGAGGAGGACTTTCTCGGTGAAGCCGAACCAGTGCGGGAGCCCGGCCACGAGCCCTACGATCACGGTCCCGCGGACGAGCGGCATCGTGAGGCTTTCCAAATCCAGTTGCGCGCGGCGCAGGTGGAGCAGGAGGCCGGCGACGCAGACAAAGAAGACGACGACGCGGAACGAAACGGTGAGCGACAGGATCGTGTCGCGGAAACCGGGAACGAAGTTGTCCATTTAGTTGCGCTCCTCCCATGGCCGCTGGCGCAGTTCCTCGCGGCGGAATTCGGCCCACTGACGACGAAGCGGAGCGGAGGCGCTCCGCTCCGGCGGACGCGCGCGTCCGTGAACCCAGCCGGGCCCGCACCGCTTCGCGGTTAAGGACGGCGGATAGTAGGAGCGAGCGCGTCCGGCGACAATCAGGGCGCAGACGCCGACCGTCCCGCCGACGCAGAGAGTGACGACAATTCCGGTCATCATGGGCGCGTATACTCCGTCGGCGTTAAGGTGACGCCCGCTTGCCAGGCCGCCGCGGCGCCCAGGGTCGCGCGCTCCTCGGCAATTTGTTTTTCCAGAAAATCCTGCCGCTCCTTCGCGGCCTGGTTCTCGTTTAAGATTTGTTGCGCTCGCAGCTTGTCCGCCTCGTCGCGCCGCCGTGAGGAGAGTTCCGTCAGTTGGCCGTTCAGGGCCGCGACCTTGACATTGAGTTTGTCGACCTCGGCTTGCGTGCCCGCGATGCGGAGTTGCTCCAAGCTCGCGCCCAAGTCTGACGCGATCCGCGCCGTCTGGTCGTCCAAGAGGGCCGAGACATCGGTGTAAGCCTTGGCCTGCGTCTCCACGGCGGCGAAGCGCTTGTAGTAGTCGGCCTGGCGGACGAATTCTAGCCCAAGCGACGTCTTGTCATCCAGCCGCTCAAAGGTGCCATCGAAGGTTTCCTTGAGGGACTCGATCGCGTTCGAGAGCCGGCGGGCAGCCCGCAGGGTATCGCCGTACTGGCGCAAGAGTTCGGGCGTGCGCAGGCCCTCGAGCCGGAGCGAGGCCGCGATCGCAGCCGGGTCGCCGATGATGCCCTTGATCTGCTTCTGCAGGTCGAGCTGGTCCTCGAATTGCCGGATCTGGCGGTTCAATTTCTCGAGCTGCGAGGCCCACTGGCGCAGGACTTCCGCCTGGTGCGCGACTTGGCTCGACTGGATGGCACTCGTGATCGCCGTGTGAATGGGATCGGTGACGATCAACTGCGCGGACGCACTCGCGGTGAAACAGAGAGAGAGAATAAATGACTTCATGGTTGTTTCGGATCCGCGGCCGCGCTCCCGCGCCGCTGTTGGTTCTGGATAATCCAATACTGCTCCTTCACGGCCTGGCCGTAGCCGCGGGCGTAGCCTTTCTCCTCGGCGGATTTTTCAATCCGCGGGGAAGCGCAGCCGGCGAGAAGGAGCACGAGGACGATCGGGCTAGCTCGCATGGTTAACTTCCGCGAAGTGCCGCAGCGTGCCGCACGACGGCGGCTGGGCGGTGGGATTGAAAAGGCAGACGCTGGAGTGTTTCTCGGACCCGCTCAGTTGCTCCGGCAAGGGATAGCGCTGGATCGCATCGGCGGCGGTCTCGGGGAGCCCGAGTTCGCTCTTCAGCCGCGCCAAGTCCGACTTATCGGACTGGCGCATAAAAAAGAACTGCTTCGAATTGCCGACGACCGTCGCGCGGAGCCCGTCGTCAGGGAGCAGTGCCTGCTGCTGCAGAATCGAGAGCGCCCAGCAGTTGAATTTCCGCAGTTGGGCGTAGCTCTCCGCCATGATCTGTTTCCCGCCCGGGATCGCGAGGAGCTTGACCGCCTCCTCGTAGACCATGGCTTTGCGCAGGGCCCTTGGCAGCGAGACAATGTGCTGACGCGTCATCCCGGAAATCAAAAGCCCGACCGCGGCCTTCAGTTCGACCGCCTGCTCGGGCACAAGACCCAGTTCGAAGTGCGCGACCCGGCGGGATAGCGACACGTTGGTCGTCCCATCGAATAATTTCCCGTACTGGCCTTCGGCGGTCCACGCACGGAGCAGGGTCGCCAAGCGGTCGATCTCGTCCTTCGGATGCTCAGGGAAGCGTGCGAAGGCGAGCAGCTCGACCAGGGCCGAGTGCGTCGGAAAATCCTGCGGTTCAAAGAAGGCGCACGCCGTCTGCGCCACCAGCCGCTCCGTCGCGGACTCCTGGGCAAAGCGCGTCAGGTCGTTTTCGGTAAGCGAGGCCAAGAGTTCGCACGCCTGCTCGTCCTTCGCGTCGCGGCGGTCGCGTAAATCCGCGAAGGCTTCCAGCGGCGTCGCACTCGCCGGCATCAGCTCCCGCCAGCGGGCGACCCCGCAGGCGAAGCGGCGGACGTCGTTGGCTTTTGTGGGGTGGCGTCGGGACCAGTCGGTCCAGGTGTCGCGGTAGAGCTGGTGGAGGTACTGCGTCAGCTGCGCCTGCCGAACGGCGAGGTCTTCGGCCCGGTCGGGGATTCCGACCATGCGGGCGAGAAGCGCCGTCGCGGTGCTCAGGTGCAGCTGGGTGAGCGGCAGCCGGCCCGTGTCGAGGTAGTTGAGCGTGAGCGGCGAATCCGGATGGACGACGATCGGTTGTTCGCCCATTGCGGACGTGAAGTTTTTATACGACAGGCCCTCCTCAATGATGACCGTATACGCGAAATGCCCCGCGGTCTGCAGGAGCAGGTCGTGAATAAAGGCGGATTTGCCGGCGCCGGTCATTCCCGTCAGGAGCGCGTGCTGCGGTGAACCTCCCACCTGCGTCGCGACCCCGACCAAGTTTCCTTGGGAGCCGTCGTAGAGGGCTTCCGCTTTCTCGAGCGAGCCGGTGAAGGTCGCGGAGAAGGGGAGGAGGTCGGCTAAAAACGTGTCCTCGGCGTAGAGCTGACGGTGGCGATACGACGAGTGCGTCCAGCCGGGCCAAGTCGCGAAGAAGAGTTTCTTGGCGGACGTGGGAATCGCCGACTCGAAGTACTGCGCCCCGTCCATCGCGTGGATCGCGGCCTGCACCGCGGCGAGTTTTTCCCGGAGCGTTTCCTTGGTAGGAGCCCATACGCGGATCACGTAGGTAACGTGGAAGGGACGGACGAAACCGCCGGAGAGGGCTTCGACTTTTCGCTCCTTCTTGCGGAGGGCAACCAAGAGCGACGGCCGTGGCTTCCCCGCGTACTCACCGCGCAGGCGCTCGGCCGCGCGCTCCTCCTTGGAAATCTCCCCTCGGGTCGTGATCGGGGTCACGTTGACCGTGATTGCGTAGTCGAGAAACGGGAGCCCCGTCAGGTGGACGATCATCCCGGGCCTTGTCCGCTGCGGCCAGCGAGCGAGCGTCAGGATCGCGTGGTGCCGGCCGTCCAGGACAAAGCCGCCGTCGGGTTGACCCACGCCTTCGCCGTGCCAGCCGTTTTCCTGCACCGTCCGCGCTGGATCGAAGAGGGCATCCGACGGCGCGTCCGCTTTTGTGGTGAAGCCGGGATTCAGGAAGCGGCGGTAAAGGTCGAAGTGCTCGCGGTCGCCGAGCGGGCGCACGGGCATCTCCGCGCCGAAGATCGCCTTCAGGGTGGATTCGAATTCCCCAAATTGCCCCGCCAATTCCGCGAGCAGCGTATCGTAGTGTACCTCGAAACTGCCTCGCGTGCCGACCAGTCCCGTCTTCGCCGTGATCTCGATCGAGAGGAAAAGGATCAGGTGCTCGCGCCGCAGCGTGCGGTCCGTCATCCGCCGCCAGTAGCGGGTGAAGCGTTCCTCGCGGGCGCTCGCGACAGCCGGGTTTGTGACGGTGTCCGTGAAGCCCGCGTAGGAGAGCAACTCGGCGCGGTAGTCGGAGTCGCAGGCCCACTGGAATTGCAGGCGGCGCCCCGGCGTCGCGAGTGCGAGGAGCGTCTTCAGTTTTTCCTGGAAGCCGTTCAGGTGGGTGAAGGAGGCGCCGCGCAAATCGGACGGCTCCAACCGGAAGCCTTTCGCGACCAGGCCGCCGATTTCGGGCGAGCCAAAGAGGAGCATGCCGCGGACGAAGCGGGCGTCGGGGGCGTCGGCGTGGGACCGGGCCAGGGGAGGGCGCTCCGGCGGCGTAAAGTCCCCGCCACCGAGCTTTTGGTCGATCCAGTCGCGGTCGTACCCGGCGGGCTTCCCATGCTTCAGGAGTCCGACCCAGGCGCTCGTGCCGACGATGGGGAGGAGCCCCACGAGTCCGGAGGCCACGGGGTTCATCTGGGCCACGAAGGCCAGGAAGGCGGCGAGCCCGATTCCGCCGACGATTGCGCCAGCGACGGGCAAATACAGGTTGCCGTCGAGCCCAAAGACCCGGCCGGCCGAGTCGTCCCCGGCGTTCGTGTCTGTGAAACTGAGTTCGGAGGCGGCCATCAGAAGCGGGGCCGGATCACGGCGTCCTCCATCCCGAAGATCGCATACAGGGCGCCCATGATGAAGCCGGCCGACGCGATCATGATCCCGCCGATGACGCCGCTCTTTCCCTCGGGGTCCCCCTTGGAAATCGCGTTCGCTCCCGACCAGATTTTCATGACGCCCCAGAAAAACCCGATCATGAAAAGGAGCATGAGCGCCTGCCCGAACCCGTCTTTCAGCGCCTGCAATTGCCCGAGAAAACGCCCCAGGAGGGATTTGCCCGAAGGCAGGTGGAAGAAAAGCGTCGGCATGCGTATTCGACTACGATTCTCCGTTAGCTCCTCGCCAGACCGCTCGTGACGGAGCGGCTCACTCGTAGAGCTTGAGGCAGAGCGCGATTCATTGCGCTCATACCTGACTACGATTTTGACGCTTGTCAATAAAATCGTAGTCAGATACGGATTTCACCCATGGAAAAAAGTGATTCTGCCCACAGCGGTCGCCCCAAGGTCGAGTCCTGCAATTTTGCCCTCTACCCGAAGGACGTGGAAATCATCGACACCCTCATCCGCGACCTGGGCCATGGCCGCGCCGCGGTGGACGGAAACAAGGTGATCCGCTTCCTCTACCACCATTTTTCCGAACTGGATCTCTTCGGTTTCGCGGTCGCCCAGCATACAATCGACGCCAAGAAACCGGGACGCCGCGAAGACGAACCGATCAAGGCGCGCCGCCGGGTGGAGATTCCCGTGGACGACCGCGAGAAATGGGAGCGGGTCGTGAAGCGCCTCGCGAAGGCCGACCTCGAAACGAACCAGAGCTACGTCTTCCGCGGGCTCCTGCGGCATCTTCCCGCCACTGAATCGCTCCGCGTCCCCTTCGAACTTTTCCTCTCGGAGTTCCCGGACTTTCGTTATCGTGCGGGGCGGATCATGACGGGCCGCTCGAAGGCCGCTTCCGAATGAGCGAGCCCCAAGGGATCGATCGCTTGCGCGGGCTCGAGAGGCATTTGAAAGCGCGGCTCAAAGGCCAAGATCACTTGCTGCCGCGGGTCGCGACGGCGTTCCTGCGTGGGGAGTTGAAGCTGACGTCGCCGGACCGCCCCAAAGGGTCGTTCCTCTTCGTCGGTCCCACCGGGGTGGGAAAGACCGAACTTTCCATTCTTTTGTCGGAATTTGTCGCGGGAAAGAATTCGCTCATCCGCTTCGATATGTCGGAGTTCGGCCGGGACGACGCGGTGGGACTGTTCCTCGGGAAGGATGTGAAAGAGAGCGGGGCCTTCGGGCGGACGATGGAGAAGAGGACAGGTGGAGTGATTCTCTTCGATGAAATCGAAAAGGCACACTCGCGGCTCTGGCCCATTTTCCTGCAGCTCTTGGAGCCAGGTCACGTGACGCTCGCGGACGGTCGAAAGTTCGACCTCCAGAATTTCTATCTCATCTTCTGCTCGAACCTCGGCGGCGCGGAAGCGGCGCGCATGGCCCAGTCCAGCGCCGTCAGTATCGAGCATGCGGTGTTGCGACGCGTCCAGGAGCACATGCAGGCTGAGTGGGTGGGGCGGATTCAGGAGAAGTGTGTCTTTGCCCCGCTGTCGACAGACGCGCGCCGCGAGATCTGCGAACTCGAGGCTCAGGCTGAACTGCACCGCCTCCGCGGCTTGGGCTATGACCTGCAGGTCTCGCGCGAGACGATGGAGGCGCTGCTCCGCGACGGGTTTCATCCTACCTTGGGTGCGCGTCCGCTGCGCGACGCCGTGCAAAGGCAGTTTCAGGAGCAGGCGCTGGCTCTCGCGCTCAAAGGTGCTGCTGCTCGGACCGAACCCTAGCGTTCGTTCCCCATCGCTGCTGCGGAATGCCGCGTAGGTCACGCCGCGATGCGCTCGACCGGCATCAGGATCAGCAGGGTCTGCACGGGTTCGCGATAGCTTGCGGTCTGACGCAGCTGCTTCGCGATCTTCCGGCCGATCCACGGAAGCCGCGCGGGGTCGCCGCCTCGCCGGATTTCCTCCGCCAGGCATTCGTCCAGTTCTTCCACGACCTGCGCCGCCTTGTAGTAGGCGACAATGCGGTACCAGGACGCGCCGGTTCGTGCGCGGTGGCGGGCGATTTCGCGCAGTCGCTCGGCGAGTTCGGCGTTGGTGAGGGTGATCGAGGCGGGAGGTAGTAGCGTCATGCCTAAGAGAACGCGCGACCGTGAATTCCGGTCCTCAGCGCGAACTCCACCAGTGATCGCAAACAGTTTTTACCCGACGCGTCCGTGCACATCCGCCACCGGCCTCCGCCTCCGCTTCGTCGGGTCCACCATTGGCAGCCCGGCGACCTCGCGCCGCACCATGTCCGCGAGCTTCTTCATCCCGTGATAGCAGTGGGCATCCACCGTGCTCGTGGAAATCCCCATCCTCGCCGCCACCTCGTGATAACTCAGGCCTTCGAGCCGCCGGAGCTTGATCGCCGTCCGTTGCTGCGGAGGCAGTAGCGCCAGCGCCCGGTGGATCAGTTCGGCCGCGAACTTGGTTTCCGCGATCTCAATGGGACCTCGCACCAAGTCTGGAACCGCCGCCGCCATGGCATAGGACACGTCCGCAAAAGGGCTGGAGTACACGTGGCGGAGGGCGTCGATCGCCATGTTCCGCGCCGTTCGGAAAAGGTAGGAGCAGGGATTCCGGATCGTCTGCGCCGCTGCGGCTTTCAACGTCCTGATCAGCGATTCCTGCACGATATCGTCCAAATCAGGCGCTGCCGGATACTTGACGACCAAGTATGCGCGCAGCTTCGAGACGTGGGGCTTGAGCGTGGAATCAAACCACGCCTCTTGGGCATCCTCCGTGGCCAACAGGTTTGGGAAGAAGCGAACGTTCGACGATCCGCCTTCGAGGCTCATGGGCACAAGCGAGGTTCAAGGCGGTCGCCCTTCGCAGCTCGAAACGGGATCGTAATGTCGAAAGAAAGAATGCCAGGGCGGTAGGGAAACGGGCATAGCATAGGCGTTAACCCGCCACCCTCCGTCGTACTTACTCCGAAAGGAGTGGGTCCGTCTCAACAACGGATGAACCAAAAGGAGCACCTAGGGTTCGTGGGAGTTTATTTAGCCGCCATCGGAAGCCGCCCCGAACGATCCCTTGTGTTACTTGTCGCTTTCGGCCGGAAAGATGCTGACGACAATGTGCTCCGCCCGGGTCTTACGGCATTCCTCCGTGATCTTAACCACATTTCCGTACGGCTCGTCTACGGTAGGCGTGATCACGATCGTGCTGCCTGGGTACTTTGCGAGTTCCACCGCCGCGAACGTCGCCACATCGGTAATGAGATGGCCGTACGAGCGAGAGAAGGGTCGGCCGTTGTGGATGTCGATCCAGACGACGTTGGGTTCCGTTGGTTTGACGTAGCTGATCGTAACTTCGGCGGAAGCTCGTGGGCCGCTGCGGAGGTACGTGGAGTTGTGGCGGGAGAGAAAAACGGCGGCCGTGGTGAAAAAGAGGAGCACGAAGCCCCAAAAACAAATTCTCCTCTTCCGCGAAGTGGGGTTCGGATCGCTCATGACCATCGAGTGCTACCTAGCCCCGGTCGTTTGTCCCTCTCAAAAAGGGCCAACGAAAACAGAGGCGACGCTTGTTGCGATGACCCTAATTAGCGAAGGATAGAGACCGAGAGTTATCGTTGCCTTGCTCGATTGAGCGGTCGCCGTGCAATCGCGGTCGATCTTTACTAGATTTGGCACCACCGTATTCCCCGCACTGTTATGTTCCCGCCTGGCGAGCAGAACCCGCATCGCCGGAGAGCTGTGCCTCGTACTCGTGAAGAGCTTTCGCCGCATCCGCGTGATCAAGTGGAAATTCTGCCTCGGTCCATATCATTAGAGCATCGCGCTGGAGCGCGGAGGCCTTTCTCAGGAGATCCAACCGGGGTTGATCCGGAATTTGTGCCAACGCGGCATATACTTTGGCGAGGCCGGTACAGGTGAGTGCCCAATCTGTGGGGTAGTCAGCTTTCGTAAAAATGGACATGGCTGCAGCATATTCACTCTCGGCCATGAGCAGGTTTTGCCTCCGCTCTCCTGTCGGAAGCTCCACTTTCGCCATGGCAATCGCCCTGTGAGTCCACGCCCATCTATACGGATCGCCCTCCTTCGTGAATACCGCTAACGCGGACGAGTAGCCGGCCAAAGCGTTAGAGAAATTAACTCCTTTGTCGCCGTTAGGCTCCTTGGTCCAGAGGGTGGCTAAGTTATTTTGGGTCGCGGCCCAGTTGAGAGGTTCCGCCGCTCGCGTGAACACGGTTAGCGATAACTCTTGCGCTTCCCGGGCCCGCCGCAAGTTGTCGGAAATGTTTCCGGTTTTTACGTGACTCCAGATTTGTCCAATCGCGCCTTGGGTGTACGCCCACTCTTCTGCGTCGTAATCCTTCCCATTGATCGAGAGGGCGCTTTCGTAGTATGAGATCGCGCGGCGACGATTTTCATCCAAATTCCCAGTGGTGAGTCCTGCCCACGCCATACCGAGGTTTCGCTGTATAGTCGCCCATTCGTGAGGATTATGCTCTTTGCTTAGTGCGGATTCGGCGGCGGAATACTCTTTCAGGACAATCGGAAAAATCTTGGCGAAGCGGCCATCTGGGGAATCCCGCCAAATGGTTCAGATCTGAAGGTGAATAGCGCCCCAAAAGAGAGGATTTTT
>JAQGOP010000022.1 GCA_028293545.1 Verrucomicrobiota bacterium | reverse complement strand
GTCTCCGACCCGCCTCGGGGGGAGACGTGGCGCTACGCCGTTTCCCGAGGCGGGTCGGAGACCGCGCCCTACGGCTTCGGAGGATTGCCCAGCAAATCCTCGCGGCGTTTTTCGAGCCTCGCCCTTTCACTCGCGGTCAGGCTCGACAACCCGGACTTCGCAATCTTGTCGAGCAACGCATCCACATCGGCCGCCACCGCCGCATCCTTCCGGCTCTTCGGCGATTTCGCCGGGAGGTCCGGCAGCACCCGGAGCTTGGGCCCGCGACGCGGGAGTCGAATGCTCGGCAGGTTGATTCGACCCTGCTGCACCCGCACATAAAAATAGGCGAAACCGCACGTCGCCAGCAGCGCGAACAACGCCGCCCACGCGTGGTTGGACAGATCCACGAGCGCAAAAATCCCCACGAAAATCACCGCCATCCATTTCGCGAGGACGTTAAAAATCATCGGCGTATCCGGAAAGTACGTCGCAAAAGCGACGAAGATCGCGAGTGCACCCATTTCCCCCGCCAACCCGCTGGAGAGCCAGGGCCCGAGCACGGTCAGGAGGACCGGCGACAGCAGGTAGAGGATCGCGTAGAAAAATAAAAACGCGCGATGGCCGATCACCTTCTCCACTTCACGCCCGAACCAGATGATCATCGCCATATCCAAGGCGAACGAGAGGCTCGCCGGGTTCACGAAACCATAGGTAAGGGCACGCCACGCTTCCCCCCGCCACACCTGCGAGCTGTCGAAAGTCAGCCGGCCCAGGATGACTCCCCCGCCCGCGGTTTGAACTGCGACCGTCGCGAGCATCGACGCCACCATCACGATCACCACGAAGTGCGCGGCATAGATCGGATAGCCCCGCCAATAGGTTACCGGGCGATGCTCTGCAGATGAACCATATCGACTCATGTCCTAGGTCTGGGGCCTAAGCTCGCGAAATTGAAGGCCGAAAAATTCGAACGCTCGCTCGCCGCACTTGCCGCGGGGTTGAAGGAGCACACGAAGGAAACCGAGAACTTCGAGGCTGGCGGAGGGGATTTCGAAAGGCCCAGAAATCAGAACAGCCGCTCGCGTCCATGCGGCGCGTTCAGGTCCAGGATCGGGCCAAGGGGGACGATCCGCGTCGGGTTGATGTCCTCGTGCGTCGCGTAGTAATGCCGCTTGATGTGGTCGAGGTTCACCGTCGAGGCGATGCCCGGCTGTTGGTAAAGGTCGCAGAGATATCCCTGCAGGACCGGGTAATCCACGATGCGCCGGAGGTTGCACTTGAAGTGCCCGTGGTAAACCGCGTCGAACCGCACCAGCGTGCAGAACATGCGCCAGTCAGCCTCGACCGGCTGCGCGGCGAACAAAAAGCGGCGCCGTTCGAGACGCTCCGCCTGGCGTTCCAGCGCATCGAATACCCCGCGGCACGCGCGTTCATAAACCGCCTGCTTGGTCGCGAACCCCGCGCGGTAAACGCCGTTGTTGATGTGCTCGTAAATGTCCTTCGACCAACGGGCGTGCTCCGACTCGATGTCGGGGGGAAACAGCATCGTGTCCGAACCGCCGAGCGCCGAGAACGGCCCATCGAACATCCGGCAGATGTCATCCTCGGAATTGTTCACGATCCGGCGCGACTGCTTGTCCCACAGCACCGGCACGGTGTACCGGCCGCGGTAATCGGGTTTCGTCGCGAGGTAGGCTTCGCTCAAGAATCCGAAGCCGTTGACCGGGTCCTGGCTGAAACCCGGGCCATCGCGAAAGGCCCAGCCGCGTTCATCGCGCACGGGGTCGACCACGGTGAGGCCGACGATGGGCGCGAGTTTCTTGAGCTGGCGCGCGATGACGGTACGGTGCGCCCATGGGCACGCGAGCGAGACGTATAAGTGGTAACGGCCCGCCTGCACGGGAAAGGGCGTCGAGCCGTCGGCGGAAACGAAATCGCGGAACGCGTCGTCCTGCCGTTCGAACTCGCCGCCGCCGCTCATCTCATCGGGGAATTGTCCGGAGGAATCCATGGCCCGAAAGCTGTCCTTCGTCGCACCCGATGCAAGTGGTACCTCCTCCGCCGCGCTCGGCGAAACTTCTCAGTCGACTTTCTTGCTCACGCGGAAACCGAAGCGCTCCACGAGCATGAGGACGCCCGCGACCAAGGCGAGGATCCCGGCAATCCAAGCCGGGAGATTGAGGCCGAAGAGAATCGTGAGGCCGACGATGATGAGGTAGAGAGCGAGGAATATATGGGACATGGTTGAGCTGGGGTTGGGCAACGATGGACACTTGAAACGCCCGACAGTTCGACCCGCCTGCGGGTTTCGACGCCGGCGCCGCGAAACGTCGCGCCATGTCTTCGACTGGCTGGGTGGAATCCAATCATGAACCTGCGACGCAGTGATTGAAACGCACAGCGGATCCGGTCTCCGGAAATCGGCGCGGCCAAAACAACAAGGCCGCCGCCGGAAAACCGGCAGCGGCCAAATGTCCGACAGGTTCGGACCCACCCGGGCGTGAACCCGTTTATTCGGATGAAAGGACTTCGACGGAGGTCGCCACCTGGCCACCTTCGGTGGTCACGACGTTGACCTTGTCGCCCACCTTGATGTCCCCACTGCCGATCGACGCACCGCTGCGCGAAAAGGTCGTGGAGCTGTTGATCGTAATCGTGCGGCCAGCGACGGTCAGCGTGCTGGTGCTCTTCGCCTCGACCTTGCCGCTGACGTTGGTGCCGATGCGCGTATCCGGCATCGGGGCCGCGGGCGTGGGAGTCGTGGGTTGCGTCGTCTGGCCGAGCGCGAACGTCGGCGACAACATCAACCCCGCTGCGCTGAGAAGACCCAGGCAAGCGGACTTGATGAATTTATTTTTCATGGGAAGGAATTCGGGAAACCGAGGTTATTTGACGGTGATGTGGTTCTTCACATCACGCACGCCGGTCACGCCTGCGGCGATCTGGCCCGCGCGGTCCTTCTGTTCGACCGCATCGACGAAGCCGCTGAGTTGGACGACCCCCTTGAAGGTTTCGACATTCACGTCGCCCGCCTTGACCATCTTGTCCTTCACGAGGGCGGCTTTGACCTTCGTGGTGATGGCGGAGTCATCGACATATTCACCGGTGCTTTCCTTCGTCGGCGTCGACGCACAGCCGGTCTGGAGTGAAACCAGGCCGCCGCTGCAGAGGGCGACCAGGGCGATAACTTTCAGGGACGATTTGAAGTGGTTCATCCGGCCTTAGTACCTTCAAACGGGCGCCGGTTCTCGCGTCGCGAGAGTTTTTTGAAGGAAATTTTGACCCCACTCGATGAACCTCCGGCGTCGCGGGCCTTGCCAATTCGCCACCCCGGCGCCACGTTCTGCGTCCCTCAAACGTTCTGTATCAACCTCGTTTCCCGATGCATAAACCTTCGTTGCTCCTGTTCGCCGCCGCGTGCCTTGCCTCGAATCTCCCCGCCGCCGAAACCGCCGCGCCCGTCTCCGTGAGTTCCAATCCGCTCCTGGTCGAAAGCACGCTACCGTACCACCTGCCGGCGTTCGACCGGATCAAGGACGAACATTTCGCCCCCGCCTTCGCCGCCAACATGGCGGCCCAGCTCCAGGAAGTGGACGCGATCGCGCGCAACCCCGAGAAGCCGACCTTCGAAAACACGATCGTGGCGCTCGACCGCACCGGCCTCCTGCTGAAGCGCACCCGCGATATTTTCAGCAATCTCGCCTCGGCGAACACCAACCCGGCGCTGCAGAAGATCGAGGAGGATATTTCGCCGAAGCTCGCCGCGCAGACCGACGCGATCCAGCTCAACGCCGCGCTCTACGCGCGGATCAAGGCGTTGTACGACCAGCGGGAAACACTCGGCCTCGATGCCGAATCGAAATGGCTGCTCGAGCGCTACAATCGCGATTTCGTGCGCGGCGGCGCCAAACTCTCGGCGGCCGACAAGGAAAAGCTGAAGGTCCTCAACGCGGACCTCGCCGCGCTCCAAACGACGTTCATGCAGAACGTACAGAAGGAGAAAAACGCCGATTCGCTCGTCGTCGACACGCGCGAGGAACTCGCGGGCCTGACCGACAGCGAGGTTTCCGCCGCGGCCGCCAACGCCGCGGCCGAAGGCAAACCCGGGAAATTTTCCATCGCCCTGCTCAACACCACCGGCCAGCCACTCCTCGCCAACCTCAAGAACCGCGCCGTGCGCGAACACCTCATGGCCGCGTCGCTCGCGCGCGGCAGCCACGGCGGCCCCTATGACAACCGGGAAGTCGTGAAGCAGCTCGCCCGGAAACGCGCCGAACACGCGGTCCTGCTCGGCTATGCCAGCCACGCCGCCTACCAGCTCGACGACCAGACGGCGAAGGATGTCGACACGGTGAACAAGCTCCTCGCCCAGCTCGGGAAACCCGCGGTCGCGAACGCCAAACTCGAGGCGGCCAACATCCAGGCGATAATCGACCGCGAACGCGGCCGCTTCCAAGTCGCCTCGTATGACTGGACCCTTTACAGCGAGAAGGTCCGCAAGATCTTTTACTCGTTCGACGAATCGCAGCTTAAGCCGTATTTCGAGATGAACCACGTCCTCGTCGACGGGGTGTTTTTCGCCGCGAACAAACTCTATGGCATCACCTTCAAGGAGCGCCATGACCTCCCGGTCTATCATCCCGACGTCCGCGTCTTCGAGGTGTTCGACGCGGATGGATCGCCGCTCGCGCTCTTCCTCGTCGACTACTACGCGCGCCCGTCGAAGCGCGGCGGCGCCTGGATGAATGAATACGTTTCCCAGTCCACGCTCCTCGGCGCCAAGCCGGTCGTGGCCAATCACCTCAACATCCCGAAGCCCCCGGATGGCCAGCCCACGCTGCTCACGTACGACGAAGTCCGCACCGCGTTCCACGAATTCGGCCATGCGCTCCACGGCATGTTCTCGAACGTGAAATATCCGCGCTTCGCGGGCACCAACGTGCCGACGGATTTTGTCGAGTATCCTTCGCAGGTGAACGAAATGTGGGCGCTCTGGCCGGAGGTGCTCGCGAACTACGCGAAGCATTACCAGACCGGCGAGCCGCTGCCCGCCGACTTGGTCAAGAAGATGATGAGGGCCCAACGGTTCAACCAGGGGTATTTCACCGCGGAGCTGGTCGGGGCCAATGTCATCGACCAAGCCTGGCACCAATTGAAGCCGTCGGAAATTCCCGACGACGCCATCGCGTTTGAAGCCGCCGCGCTGAAGCAGGCCGGCGTCGACTTCCCGCCCGTCCCGCCGCGCTACCGGAGCACGTATTTCTCCCACTCCTTCGGCGGCGATTACTCCGCGGGATATTATTCGTATTTCTGGAGCGAGGTGCTCGACGCGGACAGCGTCGAGTGGTTCAAGGCCCATGGCGGGCTGACCCGCGCGAACGGCGATCGTTTCCGCTCCACCCTGCTCTCGCGCGGCGGCAGCAAGGACGCCCTGATGCTGTTCCGCGATTTCACTGGTGGCGAACCCGACATCAAGCCGCTGATCAATCGCCGCGGGCTGGACCATCCTCCGGCGGCCCTGGAATTTGATGGTTAGTTCATTCCTCTATACTCCAATGAAAACAAAATCGCTGTTAGTCTGCGCGGTGTTCGTCACCGCTTTGGTGGGCTGCAATCGCTCGGGTGTGATCGACGCGACGGGTGGAACGATCGCCACGGCGGCGACGCCCGGCGCGGCGGCGAAAGCCGGCAAGGATGCCACGCCCGCGCGCATCGCGCACGGCGAACGGGTCGCGCTGACCGACCATCTCGCCCCGGGAAAAACCACGATCTTTGATTTCACGAGTGAATATTGCCCGCCGTGCCGCGCGATCGCGCCGCTGCTCCACAAGCTCCACGCCAATCGCGCGGATGTGGTGGTGGTCGAGATCGACCTCAATCGCCCAGGCGTCAAAGGCATCGATTGGGCTTCCCCGGTCGCGCAGCAATACGGCATGCAGTCGATCCCGGCCTTCAAGGTCTACGGCCCCGATGGCACGCTGAAGGCCGAGGGCGACGCCGCGCGCGACCTCGTCGACAGCATGATCCGCTAAGGTGCACGCGTTGTTCGGCCCCGTCCGCATTCAAAATAAATCCGGACGGAGCCAGGCGGGGTGCTCGGCCCAGGACGTTCCGCCCGGAACTCCGCGCCGAGCCGCTGTCTGTGCAAGGCGGACCGCAGGCAGGACCGCGTCATGACCACACCAAAAATCCGCCATCGATCCGCCGCTCTCGCCAAAAGTGAAGGTAGCCGCCTGCTCCAATATTTTCTCCGCGGGCTGATCGTGGTGGTCCCCGTCGCGCTGACTTTCTCCATCATCTATTGGGTGTTCGATCGGATTGACGGCATCCTCCGGCCTTACGTCGAGACGCGGGGAATGGGCCTGGCCCTCATCCTGGTATTCATCGTCGCAGTGGGCTGGGTCAGTTCGTTTTTCCTGATCAAGCGGATCTTTCGCACCCTCAATGGCTGGTTGGAACACACGCCGGTGGTGAATTTCATCTATTCGTCCCTGCGCGATTTTCTCGAAGCTTTCGCGGGCAAGAAGCGCCGTTTCACCCACGCGGTGCTGGTCAGCGTGCTGGCCGATGACGTGTGGCTCGTCGGTTTCCTCACGGACGAGGATCTCGACGGCTTCAAGCTCGGCAGCAAATTCGTATCCGTGTACGTGCCCCAAGCCTACAATGTGGCAGGGCAGCTGTACCTCGTGAAGCGCGAGCGTATCCGGCCCATCGATCATCTCTCGCCCCCGGAGGTGATGAAGTACGCCGTCTCGGGCGGCGCAGTTGAGCTGATGTTTCATAGCCGGAAGAAAACCGACGACGAGCCCGCCCCCGTCGCTTGAAAAAATGCGGACGCGGTCGCTCAACGTATTGGGGCCAACGCGTTCCACCACCGATATGACTGATCGGCGGCACTGGGCGCTTACCGGCGCACGTCCTCCGACTTCGGGGAACTTCCCTCCCGGGTGCGCGGTCGGACCCGTTGTGATCGCCACCTCCCGCCGCTGGAAAATATTCGCCGCGTGGTGCCTGCTCAGCACCGGCACGCTGTTCGCGGCCACCACCGCGGACGATATTCGCTTTTCCGCGACGTTGCGCCCCGGGGAATTTGTGAGCCTCGGCTTCAACGAATTAAACGCGGACAACCTCGCGGTGATCGACGGCTTGGTTCGTCAGGACGAAGCGGCGAGCAAGTTCAAGAACAACGGGGTCGACCACACTCGCTTTTCCCAACGCCGCAGCGTCCACGAGCGCGAGATCGCGGGGTTGACGCGCCTCAAGCCCGAACAGCTCGCGGAGCTGGATGAGCTCGTGCGTCGCCGGATCGCGGGCCCGGAGCCGGAAAGTGGAGGCGCCAGCGGAACTTTGGTCTCACCCCCGGCGCGGGGCGATGCCGTGAGGATGGTCACCGGTCCGCGGCCGATCGAAATTCACGGCGAGGTTTCTTATACGCTCGGCTGGAGCAAGGCGGGGAGTTTCCAAGGCGGCGATATCGTCCTTGGGTACGAAGACCCTGCGCGGCGGTTTTCGGTGGTCGTGGGTTATTCCGAGTATCACGGCAAAGGTTTGCCATGGTGTGTTTATCCCGACGCCGGACCTTACCGCTACCGTGCCCTTGGCGATCCGCTGATGTTCGGCCCGTAGAGCGCGGCCTGCGGCGACGGCGCCCGGCGTTTTTACGCGGCATAGGTGAATTTCTTTCCACCGATCAGGCGGACCCACGTGAACCTTCACCCCGGCCGGGGTCTATGCCGGATGAAGAATTCAATCCGCTACCTTTCTCTCGTAACCGCCTTGGTCGCATCGGTCCCGTTCGCGTCAGCCCAAGTCGCCGGCGCCATCAATCCCACCAGCGCCAACACCGCGAACGCCGCGGCCGCCGCACAGCAATCCGCCACCCGGCAACAGGCGGCGATCAGCGCCCAGGCCACCGCCTCCCAAGGCTCAGTCTCGGCCCAGCAATCCGCCCAAAACGCGAGCGACGCTGCGATCTCCGCCGCCAACGCTGGCGCGAGCATCTCGGCGCAGAATGCCGCCAGCAGCACCATGCCGTCTTCGCCGGGAACCCTCAACACCTCCACCGGCCTGACGGGATCGTCCAGCGTCTCCGCCGTTCCTTCCGCGGGAAGTCTCGGCGTGAACGCCGATGGCACGACGACGACCGGCATGAGCAGCGCCGCGCTAAATTCCAGCGTGGGCGCGGGCTTCTCGAACAACGCGGGGATGGCGGTGAACCCGGCTGACACCGCGCGCAACATCCGCGCGGCCAACCAATCCAATCGCGACGCGGTCCTGAGCCAGGTTGAGGCCAACCGCGCGGCGACCTCCCAACGCGTCGCGGAACTGCGCAGCTCAACGAGTTCGCTTTCGAGCGAATCCCGCCAGCGCTTCGACGCGGCCTACGTCCAGGTACAAGCGCGCGAAACCGCGCTTCGTCGTAGCCTCCAGGACACGCGCACCGCGACGGGCAGTGGGTCCGCGGCAGCCCAGTCCCGCCTTGCCGCCGACTACGAAGCCTACGCCCAAGCCGTCGCCGAGGCCCAGGCCGCGGCGGGACGGTAGGAATTGCGGGTCGCGCACACCGGAAACCGGATAGGCCCGGGCTCGGCCGGGCACTTTTTACGTTCGCCCGCGCACGCATTGGCTCCCTGGTTCTTAACTCTCCAGTTTCCGGTTTCCGCGATTCGAAATTCGAAGTCCGCAATTGCCGCGCTCCGCGGCAGCCCTTCACGCTGCGCCCTTATGCTCTGGCGCTACGTGCTTTTGTTCATCGCGGTAATCTCGAGTTCACTCTCGGTCATCCTCATCCGGATGAGCCCGACGAACCCCATCGTGCTCTCCGCGTTTCGGCTGCTCGTCGCGAGCGTGTTGTTGTTCCCGGTGTTCTGGTTGGAATGGAAGAAACATCGCGGCGGTTTTACCCGCCAGCATTGGCTCCGCACGCTGCCGCCTTCGCTCCTGCTCGCGGTTCACTTCGCCAGCTGGGCGTTCGGCGCGCGCCTGACGTCCGCCGCCCAAGCCAGCCTCATCGTCAACCTCGTGCCCGTCGCAATGCCGTTTCTCCTGCACTGGCTGGTCAATGAACGCATCAACCGCATCGAGGTCACCGGCACCGTGATCGCGATCGGCGGCATCATCCTGGTTACGGCTCCCGGCGCCTTCGCGGGCGGCGGCGATTTCATCGGCAACGCGATCTGCTTCGGCTCGATGCTGCTCGTGGCCGGCTACGTGGCCCTCGGCCGCAGGAATCGCGACTTTCCTTCCCTGTGGTTGTACGTGATCCCGATTTATTTCCAGGCGGGCCTGATCTGCCTCGCTGCTTCGATTCCTTGGTTGGGAAAGTTCGGCCTGGGCACGACGCAGGACTGGATCTGGATTTTCGCCCTGGCCTGCATCCCGACCATCACGGGCCATACCTTGTTGAATTATTCGGTCCGACACCTCCGCGGGCAACTGGTCGGGCTCGCCTTTGCCGCCCAATTTATTTTCCCCACCATCATCGCGTACTTCCTCTTTCACGAGCGTCCCGCGTCGCTCTTCTACGCCGCCAGCGTGATCGTGCTGGCGGGGATCGCACTGGTGGTCTTTTCCGCGCCCACGCCTCCGCCGCCCGCGGTGGAGTAAAGTCGGGCGCGTCGGCGGTGACCCTGAGCTTCCGGAGCAGGCGGGGCCGCCTGCGCTACTTCGGATTCTCGCCATGATGGATTTTTTTGTTCCACTCGCGGGATGTCGCACACCCGCCGTCAGTTTCTTCGCTCCGGCTTCACCTTCGGCGCCGCGTTGATCGCCTTGCGCGGAATCACGAGCGCAGGCAGTGAATCGCCGGCCGTCGGAAAAAAACCGGGCGCGGCGCGCGGATTGTTATTCGACGACGCCGACCTGCCGCGGATCCGCGCGAACGTGCAACGGCCCGAGTTCCGCGAGTTCTGGGATTTCATGACCAAGGTGGATTTTGCCGCCGAGGAAAAATTCCTGACCCAGGAACTTCGCTTCACCAATCACATCACCGACATGTCGCGCGCCCAGGTCATCATGCTGCGCTCGGCCTTCGTGCACGTCATCACGCCCGATCCAAAACACGTCGCACTCGCCCGGGCGGCGCTCGGCAAGCTGCTCCAATACCCGCGGTGGGATTGGCTGCGCGACAGCCAGCAACGCCCCGTCGCCGTCATGCGCGGCGCCGGCACCTGCATCGGCCTCGCGCTTGTTTCCGAATGGCTCGCGGCCGAACTTTCCCCGGAGGAACAGTCTGCCATCGATCGCGGCATGGCCATCGAAGGCGGGCCTTCGTGCTACCGCGGTTTGTACGACATGACGCATCACGACGAGGCTGGGCCGTGGAGCATCAACGTCGATGAAGAGGGCCTGCCGCCGATCAGCGTCGCCCGCTGGCCGCACATCCTCGATGAAACCAATCTCCGCATCGTCTGCACCGCGGGCCTCGCCGCCTCCGCGTCCCATCTGCAGGCCCGCAATCCCGACGTGGAGAAATGGGTGGCCATGACGCGCGACAGCCTGCGCCGCTATGCCAACGGTCTCCCCAAGGATGGCTCGTTTCCCGAGGGCGTCGGTTACTGGGATTACACTTTCAGCCATTACATCTTCGCGCTGGAACTGCTGCGCCGAAAATTCGGGATCGACGATCGCGGGCTCGTCGATTTCCCGGCGCAGGCACGGTTCACCTTGGAAATGACCATGCCCACGATCGGCCATCCCGACGACTGCATCAGCATCGGCGACTCCGCCTCCGCCGCCGGGGCCGTGCCCCTCACTTGGATCGCGCGTGAATACCGCGACGCGAATGCCCAGCGGCAGCTCCTGCAGCCCAACGGAATTCGCCCCGCGTGGACCACAGCCTGGGCGGCGATCTGGTTCGATCCATCGGTGCCAGCGCAGCTGCCGCCCGACGCGCGGCTCGATCGCCAGCAGGCGCTGGGCATCGTGATCTCGCGGACGGGTTGGAGCCAAACGGACACCGTGGTGACTCTCCGCAGCGGCAATCCGGTCAATCACGAACATGCCGACCGCAACAGCGTCATTTTCACCGCGCACGGCGAACGCCTCCTCAACGATCCGGTCCACGCCGCTTACTCCACGAAGGATCCAAAATGGCTGCTGCGCCAGACCGAGGCGCACACATCGGTGCTGATCGACGGCAAGGGCCATGTGTATCACGACGGCCGCGACGGGACGAACTCCTCGCCGGCCCGGGCGACGATCCAGGATTATCGGGTTGGCCCGGGTTGGATGACCGTGACCAGCGATGCGACCGACGCCTACCGTCGAGCTGACCTGCCCGTTTCGCTCGTCCAACGGACATTGATCTATCTCAAGCCCGATGTGCTCGCGATTTTCGACCGCGTAATCCTGGAGCACGCCTTGCCCGTGCAGGCGCGGTTCCAGGCGTTCAACGAAGACAGTGCGGCAAAAGTCAGCACGACCGACAACGCGGGAAACGGTTTCTTCATCGAACGCCCGCACGCCGGCCTCCACGCCTCAGTGAAATCCGCGGGAGAGTTCACGATCGTAGTCAGCCAACTGGCTTTGCCGGAAAGTTCCGGCCTCTATCCTTTCGCCGAACTCCGGTCAGCGTCCGCGACCGAACACACTTTCCTTACTGTCAGCAGCGCCGCGCCAAGAGGTGCGATGCACGGGGCCTTTGCGATCGTGCACGAAGGCAACACCTGGGCCATCTCCGGGACGCATCGCGGTCAGCCGGTGCAGGTAAAGCTGGTCACCGCAGCCACAAACGCCGCACCGGCGATCACGATTTAAAACGCGCCTCAAGACGGTAAACTGCGCGAGGTGGATTTGGATATTCACAAACCATCCGTGGATTTGCCTTCGCTTGCGACGGCCCGCGCGTTTGGCTCGCGGGGCTTTCCCCATGCACGTTTTCCACCTGTCTCCCCGTGGACGCGACACCGCGCCCGGCTCGTCCACCCGCCCCTGGGCTTCGCTGGCCGGCGCGCGTGATAACCTCCGCCGCCTGCGCGCCGCGAAAAAAATCTCCGGCCCGGTGACCGTCCAAGTCGGCGCGGGCCATTATGAGCAGCGCGAAACCGTCGCCTTCACGCATGCCGACTCGCACACGCGGTTCGCGGCCGCGCCGGGGGCCAAGCCGGTCTTCGACGGTGGCGAGCGCCTCTCCGGGTGGAAGGTCGGCGAACGCAACGGCCGCACCGAGTGGACGCTCGATCTGCCCGACGTGGTCGCGGGCAAACGTTTCTTCCGCTCGCTGTTCGTCAATGGCCGCCGGGCGCCCCGCGCGCGCTTCCCGAAATTTTCGCCGGACCTCAAGGGCGGCCAGAACGTGCTGCGGGTCGGGGAGATGCTTGAGCCCGAAAAAACCGGGCTCGGCGACGGGCGCGACACGTTCAAGCCCAGGCCAGGCGACGTGTCCGACACGTGGGCGTCGCTGCCGGAAGCGGAGTTTGTCGTGCTCCATTACTGGATCGAGGAACGGCTGCCCAAGCCCGCGCTCAACCCACGCACGGGCTGGGTGAGCTTCGCCCGGCGCTCCGCTTTCGTTTTCTACGAAGCCCATGAAAATGCGAAGGGCGAACGCGACCACGCCCGCTACTATATCGACAATCTTTTCGAAGCGCTGACGGAACCCGGCGAATGGTACCTCAGCCGCGAAACCGGCCGTATCTATTACCTGCCGCGGCCGGGGGAAACCCCGGCGAACACGGAGATTCGCGCGCCGCGGCTGCACTCATTCGTGCGCGCGATCGGCAGCGTGTTTGGCGAATCGGGCGATCGCATGGACGTCCACGGCACCAAGCAGGTCAGCGCCCTGGAATTCGCCGGCCTCACCTTTCGCCACGGCGACTGGTACTCCCCGCTCGCGGAGAAGCACATCCCCACGCACGACTCGCTCGAAGGCAACGACCTCCCCATCGGCGGGAGCCCGCAAGCGGCGATCGCGGTGCCGGGCGCGATTCTTTTTCGCGCAGCCAGGAACTGCGCCGTGGTCGACTGCACGCTCGAGCATCTCGGCGTCTACGGCATCGAGTTCGGCCCCGGCTGTCGCGACTGCTCCGCCGTCGGCAACGAGATCCATGACCTCGGCGCCGGGGGAATTCGCGCGGGCGGCGCGGACCTCGACGGCCTCGGTGAGCGCCGCACCGGCGACATTCGCATCACCGACAACCATATCCACCACATCGGCCGCGTATTTCACCAGGGAATCGGCGTGTTGCTCGGCAACGCGGCGGACTGCGTCGTGGCGCACAATCACATCCACGACACCTGTTACACTGGGATTTCGCTCGGCTGGACCTGGGGATTTCGCGACACGATCACGCGCAACAACGTCGTCGAGAATAACCTGATCCACGACATCGGCGCGGGGTTGTTGAGCGACATGGGCGGCATCTACACGCTGGGGATCCAGCCCGGCACGATCCTGCGGGGGAATCATCTTCACCACATCTGGTCGCACGACTACGGCGGCTGGGGCGTTTATCTCGACGAAGGCACGTCGTACGTGGTGGTGGAGCACAACCTGGTCCACGACACGAAGGATGCCTCTTTCAACATCCACTACGGCCACGAGAACATCGTCCGGAACAATATTTTCGCGCGGGGCAAGCGCGCGATGGTGTCGGTCTACCGCATCGAGCCCGGGCATTTCAGCGCGAATTTCCACACGAATATCTTGGTGGGACCGAGCCCGATGCTCTATCGCGGCGGCTACAAGGGAAACATCGCCTCCGGCGCGCTCATCGCGAATGCGAATTGTATCTGGTCGCCTGGTGGGAAAATCCCGCCGATCACGAATCCCGAGACGCACCTGAAGGAGGGCCATCCCGCCAAGTTCACTTTCGCGCAGTGGCAGAAGACCGGCCACGACGAATGCTCGATCATCGCCGACCCAAAAATCACCGAGGGCCGCAAGACCTGGCGCGTCGCCCCGAATTCACCCGCGCTGAAGCTAGGGTTCAAGCCGTGGGATTGGTCGAAGTGCGGGCCTAGGCCGCGTGCGCAAAGGACTTAACGGCGCCGAAAAGACCAGGTCGGTCAGTCAACTTCTTATTCTCCGCCTGACCTCGTCGTGGTTCCCAAGGAATAGAAGCCTGCAGTTGAACCGGAGATTCTCACGCAGACGATAGCATCGTCAGCGCCCGCAGCTTTCATTTCGCTAGTCATATCCGCTCGCGTTTGCCTCACTCCACGCTCGATGAGTCTCTTTCATGTTTCACCCCGGGGTCGCGACTCCGCGGCGGGCTCCTTGCAACGGCCTTGGGCGACACTCGCCGGCGCGCGCGATAACCTGCGAAAGCTTCGTCGGGCTGGAGCCGTGACCGGGGCTGCAACGGTGTCGGTGCACGACGGAATCTATGCCTTGGCGGAAACGGTCAAATTTACCCCGCTCGACTCCCACACGCGCTATGTCGCGGCGCCCCGGGCAAAACCCGTCTTCGACGGCGGTGAACGGTTGACCGGTTGGAAAGTGGGCGAGCGCAACGGCCGCGCCGAATGGACGCTCGACCTGCCCGCGGTCGTCGCCGGCACCTGGTATTTTCGGTCGTTGTTCGTCAACGGCCGCCGGGCGCCGCGGGCACGGCTCCCGAAATTTTCTCCCGACGAGAAAGGCGCTAAAAATGTCTTCCGCATTGGGGAGATCCGCGATGCCGCGAACACCAACCTTTTCGCGGGCAGCGACACGTTCAAGCCGCGCGCGGGTGACATCGAGGCCTGGGCCTCGCTGCCTGACGCCGAGTTCGTCGTGCTCCATTACTGGATCGAGGAGCGGCTCCCCCGCCCCGCGCTCAACCCGCGGACCGGCTGGCTGCGCTTCGGGCGACGTTCGGCCTTCAGCCTCTATGAGGCGTATGAGGATGCGCACGGCAACCGCGACCTGGCGCGCTATTACGTCGATAATCTCTTCGAAGCGCTGACCGAGCCGGGTGAATGGTACCTCAACCGCGAAACCGGCCGCCTTTATTATTTGCCTCGCCCGGATGAAACGCCGGCCACCACCGAAATCCGCGCGCCCCGCCTGAGCGCGTTCGTCATGGCGAGCGGGCAGTTTTTCAACGATGCCATCGACCCGGTCGACGCCCACGCGACCGCGCACCTGCGCGGCCTCGAGTTCGAGGGCCTGGCGTTTCGCCATGCGGATTGGTTCTCGCCGCTGGCGTTTCTCCCACCCTTTCACGTCGCACAGGTTTATGGCCAGGAGCTGCCCATCGGCGGCAGCGTGCAGGCAGCGCATTGCGTGCCGGGTTCAATCGTGTTTCGCGCCGCGCGGGACTGCGTCGTGCGCAACTGCACCATCGAGCGCGCCGGGTTGTATGGCTTGGAATTCGACGAGGGGTGCCGCGATTGCCGGGCCGTTGGAAATGACATTCGCGACATCGGCGCCGGAGGAATTCGCGGAGGCGGCACCGACTTGGACGGATCTGCGGAAGGCCGCACCGGGCACCTCGAGATCGCCGACAACACGATTTCTGAAATCGGGCGAATTTTTCACCAAGGCGTCGGCGTCCTCCTCGGCCACGCCTTCGACTGCGTGGTCGCGCACAACCATATCCATCACGGCTGTTACACGGGGATTTCCGTCGGCTGGACCTGGGGGTTTCGTGAAACCCCGTCGCGCAACAACCGCATCGAGGCCAACCTGATTCATCATCTCGGCGCCGGGATCCTCAGCGACATGGGCGGCATTTACATCCTCGGCGTGCAGCCGGGAACCCTTCTCCGCGGCAATCATCTCCACCACATCTGGTCGCAGGCTTACGGCGGCTGGGGCGTGTACCTCGATGAAGGCACCTCGCACGTGGTGGTGGAGCATAACCTGGTGCACGACACGAAGGACGCGCCGTTCAACATCCACTACGCGCGCGAAAACGTAGTGCGGCACAATATCTTCGCCCGCGGCCAAAATGCACTGGTGTCCGTCTACCGCATCGAACCGGGCAGTTTCAGCGCGACGTTTCTCAACAACATCTTCATCGGCCCGAGCGCGCGATTGTACTCCGGCGGGTACAAAGGGGATATCACCCGCGGCGCGCTGGTCGCGAATGCGAACTGTATTTGGTTCCCCGACGGCAAGCCCGCCCACAGCGGCAATCCCGCGACGAGGAAAGATGGGGTGCCGCACCGCGTGAGTTTCGCCGCCTGGCGAAAAGCCGGCCACGACCAGCTCTCCATCGTCGCCGATCCGAAAATCACCGAGGGCAGCAAAACGTGGCGGCTCGCCGCCAACTCCCCCGCCTTGAAGCTCGGCTTCCAACCGTACGATTGGTCGAACTGCGGGCCGCGAAAATAGTAGCGCAGGCGGCCCGCCTGCTCAGAGTCGGAAGACGCAGGCGCGCCGCCTGCGCCCCTCGCCATGAACCCCACTGAACTTCGGGACCAGCTCATCCGCTGGTCGAATCAGAACTCCGGCAGCGAAAATCACGCCGGTTTGGCGGCGATGCTGGCGCTGCTTGAGACGGATTTCGCGATCCTGCCCGGCGTCGCCCTGGAACGGATCGCCTGCGTCGGCACGCCCGCGCAGGCCCTGCGCGGGCGTTTTCAGCCGAGCGCTCCCACCCAAATCCTGCTCAGCGGGCACTACGACACCGTCTACGGCGCAGCGAACCCGTTTCAGCACTGTGAACTGGTCGATGCCCACACTCTCCGCGGGCCCGGGGTCACCGACATGAAAGGCGGCTTGGTCGTGATGCTCGCCGCGCTTGACGAATACCTGCGCGCAAACCCGTCCCCCGGCCTCGGGTTCGAAATCCTGATCACCCCCGACGAGGAAACCGGTTCCTTCGGCAGCGCGGCGCTTTTGGCGGCCGCGGCGCCGCGTCACCATCTCGGCCTTGTGTTCGAACCGGCGCGGCCCAACGGCAGCCTGGTCCAATCGCGCAAAGGCACGGGAAATTTCATCGCGACCTGCCGCGGCCGCGCCGGCCACGCCGCGAAAGTTCCCAGCGATGCGCGCAACGCGATCGCCGCCCTGGCGGAATTCGTGGTCGCGGCGCACCGCCTGCCCGCCGAGATGCCGGGCATCCTGCTCAACGTCGGGCTGATTCGCGGCGGCGGCGAAGCCACGAACGTCGTTCCCGATTTCGCCCAAGCCATCCTCGACGTCCGCATCACGCGCGCCGCCGACCGCGACGCCGTGCTCGCGCGGCTCGACGAAATTGCCGCGTCCATCAATGCACGCGAAGGACTTCGCCTTGAAATTACCGGCAGTTTCAATCGCCCTCCGAAAGAATGCGGCCCGGTCGAGGAAGCGGCGTTTGCCGTCTACCAGCAGTGCGGAAATGAACTTGGGCTCGCGCCCTTCGGCTGGGTCCATGCCGGCGGCGGGTCCGACGGCAATCTCCTCTCCGCCGCGGGCCTGCCCAATCTCGATGGCCTCGGCGCGATCGGCGATCATCTCCACAGCGACCGCGAGTATTGCCTGCTGCCGAGCCTGATGGAGCGCGCGCAACTCTGCGCGCGTTTCCTGCAGCGGATCGCCGAGGGGAATGTTCTGAAAAAGTAGCGCAGGCGGCCCGCCTGCTTCTGCTCGAAGTAGCGGGTAGCGAGTAGACGGATCCGGACCCCCGGGGAGTCGTGCGCCGTTACCGTGCGGGCGATCGGACTAGCCGCTACACGCTACTCGCTACTTCAAAGAGCAGCCGGCCGCCTGCGCTACTTCTGAAATTCGGCCGGACTACTGCGTGGTCGCGTCCCACGCCTGGCCCGCCGGCTTCTCGTCCTTGTAACGCGTCTGGAAGGTCTTGTTGCTCGCGGCGAGTTTCAGGAAGGTGTCGAGCGGCACGATCTCGGGCTTTTCCGCCAGGCCATTCATGATGCTGATCACGCGCTTGATGCTGTTCGATTCGCGGACGTGGAGCAGCAGGTAGTATGGACGCTTGGGGTTCACGCGCGCGAGTTCGTCGAGGTCGGCGACGGCACTCGCCTCGGGACGATGCTCGTCGAGGTAATAGTCGTACGACATGAAGGCCTGGCCGTTGCGCAGGTCATAGGTGTGGGCGGCGGCGTAACCATTGATGAAGCCGATCGTGTCCGGGACATTCGCGTAGTACTCATCGACCACGCGTTTCGGCAGGTCGAAGTAGCCGATCGGGATTCCGCGGTCGGTATGGTCCATGATCGTGACCGTGTGCTGGTCCATCAGCGGCATCAGCACATTCATCTCCTTCATCAGGCCCGGGAAACGGTCACTGGGAATCGCCGCCGGGTACATGTACCCCGATTGGCCGCCGATGAAATAGTCGTTCGGGGTCTTGTCCTTCGTGAACATTTCCATCGCCGCGGGATACCACTTCGCGCCGTCGACGCCGACTTCCCAGTTGTAGGGAATCTGGCCGCGTTCCGGCTGCGTCCAAGCCCCGATGCCCATGCTGTCGGACTGCACGAGGCAGATGTATAGTTTCTTTTCTGCCGTCAGCGTGCTCTCGCGCGTGACGTGGTTCGAGTTCGTGAGTTTGAAGCCCGGGGAAAATCCGATCTGGCTCATGAAAGTCCCGTTGGGAAAGGTGTTCAGCCCGATCACCTTCAAGCCATAGCCGGACGTCAGCGTGACCCACTGGCCCTCCGTGTCCTTCGGGTACGAATGCCAGCCCATGATCCAGGCCGTCGGTTTCATCTGCGCGAGCAGGCGTTTGTGGAAGGCATATTCCTCGACGTCCTTCGGGTTCGCGGAGAGATCGGTCACAAACGCGCCAAACGCGATCGCGAGGTCGGCCACGCCCGGTTCCATCGTGTCGCCCGCCACGCCGCCCATCCAGATCAGGTAATCGCGGCTGCACTTGGCCCAGTATTGGTCATACGCCCATTGGTAAATCTGCACGTCCGATTGCCCGGTGAATTTTCCCCGGAAATCAGCGAGAAGCTTCAGCCCGTGTTTTTCCGCGAGGGGAATCAGGCTCTCGTCCACGACCACCGCCCGCAGCACCCCCGCAGCCGTGAAGGCGACGTTGAGCGAGGGGCGCACTTTTTTGTCCCATACCACATAACCCTTCGCGAAGTGCCCAAGCGCGGTGAGCGCGGCGTCCGGCGTGTCGAGCCGCGTGAATTTGATCCCATAGCGCGTGGCGTAGAAATCCTTGAGCGGGTTGAAATCATGGAAGTGCCAGGCCTCGGGATATTCGACGTAGACGCGCGGCGCATCCGTGTTGGCGAGGCCTTGGAGGGCGATCAGAAATGCATTTTCCGGCAGCGCCCCTTGGATCTGCCAGTTGTCCTTCACCGGGATGAGGTAGGCGGTCTTGGGCGCCGGTCCGGTCACGCCCGGCACCGCGCGTGCGGACATCGTGAACAACGCCGCGAAAGCAATCAAAAGGACGCCGAATCGGAAAGTGGATTTCATGGCAGGAAAAATTTAAGGGTTATTCACGGGTGAAAATATAAACCATCGCTTCGTCCCGCGTGGAGCGTAGCTCGTAAAGTTTCAGCGTCCGGCCGTCGGCCGAGAGCCGAAATTCGTCGTAGACGTGGACGGGATGATCGCCCTGTTGCCCTTCCAGCGAGAGATTCGTTTCCAGCTTCAGGATCCGGCCGCCATCGAGCCACTCGCCGGTCACGTGTTTCTGGTGGTCCGCGCCGATGTAGATATTCGTGTACCAGGTATCGAGCCAGTAACCGACCGGGTTGGCCGTCGAAGTTTTCCCGTCGGTGACAAGCTTGGTGACATCGTTCACCTTGCGATCGGTGCCCCAGGCGAGATGGCGGGTGACGGTCGCCGTCGTGTCGGTGGCAGCAATCTCGACGCTCATGGTATCCCAAGGACGGATCGGCGTGCTGCGCGCCACGTCCAGTTTCCATTTGCCGGCGAGCCCGGTGGTCGTGGTATCGGCGGCCAAGGCCGGCACAGCCAGGAGCAGCGCCGTGAACCCGAGCGAAAGAAAAGAGTGAAATTTCATGGGCGATTGGTGAATGAAACCTCAACCGTTGGCTCATTTCGGTGCGATACAAGTTCTCGCTCGGAAAAAATCAGGTAGGGGCCGATTCGATTTTCCCTTCGATGAGCCCGCGTCGAACCAACCCCTGCTCCATGGGTCAGTGTTCTCTCATGAAACACACCACACTTCTCACCACCTTGGCCGTATTCGCCCTTGCCGCCGCGCCCGCGCTGCGCGCCGAAACCCGCGTCGAAAAGGCGAAGGACGCCACGAAAGATGCCGCCGAGGATGTATCCGATGCATCCAGGCACGCGGCGCACGCCGTGAAGGACAAGTCGGTCGAGGTCTACGACAAAGCCGCCGACGGCACCGAGCATGCCGCGGACGTCACGAAGGAAAAATCCAAGGAAGGCTATGACGCCACCAAGCGCGGCCTGAAGAAGGCGAAGAACAAGACCGTCGAAACCGGCAAGAAAATCGGCGACAAGACCGAAGACGCCTACGACGACGCCAAGGATAAGATCAAAAAATAAGCGCGTGCGCCGGGCGGCCTCGGAGGAAAAACGTAGCGCCACGTCTTCGACTGGCTCGTTCCGGTCCGACTACAGACCTGCGACGGAGCGATTGAAACGGATGGAGTGCGTTGCCACGCGGTCTGATTCGCTCAGCGCGTTGGGGACAACACGCTCCACCTTAAAAACTTAAGCGCCGTTCGGTCCGAGGCGGCGCTCCGTTACGGATTCCGGCTCACCGGGTCTTCCGGCTGCTGGTAGTGCGTTTGGTAAGTCTTCGCGTCGGCGGCGAGTTTCAGGAACGTGTCCAATGCCACGACTTCCACGGGCTCGGTCAGCGAATTGAAAATCTGCGTGACTTTCTCGACGGGGTTTCGTTCGCGGATGTGCATGAGCAGGAAATACGGGCGCTGCGGATTCAACTGGATCAACTCCTCCAAGTCCGCCGCCGCATCCTTCACCGAACGGTTCACATCGAGATAGTAGTCGTAGCTGATGAGCGGTTTTCCATCGCGCAGGTCGAACGTGCGCGCCGTGCCATAGCCGTTGATGAAACCGATCGCGTCGGGAAATTCCTGGTAATAGCGGTCGACGACCTCCTTCGGGAGGTCGGTGTTGCCGATGTGCCGGTTGCCTTCGGAATAATCCATCAGCTCCAGCGCGCGCAGGTCCAGCTGGGCCATCAGCGCACGCGCGTCCCTCATCAGGGCGGGAAACTTGTCCGCGGGGATCGATTTTGGATACATGTACCCCGGGCCGCTCAGGCCCGCGATGAAGTAATCGTTCGCCGTTTTGTCCTCGTAGAAAAACTGGAGCGCGGGCGGATTCATCCACGCCCAATTCATCGAAACCTGCCAGGTGTAGGGAATCCCGCCCCGCCCCGGCTTCGTCCAGGCCCCGATCCCCATCGAGTCCGTCGCGACCGCGCAGATGTAGACCTTCTTTTCGGCCTTCAACTGGGCGTTGGCCGCAACGTGGTGATTGTTTGTGAACTTGAAGTCCGGGGTCAGCGGCAGCTGGCAGGTGAACGAAACGTTCGGAAGATTGTGCAGGCCCTCCATTTTCAACCCATAGTTTCCGACGAGCGTGGTGTGCTGCCCTTCCGTATCCTTCCCATAGGAATGCCAGCCCACGACGATGCTCGCGGGGTTCTGCTGGCTGAGGATTTTTCGCTCGAGCGCGAGTTCCTCCGGGTGCTTCGGGTTGGCCGAGAGATCGCTGAAAAATGCGCGCTGTTTAACGCCGAAATCCGCGATGCCGGGCTGCATCTCAATCCCCGCGTGGCCGCCGAGGAGCACGTAATAATCGCGCGAGCATCTCGCCCAATAGCGATCGTACGCCCATTGATAAATCTCGTGGTCCGGTTTGCCGGCGAACAAGCCGCGCAAATCCGCGATCGGTTTCAAACCGTGCTTCTGCGCGAGGGCGACCTGGTCCTCGCTTACGACCACCGCATCCTCCACGCCGGAAATTGTGAAGGCCACGATCAACGAGGTGCGCACCGCCTTGTCCCACACCACATAACCCTTCGCATACCGCGCGAATTGCGCGAGGGCGGCGTCCGCATCGTCCAGCGCGAGGCGGTTGAATTTGATCCCGTGGCGCTTCTCGAGGAAACCCTCCAGCGGGCGGACGATCTCCCATTGCCAATCGACCGGATATTCCAGGTAAACGCGCGGATAATCCCGGTTCGCCAAACCCTGGAGGGAAATCAGCAACGCGTGCACCGGGACATCGCCGTCCATCCGCCAGTTCCCCGACAGCGGGATCAGCGTCGCCTCCGCCGGCGCCTTTTCGACTTTGCGCGGAATTGGCTGGGCGCGCGACAGGCCGGGTGCAACCACCGCGGCCAACAGGATCGTTAAGAGAAAAAATCGGGAGGAGCGCATCGTGCGGAAAAATTATTCGGCGTTGCCCCGGGAAGCTGCGGCGTCGGCCGCTTCATCGGTGATCCGCTTGAAGACATATACGATGGGATCGTTGCGCGTGCTGCGCAGCTCGATGAGCGTCAGCTGCTGGCCGTTCACCGAGACCTTATAATCGGTGAGGACATTGACCGGGTGCTCGCCCTGCTGCGTCGCAAGGACGAAGTCCGCGCTCGTCCGCAGGATTCGGCCTTCATCGAGCAAGCGCACGCGGACTTTCTTGGTCTTGTCGCCGCCGATGTACGCGCCGATGTGCCGGTTGTCCGGCCACCAATCGACCTTCACCAGGTTCACCGTCTGCGAGAGATCGATGGCCGTGACGTCATCGTAACTCCGCCGGCCCGCCGTCAGCTGCCGCGTGAGCGTCACGCGCGTCCCGTCGACCGCGATGATGAGTTTCAGCCCGCCCCACGAACTCAGCTCCGTGCTGCGTTTCGCGTCGTAGCGCCAAGAGCCGGCCAGGAGGTGGGCGTCCGGGGACGGAGCAGCGGCGGCGAACTGCAGGGAAAAACCGGCCATCAGCAGGCCAAGGCAAAGGAATCGTCGCATGCTCCCGCTACCAAGGTCCGGCGTCGGGGATTATCAAACCGATATTTGAGAATTTTCCGCACTCGGCGGCGCCGAGGGTGGAGCGACTGCCCCCAACGCGCTATCGGGGACCTGGGCCGGTCGAACAGGTTTGGCTCCGTCGACGTTTAACTGTGGACGGAGTCGCTCAACGCGTTTGGGCCAACGCGTTCCACCTTCAAAGCGGACGGCAGACAATCGAGGTTTTCAGCTCAAACGCCTTCGCCGAATTCAACCGGCACTCGAGATGCCAGACGGGCTGGAGGCGGAAATCGATCGAGTCCTCGCGCTGCGTGATCCCGTCAGCCCACGGCGCGCGCACGGTGACTTCCCAACCCGGGATCCGGAGCACGGCTTCGCGGCCGGTGATTTCCCAACGCTCGCGAGTGTTGAGATTGAAGACCAGCGCCGAGGCCGCGAGCAGCTCACCGCGGTCGATGACATCAAACGCCTCGACCGAATCCGCGATGACCTCGCGCGTGCAGCGCGACATCACTCCACGCCAAACGTGGCCGAGGTCGATCTGCGCGCGCATCCGCCGCTCGTCGCCGTCGCCCGTCGGGATCGTCGCTTCCAACACTCCCGCCTGGTTCGCGTAAACCCCGTCGGCCGAGACCGGCGTCAGCGTGTTGTGCAGCTCGGTTCGCTTGAGCGTGTAGGAGCGAAGGTCGTCGTACCGCACCTGCCCGCGATCGAGCAACGCCGGAGTGCCATCGAGTTCGAGCAGGAAAGAACCCTTGTCAAAATGCGTGTGCGACGCCCGCGCCTTGGCGCCGACGACATGGAGACGCACCGAACGCCCCGCCGCGTTTTTCCGCCGGCTCGTGAGGTGCCCGGTTTGCGGCAGCACCGCAAAGGTCGGCACGATCGATTCCGGCGCCGCCAATTCCGTCGGGGCCGCGATGAACGCGAAGACCCCTTCGAAGAAATATTGGTCGTAGTAGCCCGGCGCGCGCCGGCGCATGAGGCAGGCGGCCACCACGCGGGCATAAACATCGCGCGGAAAAATCGCGGCGAGCATCGGGATCGTGTCGCCGACCACGACGTCGATCGTGTTGTCGCCCTCCGTCAGGACATAGCCCGGCTCCGTCGCGGAAAGCGCCGCGACAAATTCGCCGGTGCGGGCCAGCTGCGGGGGCAGCAACGAACTCACCTCGATCCCCCGCGCGCGGGCGTAGGCGATCATGCCGGGAAGCACCGCGTGCATCGTGATTGAAAAATAACCGAGCCCTTCGTCGGTCCCGCCGTCGGGCAGAACGTAGTTCTCCATGCCCGCGCGCATGTCCGCGAGCGCGAGTTCCGTATGCGGTTTCATCCGGGACCAGACGGATTCGAGATAGAGCCCGGCAAGGAGGCGCGCGCGGCAGAACCACGGGCCCTGGTTCATCGTGAAGACATAATCGAATTTCATCATGTCGCGTTCGATCACCGCCACGCCCTTGTCCCACAGCGCCTGCTGCGCGAGCACGCGCGCCCGCGGGGTGAGGGCAAAATCATACCAGTCGAGGAGCAGTGCCGCCGCGGTCGTCGCCTGCTCCTCGTTGAAACACCGCTGGTCCCACGAGCTGCCGCGCGCGCGACTCTCCGCGGACTGGGCCCACGAAGGCGTGTGCATCAGGCACATCAAGTACCGCAACGCGTGGAATCCCATCGCGCGATCGCCTTTCACCAGCCCGACGAAACCCAGGATGACAGGCTCGGAAAAATAGGTCGCCCGGCCTTTTTCCCGCGCGCGGATGTAACGCTGGTCCGTCTGTGGCACGAAAGAATCGAGATCATCCTCGGGGCGGCGCGACAGGTAGCTCTGCGCGCGTTCCTCGAGCAGGCTCCAATGCGCGTCCCAATATTTTGCGGAGCGCTTCGCGCGCAGCGCCGGCAAGTCCGCTTCGCTGAACATCAGCCCGCGCGCCATCTTCACTTCGGGCCAAGACTCCGGCGGCAGGATCAATCCCGTCCACCGCCCATCGTAGCACGGCCGCGCCGCGACGATCTCCGCGACAAGCGCAGCCCGCGCCACGCCCCACCATTGCAGGCTGAGGTGTTGGTGATGACGATCGAGCGCGGTCAGGACGATCCGCACGGCCTCCACCGGCCGGTGGCCGATCGGCAGCGTGATTTCGTTGCGGCCACCCGTGCCGATCGTGGACGCACCGAGCGGGTGCCATTGGCCGCGACTTTTGACTTCAAAAGTGAACGCCACTTCCGGGGAGACGACTTGGCAGAAAACGAAATGGTCAAAGCGGTCGGGCAGGCCCTCGACGGCCATTTCAAAACGCGCGACGACGGTATTCGGCGCCGCAGAGTCCCACGCGATCCGCACGCTGTCCCATTGGTATTCGCGCCTGAGCCCGACGGCGGATCCCGGCTCGAGGGTCAGCGGCAACTGCTCCGCCACGAACGAGTCGTGGAAGGGGGCAAACATCGATTCCGCCGGCGTGAGTTCGTAGAGCTGGGTCTGGGCCATGGCTGGAAACTATCGCGAGGATGATTCCCGAAGCTCAATCTTTGATTGCGAACGGGAAACAGCTCCAAGCCCTTGTGAAACCTCGAAGCGCGGGGCACACCCGCCGGGTGAGCCCCAGCGGGGTCCTACCACGTTGTTTGGCTCCGTCGACATGCAGGCGCGGTCAGCGCCGCTCAGCGCGTTGAGGACAACACGCTCCACCTCGGAGCTCTTGATGCCCGCTGGTCAGAATCAAACCTTGCCGGCTTCCTCGTTGCTCACCGGCTTGAAGTTCGGGCGACCATAGCGCTGCGTGGGCGGGGTGCCGTAGGGATTGTGCTTAAATTCGTCGATGCCGCGGGCGACGTAGACTTTGAAATTCGGGTTCACCGTCATGTCGTTCTTCACGTTCGTGCCGGAGTAGCGGATCGTAAGGCCGGCACGGCGACGGTCTGACGGGTTCGCCGGTGAGCCGTGGATCGCGCGATCGTCGTGGAGCGAGACTTCGCCCGCCTTGAGACGGAATTGGACGGCGTGGTCCGCGTTGAAATCCGAGCCGTCCTCGAGCTCGAGGGTCAGCACCGACGACGTCTGCGTCGAACGTTTGTGCTTGATGATTCCACCGCGGTGCGAACCGGGCAGAAGCTTCATGCCGCCGTTGACCTCGTCGACATCATCGAAGGCGAGCCACACCGTGACCGAATTGTGCGGCGCCATCGGCCAGTAGTACGCGTCCTGGTGCCAGCCCACCGTCGAGGGATTGCGCGGCTCCTTGATGAAAAAATTGCTGGCCCAGAAATAAAAATTCGGGCCGAGGATGCTCTCCACGAGGTCGAGGATCCTCGGGTTCATCGCGATCTCGTAAAGGTAGGTGCTGGCCTCGTGCCATTCGCGGATATCCTTCGACGTCTCGCCCGGTTTCAGGAGGGCCAGGAGATGAGGCAGCTCGGCATTGATCTTCGCCATTTCGGCGGCGTTGAAGATCGGCGGCAGGCCGAGGAGATAGCCGTTTTCGTGGTAGGATTTAACCTGGGCCGCGCTGAGGTGGTTGGGATTGGAGGAGGACATGATGTTTTAGAAAGACGGAAAGTTTAACCGCGAATGGACGCGAATGGACGCGAATTGAAACCAACATGTTTGTGGTTCGGATTGGCGTTCATTCGCGTCCATTCGCGGTTAAAAAAAAAGGGGGTGAGTCTGTGGTTTAGTCGATGCGGTCTTTTCTGCGGTAGTCCTTGCGTCCGTAGCGCGCGGTGGGCGCGGCGGCGTAGGGCGTGTGGCCGTAGGTGTCGACGCCGCGGCAGAGGTGAGCGACGAAGTCCGGGCTGACTTTCAGGTCGGCTTTCACGTTCGTGCCGGAATAGCGGATCGTCAGCCCCGCGCGCCTGCGATCCGACGGGTTCGCCTGCGACCCGTGCACCGCCTTGTCGTTGTGCATCGAAACCTCGCCGGCCTTCAAACGGAATTGCACCGCGTCGTTCGCGTTGAAAGTGCCCTGCTCGAGCTCGAGTTGAATGATCGAATTCGCGTCATCCTTGTGCCGATGCTTGATCAGCCCGCCAAGGTGCGAACCGGGAATCAACTTCATCCCGCCGTTCTCCTCGTCGACGTCGTCGAACGCGATCCACACCGTGACGGTATTGAAGGGCGAGAGCGGCCAGTAGTACGCGTCCTGGTGCCACGGCACCGTGCCGGGACTGCGCGGTTCCTTGATGAAGAAGTGGCTGCCCCACACATAGAAGTCGGGCCCGAGAATGCCTTCGACCAAGTCGAGGATCCGCGGATTCATCACGATCTCGTACAGGTACGTGCTCGCGTGATGCCATTCCCGCATCTCGTTCGTCGTCTCGCCGGGGCGCAGCAACGCCAGCAGCCGAGGCAACTCCGCATTGATCCGCTTCATCTCCTCCGCCGAGAAAATCGGAGGCAGGCCAAGGAGGTAACCTTGGTCGTGGTAGAACTTCAGTTGTGCAGGGGAAAGGCGCGCGGAAGACGACATGAAGGGGAAAGGGAAGAGGTTAGCGTGAAACCGGCGCGGGGGCGTTCAGATTTTGCGGTGGAAACGTACAGTTAATTACGTACTCATTAATAAAGTGAACCCGGACAAAGCAGGCCAGGCTCGTGGCGTCCTCCCTCACGCCACCGCGACCAAACCCTCAGGAAAATCCTCCGTGCCAATTCGTCGCTCGTAAATTCCCCCATGAAAGTCCTGCGCGATCCCCAGATCATCAGCGGTTTCGTCTACGAAAACCCCGTCGACGATTTGCCCGCGCTCACCCACTGCGGCGAGGCGTTGTGCTGCCGGGGTCATCATCGGAAACCGCACTCTCATCCGGCGTTCGAGTTTCTTTACCTGGCGCGCGGCTCGGCGTCGTGGCGCGCCGACGGCGAAACGACGACGATGGCAATGGGCGATTTGTACATCGCCTACCCCGGCGAGAAACACGGCACGGGGCCGGTGTCCAATCCCGAGAACCACCACCTATGGGCGGGACTGAAGCTTGAGCAACTGGGGCCCACTGCGACGAGGCTGGCGGCCGAGCTCCGCCGCAAGCGCCTGCGGGCCCTGACCGGCTGCCCCGAGGTCGAGCCGGTCCTTCGCGGCCTGGTGGCCCAGGTGGTTTCCAATCATCCCGAGCGCCGGCAGGCGATCCTCGCGTACCTCGAGTTATTTTTGACCCTGGTCTCGCAGCGCCTCCATTCCGGCGAGCGTCGGACGTCGACGCCTACGGCCCTGCCCTACTCCTACGCGGTGCAGCGCGCGGTGGCGTACATGGAGCAGCAGCTCGACCGACGCCTGCCGCTGCGCGACCTCGCGGCGATGGCGACGGCGCGCAGCGTCCCGCATTTTTGCACGCAGTTTCGTCGTGAAGTCGGCGTCAGCCCTGCGGCGCATCATCTCCAGCTGCGCCTCGACGCCGCGCGCCTGACGCTCCGGCAGCTCGGTTTCGACGTCACCAAGGCCGCGCTCCAGCACGGGTTCAGTTCCTCGCAGCATTTCAGCACGCTTTTCCGCCGCGCGTATGGTCTGACGCCGAGGGAATGGCGTTCCGGGGAATTGCGGATTGCGGATGCCGGAACCCGGAAAGTTTCGGAGCGGAAAGCGCCGCGCGCCAAGCGCCGAGTTCCAACGCGTTAACGCGTTCCACCGAAAACTTTCCGGTTTCCGATATCCGCAGTCAAGACTGCGCGGGCCAGCGGCGGAAGACGGAGAAGTTCGGCTTCGTCTGGTCGTAGACTTCGCGGCGACGGGAATACTCCGCGTAATCCGTGACCTGCTCCGGATGCAGTTTGCTGCTGACCAGGAAATCCGCCTCGGGTGGATAACACGCCACGTTGCCCTTCTCGTAAAATTCGGGCTCGGCGTTGCCTTCGGCGTCGTGCTTCTCGGGCCAGAGTCCGACGTTGCTCGGGACCTCCGACGACTGAAACCGCAGGTCGATGCTCCACCGGATGTGATTCGAGTAGTTCGGCGTCGAGCAATGCGGCGTGCGATTGGTCATGAAGACCACGCCGCCGCGCGGGCAGGCCGCGACGATCGATTTGCGCGGGTCGTCCGGGAGATCGTTGTCCTTGATGACCAGGAAGCCGGCATTGCCGCCGGTGTGATGGAGCGCGACTTCGCCCTGGTGCGTGCGCGGGAGGATCTGCATGCAGCCGTTTTCCACCGTGGCATCCACGAGCGGAACCCAGCACGTGATGATCAGGTGCTGGTCGCAGTGAGAGGCGAAATAACCGCTGTCCTGGTGCCACGGCACCACGCCCCGGCCAAAATTCGGGAGCTTCGGGCGGATCCGATAAACCGATGAAGCGACGATTTCCTCGGTGCCCAGAAGTGATGACAATTTCTGCATGAGCTTCGGGTGCGAAATCACGTCGAACATTTCCGGCGCATGAAAACCGCCCCCGCGCAGTCCCTCGAGATGGCGCAGGATGGCGTCGCCGTTGTCCGGGGAATCGCGCTGGATCGCGGCGAGCTGCTCGTCGAACCCGAGGTTTTCGTGAAGCTCGGTGAGCTTCCCCTCCGCCTTGAGCGCGCGGGCCTTGCGGTTGATTTCCGCGTGCATCTCCCGCCGCAACGGCTCGAGTTCGGCCGGGTCAAAGACATCCGGCACGATCAGGTAGCCTTCCTCGTGGAAGAACTGGACTTGCTGGGACGAGAGCGGCTGGGGGGCGTTCATCGGGAGAACTATCCCAGAAAGCGCGAAAAAGGGCAATGGCCCGACGTCACCTTTAGTGGTATTTAATCACTGGTATGACGCATGGCCCATAACTATTTCGGATTTTCGGAGCAGGCGGGCCGCCTGCGCTACTTCAGGCGAAGCTGCCGCCGCGCGTGATGCCCATCGCCTTGCGGCGGGCCTTGCGGTCGGCGGCGGCCTTGCGTTCGTAACCGCTGCGGCGGTGTTCCACGAGCGGGTCGGCCGGCAGCTGGTTCGACTTGCGCCACGCAGCGAGCGCCGGCGACACATCGGTGAAAAACGCCTTCTTCAGCAGCAGCTCGGCATCGATCACGCTGTTCTTGGCCTGCGCCTTCCGCAGCGCCTCGTGGTCGACCAGCGCGGCCTTCGCATAAAGTTCCTGCGCCATGACCACCGTCTGGATCATCGCCTCGACCTTCGCCTTCTCGTTGTGGCACTGGTCCACCATGTACGCGATGTTCGGCATCTTCCGGCGATCGGCGGCGAAGAAGAGGATTTCGTGGAAGATCCGGAAGATCTGGTACGGATCGATGGAGCCCAGCGTGAGATCGTCGTCGGCATAACGACGATCGTTGAAATGGAAACCGCCGAGCATGTCCTCGTCCAGGAGCCACGCGACGATCTGCTCGATGTTCTGGGCGCTGTAGTGATGACCGGTGTCGACGAGCACCTTGGCGCGCGGGCCGGCTTTCTTCGAGAGGAGATAAGCCATGCCCCAGTCCGCGATGTCGGTCGCATAGAACGCCGGCTCAAAGGGCTTGTACTCCACGAGCATCGTCTGGTTGGGCCCGAGCTTTTTGTGGAGCGTCTTGAGCGCCTCCTCGAAATGACCCTTGCGCTCGCGGATGCTCGCCTGCCCCGGGTAATTGGTGCCGTCGGCGAACCACAGCGAAAGGTATTCGCTGCCGACCGCCTTCATGATCGCGACCGAATCGAAGCAGTGCTGCAGCGCGCGCTCACGCACGGCGGCGTCGTTGTGGCCGAAGGAGCCCCATTTGTATTCCTGGTCCTGGAAAAGGTTCGGGTTGATCGCGCCCAGCTTGATGCCGTGCTTGCGCGCCATCTTCACGACCTGCTTCGGGTCCTGGCCAGGAGTGTAATCCCAGAGCACGTGCGTCGCGACCGTCGGGCAGCAACCGGTGACCGCGTGGACCTGGCCCGCGTCCGCCAGCTTGTCGTTCATGTCGATCGCCGCGGCGTCCTGGAAAAACTTGCCGAAACGGGTGCCGGTGTCGGCGAAGCCCCACGAGGGAGTTTCGACGTTGAAAGTAGAAAGCGCCTCGACGGCACGACGAAGAAGTTTCGGGGTCATGGGAAATCAGGTTGTGCGAAAGCAAACGGGGGTTGTCAGCCGCGAAATTCCGGGTTCTCGTGAAAATTCTTATGTGCGACGCCTGCCGCCTGCTCGGGACTCCGTGGCTGCCTGAACTTCACGGCGGCGCCCCGCGCCCGCGCGCCCGAAGCGTGCTGCGGCTGCGGACGAAACCGGCGGCAAAAACCAAGCCGCCAACAAAGCGGTAGAACGCGCCGACCAGCCCGTCGGCTGACAGAGTTGACGGCGGCCCGGCCGCCCCGCCCTGCCCTCACATCATCAGGTTCGGTCGATGCACCCGGAGCAGGGCAAAGCCCAACAAGACCAGCGCGGCGGAAACGCCGACAAACCAGTCGCCGTGCTCGACGTAGAAACTCTGCCGTCCCACCCAGCGTTGGTCGCGCCTCACTGCGACCGTGCGGACCCCGCGGAAATAAATGCTGCCGGCCTCGTTCACCAGGACCGCGCGCACGCTGCCAAATTCGTCGATCCAGCCGCTCCATCCACCGTTGCCGCAACGCAACACGGGCCGGCGGGTTTCCACGGCGCGCAGCACGGAGTTCGCCGCATGCTGGTACGCGGCGCCGCCTTCGCCGAACCAGGCATTGTTGGTCTGCACCACGAGGATATCGGCGCCCGTCCGGACGCTCGAACGGGCCAGCTGGGGATAGATGTCCTCGTAACACACCAGCGGGCCGAACGTGAGCGATCCCGTCGGCAGCGACACCACGAGCGGCGACGCATCGAGGCCGGTCGCAAAGTCCTCCCCGACCGGGACGAACTTCGAAATCCATCCGAGGATCGGCCGCAGCGGCACGTACTCGCCGAACGGCACCAGGCGACGCTTCGCGTAATATGAGGTCTGCACGCCCGTGAGCGGGTCCACCGCGAAGACCGCGTTGTACCATTCCTCGTTGGGTGCGTGGCGATTTTCGATCGCGATCGACCCGACGAGCATGGGGGCCTTCGCGCGCCGCGAGAGCGATTCGACAAAAGCGCGCGTATCCTCGTCGCCCTTCACGGCCCACGGCGTGGTCGCCTCGGGCCACAGGATCAGGTCCGGCATCGTCGCCGCCGCAGCCATCGTCGTCTGCTCGAGGACGCTGAGGATGCCCGGGCCCTTCGCCGGGACCCACTTCACGTCCTGCGGAATATATGGCTGGACGAAGGCAATGCGTCCGACCGGGACGCTGAAGCGGACCCGGTTAAACGACTCCTGCATGTGGATCGACACGCACACGAGCAGGAGAAACATCGCCAGGAAAAATTCCTGGCTCCGCTTGCGCAGTCCCTTCTCACCCTCGCGGAACAGCCGATGCGCATACGCGCCGAAACCGATGTTCATCGCAACGAGCACAAACGAAATCCCGTACGCACCCGTGTAGGATGCGACTTGGAGAATGCTCGAGCGCTCCCATTGGCTCGCCGCGAGCGGCAGCCAGGGAAATCCCCCGAGGAGCCAGGTCCGCGTCCATTCGATCACCACCCAAAGTCCGCACAACCCCAGCATCGCGGCCAAGCGCAGCAGCGTCGGACGGCCAAGCATCCGCGGCATCGCCCACCACGCCGCCAGGTACCAGGCTCCGACCCACGCGCCGATCAACGGCCCGAGCAGGATCAGCCCAAGCCACGTCACGTGGTGCAGCCAGCTCAGGATCGCGGTCCACGCGACCGCCTGCGCGGCGAACATGGTCCAGGCATAAAGCTTGAGCGATGGACGCGTGTACGCCCAAAAAATTCCCGGCACGAGCATCGCATACGCGAACTCCGGCATCTTGAACGGCGGAAACGAAAGCGTCGCGATCAACGCCGTCAGCACGAAGACCACCACCGCGGCCACGCCGTGCGGGCTGCGTTCGCGCCAGGTGGGGACCGGCGCGTAGGGATCGGGAGTGACGACAGGCTCAAGCATCGGGTGCAGCGCGGGCGGCCCGCCGGCTTCCGTGGGCTGATTTCCGGACTGGGGACAGGCGAGCCGCCTGCGCTACGGCTAAACGCACCATGGCTTCAGGCGCCGTGGCAGTTCTTGAATTTCTTCCCGCTGCCGCAGGGGCACGGGTCGTTGCGGCCCACCTTGGGCAGCTCGCGGCGGATCGTGACTTTCGGCAGCTGGATTTCCTGCTGCGGCGCGGCGGTGGATCCGCTGCTGGTCACGGTCGTGCTCGTCTCGATGCGCGGCGCCGCCACCGGCGCCGGCAAATCCGTCGGGCCCACGGCGCGCGCCGTGCGGCTGAGCAGCGCGAGCATGTTCTCGAACGATTCGAGGTTCGACGCGCTGCGGAACAGACCGGTGCAAATCTGGAGGCGCACGTTGTTCATCAGTTCCTCGAAGAACCGGTACGCTTCCGATTTATACTCCACGAGCGGGTCCTTCTGGCCGTAGCTGCGCAGTCCGATGCTCTTGCGGAGGTCTTCCATCTCGGTCAGGTGCTCCTGCCAGTGGTGATCGATGGCGTTGATCACGACATAGCGCTCGAGGGAACCGAGGGCCTCCGGGATTTCCGCGGCCTCTTTCACCGCGTACGCTTTCTCGATGCGCTCGACGATCAGCGCGAGGGCCGGATCGAATTCGAGCGAGGACAGTTCCTCGACCCGCAGGCTGATCGGGAAATGGGAATTGACCCAGCCCACCAGGCTCTCGACGGAGGTCGGCACGGCCCCGCCTTTTTCGCCGTACCCGGCGGCCCCGAGCCGGCTCGTGATTTCTTCGTGGATCTGCTCGAAGATGATGGCCTTGGGCCGGTCGGCATGGATGGCGGCATTGCGGATGCCGTACACCACTTCCCGCTGCTGGTTCAGCACGTCGTCGTACTGGAGGAGGCGCTTGCGGATCGAATAATTCTGCTGTTCGACTTTTTTCTGCGCGGATTCGATCGAGCGGTTGAGCCAGGGATGCTCGAGCTCCTCGCCTTCCTTCATCGAGCCTTCCATCAGCCGCGAGGCCAGGTTGCCCTGCAGGAAAAGGCGCATGAGGTCGTCCTCCAGGGAGAGGAAGAACTTCGTCAGGCCCGGGTCGCCCTGGCGCGAGCAGCGTCCGCGCAACTGGCGGTCGATGCGGCGGGACTCGTGGCGCTCGGTGCCGACGACGTACAAGCCGCCCAGGTCGCGCACGCCTTCGCCGAGTTTGATGTCGGTGCCGCGGCCCGCCATGTTGGTGGCGATGGTGACGGCGCCGCGCTGACCCGCGCGCGCGACGATTTCGGATTCCTGCTGGTGAAACTTCGCGTTGAGGACGGTGTGGATCACGCCCGTGCGCTTGAGCATGCGGGAAAGCACCTCGGACGATTCGACGGAAACCGTGCCGACGAGGACCGGCTGGCCGCGCTTGTTCGCGCTCTCAATTTCCTTCACGACGGCGGCGTACTTGTCGCGGCGAGTCTTGAAGATCGAGTCGTTCCGATCGACGCGGATGCAGGGCTGGTTCGTCGGGATGACTTGGACGCTCAGGCGATAGATGTCGTTGAACTCGGTCGCTTCCGTCTCCGCGGTGCCGGTCATGCCCGCGAGCTTTTCGTACATGCGGAAATAATTCTGGATCGTGATCGTCGCATACGTGCGCGTCTCGCGCTCGATCGTGACGCCTTCCTTGGCCTCCACCGCCTGGTGGAGTCCGTCCGACCATCGGCGACCCGGCATCACGCGGCCGGTGTTCTCGTCGACGATCATGACCTTGCCTTCCTGGACGACGTACTCGACGTCGCGCTCGTAGAGCGAGTAGGCGCGCAGCAGCTGCGAGATCGCGTGGATGTCCTCGGACACTTCGGCGTAGCGCGTCTGCGAAGCCAGTTTCTTTTCCTCGCGGAGTTCCGGCGTGAAGGCGGTGTCCTTGTCGAGGTCGCTGAATTCCGTGGCCAAGTCCGGCAGGACGAATGCATCGGGGTTATCCGGGCGCAGCGTCTTGCGTCCGATTTCCGTGAGGTCGGCCTGGTGCTGGCGCTCGTCGATCACGTAGAAAAGATCCTCCTTGAGGCGGTAGACTTCGTCCTTGTTCAGGTCCGAATTCATCTCCGTCTCGGTCTTGTCGAGCAGCTTGCGCCACTCCGGGGTTTCCATCAGGCGCAGCAGCAGCTTGTTCTTCGGATGCCCCATCTTGACCTGGAGCATCTTGCGCGCGGCGAGCAGGCGGTCGTCGTCGGAGACATTGGGCCGCTCGAGGATTTCCTTGGCTTCGGAAACGATCCGGTTGCAGAGGCGGGTCTGGTCGCTGACCAAGCGATCGACGGGAGGCTTGATGCGCGTGAACGGTTGCTCGCGCTCGATCGGGGCCGGGCCGGAAATGATCAGCGGCGTGCGGGCTTCGTCGACCAGGATGGAGTCAATTTCGTCCACGATGCAGTACCAGTGATCACGCTGGACCTGGTCCTCCTTGCGTGTGGCCATGCCGTTGTCGCGCAGGTAGTCGAAGCCGAATTCGCTCGCGGTGCCGTAAGTGATGTCGCGGCCGTACATTTCGCGGCGCACATCCGGCGCCATCTGCTGCTGGATGCAGCCGACGGTGATGCCGAGGAAGTTATAAAGATGGCCCATCCACTCCGAGTCGCGACGGGCGAGGTAGTCGTTGACGGTGACGAGCTGGGTATTCCGGCCGGTGAGGGAGTTGAGGTAAAGCGGCAGGGTCGAGACGAGCGTCTTGCCTTCGCCGGTGGCCATTTCGGCGATGCGTCCTTCGTGGATGGCCATGCCGCCGATCAACTGGACGTCGAAGTGGACCATGTCCCACATGAGTTCGTGATCGCAGACGATGACGGCGCGGCCCTTCATGCGGCGCGCGGCGTTTTTGACCGTGGCAAACGCTTCGGGCAGGATCTGGTCGAGGGTTTCGCCGGCCTTCAGGCGGGCGCGAAACTCATCAGTCTTGGCGCGGAGCTGCTCATCCGTGAGCGACTGGTAAGACTCTTCGAGAGCATTGATGCGGACGACGGTGGGCCGGGCTTTCTCGAGGAATTTCTTGTAGTGTCGCCCGGCAAAGCGTTTGAACAGAAAGGAAAGCATGAAGGGCCGATACCATAGGTGGGGAGGGGGGCGTTGCAATTGCGGATTGCGGATTTCGGATTGCAGATTGAAAGGCCTTCCAACCGATGGGCGGGGCGGTGGGATTGGCGTCGGATTCGAAGTGTAAAATCGTCCCTGACGTGGTTCGGGATTCCCGAAGGCCGGTTGGAAACCCGGCCAGCCCGGGGGACGCCTCCGGCGCTTGGCAATTCGCAATCCGAAATCCGCAATCCGAAATTGGCTGGCTCGCGTCTTGCTAAGGCAGCGCATGCCGTCTTCCGCCAAATCTCCTTGCGCGACGGCCTCGGGCTCAGGTCTGCTGCCCACCGTGCTCAACGGTTACGCCACCGATAATTTTTTCGACGAGATGTTCCTGCCGGACGGGACTTTGCGCCCGCACTACCGGAAATTCGTCACCAAGTTCGGGACCATCCCCAAGGCCGAACTCGACACCAAACGAAAGGCCGTCGATGCCCTTTTCCTCCGCCAGGGCATCACCTTCAATGTTTACGGCGACTCCCAAGGCACCGAACGCATTTTCCCATTCGATCTCCTCCCCCGCATCATCCCGGCGGCGGAATGGGAAAAGCTCGAGGCCGGCCTCATCCAGCGCATCACCGCGCTCAACCTCTTCCTCCACGATATCTACCACGAGCAGCGCATCCTGAAGGACGGCGTCATCCCGGCCTACTATGTCCTTTCGGCGAAGCATTTCCGCCGCGAATTCGTCAATTTCCGCGTCCCGGGCGATATCTATATCCATGTCTGCGGCACGGACCTGATCCGCGGCGCCGATGGCGGTTACATGGTCCTCGAGGACAACGCGCGCTGTCCCTCCGGCGTCAGCTACATGCTGGAAAACCGCCGGGCGATGCGACGCACGTTCCCCGATTTCTTCGAAGGCGTCGGCGTGAGGTCGGTCAGCAATTACCCGGCGGAACTGCTCAACGTCCTCCAGCACGTCGCACCCGCCGGCGTCGGCGACCCGACGGTCGTGCTCCTCACCCCGGGCTCGTACAACTCCGCCTATTTCGAACACACCTACCTTGCGCGGCAGATGGGCATCGAGATCGTCGAAGGCCGCGACCTCGTCGTCCGTGACCAGCGCGTGTTCATGCGCACGACGAAGGGCCAGCAGCCGGTGCACGTGATCTACCGTCGCATCGATGACGATTTCCTGGATCCCACGGTTTTCCGGTCCGATTCCGCGCTGGGCGTTCCCGGGCTGATCCACGCCTATCGCGCGGGCAATGTTTCGCTGGCGAACTCGATCGGCACCGGCCTGGCCGACGACAAGGTGATGTATTATTTCGTCCCGCGGATCATCAAGTACTACCTCGACCAGGATCCGATCATCCCGAACGTGCCCACCTACCTCGCGAGCGAGGAAAAGGACTGCGCCTATATCCTCGAGAATCTCGACAAGCTCGTGGTCAAGGCGGCGAACGAAGCCGGCGGTTATGGCATGCTGATGGGACCGCACGCGTCCAAGGCCGAGCGTGAGGATTTCCGCGACCGGATCGTGGCCGACCCGCGCAACTACATCGCCCAGCCGATGATTTCGCTTTCGCGTCACCCGACGTTCATCGAGGAAACGGACCACTGCGAAGGCCGGCACATCGACCTGCGCCCGTACATTCTCTATGGGAATAAAACGACGGTGATTCCCGGCGGCCTGACGCGCGTGGCGCTACGCCGTGGTTCGCTCGTGGTGAACTCCTCGCAAGGCGGCGGCTCGAAGGACACGTGGGTGCTCTACGCCGACGAGTGAGCCGCCCCTAAATCCAGCCACCGCCTACAGCTTCCCGCCCACCGTCCCCATGCTCAGCCGCGTTGCCAACTGCCTTTATTGGATGAGTCGTTACCTCGAGCGGGCGGACAACACCGCGCGTCTGCTCGACGTGAATCTTCAGCTGTTGCTCGACGGCCGCGCGCTCGACGAGCGCGCGCTGGCCGGGCACTGGATCCCAATCGTGCAGAGCGCCGGCGACGAAACGCTTTTCAGCGCGCTCTATCCGCGCGCGACGGCGGAAACCGTCACCGAGTTCCTCGTGTTTCATCCCGAGAACCCGAACTCGATCCAGGGTTCGATTTCGCAGGCCCGCGAAAACGCGCGCATGGTCCGCGACCAGATCACCGGCGAGGTTTGGGAGGAGATCAACCGCCTGTACCTTTTCCTCCGCCAGCCGCAGGCCCGGGCGATGGCGCGCTCGAGCGCCGTCGAGTTTTTCCAGGAGATCAAGGCCAGCTCGCTCCTGCTCCAGGGCCTCACGAACGCGACGGTGCTGCACAACGAGGGCTGGCTTTTCCAACAGGCCGGCAAGTACCTCGAACGCGCGGACAAGACGTCGCGCATCCTCGACGTGCGCCACACGGCTTTCCCGGCGCGCGGCGCGCCGGAGCCCGTGAGCCAGGCGGGAGCGCTCGAATGGGCCGCGGTGCTGCGTTCGTGCAGCGCGTGGGATGCGTACAAGTCGACGCACGGCTCCGAGGTGCAGCCGGCATTGGTCGCCGATTTCCTCCTGCTGTCGCCCGATTTTCCGCGCTCCGTGCGCTATTGCGTGCAGCAGCTGAACCACGCGCTGCGCCGGATTTCCGGGGTGGCCGAGTCGAGCTTTTCGAACGACGCCGAGAAACTCGCGGGCCGGCTCCTCGCGGAACTCCAGTTCGGGACCCCGGCGGAAATTTTCGACGCCGGCCTTCACACGTCCATCGACGTGCTCCAATCCAAGCTCAACGACATCGGCGCCGCACTTTTCAAAGCGTATATCTTCCAGGCCTTCCTGATCCAGGACAGCGAGCAGCTCCACCAGCAGGAGGAGCAGCAGCAGCAAGCGGCATCGGCCCTTTCTCCCGGATGAAGCTGCAGGTTTTTCATCGGACGCACTACGCCTACGCCGCACCCGTCCGGGAAAGTTTCAACGAGGCCCGGTTGCAGCCGACCAACGCCGACGGGCAGGTTTGCCACAACTTCCTGCTGAAGATCCTGCCCCCCACCCGGCTGAGCCATTACCTGGATTTCCAGCTGAACTGGGTCCACCTCTTCGACATCACCGAGCCGCATCCGTCGCTGACGGTCGAGGCAACGTCGATCGTCACGACGTCGGCGTCGCGCGTGATTCCCGGAGACCAGCCCTCGACGCCGCTCGCGCAGATGGAGAAGGCCTGCAACCAGCTCGAGCGCTGCCACGACTTCCTCCAGTCGAGCCGTTTCGTGGAGCCGAGTGCGGAGGCGTGGAAGCTCGGGTTGGATATCGCGCAGGGAAAAACCGACGCCTGGCAAATCGCGCAGGGCGTGATGCAGCACATCCACCGCGAATTCGCCTACATGCCGACGGCGACGAACGTCCACACGCACATGCGCGAGGTGCTCCGGCTCAAGCGCGGCGTCTGCCAGGATTTCACGCACGTGATGCTCGGCGTGTGCCGCGCCCTGAAAATTCCCGCGCGTTACGTGAGCGGTTATTTGTACAACGGCCCGGCGGACCAGCTCCGCGGCGCGCAGGCCAGCCACGCGTGGGTGGAGGTTTATTTGCCCGAGCTCGGATGGCACGGGCTCGACCCGACAAACAACGGTCAGCCGGATGATCGTTACGTGAAGATCGCCGTCGGCCGCGACTACGCCGACGTCACGCCGATCAAGGGAACGTACCGCGGCACCGGCGAACGGAAGATGACGGTCGACGTCTTGGTGACGGCACTGGAAGCCGTGACGGTGTAGCGCAGGCGGCTCGCCTGCTCGGGGGATAGAATTCGGAATTTCAAACTCCCGATCACGACCTACGAAGCAGGCGGGCCGCCTGCGCTACTTCAGACCTTCGTGCGGAAATAGCCGATCGTGCGCCTGAGGCCTTCCTCGAGCGGGATCGCGGGCTCCCACGCGTTGAGCACTTTTCGCGCGAGCGTGATGTCCGGACGGCGTTGCTTGGGATCGTCGGAGGGCAAGGGCTTGTGGACGATCTTGGAATTCCCGCCGGCCAATTTCAGCGTGAGCTGGGCGAGCTGCAGCATCGTGAATTCACCGGGGTTGCCCAGGTTCATCGGGCCGACCGTTTCGGTCTGCGCCATGAAACGGATGAACCCCTCGATCAAGTCGTCGACGTAACAGAACGACCGCGTCTGCGAACCGTCGCCGTAGATCGTGATGTCCTCGCCGCGCAGCGCCTGGACGATGAAATTGGAAACGACGCGGCCATCGGCTTCGTGCATCCGGGGGCCGTAGGTGTTAAAGATGCGGACGACGCGGATATCGACCTTGTTCTCGCGATGGTAGTCGAAGAACAGGGTCTCGGCGCAGCGCTTGCCCTCGTCGTAACACGAGCGCTTGCCGATGGGGTTGACGTTGCCCCAATAACTTTCCGGCTGCGGATGGACCTGCGGATCCCCGTAGACTTCGGACGTCGACGCCTGGAAAACTCGCGCCCGGAGCCGCTTGGCGAGGCCGAGGCAATTGATCGAGCCCATCACCGATGTCTTGATGGTTTTGATCGGGTTGTACTGGTAATGCGGAGGCGATGCCGGGCAGGCCAAATTATAGATCTGGTCGACCTCGAACTTGAAGGGATCGATGACGTCGTGGCGCACGAATTCGAAGCGTGTGTTCGGCAGCAGGTGCTCGATGTTCGATTTCCGCCCGGTGAAGAGGTTGTCGATGCAGACGACTTCATGGCCGTCCTTGAGCAGGCGTTCGCAGAGATGGGAGCCGAGGAAGCCGGCGACGCCGGTGACGAGGATGCGCATGTTGCCGACAGGCTAGAAGCTCCCGGCGCCAACATCCAAGCTCCAATGAAACTTCAAAGGTGGAGCGCGTTGTCCCTAACGCGCTGAGCGAGTCAGACCGCGTTTCGACTCTGACCGACTCAAACAGCGCGTTGGGACAACACGCTCCACCTTTCAACCCTCGATCCGGTTAACTACTGATCTTCGCTGATCCTCACTAATCCGGATAAGTGGGAATCAGGGTTCATCAGTGGTTAAACTCCGAGGTCTGGCGCTTCGCGGCCTAGCGCGTTGCGTGAAACTTTATCCGCTCCGCCGCGCCCGTTTCGTAGCGCGCAATCCACGCCACATGCCACGTCGCAAAGTCTCCGGCATCAATATGCGCGCGCGCCTGCGCCATCAGGTCCAAATAGAAATGGAGATTGTGCAGCGTCAGGAGCGTGCAGCTGAGGATTTCGCCGGCGATCGTGAGGTGACGCAGGTACGCGCGCGAAAAATTCCGGCACGTATAGTTGTCGAGGCCCTCGACGATCGGGCGGGGATCGGCGCGGTATTTTTCATTCCGGAGGTTCATCGGCCCGTCGGGCGTGAACACGAGGCCGTTGCGCGCCACACGCGACGGCAGCACGCAGTCAAACATGTCGACCCCGAGCGCGATCATCCGCAGCAGCTGCGGCGGCGTGCCCAGGCCCATCGTATAGCGCGGCTTGTCGGCGGGCATGAACGGAGTCGTTGCGCTCACCTGCTTCAACATCTCGGGCTCGGGTTCGCCGACGCTGACCCCGCCGACCGCGTAGCCGGGAAAGTCCAGGGCCGCGAGCGACTCCGCGGCCTCACGACGCAAGTCGTCATAGGTCGAGCCCTGCACGATCGCGAAGACATGATGTCCCGCCGCGAGGAAACCGCTGTCCGTGGCGATCTGCCGGCACTGCTGGGCCCAGCGATAACTCCGCGCCACCGCCACCGCGCACGCGTCGCGCTCACAGGGCCACGGCGGGCATTCGTCGAGCACCATCGCGATATCGCTGCCGAGGTTCTGCTGGATCCCCATGACTTCCGCCGGCCCGAGGAAAAGTTTCGCGCCGTCCAAGTGGGATTGAAAGGCCACGCCGTTGTCGCGGACATCGCGCAGCTTCGCCAACGAGAAAACCTGGAACCCGCCACTGTCGGTAAGGATGGGCCCATCCCAGCCCATGAACTTATGCAACCCTCCCAAGTCCCGGATCAATTCGCTGCCAGGGCGAAGGTTGAGATGGTAAGTATTCCCGAGGATAACCTGTGAACCGATTTCGCGCAGGTGCGCCGGCGTGAGCGACTTGACCGTGCCTTGGGTGCCCACCGGCATGAAAATCGGGGTTTCGATCACGCCATGGCGGGTCCGCAGGCGGCCGCGCCGCGCGGCGGTCGCAGTATCGGTCTTGAGGAGCTGGAAAGGAGACTCAGGCATTCGAGCCGGGTTTAACCACGAATGAACACGAATTCACACGAATAAATCAGGAGAAACGGCGCCGGCCGGCGGCCGTGGCTCGGCGAAGCCGAGGGTGGAGCGTGTTGTCCCCAACGCGCTGGTTTGTCTCTGTCGGCGCCCAAATATCGACAGAGCAGCCAACGGGTGAGCAATGCGGCCCACCCGCGAATTCCGCTCGGACCCGAACTGAGGGCTCATTCGTGTCCCTTCGTGATTCAAGACTGCGGGTTGCCAACGCGCGCGTTCTTTGCTCCGTTTGGAAATCAGCAATTAGCAATCCGCGATCCGCAATTCCCACCGCCGTGCTCCTGGTCATCGACAACTTCGATTCCTTCACCTTCAACCTCGTCCAATATTTCGGACAGTTGGGCGTGGAGCAGCGTGTCTTCCGGAACAACGAGATCACGCCGGCCCAAGCTGTCGCGCTGAAACCCGACCGCGTGATGCTTTCGCCCGGCCCGTGCTCGCCCCGGGAAGCGGGCGTCACGCTGGACATCATCAAGGCGTTCGCCGGCGTGAAGCCGATCCTGGGCGTCTGCCTCGGGCATCAGGCCATCGGGCACTATTTCGGCGGGAATGTCGTGCGGGCCGCGCGACTGATGCACGGCAAAACCTCGCCCATCAACCATCAGGACACCGACGTGTTTCGCGGGATGCCGCAGGGGTTTGCCGCGACGCGATACCATTCACTGCTCGTGGACCGCGCGACTTTCCCGGCTGAGCTCGAAATCACCGCTGAAACCGCCGAAGGCGAAGTCATGGGGCTCCGCCACCGCACCCTCCCCATTTGGGGGGTCCAGTTCCACCCCGAGTCGATTGCGACCGAAGGCGGGATGAACATCCTCAAGAACTTCCTCGCGCTCGGGTAAGGCTCCTGCGGCGACGCTGGGATGAGCGCGGGGCGAATCACCCAATCCCCTTCATAGTAGCGACTTTGGGGCTACCGATTCTCGGACCTATTTGCCCCGACCCTTGTCTACCCCGCCCTCGCATCGAATCTACTCGCTACTCACTGCCCGCTATTCGCTACTTTCAGAACCATGCGCTGCCCGAAATGCACGTCCATCGAGGACAAGGTCATTGACTCCCGAATCAGCAAAGAGGGCTCCACGATTCGTCGGCGCCGCGAATGCCTCGAATGCGGGCATCGTTACAGCACGACCGAGGGCCTCGTTCGCGATGGCATGGTCGTGATCAAGCGCGACGGGCGCCGGGAGGAATTCTCGCGCGAGAAGCTGGTCCACGCGGTCCGCGCCGCCTGCCATAAGCGCCCGGTCGACGCCGAACAAATCAGCATGCTGCTGGAGGACGTCATGGACGTGCTTGAGGCCCAGTACGAAAGCGAAATTCCATCGAGCGCGATCGGCGACGCGGTGATGCAGCGCCTGCGGGCGGTGGACCAGGTGGCGTACGTGCGATTCGCCAGTGTTTATAAGGAATTTCGCGACGTGGCGGAGTTCATGCACGAGATCAGCTCGCTCGCGAAAAAGCAGAAATGATTCGCGACCGCGCCGACCTGCGCCGGCTGCACCTGATCAACGCGCTCTTTGCGTCCGCCACCGGCGACGACCTGTACCTAGCGGACCAGATCAAGGGCGCGATCACGTTCAGCCTGGCGGAACTTGCCAGCCAGACTGCGGCGCACCCCGAGTTCGCCGCGAAATACGACGCCGATTTCAACGCCGCCGCGGCCGCCCTGCTCGCGAAACTATTTACCGACCTGCCGCGTCGCGGATTTTTCCACTGGGACGCGGCGCTGACGCCCACGGCGGCGACGCCGCTTTTTGCGCGGGCCGAGTTGATGGCCGGGTTGCGTCAGCTGGCGCCGTACCGTGACTCGACGCTGTTGGTCACGAATCTGCGCCCGGCGCTGATTCCCCCGCAGAAACGCGAAACCTCCCGCCGCCGCCGCGACTACGAGGAAGCCCTCGCCTTCATCCAAGACCTCACCGCCGCGCGCACCACGCGAAGCGCGAATCTACAGCTCTTGTTTCTCTAGGATTGAACCCGGAATTATTAACCACGAATAAACCCGAATGAACGCGAATCATGGAAGGCACCGGACACCGATGTCGGGATTTGATTCGTGTCTATTCGGGGTCATTCGTGGTTAAAAGCTGCTCCGAATCCATCCACGCCCATGCCAAAGACTATTTTCCAGAAAATCATCGATCGGGAGATTCCGGCAAAGATCGAATATGAGGATGATCTCTGCGTCGTGCTCCACGACATCCAACCGCAGGCGCCGGTGCACCTGCTGATCGTGCCGAAGCAACTTATCGTGCGCGTGAGCGAGACTTCGCCGGCCGATGAACCCACGCTGGGTCACTTGGTCGCGGTGGCTGGGATCGTCGCGAAAAAACTCCATCTCGCGCAGGGCTTTCGCCTCGTGATCAACAACGGCCCGCACGCTTGTGAATCCGTGCCGCATCTCCATGTCCACCTGCTCGCCCAGCGCCAGATGACCTGGCCGCCGGGTTGATGCCATCGTCAGGTGAGGTCGGCGATCACGCAGGTCAGCCAGGCCGGCAACGCCTCACGTTGCTTTCCGTCCTTGCTCCGGACCCAGTAGGCCAGTTGCGCGATCACCGCTGAGCTTGTGTAGCACGCATCCTGGTTGGCCTCGAGCCAGGCCGCCCACTCAGGATTGCCCGTGCGCTTGGCCGGTTGACTCACTGCACATGTCGACGCCGATAGGCTCGCGCTTCCATACCGGTGAAACTGCGAAAAACGCGGGCGAAGTACTGGCTTGATCCGAAACCGCAGGCCAGCGCGATCTCCGTCACCGGCCGCGCCGACTGTTTCAATGCCGCCTTTGCTCGATCGACCCGGAGGCGATTCACCAAGGTCAACGGACTGTCGCCGGTGAGCTTGCGACAAAGCGCCGCGAATCGAGTCCGCCCCAGTCCACAGCGCGCGGCCATTTCCTCCAGCGTCCAGGCGTCGTCGCACCGCTCGCGCAGCGCGGTGATGAATTCACTGACCCGGCGCTCCGACGCCGCCGCTGAACTTTCCATCTCGCGCGATTCGATGCAGCGCACGAGTTCGAAGACCGCGAGCCGCACCAAGGCGTGACAGTAAGCCGCGCTGTTTTTTCCGGGGTGGTTCAGCTCGTCGACGATGACCGGGATAAGCCACGCCATGCGCGGGGTCGCGCGATAGCAATGACGTCCGCTGCGAGTCAGCAAGGTGCTGATCTGCTTCGCCTCCTTCGCCGAAATCCCAATAGACGGATGAAAACCAAAGAGTTTTCGGGGCCGGCGGAGCGCGCCCTTCAATCCGATCTGGACCCACTGCCAGTGGTGTCCGGGCTCAAATTCGTCGACGCTCCCGTGCTCCTGCCACGGCAGGGAAAAATAAACCGAGCCGGCCGTGACGCGCTCGACCCGGCCTTCGACGTGCCAGTTCAGCGCACCTTTTTCGAGGAGGACAATCTCAAGCCCATGATCCCGATGGGTGACCAAGGTCCGCGTATTGCCGCGACCGAAGCGAGGAATGCTTTTCATCGATGTGCACGATTTGCCACTGCCCAAGCTTGGACGCAAGGGAGGCGTCAGGTGTGATAACGTTTACTCGAACCAAACCACCAAACCGTTTTTTAACCGCGAATGAACGCGAATGGACGCGAATCTGGGAATTCGATCTTCGGAGCAGGCGGGCCGCCTGCGCCACGTTTGGATTCGCGTAAATTCGCATCCATTCGCGGTTAAAAACGGATTGGTGGTTTGAAGAATTTCCCCATGAAACTCTCCCCGACCCACATCGAGCAATTTCGCCGGCGCGGCTATGTGGCCGTGCCCGGCTTCTTTAATGTCCAGGAAACCGCTGCGCTCCAGGCGGACATCGAGCGGCTCAAGCGCAATGGTTTCCTCCGCAACGTCGCGACTGATGGCGACGGCAAGACGCATTCGGCGGCAAAACAGAACCTCCAGCTCTGCCCGGCGAATTTCTACAGCACGCTGATCCGCGCCCTGCCCTT
>JAQGOP010000016.1 GCA_028293545.1 Verrucomicrobiota bacterium | reverse complement strand
GACCAGGGTGCGGGGGGGAGCGGAGCGAACGATCCAGACCAGGGCGGCCACCAGCAGCAGAGCGAGGAACAGCGAGAAGGCGGAAGCGAGTTTCGGGCTGAACCCGAAGGTTTCGACCAAGGCGGTGACGAGCGGGAACTGCTTGCGGGGTTTGGGCGGGGGCGGGGGCACGATCCGAGGGACAGTGATGAGTGCGAGAGGTTGCGGCAAGCCGGGGGAAGGAAGGCAATGTCCTGATTTTAAATTGGGACGATGGATTGGTTGTAGGGCGGGATCACCGTATCCCGCCTCTAACGTGATATCATCCTCGAATGAAGGCGGGATGCGGTGATCCCGCCCTACAATTTCCAAATTAGAACACTACCGGAAAAAGCTGCGGCGAGTCAGCGGGTGACGGTTAGGTTTGCTGGAATCCGCCTTCGCCCCATTGGGGCTACGGCGAGATGCCTGTCGGCTTCCGAAAGGCAAAGGCGCGATCCTTGCGGATCGCGCCTCCTTTGCTTGCCCGTCCGAGGGGTAGTTCGGACGAGAATGGTTAGTGGCCGTGGCCCTTCTTGGCCTTGGGCTCGGATTCGCTGCCGCCGTCCATCGCGATCATGTCTGCCGGCACGTTGGCCAGGGCGTCCTCCATCGTGGTGAGGCCGAATTTGACCTTCAGCATGGAGTCTTGGTGCATCGTTTTCATGCCGTTTCGCATGCAGACGCGTTTCAAGTCGGCGACTTCGACCTCCTTGTTGATCGCTTCGACGATTTCCTCGCAGTTGACCATGAGCTCGTGAATGCCGACGCGGCCCTTGTAGCCGTTGCCGCTGCAGATGTGGCAGCCGCCGGGGGCCGCCTTGAAGATCTCGGGCACCTCCTTGAGGTCGAGCGCCTTCATGATGATGTCCGCCTCGCGGCCCTCGGGCGTGTACTTTACCTTGCAGTTCTTGCAGACGCGGCGGAGAAGACGCTGGGCGCACACGCACACAAGTGCGGCGGAGATGTTGAAGGGCTCGATGCCCATTTCACCCATGCGGGACACCGTGGAAGGCGCGTCGTTGGTGTGAAGGGTGGAGACGAGCAAGTGACCGGTGAGCGCCGCTTCGCAGGCGATCTGGGCGGTTTCCTTGTCGCGGATTTCGCCGACGAGGATGATGTCGGGATCCATACGCAAATAGCAGCGGAGCGCGCGCTCGAAGGTGAGCCCGATCTGCTTGTTCATCTGCATCTGGTTCAGGCCGGGGAGCGTGTATTCGATCGGATCCTCCGCGGTCTGGATGTTCACGTCGGGCGTGTTGATCTCCGCCAGCGCGGCGTAAAGCGTCATGGACTTGCCGGAGCCCGTCGGGCCGCAGTGGAGGATCATGCCATAAGGCTGGCGGACGCAGTCGCGGTATTTCGCCAGGTTCTCCTCGGAGAAACCGAGCTGCGGCAGCGGCAGGGTCGACTTCGCCTTGTCCAGGATACGCATGACGACCTTCTCGCCGTGATTCATCGGGCCGGTGGCGACGCGCAAATCGATATCGATGTTTTTCTTCGTGAATTTCTTGAAGACGATGCGTCCGTCCTGCGGCAACCGGCGCTCGGAGATGTCGAGGTTGCACATGATCTTCAGGCGGGCGACCATCGCAAAGCTGACCTGCTTGGGCAGGCGCATCTTCTCGGAGCAGACGCCGTCCACGCGGTAGCGGACCTGGAGATCCTTTTCCATCGGCTCGATGTGAATGTCGGACGCGCCGGAGATGTAGGCGTCCTCGATGATGCGGTTCGTGAGCTGGATGATGGGCGCGGAATCCTCGCTCTCGAGATCGGCGGCCTTGACCTCGCCGGTGGCGCCGCCCTCGGTGTAGGCGCCGGCGATGAGGTCCTTGACCTCGTCGATGTCGACCTCGGTCGCGTCGGGGCCCTTGGCGGCGGCGCCCTTGAAGAATTTCTTGAGCAGCTCGTCGAGCAGGTTGGCCGGGATGACACGGACATCGTCAATCATCAGCTCGGTGGCCTGGGAGAACGACTCGCGCTTGGCGTAGTCGAGCGGGTTGGTCATCAACACCGAGCACGAATTGGCGCCGGTTTTCTTGACCGGGAAAATGGACTCGCGGCGGATGACGGCGTCGCCGGTGATCTCGACGAGTTTCTCGTCAATTTCCTGGAGCTCGTCGATCTTGGTGACGAGGGGGAGCTCCGTGAACTTCGAGATGAACTTCGCGGTGTCCTCGGGCGTGAGCTGGAATTTCGGGTCCAGCATGCGCTGGATGAGCGTCGAGGAATATTCCGCGACTTCGCGCAGCACGCTGAGGTCCTTCGTCGTGAACGCGCCGCCGGTGCCCGCGGACGGCTCCTTGTTGAGCACCTGGATCGCGCCGATGACGATGTTCGTCTTCAGCGGCACGGTGAGCATCGAATGAACCTCGAAGCCGACATCCATCTTCTTGAGCGAGGCGGCATCGGCGCCCTTGCCGCTGAAGAACAGCGGCTCGCCGGTCTGGATCACCTTGCCGACGTTGCCGGTGCCAGCGGGCAGTTTGAGGGTCAGCAGCTTTTTCTGCGTTTCCTTGAACTGCATCTCCTTGTTCTTGTCCGTGCCCCAGAGCGTCGGCGAATAATACACCTGCTTGAACGCGATCTCGCCGGCCTCGACCAGGTAGAGGGTCATCGATTGCGCCTGGAGCGATTCGACGACCTTGCTGGCGGTGAGCTCGATGACGGTGTTGACGTCCTCCTTGCTCGGCGCCGGCTTGGAAATGACCTTGATGAGCAGTGACCGGCGCAGCGTGCCGGTGAGATTGCTTGCGGTTGCCATGAGGGAGGGAGAGGTGAGGACGGGCCGGCGGCCGGTCGCAGGAGACCGGCGCGCGGCAAGTTGAAAAACGCGCTTGCTTGTATGGGCAATTTTTCGCGTGGTCGAGGGCGAACTTTCACATGCTGCGCCAGTTGAAAAAAATCTGGGACAAGCTCGCGAACCGCCCCGTTCCAACCGCCCAGGCCGCCGCGGGCGCCAAAGGGGAACAGGCCGCCGCCGACTTCCTCCAGGCGCGCCACGGCTTCAAAATCATCACCCGCAACTGGCGCAGCGCCCGCGACCAGCGCGACGAAATCGATCTCGTCTGCCGCGACGGCGAGGTGCTGGTCTTCGTCGAGGTCAAGGCCCGCGCCGAGGGCGCGCTGGTGTCGGGCTACCTTGCGGTGGACGACCGCAAGAAGCGTGCGCTGCGCCGCGCGGTGCACTCCTATCTCGGCGCGCTCGCCGCGCCGCCGCGAACATTTCGCTTCGACGTCGTCGAGGTCACGCTGAGCACGCGGCTGCCGCCTCAAGTGATGCATTTTGAGAACGCGCCGCTGTTCCCGAAGGGCTATCATGTCGCGCGGCAGAGCGGATCGCTCGAGGAGCTGGAAGGGTAGATTTTGGTGGAGGGCTCAGCTCCTGCTGAGCCCTCCAAGCGGAGTCCGTGTCACAACCAGCCACGGACGGATTAAAGCCTTGCGGCACCGTTCCATCGGGCCGAAATTTCCGGCCATGGCTGAAGAGACCCGTCACCCATTTTTGCACGGCCTGAGCAAGCACCGCGGCTCGCCGCCAACTGTCATCGTGATTTTCGGCGCCTCGGGCGACCTGACCGCGCGAAAGCTCATTCCCGCCATCTACAACCTGGCGCACGACGGCCTGCTGCCGGCGGATTTC
>JAQGOP010000004.1 GCA_028293545.1 Verrucomicrobiota bacterium | reverse complement strand
CGGTGGAACGCGTAGCCAACGCGCTGTCGGAGAGGTTGAGCCGGTTGAAGGGGGGGCGGCTTCGTCCGCGTTTAAACGGAGACGGAGTCGAACAGCGCGTTGCGGAGAAGTCGCTCCACCTCGGGTGGCGCCGGGTCGAAATGCTTAAACCGCTGGCTCGGCCAGCGCCACCGAACGCGTCTTCGCCGCGGCCATGAAGTATTTCTGAGCGGAGAAGGGGGCCTCGTCGGCTTTCCGCACCGGCGGCGCGTAGTTGCCGTCCGGCTGAAGTTCCTGCGCGTCCTCGTTGTCGCGCAATTCCGCCGGCAGGATGTCCTCAATGATCCGTTTGCGCAGCTCGGGATCCTCGATCGGAAACGCGGTTTCCACGCGGCGGAAAAAATTGCGCGGCATCCAGTCCGCGCTGCCGCAGAACACCAGGGGCTCGCCCCCGTTCTCGAAATAGTAGATGCGCGCGTGCTCGAGGAACCGGCCGATGATGTTCCGCAGACGGATGTTTTCGCTGAGGCCTTTCACGCCGGCGAAAAGGCAGCAGGTCGCGCGCACCACGAGGTCGATCCTCACCCCGGCCTGCGAGGCGGCGTAGAGGTTGTCGATCGTCGCCGGGTCCACGAGTTTGTTCATCTTCGCGATGATGCGGGCGGGTTTGCCCGCGGCCGCGTTCGCGGCTTCGTTGGCGATCAGGTCCTGGATGCGATGGTGGAGGTTGAACGGCGCCACGAGCAGGTGCTTGAATTCGGGGGAGCGCCCGAAGCCGGTTAGCGCGTTGAAAAGTTGGGCGACTTCGTCGGTGAGGTATTCCCGCGCAGTGAAAAAACTGATGTCGGTGTAAAGGCGCGCCGTCTTCGGGTTGTAGTTGCCGGTGCCGAGGTGCACGTAACGTTTCAACGCCGCGCCTTCGCGGCGCACCACGAGGCTGCACTTGCAGTGGGTCTTGTGGCCGACGAGGCCGTAGACGACGTGCACTCCTGCTTCCTCCAGCTGGCGGGCCCAGTGGATGTTGTTCGCCTCGTCGAAACGCGCCTTCAATTCCACCAGGGCGGTCACCTGCTTGCCGTTGATCGAGGCATCCATCAGCGCGCGCACGATTGGCGAGTCGCCGCTGGTGCGGTAGAGGGTCTGCTTGATGGCCAGCACTTCCGGGTCGCGCGCGGCGTGCGCCACGAAATCGACCACCGGGGAAAACGAATCATACGGATGGTGCAGCATCACGTCGCGGTCGCGGATCACGTCGAAAATATTCGCGGCGCCGCGCAGCAGCGGTGAATCCGCGGGCGTGAATGGCGGGTATTTCAGGTCGGGACGATCGATCAGTTCATAGAGGCTCATCAGCCGGAGCAGGTTCAACGGCCCCTTCAGGCGAAACGCGTACTCGAGGGAAAGCCCGATGTTGCCGCAGAGCGCCGTGAAGAGCGCCTCGTCGACGCCGGTTTCGATTTCCAACCTCACCGCGGCGCCGCGGCGAAGATTCTTCAGCTCCTCCTCGATTTTCTTCAGGAGATTTTCGGATTCCTCCTCGTCGATATAGAGGTCGCTGTTGCGCGTGACGCGAAAAGCGTGGGCGCTGTTGATCCGGTAGCCGGGAAAGAGCGCGCCGGCGCAGAGCTTGATGATCTCGCTGAGGAAGATGTAACGCTGCGGGCCGTCGTGCGCGGGCTCGATCTGGACGATGCGCGGGAGAATTCGCGGCACCGGCAGGATCACCATCATCTTTTCCGACTCGGGCGTTTCCGGGTGATCGAGCGACACGAGCACGTTGAGGGTCTTGTTGCCGATCTGGGGAAACGGGTGCGACTGGTCGATCGCGAGCGGCGTGAGCACCGGCAGGACCTGGGCCTGGAAATAATTCTGGACCCATGCACGTTCCTCCGCCGGCAGGTGGGTCGCGGAACGGAAGAGAATCCCCTCCTTGGCGAGCTTGGGCACGAGCTGCTCGTGCCAGCAGCGGTATTGCTCGTCGACAAGCAGGTTGGCGGCGCCGTGGACGCGCTTGAGTTGTTCGCGGGGCGTCAGGCCGTCGAGGCTGAGCTCGGCTGTGGCGGAATCCACCTGCTGGAGCAGGCCAGCGACGCGGATTTCGAAAAACTCGTCGAGGTTCGAACTGACGATCGCGAGGAATTTGACGCGTTCGAGCAGCGGGTTGGCGGGGCTCTCGGCCTGCTGGAGCACACGGCGGTTGAATGCCAGCCAGCTTTGCTCGCGGTTCGCGTAGATGGTGCGTTCGCCTTCAACCTTGGCCTTGCGCGCGACGACTTTCCCGGCCGGGACGGAGAGCTTCGAGAGTTTTTTGCCGCGGGTCACGGGAATGGGAGAGCTAATAGTGCGATAACCTACCCATGAGCCCGTGCGAAACCAGCGGATAAGGTTTGAGGCAGCGTGGGTGACGCGTGTTGCCCCCAACGCGTTCCGGCGGTGAAATCGCCGAGGCAGGCGGGCCGCCTGCGCTACTTGCGGACTGGCACGCCTTGGGCGGCCAGGAAGGTTTTCGCCTGGGGAATCGTGAACGTGCCGAAGTGGAAGATGCTCGCGGCGAGCACGGCGCTGGCGTGGCCTTGGTGGAGGACCTCGGACAAATGGTCGAGGGTCCCGGCGCCGCCACTGGCGATCACGGGAACGGACACGGCGTCGCTCACGGCACGGGTCAACTCGATGTCGTACCCGACACCGGTTCCGTCGCGATCCATGCTGGTCAGGAGAATTTCGCCAGCGCCGAGTTCGACGGCGCGCGCGGCCCAGCTCACGGCATCGAGTTCCGTGGGGTTGCGTCCGCCGTGCGTGTAAACGCGCCACGATTTTCCGTCCGGCTCACGTTTCGCATCGATCGCGAGCACGATGCACTGGCTGCCGAAACGGAGTGCGGCGTCGGCAATCAGCTGCGGATTTTTGATCGCGGCGGTGTTGAGGGAAACCTTGTCGGCGCCCGCTTTGAGCATCGCCTCGATGTCGCCGACCGAGCGCAGGCCGCCGCCGACGGTGAGGGGCATGAAACACTGCTCGGCGGTCGATGCCACGACGTCGTGCATGATCCGGCGTTCGTCGCTCGAGGCCGTGATATCGAGGAAGATGAGTTCGTCCGCGCCCTGGGCGTCATACGCCCGCGCGCATTGCACGGGATCGCCGGCGTCGCGCAGGGCCTGGAAACGCACGCCCTTGACCACGCGGCCGGCGTTGACGTCGAGGCAGGGGATGATGCGACGCGAGAGCATTTCGACTTACGATTTATGAGAAACGAGTTGAGAGGGCGCAGGCGCCGGCGATCGATGCGGCACGCGCGATCGTCTGCGATTGGGCACTGGATCGAGTGCGTGCTCCGAGGAAAACGGCGGGTGCCGCCGTTTTCAGACGTGGGTGACGTCGGGCTCGAAGTTTACGGCGAGGCGGTAGACGTGGCCGGGGCGCATGATCAGCGGATGATCGCGGACGAGGTACTGTAGGTAGTGAATTTTGCCGTAGTTCGTGCGATAGGCCGGGTCGGCGCTGACGATTTCCGTCTCCTGCCAGGTGCCTTGGAAGTCATCCTTGGCCACGGTGCAGCGATGGCCTTGCAGGCCGAGGGCGAGCGCGCCGTTGACGTGGTACTTCGAATGCGGAGCCGCGATCGCGAGGACGTAGCGGAATTTATCCAACGTGACCGCCTGCTTGACGGTGTAGGCAAACTCGCAGCTCACCTTGCTGCCGGCGAAATTCCACTGGACCTTCACGCTGCCGAGGTTCTTCACGAATTCCTCCTTGGTCGTGATCAATTCGGGCTGGTCGTAGCGGAAATAGAAACTGTTGCGCAGGCCGAGGCCGGTGACGCAGTTCTTGCCGTAGAAGGCGGGAATCGTGACGTGGTCGCCGAACGTGAGCTCGGGCAGCATGATCGGGAGGTAAACATTGTTCGGCCAGTCGAACACGCCGGGACAATGCGGGAAGGGCAGCGAGTCCGCCGTGAGCGTCGTGCCGGAACTGATCAACGGGATCTGCGTGTGCAGGCCGCTCTCGGCGTCGCGATAAAGGAAGAGGCCCTGCTCCTTGCGGTTGCTCTTGTCGAAAATGACAAAGCGACCCGAGGTGCGCGGAGCTTCGAGCTTCGGCACGCCGGCGGGCATCTGCACGGTCTTCGCGAGGCGCGACCATTGGCAGAGGTAACGGGCGGCGTCGAAGTTCGCCATGCGCGTCGTGTGGTGCGAATAGGCGGTGCGCTCGTCGTCGCGCAGGTCGAGGAAACCATGTTCCTGGTCGAGATAGGTCTCGTAGAAGAACATGAACAGCCGGCGGAGGATGTCGTAGTATTTGACCTTCTGGTCGTCGGCGATCCAGCCATCGCGCAAGCCCTGCAGGATCAGGCTGACGCAGTGCATCTGGCCATAGGCGCCCGCGGCGCGGCCAAAGGCCCAGCCGAGTCCATCGGCGCGGACGAGGTCCGGCATCATCTTGATGTATTTCTCCGCGTAGGTGCGAAGGGTCGGGAGCTTGCGGTCGCGGACGCCGCTGTTGGCGTGAAGCTGGAGCGCGGAGCGGATGAACACGAAGTTCATCACGCCGTAGAGGTTGAAATTTCCGCCGAAACCGGTCGTGGCGTCGTCGAAGAATCCGGCCGAGCTCGTCGCGGTGATGCGCTCGACCATGCGCTCGATCAGGCGCGAGGTTTCATCCTTCTTGGAAAGCCCGAGGCTGAAACGCGCGACGGCTTTCGCGATGTTGAAGGCCTGCCAGTGGTTGTCGTAGTCGCTGCGATGGAGGAGCTGCTTGTCGATGCGCTCGCGGGTTTCCTCGACGAGGCGTTCCCAAACCGGGTTGCGTTCCTTGGAGGGGCCAAAGGCGAGGAGGCCGAGCGAGGCGTAGGCAAGGCCGTTTTCGGCGGCAGGCTCGGTGAACATCTGCGCCGTGATGCAGCGCGCCGCGAGGTCGATCAGGTCAAAGCCCTTGAGGGTGCTCTCGCCGGTGGCGCGGTAGAATTCCCCGAGGGCGAAGGCAACGTGGCCCGGCTCGTCGGGCCGGGATTGTTCCCCGTTCGCGGGAAGAATGGTGCCGTCGGGTTGGATCGAATCGAGATTATGGGCCAGCATCGAGCGGGCCATATCGAGACATTGCTCGGAAAAACTGTGCATGCGTGGTGGGTTACAGGTCGAAGAGGCGGCGAAGAGGAAGGAAAATTTTGCCTTGCGGTTGGCGGAGGCGGCAAGAGCGAAGTTCGGTTAGCGCGCGATGAGTTTGAGGAACTCCGCGTTGGTTTTCGTTTTGGAGAGGCGCGCAATCATCGTTTCGGTCGCTTCCTCGATCTTCTGCTGCACCAGCGCGCGGCGGAAGAAATGGATGCCCTCCAAGGTCTTGGCGTCGATCAGGAGCTCTTCCTTGCGCGTGCCCGAGGCGGCGATGTTGATCGCGGGCCAGAGGCGCATCTCGGCGCACTTGCGGTCGAGCACGAGCTCCATGTTGCCCGTGCCTTTGAACTCCTGGAAAATGACGTCGTCCATGCGGCTGCCGGTTTCGACCAGCACGGAGGCGATGATCGTGAGCGAACCCGCTTCCTCGGTCTTGCGCGCGGTGGCGAAGATCTGGCGGGGTTTCTCGAGGGCGCGCACATCCAGGCCGCCCGAACCGGTGCGCCCGGAATTGCGCGCGGTGTTGTGGGCGCGGGAAAGGCGCGTGATCGAATCGACGAAAAGCACGACGTCGCGCCCGACTTCCACCAGGCGCTTCGCGCGCTCGATGCAGAGGTCGGCGATGCGAATGTGATTCTCGATCTGCTCGTCGTTCGACGACGCCCAGATCTCGGCGGGGACGCTGCGGCGGAAATCCGTGACTTCCTCGGGACGCTCGTCGACGAGGAGGATCATGACGTGGCACTCCGGGTTGTTTTCCAACACGCCGAGCGCCATGTCGCGGAGCAGGGTGGTCTTGCCCGTGCGCGGCGGGGCGACGATGAGGCCGCGGGTGCCTTTGCCCACGGGGCAGAACAAGTCGACGGCGCGCGTCGTCATGCGGCCGTCCTTCAGCTCCATCTTCAAATGCTGGTTCGGCGAAATCGTGGTGAGGGCCGTGAATTCGAAACGGGCGCGGCGATCCTCGAGCGCGATGCCGTCGACGGTTTCGATGAAACGCATCTTCGGGTTCGGGAAGCGTCCATCGGGGGGGAAGGCGGTGCCGCCGACCATCGAGCCCGTGCGGAGCTTGAAGCGGCGAATAAGTTCCTTCGGGACAAACGGATCGGTGGGCCGGCGCTTGCCGCCACGGCCCAAGTCCAGCAGCTGGCCGTTGCCACCGCGCTGGATATCGACGTCGAGGACGCCCTCGACGTGAATCGTCTCGACCGCGGGCGCAGGAGCGGGTGCGGCAGTTTCAGTGCTGACGGGAGCCACGGCCGGGGTGGACGCGGGAGTGTCCGCCGGGGCGGACGCAGGTTTCTTTTCCATACAAAAGGTGTGACGCTCACGCCCGCGCTTGACGCTTGAAACTCGTGGCAGGATAAAAGCCGCGTTTTTGCAGCCCTAACCTCCTAAAATCCGCCACTAACGTGACAGACCAGACGATTACCTCAGTATCCCGGGAACACCGGAAATTCAGGCCCTCGGCCGAGTTCAAAGCCCAAGCAAATCTTGGGAGTGAAGCCACTTATAAGAGGCTCTATGCAGAGTCTGTCAACTCCCCAGAAAAATTCTGGGGGCGCCAGGCCAAGGAGCTTCTCACTTGGCGCAAACCGCATAAGAAAGTGCTGCAGTGGAAGTTGCCACACGCGAAGTGGTTCGGCGGCGGCCAGCTCAATGTCGCCGAGAACTGTCTCGATCGTCATTTGGGCACGCCGCGCGAGAACAAGGCCGCGATTATTTTCGAGGGCGAACCGGGCGATATTCGCACCATCACATACAAGCAGCTTCACCGCGATGTCTGCCAGTTTGCCAATGTTTTGATCTCGCTCGGACTCACCAAGGGCGATCGCGCGGCGATTTATTTGCCGATGGTTCCCGAAGCCGCCGTCGCGATGCTCGCCTGTGCGCGCCTCGGCGTGATCCACACGGTGATCTTCGGCGGCTTCTCCAGCGAGGCGATCAAGGATCGTGTCAACGACTGCCAGGCCAAGGTCATCATCACCGCCGACGGCGGCTGGCGCCGCGGGAAAGTCATCGAGCTGAAAGCCAACGTTGACCGGGCGTTGCCCGGAACGCCGACCGTGCACCACGTCGTGGTGCTGCGTCGTAGCGGGAACCCGGTCACCATGACCGAAGGCCGCGACCGTTGGTGGCACGACCTCATGAAGGCCGCCTCGCCGACGCACAAAGCGAAGGCGTTCGAAAGCGAGCAGCCGCTCTTCATCCTCTACACCAGCGGCTCGACGGGAAAACCGAAAGGCGTGCTGCACACGTCGGCGGGCTACCTGCTCGGGACGACGATCACGACGAAGTACGTTTTCGATATCAAGGAAACCGATATTTATTGGTGCACGGCCGACATCGGCTGGATCACCGGCCACAGCTACGTGGTGTATGGCCCGCTCTCGTGCGGTGCGACCGTCATGATGTACGAAGGTGCGCCGAACCAGCCCGAGCCCGATCGTTTCTGGGACATCATCGATCGCCACGGCGTGACGATTTTCTACACCGCGCCGACTGCGATCCGCGCGTTCATGCGCTGGGGCGACGACTACGTGAAGAAGCACAGCCTCGCGTCGCTGCGCCTCCTCGGATCGGTCGGCGAACCGATCAATCCCGAGGCATGGATGTGGTATCACAAGCTGATCGGCAAGAAGCGCTGCCCGATCGTCGACACGTGGTGGCAGACGGAAACCGGCGCGATCATGGTCACGCCGCTGCCCGGGGTGACGGCGACGACGCCGGGCTCGTGCACGCGACCGTTTTTTGGAGTGGTCCCAAAGATCCTCGACGACAACGGAAAGGAAGTGCCGAAGGGTTCCGGCGGGAAACTTTTCCTCACGCAGCCGTGGCCATCGATGCTGCGCACGCTCTGGGGCGACGACGAACGTTTCAAGAAACAGTACTGGTCGGAGGTTCCCGGGATGTACTTTGCGGGCGACGGCGCGCGCTTCGACAAGAATGGTTACCTGTGGGTCGTCGGCCGCATCGATGACGTGCTCAATGTTTCCGGTCACCGCATCGGCACGGCGGAAATCGAAAGCGCGCTCGTTTCGCATCCTTCCGTGGCCGAGGCCGCGGTCGTGGGCCGGCCCGATGAACTCAAGGGCCAGGCGCTCGTTTGCTTCGTGACGTTGAAGAGCACCGCCACGGCGTCGCCGGAATTGCGCGAGCAATTGCGCGCGCACGTCGCCAAGGAAATCGGCGCGCTCGCGCGTCCGGATGATGTGCGTTTCGCCGCCGCGTTGCCGAAAACGCGCAGCGGAAAAATCATGCGCCGCATCCTGAAGGAAATCGCGAACGGCGGCGTCGTGAAAGGTGACACGACGACGCTCGAGGATTTCAGCGTGGTCGCGAGCCTGCAGACGGAGGAGTAGAGCAAGGTCGTGGTTTGCTCCGCGGTACCGAGGCTGCGGCAACATCATCGCAAGGCGCGCTTGGCTCCGTCGGCATTTAAATGCCGACGGAGCCGCTCCCGTTCGACGGGCTCAGGGTAAACAAGTCTTGGGGAGAACGCGTTCCGTCAGATACGAAACGCAAACTATCTTAACTTGCTGTTTGTTAATTGTTTGCGTGCGTTTTTAGTTGATTAGGCTTTCGCGGCGCGCTCACTGGGCGCGCATGCATCGGGAGCTTGGGAATTTAAAACGCCGCCCACGTCGACTCGTTGGCGCGTTCACGTTGATCGAACTGCTGACGGTGCTGGGGGTGATCGCGATTCTCGCGGGCTTGATTCTCGACGGGATGCGCGGTGCGCGGCGCGTGGCGGACACGGCGCAGGCGCGCGCGGACCTGACGCTTATTGCCCAAGGCCTGGAAGCGTATCGTCGCGAATACGGCGAGTACCCTCTGACCGCGAAGACGCCGATCGAACTGCGCGAAGCCCTGCTCGGCCGGCTTGCCCCGAAAGGCGCGGTGATTGCGCGCAAGCGAGTGCTCGATGACGGGCGGCTCACCTTGCGCGAGCCCGGCACGGCGAACGACGCGAAGAACAGTTGGGTCGATCCGTGGGGACGAGATTACCAATATGTTGTTTTCACGCGCCAGATCCCGGGCGCCGCGCCGAGCGTTGGCTACGTGCTGTTTTCGTGCGGCGAACGCGGCGCCAATGAGGATCTCCCGAGCACAGAGGAAGTCGTGGCGGAAGTATCCGGAATGAACGCCGGCGTGATCGCGAGGACGCCGCGCACCGCGGCGAATATTTACGCTACCCCATGACTCCTCGCTCGAAATTCATGCCGCCGCGGCGGAGAGGGTTGCGGGCGGCGTTTACGCTGGTGGAACTGCTCACGGTGATGTCGATCATCGGAATCCTCGTGGCGATCCTGATCCCGACGACGAGTGCCGTGAGGGTGTCGGCCAGACGGGCGCGCACGAAAGTGCAATTCAGCCAATGGGCGTTGGCGATGGAGCTATTCCGCCAGGAGTACGGTTTCTTTCCGGCGATCGATGCAGGCACAGGAAAGGTCGATTCGAAGCTGTTCTCGGCTGCGCTCACGGGACGATTACTCGACGGATCGGTGCCGGCCGATGCGGCGAGTTTCGCCGGGAATGCGAAGGGCGCGGCATTTTATTCGATTGCCGAAGGCGAACTGGATGAAACGCGCCGCCTGATCGTCGATGCTTTTGGTAATTCCGACATCGCGGTTTTGTACGATCGCAATGGCGACGGGCGGATCACTGCGCTCGACGGTGCTCCGCGAGGCGTCGGCCGCGGCAATGGTGCGGGGCCCGCAAATTTCCTTCCCGCGTCGAGCGATTTGGATCTGACGGCGGGGATTCGAGCCGGGGTGATTTTCTACTCGGCGGGCCAAGGCGATCAGCAAAGCGACCTGGTGCTCAGTTGGAAATGAACGCGCCCGGGCACAAAATTCCCCGCGGGTTCACGTTGATCGAACTAATCACCGTCGTCGGGTTGATCGCGTTTTTCGCGGGCGCGATGGGTTGGGCGCTGTGCAACCGCAGTCCCATGAGTGCCTTGGAAAGCGGGCAGCGCCTGCTGGCGGTGATGTTTGAGCGGGCGCGCTCGGAGTCCGCGCTCGCGCGACGTCGCACTTCGTTGGTGATCGACGCCGATCCCACGAGCGACGAATTCCTGCGACGGGTGCATGTCGTGGTCGAATCGGCGACTGCGGCGGAGCTCTGGGAAGGATTCGACCGCGGCATCCTGTTGCCGGCCGGCATCTATGTGATTCCGCAGGAAACGGTTTTGGGCGTAACCCTTTCCGCGGAACGCGGCTTTTGGGCGGCGTCGGCGCGGTCGAACCTCGAGATTGCGTCCCCGGGATCGATCCGCGTGGAGCCGCGTAATCAAGCGGACCTCTATGCAAAGCTGGCCTCGCCCCTCGGAACCGCCGGCGGTCCAGATCTTGGTGGTGGCGATCGATTGGTGCTGGGCGAGGGGAGCAGAAGCTCGCTGGGCGTGAAATTCACGAATCCCTCTGCGGTGCGCGGCGTGATCCTCAGCGCATACGGCGTCGCAGTGCTGATCAATGAAGCCGCGGGATTTGTCTTCTGAGCCATGCGACGCTGCAGATTAGTTCGCGCTCGGGCGTTCACCTTGGTCGAGGTGATTGTCGCGGTCGGAATGCTGGCGGTAACGACCGTGGGGTTGGTCGCGGTGATTGCGGCCAACGGACGCACGGCGTCGGAGCTTTTGCGGCGCAACCAAGCCGATGCGCTAGGCGATGCGATCACCGTGGAGCTATGGCGCTTGCGCGAGCTCACCGGTAATTTGTCGGCGCTGGCTTTGCTCGTGCCGACCGAGGAAACGGCAGAAGGACTCCGATTGGTGGCCTCGATCGATGGACTCAAAGTGGTGCGCGAATCGGATGCGGACGACCCGGACGTTGGTATCCGGGTTGGCGATCGGTTCTTCCTGGTCGAGCTTCGACGGCTGGAACGCGAACTGGTCTTCGTGCCCAGCGCGGGGTGCCTCGCCGTTTCCGTCGAGGTGAGCTGGCCTTACCAGCTGCGCGCCGGGGTGGGTTCCTCGTCGACCACGATCGAAAAATCCTCGGCGTCGACGACGCTGTTCACCGTCGCGATTACCCCATGAAACGGCGGCGAACATCTGGCTTCACCCTCCTGGAGTTGTTGGTGGCCGCAGCCATTTCGGTGGCGGTGGCGGTGACAATGCTGGGGTTGGTCGTGAGTACGTTGGAGACTTCGGTTCGAATCCAAGGCCGCCTCGCCGCGGAAGCCTCGGCCCAGCGGATTTTCGAGGCGCTGGCCGAGGATCTCAATGGCGCGATGTTTCGATGGGACGGGAATGTATGGCTGGCGGCCACCGTCGAACGTGAGGCGGAGGCCAGCGGCGTCGCGGTCGCCGCGCTCAAACCGATCGCGGCTTCCTTTGCCCCGGACGCGACCGAGCTAACGGATGCAAGATTTGGCGGGGCCGGGGTGTGGCTCAGATTTTTCACTTCCAGCCGAGGGCGCGATCCGCGCTCCGGCGACGAGGCCGCGCCGGTTGCGGTGGCCTACCAGGTTTCACGTCGCCGGCTTTCGCCTGGGAGCGACGAGGTGAGGTTTTCTTTGTCGCGATCGACCACGACGCCGGCGGCAGCTTTGGCGGCAGGATTCAATCTTTCCGCGGCTGACTACTGCTCCGCCGGGTCGGCTGCCGCTGGCACTGCTGGGATCGCGGCGCCGAATCCACGCGATATCCTCGCGGAAAACGTGATCGACTTCGGGGTTCGGTTGTACCGCTACGATGCGAACGGCATTGGGCTCAACCGGATGATCCGTCTGTTCCCGCGAACGGGGTCGGTTGAGGAATATCACGCAGTTGGGTCGCTTGACGTTTCGGCCGCCACCCAACCGATGCCGAACGTGGTCGACGTGATGTTGCGCATCGCAACGGAGCGCGGCGCGCGCGACCTCGTCGCGTTCGAAGCGGGCCGGCGTCAAGGCGATTGGTGGAGCATCGCCTCGGCCAATTCCTACGTGTTCACGCAGCGTTTCATCGTCATGGCCGAAGCGTTTTAACCATGGCCGCTCGATCCAAGTGCGGCGCGCCAGCGGAATCCCCGAAGCGGGCCGGGTTCGCGCTGATCATGACGTTGCTCCTGATCGCGTTCCTTGGCGCGTTGATCGCGACGTTCGGCATCCTCGCGCAGGTCGAGGAATACGTGGCGCGTAATTCCCAGGAGCAGTCGCTCGCGCGCCAAAATGCCCTGATGGCCTTGAACGTGGCGTTGGGGGAGTTGCAGCGTTGGGCTGGTCCGGACCGGCGGGTCACCGCCTGCGCGTCGCCCTTCGGTGCGGAACCGGCGGGCCGACGATGGACCGGCGTGTGGGGCACCGGGGAGGCGGGGAATTTGCCGCTGACTTGGCTCGTGAGCCGCGACGACGAAACGGCTCCGTCAGCGAACGCCCCGTCGACGCCCACCGATCCGGTCGAAATGGTGGGACACGCGACCTCGGGCCAATCCGGCGACGTGGTCGCAGGGCGGAAGCCGGTTTTTTCCAAACATTTCCCAGGAAGTTCCGGACCCGTCGAAACCGGGCACTACGCGTGGTGGGTCGGCGACGAAGGCGTGAAAGCATCGGTCGCGATTGGACGACGAATCGACGACGTGGCGTATTCACCTTATGACTCTTCGGAAGCGCGAGCGCGGTTGACGCAGCAATTGGCAATCGGTGCGGGCCCGGCGGATGCTGATGGCGCTTCGCTGTTCGAACCGCGCGAGGCCGCAAACTCCCCGTTCGCGGAACGGATCACGACATTCAGCCAACTCGCGCTGCTCGCATCGTTCGATGGGTCGGCGGTCGGCGCGGAAATGATCCGGCCTTATTTTCATGCGTGGACTCCGCGGGCTGCCGCCGTCTTGGCGGACCCGGAGCGCGGAGGACTGCGCCAGGACCTTTCGCAGGACCCGAACCTGCTGGGTCCGGCGTTTGCCGCGTGGTGTGACTTTGCGACCACGATGGAAAATCCCGCTTCACCTTTGTCGCCGGGCATGACGCCAAACTATCCGCCGGTGCGCCCGCAGGATGCGCTGAGGCGACGCTATCGCATCACGGCGCCGCTGGCGTCCAACGGCATCACGTTTGGAATCGCACCGGTGCTCTCGTATTTTCTCCTCACCTTCAACATTCGCACCGATCAATCGGTGCCCGGTTCGATTCGTCCTCTGGAAGTGCGAGCGAGATGGTTAGTTTCCTTCTGGAATCCCTACACCAGCGCACTGGTGCCGGAAGACCTGGAACTCGAAGTCGCTAATCTCCCCGCGCTCCAAATTGTGAACGAGACAGATGGAACGACCTCGCCGGCGATTGCGCTCGATGCGTTGTACGGCGCGCCGCTGCGGATCGCACTGCCTTGGACGTCCGACGGCCGCGAAGATCGGCAGTCCTGGTTTCCCGGCCGGGTGCACACGTGGGCGGCGGGCGAGGACTTGAACAAATCCAGCCCGGCGCCAAGCAGCGGGTTCAACAGTGTATTCTATACGCGCACGCTGACATCCGCCTCCGGCCAGGGCGTCCAGCGCGCGGTCAGTGGCCCAAGTTTTCCAAATTCCGCGACGGCGCACATCCAAGGGACCGCCGTTCAACCGATGGTTCGGCTTTACCATTCGGGCGCAGCGGGACGCGAAGAGGTGAATACTTTCACCGGACCATCGTTCGCTGCCTTCAACACCACGCCCGGAGCCATCAACGGCGCGACCTATCAAATCAGCTATGTGTTCCGTCTCGCGGAGAGCCTGGATCAACCCGCCGCTCCGGATGCGTGGTTGACGACCGCCGGGCGGGACCCGCGCGCGCCGGTCGCAGCGAGTTATCTTTCGGGACCAAACGGCCCACGTCCGGAATTATACCCGAACTATACCACGATCTCTTTTCTGGACCGCTTGCTTGATCGCTCGCTGCCCGCGAGCGCTTCGAGCCACACCGGTCAATCGTACAATGAAGACGTGCCGCTGTTCGAACTTCCGCGTTCACCGGTCGTTTCACTCGGTGCGCTACAGCAGCTCTTCGTTCCGGGAGCGCGCCCGTTCGCCGTCGGGAACCCGTGGGGAAATTCCTTCGGAGTGAACTCTTGGTTCGACCGTTTCTTTTTCTCGGGTGTCACGCCGTCCATCGCAGCCAGCGCGACCGGCGCCGCGCCGCTCCCGAACTTTGCCCTGCGTTTCATCCGCGAGTTTTCCGACGAGGCTCCGAAGGGAATCGCCGACATTGGGAATGCGCCATCGGACAGGGGTTCGAAATTTGTGCTGCAGGAAGCCGCCTTCAATGTGAACTCCATCGAGCCATTGGCGTGGCTCGCTGTTTTGCGCAGTGGACGGCGATTGGTTGGGGACGAATTTAAATATTTGTCGCCGTCGGTCTCGCTCGGAACCGCTGCGGACGCGGCGATACTTTCAACCTCAGCCGACGCCGGGGTGTTTTTCCGGTATCCCTTCTCGGCGCACGAGACGTTCAAGGCGGAGCCAGGTTTTGCGGCGAGTTCCTCGACTCCGCCCGCTTCGCCGAATGTGCCGTCGCTGGCGAACACGCATTTGTTTCGACGCGGAATGCGTGCGCTCGCTCCCGCGCAAACCGCCGCGTTGGCGGAAACGATCGCATCGCTGGTGGCCACGCGCCAGGCGGCCGCAGGCCCCTATCGAAGCATTGAGGAATTCCTCGCGCCCGACGCCGGCTTTGGCGGCGCGAGCCTGCTCGAGTGCGCGCTCGCCACGGCGACGACCGATGAGGGGACGCATCTCAACGATCTTACGCTTGTCCCGGAGTTCAGTTCGCAGCGCCTCATCCCCGGCGACCTGATGGCGACGTTAGCGCCCATGCTCTTTGTCAGGTCGGACACGTTTCGTCTTCGCGCTTACGGCGATCGCGCGAACCCCGTCACCGGGGCAATCACTGGCCGCGCCTGGGCTGAGGCGATAGTGCAGCGGTTGCCAAGCTATGTTGACGCCACGCAGGACGCCGCCACTGCGCCGACGGACCTCAACCCGCAAAACCGCGCGCTCGGCCGCCGTTTTAAAATCATCTCATTCCGATGGCTCGATCCTGCCGACATTTGAAATTCGCCGCGACGGCACTGGCTTTCTTCACGAGTGCGATGGCCTCCGACCGCGAGGCCGAAACCCGTTCGCTCACGTTCGCGGTATTTTCCGCCGATCCGATTGAAGGTCTTGCGTATCGCCCGCACCCGAAATCGCCGCTCAAGGCCCTGCAGTTTTACCCGACGGGGCGATCTCCCGAATACCAACTCCAAGGTAGCGCCAGACTGATCCTGTGCGACGTCGCAACCGGATCACCGCGCGCAGACGTGGAGATTCCGCCAGATCTGCGGCGTGCGCTGCTGATTGTCGGCCCGAAGAGCGGAAAAAATAGTTCACGCAGACTGCCAGTGACATTGCTCGACGATGCCCGCTCCGCGTGGTCGGCGGGTGAGCTGAAGATAATCAACTTGAGCGGCTTGTCGCTGACCGGGTCGGCCGGCCCGCAATCGGTGGCCCTGGAGCCGGCGGCAACGGCCAATTTGAGAGTGAGCGGGCCGGCAAATATAAAATTACGCACGGAATTTTCCGGGCGCAGTTATCTCGCATGTTCCGAGACCGTCTCGTTGAAAGAAAATGAGCGAGGCCTGATGATTTTGTTTCCGCCTTACTATCCCGGAAGCCTCGAAGTTCAGTCGCGAATGTTGACCGATCAGTAGAGTTGGGGTCATGGCGAAACAAACGCACTCGCGATGCTGGAATGTTGCTGACGAATTCGGCATCTCCTTTTTACCAGTCCTGCATATCGCGCGCTTGATGAAAATCGTCATTGTAGAGGATCACCTGATGTTTCGCGAAGTGTTGCGCAAAGTGTGCACGCGCGACTTGCGCCATACCGTGGTCGGGGAGGCGAGCGACGGCCGCACCGCGGTCGAGCTGGTGATCAAGACGATGCCGGACCTGGTGCTGCTCGACCTCCACCTTCCGAATCTCGACGGCTTCGGGGTCGTGGAGGCGTTGAAACAGGCGGCGCCGCTCGTGCGCATCCTCGTGCTCTCCTCGCATTGCGACCTCTACACTGTGTTCCGCGCCGAGAAGGGGCGCGTCCACGGATTCGTGGACAAGAACACCAACACGGTCGCAACGCTGAAAGACGCGATCACGGCCGTCAGCCAGGGAAGGACTTATTTCTCCGAGAGTTTCGTTCGGATCAAAGATCAGCGTCATCGTGATCCGCAGTCGTTCGACAAGCTGCTCACCGACCGGGAGCGCGCGATCCTGACGCTGATTGGTTTGCCGCTCACCGATTTGGAAATCGCGGTGCGATTGGAGATCTCGACCGAGACGGTTTCAAAGCATCGCTTCAATGTTCTCCGCAAGCTCGGGCTGCAGACGACGTCCGAGCTTATGCGCTACTCGCGCGAGCACGGCTTCACGCTGTCGGCACAGGCGTCCGACCCCGACGCATTGCTGCCGTAACCGCGCGCACCTCGCGGTGCACGCGCTCGACGAACTCGCCAAAGGCAAAGGCATCCCGCGCCAGCGCGGCACTTTCAAGGCTTGCCGCCGCCTCGGCCAGCGCGCGGCTTCCAACCATGCGCGCCTGCGACATGACGAAGTGCGCGGCATCGCCCAGCGTCACGAAATCGCGCGATCGCGCCGCCGCGGCCAGGCGAGCTTCGCCGTCGGCCAAGGCTTCCAGGAAGCGTTCGACCTGTTCATCGAGTCCTTCGTCGGTTCCGTCCGAAATATAACCGAGCAAGCCGACGTCGATGACCGGCTCGAACGCGGGCGGCGCCACATGCATCGACGCAGCGGTGAGCAGGCGGCGGCCGGCGGCGATGAGGATCTTGCGCAGTTTCTCGGGCGTGAGGGGCTTGCCCACGAACGCATCCATGCCCGCTTCGATGCAGACCGCGCGGTCCTCGGGTGTACAATACGCGGTGACCGCGAGGAGGATGGCCCGCGGGCCGTCTTCCTCGAGCGTGCGAATTCTGCGCGCGACTTCGGTGCCATCCATGTCGGGGAGATTGCGGTCGAGGAGCACGAGGTTGAACCGTCGTTCGGAGAACAGGCGGATCGCCTCCGCGCCGTTGCGCGCGCGTTCACACCTGAGGCCGAGCTTGGCGAGGACTGCGGAGGCGGCCCAGGCATTGTAGTCGGCATCCTCGACCAGCAGGACCGTCGTGTTGGGCAGGTCGGCGAGCACAGGCACTGCGGCGGGCGCGTCGGTGATGGTCAGGGGCAGGCGCAGGAAAAAACGCGCGCCGGCCCCGATGCTGCTGGCCACGCCGACGGAACCGCCCATGAGGTCGGCGAGGATGCGGCAGGAGGCGAGGCCCAGGCCGGAGCCTTTAACGGCGCTCTTCTGCGCGCCTTCGAGCCGGTGGAATTTCGCGAAGAGGCCTGATTGCTCCTCGGCGCTGATGCCGCCGCCCTCATCGGCCACGGTGAATTCAATTTCACCTTGGGATTCCACCGGCACGCGGGCGCCGATCCGGATGGCGCCGCCGGCGTATTTGAGGGCGTTGCTGACGTAATTCACGAGGATCTGCTGGATGCGGCCCGCGTCGCCGAGGAGGGACTCAGGAAGCGCGACACCGGCGTCGACGATGAGAATGGCGCCGCGCGAATCGGCGTCGGCCTTGAGCGTGGTTGCGACCGAGCGGAGCAATTCCGCCGGGGAAAACGGACTCGGGCGCAGTTCAATGTGCCCCGCTTCGATGCTCGCAAAATCAAGCACGTCATCGACGAGGGTGGAGAGGTACGTGGAGCATTCGCGCAGCGTGGAGACCATTTCGCGCTGCCTGGGGTCGAGCGGGGTGTCCTCGAGCGCGAGGGCGAGCCCGACAATGCCGTTGAGCGGATTGCGGATGTCGTGGCTCATGCTGGCCACAAATTGGGTTTTCGCCGCGCTGGCGAAGGCGAGCTGCTCGGTGCGCTGGCCCACCTTCTCCTCGAGCTCGACATTGCGGCGGTGGAGGGACCGCACGCGCAGGCGGTAGGCGCCATAGCCGAGTGGGAGCAGCGCGAGGAGGGCGCCGGCGATCGCGGGGGCGGTCCGCCACCAAGGCGGGAGGACTTCGAATTTCAGGCTGGTCGTTTCGCTGACGGCGCCGGTGGCGGCGACGGCGCGCACGTTGAACGTGTAATTTCCATCGCGGACGGCGGTGAGTTCCCGACGCGACGTCGGGTCCGCTGGAACCCATTGGTCGTCGATCCCGTCGATCTTGGTTTCAAGGCGAAGGGAAGGACGCAGTGCGAACTCGGGTTCCGAGAATTCGAAATAAACGGAACGAGTCGAGTAGGGCAGGGAACCTTCAAGTGGCGCTGGCGATTTAAATTCGTCTGAGGTCACGCGAGCCAACAAAAGCGGTCGTCGCGGACGCGGAGCGTTCGGACCTAACTGAACATCGTTTCGCAATATACCTTTCGCGCCCGCAATCCATAAGGCAGAGGTCGAGTTGGATACATTCTCGGAGGCAACGCTCCAAAGCGTTCCGAGTGTTTCCAGGCCTTCAACAAAATGCGGCTTCCAAAAAACGTGGAGTCCTTCGTGTGATATTTGCCCGATTGTGGGCCCTTCAAATTCGGTTTGCGCGAGCGCCGCCCAAAACGCGCCTGAAGAATCGGGCTGGGAAATAGCGCTCAGCTTTCGGGCCGGGAAGTTGTCGATCGGGACAAGGGCGGTGCCTTCCTTATTTAAGGTCCATCCACCATTCTCTGTGAAAACGAATACGTTCTGGCTCTGGTCGCCAGCGACGTAGGCGCTCTTGTTTGCACCGAGTATCGGTTCGGCAAGTTTTGAAATTGATGCTTTGACGGGCCCCGTTTCCGACGGCTGTGCCACGAGCAAACCACTCGTCGTTGTGCCCAACCAGAGCTTACCGTCCGAATCTTCAATGATCGACGTCACGATGTCCGGCAGATCGGTAACGAGAACCCGGCTGTGGCCGGTCCCGTCGGCCAACAGAATAGAACGGCCCTCGGAAATCAGAATCCCGCCGGGCCATCTGAGCGAAGCACGAATGGCGAACGCGTCGTGCTCGGTTTTTCGCAAAGTTGCCAATTTCCCGTTGTCCAGCTTCGCGACGGCGTCGGCGCCCGCCATCAGTAATCCATGCTCGGTCGATAGGAGGCTCGAAGCCGAATTCAGGAGGTTTCGATCGAGATGAAAGGTTCGGTCGCCGGGTTTGAGGGAAAATATGCCGCCGTCAGTTCCGACCCACGTGCGACCATCGTATCGAGCAATTGTCCGAATTGATTGGGGCGGCAGCCCGCCTCGCCGATCAAACGCGACCGTCTTGGAATCGATCGCTATTCGAAAAATACAGGAATTCGATGTCGCCCAAAGAGCCCGCTCCCGATCCATACCAAGCGAATAGATCGATTTGGTGGGCAGTCCATCGGACTCGTTAAGGGTGCGCTCGATGGAGCCGTCATTCCTGACCAGGATGATTCCGCCGCGAAATGTACCGCACGCAATTTTGTCTTCTGAAATTCTTGTCACCGAAATCAACAACCCCCGACGAATAGCTTCGGAGGCTTCCGGCCCGAACGGCGTTAACACTGAATTCTGGTAGTTAAACAGGCCGTCGTACGTCGCTATGACGCAGCCGCTCCGAGCCAGCTCCATCCAGATCACAGGAGCACGGCCCAAGACCGAGGCATCAATAAATTTTTTCGGCCCTCCAGCTTCAATTTTATAAAGGCCGGTCGGCGAGTGATGAACGTAGACATCCCGTCCGATCCGCATCGCCGTAAGCCTTCGCGAACCGGGCAGGCTCCAAATCTCAAATTTTTTTCCGTCCCAACGATAAATTTTTTCAGCGGAAACAAAAATGGCGCCCGTACCTTCGGCCCAAACGTGCCACACTTCGCCGACAACGGTGTGTTCAGCCGGGAGGTCCTTGCGCAGGGAGTGAAATTCCCACTCCCCCGTTTGGTCACGCTCGAACCATCCAATCTCGCCCGCGGCCGCAGCCCACAGGCGACCATCTTCACCGAAATCAAGCGCACGGATCGCATATCCTCCCTTTAGCGAACTCGTTTTCCACCGATCACCATCAAACGTCAGGAGGGAATTTGAACCAAAATAAAGTTCACCCCTTCGATCTTGGGCCATGGCCCAGCTTGTCGCATCGCCGCCGATTTCGGTGGACGTGTAAGTTCTGATTAATGGGTAGCCGACGTCGGCCGCGCTGGAAAAACTGATGGAGGCGAAAACGGCCAAGACTATCCCGATTTGGGAGCGAAAAGCGGCGGGCCGTATGTCTCTTAAAAAGGGCACCTTTGTGGTTCAAACTGGTGGCCAGTCCTCCCGGCGAAGGCGATGTCATTCTTGGCCTCATCTACCGGAAATCCGGTAGTCAGGCGTATCGCGGACCCAACGATTCTATTGAAAATCGTCGTCGTTATGAACTCTACAAAACGTCTGTGCTTCGGGATTCTCTCAAGTCTCCTCCTCGCGGTTGGCTTCGCCAAGGCCGCTGATCGTTTCGACCCCATCAGTCATCAATTGCGCCCGGCAGCCGGCGACATGGTGTTCTCGGATGGTACTCCGCCTCCCTGCAGTCTGCCGTGCGCCGGCGGGACGGGTGGCGACGGTGACTTAAAATAATCCGGAGGCACGCCATGCTTAGCCTAGCTGCATTGAGGTATCGAAATGTTCTCGCTGTGCATGGCGGGCCCGTGGACCGGATTGAGTCGGGGGTGTTTCCGGTGTGTGGCCGGCGGATGATCCAGGCGAATGCCAGGCTCTCCGCCGGTCTCACGCCGCGGCGCTCCCTCAGTATTTACAGCGACGCCGACGGCAGCGGAACCCATCCGCGCGCGAGCGTTGCCCGCCACATGGCGGTGTCGGAAGCCCTCGAACGCTGGGCGTTTCATTCCGTCGTGCGCTCGCCGCGGGCCGCGGAGTTCGGCTTCGATGTCGACCCGTCTTCCAACGGCATGTCGGCCTTTCCCGGGATCCGCCGGACGAACGCGCGCCGCAAGGCCATGCTCGAGGCGGTCGAACGCTACAGCCTCATCTCCTGGTGGGAAGGTTGCGCGGAAGGTCGTCTTTTCGAAACGGACTGGCCCGGCGTTTCGGCGGTCGCGATCGACGGCCCCTTCGGCGGCGTGACCGTGATCACTTTTGCCCGCACCGAATACGGCGGCTACGCCTACGGGCACGCGGCCGAGGAATCGTTCGGCGCCGCCTGCGAGCGCGCCGTCGTCGAGCTCGCGCGCCACGAGTGGGTGCTGCGTTCCTCCTGGCTCGCGTTCGTTTCCGGCGCGAAACGCGCGCCCTCGGATCTCTTCGAGCGCCGCTGCCTCTACTTCGCCTCCGAAGCTGGCCACGAATCCTTCCTGCGCCGGCTGCGCAGCAAGCCCTCGGGCGCGATGGCCATGCCCGCCGTCGTCGCCGACCGCGATATCCCCGGCCCGTGGGCGGCCTACGCGACGGTGTGGCGCTTCGCCCTGCGCCCGCCGTCCGATCGCTTCTTCAAGGACGGCGACGATTACTTTTTCTGGTGATGTCAACGAACGATTCCAACTCGCGCGACAGTTTCCCCGACTCGGGGCCGGGAATGAACGCGCCCGGGGAAAAACTCCCGGCCGGGGGCCTTCGCGTCCTGCACCTCGAGGACGACCGCATCCAGGCCGAGATGGTGCGGCAGTTGTTGGCGAAGGAATTTCCCGGCAGCCGGCTCACGGTCGTATCGAGTCGCTTTGCGTTCCTCGGCGAACTTCAGCGGCAGAAGTTCGATCTCATCGTCTCCGATTTCTCCCTCGAGTCGTTCAACGGCCTCGAAGCCCTCGACCTGGCCAAGGAGCGTGTGCCGAACCTGCCATTTGTTTTTTATTCCGGCACCATCGGCGAGGATCGCGCGGCCCAGGCGTTGCAGCACGGCGCGCTCGATTACGTGCCGAAAGGCCAGATCCAACGCCTCGGCGGCGCCCTGCACCGGATTGTCGACGACACCGGCGCCCGCGAACAGCGAAACCGGGACGAACAGGTTCGGCGCGCGCAGGCCGCTTCGCTGGAGGCGGTGCGCGAAGTGGGGCGCCAGATCGGCGAGCAGACCGAGCGGCTCCAACGCCTGGAAAACATGGGCCTCCTCGTGGCCGGCGCAGCCCACGACCTGAACAACATGCTTTCGCCGATGCTGATGGCGGTGCCGATCCTCCGGGATTCGATTCCGGGGGCGCCCGGAAGGCGCATTCTCGATACCCTGGAAAAAAGCACCCGCCGCGCCGCATCGCTGGTCGCGCAGATCCTCGCGTTTGCCCACCAGGGAACGCCCGAGTCCCGCGTGCAGACGTTCGAGCGCATCCTCCGCGACGTGTGCCGCTTCATCACGGAGTCGTTCCCGCCCAACGTGAAAATCAATCAGGCGATCAGGTCGCCGCTCTGGCCGGTTCAGGCGATATCGGGCGAAGTCTGCCAGGCGCTCCTCAATCTCTCCGTCAATGCCCGCGAAGCGATGCCCGATGGCGGCACGCTCACGGTGGGGGCCGAGAACTGCGTGCTCAGTGCCGAGGTGGCTCGGACGATTCGCCACGCGCGACCGGGACGATTCGTCGTCCTCCGCGTTGACGACACGGGCACAGGAATTTCGCCGGAGACAGTGGATCGTATGTGGGATCCGGCGGAAAAACCGCAGCCCGAGGGCGAGGGGGCTCCCCTCGGGCTGCCCACGGTTCGCAACATCCTCAACCGCCACAGCGGGTTCGCGGATGTGCAGACCGTGATCGGCTTTGGGACTTCCGTGCGGCTTTATTTTCCCGAGGCGACCGTGTGAGCGCCGGACCTTCCGCACCCGCGTTGATTCGAGTTCATGGAAGGGCCGGTGGTTCGGGGTTTTCGGGATTGGGGTTCAGCTGCGCCGCCGCGGGTACTTTTCGGGGATAATTTTGAAATCCGTGTAATCGTCACGGACGGATCCCGCAATTGGTCATGAAAGCCCTATCATGCACCTCTTCCGCTCCTGCTTCCGCCACTTCGCCCTCGCTTGCCTTGCTGCGATTCCGCTCATCCCGACAGCGCAGGCAATCTCGCCCAATTTCACCGCGCTCAAGACATTTGATCGCTCCGGCAGCGAACCTCTCGCGTCGCCCGTCCAGGGCCCGGGCGGATTTTTGTACGCGGCGACCTACCAGGGAGGCGCCAACTCCGTGGGCACCGTCTTCAAGGTCCGTCCCGACGGCTCCGGCTACGCCGTCCTTTATACGTTCACCACGATCGGGGGCTCCGACGGCAACCTGCCCTGGGGTGTGATCGTCGGCAGCGACGGCGCGCTCTACGGCAGCACCGACCAGGGCGGCAACAACCATGTCGGCACGCTCTTCAAGCTCCAGCCCGATGGCACCGGCTATTCGGTGCTCCACCGGTTCACGGGTTCCTCCACCGATGGCTCGCGCCCGTTCTGCGTGCCGGTGCAGGGGCCGTCCGGCCTGCTCTACGGCACCACGTATGCGGGCGGCACTTCCAATCTCGGCACGATCTATAAAATGGCCACCGATGGCTCGGGCTTCACGATCCTGCATTCCTTTGCTGGCGGCACGACTGACGGATCCACGCCGCTCGCCGAGTTGACGGTGGCCAACGACGGCAATCTCTACGGCGTCGCCCAAGGCGGCGGCGCGTTCGCGGCCGGCGTGGTCTTCAAGCTCCATCCCGACGGCTCGGGTTATACGATCCTCCACTCCTTCCAGAGTGTCCCCGGCGATGGCGTGAATCCCAAGAAACGTCTCATCCAGGCAACCGACGGCGCGCTCTACGGCACCACTCCCGGACTGGGCATCCTCTACAAACTCAACCTCGACGGTTCCGGCTATACCATCGTGCACTCGTTTTCCACGACCGGATCGCCGGAGCCGGGTGTGATCCAGGCAAATGATGGAAAACTCTACGGCGCGACCCAGGACGGCGGCACCGCTTTCCGCGGGAGCGTTTATAAAATAAATCTCGATGGAACCGGCTATACGGTCCTGCGCAGTTTCCTCGGCGGGAACACCGACGCCTGGATGCCGGCGTCCGCGATGATCCAAGCCAGCGACGGCGCGCTCTATGGCGCCTCGCGATTTGGCGGCACGCCGTTCGTGGGCGGCAGCCTCGGGCCCGGCGCGATCTATAAACTCAATCTCGACGGCAGTGGCGCGACAACGCCGTTCATTCTTCCCAGGGCCGCCGACGAAGGCGGCACGCCGTTGGACGGTTTCATCCAAGCTAGCGACGGCACCCTTTACGCCACGACCTCGGCGGGCGGCTCGGCGGGCAACGGCACGGTGATGAAGATCCAGCCCGACGGCTCGGGTTTCGCGGTGCTGCACAGTTTCCTCGGCGCGGGCGACGGCGCTTTGCCGAGCGATGGGCTCGTGGAAGCGACCGACGGCGCGCTTTATGGCGTGACGCCCAACGGCGGCGCTTCGAACTCCGGCACCATTTTCAAGATCCAGCGCAGCGGCGCCGGGTATTCCGTGCTGCATTCGTTCACCAATGGAGCGAGTGATGGCGGGAGCCCGCATGGGCGCCTGGTCCAAGGGAGCGACGGCGCACTCTATGGAACAACCTATTACGGTGGAACCGCGCTCGCGGGCACTGTATTCAAGGTCAATCTCGACGGCAGCGGCTATACGCTCCTCTATTCTTTCAGCGCGCCCGGGTCGGTGTCCGACGGCATGAATCCGAACGGCGGCGTTTTCGAAGCCAACGACGGACGCCTCTACGGCACCACGCGCAATGGCGGCACGGTCGGCGCCGGCGTGGTCTTCCGGTTGATGCGCGACGGTTCGGCGTATTCCATCGTGCACAATTTCACCGGCGGGCAGGGGGACTTTGATTCGCGCAGTCGCTTGATCCAGGGCTCCGATGGCGCGCTCTATGGCACGGCTTACGGATTTATTAATTTCTATGGCGGGGTTTCCGACTACGGCTGCGTCTTCAAGCTGAACCCCGACGGCAGCGGCTACCGTGTCATCCGCACTTTCGCCGGCGGCAATTACGACGGCGGTTTTCCCGGCGTGAAACTGATCAAGGCGGCCAACGGCTCGCTCTACGGCGCGACCAACGGCGGCAACGCTTATTACGGCGGCGGCACCATCGGCAACGGATCGCTGTTCCGCGTGAATGAAGACGGCACCGGCTACAGCGAGCTCTACGCCTTCACGGGTGGCGACAGCGACGGCTACATCCCGACCGCGCTGGTGCAGGCCTCGAACGGTGATTTCTACGGCATGACCTATGGGACGGCGACGCACTCCGGCTTGATCTTCCGCGCCACGCTCGCCGATCTCGCGCCGGTCGCGGTCGACCAATCACTTTCAGTCGCGCCGAGCGTGGCGACGCCGATCACTTTGTCCGCCACCGACGGAAACTCCGATGCGCTGACGTACATCACGGCCAGCGCTCCCGCCAGCGGAACGCTCACCGGGACGGGCGCGAACCTTTCATATAATTCCGGTGGATTCACCGGTGGCGATTCGCTGACCTATGTGGCGTTCGACGGTTACGTGTTCTCAAACCTGGCGACGGTCACTCTCAATGTCGGCACGGCCGCGCAGACCATCACGTTCCCGCCGATTGCGAGTCACGTTTTCGGCGACGCGCCTTTCACTATCGGCGCCACGGCGAGCTCCGGTTTGCCGGTGACGTTCGCAATCCTCTCGGGCCCGGCGAGCATTTCGGGAAACACGGTGACGATCACCGGCGCCGGATCGGTGACGGTGCAGGCCGCGCAGGCCGGCAACGCCAGTTTCTCCGCCGTGACCGCAAATCAAAGTGTCGCCGTCGCTCCCGCCACGGCCTCGGTGGTGCTTTCCAACCTCACGGCTGCATTCGATGGTTCGGCAAAGCCGGCCACGGCCACGACGGCGCCAAGCGGACTCGCGACGTACGTCACGTATAACGGCAGCGCGTCCGCGCCGAATGCGGCGGGAAGTTATGCGGTGTTCGCGACGATCACGGATCCCAACTATAGCGGGGCGACGAGTGGCACGTTGACGATTACCGGAGGAGCGCCGCCCGTACAGGCGCCGTCCATCGCGCTCCAGCCTGCGGGACAACTTTTGACCTACGGCGGTTCAGTCAATCTCAGCGTGACCGCTTTCGGCACGGCTCCATTGGGATACCAATGGTATCGTGACGGTGTCCTCATCGTGGGTGCGAATTCGGCGAACTACGCCGCGACGATCGTCGGTACATATACGGTGGTCGTGAACAACGCCGCAGGCGCGGTGACGAGTGCGCCGGCGATCGTGATCTCAGCGTCGCGGCTCGCGAATGTATCGGGACGCGCGCACGTGGCCGCGGGCGATTCCGCACTGATCCTGGGCTTGGTGGTCAACGGCCAGCCCGGCGTAACGAAGCAGCTGCTCGTGCGCGCCGTCGGACCCACGCTCGCCCAATACGGCATTCCCACTGCGCTGGCCCAGCCGCGGTTGACGGTTTATTCCGGCAGCACGGCGATTGGAAGCAACACGGGTTGGGGCAGCGTCGCGAATCCGGCTGCGGTGGCTTCCGCCGCCGCGATGGCCGGGGCATTTCCGTTCGCCACGGGTTCCGCCGATTCAGCCCTGTTGCTCGACCTCCTGCCTGGCACGTATTCGGTCGTGATCACGAGCGCGACTGCGGCTGAGGGGATCGCGCTCGCGGAGGCCTACGAGCTCGACAACGGCGCCGGGCAACTGGCGAATCTTTCCGCGCGCGTGCACACGGGGGCGGGGGACGACACGGCCATCGTTGGGTTCTGTGTGAGCGGACCACAGCCCGCGAAGGTGCTCATCCGGGGCGTCGGTCCGGCGCTGGCCGGCTTCGGTGTGTCGGGTGCGCTGCAGAAACCGCAGCTCAACATCTACTCGAACGGCGTGCTCATCGGATCGAACCAAGGCTGGGGAACGGCATCCGATCCCGCGGCGCTCGCGGCCGCAGCCGTTTCAATTGGCGCGTTCCCGTTCCAAGCGGGTTCCGACGACAGTGCCATCATCCTCACCCTGGCGCCGGGAACCTATTCAGCACTGGTGAACGGAGCCGGCAACACGTCGGGCATCACGCTCGTCGAAGTCTACCAACTGCCATGATCGCGAAGGAGGGCGCAGTCTCGCTGCGCCCTTATTCCGGCCCTTGGCTGTTTCCGCCCATCAAACGACCGACGAACAGTTCGTTTGTAGCCAGCGCTCTTGGCCAAGCTCACTCCGGCGCCTGACGACTGATAGCCGCAAAGAAACGCGGGATCGATCATTGAAAATACGCGGGTCGGAGCAATGTTCGGGCAATGATTGCCACCTTCGCTTCGCGAATGATCCAGCGGTTGCCCGCCCGCGCCCGGCCCGTCGTGGTCACGGTGATCTTAGGTTTGGCGGCGGGCCTGGCCGCAGTCCTATTTCATTGGGCAATTCATCTCATATATAGCCAAGGAATTGAGCGGCTCGCGGCGGGAACGCGTTCCACGTTTCTTCTCGGCAGTTTTCTCATCGTTGTGCTTACCTCCGGGATTGCCGGATGGCTCCTCACGCATTTTTGCCCGGATGCGGCGGGGAGCGGCATACCTCAGCTCAAGTTGGCGTTCTGGAAAGATTTTGGCTACGTACCCTGGCGCGTGGTGTGGGTGAAGTTCCTCGGCGGCGCTCTCAGTGTGGGCGGTGGCAGCAGCCTCGGGCGGGAAGGCCCGTCGGTCCAGCTCGCGGGCGGTCTCGCCTCGCAGTTGTCGGGATTGCTCGGCACTCCGAAAAACGAACGTCGCTCCGCGACAGCGGCGGGAGCCGCGGCCGGGCTGGCGGCCGCATTCAATACCCCCATTGCCGCGGTGACCTTCGTCCTTGAGGAAATCATCGGTGACCTGAACAGCCACATGCTGGGCAGCGTGCTCCTCGCCGCGGTGCTGGGAGCGCTCGTCGCCCACGGACTCCTGGGCGCCCAGCCGGCTTTTCTGCTGCACGGCCAAGGTGCTCCCCACTGGATTGGTTACGCGCTCACTCCGGTCGTGGCGGCCGCGGCCGCCCTGGCCGGCGGCGCCTTCCAGAAATTATCCCTGGGGCTTCGCGCCCTGAACCAGCATCCGCGGCGGTTGCCGGCTTGGTTTCGGGTGATGCTCGGAGGCATCGGGGTCTGGGCGATCGGCGCCACGGTGTTTGTTTTTACCGGTCATCTGGGAGTGTTCTCGCTCGGCTACGAGGACCTGTCGCTCGCCTTGGACGGCCGGCTGGTCTGGGAAATCGCGGCGCTGCTTCTTGTCGCTAAGCTTGCAGCCACGGCGTGGTGCTACGGTCTCGGCGGCTGCGGCGGCATCTTCGCCCCCACGCTTTTTTTTGGCGCGATGACCGGGAGCGTCATCGCGGGCCTCGCGCAGTGGGTGCATCCCCTGAGCCAAGCTGATCATGTCGCTCTCGCGGTGGTGGGAATGTGCGCCTGTCTGGGCGCCGTGGTGCGTGCGCCGGTCACAGGCATACTGATCGTTTTCGAAATGACCCATGAATTTTCGCTTGTGCCGGTGCTCGTTTTTGGCGCCTTGGTGAGCCAGGTCGTCGCCCGCACGATGGCGCGCGAGAATTTCTACGAAGCGGTGCTCGAGCAGGACGGACGGCACATCGAGCATCATGTTCCGCCCCGGAGCCTCCGCACGTGGATGGAATTGCCTGCCGGCAGGATTGCGAATTTCTCGCCGGTGGTCGTGCGCGATCTGTCTCCGGCGACACTGGCAGAGGTGCTGGCGAACTATTCCCATGACCGTTTTCCCGTGGTAAATGCCCAGGGATTGGCCGGAGTGCTGACCCGATCGGAAATGACGCAAGCGCTCCGGGAAACGCGAACCCCCGTGCTGGAGGCCGCGGTCTGCTGCATTCCGGGGACCTCGGTGCGGGATGTCGCGACGAGCATCGTGAATTCACCGAGCGGGCTGATCATCGTGTCCGACTCGGCTGGCGGCGTCGCCGGGGTCATCACGCTGCATGACATCCTCCGGGCGCAGATGGGCTTCGCGGACAAACAAGCGGAATGACGATGTGTCGTCGTCTGCGCGCAGCTCTCGAAAAAGATTAAGTCGTCATAGCGGTTTCCAAAAAGGGCGAGCGATGCCTTAGGTTGGTTACGGCTTCTGCCGCGCCAGGACCATCGACGGTTTACGCAAAGTGATCTTATGCTTTGTGACCACTCTGGAGAAGGCTGCGGAGCGGGCCAGAAGCTGAATCCTGTTGCTGCGGACCCGTTGCTGAAACTAAGGACAACCCTGATGAATATCACCCCATGTTCCTCGTTTGGGCTTCGCGTGCTCGGGTTAGGCGCGCTGGTTTTTCTGACCGGTTGCCAGGTCGACTCGGTTTCAAGTCGAATCAAGCAAAACTCTTCCGCGTACGCCGCCGCTACGCCGGAACAGCAGAAGATCATCCAAGACGGCTGGCTCGATTACGGATTCACATCGGAAATGGTCTACATTTCCCTCGGCAAACCGGACCGTGTCACGGTCGCTCCCGACGGCACGAAGATATGGATTTACATGAATTTCCAAGCGAGCGCACCGACGGCGGCCCTGGGCGCTCCTCGCATCGAAGTCTCCCAAACAAGAAGCAACGGGAGCACGGGTGCGGTCGGCGCCGGTGACCGGATACCTGCGGGCGGGATCGACCTGAGGAATAGGATCAACATTACCGTTCGACCCGACGTCGGCGGCACCATGCCCGCCGAGGAAATTCCGGAGTTACACGTCTACTTCTACAACAACCGAGCGAACAATGTGAAATTCAAGCGCGGCGTTTGAACCACAGCAGAATTGTTGAAAGAGAGCCGGGCGTCTTCAGTGCCCGCCAAGTTGCCGACCTACGCTCGCGGCTCTGCCCAGCGGGTGGCGTGGCGGCTACGGTCTTTAGTCTTAGGCGATCGGCGAAATTGCTTGTCACCTCTTTTCAGCAAAGCGTAATAGCCGCCGGTCATTTCGAGTCTAAGTGTCGACCGAAAAGTGTTCGCCAGAGTAGCTCAGTGGTAGAGCAGAGGACTCATAAGCCTTTGGTCCCCGGTTCAATCCCGGGCTCTGGCACCACTTCCTTCGATCCTCGATGTTTACGGGCCGAGTGGTCGAGCGTAACAGTTTCAGGGCGCGCCTGTTCAGTCCGGGCCTCTGGCACCACTTACGTCTTCGTCGGAGGGAGGCACCACGAAATACACGAAACACACGAAAAGAATACC